>NZ_FKBR01000035.1:154147-235666 GCF_900078335.1 Bordetella trematum
TCGTATGCGGCCCGGCCCGATCTGCCCTGGCGCGAGCATTTTCTGTTCGCGCGTGCGGCCTCGGCACACAAACTGCATTTCCTGGGCAATGAAGCCGGCCTGCCCACGCAGGAGGATGTCGCCGCGATCCGCCAGAGGCTGGCCGAGCGCGTCGGCTAGGCCATGGAGACCTTGCACCACCTCTTGCTGGCCTATGGCGCCTGGGCGCTGTTCGCCTGCCTCTACCTGGAGTCCATGGGAGCGCCCGTGCCGGGAGAGTCCGCAGTGGTGCTGGCCTCCTTGCTGGCCAGCCACGGCGAGATGTCGCTGCCGGTGTTGCTGCTGGCGGTATTCTGCGGCGCGGTGCTGGGCGATTGCACCGGCTATGCCATCGGCCGCTTCGGGGGCCAGCGCCTGCTGCGCCGCTACGGCCACCTGGTCAAGCTCACGCCGCAACGCCTGGACACCCTGCAAGCGCAGTTCAGCAAGCGTGGCGTGTATATCGTGATGGGCGCGCGCTTTGTGGTGGTGTTGCGTCAGCTCAATGGTCTGCTGGCCGGCTCGGGCGGCATGCCCTTCGGGCGTTTCCTGGCGGCCAACATGGTGGGGGCGCTGGCCTGGACGCTGGTCTGGGGCGCGGGGCCCTATCTGGCCTCCGAGGTCTTTCACCCCTGGATCCAGCAGTGGTGGCCCAAGCTGCATCATCTGGTGGCGGCGGTGCCGCGCTAGGTCCCGCGCCGCCAAGCCCGGCTGACGCCGGCGCTGTCATGATTGATTCACATTGCTTGCCCAGCATCTGGGTTTTCCCTGGCGCTTTCGCGTCATCCCAGGAGCCGAGATGAGCAAGTCCACCTCCGACCAGACGGTCCGCAATCCCAGCGACACTCCCGCCTTCGGAAGCATTCTTGAACGCAATCTGTCGCGTCGCGCCGTGATGCGCGGCGGTCTGTGCGCGCTGGCCGGGCTGGGCGCAGCCAGCCTTGCCCCCTGGGCCGCGAGGGCGGGGCAGGCGGAAAGCGGCGTGACGCTGGGCTTTGCATCGCTGCCCGCCTCGATGACCGACGCCTGTGTGGTGCCGCCGGGCTACGTGGCGCAGGTCCTGGGCGCCTGGGGCACGCCGCTCAACGATCAGGCGCGCCCCTGGGATCCGGACGGCGGCAACAGCGCCCAGGATGGCCTGAACGCCACCGGCATGCATCACGACGGCATGCACTTCTTTGCGCTGGACGACAGCGCCAGCGAAGGTCTGCTGGCGGTGAACCATGAATACATCGACCAGCAGGCGCTGCATCCCCAAGGCCCCACGCAACCGGATGGCCGCCGCCCGGCCGAGGAGGTGCGCAAGGAGATCAATGCCCACGGCGTGTCGATCCTGCACATCCGCAGGCAGCAGGGGCGCTGGGAGATCGTGCCCAACTCGCGCTATAACCGCCGCTTCACGTCGGCGACGCCCATGATGCTGGCCGGCCCCATGGCCGGCAGCGCCTGGGTGCGCACACCGTTCTCGCCCGACGGCACTCAGGTGCGCGGCACCAACAACAATTGCGGCAATGGCACCACGCCCTGGGGCAGCTATCTGACCGCCGAGGAAAACTGGGCCAACTGCTTCGTCAACCGCGGCGAGCGTGCGGCGCATCAGCGCCGCATGGGAGTCAGCGACAAGGAGAGCCGTTACCACTGGGAGAGCGCCGCGGGAGATCCGAGCGAGCAGCAAGGCGAGTTCGCCCGTTTCGACATCACTGCGCGCGGTTCCGATGCCAGCCAGGACTGGCGCAATGAAATCAACGGCTTCGGTTATCTGGTGGAAATCGATCCCTACGACCCGGACAGCGTTGCCGTCAAGCGCAGCGCCATGGGTCGTTTTGCGCACGAGGGTTGCAGCTTCGGCACGCCCCAGGCCGGCAAGCCCCTGGCCTTTTACATGGGCGACGATGCGCGCTTTGAATACCTGTACCGTTTCGTCTCGGACGAACCCTGGGACCCGGCCGACGCCAGGCGCAGCGACCGGCTGGCGGTGGGCGCCAAGTATCTGGACCGCGGCACGCTGTACGCCGCGCGCTTTGACGAGGACGGCAGCGGCCGCTGGCTGCCCCTGACGCCGCAGGCAGTGGGCAAGGACGGGCGCCGCCTGGGCGAGATCTTCGGCGGCCTGGACGGCATCATCCTGAACAGCCGCGAGGCTGCCGACCAGGTGGGCGCAACTCCCATGGACCGGCCCGAATGGACGGCCACCCATCCCATCAATGGCGACATCTATCTGAGCCTGACCAACAACAGCAAGCGCGATGCGGCGCGCGGCGCCAACCCCGCCAATCCGCGCCTGGACAACGTCAACGGCCATATCGTGCGCTGGCACGACGACAGCGGCAGCGACGCCTTCGCCTGGGATCTTTTCCTGTTCGGCTCGCCGGCCGGTGCACCGGCCGACGTCAACCGCTCTGGCCTGACCGAACTGAACCAGTTCGCCAGCCCCGACGGCCTGGCCTTCGACCCGCGCGGCATCCTGTGGATCCAGACCGACAACGGGATCGATGGCGGACGCAAGAATGAGGTGGCGCGCCGCATCAATGATCAGATGCTGGCCGTGGTGCCGCAGGCCCTGTCCGATCGGCAGGGCAGCGGACCGGCGATCGGGCCGGCCGAGCAGGCCGCCTTGCGGCGCTTTTTCGTGGGCCCCAACGAGGCGGAAATCACCGGCTTCGCCTTCTCGCCCGACTACACCACGATTTTCCTCAACGTGCAGCATCCCTCGAACTGGCCGGCTTACGACAGCGACGATGCGACCGTCGCGGCGCAGGGCAAGGTGCGGCCGCGCTCGGCCACGGTGGTCATCCAGCGCGTCGATGGGGGCAAGATCGGGGTGTGAGGGTCAGGCTGCTGCGCGCGCCCGCTGCGCGCGCCCGCTGCGCGCGCCCGCGTCGCGGGCGGGCCGATCAGAGCCTTTCGATGGCCTGGTCGGCGGCGGCCCGCAGCAGCGCGGCGACAGATCCCGAAGACAGTTGCAGACCGGGGGCCAGGTCATGCAGGGGGGCCAGCACGAAGGCGCGTTGCTGCATGCGCGGATGGGGCAGGGTCAGGCGCGGGGTGTCCATGACCGTGTCGCCATGCAGCAGCAGGTCCAGGTCGAGTGTGCGCGGGGCGTTGCGGTAGGGGCGCTCGCGGCCGTGGCGCGTCTCCAGCCCTTGCAGGGCATCGAGCAGCGCCAAGGGCGTCAGGGTCGTGTCCAGCGCCGCCACCGCATTGGTGAAGTCGGGTCCGTCGGCTTCGAAGGGCGCGGTGCGGTAGAAGGGAGAAACCTCGCAGGCCTGCACCCCGGGCAGGGCGGCCAGTTCGGCGGCCACGGCTCGCAGCGTGGCCGGGCCGTCGCCCAGGTTGGCGCCCAGGCCAACGTAGGCGCGCACCGTCATTCGGGCCTCTGGCTGCTGCGCGAGCGGCGGCGGCGACGCCGGCGCGTGGAGGCGGCCGCGCCGCTGCCGGCAGCGGTATCGTCGCGGTGCTCCTCGCGCGGCAGGTGGGCGAGTTCTTCGATCATCTCGGCGCGGGTTTCGTCATTGCCGTTGGCCAGATCCATCCACCACTGCGCCAGCACGCTGTCGAACTCGCCGGCGGCCGCGCGCAGTTGCAGGAAGTCGCAGGCGGCGCGAAAGCGCGGCTGCTCGATCATGCGATAGATGGTCTTGCCGGCGCGTCGCTCGAAGCGCGGCTGCATGAACCAGATCTCGCGCATGTCGGAAGAGAAACGGCGCTGGATGGCGAGTTTCTCGGTCTGCTCATCGAGCACCGAGTCGGCAGCCTGCAGCAGCGCCGGCATGCTGTGTTCGCCCTGGGCGCGCAGTTCCTTCCAGCGCGACTCGACCTGTTGCCACAACAGGGCCGCGAACAGGAAGCTGGGGCTGATGGTCTTGCCGGCGCGCACGCGGGCATCGGTGCGCTCCAGGGCCAGTTCGACGAAGTGCTCGCCGCCGGGTTGCTCCAGGACCACGTCCAGCAGCGGCAGCAGGCCGTGGTGCAGGCCGTCGGCGCGCAGCTGGCGCAGGCAGTCCATGGCATGGCCGCAGGTCAGCAGCTTGAGCATTTCGTCGAACAGCCGCGAGGCGGGCACGTTTTCGATCAGGCCGGCCATGGTGCTGATGGGTTGGCGCGTGGCCGGATCCAGCGTGCCGTTGAGTTTGGCCGCAAAGCGCACGGCGCGCAGCATGCGCACGGGGTCTTCGCGGTAGCGCTTGACCGGATCGCCGATCATGCGGATCTGGCGCTTTTTCAGATCCTGTACGCCGTTGTGGTAGTCGATGACTTCCTCGGTGTGGGGATCGTAATAGAGCGCGTTCATGGTGAAGTCGCGCCGTGCGGCGTCTTCTTCCTGCGAGCCGAATACGTTGTCGCGCAGGATGCGGCCGTGTTCGTCGGTTTCCTGGTCGGCCGAGGCCGGCGCACGGAAGGTGGAGGTCTCGATGATCTCCTGGCCGAACACCACGTGAACCAGCTGAAAGCGCCGGCCGATGATGCGGGCGCGGCGGAACAGCGGGCGGATCTGCTCCGGCGTTGCGTTGGTGGCGACGTCGAAGTCCTTGGGCTCCAGGCCCAGGATCAGGTCGCGCACCGCGCCGCCCACGACATAGGCTTCATAGCCATGCTGGCGCAGCACTTCGCAGACCTTGATCGCATGGCGCGACACATTGCGGCGATCGATGCCGTGGCGCTCGCTCGGGATGCGCTGCGGGCCGCGCGAGAGGGCGGGCCCGAACAGGCGTCCGACGAATTTGCGGATGGTGTCGGTAATCATCAGGACTTGGCGTCTTCCATGTGGTCGAACAGGTCCAGCACGCGCCAGCCACGCTCCTGCGCGGTGGCGCGCAGGCTGGGACTGGGGTTGGCGGCCACCGGATGGCTGACGACGTCGAGCAGGGGAATGTCGTTGGACGAGTCGCTGTAGAAATACGACTCGGAAAAATCGCCGAGCGTCAGCTGCCGGCTGGCCAGCCAGGCGTTCACGCGCAGCACCTTGCCTTCGCGGAAACTCGGCGTGCCTTCGATACGGCCAGTGTAGCGCCCGTTGCGGTATTCGGGGTCGGTGGCGATCAGATGCGGGATGCCGAAGGCACGCGCGATCGGCGCGGTCACGAAGGTGTTGGTGGCCGTGACGATGGCGCACAGATCGCCGGCGCGCAGGTGTTCGTCCACCAGGTCGCGGGCGCAGGCGTGCATGGCCGGGCGGATCACTTCGGCCATGAAGGCTTCATGCCAGGCGGCCAGGTCGAAGGGCGAGTGCGCGGCCAGCAGGCCCAGCATGAACTCGGCGGCCTGCTCGGCGGTGAGCTCCCCCCGGTTGTAGCGCTCCATCAGTTCGTCGTTCAGGCGCCTGGCCTGCTCGGGGTCTCCAGCGCGCCCGGTGCGTGCCAGGAAGTCGGCCCATTGATAGTCGCTGTCCAGCGGCAGCAGCGTGTGATCCAGGTCGAACAGGGCGAGACGGCGGGTGGTCATGAGGATTGGGATTCGGCAAGCATGGCGCGTAACAGCGCAGTGGTAATGGGGCGGCCCGTGGCCAGGGAATAGCGGTCCAGCGCGTCCAGCAGCGAAGCCAGCTTGCGGATGTCGCGCTCGTGGTGCGTGAGCATCCAGGTGATGACTTCGGGCGCCAGTTGCAAGCCGCGGTCGGCGGCCTGCGCAGACAGGGCCGACAGCTTGTCGGCGTCGGAGAGGGACTCCAGGCGGAATACCAGATCCCAGCCCAGCCGGGTGCGCAGGTCTTCGCGCAAGGGCAGCGACATCGGGGCGCGGTCGCCGGCCACGGCCAGGGCGAAGGCGCGATCCGTCGCGGCGGACTCGCGCCAGCGATTGTACAGGGCGAACAAGGCGGCCTGGCGGGCCTTGTCCATCAGGTGCACGTCATCGACCGCCACCAGGGCCGGCATGGCGGCGGTGGAGTCGGTCTGGGCCAGCTGGCGCAGCATCTGCGGGCCGCTGGCCGCGTCGATGTAGACGGCGCCGCTGCGCGCAGCCAGGCCGCGCAGCAGATGGCTGCGGCCGCAGCCGGCCTGGCCCCACAGATAGATGGCGCGGCCTGCCGCGAGCGCGCGCGCGGCCGCCAGAGCCTCGCTGTTGGAGCCGGCAATGAAATTGTTCAGCGAAGGCGCTGGCGCAGGAAGTACATCAAGCAGCAGCTGGCGGTTCATGGAAATGGCGATAAAACGGGCTTGGGGCCGTTCGCGGTATCGGGTCGGATCCTGTGTCGGGGGCGGTCGGGCCCGCGGTCACGGGCGTTTCGGCCCTGCTTACAGCCAAGCCCGAACTTTAAACCACGATCGCCTGTTCCGTCCCGCAGCGTGCCGGGGAAATGCGGTTTCAGGCCCGAAGCGGCGGATTCGCCGGGGCGGCAAGCGCCCGGGCTGCGGGGTTTACAGGCCGAATTGCCGCGTTGCCGGGCGCTTCGTCTAAAATCCCCGGCTAATCCCCCAAAACCCGCAATTGTTACATATCCCACGGTTTTCCTCATGACGAATGAACACTCCGCCCCTCTGACCTACCGCGACGCCGGGGTCGACATCGACGCCGGCGATGCGCTGGTCGATCGGATCAAGCCGCTGGCAGCGCGCACCATGCGCCCGGGGGTGCTGGCCGGCATCGGCGGGTTCGGCGCCCTTTTCGAGCTGCCCAAGAAATATCGCGAGCCGGTGCTGGTGTCCGGCACCGACGGCGTGGGCACCAAGCTGCGCCTGGCGTTCGACTGGAACCGCCACGACACGGTCGGCATCGACCTGGTCGCCATGAGCGTCAACGACATTCTGGTGCAGGGCGCCGAGCCGCTGTACTTCCTCGACTACTTCGCCTGCGGCAAACTGTCGGTGGACACCGCTGCCGCCGTGGTGGGCGGGATCGCCCGCGGCTGCGAGCTGTCCGGTTGCGCCCTGATCGGCGGTGAAACCGCCGAAATGCCGGGCATGTACCCGGAAGGGGAATACGACCTGGCCGGCTTCGCGGTCGGCGCGGTCGAAAAATCCGCCATCATCGACGGCAAGTCGATCCGCCCGGGCGACGTGATCCTGGGCCTGGCCTCCAGCGGTGCGCACTCCAACGGTTACTCGCTGGTGCGCAAGATCCTCGAGCGCGCCGGCGCCCGCCCGGACCAGGACTTCCACGGCCAGCCGCTGGTCGACGTCGTCATGGCCCCGACCCGTATCTACGTCAAGCAGGTGCTGGCCGCGCTGGAGCAGCACGGCACGGCCATCAAGGGCCTGGCCCACATCACCGGCGGCGGTCTGCTGGAGAACGTGCCGCGCATCCTGCAGGCCGGCCTGTCGGCCCGTCTGCATCGTGACGGCTGGCAGATGCCCAAGCTGTTCCAGTGGCTGCAGCAGCAGGGCGCCGTGGCCGACAACGAGATGTACCGCGTGTTCAACTGCGGCATCGGCATGGTGCTGGTGGTTGCGCCCGAGCAGGCCGACGCCGTGTCCGCCACCCTGCGCGCCCAGGGCGAAGACGTCAGCGTCATCGGCGAAGTCGTGGCCCAGCAGGAAGGCATGGCCCGCACCTTCGTGGTCTGACGCATTCGTTGTCTGGCAACGCCCGCCTCCCGGCATTGGCCGGGAGGCGGGCGTTTTGCTTTTCAGGCCGGCGGCAGCAGTTTCGCAGCCGCATCCACGATGCGCGCGGCGCTGTCGGCGCCCAGGCAATCGACGACCACGCGCTCGGGTTGGGCGCGCAACCAGGTGAGCTGGCGCTTGGCAAGCTGGCGGGTGGCGGCGATGCCTTGTTCGCGGGCCAGGGCGAGCGTGATCTCGCCGTCCAGGCAGGCCCACATCTGGCGATAGCCCACGCAACGCACCGACGGCAGGCCGGGATGCAGATCGGGGCGGGCATGCAGCCGACGCACTTCCTGCTCGAAACCCTGCTCCAGCATGGCGTCAAAGCGCTGCGCGATGCGGGCGTGCAGGCCGGCCCGTTCGGAGGGCTCCAGGCTCAGCGTGACGAAGCGCGGCGCATCCGGGGCCGGCGTGCGCGGCCCCTTGAGCAGGGCCGACATGGGCTGGCCTGACAGCAGGCAGATTTCCAGCGCACGCTGAATCCGCTGGCTGTCATTGGGCGACAGGCGCGCGGCGGTCACCGGATCGTGCTGCGCGAGCTCGGCGTGCATCGCCGGCCAGCCCAGCTCGGCTGCGCGGGCTTCCAGTTCGGCGCGCAGCGCCGGGTCGGCCGAAGGCAGCTCATCCAGGCCGTCGCGCAGCGCCTTGTAGTACAGCATGGTGCCGCCGGCCAGCAGCGGGATGCGTCCGCGCGCCTGGATCTCGCCGATCAGGCGCAGCGCATCGTCACGGAACTCGGCGGCTGAATAAGCCTGGGTCGGATCGCGGATATCGAGCAGGTGCTGAGGCGTGCGCGCCTGCTCGGCCGGCGACGGCTTGGCCGTGCCGATGTCCATGCCGCGGTAGATGGTGGCCGAGTCCACATTGATGATTTCCAGCGGCCAGCGTTGCGCCAGCGCCAGCGTGGCGGCGCTCTTGCCGGCGGCGGTCGGGCCGGCCAGGCAGATCAGGGGCAGGGGAGAGGGGGTCATTGGCCGCGCAGAAACAGTTTGTCCAGGTCGGCCAGGCCCCACTGCACCCAGGTGGGCCGGCCATGATTGCATTGATCGGCGCGTTCGGTGGCTTCCATCTGGCGCAACAGGCCATTCATTTCCTCGATCGTCAGGCGGCGGTTGGCACGCACCGAACCGTGGCAGGCCATGGTCGAGAGCAGCTCGTTGCGCTGTTCGGTCAGCAGACGCGACTCGCCCACGCTGGCCAGGTCGCGCAAGACCGCGCGCGCCAGGGACTCGATGTCGCCGCGCGCCAGCAGCGCGGGCACGCTGCGCACCGCGATCGAATTGGGGCCGCCGGGTCGCATCTCGAAACCCAGCTCGCTCAGTTGCTCGACATGTTCCTCGACCACGGCCACGTCTTTCTCCTGGGCGTGAAAGACCACCGGCACGAGCAGGTCCTGGCGCGGCAGGCTGCGATTGTCCAGGGCGCGCTTGAGTTGTTCGTAGACCACGCGCTCATGGGCGGCGTGCATGTCGACCAGCACCAGGCCGCGCGTGTTCTGGGCCAGGATGTAGATGCCGTGCAACTGCCCCAGCGCCATGCCCAGCGGATGCTCCTCGGGGCTTTCGGCGGGCGGCGCCGGCGGTTCCTCCCGGGGCGTGCCGGTGGGCGGCGTGGCCGGTCGGGGTTCGGCCAGCGGCCGGTAGAGCGTCTGCCAGTCGCGCGCCGTCACGGCGGCCGGCTCGTGCAGGCGGAAGGCCGATTGGGTATGGGTGCGCATGGGGGCGGGCGCGGCCGGGCGCGCGAGGTCCAGACTGGCCGGCAGGACGGGGGCGGCCGGTGCCTCGGGCATCGGCGCGGGGTCGGCGCCCTCGTCGGCGCTGACCGCCTGGGCGCCGCCGGTCTGCGCCAGCGCCTGGCCGACCACCTGGGAGACGAAGCGGTGCACCGCGCCGCTATCGCGAAAGCGCACCTCGTGCTTGGCCGGATGCACGTTGACATCGACCGCGCCCGGATCGATCTCCAGGTACAGCACATAGGCGGGCTGACGGTCGCCATGCAACACATCGGCATAGGCGCTGCGCAGGGCATGGCTGACCGTGCGGTCGCGCACATAGCGGCCATTGACGTACAGGTATTGCCGGTCGGCGCGGGCGCGCGCGGCCGTGGGCCGGGTCACCATGCCGCTCAGGCCGATGGCGCCGTATTGGGTATCCACCGGCAGGGCGTGCCCGGCGAAGTCCGGACCCAGCACGTCGCGGATGCGCTGGCCGGGGTCGGCCGGCAGCCACTGGCGCTGCGCCTTGTCATTGTGAAAGAGGCGAAAGGCAATCTGCGGGTTGGCCAGCGCGATGCGCTCCAGGGCATCCAGGCAGTGGCCGAACTCGGTGGCTTCGGAACGCAGGAACTTGCGCCGCGCCGGCACGCTGTCGAACAGCTGGCGCACGTCCACCGTGGTGCCTTGCGGGCCGGAGGCCGGGCTGACTTCGCCGCTGGAAGCATCGATCTGCCAGGCATGCTCGCCGTTGCGCACGCGCGAGATGATGCTCAGGCGCGCCACCGAGGCAATGGAGGCAAGCGCTTCGCCACGAAACCCCATCGACGCCACCGACTCCAGTTCCGAGAGTGAGCGGATCTTGCTGGTGGCGTGGCGCGCGACGGCCAGCGGCAATTCCTCGGGCGGAATGCCCAGGCCGTCGTCGCTGACCGCAATGCGGCGGATGCCGCCGCCTTCCAGCCGGATCTCGATGGCGTTGGCACCCGCATCGATGGCGTTCTCGAGGATTTCCTTGAGCACGGATGCCGGGCGTTCGATGACTTCGCCGGCGGCGATCTGGCTGATCAGCAGGTCGGGCAGGGGCGCGATGGAACGGCGATCTGACATGGGGCGACTCGAAAAAAAGCAGGGCAGGCTGATTTTAGCCCTTGCCCCGGGTGCGCTATATTGAAAGCCCTTTCATCAGCGGGACGCCGGGCGCGCACAAGCAATGGATTTCCTCAACATGATCCTGCACATCGATCAGACTTTCGGTGTGTGGATCGAGCAGTACGGCGTGTGGGTGTACCTGGTGTTGTTCCTGATCGTGTTTGCCGAGACCGGGCTGGTGGTGATGCCCTTTCTGCCGGGCGATTCGCTGCTTTTCATTGCCGGCGCCTTCGGCGCTTCTGGCGCCATCGATCCGGTGCTGCTGGCCGGCCTGCTGGTGGTGGCCGCCGTCAGCGGCAACACCGTCAACTACCTGATCGGGCGGGCGCTGGGGCCGCGCGTGTTCACCATGAACGTGCGCTTCCTGGACCGTGGCGCACTGCTCAAGACCAGCCTGTTCTACGAGAAGCACGGCGGCAAGACCATCGTCATGTCGCGCTTCATCCCGGTGGTGCGCACCTTCGCGCCCTTCGTGGCGGGCGTGGCCCGGATGGCGCAGGGACGATTCCAGTTCTTCAATATCTCCGGCGCGCTGCTGTGGGTGGTGAGCCTGATCGCGGCCGGCTACTTCTTCGGCAACATTCCCATCGTCAAGGATCACCTCAACACCATCGTGCTGCTGGGTCTGGCCGCTGCCATCGTGCCGCTGGTGCTGGCCGGCGGCCTGCGCATGGTGCGCCGCCGCCGGCGCGGCATGAGCCGCAGCAGCGACACTGCCTCGCCCGCCAATCGCGAAGACTGAGCGCTAAGGCGCTGCGCGGTCGCCGGCATCGGCTTCGTTCCCGGCCAGGCCTTGAGCTGCGCGGGACCCGGCATCGGCCTGCGGCGCCGCCTCCTTGACGACCACCTGCGGCAATTCGGCTTGCAGCAGACTGCCGAAGTCCCGTCCGGGGCAGGCGCCGCTGGCGCAGAATATCAGCGCCACGGTGTGAGCACTGCCGCTGCCCAGCAAGGGCCGAAGCGTTTGCGCCAGTTGCGCCGGATGCTGTCCGCCCAGTGTGGGCGCGCCGTCTCGTTGGCCGCCACGGCCGACCACCTGGATCTGGAGCGGCCCGGAAGCGGGCCCGATGACCGGTCCCAGTATCCGCAGACGGTCGTCGGGTAAACGGCGCATCAGCGTGGTATGGCTGGGAGATTGGGAAACCAGTCCTGCCGCAGCCTGCCGCGCAGCGGCGCTGTCTTCGCTCAGCAGCACGACGCGCCGCTGCTGTGACGTGCCTGCCGCGGCAGGCGCAGCGCTGACGTCGGCGGTGTGCGCCTGCCGGGGACGGACGGTCGTCGGCCGGGCCGGGAGCGTGTGCTTGCCGGCAGGAGCGGCCTGCGGGCGGGCGGTGTCTGGGCGGGAGGCAGTGGCGCCGGCTTGCGCTGTCGTGCCGGCATCGGGGCGCACATGGATCACGGCGGTGGCGGTTCGGGCATTCCAATCCAGCTGTGTGGCGTGCATCTGCAGGTTTTGCAGAATGCGTTGCGTATGCTTGCCGTTGGGGGTTTCGGTCAGAAAGCCTTGCAGGTCCGGCGTTTCACCCGCCTTTTCGAAGAACGCCAGGGTATGGGCGTTGATGATGTTGTCGCGCACGATGGTGGTGGGCAGCTTGCCGTAGTAGCCATGCGCCTTGCTGACCGTGGCGTACTGGGCCAGCACGACGTCATTGGCGAAGTAGGGGCGTTGCGGGTTCAGGCGTGCATTGCTCTGCATGAGCCAGGTGTCCGGCGAATAGGCATTGATGAACACGTTCAGGGGCCGCGCCGTGTCGCGATCGGCCAGCTCGTAGGTGTTCTGCGAGCCTTCGCCGCTTTTTTTCCAGTGGAAGCCGGGCGAGTCGAGCAATTGTTCGACGGCTTGTCTGCGCTCGGGCTGGGCCAGGTAGCCGGCCAGGATGTCGCCGTCCGGGCTGGCCTGAGGCATCGTCTCAAGGTCAAGCGTGACGCGGTAGTTGCTTCTTTCGAAGTCCAGGCCTGTGGGTTCGACGCCGATGGCCTGCATGATCCTGCCGGCGCGCGTGCCGCTTGGCGCCGTCGCGAGGAAGTCCGCCAGCGACAGGCTGGGCCCCAGCTGGTTGAGCTGGCGGAACTCCTGGGACTCCAGGCCCAGGGTCAGCTTTTGTGGGCGCTGGTTGTAGAAATCCCCGTCGCGGGCCGCCTTGATGTAGCTGGCGATGGCCACGTCCGTGGTGTTGAAGCGCGGTTCGGGGCGCTTGCGCCTGTCCGGTCGGCGGATGATCCACTGCTCGGGCGTGATGCTGTTGGTGTAGAGGTGGGCGGGGTAGGGGTCGCTGGTCTGGTAGACCTGCATGCCTTTGACGGCGAAGGCCGGGTCCTGGCTTCTGTCGGTGTTGTCCATGTCGCTGCCCAGGACGAAATCAAAACGGGCCTTGTTTACCGGGTCGGACAGATAATGCGCCAGGACGTCCCTGGCGGGCGCAGGCGTTTCTGCCTTGCTGGACTTCGTTCCGGTCGCGCCGGCTTTGGGCATTGGAAGCATGCCCGGCCTGCGGGGGGCGTCCCCTGGGCGGCTGCGGTCCCGCTTGGGGCCCAGGCCTCCTTCGGCGACGAGATGCTTGCGGCCATCGGGGCCGACGTCGACGCGCTGTGCGTACCCTTTGACGCTGGCTTGCGGCAGCTCGGCCTGCAGCAGGCTGCCAAAATCCTGCCCGGGGCAGGCGCCGCTGGCGCAGGACACCAGCGAGATCTTGTGTCCCGTGCCGCCTCCCATCACGGGGCGCAGCGTGCGCGCCAGTTGATCCGGACGCAGACCGCCCAGCGTTGGCGCGCCGTCCTGTCCGCCGCCATGGCCGACCACCTGGATCTTGACCGGCCCGGATGCGGCAGTCGCGCCCGGGCCCAGTGTCCGCAGGCGGCCGTCGGGCAGGCGGCGCATCAAGGTGGTCTGGCGGGGGTGCTTGGCCGCCAGCCTTTTTGCAGCCTGCCGCGCGGCGGGATCGTCTTCGCTCAGCATCACGATGCGCGCGCCGTAGCGCGATGCTTGTGTGCCGGCAGCGGCCGTGCCTGCTGTGGCGGTGTGCGAGGCGGCGGGCCGCGCTGCGGCAGAGGCGTTCGGCCTCACGTGGACGACGGAGTTGGAGGTTGCAGGGTCCCATTCCAGTCGCGTGGCATGCATCTGCAGGTTTTCGAGAAAGCGCTGCGTGTGCTTGCCGTTGGGCGTTTCGTTCAAATAGCCTTGCAGGTCGGGCGCACTGCCGCCCGCCTCGAGAAAGGCCAGGGTTTGGGCATTGCTGATGTTCTCGCTCACGATCCGGCTTGGCAGCTTCCCGTAGTAGCCGTATTGCTTGCTGACCCGAGCGTATTGGGCCAGCACGACATCATTGGCGAAATAGGGGCGCTGCCGGTTCGGGCGCGCAATGCTCTGCATGATCCAGGTGTCGGGAGAATAGGCATTCACGAACAGGTTTCTGGGCAGAGGCAGGTCGCGGTCAGACAACTCATAGGTGTCGGGCGATGTGTCATCGGGTTTGCGCCAATAGAACGCCGATGGGTCCAGCAAGTGTTCGATGGCCTGCTTGCGCTCGGGCTGGGCCAGGTAGTCCGCCAGAATGTCGCCGCCCTCCGAGGCGCCTGGCTTGGGTTTGAGCGCCAGCGTGAGACGGCGGGTGCTTTTCTCGAACTCCAGGCCGGTCGTCTCCACGCCGATGGCCTGCATGATGCGCTTGGCACGGGTGCCGGTCGGCGCGCTGGCCAGAAACTGCGTGGCGGGAGCATCCGGGCCGAGCCTTTCCAGACGGGGCACCTCGTGGGAGGCCACGGTCAGAGTCAGTTGCCGAGGCTGCTGGTTGTAGAAACCGCCCGCCTGCGCCGCCTTGATATACGTGGCGATGACCGTGTCGGTGGTGGTGAAGCGTGGTTCAGGGGTGGCTCGCAGAGCCGGTTGCCGGACATGCCATGCTTGCGGCCCGATGCTGTTGGTATAGATGTGCTTGGGATACGGGTCGCCTGTCTGATAGACCTGCATCCCTTTGACGGCGAAGGCGGGATCATGCGTGCGATCGATATTTTCCATGTCGTCGCCCAGCACGAAATCAAAGCGCGCCTTGTTGACCGGATCGGACAGATAGTGCGCCAGCACATCGGGCGCCTGAGCGGGGGCTTTCTTCGTCTTGGCGCCGGGCGTGGCGGCGGCTGCGGCCTGCGCTGTTTTCGTCGGGCTGCGACGGGTTCCCGAGGCGGCCGGCGGGGCGGGCGCGGGAGCGCCTGCCGCCGGGCGGCCGCGATCCCGCTTGGGGCCCAGCCCGCCATCGACGACGCTGTATTTACGGCCCTCGGCAGTGACGTCCAGGCGTGTGGCATAGCCCTTGATTGCAGGGGCGTCCGGGCCCAGCGTCTGTTGCAGCTGGCTGCTCAAGTCCTGGCCGGGGCAGCTTCCCGAGCCGCAGGAGACCAAGGCAATCTTGCGGATGTCCGCCGAGGGCAATTGCCTGAGCGTGGCGGCCAGTTCGCTTGCGTTGTGTCCGCCCAGGGTCGCCTGGCCGGACGGCGTATTGTCGCCATGGCCCACCACTTGCACCTTGATCGGGCCGGGCCGGGGCTGTGGCGCGGCCAGCATGGTTTGCAGCGTGCCGTCGGATCCGCGCTGCATCAGGGTGGTGGTATCGGCATGCTTGGCCGTCAGGCGCTCGGCAGCCTGACGCGCCTGCGGGTCGGCATCGGCCAGAACGACAATGCGTTGGCCGTAAGCGGCGGCGGCTGCCGCTTCGGTTTTCTTCGCCTTCGTGCGCGGCGCGGAGGGCGCCGGCGGCACGCTTGCCCAACCGGTGGCCGCGGGCGGCGAGGCAGCCGCTTGCTGGTGTTTCTGCTGGCGCGCTTTGCGGCCCAGCGGGTCGGCGCTCGATAGGGTGAAGCTGATGTTGTTCCGGGCCCATTGGCGATCGGTTTCGACCCGCAAAGCCTGTCCGGCTGCCTGATTGAGCGTGCCGCTGACGCCGCCTCGGGTTTGCAGCCGGCCCTGGCCGCGCGTCTGCCCGACATCGATGGTGGCCCGCCGCGTGGCGGCGTAGCGTTCGCCAGCGATGCGTCCGCCCGACACCGAGCCGCTTGGCATGCTGGTGGTGGCCGAGATCCCGATCGAAGCGCCGAAATAACCCCCGTCATGATCACGCCAGTCTTGCAGGTCGCTGACGGTAGTGCGGCCCTGGATGGCGACCGTCGAGCCCGTGCCGCTGGCCGTGATGAGGCCGCCGCGCAGACGGGCGTCGCCGCGCACCGCCAGTTGCAGACGGGCGGCCTGCAAGCCCGACGCCTGACTGGCGATGGCGGCGTTGTCGTGTTCGAGGCGCACGGTGGCGCCCAGCGAAGCGGTGGGCGTACCGAGGGTGCGGGTGTTGGCCGCGACACCCAGGGAAGCGTTCCAGTCGCCACCCTCTGTCTTGCTGCGCTGCGTGTCCCGGCGTGTAATGAGATTGAGGTTGCCGCCGACCTGGGCGAAGAGCTGGCCGGCCGCGTCGGCCTGCGCGCCAAGCAGGTTCAGGTCCTGGCCTGCCACAAGTTGCACCTGACCTGCCTGGAGCCGGCTGTGCAATTGGGTGAGGCGTTCGCTTTGGTCCAGGGTGGAGCTCCCCGCCACGCTGACGTTTACGCCTGTGCCGCAGGAGGCCTGGAAGGCATTGCAACTTGCCGTGCCATTGACGTAGGCGGAGACGTTGTGCTGTTCGCCGGAGCGGTACTCCCGTTCCTGTGCGCTGCGCAGCGTGAGGTTGCCCCGGGCCTGCAGCGCTACGGTGGCGCCGCCGGCAAAGGTGGTGCCCGCCAGATCGATGTCGCCCTGAGTGCTGCGCAGGCGTACGCTGCCGCCGATCAGGTGCGTATTGTCTGCGTAGCGGCGATATTGCGAGCGTTGATAGCTCCCCTCCATGCCCATGCCGCTGGCCACTTCGCCGGTATCGTTGAGCAGCAGATTGTTGACATTGCCGGCGACTTGCAGGGCGGTCAGGGCGGGGTCCACCTCGCGGCCTTCGGCCGCCTGCTGGGCCAGCGTGGCGAGGTTGCTCGCGGTATCGAGCAGCGAAGAGCGCGCGGTGAACTTGTTGCCCGCAAAGAAACTCCAGCCAGAACTCTCTTCCTCGGTGGTGTTTTCGTATCGGGTGGTGAGGATGTGGGCGGCCTGCACCTGCAGGAGGCCGGCGTGGCGGGCCTGGGATTGGGCGCGGTCGGCGTTCAGGTCGGCGCCGCCCAGGTCAAAGACGCCGTGCGCCAGCAGCTGCCCCTCGCCCAGGTTCAACTGGCTGTTGCTGTGTATCAGACTGCGGTGTCGTTGAGTGCTTGAGGCGAGCTGCAGGCCGGTCTTGAGCTCTGCGCCGGCCATGCTGCCCTGGCCGTGCTGTGTGCTCACGCCAGCCGCACTGCTGCTGTTGAAACTGACCTCCTGGCCGCCCGCGCCGGCACGCCCGCTGGCGCTCCAGGCCAGGGTGTGTTGCGCGCGATCCTGCGTGCGATGGGTGGCCGAGGCCACGGTTGTGAGGTTGCCGCCGATACGCACGTCGCTGCGCTCGGCCTGCAGAAGGCCTCCCCGCATGCCCATGTCGCCCTGGACGCGCACGCGCAGGGAATTGGCGTGTACGGTGCTGCCTGCCCCCTGGTCCAAGGTATGGCGGGTGGTCGCGGCCGAGTACGAGAAGGTGCCGATATGACCCTCCTGCACGAGAGCGCCGGATTGTTCGCGCACCTCGTCGAGCAGCAGCCGTTGCGCCTCCAGCGTGACGTGGCGCGCCTGCAGGGTGGCGCCGCGCGTCAACAGCGTCCGGCCGGCCTGCAGTGTCAGGCCCGACTGGGCGTACAGGCCGCTGTACGCGTCCTTGCGTCGTGCGCCATCGGGGCCGGCTTGCATGCCGGTGACGATTTCCATGTCCCGGTCGGCCCGCAGGACGAGGTTGCGGCCGGCGATGCGCGCGCCGCGGATGAGCAGATCGTTGGCTTGTGCATCGAGCCGGCCATCTGTCAGGATGCCGCCGTGGACACTGTCGTCTTGCGTCAGGCTCAGCCCGCCGCCGGCCCGCAAACGGACGTCCCGACCCAGCAGCAGCGCATTGTGCTGCTCGATGTCCCGGGCGGCGCCGTCGCCGGTATCGATGTCCAGCAGACCCGCGCTGGCGATGGCTGCGCCGCCGGCTGCGCGGATGTCTTGCGCAGCGGAGCGCGAGGCAGCGCCGAGATACAGGCGTGGCATGAGCAGGGTCTGGCCTTGGTGCTCGACCTTTACGTACCACACGATGTCGCGGTCGAGCTGGTCGAGTTGGTGGCGAGTCAGGGGCTGGCCCACCACCAGGCCCAGACGCGCATGTACCTGGGCGGCGTTGTCCAGGTATTGCTTGGCGCGTGTCGAACCGTGCTGCGCCTGGCGCGCGGACTGCGCGCCCAGCTGGCGCTCGGCCTGACGGTTGATGAGCGTGGTGTCAAAGACGTCGTCGCCGCCGACATACTGGCGTGCATGGGGTTTGTAGCCGATCTGCTCGAAGAAATAGGCAGAACCATAAAAGCGCTGCGGATCGATGAATTTCAGGCGCGTTTCGTAGTAGGGCTCAGGTGCCTGGCCGGTCATCGTGCCGTGCGCAAAGAGATGCGGGTTGGCGAGCGTGTCGTGCAATGCATCGAGCAGGGCGTCCGTGCGCAGGCTCTCGGGGCGGCGCAGGGGCTTGCCCGTAAAGTCATCGCGCTCGGCGGGGGTGTTGTCGGCGGTGTCGTCCGGAAGGCGATTCCGGGCAGGATCGGCGGGCGGCAGCGGCGCGGGCGTTTGCGGGTGCGAGGGTGGCGCGGCAAGTTGGCCTGGCCAGTTCGCGCGGATCTGTTCGATGGTTGCGGACAGGGGGGCGTCGGGAAGCCGGGGCGCGGGCGTGCCTTGGACGTGATCGCCATTGCGCAAGCGGCCGTGCACGGTCACGCCGCCGAAGGCGCCCAGTACCGTGCGCTGTTGGGGGTAATAGGCCAGGGAAGCGCCGCGCTCGCCGCGCTTGAATGCCTGCCATCGCGCAGAGCGCTCTTCGCGCGAGATGCCGCGCCAGTCATCGCCCAGGGCCTGGGCAAGCACACCGGCCAGTTCGGGCGCGGTGCTCAGGTCAAACAAGGCGAGTGCATCGCTCAACCAGGTGTGGTTGTAGTTGTAGGCTACAAAAAGCGTGGTCCAGTTGTCGGTGCCGGCCAGCGAATAATCCAGCAGATCATAGAGTGACGCGTAGCGGCGGTCCTCCCAACTGGCCGAAGCCAGTGAGTCCCAGACCTGGCTGGTCAAGGGGCCGACTGCACGCAGGTAGTCACGCGTGGACATCCTGCGCGAGAGGCTCTGGTTGTCGACGTCGGCATCGATGCGCAACTGGCCGCCGGCCTCTATGCGGCCCTGGTTCAGGACCTGGTTGTGCTGCTGGCGGCGGCGGTGCTGGTTGATATCCAGATTGCCGCCGGCGAGGATCACCCCCGGGTCGGCGCGCAGGGTCGAGAGCAGACGCCCGGCGGTAAAGCCGGCGATCTCCAGGTGTACCCAGCGCAGGTCCCGATAGTGGGAGTAGCGGCGCTTGTCCAGGATGGCGCCCTGGCCCGGGTCGACCCACACCTGGCCCGAGAGCGTGGCGCGGTTCAACAGGCGCGGAGTGTCGATGCGCAGGTCGCCGTCGGCCTCGATGCGGCCCTGGCGATTGAGCAGTTGCCCGTTGGCCTCGATCGCCAGCGCGCCGCTGGAGGCGATCAGGCTGTGGATGCCGTTGTCCAATGTCTCTTGCACCTGCAGGCCGATGCCCTCGGCGCTCCAGAGCAGCGCGCGATCGTGGTTGCGCAGATTTCGCGCGGCTGAGGCCTGCAGCGTGCCGCCGGCCAGAATGGCATCGTGATTGTCCAGGTCGCCCTGCGTGGCGAGCAGAATCAGTTTGCCGGGCGTGGACAGTCCTTGTCGCAAGACCAGGCTGGGCGCGGAAATCGACAGCCGTTCCCTGCCCTCGGGCGCCTGGCCGGCGAGCTCCAGGGGCTGGGCGGAGTTCAGGGTCAGGTCGGCCGCCGCAATCCCGCCGCTGTTGCGATAGGACGTCAGGCGCAGCTGCGCCCGCTGCTTTGCGTGGATGTTGCCGCTGTTTTTCAGCGCCCCATCCAGAAAGGCGAAATCGCGGCCCGCGTCAAGCTGGCCGCTGTTGAGCAGCTGCGCGCTGTAGATGAAGAAATCCTGGCCCGCCGCCAGCGATCCGGTGTTATCCAGCGATTGCGCCACGTTCAGGAGCATATCGCCCTGGCTGCGCATATCGCCGGCATTCCGTGCGTCCATGCCCTGCAGCCGCAGCGTGTGCGCCTGGAGGCGGCCCTGGTTTTGCAACTGCTGCAATTGCAGGTCGAGTTGTCCGCCCGTTTCGATGCGGCCCTCGTTGATCAGCGTCTGCGCCACCTGAACCCGCATCGCGCCGCGACTCTGCAGCTGCACCGCGTTGGCCAGGACACGGCTGCGCGCATTCAGCGTGCCGCCCGAGATGGTGCCGCGATTGGTGAGCGCGCCGGCTGCGAGCGCCATGCCGGCGCGGGCATCCAGGCTGCCGTCGTTGACGAGGGCCGTTCCGAGGTGGGCTTGCAGTGTGCCTTCGGTCTGCAGGCTGCCGGCGTTCTCCAGCCCCCCGGCTTGCAGGTCCAGGTGTTGCGCCGCGTGGATCGTGCCGGTGTTGCGCAGTCCGTCGCCCAGCCTGAGAAAGAGGCTGCCTTGCGCGGCATCGATACGGGCGTCGTTGTTCAAACGGCTGGCCAGGATCCTGACAGGGCCTTGCACCGCGATGGCATCGCCCCGCATCAGAATGTGCTCGCCGGCCTGCAGCGCGATGGCAGTTCCGCTCAAGAGCGCCGGGCCGGGGCGGATCGGCGCCTCCAGTTGCAGACTGCGGCCGGCCTGTACGTTGATGCCGCCTGCTGCATGGGCTGAGGCGAGGGTGATATCGCCGTCGGCCTGTATCAGCACATCGCTGGCCGAGAGCAAGGCGCCGGGCAGTCGCACGCCCGCGCCGCTGCCGCTGGCCACCAGCGTGATGTGACTGCCGTGCATGGCGCCCACAGCCGAGCCGCTGATTTGTGCGGCAGGGGCTTGGCCGGGTAAGGCGGTGAGGCGATTTTCAAGCGGTTCCCAGGCATAAGAGCCGGCGTAGACGCCCAGACGCGCTCCGGATTGCCCGGCTGTCGAGCCGGGGCCGACCGGGCCGTGCAGCCGTACTTGCCGGGCGATGAGATCAAAGGTGCGCAGCCCGTCGGTATTGACGCCGGCCGGGCCGACTTCGATGGCGCCGGGGCCGGTGCGCAGGTACAGGTCAGGCCGACCTGGCTGGCTGGCCCCGGCCACCAGGCTCAGATTGCTGATATTGATGGTGGACACGCCATTGGCGTAAATGCCGTTGGGATTTGCAATGATGAGCGCGGCCTTGGGGCCGAAAACTTCCAGTGCGCCAGCCAGCCGGGACACCGCGCCGCCGGCCAGGACCTCGGCCAGGATGGTGCTGGCCTGCGTGTCGGGTCCGAGCCGGGGGTTTCTGGTGATATAGCCGGCCAGCTGCGAGCGGCCGTCGTCCAGGCTGTTGTTGAAGACCGCTCCTGGGGCAGCCACCTGCAGATCGGGATAGCGGTTGTGCGACAGGCCTTGCGCATCGGCGGGCGCGATGTCGTAGACCGGCACGCCGTTGGCGGCGGTCTGCCGGGCCTGCGCTTGCGCCAGCAATGCCAAGGAGGAGAGCGCCAGGGTCAGGGTCAGCCGGTTGCGACGGCGGGCGCGGCGTGCTGCTCCTGCTGGAGCCCGGCCACGGGCTGCGTGAATTTCGGCCACCGGCACCATCTGTCCGGTATGGATATGCAGGCGCAAGCGGTAGCAATTGCGATTCATGGTTCGAGCGATGTGGACGGGACCGCCGGCCATCGAGCACTGCGAGGAGAGTGGGCCGGTTGAAGGCGATCACATTACGTTCGGGGATGTGGTTTGGCTGTAGTCTGTCTCCGTGTTGGAAATATCCTGTGCCGCAAACGCTGGCGGCGTGGTCGCCGGCGGACGACAGGCCTCAGGAACGAGCACTCTGCCAGAGACGGGAAGGGGCCGCGCGCGGCCACGCAAGCCGCCGGGGCCGCCTGCGCAAAGGGCGCGAGACATCGCTTGTTTGCAAGCGCGCAAGGCGGGCTGGAGCGGCCCGGTTTTTGCGCGGACGATTGACAGGCGACGCGGCTGCGAAATGGCTGTGCCGGCCTTGGCGTCGGCCCGCAAACGGGTGTTTGCGCGGTCGCCGAAATAGCCGGGGCGCAGCTGTCGTCAGGGGAGCGGGATTGTCCGGTTGCCCTGTTTCAGGACGATCTCCGGCAGGGGGGGCGTTCACACCGCGGGCCTGCGCATCTTGCGGCGGGTCTCGTCGGCGCAGCGGCAGGAGGGGTTTGATGCTGTTTCTATCAGAGCGCTGCAATAAGCTGTCCGGCCGGACAAGGTTCGTATTTCAGGGCATGCCTGCCGGCGAGCGCCGGGGGCGGCCCTGAAATACGAACGGCGCTCAAGTTTCCCCGCGGGGCCGGCAGTCGATCGGCTGATCGCTGGCCGGCTGCTGGGGATGCGGGATCAGTCGAGCTTGATGTTGCGCTTTTTCACGACATCGGCGGCCCAGTCGTACTGTTCCTTGATCTCCTTGGCGAACTCTTCAGGCGTGTTGCCCGACGGCGCCGAGCCCTGGTCGGCCAGCGTCTTGAGCACCTTGGGGTCCTTCAGGGCGATCACGGCCGCGTCGCGCAGCTTGGTCACGACTTCAGGCGGGGTGCCCTTGGGTGCCAGCAGGCCATACCACACGGGTTGGTTCAGCACCGGGAAACCGGCTTCGGCAAAGGTCGGGACATCCTTGATGGCGTCGATGCGCTCGGGCCACGCAATGGCCATGGCGCGCAGCTTGTCGGCCTGGATCTGCGGCATCGAGGAAGGCAGGTTGTCGAAGATCAGTTCGATCTGGCCGCCCACCGCATCGGCCACGGCCGGGCCGGCGCCTTTGTAGGGCACGTGGACGATATCGGTGTCGGTCGCCATCTTGAACGACTCGCCCATCAGGTGCAGCACGCTGCAGGTGCCCGAGCTGCCATAGGAGTACTTGCCCGGGTTCTTCTTCAGTTCTTCGAGGAAGCTGGCAAAGTCCTTGGCCGGGAACTTGGGATTGATCGCCACCACGTTGGCGGTATTGGCGAAATTGGTGACCGGCTGGAAGTCCTTGAGCGGGTCGTAGGGCAGGTCGTTCGGGCGGCAGGCCGGGTTGACGGCCATGGTCGACACCGTGGCGATCGACAGCGTGTAGCCATCCGGGGCCGCGCGTGCGGCTTCGGCCGCACCGATGGCGCCGCCTGCGCCACCCTTGTTCTCGACCACCATGGGCTGGCCCAGTTCCTGGCTCATGCGCTGCGTCACGATGCGGGCGATGATGTCGGTGGAACCGCCGGGCGCGAACGGCACGATCACGCGGATGGGTTTCTCGGGGTAACCCGCGGCTTGAACGCCGGCCACGCTGGCCAGGCCTGCGGCCAGGGCGACAGCCTGGGCCAGGGGACGTAGTTTGATCATCATTGACTTCCTCCTGAAGAGCGCCTCCGCGTAGGGGGCTTTGATTTTTTGATTTTCCGCCTGTAGGCGGGTGGAGCTTATTGATGGCGGGAACGACCGTTGCTGACGGCATTTCCCTGATTTGGCGGCGTGCGCCTGACTGCGCAGAATAGCAGTAAACACCCGCAGCGCGGTAGCATTCGGACTCCCCCCTATTTACAATTTTTTTGCGCTGCGTCATGTCCGTCGCTTTACTGGTTTTGCCGGATTTCCTGCTGGTCGCCCTCGGCTGGGCCTTGCGCCACCGGCTGGGATTTTCGCGGGAGTTCTTCGCGGGCTGCGAGCGGCTGGTGTATTTCGTGCTGTTTCCGGCCTTGCTGTTCCAGTCGATTCTCAGCACGCCCATCACCGCCGGCAATGCGGTGCTGCTGTTGCAGGCCACGGCGGCAGTGATCGTCATCGGGCTGGCGCTGTCCTGGCTGGCCGCGCCGCTCTTGCGGCCCGATCCGGTCGCGCTCGCCTCGGCGGCCCAGTGCGGCTATCGCTTCAACACCTACATCAGCCTGGCGCTGGCGGCCAGTCTGGGCGGGCCGGCCGGCCAGACGGTGATGGCGCTCATCATCGGTTTCGCCGTGCCCATGACCAATGTGGCGGCGGTTTACGGGCTGGCGCGTCACAGCGGCAACAGTCTGCTGCGCGAGCTGGCCCGCAATCCCCTGGTGCTGTCCACGCTGACGGGGCTGGCCTGCAATCTGGCCGGCTTCACGCTGCCGGGTCCGGTGGACACGCTGCTGGCCCGGCTGGGCGCAGCGGCCATCGCGCTGGGCATCATCTGCGTCGGCGCGGGTCTGGCCTGGGAGGGCGGCCGAGGCCATGGACGCCTGATTTCCTGGATGCTGGTCGTGAAGCTGTTGCTCTTGCCCGCAGTCGGGCTGGGCGTGGCGCAGGTGCTGGGCCTGCCTGCGCTGGAGGCGCGCATGCTGTTGATTTTCTCGGCCGTGCCGACCGCCTCGGCGGCCTACGTGCTGGCCATGAGGATGGGGGGCGACGGTCGCATGGTGGCCCTGCTGATCTCGCTGGGCACCCTGTTGTCGGCCGTCTCCATTCCCGTGTGGCTGCTGGTGAGCGCGCCCTGAGGCGCGCCCGGCCGCCGGCTTACCTGGCCGGCTTGGCGTTGGTCATGTCGGCAGGCACGACCCATTGGGCAAACTGGGTCTCGGTGACATGCCCCAGCGCCAGCGCCGCTTCCTTGAGCGAGAGGCCTTCCTTGTGGGCCTTCTTGGCGATCTGGGCGGCCTTGTCGTAGCCGATATGCGGATTGAGCGCGGTCACCAGCATCAGCGAGCGATCCACCAGTTCGGCGATGCGTTCGCGGTTGGGTTCGATCCCCTGCGCGCAGTGCGCATCGAAGCTGGCCAGCCCGTCGGTCAGCAGGCGCACCGATTGCAGGAAGTTGTGGATCACCAGCGGCTTGTAGACGTTGAGTTCGAAGTTGCCGCTCGCGCCGCCGATGTTGATCGCCACGTCGTTGCCCATGACCTGCGCCGACAGCATGGTGAGCGCCTCGCACTGGGTGGGGTTCACCTTGCCCGGCATGATGGAGCTGCCCGGTTCGTTTTCCGGGATGCTGATCTCGCCCAGGCCAGAACGCGGGCCGCTGGCCAGCCAGCGCACGTCATTGGCGATCTTCATGGCGCCGGCCGCCAGGGTCTTGAGCGCGCCGTGGGCGAACAACAGCCCCTCGTGCGAGGCCAGGGCCTGGAATTTGTTGGGCGCCGACACAAAGGCCACGCCGGTCGCCTTGGCCAGCGCAGCCGCCACGCGGGTGCCGAATTCCGGATGGGCGTTCAGGCCCGTGCCCACGGCCGTGCCGCCGATGGCGAGCTGATGCAGCGCCGGCAGCGTGGCGAGGATCTGCGATTCGGCCAGATCCAGCTGGGCGACCCAGCCGGAGATTTCCTGGCCCAGCGTCAGCGGCGTTGCGTCCTGCAGGTGGGTGCGGCCGATCTTCACGATGTCGAAGAACTCGGCGCTTTTCCGCGCCAGGGTGGCGCGCAGCGTCTTGAGGGCAGGCAGCAGATGCTGCTCGAGCTGCACGGCGGCCGCCACGTGCATGGCGGTGGGGAAGGTGTCATTGGACGACTGGCCCCGGTTGACCTGATCGTTGGGATGCACCTTGCGGCCTTCGCCGCGTTCGCCGCCCAGGATCTCCGAGGCGCGGTTGGCGAGCACCTCGTTCATGTTCATGTTGCTCTGGGTGCCCGACCCCGTCTGCCAGACCGACAGGGGGAATTCGTCGGGCCACTTTCCGGCGATGACCTCGTCGGCGGCGGCGATGATGCCCTTGGCCACCTCCGGGTCCAGTTCGCCCAGTTCGGCATTGACCTGGGCGGCGGCGCGCTTGAGCTGAGCCATCGCGGTGACCAGCGGCACAGGCATCCTTTCGGTGGAAATGGCGAAGAAATGCAGCGAACGCTGCGTCTGCGCGCCCCACAGATGATCGGCGGGCACATCGATGGGGCCGAAAGTATCTTTTTCGGTGCGGGTCTTCATGGTCACGGCTCCGTAACGGCAACGATGCCCTTCGAGCCAGGAGGGCTCAAACGGCAATGAGAATCACTATTAACCCGAAAGCGTAGCAGAAAGCCGCCGCTTTCTATAATCCAGCTTATCGATTGTTTTACCACCGGCCCGCCGCTCATGTCCGAACCCCTTGCCCAGCTCGATCTGCATCTGCCTGACGAACACGCCACCGATGCGTTGGCGGCTCAACTGGCCCCCCTGCTGGATGGCCATAGCGGTCCGGCCGGGGGCCGGATCCACCTGCGCGGCGACCTGGGCGTGGGCAAAACCGCCTTCACCCGGGCACTGTTGCGCGCCAGCGGCGTAGAGGGACGAATCAAGAGTCCAACGTACGCGCTGCTTGAAAGCTATAAAGTTTCTAACTTATACTTCTATCACTTTGATTTTTATAGACTTAGCGATCCGCGCGAATGGTTGGACGCCGGTTTCCGTGATTTACTGCGTGACGACGCGGTCATTCTCATCGAATGGCCGGAGCGGGCAGGGACACTTTTGCCCCCCCCTGATCTGGAAATCTGCCTCATCCATACCGACCCTGGACGCGACGCAACGCTGATTGCCCATACTGCCAGAGGACAAACATGGTTAAACGCGATTGTCCCTCCGACAGCGGCGCGCCCCTCGCGCCGCGTGCCGCCACGCGCCGACGCCTGATCAGCGTCGCAGCCACGCTGCTCGTTCTGCCCGTCATCCCGCGCCTGGCGCAGGCAGCGAGCATTCTGGCAGTGCGGACCTGGCCGGCCGATGAATACACCCGGGTCACGCTCGAACTCGACCGGGAACTCAAAGCCGAGCATTTCACCCTCGAAGCGCCGCACCGCCTGGTGGTGGATATCGAGGGTCTGACCACCAATGCCGCCCTGAACGAGCTGATCGGCAAGGTGCGTCCCGACGACCCCTACATCCAGGGCCTGCGCGTGGCGCAGAACCGGCCCAATGTGGTGCGCCTGGTGTTCGATCTGAAGCAGGCCGTCGCGCCGCAGCTCTTCACCCTCAAGCCGGTGGGCGATTACCAGTACCGCATGGTGCTGGACCTGTATCCCAAGGTGGCCCAGGATCCGCTGGTCGCCATCCTGAACAAATCCGCCGGCGCTGACGTCGATGACCCGTTGGCCCGCGTGCTGGATGAAATCTCGCGCAACCAGCCCGTGCCCGCGCCGGCGCCGCTGGCGCGCGGCCAGCAGCCGGCCCCCGTGTTGCCCACGCCGGCGCCCAAGCCGTCCACGCCTGCGCCCGGGCGCGCCCGCCGCCGCATGCTTACCATCGCCCTGGATCCGGGGCATGGCGGCGAAGATCCGGGCGCCATCGGCGCGTCCGGCCTGCGCGAAAAAGACGTGGTGCTGCGCATCGCACGGCGCCTGAAAACGCTGATCGACGCGCAACCGGCCATGCGTGCCTATCTGACGCGCGACGACGATTATTTCGTGCCGCTGCATGTGCGGGTCCAGAAGGCGCGCCGGGTGCGGGCCGACCTCTTCATTTCCATTCACGCGGATGCCTGGATCAAGCCCAGCGCCAATGGTTCGTCGGTGTTTGCGCTGTCCGAGCGCGGCGCCTCCAGCACCCAGGCGCGCTGGATGGCCGACAAGGAAAACGCAGCCGACCTGATCGGCGGCGTCAACCTGGGCAGCCATGACCGTCAGGTCGCCAAGGTGCTGCTGGATCTGTCGACCACCGCGCAGATCAATGATTCGCTCAAGGTCGGCACGGCCTTCCTGGACGAAATCAAGAAGATCAACCGGCTGCACAAGAACCGGGTCGAGCAGGCTGGCTTTGCGGTGCTCAAGGCGCCTGACATCCCGTCCATCCTGGTCGAGACGGCCTTCATCAGCAACCCGCAGGAAGAGGCGCGGCTGCGCAGCACGGCGCACCAGGACAAGCTGGCCCAGGCCATGCTGACCGGCATCCAGCGCTATTTCACGGCCAATCCGCCGCTGGCCCGCCTGGGCGACGTCAGCTGATCCCGCCGTCGCCGGCGGCCTGAATGCACGAACGGCCCGCGCCCCCCTGCAAAGGAGGCGCGGGCCGTTTGCATCGGGCGCGGGTCAATGATCCAGGTCGCGGCATTGCCGCCGCAGGCGTTCGATGAAATCGTGGCACAGCGCCGGCAGGGGGTCGCGGCTGCGGGTCAGCAGCGCGATGGGCACGCGCAGCGCCGGCTTCAGGGGGCGCAGGCTCATGCCGGGACGCAGCATCACGCGCGCCGTGATGGCATCCACGATGGCCTGTCCGCAGCCAGCCTCGACCAGGGCGCAGGCCACGTAGTGGGTCTGTACCTGGATGGCCACCGGCAGCGACAGCGCCTGGGCATCCAGCGCCATCTGCAGCGCCGCGCCCGAGGCGTCGCGCGCATCCAGCACGATGAGGGTGTCGTTGCTGAGCGCCTCCAGGCCGATCGGCCCCTGGCCGGGTTCGCGGCTCAGGTGCACCAGCTGGGTGTGGCCGAGTTCGCTGCGTGTCAGGCCCGGGAGGTCTTCGCCGGTGTCGAATGTGATGGCCAGATCGAGTTCGCGCGCCAGCAGCCCTTGCAGCAGTTCGGCGCGGTGATAGGTATGAATGTCGAAGGTCAGGCCTGGGTGATCCTCGCGGCTGGCGCGCACCGCGGCGGGCAGCAGCCCCAGGCCCAGGGCCGGCGCGCAGCCGACCCGCAGGTGCCCGTTGGGGTTCTCGCGCAGCGATGCGGCCAGGCGCCGCACGCTGTTGAGGTTCTGGCTGACGCGGCCGACCTCGGGGGCCAGTATCTCGGCCTCGCGCGTGGCGATGAGCCTGCCTTTGATGCGCTCGAAGAGCTTGAAACCCAGCTGGGCTTCGGCATGTGCCAGCAGTTTGCTGGCGGCGGGCTGCGAGATATGCAGGGCGGCCGCGGCCTCCGTGAGCGAACCGGTGCGGCGGATGGCTTCGAAAACCTCGATATGGCGCAGGCGCATGGCAGACACGGGAAGCAAATGATGGATTCTATGCCGGAATGCGCCGGGCTCTTTCCCGGGGCCGGCAGGCCTGCGGGATAAGATGGGCGCTGGTACGACTCTTGGCGAGGGCATCATGGCGTTTCTTTCTTTTCTGCCGGATTGCCGGCGTGCGCTGGCAAGCGGCCTGGCGGCCACCCTGCTGCTGGTCGCTGCGCCAGCCCTGGCGCAGGATCCCAACCCCGAAGCCGGCAGCGGCTACCAGGCCAAGCCGCTGGCGCTGGCGCAGCGCTACATGATCGCCACCGCCAATCCGCTGGCCAGCCAGGCCGGCGAGGCCATTCTGGCGCGCGGCGGCAGCGCCGTGGATGCGGTGATCGCCGCCCAACTGGTGTTGAACCTGGTCGAGCCGCAATCGTCGGGCATCGGCGGAGGGGCCTTCATGCTCCATTACGACGCCGCCGATCATGGGCTGATCGTCTACGACAGCCGCGAAACCGCGCCGGCGGCCGCCACGCCGCAACGCTTTCAGCAGGCGGGCAAGCCCGTCGCTTTCCGGCAGGCGGTCAACAATGGGCTGTCGGTGGCCACGCCGGGGCTGCTGCGCGGGCTGGCGATGGCACACGCCGATCATGGCCGTCTGCCCTGGGCCGAGCTTTTCACGCCTGCCATCACGCTCGCGGAGTCGGGGTTCGCCGTGTCGCCGCGCTTGCACGCCATGATCGGGGCGACCCCCGAGCTGGCCCGGCAGCCGGCCGCCGCGGCCTATTTTTACGGCCCTGACGGGCAGCCCTGGCCGGTCGGGCACGTGCTGCGCAATCCGGCCTTCGCCGATCTGCTCAGGCAGATCGCCGTGGGCGGGCCGGATGTTTTCTATCAGGGGGACGTGGCGCGCGATATCGTCGCGGCGGTCGCCGCGCATCCTCAGCCGGGCGATCTCAGCCTGGCGGACCTGGCCGCTTACCATGCCGAGCGCCGTGAACCGCTCTGCGGCCGGTATCGCGCCTATCTGCTCTGTGGCGCGCCGCCGCCCAGCAGCGGCGCGCTGGCGGTGCTGCAGATCCTTGGCCAGCTGGAGGCCTATCCCTATCTGGGGGATCCGATGTCGCTGCGCGCCGTCCACGGTTTTGCCGAGAGCGGCCGGCTGGCGTTCGCTGACCGCGACTTCTATGTGGCGGACCCCCGTTACGTCGAGGTCCCGGTGGCGGACCTGCTGGCGCCGGCTTATCTGCGCCAGCGCGGCGCTCTGATCGACCCGGCGCGCAGCATGGGCCGCGCCGAACCGGGCGACCCGGCCCGTCTGCGCGGGCAGCGCGGCGCCGGCGCGTCCCTCGATCTGCCCTCGACCACCCAGCTGGTGGCCGTGGATGCCGAGGGCAATGTGGTCTCCATGACCTCCACCATCGAGTCTGCCTTCGGCAGCAAGATCATGGTGCGCGGGTTCCTGCTCAACAATGAAATGACCGATTTTTCCCTGCGCGATCGCGATGCGCAGGGCCGTCTGGTCGCCAACCGGATCGAGCCGGGCAAGCGCCCGCGCAGCTCCATGGCGCCGATGATCGTGTTCCAGTCGGGTCGGCCCTGGCTGGCGCTGGGCTCGCCCGGCGGCAGTGCCATCATCAACTACGTGGCCAAGACGCTGGTGGGTGTGATCGATGGCGGCCTGGACATCCAGCAGGCCATCTCGCTGCCCAATCTGGGCAGCCGCAATGGCCCGACCGAACTGGAGCGTGGCAGCGCCCTGCAGGCGCTGGTGCCCGGGCTGCAGGCGCTGGGCCATGAGGTGAAGCTGCAGGAGTTTCCCAGCGGCCTGCAGGGCATCATGATGCGCCACGGCCGCCTGGAGGGCGGGGCCGACCCGCGCCGCGAGGGCGTGGCCCTGGGGCGTTGAGGCGGGCGGCCGCGCCCGCGATCAGTCGATCGAGATATCCGCTTCGCGGATGAGCTTGCCCCACTTGTCGACCTCGGCCTCGATGAATTGCTGCAGCCCTTGCGGGCTGCGGTCGCTGGCCGGCACGATACCCTGGCGGGTCAGGGTTTCATTCACCGCGGGGGCATCCATGGCCTTGACGAAGGCCTTGTTCAGGCGCTCGACGACCTCGGGCGGCGTGTTCTTGGGCGCCACGATGCCGAAGAACACGCTGACGTCGTAGCCGGACAGGCCTTGTTCGGACAGGGTGGGCAGGTCAGGCAAGGAGGCCGATCTCTCGGCGCTGGCCAGCCCGATGGGACGCAGCTTGCCGGATTCCACGAAAGGCAGCGCGGTCAGGATATCCGTAAATGACATCGAGACCTGGCCGCCCACCAGATCGTTGAGTGCCGGGCCGGTGCCTTTGTAAGGGATGTGCAGCAGCTGCGTGTTGGCCATGCGGTTGAACAGCACGCCCGCCAGATGCGACGAGGCGCCATTGCCCGAGGAAGCGTAGCTGAGCGCATCCGGCTTTTTTTTCGCTTCGGCGATGAGTTCCTGCACATTGCTGGCCGCCACCGACGGATGCACCACCAGGATGTTGGGCAGGTGGCCGATGCGGGTGATGGGCGTGAAACTGGTGCGCGGGTCGTAGCCCTGGTCTTTGTAGAGGCTGACGTTGATGGCCAGCGGGCCGGACGTGCCGAACAGCAAGGTATAGCCATCGGGCTTGGCGCGCGCGACGTACTCCGAGCCGATGTTGCCGCCGGCGCCACCCCGGTTTTCCACCACCACGGTCTGCCCGAGTTCGTCCTTGAGGCCTTCGGCCAGGCGGCGCGCCATGGCGTCGGTCGGGCCGCCGGGCGGAAAGGGCACCACCAGCGTGACCGGTTTGTCCGGAAAGGCCGCATGCGCGGCGCCGCCCAGCAGGCTGGCGCCCAGCGCCGTGGTCAGGCCGAGACGGCGCAGGCAGGTGAAGAAGGATGAGGGCATGGTTGTCTCCGTTGTTGTGCAACCCGCAGCGGATCGAGCCGCTGCGTGGTTTTCAAAATCAGGCTTGCGCCTGAATGACGCGCAGGTTGCGCGCATCGTCGTCGTCTTCGGCGGCACACGGATCGCGTGGCAGCAGACGATGACGCAGGACCTGGTCGGCCAGCAGGTTGCGGCCGGCAAGGGTATCTGTTTTGGCTTCCCAGCGCATGGCGGCCAGGGAGACGACGTGATAGAGCGCCGAGGCTGCCTGGCGCGCCAGTTCGTCGCGCTGATCGTCGGCGGCGCGTGCGGCCAGCGCAAAGGCGGCGTCGATGGCGCGATGCTGGGCGTCGGCCAGTTCGGCCGGGCAGGGCTGGCCCTCGGCCAGCAGCGACTGGACATGTTCGCGCAGGGCCGGCAGGGCGGCTTCGCGGCGGATGGCGCGCAACACGTCCAGGGCGACGATATTGCTGGTGCCTTCCCAGATCGAGCCCAGGTGCGCATCGCGCATCAGGCGCGGCTCGACCCACTCTTCGATGTAGCCGCAGCCGCCGCGAACTTCCATGGCATCGCCGGTGACCTTGCGGGCATCCCGGCAGGCACGGAACTTGATCAACGGCGTGAGGATGCGCGCCAGCGCGGGCGAGGCCTGGCCGGCTTCGGCCCGCGCCAGCGCCTGGGCGGTCTGGTACATGACGCTGCGGGCCTGTTCGGTCCAGAGCATCATCTTGGCCAGCTGTCGGCGCATGAGCGGCATGTCGATCAGGGCGCGGCCGAAGGCGCGGCGTTCGCGCGCCACGAACAGCGCCTCGGTAAGGGCGCGACGCATCAGGCCGGCGGCACGCATCCCGTTGGACAGGCGCGAGTTGTTGATCATGTCGGCCATCTGCTTGAAGCCTTTGCCGCGCTCGCCGACCAGCCAGGCGCGCGCGCCTTCCAGGCGGATTTCTCCGCTGGCCATCGAGCGCGTGCCCAGCTTGTCCTTCAGGCGCAGGATGCGATAGCTGTTGAGGCTGCCGTCGGGCAGTTCGCGCGGCAGCAGAAACAGCGACACGCCCTTCAGGCCGGGGTCGTCCTCGCTGCGCGCCAATACCATGGCGAAGCCGGCGTCCGGGTTGGAACAGAACCATTTGTCGCCGCTCAGGCGCCACATGCCGTCCTCGCCCGGCTCGGCTTCGGTGGCGGTGGCGCTCACGTCGGAGCCGGCGCCCTGTTCGGTCATGAACATGGCGCCCTGGCGCAGGGTGTCGAAATCCAGGCTGGTCACTTGCGGCACCACCTGGTCCACCAGGGCCGGATCGCCGTAGCGCTTGAGTGTGCGGGCCAGCGAATCGGTCATGCTGACCGGGCAGCACAGCCCGAATTCGGCCTGCACGAAAAGATGGCTCAGCGCATACTTGGCGGCAGCCGGCATCGGCTCGGGCCAGCCCAGCACTCCCCCGCGATGCGACAGCGCCGCCAGCCCGAACTCGCTATAGGCCAGCCGCTCCAGTTCGACATAGGCGGGGTGTTTCTCAATGCGCGACTCATCCACGCCGCTGCGATGCCGCACCGACAGCGTGGGAGCATGGTGGTCCGCCACCATCGCCAGCTCATCCATCAGGCCGCCCGCCAGCGCGCCCAGCCGGCTCAGGTGCGGCTGCAGGTGGGCAAAGAGCGGCTGAGGCAGATACCGCGCCGCCATGGGGGCGGCATAGGGATCGGCGTCAAAGAGGTTCTGGCCCCGGGAGTCGGGGACGGCGGTGATGGTTTGCATGGCGATTCCCTCCAGCATGAATGCGCGCCCATCTTCCTACCTCTTATCTATTCGACAAAATACTGTTTTAATGTTGAACTATCCAAATTAAATATCAATACACGCATGGAACTCCGTCTGCTGCGCTATTTCATTGCCGTTGCCGAGGAGCGGCATTTCAGTCGGGCGGCGCAGCGCCTGCATATCTCTCAGCCTCCGTTGTCATACGCCATCCGCCAGCTGGAGGATCAGCTTGGCGTGCGTCTGCTGGAACGCAGCAGCCGCCACGTTGCGCTGACTCCGGCAGGGCAGGTGCTGTACGGCCAGGCGCTGGCCTTGCTGCGCCAGGCCGAAGAGGTCGGCCTGCTGGTGCAGCGGGTCGATGCCGGGTTGCAGGGGCGTTGCCGCATCGGCTTCGTCGGCTCGATGCTGTATCGCGGGCTGCCCGATGTGCTGGCCGCCTTGCGCGCGGCCATGCCGGGCGTGGAGCAGGTGCTGCAGGAACTGAACTCCAACGATCAGATCGAGGCCTTGCGGCGCGGCGAGCTGGACCTGGGCTTCGTGCACGCCAATCCCTTGCCGCCGGAGGTGCGCGGCCTGGACCTGATGGCCGAGCCCTTCGTGGTCTGCCTGCCGCAATCGCATCCCATGGCGGGGCGGCGCAAGGTCGATCTGCGCGAGCTGGCCAAGGAAGACTTTATTTTCTTTGCCCGCGAAGCCTCGCCCAGTTACTACGAAACCGTGCTTTCGCTGTGCGTGGGCGCGGGCTTCTATCCCGCGGTGCGTCACGAGGTGCGGCATTGGCTCAGCGTGTGCGCACTGGTGTCGCAGGGTCTGGGGGTTTCCATCGTGCCGGCCTGCATGATCCGCAGCCGGCTGGCCGGCACCCGCTTTCTGAACTTCGACCACGAGGCGCGTTCGCGCAGCCAGCTCATCTGGCCGGCCCAGCAGGCCACGCCGCTGGCGGCGCGCACGCTGGAGATCGTGCGCCGCCATTTCGCCTCCCTGGGCATCGGCGCGGACGCCGAAGCCGAGTAGGCGCGCTCAGAACTGGGCTTGCAGGGCCAGGAAGACGCCGCCGTCGGCCTGGTAGCCGACGTTACTGCCGATGATCTTCGGCCAGTAGAGTTGCAGCCGGTTCTGGCCGATCGCAAGGTTTACGCCCAGGGTCAGGCTGCTGATGTAGCGGCCGTCGGCGCGCCCATGGTCCAGGCCCACAAACGGCGAGAGCGTGCCGACTGCGACCCAGCCGCGGTGCAGGCCGGATGTGCTGATGTCGTAGGACAGCGTGCTGGAGAGATTCAGGCCATGCTCGCCCGACAGGGGGGCGGCATTGAACGGCAGCCGGGTCCGGGTGGACGAGCCCGGATAGAACAGTTCGGCGGACGGCAGGCGCGCCTGGCCCAGGCGATGCTGCGTGTTCAGGCTGAGACGGTAGCGCCAGTGCTTGAAGAGACGGTCTCCCAGCTCGGCATGGGTGCGCAGCGTATTGAAGATATTGCCGCGGTCATACTGAAAAGCACGACTCAAGGTGACCGCGCCGCTGGCATAAAAACTGTTCCGGCGCTGCGAGAACCCGCTAGAAAGCTCGGCCAGTCCGTAACGATAGGTTTGCGCCAGGATACGGTTGTTGTTGATCTGGAAACGTGAATTGTTGCGTCCGATGCGCAGTCCGTAATAGATCAGCGTGTCACCGTTGACGTAGTTACTCTTGAGCCCCAGACCGTAATTTTCAGTGAAACGCTGGGCCTGCAACACGGATTTTCCCAGCTCGATGAAACTATGGTCACTGGACTGGTTGTAATCCAGGGAAAGATCCATGCCCAGAATCGGCACCGAGAAATAGCCGTTGTAGGCGGAGAAATTGCGTGCCTTTACCGCCGCCAGGTTGTTGCTGTAGGTCAGGCCGATACTCTCGTTCAACTTGAGCAGATCACTGGCCAGGACTGAAATGCTACCGTTATAGCCGAACAAGTCCTGTTTGTTGAAATTGTTTAAATTGATAATAGTCGTAATCCGGGAGCGTGGTAGCTCGGAAAATGACAGATAGATGGTGTTGTTTACATTGGCTACGTCAGCCTTGTAAGTCGACTCGCCTTTGTTATTGAGCTGGAAAAGCGCTAGCCGCAACTGGTTTAAACGGAAAAAATCCCCCTCCCGGATATACAGGATATTTTTGAGCTGGAGGCCGTTGCCCAGCACTTTGACTGGCAGTGGCTGGAGTTCGAATTCAGGCCCGACGGCGGCAGAGCGGGGGCTGATCTGGATCCGAAAGAACAGGTAGCCCTGAGACACCATGCGATCCGCGATGGCGCGGATCAGCAGATCGCGGGACAGGCCCGTCTGCTCGTCAAGCCAATCCGAGCCCAGCAAGCCAAGGATGCGCGGCCCGAACGCCGGCGCGGTCCAAGGCCCTCGATAGCTGTTTTCAATGGTGTAGAGCGTCGTCGGATCAAGGTTGGCCAGGGTATCGGCCGGGGCGCTCCGATAGGTTGCTTCCGCTAAGTCGTTGGCTTGCTGGCTCCGGTTGACGCTGCTTCTGGCCGCGTTCTGTATGGCTTCACTGATGCTCTGCTCGACGGGTTGCGCCAAGGTCGCGGAGGTGGTCATGGACAGACAAGCAAGAAGTGCGCAACGAATTTTCATGGCGATAGCGGGCGATGACAGATTCCTGGTGGGCCGGGCGAAACAGCCAAACAACGCATAAGCGCGAAGAAATAAATGAAGAGACGCGTGAACGGGCGCAGACCAAGGGGGGAAGATCTGAGCGGTCTCAACGGACCCGATAAACCGGGTCAATGAGGCAGGATGTGGTGTGCCGACCGCTTTAAGAGAGGTGTGCGCGATGCGTGGAGGGTGTCATTGAGGCCGTGGCGTCATGCTCTGGCAGTTGTTAATTAAGAAGCAATGATTAATCAGTCGTTCACCTCTACCTGACGCCCGAGTCCAAATAAGACAAAAAGAATGTTCTTCTGTTGTTTGTTGAGGTTTTCAATGTTTTTTTGGGTTTGTTTTATTTATCCCGGGTTGGGATAAATAGTGATTTTTCTTCTTTATATTTTCGAAAAATCCTACGCGCAGGCATATGTCAAGTCCGGATAATGCAGCCGACTCTGGGGAATGCATCCTGACCTTTTCCGGCTGCGTCGATATTGGTGACAGGGTTTCCGCCATAATCCTTGACGGACGGTCAGTGATCGAGCTGCCCGCGTGGAGCTTTAAATATGAAGCGTCGAAGAAAACAACCCACCTGGAATCAGCTGTCCGGTTTGGCATTGGCGTTAAGCGGCTCAATGGCAGTCTATGCTGATGTGATCCCTGAAAATGGAAGCAGCGTTAGCAAGACGGGCTCGGTTACACAGATCGATATCCTCACGCCTGACGATAAAGGCACGTCCTACAATCGATTTTCATCGTTCGATGTAATCGGGCTGGTGGTCAATAATTCCAAGCACAATACGGAAAGTCAGCTGTTGGGCGGCGTTAAGCGCAATCCCTCTCTTTCCGGGGGGGAGGCGCGCTCAATCATTCTCGACAATATTGGGGATGCCCCCACGAAACTGAACGGCCTGGTCGGAATTGCGGGCGCTAATGCTGATTTGTTGATGGTCGGCCGCAACGGAATTTCCTGTAACAGCTGTGGGTTTATTAATGCCAACAATGTTACTTTGGGTGCTGGCGACCTCGAGCGAGACGAGTATGGCGCGTATCGTTTGCGAGTCGGCGGGGCTAAAGACGGCATCCAGATTCGCGGAGCGGGTCTGAGTGCGCCGGACAGCAATATCAACCTCGTTGCTCAGCAGGTCGAGTTGTTGGCTCCGGTATATGGAAAGGACGTCGCTTTTACAATTGTCCGTGGTCTGTACGGATTGAAGGATCGTCGCAGCGAAGATATGGGCGAGGCCTTCGATGCTACATTGGGTGATTATGTCGGGGTGCCCAATGTTCTGGCCGACGGTGATATCACCGTTTACACCAATGCTCGCAAGTTGGATATGAAGAATCTGACTATGTCGACGACTGGTGGTATCTCCGTGACATCCGCTGGCAGCAAAATTGAGATTGTTTCGGGGAAACTGATTGCGAATGAGGGCATGGCCCTCAAAGCGGAATCGGTGGCATTGCGAAAGACGTCGACAGACTCCAGCTCGTTGTCGATAGACGCGGATAATTTACAAACTTACGGTTGGTTCGGTGTCGCGCATAAATTCGATGTAAAGGCGCGCGATGGGCGTCTGGAAGCGAGCTCTTTCGACGCTGGCGAACACGTCAATCTGGCCGTAAATAACCTGAACGCAGTTTCCTTGAACATCAAAGGTAGTCTCGATGTTTCGGCGGATCAGGCCATCTTGCAAGGGATGAGTGCCGAAGGCCAGCAGGCACGCATCCGCGCCGGGTCTTTCCGCATGACTGGCGGGGGGCTGACTTACAAGGCCTTGAGCGCAGAAGGGTTTTCGACGCTTGATTTTGGCGGCAGTGCCTTGCGCTTCGATGAACTTACGCTGGCGACCGGCAGTTCCAGTTCCAGCGTGCGCCTGGCTGCGGGCACGACGCTGATGACGCCCGAGCTCGTATTGAAAAATGCTGACCGTTTCGAAAATGGCGGCGTGATTTCGCTGCGCGATGGTCTGCAATTGTCAGGGGTGGCCCGCATCGAGAACAGCGGAAGCATTGCAGCGGCTTCCGCCAGTGTAGACAGTGGCCGTGCGGGCGGTGACGCACGTACACCGGTAGCAGTGCTCAATACCGGAAAGCTCGACTTGCGTGGCGATCTCCGCATGACAGGCCTGAGCAGTTTCCGGAGTGAGGGGGAGATCCGAGCCTCGACTTTGGTTCTGGATAATCAGGCCGAAGATGTTGCTGCGCGCAACGTCGCTGCCTTTGTCAATTCCGACAATATCATTCTGACTGGCGATATGCGTCTGGCTGGTGTTGCCCAGGTTGACAACAGTGGCAAGATTGAGGCGGCATCGGTATATGTCGCCAAGGGAGGAGCGGAGAGCGGTGCCACTCCGGTTTCCATGACCAATTCCGGCAGCCTGAACTTGCGGGGCGGGCTGCAGGTGGTTGGCGTTAAGGACTTTCGGAATGGGGGCGGGCTCCTTGCCACGAATCTGACTCTGGACAACCTCTCCGAGAGCGTTGCCACGCGAAACGCTGCGACCGTAATCAACACCGGTAGCCTTGTCCTGACCGGAGATATTAAGGTGTCGGGGGTTGGCCATGTTGAAAATAGATCCAGGCTTGAGGGGAAATCATTACAGATACGTAAAGGCGGTTCCGAGGGCGATGCGGTCGGGGTGGTAGTGACGAATGCAGACTCGTTCTCTTTGCGGGACCAGATACAACTGGTCGGCCTGAGCCGTTTCCAGAATGATGGCAAGATTCTTGGAGCCGAACTGACCTTAGATAATCAGGCAGAGAGCTTGGCTGCGCGCAGTGGCGCCGTGTTCGAGAATAACGGAGACATGGCCCTGACGGGTGATGTGCTGCTGACAGGTGTTGGTAGCGTGCTTAGTACGCGCAATCTGCGCGCACAAGGTCTGACGGTGAACAACGCTGGTCAGGCACTGACCACGCCCATGGGGCCTGTTTTTGAGAACCGCGGTGATTTGCAGCTTGGCGCCCGATTGTCGCTGTCTGGCGTGGCCCGGGTTCAAACTACGGGCACGTTGCGTGCTGATTCTCTGCTGTTGGATAACGCTACCGAAAGTGCAGCATTGCGCAATGCTGCGCACTTCGAGAGCAACGGCAAGGTGCTGATAAATCAAGGTATACGACTGACTGGTCTGAGCCGCGTGAGTAATGCCGGCACCATCGAGGCCGGATCTTTAGCCGTTGGTAAAGGCGAAGCAGTGGCGGGTTACGATGGCGTGGCATTGTTTGAAACCCGGGGGGCTATCGCGTTGCGAGAGGGCATGACCCTGTCCAGCGTCGCGCATGTCAAGACGGAGAGCAGTGTGCGCGCCAAATTCCTCGATATCGATAATGGCTCGGACAGCGCCGTTCGACGTAATTCTGCTGCTTTCGAGAATAGCGGGAATATGGCGCTGGTTCAGGGCCTGAATGTGACCGGTGTTAATCGCCTTGTGAATCGAAGCATTATCCAGGCCGCCACACTAACCGTGGGGAAGGGTAGCGCAACCGCCGGCCTGAAGGATGTGGCGAGTTTCGATAATAGCAGCGACATTGCCCTTACCGGGGGAGCGACCTTCCTGGATGTGGAGCGTATTACCAACAGCGGCGGCATTGTTGCAGCATCGCTGACGGTCAATGGCAATACCAATGGCCTAAGCAACACTGGCAATATCGATGCGGCCGAAGCGCATCTCAACCGGCTGGGAGAGAGCACCAATAGCGGGCGTTGGAGTTCAAAACTCATCGCGCTCAACGAGAGCGGCAAGTTTGTAAACAGTGGCGACCTGACCGGCCGGCAAATACGGATCGCTGGCGGACAGGGCTTGGACAATCAAGGGCGCCTGGAAGCGACAGATTTTGATGCACGCAATGCGATGCAGTTGACCAATGCCGTTGCCGGACAATGGTCGACCACCAACGTCCTGACCTTGTCCGGTCTCACTTCCTTGCGCAACCAGGGGCGCATGGTGCTTGGCCGGCTGGAGGGAGAGCGGGTCGTTACGTTTGATAATCAGAGTGAGTTGTCGTTGTTGCGTGGCGGCAGCCTGCAAGGCGATACGTTTTCCAGCACACGCAATCTGTATGCAAGGCAGGCGCTGACGGTCGATGTCGATCGTGCCGATCTGAGCGGTGATCTGGATGCCGCAACGGTTTCTCTTATGGCGAAGACGGTCGCCATGAGCACGCTTAATGCCAAGCTCGCTGCGTTGACCGTCAATGCGAAGACTTCCCTCGACTTGCAGCAGACGCATATACAGTCCGAAGGCCTCTTGGCGATGGAAACGCCCAGCTTGGCCGTCAGCCGCAACAGCAGTTTGCAGGCGGACTCGCTGCAGGTGCTTGCCGCCCGGCAGCGTTATGACAACTTGGATGTCAGGGCGCGTAACGCCTCCTTGCATGGGCAGGATGCTCATAGCACTCTGGAGGCCCAAAACATGCACTTGCAGGCAAGCGCTTCGCTGGATATCCGCGATCTGGCATCGCTGGACCTGACCGGGAATCACCTGGGAGGGCAGGCGTTGAATATCCGTGATGTCAAAAGCCTGAGCACCAAGGCCGACTCCACGCTTTCGTTCGTGCAGGCGGAAATTTCCGGGGTCCAGACCTTGACCAATGCTGGAGTGCTGGGTGCGGATGACCTGACTCTCAATCGGATTGCACGGCTGGACAATGGCGGCAGCCTTGTGGCGGCTAAAACCACTGTGATGTCAAATGTGACGGCATTGAACAACACCGGTGAGTTCTTCGCCAAGCAGACGAGCGGTACGGGTAACGACTCTGTCGAGAACCGCGGGAAAATGTATCTGAATGGTGGTCAGATGTCATTTCAGCGCTGGGACAATCAGGCGACTTTGCTCGGCGAAAATGCCGTGCTTGCCTACACATCTTTGACAAATCAGGCGTCGGGGACGATTGGCGGTGCTGGTACTTTGACCGCCCTGGGGAAAGAGGGCAGCAGCTTGATCAATCATGGGCGCATCGAGTCGCGTGGCGATCTCGATTTGCTGGGGCAAACCTTGCAGAACGCCGGCGCGCTTGTAGTGCACGGCAACTTGACGCTGGGCAGGCGCGCGGGAGAGTTGGATTCCGCCACGGTCAGTTTTCGCAATCAGGTCGGCGGGGGGAGCGTAATGGTCGGTGGCAACCTGATTGCAGGGGTCGACCAATTCGATTCCAAGGCTACATTTTCGACGCAAACGGAACGCAGGACGACGACCGAGTTTCCAGCATCGGGCACCTATGGGTCATGCAAGTCGAGCGGTATCGGTTCGTGTCGAAATGACGTTAATGTGGTGGGCAAGGCGTCGCTGGTGTGGTACGGCAGCGCGGGTACCATTCCCGTATACGGCATACTTGGGCGTAATGGCGCGAATGTGACCACCACCACCACCAGCATTAACCGCAGTACCTATCGTGACGCGCCGATTCGCGTGGGGGGTAATCTTCATGCCAGTGGGAAGGGCTCGGGATCGTACTTTGACACGTATGCTGCTACCTTGGATGTAGGAGGCACGGCATCGAAGACAGGTTATTCACATGTCAACGATAACAGTTATGGCGAAACTACCCGGGTCGAGAAGGCCTACTTTACTGACATTTACTACTGCTATTCCGACGTGGCCTGCGTCAATCCTAACGGGAACAACAAGTTCGTTAGGAGAGAGAATTCCAGCAGGGACGGCTTGAGAAATTCTGACGTGACTTCTACCACGGGCCATACCGGCGGCTTGAGAACCGTTGCCATGGCGAACACGCCGACGCCTACGGTTGATTTGCCGGCGGGTTCGCGTACGGCCGCTACATTGCCCGGGGCCACCGGGGTAACCGTCGATCTGGCCAGTATCAGTGTCGGGGCTGCGGTGCCGGCGGCCGCAGTGGTCACCACCACCCCGTTGCTTGAAGGTCCTGCGCGCCCGCCGGCGCCTCCCATGCCGGCAGTGCCGGTATTGGCGGGCATACCCGTGTTGCCGCAGGCCCCTGTGATCTCAGGATTGCCGGCGGATTGGGTATCCAGCGGCGGCACGGTGGCGCAGCCGCAGCCTGCGCAACGCCCCCTGACGGTGCAGGCATCCGAGTTCGTCTTCCCTTCGATTCCCGGCGAACTGCCAGCAGAGCAGAAGTTGCCGGTGATCACTGATGATGAGGAAGCGCGCTTTGACGACATTCGTCGCATCCGTCCGCGTGAGGATCGCGAGAACCGCTCCTGCTTCAGCGTGTTCCAGGGCGACGATATGACCTCGTTTACCAACAACCTGACACGGCCCGTTCCGAATTGCGAAACGCGGGTGATTTACCCCGAGAGTCGTGTCAGGTTGCGGCAGCGGCCCTAGCGGAACACCACGGTCTTGTTGCGGTTGAGCAGGATGCGGTGTTCGATGTGGCTGCGTACGGCGCGTGAGAGCACCAGCGACTCGATGTCGCTGCCGACCTGGGTGAGGTCCTGGGCGGTCATGGTGTGGTCCACGCGTTCGATGTCCTGCTCGATGATGGGGCCTTCATCCAGGTCCGAGGTCACGTAGTGCGCGGTGGCGCCGATCAGTTTGACGCCGCGCGCATGGGCCTGGTGGTAGGGGCGCGCGCCTTTGAAGCTGGGCAGGAAGCTGTGGTGGATGTTGATGGCGCGGCCGGTCAGGGCCTGGCACATGTCGGCCGACAGGATCTGCATGTAGCGCGCCAGCACCACGAGGTCGATGCCCTCGCGCTCGACCAGCTCCAGCACCTGGCGTTCCTGGTCGGCCTTGGTATCAGGCGTGACCGGCAGGTGATGAAAGGGAATGCCATACGAGGCGGCCAGGCCGGCGTAGTCGTTGTGGTTGGAGACGATGGCGCCGATCTCGGCCTGCAGTTGGCCGCTGCCCACCCGGAACAGCAGGTCGTTGAGGCAATGCCCCTGCTTGCTCACCATGATGAGCAGGCGGGCCTTCTTGTGCGCGTCGTGGATCTGCCAATCCATGTCGTAGCCGTCGACCACCTTGGCAAAGGCGGCGCGCAGGGCATCGGGCTGGCCGTCGGCGGGCAGGCTGAAGTGCACGCGCAGGAAAAAGCGCCCGGTTTCTTCATCGCCGAATTGTTGCGAGTCGAGGATATTGCAACCCTGTTCGAACAGCAGGCCGCTGACGCGATAGACGATACCCGTGCGGTCAGGGCAGGACAGGGTCAGAATATGATCGTTTTGCTGCATGTTCTCAGGGGCAATAAAGCAGATGTGGGTTAAGGCGCCAGGCGCGCCAGGGTGGTTTCGGCGATGGCCAGGCTGGAGGTCAGCCCGGGGGATTCTATGCCGTACAGGCCGACAAAGCCGGGCACCCCGTGATGGGCCGGGCCGGAAATCATGAAATCGGCCGCCGTTTCCTGCGGGCCGGAGATTTTAGGCCGGATTCCGGTGTAGCCGGGAGCCAGGGAAGCGTCGGGCAAGGCCGGCCAATAGCGCCGCACTGCGTCATAGAACACCTCGGCGCGTTGCGGATGCAGGGTGTAGTCCTCGTGTTCGATCCATTCGGTGTCCGGGCCGAACTTGGCCTGGCCGCCGAGATCCAGCGTCAGGTGCACGCCCAGGCCGGCATGCTGCGGTACCGGATAGATCAGGTGCGAGAAGGGCGCGCGCCCGGACAGCGTGAAATAACTGCCTTTGCAGAGGTACTCGGCCGGGATGCTGCCGGCCGGCAGCCCCTCGATGCGGCGCGACAGGCTGGGGGCGTGCAGCCCGGCGCTGTTGATCAGCACGTTGCAGCTCAGCGTCATGGCCTGTTCGCCGCCGAAATCGACCTCGAAGCCGCCTTGCGGGCGCACCCGGGCTGCCAGCATGGGCGTATGGAAGACGCATTGTCCGCCGGCGTTTTCGGCATCGCCCTGCAGGGCCAGCATGAGGCCGTGGCTGTCGACGATGCCGGTCGAGGGAGACAGCAGCGCGGCCGTGCATTGCAGCGCCGGCTCCAGTGCCATGGCTTCGGCGCCACTCAGGGCGCGCAGGTCGTGCACGCCATTGGCGGCGGCCTTGGCTGCGATGCCCGCGAGGCTGGCGGCTTCTGTGTCCGTGGTGGCCACGATGAGCTTGCCCAGGCGCTGGTGGGCAATGCCGCGTTCGGCGCAGTAGGCGTACAGCAACTGTTTGCCGCGCACGCACAACTCGGCCTTGAGGCTGCCGGCCGGATAGTAGATGCCGGCGTGGATGACTTCGGAATTGCGCGAGCTGGTGCCGGTGCCGATGGCCTCGGAGGCCTCGGCCAGCAGCACTTCACGGCCAGACAGGGCGAGCGCGCGGGCGATGGCCAGGCCGACCACGCCGGCGCCGATGACGATGCAGTCGATGTCGGTAGTCATGGGTCAGGATTGACGCACAGGGGTAAGGTCGAAGCCGCCGGCATGGAACACCAGCGGGTCATGGGCGCTGAAACCGCAGGCCAGGACCTCGCCGACCATGATGAGATGGTCGCCTTCGGCGTACTGGCTGCGGTTGCGGCATTCAAACCAGGCCGCATTGCTCTCGTCGAGCCGGGGCGTGCCGAAAGGAGCGTTGACCTCGGGCAGGCCGTCAAAGCGCTCCGTGGTGATGCCGGTGGCGAAGCGACGCGCCAGCGCGATCTGTTCCGAGGACAGCACATTGACCACATAGCTTTCGCAGCGCTGGAAGATCTCCAGCGAGGAGGAGGCCATCGACAGGCTCCAGAGCACCAGCGGCGGATTGAGCGAAACGGAGTTGAAGGAGCTGACGGTCAGGCCGATGCGCCCGCCCGCCGGGCTGGCCGTGCTGACCACGGTGACACCGGTGGCAAAGCGGCCCAGGGCGGAGCGGAAGAACGCGGCATCAAAAGCAGGTAGCTGGGACATGCGGAGCAAGCATCAGGGCGAGAGACGGTCCAGGATCCAGCCCTGCTTGCCGTCAGCGCGGTAGCGCAGGCGGTCATGCAGGCGGGAAGGCCGGCCCTGCCAGAACTCCAGGGTGGACGGCACCAGGCGGTAGCCGCCCCAATGTTCGGGGCGCGGCGGGTCGTCGCCGAAACGCGCCTTGAATTCGCGCTCACGGGCTTCGAGCGCCTCGCGGGTGACCGGCTGGCTTTGTTGGGACGTCCAGGCGCCGATGCGCGAGCCGACCGGGCGGCTCGCGAAATAGGCATCGGACTCGGCGGCCGCCACGCGTTCGACCACGCCTTCGATGCGGATCTGGCGCTCCAGCGGCTGCCAGAAGAACAGCAGCGCGGCACGCGGGTTGGCCAGCAGGTCCTGGCCTTTGCGCGACTCGTAGTTGGTGAAGAAGGTGAAGCCGCGCTCGTCATAGCCCTTGATGAGCACGATGCGCGCCGAGGGCTGGCCAGTGGCGTCCACGGTGGCCAGGGTCATGGCGTTGGGCTCGGGCACCTTGGCGGCCACGGCCTCGTCGAACCAGCGCGAAAACTGGTCCAGGGGAGAACGGGCGGCCTCGCTCTCGAGCAGCACGCCTTTTTCATAGCTTTGACGCAGGTCGGAGACGGACATGACGGTCGGACCTCTGTTGAGTACGGGCCTTCAGTGTACCGCCTCGCGACAGGCTGGCCGGGCCTCTTGAAGCACTTGCGGGCGGCGGGGAAAGGAGGGGCCTCAGGCCGGCCCGGCCGGCTGCTGCAGGCGGTGCGCCAGGGCTTCCAGGCGGGCGTCGCGGATGCCGGCCGCGCGCAGGGCGCTGGCGGTCTCCACGACATAGTCGGTGCAGGCGCCGTAGCGGCCGGAGGCGCGCCGCACGATGGCGAGCACCTCGTCCTCCGGCAGGTGGCGGATATAGCCGGGGTTGGCGCGGTTCATGATGAAGACCAGCGCCGGCACCGGACCTTGTTCGGTTTCGCACGACAGCCAGCGCGGCAGATAGGCGCCCGCACCCATCTCGCGCTCCCAGAGAGCCGGGAAATATTCCGGGACCTGCGCGCCCGCCAGGCGGTACACCACGCCCCGGCAGGAACCGCCGCGATCCAGGCCGAACACCAGTCCGGGACATTCGGGGGTGCCGCGGTTGATGCGCGACCACAGGCACAGGGCACGATGATGGCCGCGCAGCAGCGCCAGCCGACGCTCCTGAAAGTCGAAATCGGGGCGCCAGATGAGCGAGCCATAGCCGTAGACCCAGAGGTCCTGGCCGGGCTGCCAGTGCGCCAGGGCCTGGCGCAGCGAGGCCTGGCGTTCTTCGGGGGTCCAGAGGCGGAAAGGCGTGGTGGCGCCGGAGACGGCGGTGGGAGCAGGCGAGGTCACGGTGATGCTTCGGATTCGTGGGGCGGGTTGCGGTTGAACCACCCGGCGGCCAGCGCGGCCAGCGAATAGGCCCAGAACAGCGGCGCCACACCGATGACGCCGCCCAGCGCGCCGAACAGCAGCGGCAGGGTGACCTGGGAGCCGTTGATCAAGGCCATGCGCACACCAACCGCTTCTGCCACCCGGCCCGAAGGCGAATACTGGTGCAGCAGGGACAGCATACTCGGTTGGCAGCAACCCAGGGCCAGGCCGAGCAGGAACGACAGGACAACCAGGGCTGTCACGTCGGTGAAGAAGGGGTATAGCATGAAGTCCAGCGCGGCCGTTACGATGGCCACGCGCACCAGCGTCCAGGCGCGCACACGGGTCTGGATCAGCGGCAGCAGCAGCCGGATCACAAAGGTGGCAGCGGCGAAGGCGGCCAGGATGAAACCGATGGTGGTGGCCGACAGGCCGATGGCCACTCCGTAGATCGGCACCACGAACAGATGGGTGTCCCAGGCGCCGGACAGGATGGTGTTGACCATCAGAATGCGCCGCAGCGGCGGCACGGCCAGCAACTCCGTGACCCGGCGTTTTTCGGCGCTGCGCGCGATGGCGCCGGCCAGCCGCTGGCTGACGGCCTTCAGGCGATGGCGCAGGAGATACAGGCCCACGGCCGAGAACAACGGGGCCAGCGCGAGCAGGCCGAAGGCCGCCTGGTTGCCCAGGTGGTCGATGGCCAACCCGGCGATCAGGGGCCCGGAAAATCCCGAGCCGGCCATCGCCAGCGACATCCAGGAGAAATTGCGCAGCCGCGTCTTGGGTTCGGCATGGCCCAGCAGGTCCTGGGTGGCGACCTGATGCAGCATGAAGCCGATGCCGATGCAACAGGAGGCCACCAGCAGCGCCGCCTGGGTCTGCGAGGCGAAGGGCAGCAGCGTGCCGAAGGTCACCAGCGATGTGCCGATCACCAGGGGCCGCAGGATGCCGACCTTGTCGACCCAGCGTCCAGCATGAACCGAGAACAGCATCGGCAGCACCGCGAAGACGGCGACGAGGGTCCCGACCTTGAAGGTGGACAGCCCGATCTGCAACGCCGTCAGGGAGACGGTGATGCGCCCGCCGGTGAGCGCCACATGGTTGAGCATGGCCAGCAGGCACAGCCAGATGGCCCCGTTAAATCCAGGGTCAGACGATGAAGGCGAGGGGGCAGGGGAGGGCTTGGACACGGCGTAACAGTAATGATTCTGTCCTTAACTTCTGCCAATGTCGAGCAGGCGCGTTCAACGTCTTGAATTTTCTGTATTTTTTCTCTCGGACGATGAGAGGAGATAGCGACCTTAAGGGGCCGGTTGTCAGACAATTGCGCGTAATTGGGGGTAAGTTGGTGGTGTGGGATGAAATTGCAGCCGGGGCGCGCGCGGCGGGTTTGTGTCCCCGCTGCAACGCTGCCGCGCCCCTTGGGCGCGGCGAGGTTTCCTTACTTGGACAGATTCAGCCCCTGGGCCACCTTGCCCAGGGCGGCATACTCCTGGTCGATCTGCTGGCGCAAGGCTTCGCCGGTCACGATGCTGACGGCTTCACCTGCGTCTTCGACGAAGCGGCGCGTGGCCGGTGACCGGGCGGCGGCGGTGAAAGCTGCCTCCAGCGCCTTGACCCGCTCGGGCGGGGTGTTCTTGGGGGCCAGGATGCCGCGCCACAACAGCGTCTGTTCCTCGCCCAGGCCCAGTTCATTCAGGCTGGTGGCCGTGGGCAGCGCCGCGACCTTTTCGGCCGACGTCAGCTGCAGGCATTTCACCTTGTCGTTCTTCACGTAAGGCAGCACGGGCGGGATGGAGCCCACGTAGATATCGATGTGGCCGCCCAGCAGCGCCAGCAGGGTGTCGCCTGCCCCCTTGTACGGGATGTCGCGCTGGCTGATGCCCAGGCGGTTGAAGATGCGCTGGGTCGCCAGCTGGCCCGGCCCGCCTGCGCCATCGGTGCCGAAGGCGTAATGATTGGGCCGGGCGCGCAGGACTTCCATCAGCTGTTTGCCATCGGCGGCCGGGAAGTCGTTCTGCACGCACATGACGTAGGGTGCGCTGGTCAGCTGGGCGATTGGGATGTAGTCCTGCGGCGTATAGCTTACCGGCATGGTGTGCGGCGCCACGGTCACCGGGCCCAGCCAGACGCCGGCCACGGTGTTGCCATCGGTGGAGCGCAGCATCTGCGTCACGCCGATGCTGCCGCCTGCGCCCCCGACGTTGACGACCACGACAGGGGCGCCCAGATGCGGCTCGGCATCCTTGCCCAGCATGCGGAAGAAACCGTCGGTGCCTCCGCCGGCAGTGGTGGGCACGATCAGGCGCAGGGGGTCGGCAGCCTGGGCGCCGGCCAGCAGGCCGGCCCCCAGAACGAGGGCGGCAGCCCGGGCAAGAAGGTGGGAACGGGGCATGACAGTCTCCTGTGGTGGAATCGGGACCCAGGCGGGACGCCACAGGTCCTCGGTTTATATCGGAAGGGGTTCAGCCCTGAAAGCCGAACAATTGCTGCGGGGTGTCGCTGAGAATGGTGTTGCGTTGCGCCGCGTCGGGTACCCATTGGTGCAGCCAGCGCAGGCACAGTGCGTAATGGAAGCGGTCTTCATGTGATACCCAGGGCCAGTCGGTGCCCCACAGCAGGCGTTGCGGGCCGGCTTCGCGCAGCAGCAGCGCGCTCAGGGCTACCGGATCCTGGCCGGCCAGGCGATAGGGGGCGGACAGCTTGATCCAGGTCCGGCCCTGATCCAGGGCCTGGCGCAGCAGCCCCAGCGCGGGCGAGGCCGCGCCCTGGGTCAGGCTGGCGAAATGGTCCAGCACCAGCCTGACGCCGCTGTCCAGGATGGGGGGCAGGACCTGGGCCAATTGCTCACTTTCGGTATAGACCTCGACATGCATGTCGCGCTCGCGCAGCCGGGCATACAGACGGCGGTAGGCGGGCGTGCCGCTATCGGGCAGGGGGGCGCGGCGCAACCAGTTCAGACGAATGCCCCGCACGCCGCGGGCATGCAGGGCGTCGAGCGCCGCATCTCCGATATCCGGCTCCACGATGGCAGTGCCTCGCAGGCGGCCGCCGCTGGCATCCAGGGCTTGCAGCAGCAGCTGATTGTCGGCGCCGTAGAAGCTCGGCGCGGTCAGCACGCCATAGCGCACGCCGTGGGCGTCCAGCACACCCAGGTAGTCGGCGACCTCGGCGTCGCGCAAGGGGGCGGAGTGGCGCCCGGGCATCAAGGGCAGACCGGTGCGCAGGACATGGGCGTGGCAGTCGGCCGCACCGGCGGGGAGATCGAATGGCGTATTCATGGGAGCCATCGTATCAATAAGAATTTTTGCTATCTAATTAAACATTTGGCGTTATTAATATAAAATTTACTGATGAGACGATTTTCCATCCCCCAAATGGAAGCCCTGCTGGCGATCGCCCGCCTGGGCTCTTTCCAGGCCGCCGCCGAACACCTGAACGTGACCCAGCCAACGGTGTCCCTGCGTATCCGGGAGCTGGAGGCGGCGCTGGGGGTGGCGCTCTTCGAGCGCGAAGGACGGCGCGCTGCGCTGACGGCGGAGGGCGTGCTGGCGCGCCGCTATGCCGAGCAGGCCATCGGCGTTCTGGATGAGCTGGAAACGCGGCTGCGCACCGGCGATCCCCTGCAGGGCACCTTGCGGGTCGGCTCGTCGGAAACCATCGCCATGGTCTGTCTGCCGGCCATCGTGCAGCAGCTGGAGCAGCGCTACCCGCGTCTGCATATCGAGCTCACGATCGCCAACAGCCTGGTGCTGAGCGAGCGCCTGAACACCAATCAGCTGGATATCGCCTTTCTCATCGATGCCGGGGTGAGCCACCATGTCCAGGTCGAGCCGCTGGCCTGGGCCGAGGTTGCCTGGATGGGGCAGGCGCCGCGTGGGCGTCTGCGCGCCGCCGATCTGGCCGCGCAAAAACTTTTCGTGGTGCCGGCGCCGTCGCCGCTGCATGAGGTGGTGTCGGCCTGGTATGCCCAGGAGCGCGCGCCGCTGCCCGAGTTCAATACCTGCACCAGCGTGGCCATCATCGCCGGCATGGTGGCCGCCGGCGTGGGCATCAGCGCGCTGCCGGTCAGCGTGATGGCCGATGCCCTGGCCAGCGGCCGGGTGCAGCGCTACGAGCAGGAACGACCGTTCACGCCACTGCGGCTGTGCGCGGCCTATCCGCGCGTGGCCGAGATGGCGGGGCTGGATGCCGTGCTGCGCATTGCCCGGCAGGTGCTGGGCGAGCAGCCCTATTTTTCCCTGAGTGCGTCCTGAGCGATCCGGTTCCGCTTTGCGCGGGCGTCCGCGTAGAATGCCCAGGCCCTGAATGCAAACGTTTCTTATCTGTCGGCCTCCGGCTGCAGGATGTCCATGAAAACCAAATCCGGCCGCATCAAACGCTTCATCTGGCTGGCGCTCGCCCTGCTGGCTGCCGTCCTGTTGATCAAATGGCTGTTCTTTCCGGCCGCGCCTGCGCCCACCTATGTCACCACGGCGGTCAAGCGGGCCGACATGGAAGACAGCGTGCTGGCCAGCGGGACGCTGGAGGCCGTGCGCCAGGTCAGCGTGGGCGCCCAGGTCTCGGGTCAGCTCAAGTCGCTCAAGGTGGCTCTGGGCGATACGGTGCACCAGAACCAGCTGGTGGCCGAGATCGATGACATGACCCAGCAGAATGACCTGCGCAATGCCCAGGCCGTGCTGGATGCGCGTCGCGCCGAGCTGCGGGCGCGCCAGGCGACGTTGCGCCAGGCCGAGCAGGCCTACGCGCGCGAGCGCCGCATGCTTGCCGCGCAAGCCAGTTCGCGCGAGGCCTTTGACAATGCCGAGGCGACGCTGCTGGTCACGCGGGCCGAGATCGGCGCCCTGCAGGCGCAGATCGCCCAGGCCGAAATCGAGGTCGACAAGGCGCGCGTCAACCTGGGCTACACCCGTATCTTGTCGCCCATGGACGGGATGGTGGTGGCGGTGGTGACCAAAGAGGGGCAGACGGTCAACTCCATCCAGAGCGCGCCGACCATCATCAAGGTCGCGCAGATGGATACCATGACGGTCAAGGCGCAGATTTCGGAGGCTGACGTGACCCGCGTGCGGCCCGGCCAGAAAGTCTATTTCACCATCCTCGCCGAGCCGGATGCGCGTCATTACGGCACGCTGCGCGCCGTCGAGCCGGCGCCCGATTCAATTCAGCGCGACGAGAACACGGCCGCCCTGAGCGGGAGCAACTCGGCCTCGAATTCGGCGGCGGTCTACTACAACGGCCTGTTCGACGTGCCCAATCCGGACGGCGTGCTGCGCATCTCGATGACGGCCCAGGTCTTCATCGTGCTGGGAGAGGCCAGCCAGGTGTTGCAGATCCCGTCTTCGGCGCTGGGGGCACGCGCGGGGGATGGGCGCTATACGGTGCGGGTGGTGAGCGCGGACGGCAAGGTCGAGTCGCGCGAGGTACGTATCGGCATGAACAACAACGTCATGGCCCAGGTCCTCGAAGGCCTGCAGGAAGGCGAGCAAGTGATTTCCGCCGATACGGCCTACACCCCTGCGGAGCCGGCGTGAACGGTCCGCTGATCGAACTCCGGGACGTCTGGCGCGAATTCAGCGCGGGCGACCAGGTCGTCGCCGTGCTGCGCGAAGTCAATCTGCGCATCCAGGCCGGCGAAATGGTGGCCATCGTCGGCGCCTCCGGCTCGGGCAAGTCCACGCTGATGAACCTGCTGGGTTGCCTGGATCGACCCACGCGCGGCGTCTATCGCGTCGATGGCCGCGAGACGGCCGCCATGGGGCCGGACGAGCTGGCAGAACTGCGGCGCGAACACTTCGGTTTCATTTTCCAGCGCTACCACTTGCTGGCCGACCTGACGGCGCGCGGCAATGTCGAGATGCCCGCGGTGTATGCGGGGGTGGCGCGTGCGCCACGCCGGATGCGGGCCGAGGCGCTGCTGCGCCGGCTGGGGCTGGGCGAGCGCCTGGATTACCGGCCCGGGCAGCTGTCCGGCGGCCAGCAGCAGCGCGTGAGTATTGCGCGGGCGCTGATGAATGGCGGGCGCATCATCCTGGCCGACGAGCCCACCGGTGCGCTGGACACCCAGACCGGCCAGGAGGTGCTGCGCATCCTCGAAGAACTGAACGCGGCCGGTCATACCGTGGTGCTGGTCACGCACGACATGAATGTGGCGCGCCATGCGCGCCGCATCATCGAGATCAGCGATGGGCGCATCGTGGCCGATCGCGAGAATCCCGACGCGCCGCGTCAGGCGGAGCCAGCCGCCGCCGGCGAGATGGCCGAGCCCGCCGGGGCGCCGGCCTGGCGTGCCTGGCTGGATCGCGGCAGCGAGGCTCTGCGCATGGCCTTGCTGGCTATGCAGGCGCATCGCCTGCGCACCTTTCTCACCATGCTGGGCATCGTGATCGGCATCGCCGCGGTGGTGTCGGTGGTGGCGCTGGGCACCGGCTCGCGGCAGAAAATCCTCGAAGACATCAGCGCGATGGGGACCAATACCGTGGATATCTATCCCGGCAAGGATTTCGGCGACGAAAAGGCGGCCTCCATCCGGACGCTGGTGCCGGCCGATGCCGAGGCCCTGGCGCGCCAGCCCTACGCCGACAGTGTGTCGCCGGAAGTCTCGACCTCGACCACGCTGCGCTATCGCAATGTGTCGGTCAACGCAACGGTGCTGGGCGTGGGAGAGCAGTATTTCCGCGTGCGCGGTGTGCAGATCGCGCAGGGGCAGTTCTTCGATGCCACGGCGGTGGCGCGGCGCAGCCAGGATGCCGTGATCGATCCCAACGCGCGCAAGGCCCTGTTCGGCAACCATACCGACCCCATCGGGCAGGTGATCTTTCTGGGGTCCGTGCCGCTGCGGGTGATCGGCGTGACGCAGCCCAAGAGCTCGCTTTTCGGCAATTCCGAGGCCTTGCAGGTCTGGCTGCCGTACACCACCGTGCTGAGCCGCCTGCTGGGCCAGCAACACCTGCGTTCGATCTCTGTGCGGGTCAACGATGGCATGCCGATCAAGGCCGCCGAGGCGGCGATCGAAAAACTGATGCGCCAGCGCCATGGCATCAAGGATTACTTCCTCTTCAATACCGATACCATCCGCCAGACCGTCGAGCGCACCACGGGCACCATGACGCTGCTGGTCTCCATGATCGCCGTGATCTCGCTGGTGGTCGGCGGCATCGGCGTGATGAACATCATGCTGGTGTCCGTGACCGAACGCACCCGGGAGATCGGCGTGCGCATGGCCGTGGGCGCGCGTCGCAGCGACATCATGCAGCAGTTCCTGATCGAGGCGGTGCTGGTGTGCCTGATCGGCGGGGCGCTGGGCATCGGCCTGTCGCTGGCCATCGGCGCGGCCTTCGCCCAGCTGACAGGCGGCGCATTCCAGATGGTGTTCTCGGGGGCGTCCATGGTGGCCGCCTTTGTCTGCTCCACGCTCATCGGCGTGGCCTTCGGTTACCTGCCGGCGCGCAACGCCGCCCGGCTGGATCCGGTCGAATCCCTGGCGCGCGAATGATGTCGGTCCTGTTTCGTTTCTCCCTGCTGTTGCCGGCGCTGCTGGCGGGCTGCGGTCTGTTGACCACGCCCTATGAGGCGCCAGAGGTGCGTACGCCGTCGCGTTGGCAGGCGCCCGAGCCGGCGGCCGCGCCGCAGGGCGTGGCCTGGTGGCGCAACTTCCAGGATCCGGTGCTCGATGGTCTGATCGAAGCGGCGCTGGCCCGCAACAATGATCTGGCTGCCGCCGCGCTGCGGGTCCAGCGCGCCCGTCTGCAGGCCGGCCTGGCCCAGGCCGATCTGTATCCGACGCTGTCCGGCAACGTCTCGGCCAGCCGCAGTCGCAACCTGAGCGGCGAGCGCCGCCACACCCGCAACAATACGACCGAGCTGGCCGCCAGCTGGGAGGTCGACCTGTGGGGCAAGCTGGCGCGCACTCGCGATGCCGCCCAATGGGAGGCCGAGGCCACCGGGCAGGATCGCGAGGCTGCCGCCCTAAGCCTGATCGGCACGACCGCCACGCTGTATTGGCAGACGGGGTATCTTAATCAGCGCCTGCGCAACAGCGACGAGAGCACGGCCTACGCCCGCCGCACGCTGGAGCTGGTCGAGGTGCAGTATGCCGCCGGCGCCGTCTCGGGCCTGGAGGTTGCCGAAGCGCGCCAGAATCTGGCCAGCCAGCAGGCGGCACGCACCGATCTGGCGCAGCAGCGGGTCGAGGCCATCAATGGCCTTGCCATCCTGTTCGACGGCCCGCCCGATCGCATCATGGCGGACCCGCCGCGTCTGCCGGACGGTCCCATTCCGGGCGTACAGGCCGGGCTGCCGGCGCAGTTGCTGGCGCGTCGCCCCGATCTGCGCGCAGCCGAGGCCCGCCTGCGCGCGGCCCTGGCCCGCAGCGACGCCACGCGCGCCAGCTATTACCCGCCCTTGACCCTGACCGGCGCGCTGGGCACCGCCAGCCAGTCGCTGGGCAATCTGCTGGCCAATCCGGTGGCCACCCTCGGCGCGGGGCTGGCGCTGCCCTTTCTGCAATGGCAGCAGATGGCGCTCAATATCCGTATTTCGCGCAAGGACTACGAGATCCTGGTCACCGAGTTCCGCCAGACGCTCTATCAGGCCATGGCCGATGTCGAGAATGCCCTGTCGGCCCGCCAGTACCTGGCCGAGCAGGCATCCTTGCTGCAGCAGGCGCTGGCGGCGGCGCGGCAGGCCGAGCAACTCTATGAAACCCGTTATCGCGCCGGTGCGGTGGCATTGCGGGTCTGGCTGGATGCCCAGGAGCGGCGCCGGCAGGCCGAAGTGGCGCTCGACGAGAACCAGCTCGCGCGATTGCGCAACCAGGTCCAGGTCTATCAGGCGCTGGGCGGCGATGCGGTCGTGGGACAATAACGCCCATGACTGCTTCTCTCGCCTGTGATATCGATGCGGATCGCCGTTTCGGCGGCCTGTCCCGCCTGTACGGCCCGCAAGGACCCGAGCGCCTGCGCAACGCCCACGTGGCGGTGGCGGGCTTGGGCGGGGTGGGCTCGTGGGCGGCCGAGGCGCTGGCGCGCTGCGGCGTTGGTGCGCTGACCCTGATCGACCTGGATCACATTGCCGAGTCCAATATCAATCGCCAGATCCACGCCCTGACGCCGACGCTGGGCCAGGCCAAGGTCGAGGCCATGGCGCAACGCGTGGCGGCGATCAATCCGGCGTGTCGCCTGCATTGCGTCGATGACTTCGTGTCGCCCGAGAACGTGGCCGACGTGCTGGGCGATGGCTATGCCATGGTGCTGGATTGCACCGACCAGGCCGCCGCCAAGATCGCCATGGTGCTGCATGCGCGGGCGCGCGGCATTCCCATGCTGCTGTGCGGGGGGGCGGGCGGGAAAACGGATCCTCTGACCCTGCGCGCGGGCGATCTGTCGCAGTCCCACAATGATGCGCTGCTGTCCAAATTGCGCAATATCCTGCGCCGCGAGCACGGCTTCCCGCGCGCCAGCGATGCCCATGGCCGGGCGCTCAAGCGCGTGCCGCGCATGGGCGTGCAGGCCCTGTGGTTCGATCAGCCGGCCATCCTGCCGGCCGCCTGGGCCGGGGGCGGTGACGGCAGCGCACCGCAAGGCCTGTCCTGCGCCGGTTACGGTTCGGTCGTGACCGTGACGGCGGCCATGGGGCTGGCGGCCGCCAATCAGGCGGTGCAGGCCATTCTCGCGGCCTGAGCGCCTCAGGCTGGCGGCAGGCGCGCCACCTGCGACAGCCGCTCACAGACGAATTCGACGAACTCGCGCGCCAGCGGCGGCAGGGTGCGGCCCTGCAGCGTCACCACCTGCATGCTGCGCTGGCGCATCTCGGGGTTGGTGATCGGCAGCAGGGTCAGGCCGGCGCCCTCCAACAGGTCCATCACGGCCAGGTAGCCTGACAGCAGCACGATGTCGCTGCCGGGCAGCATGGGCAGGAAGACGGCCGACTGGTTGGCTACGTAGGCCGGTTCGATATGCAAGCCGGCGTTGGCGCAGGCGGCATCGAACAGTTGTCGGGCGGTCGTGCCGGGGTCGCTGACCGACAGCGGCCAGCGCGCCAGGTCGCGCATGGCCACGCTGCGGCGCCCGGCCAGCGGGTGATGACGGCACATCATGGCGCACACAGGGGCCCGCCCCAGGAACTCCGTTTTCAGACGCTCATCCTGGGCCGTGGTGTAGCGCAGCGCCAGGTGCACCAGGCCTTCCAGCGCCAGGCGGTTGACCTCGTCGGGATGCTGCACTTTCAGATGAAAGCGCGCCTCGGGATGGCGACGTCGGAAGTCGGCCATGCAGGCGGGCAGGAAACGATGGGCAAAGCCCTCCGTACTGGCCAGCGTGATGGTCACGTCGCCCTGCTGCTGGCGTTCCCGGATGGCGGCGATGACGCGCTCGGCCTCCAGGGCGGCCAGGTTGGCGTAGGCGGCCAGTTGCTGGCCGGCGTGGCTGAGCACCATGCCGCGCGCCTGGCGCTCGAACAGCGGCGCGCCCACGGCATCCTCCAGCTTGGCGATCTGGCGGCTGATGGCCGAGGCCGCGACATGGCTGGCCTGCGCGGCCGAGGCGATCGATCCGTGTTGCGCGACATCGAGGAAGTACTTCAGGCTCAGCGACAGCATCCGGGTTCTTCAAGGGTGTGCCAAATAGGCAATGGTTGTATGTCAATTTGCTAATTGTGGCAATGCATGGGGCGTAATACTGTTGTGCCTGTTTCTTTTCCCCCTTGAGACAGACGTGACCCGAGAACAAGCCCTGGCCTATGCCGCCAGTGAATTCGACAACGGCGGGCTGCAGGCAGTGCTGGCCCGCCGCGTGGCCCATCCCACCGAAAGCGAAGTGCCTGCCCAGGCGCCGGCCCAGCACGCCTACCTGAACCAGGAACTGGTCCCGGCGTTGCGCGAGATGGGGTTCTCCTGTGACATCCATGCCAATCCTGCCGGCGTCGACCTGCCCATCCTGGTGGCGCGCCGCATCGAAGATCCGGCCTTGCCGACGGTGCTGCTGTACGGGCATGGCGACGTGGTGCGCGGCAATGCCGAGCGCTGGGCCGGGGGACGCGATCCCTGGCGGCTGCAGATCGAGGGCGACCGCTGGTATGGCCGTGGCACGGCCGACAACAAGGGGCAGCACACGATCAACCTGATGGCGCTGGCCCAGGTGCTGCGCGCCCGGCAAGGCCGGCTCGGCTTCAATGCCACCTGGCTCATCGAAACCGGCGAAGAGGCCGGTTCGCCGGGCTTGGCCTCCTTCTGCGAGGCGCAGCGTGACCTGCTGGCCGCCGATGTCTTTCTGGCCAGCGACGGCCCGCGCCTGAACGCGAGGCGTCCGACCCTGTTCATGGGGTCGCGCGGGGCGGTCAATTTCGAGCTGCGCCTGCACGCGCGCGAGCGTGCCTATCATTCGGGCAATTGGGGCGGTCTGCTGTCCAATCCGGCCATCGTGCTGTCGCATGCCATCGCCAGCCTGGTCGATGCGCGCGGGCGCATCCAGGTCGAAGGCCTGCGCCCGCCACCCATTCCGGGGCCGGTATTGCAGGCCCTGGAGAGCCTGGAGGTCGGCGGCGGCGAAGATGATCCGGCGATCGACGCCGGCTGGGGCGAGCCGGGCCTGAGCGGCCCGCAGAAGGTGTTCGGCTGGAACAGCCTGGATGTCCTGACCTTCGGCGCCGGCGATCCGGCCAAGCCGGTCAATGCGATTCCGGGCCAGGCGTCGGCCTGGTGCCAGCTGCGTTTCGTGGTCGGCACCGATTGGCGCAATCTGGGCGATCACGTGCGCAGGCACTTGCGCGAGGCGGGCTTTGGCGATGTCGAAGTGACCGTCGGCATGCAGGCGGGCGCCACGCGCCTGTCGCCCGACAATCCCTGGGTTGTCTGGGCTGCCGAATCGCTGCGGCGCTCTACCGGCCAGTCGCCGGCGCTGCTGCCCAACCTGGGCGGTTCGCTGCCCAACGATATCTTTGCCGATCTGCTGGGTCTGCCCACCCTTTGGGTGCCGCACTCGTATCCGGCTTGCGCCCAGCATGCGCCCAATGAACATCTGCTGGGCAGCGTGGCCCGGGAAGGCCTGTCCATCATGGCCGGATTGTTCTGGGACCTGGGCGAACAGGGCTGCGCGCTGCGCGCAGCCTGCGCGAATTCCTGATTCTGGAGTGTCCTGATGATTCCCCGAGTTTTCACGGCGGCGCTGGCCGCCACGTTGCTGGCCGGTGCGGGCGCCGTCCACGCCGCCTATCCGGAGCAACCGATCAAGCTGGTGGTGCCCTTCACGCCGGGAGGCGCGACAGATTCGGTGGCCCGCTTGCTGGCCAACCGGCTGGCTCCCAAGCTGGGTCAGCCGGTCATTGTCGAGAACCGGCCGGGGGCCTCGACCGTGATCGGCGCCGAGGCCGTGGCCCGCGCCAAGCCGGATGGCTACACGCTGATGGTCTCCGGCAGCACCACCTATACCGTATTGCCGGCGCTCAAATCGAGCCTGCCCTATGATCCGCTCACCAGCTTCAGCCACGTGGGCATCATTGCCCTGGCGCCGCTGGTGCTGCTGGCCCGGAATGATCTGCCGGCGCAGGATCTGCAACAGGCGGCCGGGCTGGCGCAGCGCGAGAGCGCCAATGGCGGGCTGATGTACGGCACGTTCGGGCCCGGTTCGGCGCCCCACCTGGCCGGGGTGATGTTTGCCGAGGCGGCCGGTGCCGACATGACGCCCGTGCCCTACAAGGGCAGCGCGCCCATGGTGACGGCATTGATCGGCGGCGAGATCGCGCTGGGCGTGGACACGGTGTCCTCGGCCGCGCCTCAGGCGCGCGCCGGCAAAGTGCGCGCCCTGGCCGTCAGCGGCAAGCACCGCGTGCCGCAGTTGCCGGACGTGCCGACCTTTACCGAGGCCGGCATGCCGTCGGTGGATCTGGTGGGTTGGTATGCGATGGTGGCGCCAGCGGGCACGCCCGAGCCGGTGATGGAGAAGCTGTCGCAAGCCTTGCGCGAAGTGATGGCCGATGAGCAGGTGCGCAAGTCGGTCGGAGACCTCGCGCTGGAGCCGGTGTTCATGCCCGGCCCGGCCTTTCGTGAGCAGATGGAAAGCGAGATCCGGGATTTTCGCGCGATTGGCGAGCGCGCCCAGATCTCGCTGGATTGACGCCTGGCTTCAGGCGTCGTGAAGCTGCACGTCGAACCAGCCGCGCAGCGCGTTCGACAGCCGGATGCCCTGCGCTTCGCGCAGGTCGTCCAGCGTCAGCACGCGCTCGCGCACCAGGCCCTCGTCGAGCAAGGCGGCGCGCTGCACGCCGGGCAGCAGCCCGGACTCGACAGGCGGGGTGTACCAATGGCCGCGCAACCTGAGATAAAGGTTGCTGCGGCTGCCCTCGCACAGTTCGCCGCGGGCGTTGAAGAACACCATGTCGAAAATCCGCGGGTGCGATGGCAGCCAGCTCATGGCCTTGGCGTACCAGGGACGATGGGTGGTCTTGTAGCGCAGCAGCGGCTCGCTGTCGTCGAGCGTGTCGGGCGCCAGCAGGATCTCCTGGGGTTGGGGCAGCGCCGGCAGTGGCGCGCTTTCCAGCGTGATCTCGCCTGATCGCTGCAGCAGCAGGCGCAGCCGCTGCGGGCCGGGGCCGGGCAGACAGGCTGCCGTGGTGAGCAATTGCCCTTCGATGACGGCGATGTCGCAGTGATAGCCCAGATCGCTGGCCGAGGCCGCGAGACGGGTCAGGTGGCGGCCCAGCAGGGGCATTTCGCGTTCGGCAGTGACCAGCAGGGTTTCGATCAGCTCGGGGGCCATGGGTATTCCTTGGTGGCGGCAGGGATATCGACCGGAAAATCAGCCTTGCGCAGGCCCTAGCGGCTCAGGATGCGAGCCTTCCAGTGGCACTCCTGCCACTCTAGCGCGGGGTCGGAGTCATGGACAATCCCTCCGCCCACGTTATAGATGCCCCGGCCGTCCTGGCCCAGCACCAGGGTGCGGATGGCGACATTGAGAGAGAAGTCGCCGTCCGGCGCCAGCCAGCCCAGGCTGCCGCAATACAGCCCGCGCGGCGCGATCTCGCGTTCACGGATGCGGCGCATGGCGGCGATCTTGGGTGCGCCGGTGATCGAGCCGCAGGGGAACAGGGCCGCGAGGACCTCGGCCAGCGTGGCCTCGGGCGCCTCGGCGCTGATGGTCGAGGTGAGCGTCCAGACGGTGGGGTACTGTTCCAGCGAAAAAAGGGCGTCGACCGTGACGCTGCCGGGCCGGGCCAGGCGGCCGAGATCGTTGCGCAGCAGATCGACGATCATCAGGTTTTCTGCGCGGTCCTTGTCGCTGTCGAGCAATTGCTGGCCCAGACGCCGGTCTTCGACGGGATCGGCCGAGCGCGGCGCGGTGCCCTTCATGGGGCGGGTCACGAGCCGGCTGCCCTGGCGCGCCACGAACAGCTCCGGCGAGAAGGACAGCACGCTGCGCGATCCATCCTGCAGGAACGCGGCGTGGCCGACCGGGTGCCGGGCAGCCAGGCGCCGATAGAGGGCCGCCGGTTCGCCCTCGATGTGCACGTCCAGGGGTTGGGTGTAGTTGATCTGGTAGAACTCGCCATTGCCGATGCCCTGGCGGATGGCTTCGATTTCCTGGCAATAGTCGCTTTCCGGCAGGCGCGCGCTGACCGACAGCACGCGTGCGGTCTCGTCGCCTGGCTGCGCCGCCCAGGGCGCGCGGATTTCCGCCCGGGCGAAGGCCAGCGCCGTCAGGCGCGGCGCCTGATCGGTGCGCGGCGCAAGCGCCGGGCCTTGGGCGGCCTCGGGCAGCAGCCATTCACCGAGTTCATAGTCCAGCAGCAGGGCGACCCAATGCCCGGCGCGTCGCGCGGCGTCGATCTGCGCCCAGGCCTGGGGCAGCATCCCGGGCGAAGTGGCCTCGATGCGCGCCCGCAGGTCCCACAGGCGGCGGGCGCGCCCGGCCAGGCGATCTTCAAACCAGCATTCCATGTTTCATCAGGATCGGAGGAACTCGGCGAGCACCTGCCCCGTGTGGGAGCGCTCGCGCAGGTCCATGACATGTTCCGGAGGGCCTTCGGCCACCAGCTGGCCGCCGCCCGTCCCGCCTTCGGGACCGAGGTCCAGCAGCCAGTCGGCTTCGGCGATGACGTCCAGATTATGCTCGATCACGACCACCGTGTTGCCGGCTTCGACCAGACGGTGCAGCACATGGATGAGTTTTTCCACGTCCGCCATGGACAGGCCAACGGTGGGCTCGTCCAGGACGTAGAGCGTATGGGGCAGGCGCGAGGCCCGGCCGCTGCGGATCAGGCCATCCGTCAGACGGGCCTTGGCCAGTTCGGTCACCAGCTTGATGCGCTGCGCTTCGCCGCCGGACAACGTGGGTGAAGGCTGGCCCAGCGTCAGGTAGCCCAGGCCGACGTCCTGCATCAATTGCAGGGGCCGGTGGATCTTGGGGTGGGCGGCAAAATACGCCAGGGCGTCGTCGACCTCCAGCGAAAGCACTTCGCCGGCATTCTTGCCGCGCATCTGCACGCTCAGGGTGTCGGCATTGAAGCGCGCGCCATTGCAGGCGTCGCAGGGCACCTTCACGTCGGGCAGGAAGCTCATCTCGATGGTGCGCATGCCCTGGCCTTCGCAGATGGGGCAGCGGCCGTCGCCCGTATTGAAGGAAAAACGCGCCGCGCCCCAGCCGCGCATGCGGGCTTCGCGGGTGTCGGCAAACTGCTTGCGTACATCGTCCCAGAACCCGACATAGGTGGCCGGGCAGGAGCGCGGCGTCTTGCCGATGGGGGTCTGGTCGACCTCCAGCACGCGGTCGATGGCTTCCCAGCCCTCGATGCGCGCGCAGCCGACCCACTGGCCCGGTTCGCGGGCCGAGACCACGCGGCTCAGGTTGTCCAGCAGCACCTCGCGCGCCAGCGTGGACTTGCCGGAACCGGACACCCCGGTCACGACAGTCAGCCTGCCGACCGGCAGGCTGGCATTGACGTTGCCCAGGTTGTGCAGGTGCGCGGCCTTGATGCGCAGCATCGGGGTGTCCGCGTCCACGGCGCGGCGTGCGCCATGCACGGGGTGGGCGAGCGGCCGGGCCAGATAGCGCCCGGTGACGGACTCGGGCGCGGCGATCAGATCCTGAGCCGTGCCCTGGGCCACCACGCGCCCGCCGCGCACGCCTGCGCCAGGGCCGATGTCGATGATGTGCGAGGCGCGCCGGATGGTGTCGTCATCGTGCTCGACCACCACCAGGGTGTTGCCATTGCCCTCCAGGCGCGCCAGGGCGTCCAGCAGGATGCGGTTGTCGCGCGGGTGCAGCCCGATGGTCGGCTCGTCCAGCACGTAGCACACGCCCTGCAGGTTGGAGCCCAGCTGTGCGGCCAGTCGGATGCGTTGCGCCTCGCCGCCGGACAGGGTGGGGGCGGCGCGATCCAGGGCCAGGTAGTTCAGGCCCACTTCCTGCATGAAGTTCAGGCGGCCGCGGATCTCGGTCAGGATGTCGCGCGCGATGTCGCCTTCGCGCCCGCGCAGCACCAGCCCGGTGAAGAAGCTGTGCGCCTCTGAGACCGGCAGGCTGGCCAGCTCGGCGATCGAGCGTTCGCGCCAGCGTACAGCCAACGCTACCCGGTTCAGGCGCTGGCCGTGGCAGACGCCGCAGGCCTGGGCCTCGCCTTCGTACCAGGCGTTCCAGGCGGTTTCCTCGCCGGTCTGTTCGGCATCGAACCCCTGCAGTTGCAAGCCTGTGCCGAAGCAGCCGGTGCACCAGCCATGCTTGGAGTTGTAGGAGAACAGGCGCGGATCCGGTTCCGGGAAACTGATGCCGCAAGAGGGGCAGGCGCGCTTGACCGAGAAGTGCTGTTGCTGCGGCGCAGGGTTCAGGCCCGCAGCGCGGCGCTCGGGCGTGTCGCCGTCAGCGCCCGGGGTGAGATCCCAGAGGATGCTCATCACGCCCTGGCCGTGTTCGAGTGCACTGCGTACCGCCTCGCGCAGGCCGGCTTCGTTGGCCGGATCGACCACCAGGTCGGCCACCGGCAGTTCGATGGTGTGTTCCTTGTAGCGGTCCAGGCGCGGCCAGGGGCTCACGGGGATGAAGTCGCCGTCCACGCGCAGATGGGTATAGCCCTTGGCGCCGGCCCATTTGGCAAGATCGGTGTAATAGCCCTTGCGCGCCGTCACCAGCGGGGCCAGCAGCCCCAGATGCCGGCCGGCGTGCTCGCGCAGCAGGCGGGCGACGATCTGTTCGGTGTTCTGCGGCTCGACCGGCACCTGGCAATCGGGGCAGAACTGCGTGCCCAGCTTGACGTACAGCAGGCGCAGAAAGTGATGGATCTCGGTCATCGTGGCCACGGTGGACTTGCGTCCGCCGCGGCTGGTGCGCTGTTCGATGGCCACGGTCGGCGGGATGCCGAAGATGGCGTCCACGTCGGGCTTGCCGGCCGGTTGCACGATGGCCCGGGCGTAGGCGTTGAGCGATTCGAGATAGCGGCGCTGCCCCTCGTTGAACAGGATGTCGAAGGCCAGGGTGGACTTGCCCGAGCCGGACACGCCGGTGATGACCGTGAAGGTGTCGCGCGGGATCTCGACGCTGACGTTCTTCAGGTTGTGCTCGCGGGCGTTGCGGATCTCGATGGCCTGCTGACGGCGCTGGCGCATGAGCGACTGCAGCGGCGTGCCGGCCTCATAGGCCGGCCCGGGTTCGGCCAGCGCCACGCTTTCGGTGGGCAGGATGCTGTCTTCGTAATCGCGCAGGGCCTGGCCGGTGTAGGAGCGCGGGGTGGCCATCAGGTCTTGCGGCGTGCCCACGCCGACCACCTCGCCGCCGGCGTCGCCGCCGTCCGGCCCCAGGTCGATCAGCCAGTCTGCCGCCCGTATCACGTCCAGGTTGTGCTCGATCACCAGCAGGGTGTGCCCGGCGGCCAGCAGCTTGCGGAAGGCGCGCATCAGGCGCGCCACGTCATCGAAGTGCAGGCCGGTGGTCGGTTCGTCGAACAGGAACAGGCTGCCTTTCTTGGCGACCCTGGCGCTGGAGATGCCGCTGCGTGCGGCCTCGGCCAGGTGGCCGGCCAGTTTCAGGCGCTGCGCCTCGCCGCCCGACAGGGTGGGCACCGGCTGGCCCAGGCGTACGTATTCCAGACCCACGTCGTCAAGCGGCGCCAGCCCGGTCTGCACGTCGCGCAGACCGCGGAAGAAGGACAGCGCTTCGCTGACTGTCATTTCCAGCACTTCGTCGATGGAGGCGCTGCGGCCCAGGTGCTCGATGCGCACCTGCAGCACTTCGGGGCGAAAGCGCTTGCCGTCGCAGTCGGGGCAGCGCAGATAGACGTCGGAGAGGAACTGCATCTCGACGTGTTCGAAGCCCGTGCCGCCGCAGGTCGGGCAGCGCCCGTCGCCGCTGTTGAAGCTGAAGGTGCCGGCGGTGTAGGCGCGCTCCTTGGCGAGCGGGGCCTGCGCGAACAGCTTGCGGATGGCATCGAAGGCGCCGACATAGCTGGCCGGGTTGGAGCGCGCGGTCTTGCCGATGGGGGTCTGGTCGACCATGACCACGTCGGCGATCTGCTCGGCGCCCAGCAGCCGGTCGAACGCGCCGGGGGCTTCGACCGGCTTGCCCTGGTGCTTGAGCAGGGCCGGGTACAGCACATCCTGCACCAGGGTGGACTTGCCCGAGCCCGACACGCCTGTGATGCACACCAGGCGGCCCAGCGGCAGCGACACCGAGATGTTCTTCAGGTTGTGCGCGCGCACGCCTTCGAGCAACAGGCGTGGCGTGTTCTCGGCTACCGGCATCGGGCGCGGCGCTTCGACATGGCGGCGTCCGCCCAGATAGTCGCCGGTCAGGGTGGGGGCGGCGCGCAGCTGCGCCGGGGTGCCGTCGAAGACGATGTTGCCGCCGCGTTCGCCGGGGCCCGGACCGATGTCGATGATGCGGTCGGCGGCCACCATCACCTGCGGATCGTGTTCGACCACCACCAGGGTGTTGCCGGCGTCGCGCAGACGGTGCATGACTTCGACCACGCGGTGCATGTCGCGCGGATGCAGGCCGATGGAGGGCTCGTCCAGCACAAAGAGCGTGTTCACCAGCGAGGTGCCCAGCGCCGTGGTGAGGTTGATGCGCTGCACCTCGCCGCCGGACAGCGTGCGGCTCTGGCGGTCCAGCGTCAGATAGCCCAGCCCCACGTCGCACAGGAATTTCAGGCGCGCGCGGGCCTCGGTCAGCAGCAGGTCGGCGGCGGCGTCCAGCGCGCCCTCGAAGCGCAGCGTGTCGAAGAAACGCCGCACCCGTTCGATGGGCAACAGCATGATGTCGTGGATGGACAGGCCGTCGAGCTGCTCAAGGCGCTCGCGCGACCAGTCCACGCCTGCCGGCATGAAACGCTGATAACGATCGTCGCCCGGCGGCAGCACCGCATCGGCCTCGGCCTTGCTGCCCAGGCGCCAGAGCAGGGCATCGGATTTCAGGCGCGCGCCATGGCAACTCGGGCAGGGCGTATAGCTGCGGTACTTGGACAGCAGCACGCGCACGTGCATCTTGTAGGCCTTGGTTTCCAGCCAGGCAAAGAAGCGGTGCACGCCATACCATTGGTGTTTCCAGGCCGAGTCGCCGCCTTTCCAGTCGGGGTCGCCATTGAGCACCCAGTCGCGCTGCCCGGCCGTCAGGGCTTTCCAGGGGACGCCCAGCGGAATGCCGGCGCGCGGCGCGTACTTCATCAGCTCATCCTGGCACTCCTTGAAGGAAGGTGTCTGCCAGGGTTTGACGGCGCCCTCCTTGAGGGTCTTGTTCTCGTCGGGAATGACCAGGCCAAGGTCGATGCCGATCACGCGGCCGAAGCCGCGACAGGCCTCGCAGGCGCCCAGCGGCGAATTGAACGAGAAGCTGCTGGGCAGGGCATCGCTGTATTCGATGTCGCAGTCGGCGCAATGCAGCCGGTCGCTGTACTTCCAGATGGCAGCATCGTTGCCGTCGTCATCCATCACGTAGACGGCCAGGTGGCCGGCGCCCATCCGCAGCGCCGTATCGAGGGCTTCCATGATGCGATCCGGCTCGGCGTTGCCCAGCCTGAAGCGATCCTGAACCACATGCAGCAGCCGGCGCGCCTCCTGGGCGCCAGCCTTGGTCTTGCCCTTGGCTTTGCCGCGCGCTTTCTCGGCCACCGGGCGGGTCACGCTTTCCTCGCGGTGCACGCGGGTGTAACCCTGGCCTTCGAGGAAGCCTTTGACTTCCTCCTCGGTGAAATTGGCCGGCACGGCGATCGGGAAAGTGACCACCAGGCGCGGATCGCCCGCTGCCGCCGCGCGTGCGCTCAGCGAGGCCTGGATGGATTGCGGGGAGTCGCGCCGCACGCGTTTGCCGCAGCAGCGGCAGAACAGCTGCGCGCCGCGCGCGAACAGCAGTTTCAGGTGATCGTTGAGCTCGGTCATGGTGCCGACCGTGCTGCGGGAGCTGCGCACCGGGTTGGTCTGGTCGATGGCGATGGCCGGCAGGATGCCTTCGATGCGATCGACCTGGGGCTTGTCCATGCGGTCCAGGAACTGGCGCGCGTAGGGCGAGAAGGTTTCGACGTAGCGACGCTGGCCCTCGGCGTAGAGGGTGTCGAAGGCCAGTGAACTCTTGCCTGAGCCGGACACGCCGGTCACGACCACCAGTTGGCCGGTGGCGATGGTCAGGTCAAGGTTCTTGAGGTTGTTCTGGCGGGCGCCAACGATGCGGATTTCGGAGCTCATGGGGCGTTATCGTAGCCGGGATGCCAAGCGCGGGTCTGGGGGAAGGGAAGGGCAGCCCGGATTCCGCGCGGCGGCCCGTATGGCAGGCCCTGGCGGAGTGTCGGCTGTATGGATAAACAGTACAACAGAATTATGGTGGCGCCGCAAATATCCCCGGTCCGGGTGGGGTCGGTCGCAGGCCTCTGGTTTGTGCATAGCCGGTCTTTGCGGCTAGAATGGCAAGTTACCTGGATTTTCGCCAACTGCGTCTTGCGGGCGGCCAAAAATGTTCTGGGGTGTTCTGGGTGAGTGTTCGAAAAGCATCCGGGCCGGTTTGAAGGAAAAGATGCGGGCAGGTGCCCGCCTGCGCGCAATCGCTGGCGGAAGACGGCCCGAAACCATTCCTGGAAAGCAGGGCCTGGAAGGTAGGCCGCGAGGCCGGGGCTTTCGGACCGAGGTGGTGCAAGCCGCCGAACGTGTGCAGCGTGACGCCAAGAAGGGCTTGGCCTGCAGGGGACGACCCGGCAAGGCCGGACCTCAACGGGATAAAACCCGGGGAGCACGGATGGCGCGCCTGGCGCGGCCTTTCGGGTTCCGGCGGCCTGGCTTGCAGCCCTGTCTCACCCACGGACACCTGGTGTCATTCAACTTTTTTACCGGAGATTCATCATGGCTGAACGCAAGCGCGTGCGTCGTAACACCCTGGAACGCCGTTGCCTGGGCAAGTCCTTCAAGCGTCTGTTCGTCAACGCTCCCAAGGGCGTGTTCAAGATGCTGGAAAAGATCAAGCGCGTCTAAGCGCCGGATCGCTCCAGAAAACCGCCTGCCTTGCGCAGGCGGTTTTTTTTGCCTTGCCGGTTCGCCGGCGGCCTTCCCGGTATAAACCCCAGCCTTCCCCTTTTGCCTGATCGGGCCTAGTATGCAGGGAAAATTTTCGTATGTGAGAATTCCATGATCTACGACTATGTCATCGTGGGCGCCGGGATCGCCGGCGCTTCACTGGCCTATCGCCTGCCGTCCGAGGCCAGCGTGCTGGTGCTGGAACGCGAGTCCCAGCCGGGCTATCACTCCACCGGCCGCTCGGCGGCCATGTTCATCGAAACCTATGGCACGCCCACCATCCGGGCCCTGACCGTGGCTGGCAATGCCTTCTACAGCCAGCCCCCGGCCGGCTTCTCCGAGCAGGCCATCCTGATGCCGCGAGGCGTGCTTTACATCGCGACGGCCGAGCAAATGGGCCTGCTGGACAGTGAGTACGAGGCTTTCGAACGCCAGGGGCTGGACGTCGTGCGCCTGACCCCGCAGCAGGCGTTCGAGATGGCGCCATGCATCAGGCTGGAGAAGGTGGCTGGCGCCATCTATGACCGCGCCGGCCAGGATATGGACGTGCACGCCTTGCACCAGGGTTTTCTCAAAGGCATGCGCCAGCATGGCGTAGCGCTGCGGGTCAACGCTGAGTTGCGCGCGGCGCAATGGGACGGCCAGGCCTGGACGATCGAGCTGGCGGAGGCCGGCGAGCTGGTGCGCGCCCGCCAGTTGGTGAACGCGGCAGGCGCCTGGGCGGACACGGTCGCCGGATTGTGCGGCTTGCGGCCGCTGGGCATTCAGCCCAAACGCCGTTCGGCCTTCCTGTTCGCGCCGCCGGAGGGCGTGGATCACACGCGCTGGCCTGCCGTAATGGACGTGGGCGAGGCTTTTTACTTTAAGCCGGATGCCGGCATGTTGATGGGTTCGCCCGCCAATGCCGATCCGGTCGCAGCGCACGATGTGGTGGCAGAAGAGCTGGATATCGCCACCGGCATCTACCACATCGAGGAAATGACGCACCTGCAGATACGCCGTCCCAGCCACACTTGGGCCGGCCTGCGCAGCTTCGCGCCCGATGGCGAGCTGGTGATCGGGCATGACAGCGCCTGCCCGGGCTTTTTCTGGCTCGCCGGGCAGGGCGGCTACGGCATTCAGACCGCCGCCGGGGCGTCGCTGCTGGCCGCCAGCCTGTTGCAGGGACAGCCCCTGCCGGCGGAGCTGCAGGCCTTGTCGATCGATCCCCGACGGGTGTCGCCCGCACGTTTCGAGCAATAACTACAGCAGAAGACACCATAGAGAAGCCAATCCCCAGGGAGGAGGAGACATGTCGAATTTCAGCAATATTGCGCGCATCGCGATGGCGTTCGTGGGCGTGGTGGTGGGGGCCGGTTTCGCCTCCGGGCAGGAGACCCTGCAGTTTTTCAGCAGTTTCGGCTACTGGGGGCTGTTGGGCGGCGTGATTGCCGGCGTGTGCTTCACGGTGCTGGGCATGGCGGTCGGCCGGCTCAGTCAGATACAGGTCTCCGACTCCTACAAAGCGGGCATCTACCTGATCTGCGGCAAGTATCTCGGCGTGGTGATGGATGTGCTGATCACCTTCTTCATGTACGCCATTGCCGTGGTGATGTTTGCCGGTGGCGGCTCGCTGCTGGAACAGCAATGGGGGATCCCGGCCAATTACGGCAGCATTGCCGTCATGGTCGCCACGGTGCTCATCGTTTTTATGCGGGTGGAGAGAATCCTGGCCTTCATCGGCAGTATCACGCCGGTGCTGGTGCTGATGGTGGTGGTGCTGTCCATCTACGCCTGGAGCACGCGCGATCTGCCGCTGGCCGAGCTGGATCAGCTGGCCCAGGGCAAGCCGCAGGGCGCTGGCCACTGGCTGGTCGCCGCCTTGCTCTACGTGTCGTACAACATGGTGCTGGGCGCGCCCTTCCTGATGATCGCCGGCGGCCAGGCGAGCTCGCGCCGCAATGCCGTCTGGGGTGGTATCGTTGGCGGCGCGCTGCTGTGCCTGCTGATCGTGCTGATCAGTTCGGGTGTCTTTGCCCGCGTCGATACCGTGGGCGATGCGGCGTTGCCGATGTTGATGCTGGCCAGCGAGCAGGCGCCCTGGCTGGGGATGGTGATGGCGGTGGTGATCTTCGCCATGATCCTGAATACCGCCGTCGGGGTGCTGTATGCCTTCTCGGCGCGTGTCATGACGCCGGGCACGCTGCGCTTCAAAGTCGGGACGGCGGTGGCCGGCGTCGTCGGGGTATTGGGCGCCAAGCTGGGTTTCATCACCCTGGTGGGCACGGTCTATCCCATTTTCGGATATCTCGGTTTTGTCTTGATGGCGGCCATCCTGATTGCCTGGATGCGCCTGCGCCGTTCATAAGGGAATCATGGTTCGCAATGCGTTGTTGAGCAAGGAACAGGTGGGCCGGCGCTTGCGCGAGGCCCGCCACAGAAAAAAACTGACGCTCAAGCAGATGGCGCAAAGCACCGGCCTGGCGCTGTCGACCATCGCCAAGGCCGAGCTGGGGCAGGTGACGCTGAGCTACGAGAAATTCGTGGTGCTGGCGATGGCCCTGGATATCGAGGTGGGGTCCCTGTTCGCGGTCCCGGGCAACGCGCCGCAGGCATCGGCGCCGCCAGGAGGCGCGCAGATCGCGACCCACAAGTCAATTGCCAGCCCGGGCTATGCCACCCGCAACTATGCCTACGGCCTGATGTTCGGCGAAGTGCCGGATAAGATCATGAACCCCATGATGGCCGTGATCGCCTCGCGCGATGCGGCCGAATTCACGGATTTCATCCGCCACCCCGGGCAGGAATATGTCGTGGTGCTGTCGGGCTCGATCGCCATCCAGTTCGAGAACGGCGAGAAGATCTTCCTCGATACCCACGAGTCGGCCTACTTCGACAGCGGCCTGGGCCACGTGTATCTGTCCACCAGCCCCGAGCCGGCCAAGGTGGTCGCGGTCTGCGCCAGCGGCGTGGCCGAGCGCTCCGGTTCAGCGCTTTGAGGCGGCGGGCGCGTCGGCCGGGCCCAGCTGCGGCCGGATGAAATCCATGAAGGCGCGCGTCTTGGCCGGCAGGAACTGATGCGGGAAGTGCGCGAAAATCGAAATGGGCAGGGTTTCCCAGTCGGGCAGCACGCGCTTGAGGGAGTGACGCTCGATGATGGGGTCGAGCGCGCGGCAATAGGGCAGGCGGGTGATACCCAGCCCCAGTCCGGACAGCGTTCCCATGAGGCTGATGTTGTTGCCGGCCAGCAGGCCGCTGACTTCGACCCGTTCGCGGCGCGCGCCATTGGACAGGATCCAGAACGAATGGGCCTCGTCGACCGTGGTGCGCATGCACTGGTGCCGGGCCAGATCGGCCGGCGTGCGCGGCTCGCCGAATTGTTCCAGGTACTCGCTGGAGGCATACAGGTAGTTGTCCAGCCGCACGATTTCATCCACCGCCACCGAGCCCTCGTTGTCCAGCACGCCGTTCTCGTCGCCGATGCGCAACTGCACGTCGAAAGGCTCGCCTTGCGAGTCGGCGCCTGACTTCAGGTTCAGGTCGAACTCGCACTCCAGGTCGGGGTACTGATCCATGAAGTCGCCCAGGGCGTTGGGCAGCAGCCAGATCGCCAGGCTATACGGCAGAGAGACGCTCAACCGCCCCTTGGGACGGCTCGACAGCGACCGCAGTTGCTCCTGCGCCAGGCGGGCTTCCTCGATGAGGCCCTGACAGCGGCGCAGGTATATGGAGCCGGCGTCGGTCAGTTCGAGGCGGCGGGTATTGCGGTTGATGAGCTGCAGGCCGATGCCGCGCTCCAGCTGGCTGATGCGGCGCGACAGCGTCGAGGTCGGCATTTGCAGTGCCCGCGCGGCGAGGCTGAAGCTCTTGCGCTTGGCCACTTCGACAAACAGGGCGATATCGTTGAGCTGAACGGAGGTCATGAGGCCGAAGAAAAACCCGGATACGCGCAGTTTACTTTGCCCCCGGATTCGTCGCCGGTGGATAAATCCGTTTGCAATTGAACACGGATTTTCTGCAGCTTGGATGTGGTTCTTTCTTAAACTTGCGGCTGGACCGTCTTTTTCGTGTGGGCACTGTTATCCCTGGGCGAGGTTTTCCGGCGAGTCCCTATGAACACAGCTAACTCAAGTACTGCCCGGCGCTTCACCGTTCTGACGCCGACTTTCAACCGTGCCGATACGCTGCACCGGGTCTATGACTCCCTGTGCCGCCAGACCTGCCGGGATTTCGAATGGCTGGTGGTCGACGATGGCTCGACCGACCCGACCCATGAGCGCGTGCGCGCCTGGCAGGCGGTGGCTGATTTCCCCATCCGCTACGTCTGGCAACCGAACCAGCACAAGAAGGCCGCCTTCAACCGGGGGGTGCGTGACGCGCAAGGCGAGCTGATCGTGGCCCTGGACAGCGACGACGCGATGCCGGCCGATGCGCTGGCCCTCATGGAGGCGGCCTGGCTTGCCATCCCCGAGGGTCAGCGTGCCGGTTTCGTGGCCGTCACCGGCCTGTGCGCGCGCCCCGATGGCAGCATCGTGGGCGACCGCTATCCGCAGGACGTGCTCGACAGCAGCGCGGTCGACATGTACTTCCTTTACCGGGTGCGGGGCGAGAAGTTCGGCTGCATGCGTACCGAAGTGCTGCGCGCCTTTCCGTTTCCGGAAGATGTGGCCGGCTTCGTGCCCGAAAGCCTGGTGTGGTGGGCGGTGTCGCGGGCGGGCTACCGCACGCGTTTCATCAACCGGGTGCTGCGCATCTACCACGACACGCCGGGCAGCCTGATGCACGGCAGCCCCTCGCTGAGCGCCAATGTGCAGGGGCTGTATCTGCTGGCCTGGAACATGCTGCAGCATCATCTGCGCTATTTCCGCTGGCGGCCCTGGGAGTTCATCAAGGCTGCCATGCGCTTTACGCGCTTTCGCTTGCATCTGGCCCATTCCGGACGACCCAATGCCCTGCGCGCCTACCGCCTGAGCCAGCCGGCCGCCTGGCTGCTGGTGCTGCTGTGCGCCCCGGCCGGCTATCTGCTGTACCTGCGCGACCGTCGCCGCGGCGTGGCCTGAACCTGGCGGCGGGCTGCCGCCAGGAGCAAGGAGCATGCGGCCATTCAGTATTGCGCCCGCAGGCTCAGCATGACATTGCGCGGCGCGCCCCACCAACCCTGGCTGAAGAAGCCGATCTGGTCGTAGTACTTCCTGTCCAACAAGTTGTTGACGTTGAGCGTGGCTGACAGATGCCTGTTAATGTCGTAGCGCGCCATCAGATCGACCAGGGCGTAGCTGCCCTGCTCGACGCGCTGTTTGCCTGTCGGGCTGGCGGCATATTGGTACATGCGGCTTTGCCAGGTCAGCCCCCCGCCCACGGTCAGCCGGTGCAGATCACCTGGCAACTGATAGGTGGTGTAGAGCTTGAGCAGGCTGCGCGGCTGGCTGGTATTGATGGCCTGGCCCTGCGCGTCGCCTGCCGTGAAGTGGGTGTAGCTGGCGCTGATGTTCCAGCCGCGCGCGATCTCGCCGGCCGCCTGCAGATCGAAGCCGCGCACTTTCGCGCCCTTGGCCGCGCGATAGGCCTGCTGGTTCGGAAAGCCGGCGACGGTTTCGCCAGGGATGGCCTGGGCCAGGTTGTCCTGGCGGGTTTCGAACAGCGCCAGCGCGGCGTTCAGGCGGCCCTCCAGGTAGCTGCCCTTGAGGCCCAGTTCATAGCTTTTCCCCTCGATGGGGTCGAGGATGCTGCCATCCGGGCTGCGGGCATTCTGCGGCTGGAAGATATCGGTATAGCTGGCATAGGCGGCATAGGTGTCATTGATATCGAGCACCACGCCGGCATAGGGCGTGAACTGATTGTCGACCTTGTAGGCGCGGCGTGAACCGAAATAGGTCTGCTGGGTTTCCCAATCGCTCCAGCGTCCGCCCAGGATCAGGTGCAGCGGGTCGGCCAGTGAAAAGCGCCCCACCACATACTTGCCGGTCTGTTTGGTGCGCTGGTTGTCGGCCGGCGAGGTGTGCTCCGCCCACTGAGGCTCGGCAATGCGGTTGCTGCCCCAGTTGAAGTAGCTGCCCACGGCGGGCGGCGGGCCGATCATGGCGAACTGACGGATGTCGTTATGGTCACGGATGCTCATCCAGCCGGCGGCGATCTCATGACGCCGGCCGAACAGTTCGAAGGGGCCGCTGACCGACAGATGGAAGTCATCGCGATCGCGCCGGCCGTCGTAGTTGCTGAAACTGCTGCTCATGCCCAGGCCGGTGTTGCGATCCGGGTAACCGCCTCGGTAGAGCTGGCGCATGCGGTACTTGCCATCATTGTGGCTGTAGGCTGCCCGCAATCTCCAATCGTTGTCCAGTCGATGGGTCAGGTCCATGAAGTAGGTGACCGACTCGGTATCCAGTCGTGCCCAGGGCGTGTTGTTGGAGGCCGAACGATTGAAGTCCGTACGCGAGCCGTCGCTGTAGAACAGGGGGAAGCCGCTGCCGAAACCGTGGCTCTGGTTGCGCTGGTATTCCACGCTGGCGGTCAGTTCCGTGGAGGGCGTCAGGTCGGCGCTGAGCACCGCATACAGGGTGCGCTTGCGGCTGTCGAGATCGGTGACGTAGCTGTCGGCCTGGCTGTAGGCGGCGACTACGCGCGAGCGGATACGGCCGTCCTCGGTCAGAGGCGCGGAGATGTCGGCCTCGCTGCGCACATGGTTCCAGCTGCCGGCATTGAGCGTCGCCCGGGCCGAGAAATCGCGCAGCGGGCGTTTGCGCACGAAGTTCACCGCCGCCGAGGGGTTGCCGGAGCCGGTCATCAGGCCGGTGGCGCCGCGCACGATCTCGACCCGGTCGAAGATGGCCGAGTCCATGTCGGTGGCGCCATAGTTCCATTGGCTCAGGATGGGCGATACCAGGCCGTCGAACTGGAAGCTGTCGATGGCGAACCCACGCGAGGAAAAGGCATAGCGGTTGCTGTCGCTGCGCGTGACCGAGATGCCGGGTGCGTTGGCCAGGATGGCGGCGGTGTCGAGCAGGCCCTCGTCTTCGATCTGCTGGCGCGTCACGACGCTGACGGTCTGCGGCGTTTCCTGCGGCGACAGGGTCAGGCCGGTCGCCGTGTTCATGACCGGGGTGGTGTAGCGCTGCGTGCCTTCGGTGATGCCATCCTGGGCGGTGGCTGTCACGCTGACGGCGGGCAGCTCGGCGACTGCCGCGTCGGCGGCCTGGGCCGTGGCGTGGCCTGACCAGGCGGCGATCAGGGCGGCGGGCAGGGTGGCCAGCCAGAGGCGCGGTGCGCCGTGAACGGGAACAGCGGGGGACATGGGGCAAGCTCCAGACAATCAATCGTGATAATGAGAATTATTGTCGGGCTGCTGGCAGGCGCGCCTATGCGCGCTGCCGACTTGCCTATGGCAAATGCCGTGAATGTTCAGGCCAGCTCACGGGGGGCGCAGCCATAGCGTGCGCGAAAGGCGGTGGCGAAGTTGCTGGCATGTCGATAGCCCACGAAGTGCGCGGCCTCCTGCACGCTCCAGCCTTGCGCCAGATGCTGGCGGGCCAGCTCCAGGCGCCGCTCGCGCAGCCAGGCGAAGACCGACACGCCATAGGCGGCCTGGAACTTGGCGCGCAGGGTGCTGGGACTCATGCAGGCCAGGCGCGCCAGCGCGGCCAGCGTGTGGGCCTCGCCGGGGCTGTCGTGCAGGCGCCCGCGCACCCGTTCCAGCAGTTGGCGGTCGCGCTGAGAGAGGGGGGCGGCCGGCTCGGGGCAGTCCAGGGCGTGCGCCAGCAGTTGGAGGGCCAGCCCTTCGTAACGCAACTGGCGCAGCGGCGTGTCCGGATCGTCGTCGAACAGCTGCTCGATGGCCTGCAGCAGATGGCCGGGGACCCGCCAGGCGCCCAGTCCCTGGTGCGCCGGGGTGAGCGCCTGTCGCAGTTGTTCGCTCAGACGGTCGTCCTCATCGGCCTGAGACAGGGCGACCGAGAGGTTGACACTGCGCAGGCGCTGGCCGCCGGGGTGCAGGCCGGCCAGGGGCTGGGTGTCGCCATAGGCCACGCGGATCGCATCGCGGGCGGCCAGCGCTATCGGCTGGTTGCGCCCGAGGCGGGTGCGGGCGCGTCCCTGCAGCATGACGATGGCCGAGAAGCGGGGCGTCAGCAGCGAGGTGGCTTCGTATTCGTGGTGGATCTGCAGATCCGACACCACCAGGGTCACGCCGGGGCGCAGCAGGTGGCTGCGCACCCGGCCTTCGGCCAGGGGAATCGACTCGGGATCGACCTGGCGGCCAAGGGGCCGGGGCAGGCGATATTGAAAGCCGGCGGGCTGGCCCAGGCGGGAAAAATCGCCCATCGTGAAAGACACCCGCGACGAGGCGGTCAGGGGAAGCGTCATGGGTGCCTTGCCGCTGCGCGGCCGGAAAAGTCAGGATGAGAATAGTATAGATTCTCGTCCTGGTTTTCTGCACGCCATCAGTGACGCGACGGGAAGGGAGGGTGGCCGTAGCCGTCCTGCTCGTCGTCTTCCGGTTCGTCGTCCTCGTCGTCCAGCGCATCGAGGTCGTCGGTGGTTTCGCTCAGGTCGAAAGGCAGGACATCGGAGAGCAGATCCGACCAGGCGCATTCTTCACCCTCCTGGTCCAGCTTGATATAGCGCTCGCCTTCGTTGAGCGAGATCTGGATGGCCCACAGATACAGACAGTCATAGGGTTGCTTGGCGATGTCTGCCAGGCCGCCGTGGCCGCCCAGCACCCGCGCGCCCGGGCCGCCCATCTGAACGTGGGGCCGACTGTCGTCGTCTTCGGCCTCGTCGTCCAGGGCCACACCGAAAGCGACCCATTCCATGCCTTCTTCGGCAGTGCTGACTTCGGCCAGGACCGGCTGGCCCATGTAGGCGCTCAGGGCGTCGGCAGTCTTGGCCAGCATGTCGAGGTCGGCGGCGCTGAAGCGCAGCAGGGCGGCGGGGGGGTGAGCAGAGGCGGACATGGCGCAATCCTGGGCAAATGATCGAAAACGTTATTGTCGCGCGTTCCTGCGCGCTTCGGCACATCCGGCCGGGCAGGCTACTATTTCCGGCTTTGTTGTTTTCCAGGCTCCCCTCATGCCTCCCGTTTCCCCCCGCTACATGATTTTCCCGCTGCTGGCCGTGCTGATCTGGTCGGTCAACATGGTGGTGACCAAAATGGCGGCCAGCGTGATCTCGCCGGCGGCAATCAGCTTCTACCGTTGGGTGGTTGCGGTGCTGGTGCTGGCGCCTTTCACCCTGCCGGGCGTGCTCAGGCAGTGGGCCTTGATCCGGCCCAATCTGTGGAGGCTGGCGGTGCTGGGCGCACTGGGCATGGGCGTCTACCAGGGGCTGCTGTACGTGGCGGCCGCCACGACGACCGCGACCAACATGGGGATCATCACCTCCATGGTGCCGCTGCTGACCATCGCCGTGGGCACCTTGATCCTGCACGAACGGCCCACCCGCATGGCGGTGCTGGGGGCGCTGGTGGCTTTGCTGGGCCTGGGCATCCTGCTGGGCGAGGGCGATCCCAGGCGGCTGCTGTCGGTCGGCGGCACGGTGGGTGATGTCCTGATGGCCGTGGCGGCACTGTCATATGCCCTGTACGGCGTGCTGCTGCGCAAATGGAGCCTGCCGATGGGTGTATGGCAGTCGCTTTTCATGCAGGCGGTGTTCGTGGTGCTGTTCCAGATACCGTTTTTCGTCCTGTCTGCCCCCTCGCCCCTGACGGCGCAGAACCTGCCCATGGTGCTCTACGCCGCCATTTTCCCGTCGCTGTTCGCGCCGTACTTCTGGATGCAGGGCGTCAACCATCTCGGCCCCAATCGTGCCAGCATCTTCCTGAACCTCATGCCGGTGGGTACGGTGGTGATCGCCGCGCTTACGCTGGGCGAGCATCCGCACGCCTATCACATCGTCGGCGGGCTGCTTGCGCTGGCCGGGGTCAGCCTGGCCCAGACGCGCGCGCGCCGCGCTGCCCGGGGCTGACGGTTCCGGCCTACAATCCCGGCTTATCCTGCATCCTTCTTTGACACGAGCCCATGGCCCAATACGTTTACACCATGAATCGCGTCGGCAAGATCGTGCCGCCCAAGCGGCAGATCCTGCGCGACATTTCGCTGTCTTTTTTCCCTGGCGCCAAGATCGGCGTGCTGGGCCTGAATGGTTCGGGCAAGTCGACCCTGCTGAAGATCATGGCGGGAGTGGACAAGGAAATCGAGGGCGAAGCCATCCCCATGCCGGGGCTGAACATCGGTTATCTGCCCCAGGAGCCGGAGCTCAACCCCGAGCACACCGTGCGCCAGGCCGTCGAAGAAGGACTGGGCGCGGTATTCAACGCCAAGCAGCGCCTGGACGAGGTCTATGCCGCCTACGCCGAGCCTGACGCCGATTTCGACGCGCTGGCCGCCGAGCAGGCCGAGCTCGAAGCCGTGATCGCCGCCGCCGCCTCCAGCGGTGCCGATGACATCGAGCACCAGATGGAAATTGCCGCCGACGCCTTGCGTCTGCCGCCCTGGGATGCCACGGTGGGGACGCTGTCCGGTGGCGAGAAGCGTCGTGTGGCGCTGTGCCGCCTGCTGCTGTCCAAGCCCGACATGCTGCTGCTGGACGAGCCCACCAACCACCTGGATGCCGAAAGCGTCGAGTGGCTGGAGCAGTTCCTGCACAAGTTCCCCGGCACCGTGGTAGGCGTGACCCACGACCGCTACTTCCTGGATAACGCCGCCGAATGGATCCTCGAACTGGACCGCGGTCATGGCATTCCCTGGAAGGGCAACTACAGTTCCTGGCTGGAGCAGAAAGAGGCCCGCCTGAAGCAGGAAGAGGCCAACGAGTCCGCGCGCCAGAAAACCATCAAGAAAGAGCTGGAATGGGTGCGCCAGAACCCCAAGGGCCGTCAGGCCAAGGCCAAGGCGCGTATTGCCCGCTTTGAAGAACTGTCTTCCTACGAATACCAGAAGCGCAACGAAACCCAGGAAATCTTCATTCCGGTGGGCGATCGCCTGGGCAACGAGGTGATCGAGTTCAACAATGTCAGCAAGGCCTACGGCGACCGGCTGCTCATCGATGACCTGAGCTTCAAGGTGCCGCCAGGCGCCATCGTCGGCATCATCGGCCCCAACGGCGCGGGTAAGTCGACGCTGTTCCGCATGATTGCCGGCCGCGAGCAGCCGGACTCCGGCGAGGTCAAGCTGGGCCAGACGGTCAACCTGGCCTATGTCGATCAGTCGCGCGAATCGCTCGAAGGCAACAAGACGGTGTTCGACGCCATTGCCGATGGCGCCGATCTCCTGACCGTGGGCAAGTTCGAGATGCCGGCGCGCGCCTATCTGGGGCGCTTCAACTTCAAGGGCGCCGATCAGAACAAGGTCGTGGGCCAGCTCTCCGGCGGTGAGCGCGGGCGTCTGCACCTGGCCAAGACGCTGATTGCGGGCGGCAACGTGTTGCTGCTGGACGAACCGTCCAACGACCTGGACGTCGAAACCCTGCGCGCCCTGGAAGACGCCTTGCTGGAGTTTCCCGGCAGCGTCATGGTGATCAGCCACGATCGCTGGTTCCTGGACCGTATCGCCACGCACATCCTGGCCTTCGAGGGCGATTCGCAGGTGGTGTTCTTTGACGGCAACTACCAGGAATACGAGGCTGACAAGAAGCGGCGCCTGGGCGAGGAGGGCGCCAAGCCCACCCGCCTGCGCTACAAGGCGCTGAAGTAAAGCCAAGCCGGCGGCGCCTGCCGCCCTTCGGGCCAGGACGGCAGGCGCCGGTCTGGCCGCAACCGGAGACCCGTCATGCTGTTGCAAGCCGAACAATGCAGTCTGCTCATCATCGACATGCAGGAACGCCTGATGCCGGTGATCGACCAGGGCGAGGCGGTGCTGGCGGCCAACTGCAAGCTGGCGCAGGCGGCGCGCCTGCTGGAGGTGCCGGTGCTGGCCACCGAGCACCATGTGCGCGCCCTGGGGACGACGCTCGCCCCGCTGCGCGATAGCATCGACGCGACTTTCCAGAAGATGGCCTTTGGTGCCATGCGCGAGCCGGGTTTCGAGGCCTGGTTGCCGGCCTCGCGGCGGACCCTGGTGGTCACGGGTTGTGAGGCGCACGTCTGTGTCTTGCAGACCGTGCTGGGCTTGCGCGAACACGGCTGGCAGGTGGCCTTGGTGGCCGATGCGGCCGGCTCGCGCAAGCCGGCGGACCATCATGCGGCATTGCGGCGCATGCGCGCGGCGGGTGCGCAGATCGTCACCAGCGAAATGGTCATGTTCGAATGGATGCAGACCTGCGAACATCCGCGCTTTCGCGAAGTGTTACGTCTGGTCAAGTAAGTGCCGGGCTGCAACAGCCGGGGCTTTTTTCGCCGGATTTCCTACGCCCTGACACAAAAACTGGGCAAACCTCACAGTACCCGGCAGGGCTTTTTGCGATCCTGATGGCCTGGACTTCCCGCGTGGCGCATCTGTGCGCCCGGGCGGACAACCGGAGAGGCATCATGACGATCAAGACCATATCCAAGACATTGACGGCGGCCCTGCTGATGGCCGCCATGGCGGGCTGCTCCTCCTGGGACAGCATGAGCCACCGGCAGAAAAGCACGGTGGGCGGCGCGGCGCTGGGCGGCGTGGCCGGTGCGGTGATCAGCGGCGGCGGCGTGCTGGGCACGGTTGGCGGCGCCGCCATCGGCGGCGTGATCGGCGATCAGGTCGGCAAGTAAATACCCGGCGCGCCCGCGCGCAGATACAAGCTCCCCGCGCAGTAAACAACACCCCGGAAGTTGGATATCTATCCAGCTCCCGGGGTGTTTTTCATGGCGCCGTATGACGCGCGGTTCAGGGTCAACGGAGCCGCGCACCAGCAGGGTCCCCCTACGTGGTGTGGCCAACACGCCCGTATCCCGGCGCAGCGGGAACGGCGTCGGCACGCGGCCCGGCATTTCGCGGCGCATTTCAGTGGCTTGGCGTACTCCGTGCGGCGGGGCAGGCCGAGCCCGCGGCACGGCAGGGCGATCAAGACAGCGCTGACTCCCGGTTTGCGCTTGCTGGCGGATCGTCTCGATCACTTCTCCTTCGCCGGCAGGCGGCGCCAGTATCGCTGTGCCGTAAGTCTCTTGCGGGCCTTCGACTGACGCTCTTACGGTTCCCGCACATCCTGCGGCTTGGCTCGCAAGGCGTTCTCCATTTCCTGCATTCGTTCATCGGCCTATTGCGCGCTCGTCGGCGGCGACAGGTCGTACCGGCGGTGCGCTCGCTGCTTCGTATATGGCTGGATGGCAGTCAGGAATAAGCCCACAGTCGGCTCATCCCCATCCGGCACCAGATTTCAGACGATTGCTCTGAGAATACATATCATCCGCAACGAAACAGTTTGCTACTGCATCCCTGCGTAGCTGAAACGGCTCCAGGATCGGGCGGCATCGATGAAGAGCATCGGCTGCCTTATCTACCGCCATACAGGCCCGATTCAAAACCGATAGAACGGCTCTATGTGCGGTGACGAATGAGCTGGTGCGGAACAACCATGATTTCGCCACGGAAAGGAGTTTAAGGAAAACAGATCCCGTGGCACCTCATTGACACCCGGCAACCCTAAAACCACCTGAATGTCAGGGAAATATTGAAATGAAGCACGTATTCACGGATAAGGCAGATAAGCCGTTCAGCAGAAACCTGTTGGCCGCGTCGGTTTTCTTGGCATTGGGTGGATACTCCGCGCTCTCTGCTGCGGAAAGCGCCTCCCCAGTCGCTTCCGCACCTTCCCCTGCTCTACCTGCCGGAATGCCCAAGGCCAAGGCATCCGTCATTCTGGGAAAACTGGTAACGAAAGACGGCAAGAACACGTTTGTTCCGGACGCTAGAGGCGGTGTTATTAATAATATCGAGTTTTCTCTTCCCACCTCAGCCAAAGACAAGGTGGCTTTTAGTGTTTTCGACGGCGGAACATCCCGTCCACAGGGGCCTCGGAAAGAGTCCACCCTGATTGCCGACAAATATCTTATCCGGGTCAACTCGCCTGGTTATTTTTCCTTTACAGGCAAACCTCCTGTAGACCCCAATACGCAGATAATGATCGGCGAGATGACGTTCTCCGACGCTCATCTGCAAGGCTCGGTGCTCAACAACGAAAGCTGCGTCCTCTACAAGGGTTGCTCCAATGTATTCAGGCTATCCCTGAAGGACTCAAGCCTTGCCG
>NZ_FKBR01000036.1 GCF_900078335.1 Bordetella trematum
ATCTACGGATCAAAGCTTGTTTGCCAGCTCCCCGTAGCTTTTCGCAGGCTACCACGTCCTTCATCGCCTGTGATCGCCAAGGCATCCACCATATGCACTTATTCGCTTGATCCTATAACACTTGAGTCTTATAGGTCGCTGAACATTTCACGTTTGTGCCGTTCTTAAGTTCAAAAGCTCTGGACAATTGCTTGCCCAGCTTGAGACTTGGAACAAAATCATGCAATCACAACCCGTATCCATCTTCATCAGCTCGCGCCGATTACTTGATGAACACTTTACGTTGTGCTTCTTCCAAATTGTTAAAGAACAAATATAGCTATTGGGCCTAAACCCAACGATCAATACTGATTCACAGCACTGATCGTTGAACTCAAACAAAATCTCTGGTGGAGGTGAACGGGATCGAACCGATGACATCCTGCTTGCAAAGCAGGCGCTCTCCCAGCTGAGCTACACCCCCGGTAATTCGTGGTGGGTCTGGTTGGATTCGAACCAACGACCCCCGCCTTATCAAGACGGTGCTCTAACCGACTGAGCTACAGACCCCAGACTCTTTATTTTCCGGATCTGTAAGATCCTTCCAGCAGCTATATTCTAACAACCGATAAGCGTGGACACTTGAAGCGAGCGCTTAGCTCTTAAAGGAGGTGATCCAGCCGCACCTTCCGATACGGCTACCTTGTTACGACTTCACCCCAGTCATGAATCCTACCGTGGTAATCGCCCCCCTTGCGGTTAGGCTAACTACTTCTGGTAAAACCCACTCCCATGGTGTGACGGGCGGTGTGTACAAGACCCGGGAACGTATTCACCGCGACATGCTGATCCGCGATTACTAGCGATTCCGACTTCACGCAGTCGAGTTGCAGACTGCGATCCGGACTACGATCGGGTTTCTGAGATTGGCTCCCCCTCGCGGGTTGGCAACCCTCTGTCCCGACCATTGTATGACGTGTGAAGCCCTACCCATAAGGGCCATGAGGACTTGACGTCATCCCCACCTTCCTCCGGTTTGTCACCGGCAGTCTCATTAGAGTGCCCTTTCGTAGCAACTAATGACAAGGGTTGCGCTCGTTGCGGGACTTAACCCAACATCTCACGACACGAGCTGACGACAGCCATGCAGCACCTGTGTTCCGGTTCTCTTGCGAGCACTCCCAAATCTCTTCGGGATTCCAGACATGTCAAGGGTAGGTAAGGTTTTTCGCGTTGCATCGAATTAATCCACATCATCCACCGCTTGTGCGGGTCCCCGTCAATTCCTTTGAGTTTTAATCTTGCGACCGTACTCCCCAGGCGGTCAACTTCACGCGTTAGCTGCGCTACTAAGGCCCGAAGGCCCCAACAGCTAGTTGACATCGTTTAGGGCGTGGACTACCAGGGTATCTAATCCTGTTTGCTCCCCACGCTTTCGTGCATGAGCGTCAGTGTTATCCCAGGAGGCTGCCTTCGCCATCGGTGTTCCTCCGCATATCTACGCATTTCACTGCTACACGCGGAATTCCACCTCCCTCTGACACACTCTAGCCCGGTAGTTAAAAATGCAGTTCCAAAGTTAAGCTCTGGGATTTCACATCTTTCTTTCCGAACCGCCTGCGCACGCTTTACGCCCAGTAATTCCGATTAACGCTTGCACCCTACGTATTACCGCGGCTGCTGGCACGTAGTTAGCCGGTGCTTATTCTGCAGGTACCGTCATTAGCGCCAGGTATTAGCTGGCGCCGTTTCTTTCCTGCCAAAAGTGCTTTACAACCCGAAGGCCTTCATCGCACACGCGGGATGGCTGGATCAGGGTTGCCCCCATTGTCCAAAATTCCCCACTGCTGCCTCCCGTAGGAGTCTGGGCCGTGTCTCAGTCCCAGTGTGGCTGGTCGTCCTCTCAAACCAGCTACGGATCGTCGCCTTGGTGAGCCGTTACCCCACCAACTAGCTAATCCGATATCGGCCGCTCCAATAGTGCGAGGCCCGAAGGTCCCCCGCTTTCCCCCGTAGGGCGTATGCGGTATTAGCCACGCTTTCGCGTAGTTATCCCCCGCTACTGGGCACGTTCCGATACATTACTCACCCGTTCGCCACTCGCCACCAGACCGAAGTCCGTGCTGCCGTCCGACTTGCATGTGTAAAGCATCCCGCCAGCGTTCAATCTGAGCCAGGATCAAACTCTTCAGTTTAATCTCTGTATGCGCCATCGGTATGACCCGACGACGACTTTCGCTTGCTCAAAGAAATGAGGTTTAAAAAACCCTACTTCTATATGAGCACTTGATAGTTTCGCTTTCCCGACCCGCCGAAGCGGATCGGTGCGCACTCACATCAAGTGCCCACACTTATCGGTTGTTGAGTTGTTAAAG
>NZ_FKBR01000037.1 GCF_900078335.1 Bordetella trematum
GAAGGGGGCGAACTATAGCACGCTTTTCGGACTTGTCAAAACAATACCCGGAATTGCCCTCACAGGGTTTGCCCCTGGGGCCCGCCCGCGGGCACCAGACTGTTCAGGCGGTTTTCAACGCCTCTTCCTTTTGCGCCCGACCCACGACAAGGCGCTATCTATATAGAGGCTATATAAAAGGGCAAAACATGGCGCACCCCTGCACCCCGCGCGCAAGACAGGGCAGAAAAACAAAAAGCCCGCAAGCATGACTGCTTGCGGGCTTTCTGGTTTCCTGGCTGGGCCAGAAATAAATCTTGGTGCCGACGGCGAGAACCGAGAACCAAGTATTCATGCGGGTTACAGCAAATTGTGGGGCTTTTATGGGGCGGCTTGCTGTTGGTCCGCGAGGAAGACCCGAAGCGGTCAGGGCTCGACACCCATCGCCCGAACGTACCCCTGCAGCCCATTCACTTGGTCGGCCCACCCTGCAGCGTCTTTTCCCACCTCGCTAAGTCGTCGTCCAAGGCTTTCAGCTCGGCCGAGA
>NZ_FKBR01000038.1 GCF_900078335.1 Bordetella trematum
TGACCAATCGTACCCACGTTCACGTGCGGCTTGGTACGTTCAAACTTGCCTTTTGCCATGGCTGACTCCTGACCTGGATTGAAGCTTCTGACTGAAGAAAAGATTAGAGAATTGTGGTGCCCATGACGCGGATCGAACGCGTGACCTCTCCCTTACCAAGGGAGTGCTCTACCACTGAGCCACATGGGCATATTGGAGCGGGTGAAGGGAATCGAACCCTCGTCGTAAGCTTGGAAGGCTTCTGCTCTACCATTGAGCTACACCCGCGGCTACCCTTTCACCTTGCTTCAACTACCATTTCGCGAGCGCTTCGCAACTTCGAGGCGGTTTGCCCGCCTTCGAGGCAAATCCAGGCATGCCTGGATTTGAAATGGATCTCTGGTGGAGAGGGTTGGATTCGAACCAACGTAGGCGCAAGGCCAACAGATTTACAGTCTGCCCCCTTTAACCACTCGGGCACCCCTCCTGAGAGAAACGAGATTATGAACACATTTATCTTCGGTGTCAAACAGGACGATGGAAAATTATTTTCTTCCTGCCATCTCGTTATTTCAATATTTATTGAATAGTCGTTTTATCTGCTCGATGTTTTTCCCGGCCATCAGGGCCAGTGTCAACAGGACGCGCGCTTTCTGTGGATTGAGTTCGCCTGCTGCAACAAAACCGTGGGCGGCATCATCGACTTCGACATCCTGGCCGACCGCGCCGCTGCCGCAGCGCGTGCTGCGCACCACCGCCACGCCACGCGCTGCAGCGCCCGCCAGTGCCTGCAAGGCGGCGTCGGTAGTATTGCCATCGCCCACGCCAGCCAGCACGATGCCCTGTGCATAACTTGCCATGAAGTCAACCAGCCTGGCATCTTGATCCACGCAGCTATAGAGGATTTCGACACGCGGCCAACGGCGAGCCGGCGGCAAGGGCCAGGGAAAGATCTGGGCGGCGGCAGCACTGGGAATACCCCGTTCGCCGTGAAACACCACTTCGGCGCCGCGTACCCGCCCTGCCCTGCCGGCATTCGGCGAGCCAAAGGCCGCAACACCGATGCTGGCCATTTTCTGGACATCGCGTGCGTAGTGGATTTCATCGTTGAGCGTGACCAATGGCCCCCGCCCGTGGCTGTCCGGATGCGCTGCCAGCGCAACGGCGTTATACAGATTACGCGGCCCATCGGCGCTCAGGGCAGTCGCCGGGCGCATCGCTCCGACCAGCACCACGGGCTTGCCGAAGGGCAACACCAGACTGAGGAAATAAGCGGTTTCTTCAAGGGTATCCGTGCCATGGGTGATCACCACCCCATCGACAGCCGGATCGGCCTGCAGATCACCGATACGGGCCGCCAGGGCATGCCAGACCTCGTAGGTCATGTTCTGGCTGCCCACGCTGACCAACTGCTCGGCATCGACCTGTGCCAGTGCCTGCAGCTGCGGCACCGCCTGCAACAGCTCCTGAGCGCCCAGGCTCGCTGCCCGGTAGGACAGGCTGGCCGCCTGTTCCTGGGCGCCGGCGATGGTGCCCCCGGTCGCCAGCAGGACAATACGCGGCAGCGGACGCTCAGGCATCGATCACTCCGGCCAGGCCTTGTTTTTCCAACAGCGCATTCAGATGCTCCCAGCCATGGAAATCGATGATCAGCTGGCCTTTCTCTCGCGCGCCGACCTTGAGCACGACGCGGGTGCCCAAGTGGTCGGACAGAGCATCTTCGAGACGGGTGACATCGCGCGACGCGGTCGCACCGCGACGCTTGGGCGAGGTATCCATCCCCTTGGCGGCCTTGGCCACCAGTTTCTCGGCTTCGCGCACCGACAGGCGGCGCGCGATGATGAGATTGGCAAGCTGAATCTGCGTGGCCGCATCCACGGCCAGCAAGGCACGAGCATGTCCCATATCGATGTCGCCTGCCAGCAGCATGGTCTGCACGGCAGCAGCCAGATTCAGCAGGCGCAGCAGGTTGCTGGTCGCCGAGCGTGAACGGCCTATGGCCTGGGCGGCCTGTTCATGGGTCAGGCCGAACTCGTCCAGCAAGCGGCGCACCCCTTGCGCTTCTTCGAGGGGATTCAGGTCCTCGCGCTGGATGTTCTCGATCAGGGCCATGATGGCCGCGTTCTCGTCGGCCACCTGACGCACCAGCACCGGCACTTCCTTCAGGCCGGCCAGCTGTGCGGCGCGGTAGCGGCGCTCACCGGCGATGATTTCATAGAAGCCCTGACTCTCGCCTGCCAGCGCACGCACCAGGATGGGCTGCATCACCCCCTGGGTACGGATGGACTCGGCCAGCTCGTTCAGGGCGCCTTCGTCCATGCGGGTGCGCGGCTGATACTTGCCCGCGCGCAGCTTGGCCAACGGCAAGGCATTGGGCGCGCTTTCCGGCGCAGCCGCCTTATCCAGGTTATCGAGTGCCGGCGCGTCCGCACCGAGCAAGGCATCCAGCCCACGGCCCAGGCCCTTGGGTTTCTTGGTAGCCATTTTATGAGTCCTCTTTCTTCAGCACCTTGCGGTGCGGTCGAACCTTACGGTTTTCCGGTGCGCCGCATGGCATGCAAACGTACCGGCAAACCTGTGGATAACATTGGGGATAAATCAGGCCTGCATCTCTTTCACGCGCTCGATCATTTCGGCGCCGAAAGCGATATAAGCCTTGGCCCCGCGCGAGGCGCGATCGTAGACAACCCCGGGCATTCCGTAGCTGGGAGCCTCCGCCAGGCGCACATTACGGGGGACAACCGTCTTGAAGACCTTGTCTCCGAAGTGCGCTTCCAATTGCGCAGACACCTGCTGCTGCAGCGTCATCCGGGTATCGAACATCACTCGCAGCAGCCCGATCACGCGCAAATCGCTGTTGATATTCCGGTGGACACGTTTGATCGTGTTGACCAGATCGGACAGCCCTTCAAGGGCAAAGTACTCGCACTGCATCGGGATGATGACACCGTGCGCGGCAGCCAGTCCATTCAGGGTAAGCAGAGACAGGGTCGGCGGGCAATCGATCAGAACGAAATCATATTGGTCAGACACCTTCTGGATGGCCAGCTTGAGCTGGCGCTCGCGCTCCTGCATCTGCACCAGATCGATCTCGGCACCGGAAAGTTCGCGGTTGGCCGGCAGCACGTCATAGCCCCCGGACTCCGAGCGGACACGGGCATCCTCGATACTGGCCTCGCCGATGAGGACCTGATACAGATTCGATTCCAGGGCGTTCTTGTCGATGCCGCTGCCCATCGTCGCATTACCCTGGGGATCCAGATCCACCAACAGCACACGCTGCTGATGGGTGGCCAGGCCCGCCGCCAGATTGATGGCCGTGGTGGTCTTGCCAACGCCTCCCTTCTGGTTGGCGATGCAAAACACACGGGCGGAATTGGTGGGCGGAATAGTATTCATAGCGTTCCTTGACTGCGGCGCATCCAGATGAGGCAGCGTTCGGCATCGAGGTCGGGCACGGTCAGCGGCTCTACGCGATCGACCTGCCAGGCTCCCTGGGTTTGCAATGCTTCGATTTCTTCTTGCGGGACTTTGCCTTTCATCGCCACCAGGGCGCCGTCCGCACGCACGTGCCGGCCGGCCCAGTTGGCGAAGTCCGGCAGCGAAGCGAAGGCGCGCGAGATCACGATGTCACACTCGGCGGGCGCCACCCGTTCTATGCGTGCATGCATGGCATGCAGGTTGGGCAACATAAGAACCCCGGCCATTTGCTGCACAAATGCCGTTTTCTTTTCAACGGCATCGACGCAACTGACGTCCCAGTCGGGCTGCATGATGGCCAGTACGACTCCCGGCAACCCTCCTCCCGAGCCAACGTCATAGACTTTGGCGGGACGTCCAGCCAGGGCGTCGGCGATAGGTTTCACGACGGACAGACTATCGAACAGATGCTGCACCAGCATCTGCTCCGGATCGCGGATGGCCGTCAGGTTGTAGGTCCGGTTCCAGCGTTGCATCTGCGCGAGGTAGCGCAACAGCTTTTCCTGCTGATCCGGACCGGCCTCCAGGCCCAGGGCCTGGCATGCCTGTTCCAGCCGCTGGGGAGCGGCGAGCTCGAATTCGATGGCACTCATGCTGCGTTCTTGCGCGAGCCGTAATGCAGGCGCTTAAGGTGAATCAACAGCAGCGAAATCGCTGCTGGCGTAATCCCGGAGATACGGGCTGCCTGCCCGACAGTCTCGGGACGATGGGCTTTCAGCTTTTGCCGGACCTCAAACGACAGGCTGGTCACCGCGTCATAGTCGATATCGGTCGGTATCGGCTGCTGCTCATGCGTGGCGTGCTTCTGCACCTCGTCACGCTGACGGGCGATATACCCCTCGTACTTGATCTGAATCTCGACCTGTTCGGCCAGCACGGCATCGTCGACCAACCCGGGGCCGGCAAGCCGCTCTCCTGCCCCATTGTGGGCCTGCATCAGCGCCTCATAGCGGATATTGGGGCGTTTGAGCAGATCGGCCAGGGAGTATTCCCGGGTGATGGCCTGTCCCAGCAAAGCCTGCGCCTCAGCATCCGGCAGCATTCGCGGGTTGACCCAGGTCGACTGCAGGCGCTGCACTTCAGCCGCCACGGCGTCGCGCTTGCGATTGAATGCCTCCCACCGGGCATCATCGACCAGCCCAAGACGGCGCCCGATCTCGGTCAACCGCAAGTCGGCATTGTCTTCGCGCAGGCTCAGGCGGTACTCCGCCCGGGAAGTGAACATCCGATAAGGCTCGGTCACGCCACGCGTGATCAGATCGTCGACCAGCACACCCAGATAAGCCTCATCCCGACGCGGCACCCAGACCTCCTGCCCCGTGGCGTGGCGCGCCGCATTGATCCCGGCCAGCAGACCCTGGGCCGCAGCCTCCTCGTAGCCCGTTGTCCCGTTGATCTGACCGGCGAAAAACAGGCCCTGAATGACCTTGGTCTCCAGGCTGCCCTTCAATCCACGTGGATCAAAGTAGTCGTACTCGATGGCATAGCCGGGACGAACGATATGCGCCTGTTCCAGGCCTGGCAGGGAGTGGATCAGGTTCAGCTGGACGTCGAAAGGCAGGCTGGTCGAGACCCCATTGGGATACACCTCATGGGTATCCAGCCCTTCCGGCTCCAGGTAGATCTGGTGTGAATCCTTATCGGCAAAACGCTGCACCTTATCTTCGATAGACGGGCAATAGCGCGGCCCGACCCCTTCGATAATGCCCTGGTACATGGGGGAGCGATCCAGCCCGCCACGAATGATGTCGTGGGTCCGCTCGTTGGTATGTGTAATCCAGCACGGCAGCTGCTGCGGATGCATCGCAATGTTCCCCATGAAGGAAAACACCGGGATAGGATCCAGATCTCCGGGTTGCTCTTCCAGCACCGCATAGTTGATGCTGCGACCGTCGATACGGGGAGGCGTACCGGTCTTCAGACGCCCTTGAGGCAATTGCAGCTCCTTGAGCCGCTGGCCCAAAGAGTTGGCGGGAGGATCACCTGCGCGGCCACCGGAATAATTCTGGAGCCCCACATGAATCAGTCCGTTCAGGAAGGTCCCGGCAGTCAGAACAACGGCACGTGCACGAAAGCGCAACCCGATCTGGGTTACTGCACCCACGACCCTCTCGCCCTCCACAATCAGGTCTTCGACTGCCTGTTGAAACAGCCACAGATTGGGCTGATTTTCCAGGCGAGTCCGGATGGCCTTCCGGTACAGCACCCGATCAGCCTGGGCTCTCGTCGCTCTGACAGCGGGCCCTTTTGAACCGTTGAGGATGCGGAACTGGATACCGGCCTCATCGGTTGCGATCGCCATCGCACCGCCCAAGGCATCCACCTCTTTGACGAGATGACCTTTGCCGATGCCTCCGATGGAGGGATTGCAGGACATCTGACCTAGCGTCTCGATGTTGTGGGTCAGCAGAAGGGTTTGCGCGCCGGAACGAGCAGCAGCCAGGGCAGCCTCAGTACCGGCGTGCCCGCCACCGACGACGATGACGTCAAATTCGCGGGGGTAATCCATGGTGTGGGAAGGGAGGGGAAAAGAAAAAGCCGTTCGAGGCCATTATAGAGGCTGCCCCTCTGATGTTTCACGTGAAACATCGTAAGCGGGGAGAAAAGCGAGGCAGAAAACGCCCAAATCGAGGCTATTTCCCGACTACTGGATGGATACTCAGGAGGGTTTCACGTGGAACATTCACCGTGATGTTCCACGTGGAACAGACTGCAGAAGTTATCTGCCAAATTGTTCCACGTGAAACATCGCCGCATTTCCGACGTAGTGTTCCACGTGGAACAACTGGTTTTCAGAGCTAACCCTAGCCCTATCCTGAAAGAAGATCCAGATTTTGAGAATGCCGGAACACGCGTCGCAAAAAGAAAGGACGCGGTCGGTTTGGTTGGACCAGAGATCCCGGACGAAGTTCCAGATCAATATTCACAACCTTGTGAGAGCTTGGCTCAAACAAACCCGGCAGCGTTCACTTCAGAAACTGGGCTGTTTCTGTATGAGATCTTATCCACAATGTTGTCCCTACCGCGCCCTTCAATCCAGCCCGAGTCCTTTCTTTCTCACCCGGGGATAAGTCTGTCGATAACTTGATGTTCGCCATCGCATGACTTTTCCACCACCCCGGCGGCCTGTTGTCGGTGAACACTACAGTCATCCCCAAAGCTATCCACAGGCGGAAGATATAAACAGGCACGAGTATGCGCAAGACGATTTTTTGATGCTGGGGATATCTTTGTGCAAAACGAACCTTCCACGGCAGTGGAAAACTCACCCTCTTCCAACCACAAACCGGCCATCAGATGCAGTTGCGCAATCTGGTGATTTTTCCCCGACTTTGGCTAATACCGTGATAACACGGGTTTTTTTCAGGAAGAACGACAGAAAGGAAAGAGTTTTCCCGAGCAAACGAGAGGCAGGCCGCCTGGGTAAAACAATGTGGAAATCAGCTGCTCAGAAATGTGCAAAACTCCGCCTTCGTATGACCTCACACCCGTCCTGTCGCCCCTAAAAAATGGAGCGGCTGGATTTTTATCCACAAAGTTATCCAGAGGCACGCGGCAGCCTTGGCTGGCGTGAAAAAGCCCGGAACCAGGCAGCACCGCTGCCCGTCCGGGCCGATCCCTTCCTGATCTGCGTGAGTTAGTGTTTACTCACGTCATGCTTGCCCGCGGACCCAATAAAAACGCCCCGGTACTTTCGTACTGGGGCGTTATACCGGGCACTGGGCCCGGTGAGCGGGAAGCGGGATTCCCGACTTAGAGCGGGCGAATTTCGGCCGCTTGAGGCCCTTTCGGACCATCCTTGACCTCGAACTCGACTTCCTGGCCTTCATTCAGGCTGCGATAGCCGCGGCCTTGAATCGCCGAGAAGTGCGCGAACACATCAACACCGCCAACGTCCGGCGTAATGAAGCCGTAACCCTTGTCAGCGTTGAACCACTTAACTTTGCCCTTCTGAGACATTTTTATAGCGTCCTGGAAATAAAGAAAATTGCAAATGAATCAAGGACGCTGACATCAACTTTGCGCCCGACATCGGCCGCTGTTCGCCTGCCAGCTTGTCACTCGCTGCCGGTGGCAGGGGAGCGGGCTTGCGCACTGCTTGAATCAACTGCAGGACCAGCATACCCAGGCGTCTGTAGGCCGACCTATTATTGTTTACCCCTATGTAGCTTTTTTCTCACTTGTCTCACAAGTGCAACCTCGATTCAAGGGCCATACCGGCGTTGCAGCAGGGTATAAAGCGGCCCCGTCACCAGCACCACGAACACCATGCGCATCACATGGAATGCCGTCACGACCGGTACGCCCAGTTGCAGCACTTTCGCGGTGATCGCCATCTCCGCAATGCCGCCTGGTGTCGTACCGAGAATCAGCGTGGGTACAGGCGCTTGCGACCAGCAGGACAGCACTGCCCCCAACCCGAAGGCCAAGACAAGCGTCAGCGCCGTATAAAGGGCCACCACGGCGATGAACCGGGGTGCGGAGCGGAAGAAATCCGGCCGATAACGGTCGCCTAGCGACCAGCCGATGAAAAATTGTCCCAGCTTGGGCGCAGCCTCGGGCAGTGCGGACCATTCCAGGCCCGACAGGGTCAGGCCCATCGCCACGGCCATTGGCCCAAGCACCCAGGCGTTTGGCAGCCGGTAGCGCTGAAACAGCGCCCCGGCGGCGACCGTGACCGCAACCAGGGCCAGCAGCCCAGGCCCCTGCACCACTTTCGGCCCCGGCGTGACGAGATCTTCGCCGGCCACTCCCCACCATTGGAAAATGAAGGGCACCACGACCACCACCAGCAGCACCCGGACGCTGTGAGCCGTGGCAACGCGATCGATGCGCCCGCCATACCGTTCGGCCAGGCTGGCCATTTCGCTGGCCCCGCCAATGGCCGAGGCGAACCACGCCGTCTTGAAATCGGCGCCACCATAGCGCCGCAGCATGGCCGTGCCCATGAAGGCCGCCAGCAGGGCAAACAACATACCGGCGACGATCGGCCCGAGATTGTCCGCAATGTGACGCGCAACCTGAGGCGTGAAGTACAGCCCCAGCGACATTCCCACCACCCACTGCCCGGCATTGCGAAACGGGCGCGGGCAAAAGGTGTTGAGGCCCGCAACGCGGGTTGCGGCCGTCGCCAGCAAGGCTCCCAGCATCCAGGGCAAAGGAAGATGCAGAAACACCGCCAGCCCCACCCCCGCCAGGGCAATCGAGGCACCGCCCACCAAACGCAGCCACATGTCGTTCAGGCATGAGCTCATGCCCGCCAATATCAGAAAGTTTTGGGATACTTACGTCCAGTCGATTAATTTACCGCCCTTCCCTCTTTCTGCGCCCCAATGATCCGTTCCAAGCTGCCCGACGTCGGCACCACCATATTTACCGTGATGAGCCGCCTGGCCATCGAACACAAAGCCATCAATCTGGGCCAGGGCTTCCCTGACTTCGATCCCGACCCCAGGCTCTGCCGCCTTGTGAGCGAGGCCATGGCCGCCGGCCACAATCAATACCCCTATATGCCTGGCGTCGCGCCTCTGCGCACAGCCATCGCCGACAAGGTCGCCACGCTTTACGGCCACCGCTATGACCCGGAAACCGAAGTCACCGTCACCAGCGGCGCCACCGAAGCCCTGATGGCAACGGTGCTGGCAGCCGTAGGAAGCGGTGATGAAGTCGTTGTCATCGAGCCCTGCTATGACTCCTATCTGCCGGCCATCCGCCTGGCCGGCGCCACGGCGGTCCCCGTCCCGATGCGCGCACCCACGCTGGACGATCCGCACTACCGCGTCGATTGGCAGCGTGTGCGTGACGCCATCACGTCGCGCACGCGCCTGCTGATGCTCAATTTCCCGCACAATCCGACCGGCGCGATCCTCGATGACAGCGATCTGGATGCGCTGGAAGCCATTGTGCGCGACACCGGCGTGCTGTTGCTGGCTGACGAGGTTTATGAACACATCGTGTTCGATGGCAAGCCGCACACCAGCATCGCCAGCCGTGCGCTATTGGCCGAGCATGCGTTCGTGATTTCGTCTTTCGGCAAGACTTACCATGCCACCGGCTGGAAGATCGGCTACTGCTGCGCGCCGCGTCAACTGAGCGCCGAACTGCGCAAGGTCCACCAGTTCATGGTGTTCACCGTGTCTTCGCCAATGCAGTTTGCGCTGGCCGAATACATGCTCGACCCCAAGCCCTACCTGGAGTTGCCAGCCTTTTACCAGGCCAAGCGTGATCACCTCGCGCAAGGGCTGGCCAACACGCGTTTTCGCGCCTTGCCCAGCCCGGGAACGTTCTTCATGCTGGCCGACTACAGCGAGATCTCGAAGGAGAACGAGGGCGACTTCGCCCAGCGCCTGACAGTCGAGCACGGAGTGACCGTCATCCCGGTCTCGGCCTTCTATCGCGACCCGCAGGCTGACGCTTCCAACCATCACATCGTGCGCTTCTGCTTCGCCAAGAAAGACGCCACCCTGGACGCCGCCATCGAACGCCTGGCCAAGGTCTGAGGCCTGGGCTGGACGCGCCTTAAGCGCGTCCAGCCCGCTGCCTTCAAGCACTGCCTAGAGCGGATCGATACCGGCCGCCTCAATCGCGCGGCCCCATTGCTCGTACTCGCGTTCCACGAAACGCCCGAACTCCTGCGGGCTTGCCTCCAGCGGCGTAAAGCCCAATTGCGCTATCCGCTGACGCACCGGCGCCGAAGCGAAATACTGCGACACCACTCGATTGACACGCTCGACCTGCGCCGGCGACATGCCACGCGGCCCCGACAGGCCCACCCAGGCTGCCAGGTCATAGTCCACCAGGCCCTGCTCCTGCAGCGTCGGCACCTGTGGCATCAGGCTCGAACGCGCCTGTGTCGATATGCCCAATGCACGCAGCTTTCCGGCTGCCACAAACGGCTGCGACACTGACAGATCGGCGAACATGAAGTCGACGCGTCCGCCCATCAGATCCGTCAACGCCTGCGGTTGCCCCCGATAGGGAATGCCACGCAACTCCGGAAACCCGCCGGCATGATTGAAAGCTCCCCCCATTACCTGGCTGGTGGCCTGTCCGTAGGCATAGGCAAGCCTGGCAGGATCCTTGCGGGCCGCCTGCAGCAATTGCGCCAGGCTATGCCAGGCGGCATCGGCATTGACCAGCAGCAGCGATGGAGCCCGCACCAGTGGAACGATGTGCGTGAAGTCATCGCGATAGTGATACTTCTGCTCTTTGAAAAGCCAGGGATTCGATGAATTCAGGCCGCTGAAGCTGACTATCAGGGTGTGGTCATCCCCCTGTCTTGATTTGAACGCCTGCACACCGATGATGCCCTGCGCACCCGGCTTGTTATCGATGATCACCGGTTGCTTGAGGGCGGCGCTCAAGCCTTCGGCCGCGATGCGGGCCAGGGTATCGGTGGCCGACCCTGGCGGATTGGCCACGATGATCGTGATCGGCCTACTGGGCCACGCAGGCGGCGACGATTCGGCGAACGCGCCTGCGCCCGGCCATGCCGCCATGCAGCCCAATACCAGCAAGACACGCCGTCTGATGCGGTGATGGTTTTTCATTTGTGCTCTCCTCGCCATGATGTGTCCCGCTCAGGCCTTGCTGTAAAGCGCATCCAGAAAATCCTGCATCGTAGTGGTGCTGCATTCGGTGAGCCGTGCGATCCGATCCTCATACGCTGCAATCTCTTCACAACGCATGACCACTCTTTCCACCCAGGCACGCGGCACGAAGCAGATACCTGTCTCATCGGCCACCACCAGGTCTCCTGCCTCGACCTGGCAATCCTGTATCTGGATCGCCCCGTTGACCTCAACGGTCGTACAACGCCATTTTCCCGTCAGGGGGGTCACATCGCGCGACCAGACCGGAAAGGCAATGCTGCGCGAATGCCCGATATCGCGCACCCCGCCATCCACCACGGCGGCCGCCAGCCCCTGATGTTTGGCAATACTGGCCATCAGCCCACCCATGTTCGACACCCCCGCCAAGCCCTGAATCACCAAAACCTGACCAGGCTCGGCCTGGTTGATACCTTCGATCTCGGCCATTTTCCAGTCTCGCTGGCTGACGTTGACATGGGCATTCACACTCTGCGGAACATTGCGCAGGGTCACGGCCGTACCCACGACAGTGGCGTCCAAGGTTCCCTTCAGTACCGAGGCCGAAACGGTGCCCTCCAGGCCGAACTCATCGAGTACATCCGACACCAGGCTGGAGAGATCATCAAGCCGCCGCAGACGTTCCATCAGGCCGGCATCGATCTGGCCAGGGTGATCGCGCAGCCCCTCGGCCGCGACGCGGCCAGTCATTTTTTTGATCGCCATTATTTCCTCGTCATTTCACGTTTTTCACCCTGATCGGGTAAGTGAAATGATAGGAAGCCGAAGCTCTCCAGCCAGTTGCTGGTTCTATAACAGCTATTGGATAATCCTATGGCTTAGCGTTATGAAAAGGTGTGTACAAAGTGCTTAAAAATGTCGATCTCAAGCACCTTTCCTGTTTTCTCAGCGCTGTGGAAAGCAGTTCTTTTTCCCACGCAGCATTGATCCAGGATCTCTCCCAACCCAGTCTGTCGACACGAATCAGACAGCTCGAACAGGCCGTCGGCGCAACCCTCTTTCATCGCCATGGTCGCGGCGTCGAGCCCACGCCGGCCGCACGCACGCTGTATGAACGGATCAATCCGCTGGTGGCTCAGCTACAGACGGCGCTGGTGGAGGCTTCGGCCATCGATTCCATGTATCAGGGCGAAGTGGTGGTCGGCATTGTCCCCACCGTGGCAGGCAGACTGTCGGTCAAACTGGCCGCAGGAGCCCGAAAAAAAATGAAGGTGCGCGTGGTCGAGAGCTTCAGCGGTCATTTGCAGGAATGGTTGCTGCAGGGCGACATCGATATCGCGGTGTGCACGGCTATGCCCAGGCGTCGCGGCATCACGCAGACACTTATCCGGGCCGAGCCGCTGCAACTGGTCGGCCCGGCCGACAGCGGCCCCACCCGAAACGAAGTCCGCTTCCGATCGCTGCAGGAGGTACCGTTGATTCTCGGCAGTCCACAGCACGCGATCCGCCAGATCCTGGACCAGACCGCCCGCCGCTTGGGTGTGACGCTAAGGGTGCAACACGAAGTCGACAACCTCGAAGCGCAACTGCGTTTCGTCAGGCAAGGGCTGGGCTATGCAATCCTGTCCGAAGGCGCCCTGACAGGCACGCCTCAATCGAATGAGCTGCGCATGTGCCGCATCATCGAGCCGCAGATTCAGCGCCATCTGGTGGTGGCAACCTACCCCAAGAATGAAGCCGCCAAGCCTGCCGTAAAAAGCGTTGCCGCGCAGATCGCCAGGCTGCTCAGAACCGGCAATCGAAATCGCTGCTGACCCCTTACCGGTTTTCCGTTTGATGCCTTTTCAATGGGGTAGAAAAAAACAGGCTTCCCGGAACATTCCGGGAAGCCTGTTTTCATTGCGCCTTTTCAGGCAGGCCAAACACGCCTTGGCGTTCTATGCCTCGCTGCGCTTGCGGCGCAGGTAACGCAGTGATTGCGGCACCACCACCACCGCCAGCGCAGCGATCCACAGGCCGATCGACACGCCGCTCTGGAACAGCACGCTGACATCGCCGTTGGTGATCGACAGCGCGCGACGCAGGTTCTGCTCCATCATGTCGCCCAGCACGACCCCGAGCACCAGTGGCGCCATCGGCACGCCGAACTTGCGCAGGAAGTAGCCGATGGTGCCGATGATGACCACCGCCATCAGATCGAAGGTGCCCGAGTTGATCGCATACACGCCGATATAGCTGATGCACAGAATGCCCGGCACCATCAGCCAGGCCGGCATGGACAGCACTTTGGAGAAGACGCGCACCATCGGCACGTTCATGACGAACAGCAGCACGTTGGCAATGAAGAGCGAGGCGATCAGGCCCCACACCAGCTCGGGCTTGGTGTCGAACAGCACCGGACCCGGCGTGATGTTGTAGAGCGTAAGCGCGCCCATCATCACGGCCGTGGTGCCCGATCCCGGCACCCCCAGGGTCAGCATCGGGACGAAGGAGCCGATGGCTGACGCGGTCGCGGCCGACTCGGGCGCCACCAGGCCGCGCATATCGCCCTTGCCGAATTTGGCATCAGGATCCTTGCCTTCGATGATGCGCTTTTCTTGCGAATAGGCAACGGCGGCAGCGACGCTGGCGCCGGCGCCCGGCAGCACGCCGACACCGAATCCCACCAGCGAACTGCGCACCACGCTCCACCAGGTGAAGGCCAGCTCTTTCAGGTTGAACAGCTTGCGGCCGCTGGGCTTGACCTCGATGCTGTGTCCGCCAGCCACTTTCTCAAGCATTTCCAGCAGCTCCGCGACCGCAAACAACGCAATCACGACCACCACGAAATCAATGCCATCCGACAGGTGAACCGACTCGAACGTGAAACGGTAGACACCGGAATTGGAGTCCACGCCAATGGTCGAAATGCCCAAGCCTATCATCGCCGCAAGCACGCCTTTGATGGGTTGCTTGCCCAGCAGACTGGTCAGGCAGCAGAAGGCGAAAACCATCAGCACGAAGTACTCGGCGGGGCCGAATGCCAAGGCCCAGCGCGCCAGCATCGGCGCCAGAAGAATGATGCCCGTGACCGACACCATGGCGCCGAAAAAGGCTGACCAGGCCGACAGAGACAACGCGACGTTCGCCATGCCCTGGCGCGCCAGCGGATAGCCGTCGAGCGTCGTCATGATGGCGCTCGCCTCACCCGGCACGTTCAGCAGAATCGAGGTGATGCGCCCGCCGTATTCGGCCCCCACATACACTGCCGCCAGCAGAATCAACGCCGTCTCCGGCGGCAGATTCATCGCAAAGGCAATCGGAATCAGCATGGCCACGCCATTGATCGGCCCCAGCCCGGGCAACACCCCGACCATGGTGCCGATGAACGATCCGATGGCAGCCACCAGCACGTTGGTGAGCGAGAACGCGACGCCGAAACCCAGCGCCAGATGATCCAGAACTCCGCTCATATCAACTCTCCCAGAAGACCGGTGGGCAAGACCACGTCCAGCGCCTTGTCGAACAGCAGGAAAAACAGCAGCCCCATCACGACGCCACCGATCAGCATTTTGGTCCAGGAGCCGCCGAACAGGCGGCCGACAGCCATCGTCATCAGCACTGTGGCGATGATGAAGCCCAGCCACTGGAACAGGAAGGCGTAGGCCGCCGCGAACAGCACCATCAACGCGATGCGCCCGTTGGCGCCCGGCGGATTGGCTTCGACCTGATGCCCCCCCTTGATGGCCAGGCGCAGGCCGCAAAGGCCGATGATGAGCGCGATCAACATCGGGAAGGCGCGCGGCCCTACCGGCTCGTAAGCAAAAGGCGCTTCCAGGTCCCAGCCCGCCCATGTGATGAAGGCGGCCAGAACCAGGGCAAGAATGCCCAACAGACGATCATTCATGATCCGGGTTCCAAGCAAAAGGGAAAGCGGGCCACCGCATCGCGGCAGCAGCCGGCCGTGCACGGCGGCCTGGATGGCGACCGTGCCGGCGGCAATGGAATTACTTTTTGATCAGACCGAAACTGTCGGCCAGCTCGGTGTAGCCCTTGACCTGTTCCTTCACATAGTCATCCAGTTCCTTGCCGGTCTTGGAGAACGGGAACAGACCGAACTGCTCGCGCAGCTTGGCGTACTCGGGGGCAGCCATGGCTTTGTTGAAGGCGTCGACCCAGAACTGGTAATCGGCGTCCGAGACCTTGGGGCCCATGTAGAAGCCACGGATGATGGGCCACACGATGTCATAGCCCTGCTCCTTGGCGGTCGGCACGTCGGACAGCTTGCCCGGCAGACGCTCGTCATTGAAGACCGCCAGCACGCGGATCGGCGCACCGCCTTCGAGCATGGTGAAGGCTTCGGCCGCATCGCCCATGTAAGCCTGGATGTGGCCGCCGCGCAGCGCCGTCACGGCCTCACCGCCGCCTTCGAAGGCCACAAAGCGCATTTTGCGGAAATCCACGCCGGCCGCCTTGGCAGTCAGGGCGGCCTTCATCCAATCCTGGCTGCCCACCGTACCGCCGGCACCCAGCACGATTTTGGTCGGGTCTTCCTTGAAGGCGTCCATCAGGCTCTTGAGGTCCTGGTAGGGCGAATCGTTGCGCACCACCGCCACGCCGTAGTCGGCACCGATGCCAGCCAGCCAGCGCACATCATTGACGTTGTATTTGCCGAACTTGCCCTGCGCCAGGTTGAGCAGCGAGCCGCCCGAGAAGGCCACGATGGTGCCCGGCTCGTTGGGATGCTGGGCCACGATATTGTTGTAGGCCACCGCACCAATGCCGCCCGGCATGTAGATGATGCGCATGGCGGTTTTGAGCGCCTCGCTTTGCTTGAGGCTTTCGGTGGCCAGGCGGCAGGTGAGGTCAAAGCCGCCGCCGGGCTGTGCCGGCGCAATGCACTCAGGACGGCGCGGCTCGCTGGCAGCCTGCGCGCTCAGGCTGCTGCCCAGCCCGGCAACACCCAGCGCCAGTACGGCGCCCAGACGGAATTTCTTCAGGATCTGCATGGGATACGGTCTCCGATTGTTTTTGAATTGAGGCCCGGCGGCTGAGCTGCCCCCGACGTCAGGCGGTTACCGTACAAAACCCTTCCTTTCCGCTACCTTTCAATTCCGGATGTTTTTGTGCTGCACAGCAGCATTTCCGGGAAAACCTAGGGAAAACACCAGCGAAGCCCGCAGACCAGGCCCCGGTTCGCGGTTCTCCAGCCGCAACACGCCGCCATGTATCCCGACAATGGCTCCGACGATGGCCAGGCCCAGCCCCGCGCCGGGTTTGTTCTTGCCGGCCGCACCGCGCCGAAAGCGCACGCTGGCATGGGCAATGTCCTCGGCCGACATGCCCGGCCCGTTGTCTTCGACCGTGATCCAGGCGTTGCTCTCATCGCGCCCGATGTAGACCGTGACTTCGCCGTTGTCCGGGCAATAGCGCAAAGCATTGTCGAGCAGGTTGGACAGCGCTTCGCGCAGCAGCCCTTCCGCCGCCGGGATGCAGACCGGCCGGGAGGGGCGTTCCAGGCCGAAATCGATGCGCTTGCGCCGGATCGCAGGCAACAGCGAACGCCCCACGCTATCGGCCAGTTCGGCCAGATCCACGTTTTCGAGGGCCAGACCGCCTTCGGCCCAGGGGGCGTCCTTGGCGCGCGCCAGGGTCAGCATCTGGTTGGTGGTGCGCACCGCACGATCCAGGCCTTCTTTCATGGCCACCAGGGCGGCATGGATCTCCTTGGGATCGGTTTCGCGCAGCGCGTAGGCCGATTGGGTACGCAAAACCGACAGCGGCGTGCGCAATTGATGCGAAGCGTCGTCCAGGAACTGCCGCTGAAGCCTCGCCTGAGCCTCAAAACGGCCCGTGTGGAGATTAATCGCCTCCAGCAGGGGCAGGACCTCACCCGGGACGTCCGAAGCCCTCACGGGGCTTAAATCGTCTGCAGAACGGCGGGCGACCTCGTCCCTGAGACGCTCAAGGGGCCTCAAAGCCATCAGAACGCTCCAGATGACCACCAAAATGCTGATCAGTACCACGGCGACGTCCCGCTCCACGGAACGCAGCAGCGCCCGATTTAGGAACTCCTGGCGGGTTTCCAGGCCTTCGGCGACCTGGATGATGACCCGCCCGCCCTCATCGGCATAAAGCGGCGGGTCCATCGGTCGGGCCAGCGCGGCTACCCGTAGCGGCTGGCCGTAGTAATCGGCGTAAAAAAACTCGGGCTTGCCGGAAACCAGCGGCCCAGGCGGCATCGGCAGGCTGGGATTGCCGATTTCAGCCAGCCCGTCCTCGGTCGCGACCCGGTAGAACACATCGCCATTGGCCGTCAGCTCGAAAAATTCCAGCATCAGGTACGGCAACTCCAGACTTAATCCACCGCTTGCTGTGGATATGTTGTGGTCGATGGATCGGAGGGCTCCGGCGAGCGCCCGATCGTAGGCCAGATCGACCTGTTCGCGCAGCTGGTGGTTGGATAGCCAGAGCGCACCGACCAGGATGAGGACCTGTGCCGGAATCAGCCAGAGCAGCAACGTGGCGCGCAAAGTGCGCGCCGCTGGCGCATCACGAGTTGTCAACAGCGATCTCCAGACTGTAGCCCATCCCACGCATGGTGACGATCTGTACGCCGGTGTGGGTCAATTTTTTCCGCAGGCGGTGCACCAGGACTTCGATGGTTTCGAGGTTGGCATCGCTGTCGTCGGTCTGGATGCGATCGAGGATCTGTTGCTTGTTGATGGGCTCCCCGCTGCGTTGGATCAGAACGCGCAACACGGCGTACTCCTTTGGGGATAACTGCAAGGGTTGTCCGGACACCGTGAATTTCTGCGCCGATGTGTCCAGCACAAGGTTTCCCAGAGACAAACGGGGATGTTCACGACCACGGCTGCGCCGGATCAGTGCTGTCAACCGTGCTTCGAGCTCTTCGAGCACGAAGGGTTTTGGCAGAAAGTCATCTGCGCCTTCGTGCAACGTGCCGACTCTTTCGGCCAGGGAATCCCGTGCCGTCAGGACCAGAACCGGGGTTCTGTCATCGCGGGCTCGCATGGTGGTGAGCAAAGTGTGCCCATCCATGCCTGGCAGCCCGAGATCCAGAATGACCGCGTCGAACTCTTCCAGGGCGAGCCGGCGTTCGGCAAGCAGTCCGTTGTCTGCCCAGTCCACGACGAAACCGGCATGACGGGCAAGACTGCGCGACAGCCAGTGGGCCAGGTCGGCTTCGTCTTCGATCAAGAGAATGCGCATGTTGCAGACCTCGCGGGGCGGTGGTGGTGGGAAGACATGTTTAAGGTTTTCCTTTAAAGCTCTTTATATAAAGACTAATGATTAATAGAGCCTGTGGATAACTCCATTAACCTTGAAAACCGTAATTTTCTCAACGGTTTGCAGCGGTTTTTGGCTGTGCAAGAACTCTGTTTGGAAAAGTAGTCCAAGTTGAACAAGTTTTGGGGCTCATGCCAAAACCGGTGCTTGTTCAACTTGGGTACACATAATGTGCACAAGCTGCCGCCCTAGTAGTTATCCACAGGTCGGACTTTGCCATGATGCCTCTGAAAGCCGGCTTTTTGATCAAAAAAAGAGCGGATGTGGACGTCCGGAAACCCGCTTGCCAGGGCGTCAAAAAGGCCCGTGAAGCGCCCGCTCCAGGCGCGGCGGCGCGCGCGGGACCCCGCTTGCGCGAAGGTCCTGCCGGCCAGTGGGTGATCAAAGATTGATGTGGAAAAAAAAGCCCGCCAGCTTGTTTTCTGGCGGGCCGGGCAAAAAAAAACCGCCCGGGGTGGGCGGCAAAAAGAGGTTCCTGCGTGAGATCAGGCCGGGCGATTGGCGTTGATCACAGTGAGCGCCGTCATGTTGATGATGCGGCGTACCGATGAACTGGACGTCAGGATATTGACGGGTGCATTGGGACCCAGCAGGAAGGGGCCGATGGCCACGTTGCTGCCGGCGGTGGTCTTGAGCAGGTTGTAGGCGAT
>NZ_FKBR01000039.1 GCF_900078335.1 Bordetella trematum
GGATAGCACGCCAGGGGAAGTGAGGTCGAAGGCGCGAGTCTTCGGAAGCAAGTCGGCGGGGCAGCGAGGTTTTGAAAATAAATCGAAACCGAGTTGACAAACCCAAAAAACTTCTTCATAATCTCGTTTCTCTGCTGCTGACGACGCAGCGCCAAACGGTCCGACGGCAACGTCACCGCCCGGCGCAGGGTTGAAAGCAAGGCAGGCCAGATTTTAGCAGTACCGCTCTTTAACAACTCAACAACCGATAAGTGTGGGCACTTGATGTGAGTGCGCACCGAT
>NZ_FKBR01000040.1 GCF_900078335.1 Bordetella trematum
TCCTCTACAAGGGTTGCTCCAATGTATTCAGGCTATCCCTGAAGGACTCAAGCCTTGCCGGCGATGTATTGCTGAACACCAGCGATGTAAAACAACAATACTATCCAACAGAGACAAAGCCAGGGAGCATCAGCCTGCGCGCCACGCTTGACAATGCCGTGCTGACCGGCGCCGCCGGCAGAGAGGATGTCGAACTGATGACAATCGGAGATTTAAACTCCGCTGACGGAAATCTCCATGCAGGGAAAAGCGATATCCAGCTCATCCTGAAAAATCATTCCACATGGAATGTCAAAAATCATACGCAGGTGGGCTTCAATTTCAGCAGCAAGGAAGAGTACAAGAACGCGAAGGAAAAGCTGGATAAAGACACCAGCACCGCCTACCCTAAGCCTTCCCTGGAAGCCTTTCTGAAGGTCGCGAACAAACGGATACGCCTTGCGAATCAAGGCAGTCAGCTGACCGATCTGTCTTTCTCCGGCGCGGGCAATACCGTCAATATCGACGGCACGGCGTTGCAGGTGATGGACAAAGGAATCCGGACCGACCCCGGCGCCTCCGGCCAGTTCAACGTGTCCAACAAGGGCAGCCTGAAAGGGGATGCCAATCTCAGCGATCCCAATGCGGCCCTGGGGGTCAGCCTGACGACAGAAGGGCAATGGCACGGCTCGGTGACAACAGGCCCGGCCGCAACATCCCGCCCCGCCAGCGGCGCCGCGCCTGTGGCGGCGACCCGCAGCTTGGGGGCCGCCACGGCCGGCACGCCGGCCCCCGCGGCAGGGCTGCGGGTCGACATCAGCGGGGACGGGACGGCCTGGACGGGCGATGTGAATGCGATAGCGGGCTACCATGCCCGGATCCGTGTCGCTGACAGGGGAAGCTGGACAGGCAAGGCCACGCGAGCCGGCACCGCCAACGTCGATGTGGCCGTGGGCCCCGGGGCAAAATGGACAACCAGCGGCAATGCTGACGTGTCCAATCTGGCGGTTGCTGCGACCGGCTTGGTGGACGCCACTGCGGGCCAGCTCAAGGTGGGCGCGCTGACGCTGGAGCGGGGCATCGGGATGTCCAATATAAGCGGCAACAGCAAGCTGACGGTGGAGAGATTCGCCGCCCCGATCGTGTTCCGCAGCCATTCCGCCAGCGAGGCGAAAGTGAATGCGGACGGGCTTTATCAGAAAGATGGCAAGACCTTTGTTCTGGCGAAGGTGGCCGATCCGGGTATCAGCGGCACGACGGAGCTGGGCGCCTGGCAATATGATGTCAAAGCAGTGAAGCCGACGACATCGGCCACCACCTATGATGTGGTGCTGGCGAAAAGCCAGCGCCTGTCCAACGCGGCGAAAACCGCACTGAACATGGCGGCCGCGCCGGCCATCGTGGCCAGGATGTCCTCCGATTTGCTGGACAGCCACCTGAGCGCGTCCCGCCGCAACACGGCCCATAACAAGGGGGCCTGGCTGGCTTTCCTGGGGGGCAACACCCGCGTGGCCACGCCTGCGGGTTCTGCCTTTGACATGCAGACCAGTGGCGTCATGCTGGGGGGAGAGACCCGTCTTAACGCGAGCTCCGGCTTGTGGCTGGCGGGGGGTGCCCTGTCCTTCGCCCGTGCCGGCTTCAACAGCGGCGGCACAAGCGCCTATGGCGCGCATGGGTATCTCTCCCGTCGCTACGACAACGGGGTCTTTCTGGATGCCACGGCGCAGTATGGCCACTACCGCACGTCTGCGAAAACCATGGCCACCGATGGCCAGGTGGCTGAGGGCGCATTCCGGACCAACGGGTTTGGCCTTGGGCTGAAGCTGGGTTACGACTGGCGTCTGGCGTCGGGGGCCTTTGTCGAGCCGTATGCCAAGCTGGAGGGCAATGCACTGGATGCCGCGAGATATACCCTGTCCAACGGCATGAGGGTTAAAAGCGATGGCGGCACATCGGTATCAAGCGAGTTAGGCGCCACGGCAGGCTATCGTTTGACGGGTGCGTATGGGTATATCGAACCGTATGTGCATCTGGCATGGATGAATACCTTTTCAAATGCCAATACGGTGCTCCTGAACAACCGGATCAACCTGGACAACAGCACGGCGGGCTCAGCGCTACGGCTGGGCCTGGGGTTCCAGATGAAGCTGACGAACAACGTGGGAGGCTATGCGGGCCTGAGCTACACCAAGGGCAAGCATATCGAACAGCCATTACAGGGCACGGTGGGGATTAATGTAGTCTGGTAGGAACCGCCACCGCATTT
>NZ_FKBR01000041.1 GCF_900078335.1 Bordetella trematum
TATCGTCCGCAGTTCTACTTCCGTACGACGGACGTGACCGGCACGATCGATCTGCCGGAAGACAAGGAAATGGTTCTGCCGGGTGACAACGTGTCGATGAAGGTCAAGCTGCTGGCCCCGATCGCCATGGAAGAAGGCCTGCGCTTCGCCATCCGCGAAGGCGGCCGTACCGTCGGCGCCGGCGTGGTCGCCAAGATCATCGCCTAAG
>NZ_FKBR01000042.1 GCF_900078335.1 Bordetella trematum
TTGATGGTGATGGTGCCGTCGACCGCGTGGGCGGCGGGGACGCTGCTCAGCAGCAGGGTCAGCAGGCCCAGGCGGGCAGTGCGCAAGGAGGGAGCCATGGCTTGTCATGGATTTGTTCGTCGGGCTTGAATCATTACCTGTTGAACACCCGTCCCGGCGCATTTATCACGTAAGAGATGGCCGATCTTGCCGCTGCCGCCATCTGC
>NZ_FKBR01000043.1 GCF_900078335.1 Bordetella trematum
ACGGTGGGCGCTGCGACCCGCATCAGCTCTGGCGCGGGCAACGACAGCGTCACCCTGCTGCAAACCGACATCGGCGGCTCGCTGGACATAGACGCTGGTGACGCCGCCAATACCGTTAGCCTGGATAAGGTGACGGTGGGTGGCGACACGTCCATCACCACGGGTGCTGGCGTGGATGTAATCACGCTGGTGGACAGCGGCCTGCTGGGCCAACTGCTGATCGCAGCCGGCGACGGCAGCAACACCGTTGACCTGA
>NZ_FKBR01000044.1 GCF_900078335.1 Bordetella trematum
ATGCTTTCCGGCTTGCCCGTTCACCTCTCGATGAACGGGGCCGAATTATGCACTATTTTTTTGCGTCTGTCAGATCGGATCACCAGATTCTGAAAATAAAGTGATTTTCCGGGCCGGATTATGCGGCCGATGCAAAGAAAAAGCCCTGCAGGCGCTGCCTGCAGGGCTTTGAATTTTGGCGGAGCGGACGGGGCTCGAACCCGCGACCCCCGGCG
>NZ_FKBR01000045.1 GCF_900078335.1 Bordetella trematum
AGAACTCCTTAATGAGAAAATTCTACTTCTGATTCCCCCGTTTTTTAGGGGGCATTACCGTTGAACCTACTTAGCGCAGCACGTCTTTACTTGGACCAGGCTCCTCAATGGGTGAGTGAGATGGGTGCTGACCCAGCCCCCATTCGAGAACGTAAGCGTCATTTTTATGACTCGCTATTCGAGTACAGGTTCATGGAGGCGCTGAGAAATCACGTGCAACATGTCGGTTTTGCCGTACATGGGGTGACGATGGGGTCAAAATGGCTTCCAGAAGGCAAGCGTGAACGCCTTGAGGCACGAGTCATACCTTATGCGATGAAGTCAGCTCTTGCAGAAGACAAGCAATTCAAGGCGAAACTCAAGGGTAAGCTATTGGATGAATGTACGGAAAAAATTTCCATCATTCCGGCCGCACGCAAATACGTGGAAGCGTTGTCAGCGATTCATCGAGAAATCAGAGCGAAAACTGGATCGGTGATTTCTGCTGCGCGAGAGCTATTTCAGCAAAAAATCGAGGAACATGAAGCGCAGGCCGGGCAACGCATCCCTGGCCTATCTGCGATAGCGAAAAGCAATGGCATCGTTGAAGAAAGAATCCCAGTGTTCCTTGATTGGGATGAAGTTCGCATTTCACTGATCAAGAAGAACCCCGCCGCTGACAACTTGAGCAAGCACTATATAACTAGCCTCTACCAAGAGGAGAAATAGGGCTCTGCAAAAAGTACCTACGCTGTGCTACGCCTTGATTGGTTTGTGGTTGAGACGATCTGACGCATCCTGATGCCATGTCCGCTTATAGGAGATGGCCATGCTCAACGAACACGATGTTGGCAAGCCTGCGCCGGCTTTTTATCGCTTGGCAGACGTAGTACGCATTACGGCGCTCAGCCGCGCCACGATCTATCGGCGCATCGCAGAGGGACGTTTCCCTCGACCCGTCCATTTAGGTGGCCGCGCGTGCGGCTGGACCACAGCCGCCTTGCAGGCATGGATTGACAATCCCCAGGAGTACAAGGCAGCACTGCCGGCGGCGGCCAAACCATTGCGGCGTCGCCGCAACACCGATCGTCTCAAACTATCTCGCTTTTCGCGCAGGAAATTTCGGACACAGTTCGGACACGAAGGCGCCAGAAGTAGAAAAGAGCTTAGCGGATGACCGCTAAGCTCTTGATATTCTTGGTGGCGCATCCCTGATTCGAACAGGGGACCTGCGGATTATGATTCCGTCGCTCTAACCGGCTGAGCTAATGCGCCATCCTTGGCTGGCCTGTGGCTTGGCAGCGACTTGCGGGTTGCTGCGTGAAGCTGTTTGACTAGCGAAGAACGTAACTATAGCACAGTGTTTTTTTGGTTTGCAAGCCAAGTGATGGTTTTTTTAATAATTTTTCATGCGGGCGCCGCTTGGGGCGGGCGGTGCAGTTCGGCCAGGGCGGTAGGCAGGTCGGTCACGGGGTGGAAGGAGTCGGCGGTGGCCATGTTCCAGCCCACGCGGAAGATGTGATGGCGGAATTCGCCGCGCAACAGCTCGCCCTGGGACAGCTCGGGAAAGAGCGCCGAGAGCAGGCGGATCTCGCTGGAGGAAATGCGGCGCGCGATATGCTGGGGGCGCAATTGCTTGGGGTGGGTCAGCCCGGCTGCCTCGAGCAGTTCGGCCAGGGCGCGCAGCGTGTTGCCGTGGAAATGAGCTACCCGCTGGGCTTTGTCGGGCACCACCAGCGCGCGCTGGCGCAGCGGGTCCTGGGTGGCCACGCCCGTGGGGCATTTGCCGGTGTGGCAGGCTTGCGCCTGCAGGCAGCCGATCGCAAACATGAAGCCGCGCGCCGCGTTGCACCAGTCCGCGCCCATGGCCATGGTGCGTACCAGGTCGAAGGCGGTGATGATCTTGCCGGAGGCGCCGATCCGTATCCGGTCGCGCAGGTTCACGCCGACCAGGGTGTTGTGCACCAGGCGCAGCGCCTCGCGCAGCGGCGTGCCGACATGATCGACGAACTCCACGGGGGCGGCGCCCGTGCCGCCTTCGGCGCCGTCGACCACGATGAAGTCGGGCGTGATGCCGGTCTTGAGCATGGCTTTGACGATGGCGAACCATTCCCAGGGGTGGCCCACGCAGAGTTTGAATCCGACCGGTTTGCCGCCGGACAGCTTGCGCAGACGGGCCACGAAGTGCATCAGCCCCACCGGCGAATCGAAGGCGCTGTGGCTGGCGGGTGAGTTGCAGTCCTGCCAGGGAGGCACGCCGCGCGCTTCGGCGATTTCGGGGGTGACCTTGTTGGCCGGCAGGATGCCGCCATGGCCCGGCTTGGCGCCTTGCGAGAGTTTGATCTCGATCATTTTCACCTGTGGCGTACAGGCGTTGCGCACAAAGGCCTCTTCCGAGAAGGCGCCGTGCTCGTCGCGGCAACCGAAGTAGCCCGAACCGATGTTCCAGATGAGCGAGCCGCCCGGTTCGCGGTGGTAGCGGCTGATGCCGCCTTCGCCGGTGTCATGCGCGAAGTTGCCGGTGCGCGCGCCTTCGTTCAGGGCCAGCACGGCGTTGGCCGACAGGGCGCCGAAGCTCATGGCGGAGATATTGAAGACCGACAGCGAGTAGGGCTGGGTGCAGTCCGGGCCGCCGACCTGGATGCGGAAATCGGCGTCGGCGATATGGGAGGGCGCCATGGAATGATTGATCCATTCATAGCGGTCGCCGTAGACATCTTCCTGGGTGCCGAAGGGGCGCTTGTCGATTTCCTGTTTGGCGCGCTGGTAGACGATGGAGCGCTGCGCTCGGGAGAAGGGCTGCGCCTTGGTGTCGTCTTCCAGGAAGTACTGACGGATCTCCGGGCGGATGAACTCGAACAGAAAGCGCAGATTGCCGAGAACGGGATAGTTGCGCCGGATGGCGTGACGCTGCTGCAGCAGGTCGTAGATGCCAAGCAGGGCGAGGGCGCAAAGTGGGGCGGCTGCCCAGAGCCAACCCCAGCCGGAGACAACGCTCAACGTCAGGGTCAGGGCTGCACCGATGAGTATGAGTGCAAAGGCCGTATAGCGGCCGGCAAACCATTGCATATACCTCTCCGAGAAACACGTGTGTTGCTCACGTTACCAGATTCGTCGGACGATCTTCCCGTGTGACTGCCGTCGTTTTGGGGCGTCTTCTAGGGCGCAGGCTGGTGCCGGAGGCTCTGGGATAATGGGCGCCTGGCATTTTGGAGCGGCAGATCGTGAGGGCAGCGGGTTCTTCTTCCGTGCATGTGGTGATAGGTTCATGGGATCGTCTGCGTCCAGACGCCTGGCCGATTCGTCTGGAGGTTTTTGTCCAGGAGCAGTTCGTGCCGCCAGAGCTGGAGCTGGATGAGTACGATCCACTATCGCAACATGCGGTGGCTTATGACCTGGCGGGGCAGCCTCTGGCGACCGGGCGGCTGTTGCCGGATGGTCATATCGGCCGCATGGCGGTGCGTCGTTCGGCCCGAGGTTCGGGCGTGGGGGCGCAAGTCCTGACGGCCTTGATAGCGTGCGGTCGGCAGGCGGGTCACAAGCGTTTGATCCTTAATGCGCAGATACAGGCGATGGGCTTCTATGAAGCGTTTGGTTTTGCGGCGGAAGGTGAAATATTTCTTGATGCCGGGATCGAGCACCGGGTCATGGTGAAGCCTTTGTGATCATGCCGCTGCGGCGCCGCAGGCGACGCCATTGCAGGGTTTTTTCTACACGCCTTGTTCGCCGCCATGTCAGCTGGCGGTATCCGCGCTTTTCTCTATGCGCGACAGATTGCTGTGCGCTTGAGCGGCATTGCGCTTGCCTTGGGCTGGGCCGTGCCAGCCAGCCCGTGTGCCGGTGGTCATCCTCACCCAGACGCTGGTCGAGCCGATGGCCCGGATTGTCTGGGTGAAGCCATCGGTTCGTGGGCGGCGCGGCTCAGCAGTGCGGCGCTCGACCGAAGTCCTCACCCTGTGGCGTAGTTCTTTTTACGGTGACTCGTCCTGTTTGATGGGCGGCAGCCGGGGGGCATAGAGGCGGCATCCCATAGTTACGTCATTTATGAATGATAGTGATTCTCATTATCAGTTGTTGATGTATGAATGTGGGATGGATCGCGATGCAAAAATTCCTGTTGGGCTCTCTGGCGCTGGTGGCAGGGGGTGGGTTGGGTGCCGCGCAGGCGGTGGCGCAGCTTGATCGTGCGGATCAAGGGCCAGTGTTGCTGGAGCGCGTGTGGGTGGTGGGCCATCTGGAGGATCCACTCGCTGATGAGCTCGGACGCGAGGCGCTGGATCGTTTTCGCGGCACAGGAAATGCGGAAGCATTGACCCAGGTATCCGGCCTGCAATTGAATAACATTCGCAACGAAGCCGGCGCGCTCGATGTCGGCATACGCGGGATTCAAGGCGAGGGCCGGGTGCCCGTCTATGTGGATGGCAGCTTGCAATCCACCCATACCTGGCGCGGCTATCAAGGTGAAAGTGACCGCAGCTATATTGATCTGGATTTCATCGGTCAGGCCAGGGTCGATAAGGGGTCTTCCATCGGCCCATATGGCGCTGGCGCGGTCGGCGGTGTGGTGCAACTGCGCACGCTGACACCTGAGGATGTGTTGCTGCCCGGCAAGGATGTCGGTGTGTGGATGAAGGCGCGCGTCTATAACAATAATCGCTGGCCGCAGATTCCGGCAGATGAGGCTCTGCAGGAATATTACGTGCTGCACAATCGTATTCGCCCCGGTCGGTTCGCCAATGGTGCGTTGACGCTGGCCTGGGCGTGGCGCACGTCATTGCTGGATGCGGTCGTGGCGGTCAGCAGGCGTCGCACTGGCAATTATTTTGCCGGCAGCCGCAATGTTGAGCGCTATGCCGATGACGTGACTGGTCTGGCCACGGAAGAGCCTGGCGATGACTTGGTCGTCAAGCCCGGGCAGGAGGTGGTCAATACCAGTTTTGCCAGCGTGTCCACACTTGCCAAATTGGGTTGGAATATCGCCTCCGGGCAGCGCCTGGAATTGAACTATCGCCATCATGAGCAGCGCGCTGGCGAGGTGATGGCGGCGTACTGGTACAAGCAGGAAAACGATATCAATTTCAACCCCTGGCCGCCGGGTGTGGAGTCGATGCCGCAGTGGGCCTTGGGGACTGCGCGTGTCGATGCTTATCGGTTGCGGTATGGGTGGCGTGTGGCGCCGTACATCGATATGGATGTCAGTATCTGGCAGACCCGCGCGCGCCTGACCCAGCACAACGGGCTCTTTAGCACGTCGGCCGATTACGGCGATCAGTATCGGCACAGTTATGCCGATACGCGTGACGGGTTTGCCTGGGCAAATCGCAGCGAGCTTGGTGGGGTGTCATGGCATTACGGTGTGGTGTTGGACGAGCAACGTACAAGGCCGCGAGACAGCCGGGCTTCGCGTGATGCACGACGCCGTCAATATGGGGTGTATGTCGATAGCGCCTGGCGGTTGTGGCGTGGGCAGATGCGTGCAGGAGTGCAATGGCATGGTGCGCAAATCACAGACTTTGCCAGCAAGGGCCGGCACACGCGCTATGCCCCGCGGCTGGATCTGCGGGCCCAATTGGAGCTGCCCTTGCAATCCGGGCTCAGTGTCTTTGCCAAGGCGGGGCGCAGTTATCGCAACCCGAGTCTGTTTGAGGGCTCGGCGTCAGGGCAACTCTTCAATTATGACTGGCGCCATCCCCTGCGTGCGGAGCGCCTGGACAGTCTGGAACTCGGGCTGAAAGCGGAATGGGAAGGGGTCTGGCAGCTGCAAGACAGCTTGGTGTTACGGCTGGCACGCTTCGAAAATTGGGCGCGTCACTATATTTCTGCAGCGAAACTGCCACAGGCTCCGGGAGTGCCGGTCTGGAAGGCAAATCTGTCATTTCAGAACTATGACGTATTCCGTTTGGGCGGGTTTGATCTCGGCCTGCGCTACGAGCATCCGCGCTTTTTCATCACTGCCTCCGCCATGCGCTACGACGAGCCTTGGATATGTCTGGATGGGGTATGCAATTCAACGGGCTTCAGCCGGAGCCTGATCTCCAGCCGCGTGCCGCCGCGTCATTCGTACGCCATTACGGCCGGGCTGTATTTTCTGGACGGGGCGGTTACGCTGGGCGCGCGCTTGCGCTATCACTCCGGCAAGCAGAGCCCGGTGGGCTGGCTCGCGGGTACTGCCGCGCCGGCGGTGAAGCGGATCCCGCAGAACAGAACCGTAGATGTATTTGCGAGCTATCGCATCAGCAAGGGGGTTGAGCTGGATTTCAATATTGATAATCTGACCAATCAATATGCCTATGACCCGGGCACGGTGATTGCCATGCCGCTGCCGGGCCGCACGGTCAGCCTGGCATTGTCGGTACGTTTCTAGGGCAGGGCTGTGCCGGCCAATTCAAAAGAAGGCAGGGAGGGCAGGGTGGCTGGAAAGTGGGGCGGCAATAAAAAAAAGCCCGGATGCGTGAGCATCCGGGCTTTTTGGCACATCGCGCAAGTTGCGTGATGTCAAATTGGTGCCCAGGAGAGGACTCGAACCTCCACACCTTGCGGCACATGGACCTGAACCATGCGCGTCTACCAATTCCGCCACCTGGGCTTAGACTGTGATTTCCTGCATCGTTTCGCGCACAGTCATGCGAACGACCATGGATATTACCCGGCCATGATCGGGGATCCTTGTTCGGAAGGTACCGAATGAAAACCTGAATTAGTGATTCCGGTTTCCGGCGCACCGTGATGGATCATGTCACGATGTTGATTGGTGCCCAGGAGAGGACTCGAACCTCCACACCTTGCGGCACATGGACCTGAACCATGCGCGTCTACCAATTCCGCCACCTGGGCTCTGTCGTTCGTTGCGTCACCGCGTCGATCAGCAGGACGCGAATTATGCACACTTTTTGGAATGCGTGCAAGTCGAGGCAAAAATAATTGCATCGGGGCGGCTATGCTGTGTGTCGTTTCTTTTTCTGGGTTGTCATGTCCCGTCCTGTCTGTGGGCGTTGCGAGCGTCCTCTGTCGCATTGTCTTTGCGCCCTAGTGCCCAAGCTCTATTCGGACACTCGTGTGCTGATTCTGCAGGATCCGCGCGAGGCGGGTCATGCGCTGAATACGGCGCGGCTGGCCTGGCTGGGCCTGGCGCGCGCGCAGCGGGTCGTGGCCGATCAGTTCGATCCGGTTTTGTGGCAGCAGCCAGGTTGGGCCGCCTATCTCCTGTTTCCCGGAGAGCAGGCGCAGGTGGTCGGCCCGGCGGTGGCGGGCGCGCCGGGGCGTCTCCTGGTGGTACCGGATGCCACGTGGCGGCGGGCGCGCGCGATGGTGGCGCGCCACCCGGAGCTGGCGGCGTTGCCGCGTCTGTCCCTGCCGGGTGTGCCGCAAGGGCGCTATCGGGTGCGCCACGCCGATCTGCCCGGCGCCCTGTCGACGGTGGAGGCCGTGGCGGCAGCGCTTAATGGGCTGGAGGCCAGCTCTCGCTATGACGCATTGCTTGAGCCGCTCGAGCGCCTGGTGCAGGGCCAGATCGAAGCCATGGGGCAGGCGCGCTACGAAGCGCACCATGTGCGGCGGGAGGGGTCGCGACGCTAAAGGCCTTTGCGGGGCCGCTGGAAAAGCGAGATGGAAAAGCAAAACCCCCGATGGCAGGGCCACCGGGGGTTTTATCTTGCTTGCGGGCAGTGCATGCACTGCCTGCTGAAACTGTGGTGCCCAGGAGAGGACTCGAACCTCCACACCTTGCGGCACATGGACCTGAACCATGCGCGTCTACCAATTCCGCCACCTGGGCACTGTGCCTGTCAACGATTTTGCTTTGAAATTCACGTAGACTAGCTACTTCGCAAAACGCTGCGTCTGGCTTTCAGTGTCGCACTGGGCTGACCACAGAAGCTGCGCATTATATACGGGATTTTCAGTTTTGGCAAAACGATCGAACAAAGAAGCGAACAACAATAATAAATCCACCCCGGTCCTGGCCGCTGCTCCCCCGGATTTCGATCCGGACGTCCCGTCGCGCGAAGAGATACTCAAGGCTTTGCGCTCGGCGCCGGGCCCTTTGTCGCCCGCCGAGCTGGCCGAACGCATGGGGGTGGAGCGCGATGCCACCCTGGTGGGGTTCGAGCGCAGGCTGGCTGCCATGGAGCGCGATGGGCAACTGTTGCCCAACCGCAAGGGCGTGCTGCTGCTGGCGACCAAGCTGGATTTTGTGGCCGGACGGGTGCAAGGCCACCGTGACGGCTTCGGCTTTCTGGTGCGCGATGACGGCGGTCCCGATATCTTTCTGTCGCCGCGCGAGATGCTCAAGGTGCTGCACGGCGATCGTGTGCTGGTCAAGCCCAATGGCGAATACCGCGGCAAGCCCGATGGCACCATCGTCGAGGTGATCGAGCGGCGCACCAACAAGCTGGTTGGCCGCTTCCTGCACGAACATGGCCTGTCCATCGTGGTGCCCGAAGATCAGCGCATCAAGCACGACATCCTGATTCCGCCGGACGACACCAACGGCGCGCAGCACGGCCAGGTGGTGGCGGTGCAGATCATCGAGCAGCCGACCCGCCATACCCAGCCGCTGGGGCGGGTTTCGGAGGTGCTTGGCGAGATCGACGACCCCGGCATGGAAATCGAGATCGCGGTCCGTAAGTTCGACGTGCCGGTCGCTTTTTCCGAGGCCGCGCTCAAACAGGCCGCCAAACTGCCCGAGGTGGTCCGCAAGAGCGACCTGAAGGACCGCGTCGATCTGCGCGATGTGCCGCTCATCACCATTGATGGCGAAGACGCGCGCGACTTCGACGATGCGGTCTATTGCACGCCGGTCGATCTGGGCACCGGCACGCGCAAACGCCCCGGCTGGCGCCTGCTGGTGGCCATCGCCGATGTCAGCCATTATGTCCGGCCCGATGACGCGCTGGACGAAGATGCCTTCGAGCGGGGCACCAGTGTGTATTTCCCGCGCCGCGTGATTCCGATGTTTCCGGAGTCCCTGTCCAACGGCCTGTGTTCGCTGAATCCCGACGTCGACCGGCTGGTGCTGGTGTGCGACATGGTCATTCCGGCCACTGGCGCCAAGGCGGGCACGGTCACGGCCTATCAGTTCTACAACGCCGTCATGCATTCGCATGCGCGCACCACCTACACCTCCATCTGGGAGGCGCTGCAGCAGCCTACCGGGCCGGCCGCGCAGGCGCTAGGCCCGCGCCTGGCGGATGTCCAGCATCTGCATGATCTGTACCAGTTGCTGTCCCAGCAGCGTAAAAAGCGAGGTGCCATCGACTTCGAAACGGTCGAGACCCGCATCGTCTGCAACGAACTGGGTCGCATCGAACAGATCGTGCCGATGGTGCGCAACGACGCCCACAAGCTGATCGAAGAGAGCATGCTGGCGGCCAATACCTGCGCGGCCGATTTCATGCTGCGCAACAAGCATCCGGGCCTGTTCCGTATCCACGAGGGCCCGACGCCCGAGCGCCTGCAGGCGTTGCGCGAGTTTCTGCGCACCGTGGGCCTGTCGCTGGGCGGCGGCGAAACGCCGTCGGCCAAGGACTATGGCGAGTTCCTCGATTCGGTGCGCAGTCGCCCCGACTTCCCGCTGCTGCAAACCATGAGCCTGCGCTCCATGCAGCAGGCCGTCTACAGTCCGGACAACATGGGTCACTTCGGCCTGTCGTATCCGGCCTATTCGCACTTCACCTCGCCGATTCGCCGCTATCCCGATCTGCTCACCCACCGGGTCATCAAGGCCCTGCTGGCGGGCAAGCGCTACGTGCCCGAGCTGGAGTCTCAGCCAGTCGTGATCGGGACCACAAAGCGCGAGCATGAGCATGCGATCTGGGAAAAGATGGGCCTGATCCTGTCGGCCAGCGAGCGCCGTGCAGACGAAGCTTCGCGCGATGTCGAGGCCTGGCTCAAGTGCTGGTTCGTGCGCGAGCGCGTGGGCGAAGATTTCAGCGGCACGGTCACCGGCGTAGCCAGCTTCGGGATCTTCGTCACGCTCGATACTCTGCACGTCGAGGGCATGGTGCACGTCTCCGAACTGGGCAGCGACTACTTCCAGTTCAACGATGCCATGCACGAGCTGCGCGGCGAGCGTACCGGCATGCGCTACCGCCTGACCGACAAGGTCCAGGTGCAGGTGTCGCGCGTCGATCTGGAGGCGCGCCGCATCGAGTTCCGCCTGGTCAAGGGAACCAGCTACGAGTCTTTGCGCAAGCAAAGCCAGCGCAATCCCGAGGAGCCGCGCCGCATCAAGAAAGCCGCCGCGCCCAAGCCGGCCGCCCTCAAGGGCCAGACCGCCAAGCAACGCCGCGCCGAAGCCAAGAAGGCCGCCAAGCCGCTTGGTGCGACGCCGGCCAAGGTGGTCAAGCGTGCTGCGGCGCCGTCCAAGAAGGCGCCCCGGCTGCGCTAGTCGGCGGTCGCGGTAACATTGCAGCATTGTTCAGGGGCCGCCGTCGTGCGGCCCCGTCCCGTCGGTCCGGACTGACGGGTTATTGCGTTTTTCTGAGGTAGTCACATCATGGCGTCGGCCCAAGTTCTGGCAGGTTTTCATGCGGTCGTGGCGCGTTTGCGCCACGCGCCGGATTCCATCAAGGATATCTACGTCGAGGCGTCGCGCCGCGACAAGCGCATGCAGACTTTTATCGAGCAGGCCACGCATGCCGGCTGCCGGGTGCATCCGGTGTCGATGGATAGGCTCGACGGCCTGGCGCGCGGCACCCGCCACCAGGGCGTGGTCGCGCTGGCCGACGAACGTCAGCTCGCCGTGAGTGTCGACGAGGTGCTCGATGTGATCGAGGGGCCGGCCTTTCTGCTGATCCTCGATGGCGTGACCGATCCGCACAACCTGGGGGCCTGTCTGCGTACTGCCGATGCGGCGGGCGTGCATGCGGTGATCGCCCCGCGCGATCGCGCAGTCGGCTTGAACAGCACCGTTCAGCGGGTGGCCTGTGGCGCAGCCGACACCGTGCCCTACATCATGGTGACCAATCTGGCGCGCACGATGCGCGAGCTGAAAGAGCGCGATATCTGGCTCGTGGGCACCGATGATCAGGCCAGCCATGACATGCACGCCGTCGATGCGCGCCGCGCCATGGCGTGGGTCATGGGGGCGGAAGGCGAGGGCATGCGCCGCCTGACGCGCGAGACCTGCGATGAGCTGGTCAATATCCCCATGCTGGGTTCAGTGGAAAGCCTGAACGTCAGTGTCGCCAGCGCCGTCTGCCTCTACGAGACCGTTCGTCAGCGCCGGGCCTGAGCCCGGGCGCCCCTTTGCGGCGCGCCTTGCGCCGTTTTCCGCAGTTTTTCGCCAGCCTTGATCATCATGCACCAGAACGGCTTTACCACCACCATTCTTCACTCCGACCGCAGCCAGTCCGTCGAGCACGGAGCGGTGCACAAGCCCATGCATCCCTCTTCGGAGTATGTCTACGAAGATGCCCATGAACTGGCGGCCGTGTTCCAGGGCCGGTCCGGCTTTACCTATGCCCGCCAGGGTACGCCCACCACGACGGCACTCGAGGCCCGGATCACCAAGATGGAAGGCGGCACGGGCACGGTCAGTTTTGCCACCGGGATGGCAGCGCTGGCGGCCATTTTCACGACACTGCTGCGCCGCGGCGATCACCTGGTGTCCAGCCATTTCATTTTCGGCAATACCAATAGCCTGCTGGGTACGCTGGCCGACCTGGGCGTGGAAGTGACCACCGTCGATGCGACCGATGCCGGGCAGGTGCGTGCGGCCCTGCGACCCAACACGCGTCTGGTATTCACCGAAACCATTGCCAACCCAGGCACCCAGATCGCGGATCTGGTCGGCCTGGGCGAGATCTGCCGTGAGCACGGTCTGGTCTACGTGGTGGACAACACGCTGACCTCGCCTTGGCTGCTGCGGCCGCGCGATGTGGGGGCCTCGCTGGTCATGAATTCCTTGTCCAAGTACATCGGCGGACACGGCCATGCGCTAGGCGGAGCCGTGACGGATACCGGCCTGTTCGACTGGTCGGGCTACGCCAATATCGCCGAGGCTTATCGCAAGGGCGCTCCGGCCGGCTGGGGGCTGACCCAGATCAAGAAAAAGGGCTTGCGCGATATGGGAGCGACCCTGGCCGCCGAGCCTGCCCATCGCATTGCGGTGGGCGCCGAGACGCTGGCTTTGCGCATGGACAGGCATTGCAGCAATGCCTTGGCGCTGGCGCGTTTTCTGCAGGGCCATGCCGGTGTGGCGAAGGTGCATTATCCGGGGTTGCCCTGCCACCCTCAGCATGCGCGTGCCGCCGCCTTGCTGCGTCCGGGCCGGTTCGGCGGCCTGCTGGGCGTGGAGCTGGCTGCCGGCATAGATTGTTTCGATTTTCTCAATCATTTGCGAATCGTGCTCAATGCAACGCATCTGGGCGATACGCGCAGCCTGGCGCTGCCGGCGGCACACACCATCTATTACGAAATGGGCCCCCAGCGCCGCGCGGAAATGGGCATCGCCGACAGCCTGATCCGGGTTTCGGTCGGGATCGAAGATGAAACCGATTTGTTGCACGATTTCGATCAAGCACTAGTCGCTGCAGCTTCTCGCTAGGCGTTTCTGTTGATTGCGGAAATCGCTAAAAGCTAGTAGTGGCGCGGCCTGCGGGCCTGTCATGCTTGACAGGCCCAGGTGCGGAGTGCCTAATATGCCACTGTGCCGCGGTGCTTGAACGCCCCGGAAAACAGGGCGCAATCCTGTGGCGCAGCAGTCATTACGCCGCGTTGTCGCGGCGCAAGAAACATCAAGTCGTCATTCGCCTGTTCTGACGCGATTCCCTGGCCTTGTGGTCCCGGGTCGTGAAAAATCCTACTTTGTGAGGGGTAACACTGAATGAACAAATCCGAACTCATCGATCACATTGCCAGCAAAGCCGACATCTCCAAGGCAGCGGCAGGTCGTTCGCTTGATGCATTGATCGGTGCCGTCAAAACGACGTTGAAAAAGGGCGGTACGGTTACGCTGGTCGGTTTTGGCACGTTTGCCGTGTCCTCGCGCGCTGCCCGTACCGGCCGCAATCCGCGCACCGGCGAAGCCATCAAGATCAAGAAGGCCAAGGTGCCGAAATTCCGCCCGGGCAAAGCCCTCAAGGATGCCGTGAACTGACGCGACGCATGCCAGCCGGGCCGAAATGGGCCGGGCAGGCGGGCTGATTTGCCGATCGTTTTGCAGTTCGCTATACTTCAGCCCTCGCATGACTTTGAGTGGCCCCGCGAAGGGTGCTTAGCTCAGCTGGTAGAGCGGCGCCCTTACAAGGCGTAGGTCACAGGTTCGACCCCTGTAGCACCCACCATCAAAGCTGCGTCAATGAGGCACTTGGAGAGATCCGGGTGCCTTTTTTGTTGCCTGTCGTATCTGGCGGGCGATGAAACGCCTCCCGGATACCCGCAGGCGCACGAAGCCGTCGACGCTCTCTATCGGGGTCAGACGGATTGTGCGTCCTCTACGGCGGCTGTCTTGCCTATTCCCGGCTCTGAAGCGATGTCTTGCGCGATACCTGCCGGCACCCAGGATCATCTTTGATATTAAGCTTGCGAATCATTCGCATTTGATATATCGTGATGGACTTGCAAACGCCTGGGGCAGGTCGGTTTTTGACCGTGCGGCCGGCGGTAGTCGTCAATGTTTCTGGCTGATTCATGCCTCACCCACATAACGGTTGGATGTCTGCTTCGCAAGCCTCTCTCGGGCTGCGTGTGGGCGCCGGCGTCGCTGTGCTTGCCGTGCATGCGGCGGTCATCGGTGCAGTTTTCTTCATGGACTCGGAGCCTCCCGAAATGGTGGAGCCCGAGCCCGTCATGGTGAGCATCATCGAGGCGCCGATGGTGCAGGTGGCGAAGGCCGAGCAACTGGTCGAGGAAACGCCTCCGCCGGAGCCCGAGCCTGAGGTCGAGCCGCCGCCGCCCGAGCCCGAGCCGGAAATCGAACCGGAAGTCGAGCCTGAAATCGAACCCGAACCTGAGCCCGAGCCGGTGGTCGAGAAGGCCCCCGAGCCGGCGCCCAAGCCCAAGCCCAAACCTAAGCCAAAACCCAAGCCCCAGCCCAAGCCGCAACCCAAGCCGCAACCGGTCGAGCAGCCCAAGGTCGAGGCCGCGCCCAGCGGCGCCACCGAGGGTGAGCAGGTCACTCAGGCGCCGACGGCGGGGCCGGCGCCTGACGAGCCGGTCTTCATGACCAGCGTGGAATATCTGGGCAAGCCGCCCGCACCGAAATATCCCAGTGACTCCCTGCGGCGACGCGAGCAGGGCAGGGTGCTGGTGATGGTGCAGATCAGCCCGCAAGGCAATGTAGAGAAAGCCTGGATCGACACCTCGTCCGGGTACCGTCGTCTGGATAACGCCGCATTGGAAACGGCGCGCAAGGCGCGCTTCAAGCCGGCCATGCGCAATGGCAAGGCAGTGACGGGCCAGGCCAGAATTCCGTACGACTTTGAAGTCAAGTAAGTCCAGCTACAGGTAAAGGGAACACGATGTTCAACGTACTTCAGAATGCCATGATGGCCGTCGCCCAGGCGGCGCCCGCGGCCGAGTCCGCTCCGGGCAGCGCACCCGCCGCGGCCCCCGCCGTTGCGCCGGATCCGGCGCTGGCCGCCCCGCCGCCGGCGCTGGCGCCGCTGCAGCAAAGCGCCGATACGCTCAACGCAGCCGCGCAGAATGCGCCGCCCGATATGGGCTTTCTGCACTTTGTGGCCCAGACCGACTTCGTCGGCAAGACGCTGTTCATCATCCTGATCCTGATGTCCCTGGTGACCTGGTACCTGATCGTCGTCAAGGTGGTCAGCAATCTGCGCATGCGCAAGCGTTCCGGCGTCTTCCTGAACCATTTCTGGAATGCCAGCTCGCTGCAGCAGGTTGAAAACGAAATCGTCACGCACGGCGCGCAGGATCCCTTCTCGCACCTGACCAGCCATGCCATCCACGCGCAGAGTCATCACGCCAAGTTCGGCGCCACCAAGCTGGAAGAGGCGGGCAGCAACAGCGAGTTCGTCACCCGCACCATGCGCAAGGTGATCGACGAGGAAACCGCCAAGCTCGAGAACGGCCTGACGGTGCTGGCTTCGGTGGGGTCGACCGCCCCGTTCGTGGGTCTGTTCGGCACCGTGTGGGGCGTGTATCACGCGCTGGTCGGGATCGGCCTGTCGGATGGCGTGACCATCAATCGCATTGCCGGTCCGGTGGGCGAAGCCCTCATCATGACCGGTCTGGGCCTGGCAGTGGCGATTCCCGCCGTGCTGGCCTACAACATGTTTGTGCGCAACAACCGCGTCTACCTGTCGCGTCTGGATGCCTTCGCGCATGACCTGTTCGCCTTCCTGACGACCGGCCAGCAGGTCGAGGTGTCCGATGGCAAGGTGCGCGCCCTGGGGCGTCAGCGCCACGCCCGAGGGGGTGAATAATGGCCTTCGGCAGCTTCGACAATAAAGGGTCGGGCGGCCACACCGTGTCCGAGATCAACATGGTGCCGCTCATCGACGTGATGCTGGTGCTGCTGGTGATCTTCATCATCACGGCGCCGCTGCTGGCGCATTCCATCAAGATCAATATGCCGCAGGTGTCGGCCGAGCAGGTTCAGGAAGATCCGAAAACGGTCGATCTGGCCATCGATGCCAATGGCGCGATCTTCTGGGATGAGATGCCGGTCACGCTGGAAGACCTGCCGCAGCGATTCCAGGCTATCGCCGGCGATAAGCCGCAGGCCGAGATCCGTATCCGCGCAGACCAGAATACGCGCTACGAAACCCTGGCGCGCGTGATGGCTTCGGCGCGCCGCTCGGGCATGGCCCGCATCGGTTTCGTGACCACCCCGGCGCCGGCCGAAGGGGCGCCGGCTGCGACCACGCCCTGAGTCTGGGGCCAGGCAGCCCGTACCCGGCCGCCCTGTAAAGGGGCGGCTTTTTTTCGTCCTGGCCGCAGCAGCGGCACGGATCGCGTTAAAATTGCCGCATGCGAGTACTTGTAATCGAAGACGACACGACCCTGGGCCACGCGCTGCAGGAGTTCCTGTCCGACCAGGGGTATGCCGTCGACTGGCTCACCGAGGGCGATAAGGTTCGCGGAGCGCTGGCGGGGCTTTCCTATGACCTGCTGTTGCTGGATCTGAATCTGCCCGGGCTCAGCGGGCTGGAGGTATTGCGCCAGCTGCGTCAGGAAGGCAATCAGGTGCCGGTGCTGATTCTCACTGCGCGCGATGGCCTGGATGACCGCGTTGCCGGTCTCGATGCCGGCGCCGATGACTACGTGACCAAACCCTTCGATCTGCCCGAGCTGGCTGCGCGTGTGCGCGCCCTGGGACGCAGGCGTGCCGGCCAGGCTCAGCCGCAGATCGAGGCCGGCCCTCTGGTGTTCGATACGGTCGGGCGCGAGGTTCGCGCCAATGGTCACCGGCTGGCCCTGTCGGTACGCGAGCTGTCGGTGCTGGAGATGCTGATGGCACGCGTGGGTCGGGTGGTCACCAAGCGCCAGATCGTCAATTCCCTGTCTGCCTGGGATGCCGATTTCAGCGAAAATGCGGTCGAAGTCTACGTATATCGTCTGCGCAAGCGCCTCGAAGGGACGGGCGCCAGCATCCAGACGGTGCGCGGCTTCGGCTATATGCTGGATGTCGAGGCCGCCTAGGCCTTGCGCGCCTTTGCCGTGCTGCTGAGACACCTTCATGACAGCGCCCCGGCCTGATCCTTCCGGCGAGTCCTCGGGCTGGCATCTGCCAGCCGGCTCGCTGGCGCGCCGTCTGGTGCTGCGCCTGATGCCGCCCATCATGTTCCTGGTGCTGCTGGACCTGGCTGGAACCTGGGTCATCACCCACAAGATCGACATGGCTGTCTGGATGCTGGAGGATTTCTTCTGGCTGATGGTGGTTGGACAGCTCCTGTTGATGGTTCTGTGCGCGGTGGTGATCGTGAAGGGGGTGCGGTCGGGCCTGCGGTCGGTGCAGGATCTGTCACAGGAAATACGCCAGCGCTCCATCGACGATATGCAGCCGATGGCGGTGCAGGGGCTGCCCGCCGAGATTGCGACGCTGGTCACGCACATCAATGATCTGCTGCTGCGGCTGGACGCCTCGCTGGCGGCGCAGCGACGTTTCATCGGCCACGCGGCGCACCAGTTGCGCACCCCCTTGAGCGGCCTGCGTCTGGAGTCCGAGCTGATGCTGGCGCGGCCTTTGCCGGAGGATGTGCGGGCCCGTGCCGAACGTATCAAGGCGGTCAGCGATCGCATGATCCGGCTGGGGCAGCAGTTGCTGGTGCTGGCGCGCGCCGATCCGAATGCAAGGCCGCAGGATGGCTTCGTCAGGCTGGATCTGTGCGAGTGGGTGCGGGCCAGCGGCGCCGAATGGATTCCTCGCGTGCACGCCGCGCAGATGGAGATGGACCTGTTCGCGCCGGAGGATCCGGTATGGGTCGACGGCGATCCGCTGCTATTGGACGAACTGTTGGGCAATCTGATCGACAATGCCCTGCGCTATGGCGGGCCGCAAGCGCGTATCCGTTTGACTGTAAGCGAGAATCCGCCCACGCTGGCCATCGAGGATGATGGTCCGGGCATCGCGCCGGGTGACCAGGAGCGGGTGTTCGAGGCGTTCTACCGCTCGCCGCTGACGCGCAGCGAAGGCTCGGGCCTGGGGCTGGCGATCGTGCGCGAAATCGCGCATGCGCACGGTGCATGGTGGCGCTTGAGCAGCCGTCCGGCTTTCGCCGGTACGCGCATCACGGTGGTGTTCCCCGGGCCCCGCAAGGGGGCCCAGCTTTCGCGCCAGGATCCTTTCAATGTCTCTGTCTCCAACGACTGACCGCAGCCGTTCTTTTGGTCTGATGCTGGGCGCCTTGGGGGTGGTCTATGGCGATATCGGCACCAGCCCCCTGTACACCCTGCGTGCCTGCCTGGCGATGTTCGACAGCCTGCAGCCCGACCATATCCTGGGGGTGCTGTCCATTCTGTTCTGGCTGCTGATGGTGGTGGTGTCGTTCAAGTACGTGACGCTGGTGCTGCGGGCCGACAACCGCGGCGAGGGCGGCACGCTGGCGCTGCTTGAGCTGGCAGTGCGCGGCCGCCAGGGCCGGGGTCGCAGCGGGCTCATCATGTTGGGCATCTTCGGCGCGGCGCTGTTCTATGGCGACAGCATGATTACGCCGGCGATCTCCGTGCTGTCGGCTATCGAAGGGATCGGCGTGGTATCGCACACGCTGGATCACTGGGTGGTGCCGTTGGCGCTGCTGGTGCTGATCGGCCTATTTTCCATCCAGTCGCGTGGCACGGCCCTGGTGGGGCGCCTGTTCGGCCCGGTGATGGCGCTCTGGTTCGTGACGCTGGCCTTGCTGGGCCTTTGGCAGATCAGCCTGGCGCCGCAGGTGTTGCAGGCCTTGAATCCGGTATGGGGGCTGCGTCTGGTGGCCAGCCACCCGCTGATGAGCTTCCTGCTGCTGGGCGCCGTCGTGCTGGCGCTGACCGGCGCCGAAGCCCTGTACGCCGATATGGGGCACTTCGGCCGCCCGGCCATCCGACGCGCCTGGTTCGCGCTGGTGCTTCCGGCACTGACGCTGTGCTACCTGGGCCAGGGCGCGCTGCTGCTGCGCGACCCCACCGCCATCCGCAATCCCTTTTTTCTGATGGCTCCGCAGTGGGGCACGGCCGCCTTGGTCGGCCTGGCCACGGTGGCGACGGTGGTGGCCTCGCAGGCTGTGATTTCCGGGGCGTTTTCCGTGACGCGCCAAGCCGTGCAGCTGGGCTTTTGGCCGCGCATGCGGGTGCTGCATACATCGGCGACCGAGCAGGGGCAGATCTATCTGCCGCAGGTCAATGCCCTGTTGCTGTGCGCCGTGCTGGCGCTGGTGCTGTTGTTCCAGAACTCCGAGAGTCTGGCAGCCGCCTACGGTTTCGCCGTCACCGGCACCATGCTCACCACCTCGGTGCTGGCCTTCGCCGTGCTGCCGCGCGGCACGGCGGGCGGACGGCGCCTCTTGTGGCTGTTGGTGCTGAGCCTGCTGCTGGCGGTGGATGTGCTGCTGTTCGGCGCCAATCTGTTCAAGATCCACGAGGGGGGCTGGATGCCCTTGCTGGTGGGCGTGGTGGTATTCACGCTCATGATGACCTGGCGGCGTGGCCGCCAGATCCTCACCGAACAGCAGGCGCGCGATCGCCAGCCGCTGGCGGAGTTCATGGAGCAGCTGGAGGCCTATCCTCCTGCGCGCGTGCCCGGCACGGCGGTGTTCATGACGCTGAACGTGGAGAACGTTCCGCCGGCGTTGCTGCACAATCTGAAGCACAACAAGGTGCTGCACGAGCACGTGGTGTTTCTGGCCATCCGGGTGGCGGATGTGCCTTATATCGCCGCGGAAGAGCGCTTCCAGGTGACCCGGGTGAGCGCCTCGGCCTGGCAGGTCGTGGTTCAGTACGGTTTCAAGGAGGATCCGGATGTGCCGGGCGTGATGCGGCTGGTGGCCGAGGCCTATCCGGAGCTGGATCTCGAGCCGATGCGCACCTCGTACTTCCTGTCGCGCCAGACGGTGGTGGCGGCCCACCGGGCGGCGTTGCCGCGCTGGCGCCGGGCGCTGTTCGCTTTCCTGGCGCGCAACTCGACCCGTTCCACGATGTATTTCAAGATTCCGCCCAATCGTGTGGTCGAGATGGGCATGCAGGTCGAGCTCTAGGCGGTTCGGGTGATGGTTGCCTATTCGCCGCGCCGGGCGCGGTTGGATCACCCAGTGGACTATCGGCCTTTGTCTCAGGTGCGGTCAGACCAATACACCCATATGATCCGGTTCGTTGGTTCATCGGCCGCGGCGTAGCGCGCACAGGCGTATGCCGTGGCGGGTGGCGGACATCTGTATTTGGGAGTCAGTGCTGTCGGCTGCGTCATGGCCGCAGCGGGTATCGTTGCCGGGCGGGACTTTGCCGGGCACGGAAGTGGGTGGACAGTGAGGAAGCGGTGCAAGGCCTTGCAGGCTTTGCTGCGCGACCGCACAGGGAGTACGCGACACACCAGGGCAATGCACTGCGTGCTTGCCTTGCTGCGTTGGAGGCATTACGCCACGAGGAGGTGGCTGTGCCGATGACCGGCAAGAGAATGCAGCACACAGTCAGTGCAAGGCGCGGGTGAGTCATCAGGCAAAGGCGGTCTTGGCCGCGGGTGATCCCCGCGGGGCACCGTCGCTGTCGTGATCGCGCTGCGTGTGAGCGGGCTGCTGGCAGCCCGCAGGCGGGTGGGCTCCTTTCCGTTGGCCGATGACAGCCGGCGGGACGTCGAATCCGGGGCGCAGACCCTGCGCCTGGCCGCTATCCGTGTCTGTGAAGACAGGCCGCTTTACCCCTGCGTGCTGGCGCATCCTGCGCAACGGCAACCGCCGGCATCTGCCTCCCGAACACGGATCCCATTTTTCATCAGAAAAGCAAGGAGGCTTTTTATGACGCTCGACGTCACGACTATCGATGCCATTGCCCGGCGTCTGCACGAAGCAGAACGCAGCCGCCAGCAGATCCGCCAGCCGTCGCTGGATCACCCCGAGATGGATATCGCCGATGCCTATGCGGTGCAGCGTCGCTGGGTGGAGTTGAAAATCGCCGAAGGGCGCCGTTTGGTTGGCCACAAGATCGGCCTGACTTCGCGCGCCATGCAGCTGTCGTCGCAGATCGATGAGCCGGATTTCGGCGCTTTGCTTGATGACATGCTGTTCGAGGATGGCTCGACCATCCCGAGCGATCGCTTCATCGTGCCGCGCCTGGAGGTCGAGCTGGCCTTCATCCTGGACAAGCCGCTGCGCGGTCCGGGCGTGACGCTGTTCGACGTGCTGGATGCGGTGCGTTATGTCACGCCCGCGTTGGAAATCATCGATGCCCGTTCGCATCAGATAGACCCCGAGTCGCGTCGCCCGCGCAAAGTGTTCGACACCATTTCCGACAATGCGGCCAATGCCGGCGTGGTGATGGGAGGGCGTCCCGTGCGGGTTCACGACGTGGACCTGCGCTGGGTCGGCGCCATCCTGTCGCGCAATGCCGTGATCGAGGAGACGGGGCTGGCCGCCGGCGTCCTGAATCATCCGGCCAATGGTGTGGTCTGGCTGGCCAACCGTCTGGCCGCCTATGGCGTCGAACTGGAGGCGGGCCAGATCATACTGAGCGGTTCGTTCACGCGTCCGGTGTTCGCCGAGCGCGGCGATACCTTCCATGTCGATTACGGCCCCCTGGGCGCCGTGGCCTGCCGCTTCGCCTGAGGAGAGCGATCATGAAGACTCCGGTCAATACCTTCAAGGCCGCGCTGGCTCGCGGCGAACATCAGCTCGGCCTGTGGCTCGGGCTGGCCAGCCCCTACAGCGCCGAAGTCGTGGCCGGCGCCGGTTTCGACTGGCTGCTGATCGACAGCGAACACGCACCCAACACGCTGGATACGATCCTGGCGCAACTGCAGGTGCTGGCCGCCTATCCGGTCGAGCCGGTGGTGCGCCCGGGCTGGAACGATCCGGTCGAGATCAAGCGTCTGCTGGATATCGGTGCGCGCACGTTGCTGGTGCCTATGATCCAGAGCGGCGAAGAAGCCGCCGCCGCCGTGGCCGCCACGCGTTATCCGCCTGCCGGCATCCGCGGCGTGGGCAGCGCTCTGGCGCGCGCCTCGCGCTGGAACCGTCTGCCGGACTACCTGCATGAGGCCAATGACAGCATGTGCGTGCTGGTGCAGGTCGAGACCCGTCGCGGCATCGAGGCGCTGGACGAGATCTGCGCCGTTGATGGCGTGGAAGGGGTTTTCATCGGCCCGGCGGATCTGGCTGCGGACTATGGTCACCTGGGCAATCCGGGCGCTGTGCGCGAAATCATCGAGCAGGCCCTGGCGCGCATCCGTTCGCATGGCAAGGCTGCAGGCATCCTGATGGGCGACGCCGCGATGGCGGATCACTACCGTAGCTGCGGCAGCCTGTTCACCGCTGTCGGGGTGGATGCAACGTTGCTTGCGCGTGCGGCTGAGGCCCTGGCGGCGCGTCATCGGGCAGCGCCCGAAGCAGCGTCCAAGCTTGCCGAAGGCGCGGGCAAGGGCGGGGTCTATTAAGTAAATAGGATCCCCGGCGGGGGCTGCAGCGTGGCCCTCGCGCATCCCTGATGCTTGCCGGCGCGGCCAGACCGCAGACGGATCCGGCATCCAGATAAAAAAACCCCTCATCCGCTTGGGCGGATGAGGGGTCGTGAGGCGCCGGAAACGGCGCTTTATTATTTTTTCTCGTCTTTGAGCTGGGGCAGCGCAGCGCCCGAAGACGGCGCCAGCAGACCGGCCTTGACGTAGGTGATGAGCTTGTCGCGCGTGTCGATGATGTCCAGGTTGCGCATCGTCAGTTGGCCGATGCGATCCTGCGGCGAGAAGGTCGACTCACCCTTTTCCATGGTCAGGCGCTCGGGCTGGTAGGTCAGGTTTTGCGAAACCGTGTCCAGCAGCGAGTAATCGTTGCCGCGACGCAGCTCGATGGTCACCTCGCCCGTGATGGCGCGCGCCACCCAGCGTTGGGCGGTTTCGCGCAGCATGATGGCTTGCGGGTCGAACCAACGGCCTTGATAGAGCAGGCGGCCCAGCTTGCGGCCGTTTTCGCGATACTGCTCGATGGTGTCTTCGTTGTGGATGCCGGTGACCAGGCGCTCGTAGGCGATGAACAGCAGCGCCAGGCCCGGGGCCTCGTAGATGCCGCGGCTCTTGGCCTCGATGATGCGGTTTTCGATCTGGTCGCTCATGCCCAGGCCGTGGCGCCCGCCGATGCGGTTGGCTTCCATCAGCAGTTCGACCATGTCGGTGTACTCGACGCCATTGAGGGCGACCGGGCGGCCTTCCTCAAAGCGCACCGACACCGTTTCGGGCTTGATCTGGACGTCTTCGCGCCAGAAGGCCACGCCCATGATGGGCTGCACGATCTTGATGCCGCTGTTCAGGTGCTCCAGATCCTTGGCTTCGTGGGTGGCGCCCAGCATGTTGGAGTCGGTGGAGTAAGCTTTTTCGGCCGACATCTTGTAGTCGAAGCCGGCGCGCTGCATGTACTCGGACATTTCGGCACGGCCGCCGAGCTCGTCGATGAACGCCTGGTCCAGCCAGGGTTTGTAGATCTTCAGATCCGGGTTGGTGAGCAGGCCGTAACGGTAGAAACGCTCGATGTCGTTGCCCTTGAAGGTGCTGCCGTCGCCCCAGATGTTGACGCCGTCTTCCTTCATGGCGGCCACCAGCATCGTGCCGGTGACGGCGCGGCCGATGGGCGTGGTGTTGAAGTAGGTCACGCCGGCCGTGGAAATGTGGAAGGCGCCGCTTTGCAGCGCGGCGATGCCTTCGGCCACGAGTTGCGCGCGGCAGTCGATCAGGCGGGCGTTTTCTGCGCCATATTCCTTGGCGCGGCGCGGGATGGCGTCGTAGTCGGGCTCATCGGGCTGGCCCAGATTGGCGGTGTAGGCGTAGGGGATGGCGCCTTTTTCGCGCATCCACAGCAGGGCCGCGCTGGTGTCCAGGCCGCCGGAGAAGGCAATGCCGACCTTCTGGCCGGTAGGAAGGTGCGGAAGAATGGTAGTCATTGTGTATTCGAAAGCGTCAAGGAGACTGGCGGCGTAAGCCCAAGCCCGCCATTTTAGCGCGTTTGGGCCTACAGGCAGGAAGCGCCCGGGCCGAGGCCCGGGCGGGGCAGGGCTTAGCGCAGCTGACCCAGCAGCAGGAACTCCATCAGGGCCTTCTGCACGTGCATGCGGTTCTCGGCTTCATCCCAGACCACGCTCTGCGGGCCGTCGATGACTTCGCCGGTGACTTCTTCACCGCGGTGGGCCGGCAGGCAATGCATGAAGACAGCCTGCGGGTCGGCGGCAGCCATCATCTCGGCGTCCACGCACCAGTCGGCGAAGGCTGCGCGGCGGGCTTCGTTCTCGTCCTCGTAGCCCATGCTGGTCCAGACGTCGGTGGTGACCAGGTGCGCGCCCTGGCAGGCTTGCATGGGATCGCTGAACTGCTTGAGCACCGATTGCGGCGGGTTGCCGATACGGGCCGGATCCAGCTCGTAGCCGGCCGGCGTGGAAACGTGCAGCGTGAAGCCCAGCATTTCGGCGGCCTGCAGCCAGGTGTACGACATATTGTTGGCGTCGCCCACCCAGGCAACGATCTTGCCCGCGATGGGGCCCCGATGCTCGATATAGGTGAACAGGTCGGCCAGGATCTGGCAGGGATGGTATTCGTTGGTCAGGCCGTTGATGACCGGCACGCGCGAGTGCGCCGCAAAGCGCTCGATGCGGGTTTGCTCGAAGGTGCGGATCATGACGATGTCGACCATGCGCGAGATCACGCGCGCAGTGTCCTCGATGGGTTCGGAGCGGCCCAGCTGCGAATCGGTGGACGTCAGGTTGATGACCGAGCCGCCCATCTGGTACATGCCGGCCTCGAAGGAGACGCGGGTGCGCGTGCTGGCCTTCTCGAACACCATTGCCAGCGTGCGGTCGTGCAGCGGCATATGGGGCTCATAGCGCTTGAACTTGTCCTTGATGATGCGGGCGCGATCCAGCACGTAGCCGATCTCGGCGGCAGACAGGTCTTTGAACTGCAGGAAGTGCCGCAAGGGGGCGTTGGGCGTCGTAGAAGTGGTCATGGTGATGTCGCAGGTCGTTTGATTGGTGGCGTCGCTCGTGGCGGCGTCACGCTTTTGATTATGCTTGTTCGGCCAGGAGCGGGCGGGGCAGGTTCGCCTGGTGGCGGCCTCGCCCGGGAACGGTCGCGCGCAGCCGCCCTGATCGTACGCCTGCCGCCAGGGGCGGCACGGGCGTTTCCAGGAAAGCCAAAGGCGAACGCATTGCGGTGTCCTCCACGCAAAACCGGTGTTGCGGCCCCTCATTTGGGGCAATGAGACAGGCCAAAGGATCAATCATATACAATTCGCGGCGCGGGGCGCATGTTTGAGACGCGGCCGATCCGGCGTCCGCGCGCGCACCCCGTTGTGAAGATCTCATGACAACTCGCGTCAAACAATTCGTTATTCACGGTGTCACCGAGAGCGGTGCCCGTTTCCGGCCCAGTGACTGGGCCGAACGCCTGGCCGGCGTGATGGCCCAGTTCCGTCCGCCTGGCAGTGTCGGGAACCACCTGACCTACTCGCCGTATGTCCTGCCCGTCGTGATCGACGGCGTGCGCGGGATCGTGGTCGATCAGCGTTTGCGTGAGCTTGAGCCGTTGGCTTACAAGTTCGTGGTCGATTTTGCCCGCGACAATGGGCTGAAGACCGAGGAGAGAGAGGTTTAGGACGTCACCGCCCCGACCTGGCTGGGCCGGGGCGTGCCTGCCTCTGCGGGCTCAGACGGGCGTGATGACCTTGCCGGTGGCGAAGTAGGCCGCCAGGTTGTCCAGCATCAGGTTCTCCATGGCCAGGCGCGTTTCGTAGGTGGCGCTGCCGATATGCGGCAGCACGACGGTCTGCTCGCTCTGGCGCAGGAATTCAGGCACCTTGGGCTCGTGCTCGAAGACATCGAGCGCGGCAAAGCCGAGGCCGCCCGTGGCCAGCAGGTCCGTCATGGCGGCCTCGTCGATGACGGGCCCGCGCGCAATGTTGACCACGATGCCCTTGGGCCCCAGGGCCTGGAGGGCTTCGCGGCCCACCAGGTGACGGGTCTCGGGGCCGCCGACGGTGGCGATCACCAGGAAGTCTGCCCACTCGGCCAGCTCGGTGAGGTTGGCCGCGTAGCCGTAGGGCATGTCATTGCGTTGGCGGCGATTGTGGTAGCGGACTTCCATGTCGAAGCCGGCGCCGCGCCGTGCGATGGCTTCACCGATGCGGCCCAGGCCGACAATGCCCAGCTTCTTGCCGCTGACACGCATGCCCAGCGGAATGCTGCCGTGCACCTGGCCCCATTGGCCTGCGCGTACGAAACGTTCGCCCTGGCCCATGCGGCGGGCTGCCGAGATCAGCAAACCCCAGGCCAGGTCGGCCACGCAGTCGGTCAGCACATCCGGCGTGTTGCTGACCTGCACGCCGCGCTGGCGGGCAGCCTCGACGTCGATGGTTTCGTAGCCGACGCCCCAGCTGCAGATGGCACGCAGATCCGGCAGGGCCTCGATCAGGCTGGCCGGCGCACCGGCGTTGGCCGAGGTGACCAGAGCGGTCACGCCGCGGGCCTGTTCGCCCAGGGCGGCGGCGCCGCCCGGGTGTTTCCAGAGCTCGATGACCTCGTAGGTGTCGGCCAGGCGCTGGTTGGCCGAAGGGGAGCCGGCCAGCGAGCCGACCTGGATGATGCGTTGCTTGGATGTCATGACCTGTGCTGCATGGTGGATAAAAAGAGAAATGCTACTTGATCCGCCGAGGCGGCCGGCTGTGCGCGACCCTGCCGCCCGGCCGTTCAGTCTATCTTGGCGCCGGACTGCTGGACGACGCGCTCCCATTTGCGCATTTCGTCGGCCTGCAGGCGGGCGAATTCCTGTGGCGTAGTGCTTTTCGGCACGGCTCCCTGGGCCAGCAACTGAGTCCGCACGTTCTCGCGCGCCAGCGCACGCGCTACATCCGCCTGGATCCGGTCTATCACCGGCTGCGGCGTGCCGGCAGGGGCAAACAGGCCGAACCAGCTGGCGGCTTCATAGTCCTTGACCCCGGCCTCTGCCATCGTCGGTACGTCAGGCAGAGCGGGCGAGCGGGTCGCGGTCGTGACCGCCAGGGGCTGCAGCTTGCCGCTTTTGATGAAACCCATGGAGGAGGGCAGATTGTCGAAAATCAGGTCCGCCGAGCCGGCCATCACGTCGGTGAGCGCCGGGCTGCTGCCTTTGTAGGGCACATGGGTCATGCGGGTGCCGGTCATGGCCTGGAACAGTTCGCCCGACAGGTGCGTGGAAGTGCCGTTGCCGGAGGAGGCCATGTTGACCTTGCCCGGATGGGCCTTCAGGTAGGCGATCAGGTCGCTCACGTTGCGAATGCCGTGGCGTTCGGCAAAGGCCGGGTTGATTTCCAGCACATTGGGCACCGGGATCACCAGGCTGACTGGCGCAAAATCCTTGACCGGATCGTAGGGCAGCTGGGGATAGATATAGGGATTGATGGCATGGGTGCTGACCGTGCCCATGATCAGGGTGTAGCCGTCATTCTTGGCGCGCGCGGCTTCGGCGGTGCCCACGTTGCCGCCGGCGCCGGCCTTGTTGTCCACCACCACGGCCCGGCCCCAGTCACGGCCCAGTTCTGCGGCCACGGTGCGAGCCGCGATATCGGTGGTGCCCCCGGCCGGAAAGGGCACGATCAGGCGGACATCGCGTTCGGGATAGGCCGCCGGCGCGGATTGCGCCTGGGCAAAGGACAGTGGCGCGGCCAGGAAGGCGGCGGCCACGAGCGCGGCGCGGCGCCGCAGTGCGAAGGTGGACATGAGGTTGTCTCCAGGCGTCTGGCGCCTTTTTTGATGTACCTGTCGGGAATGCACTTGTAAGACAAATATAGGTATGAGTAATATGCTTGTCAATCAAGTTGGCCGCGGGGGTTCCGCCCTGGGCCGGCGTCATTTTGAGTCTGTCCTGGAGCCTGTTCCTCATGAAAACCAGCCCGGTCACCGTCGCCGATCTGCAGCGTTCCGTCATCGCCGTGCCGCCCCTGGCGCGCAACGCCGACCTGTCCTTGAACCATGATGCCAATCGCGTCGTGTTGCGCCATCTGGAGGCGGGCGGCGTGCGCAGCGTCATGTACGGCGGCAATGCCAATTTCTACCATATCGCCGTGAGCGAGTATGCCCGTGTGCTGGACTTCCTGGCGCAAGCCGCCGGCGACGATACCTGGGTGCTGCCTTCGGCCGGGCCGGACTACGGCAAGCTGATGGATCAGGCGCGTTTGCTGCGCGAGCGCGCTTTTCCGACGGCCATGCTGCTGCCCATGAGCTTTCCGTATACCGATGCCGGGCTGGCCGACGGCGTGCGTCGCTTCAGCGATGCCCTGGGGCGCCCGGTCGTGGTTTATATCAAGTCGGAACACTATCTGGCGCCCGAAACCTTGGCCCGGCTGGTTGCGGAAGAGCGCATTGCCGCGATCAAGTACGCCGTGGTCAGGCAGGACCCGGGGCAGGATCCCTATCTGAGCGACCTGCTGGCGGCCGTCGACAAGCGATATGTGGTCAGCGGGATCGGCGAGCGGCCGGCTGTGACGCATTTTCGCCAGTTCGGTCTGAGCAGCTTCACTTCAGGTTCGGTGTGCGTGGCCCCGCGCGGCTCCATGCAGATGCTGCGTTGCCTGCAGGCTGGCGATTTCGGGCAGGCCGAAGCCCTGCGGCAAGCCTATCTGCCGCTGGAAGACTGCCGTGACGAGATCAGCCCCATCCGCGTGCTGCATGACGCCGTGACGCTGGCAGGCGTGGCCGACATGGGCCCCATGCTGCCCTTGCTGAGCGGGCTGGCGCCGGCAGAGCGCGAGCGCGTGGCGCCGGTGGCCCAAGCGTTGCTGGCACGTGACCGCGAGGCGCACGCCGCCTGAGGCTGGCGGCAGGGGTACCATACCGCCATGTTTCCGAACCCACAGGAGAGTGTGTGACGCGCAAACCCGCTGTTGGCGAAACCGCGCCCGTCGAGGCGATACCCCTGGAGCGCGGGCAGCGCGTGCGCCTGGCAGACCAGTTGTATGGGCAGATCTTCGAGCAGATCGTCTCGGGTCGTCTCAATGTGGGCGACAAGCTGCCCTCGGAACACGAGATCTGCGACCGCTTCGGCGTATCGCGTCCGGTGGTGCGCGAGGCCTTGCTGCGTCTGCGCGCCGATGGCCTGGTGACCGCCCACCAGGGCCTGGGCACCTTCGTCAGCCATCAGCCCGCGCCGCGCTTGAAGACCTTTCCCGATGTGCAGAACGTGGGGGCCTATCTGCGCGCCCAGGAGGTGAGGGTGGCGCTGGAGGGCGATGCGGCCCGCCTGGCCGCCATGCGGCGCAGCGATGAGCAGCTGCACAAGATCGGGCAGGCGCATGAAGCCTTCGTGGCGGCCCTGGCCGCCGGTCAGGTCTCGCCAGAGGCCGACCTGGTCTTTCATGCCAGTATCGCCGAAGCCAGCGGCAATGATTTCTACCTGGGCGTGCTGGAGAGCATTCACGAGGCGATCAGCGGCTTCATGCGGCTGACCTTGAGCCTGACGCGCACGGGTTCGCGTCAGCGGGCCCAGCGTGTGGCCGACGAGCACGCCGCCATTCTGGCTGCCATCCGCGAGCAGGATGGCGAACGCGCCCGGGTTGCGATGCAGTTCCACCTCGGGCAGGCGCGCTACCGCCTGGTGGATCGCGAGCGCGATTGATCCTTCAACATATCAAGTCAGGGGCCGCCAGAGACGGCCTCGCCATTAGGAAGAGCAGACAAGCATGAGCCAATCCCCCAAGCGTAAACGTCCGGAAGAACTGCGCAGCCACCGCTGGTACGGCGTGAAGGATCTGCGCTCCTTCGGGCACCGGTCGCGCACGGCCCAGATGGGCTATCACCGTTCCGATTACGCCGGCAAGCCCGTGATCGCGATCATCAACACCTGGAGCGATATCAACCCCTGTCACAGCCACTTCAAGCAGCGGGTCGAAGAGGTCAAGCGTGGCATCTGGCAGGCTGGCGGCTTTCCGGTGGAGATGCCGGCCATGAGCCTGTCAGAGCCGTTCCAGAAGCCCACCACGATGCTGTATCGCAATCTGCTGGCCATGGAGACCGAGGAGCTGCTGCGTTCCTATCCGGCCGACGGCTGTGTGCTGATGGGCGGTTGCGACAAGACGACGCCGGCCCTGCTGATGGGGGCGATCTCCATGGACCTGCCGACGGTTTTCGTGCCGGCCGGCCCCATGCTGCGCGGCAACTGGAATGGCGTGACGCTGGGTTCGGGCTCCGATACCTGGAAGTACTGGGCCGAGCTGCGGGCGGGCAACATCACCGAGGAGGACTGGCAGGGCGTCGAGGACGGTATTGCGCGTTCTCCGGGGCATTGCATGACCATGGGCACGGCGTCGACCATGACGGCGGCGGTCGAGACGCTGGGCCTGTGCCTGTCGGGGTACTCATCGATCCCGGCCCCGGATTCGCGCCATGCCCAGATGGCCAGCCTGACCGGCAAGCGCATCGTCGAGATGGTATGGCAGGACCTCAAGCCCAGTGACCTGCTGAGCGCCGCTTCTTTCGACAATGCCGTGCGCGCCGTGCTGGCGTTGTCGGGCTCGACCAATGCCGTGGTGCACCTGATCGCGCTGGCGCGTCGCGCCGGCTTCGATCTGGACCTCGATCGCTTTGACGCCCTGGCACGCACCACGCCGGTGCTCGCCAACCTGCGTCCTGCCGGTCAGTACCTGATGGAAGACTTCTACTACGCCGGCGGCCTGCGCGCGCTGCTGGTGCAACTGGGGGATCTGCTGGATCTGTCGCAACAGACGGTCGATGGGCGCAGCCTGGGCGAGAACATCGCTGGTGCGCGCGTTTTCAATGACGACGTCATCCGTGCGCGCGACAAGGCGCTGGTCGAGCGCGACGGTCTGGCGGTGCTGCGTGGCAACCTGGCGCCCGACGGTGCCGTGATCAAGCCGCCGGCCATGGAGCCGCAATTGCAGGTGCACACGGGGCCGGCGGTGGTCTTCAAGGACTACAACGACATGGCCGAGCGGATCGATGACCCGGATCTGGATATCAGCGCCGACAGCGTCATCGTGTTGCAGAACGCGGGGCCGCAAGGCGCGCCGGGCATGCCCGAATGGGGGCAATTGCCGATCCCCCAGAAGTTGCTCAAACAGGGCGTGCGCGACATGCTGCGCATCTCTGATGCCCGCATGAGCGGCACCAGCTATGGGGCCTGTGTGCTCCACGTTGCGCCCGAGGCTTATGTGGGCGGGCCGCTGGCGCTGGTGCGCACGGGCGATCTGATCGCCCTGGATGTGCCGGCGCGGCGCATCGACGTGTTGATCACGGATGAAGAGATGGCAGCGCGCCGGGCGGCCTGGCAGCCGCCTGCTGCGCGCTTTGAGCGCGGGTTCGGCGTGCTCTACCTGAAGCATGTCGGGCAGGCCGACAGCGGCTGCGACTTCGATTTTCTGCAGACTCGCAAGGCCGAGCCGCAAAAGGGTGAGCCGGAGATTCATTGACCAGATGCGGGCTCTTGGCCCGCTTTGCTTTCACGCTTGCTTGACCAACAGAAGACGCCGGCCGATCCGGCGCGAGGAGACAACAGCATGGTGTGCCGCGATCTTTCTTTGAATGTGTCACCGCGCCCTGGCGCGATGCGCCGGGGTCGGCGTGCCGTCCTTGGTCTGGCGGCGGCGCTTGCCTGCCTGGCGGCCGCGCCCGCAATGAGCGAGCCGTGGCCGGCCAAGCCCCTGCGCCTGGTCGTGCCTTTCCCGCCCGGCGGCAGCACCGACTCGATCGGGCGTTTGCTGGCGGCTGAGCTGGGCAAGGAGCTGGGGCAGACGGTGATCGTCGAGAACAAGGGAGGCGCCAATGGCAATATCGGCTCCGATAGCGTGGCCAAGGCGGCGCCTGACGGCTATACGCTGCTGCTCTCGGGCGTGGGGTCCAACGCGATCAACTATGCGCTCTACTCGTCCATGCCTTACCAGAACCGTGACTTCGCGCACGTCTCCTTGCTGGCTACCGGCCCCAACGTCCTGGTCGCCAATCCGGAGTTCCCGGCTCAGACCCTGCCGGATCTGGTGCGCCTGGCGAAAGAGCAGCCCGATCAATACACACACGCCAGCTCGGGCAGCGGCTCATCCGGCCACCTGGCCATGGAAATGCTCAAGCAGGCCGCCGGCATTCAGATGGTGCATGTGCCCTACAAAGGCGGCGCCGCAGCAATCACCGATACCATTGGTGGCCGGGTATCGGTGCTGTTTCTGAATCAGGACAATCTTCTGCCGCAAGTCCAGGCCGGCAAATTGCGCGCCTTGGCGGTGGCCAGCGCGCAGCGCAACCCGGCCTATCCGGACACGCCGACGGTGGCCGAGGCGGGCTATCCGGGGTTTGCGGCCGAATCGTGGTTTGGCCTGTCGGCCCCGGCCAATACGCCCGAGCCCGTCATCGCGAAGCTGAGCGAGGCCACCCGCAAGGCCATGTCGCAGCCCGAGCTGCGCCAGAAGCTGGAGGCGGTCGGCTTTGTGGTGGTCGGCAGCGATCCGGCCAGTTTCTCCGGTTTCGTGAACGATGAAATCGCCAAATGGCGTCAGGCGGCGCAAGCCTCTGGCGCACGCATGGATTAACCGTCAACGGCCGGCCGCCGCCAAGACGGCCGGCTTTCAACCCTCAGTGGATACTATGGACTCTCCTTTGCCCAACCGATTCCGTCAGCGCATCCTGGCGCGTGAGCGCGTCATCGGCCTGTGGACCTGCATGGCCAGCCACCTGACCGTCGAGGTGGCGGGCCTGGCCGATTTCGACTGGCTGGTGCTCGACGGCGAGCATTCGCCGAATGACCTGCCGATGTTCCTGCAGCAATTGCAGGCCTTGCAGGGCAGCCAGAGCGCCGCCGTGGGCCGGCCGTCGTGGAATGACCCGGTCGAGATCAAGCGCATGCTGGATATCGGCTTCTACAACCTGTTGATTCCTTTTATCGAATCCGAGGACGACGCGCGCCGCGCGGTGGCGGCGACCCGTTATCCGCCGCAAGGCATCCGTGGCGTGGCTGGCCAGCACCGCAGCAACCGCTATGGGACGGTGCCGGACTATCTGCGCACCATCAATGACAACATCTGCGTGCTGGTGCAGATCGAAAGCCGTCCGGGCATCGAGGCGGTCGACGACATTGCGGCAGTCGAGGGTGTGGATGGCGTCTTTATCGGCCCGTCCGATCTGGCGGCGGCGCTGGGGCATATCGGCAACCCGGGTCATCCCGAGGTCCAGGAGGCCATCCGTCATCTTTATCAGCGCGTGAGCGCGGCAGGCAAGGCCGTAGGCATCCTGGCGCCGGTGCAGGCCGATGCGCGCCGCTATCTCGACATGGGCATGCACTTCGTGGCAGTGGGCACCGACCTGGGCGTCTTCAAGCAGGCCGTTTTCAATCTGCGTGAGGCGTTCCCTACCTGAGCACAGAAAAGCCCTGGCCGCGGCTCTCCTTGACGAGGCGGCGGGCAGGGCTCGCATTCAACGTCTGGCATTCAACAAAAAAGGACGCCGAAGCGTCCTTTTTGTTGCCGCGTTCAATGTCGCATTCACCGTGGTATCGAAAGCCGTGGCTTCCGGATACCGCAGTAAATCAGGCGATCGCCTTGACGGCAGCGGCCAGGCGGCTCTTGTGACGAGCAGCCTTGTTCTTGTGAATGATGTTCTTATCGGCCACGCGGTCGATCACGCTGCTTGCTTTGCGCAGCGTTTCGCCTGCCGCAGCCTTATCACCGGCGGCGATGGCCTGGCGGACGCGCTTGATCGCGGTGCGCAGCATCGAACGCAGGCTGGAGTTGTGCTTGTTGCGCTCAACCGATTGGCGGGCGCGCTTGCGGGCTTGGGCGGTATTGGCCATTTAGTTGCTTTAAAAATTAGTGAATTCGGCAAAGTCAAACATTTTATCACGCTTGCCCGAAATTGCAAGGCTGGCGTCTCAAATGCTTGGGGACGGGCTTGCAAACGGCGGAAGAAAACGGCGATGAGGACGACGGCGCCGACGTTTGCGATGTGGCCGACAGTTTACCGCGGGTAAGCCGTTTTGCGCTCGGACCAAGCCGTCTTCATGCAAGAAAACGTAGAAAAAACAACAATCGGGACTCAGGTGGACAGGACGTTGATGGAAACGAACCACGGCGTCAGGCGGCGGATGGAGATCGGCATGTCGCGCTCCAGCGCCTCAAGGGTAGCGTCGGGGTTGTCCAGCGGATACATGCCGGTGACCGGCAGGCCGCCTGCCGCCATCGAGATGCGCAGGGTGCCGTGCCGGTAAGGCCGCAGGGCCGAGATCACTTCGGCCAGGGGGCGGCCGTTGGCATGGATCCAGCCGTTTTCCCACGCTGCCTCGGCAGCCAGGTCGTCGCGCACCTGGCCCAGCCGCGCGGCATCGAAGCGGGCGCCGGCGCCTTGCGGAATGGTGGCGCGCGTGCCGCCGCTGGTTTCTATGTCGAGATCGCCTTCATGGGCCACGACCAGGCTGCGGTGGGCCAGCTGGCGCACCATGTAACGCTGGCCGCAGGAGCGTACGACTCCCTCGGCCGTCTGCACCAGGAAGGGGCGGTTCGGGTCGGCCGGCGAACTGACCGCCACGGCGCCTTCCAGCAGCATCAGCCGGCGATAGGTGGGGGTGAACTCCAGGTTGACGCGACTGCGGGCATCGAGCAGCAGTTCAGTCCCATCAGTCAGCTGGTAGAGCCGCCTTTCGCCGGTGGCGGTCGCGGCGTCGGCCGTGATGCTGCCCAGGGGATAGAAATCCCGCACGGCCAGCAGCGCGCCGGCGCCTGCGGCGCCAGTCAGCGCCAGGGCTCCGGCCAGGAAACGGCGGCGGGTCGGCCGGGGGCTGTCTTCGCCATGACGCGCGGGCACGGCCTGACGCGCCGGGCGCGCGTCAGGGGAGCCCTGATAGCCCAGCGGATAGGTGTCGCCCAGCCGCCCGGCCATGGAGTGGCCGAGTGCGTGCGTCAATTGTTGCCAGGCGCTTTCGTGTGTCGGGTTGGCATCGCGCCAGGCCATGAAATCGGCGTAATCACGCCGGGTAGCCTGGCCAGAGCGAAGCAAGAGCAACCATTTGATCACTTGATCCGAGAGCGCGGGCATGGGAGTGGATGTCAATTCGTATTCCATGCTGGCTTCGTGGCCGCATTACAGCAGTTAGTAAATAACGAAGTTTCTTACGAACATTTACTTTAGCGTAGCACTATCTTTCGTGTCGACAGAGACTAGTTCGTTATTTGTCGAGGCCATTTGTTTTTTGCTGAAACAAAGGGAAATATAGCACTCAATTGGGTTGCGTTTTATAACTTCTTCCCTTGCCGGGGGATTTCCCGCTCCCCCGGGCGGTTTCAGCGAGGGCGGCGGGTGAAGTCGCGCGGGCGGATTCCCAAGAGGAACAGCACCCCGAAATAGGCCGCGGCGCAGGCAGCCAGGACGGCGCCAAGCCAGGCCGCCCGCAAGCCGGGGGTCTGGCCCAGGGCGATCCAGTCCAGGCGGCTGTCGGCCACCCAGAGCACCGCGCCCAGGGCCGCCAGGGAGGGGATCAGGCGCAGCAGGAAGCGGCCCCAGTGCTGCCCGGGGCGATAGACGCCGCGGCGGCGCAGGCCGAGCAGCAGCAGCAGGGCATTCAGGCAGGCGCCCAGGCCGATGGCCAGGGCGAGCCCGGCATGGGCCAGGGTGGGGACCAGGATGGCATTGAGCACCTGGGTCAGCACCAGCACCAGCACGGCGATCTTCACGGGCGTGCGGATGTTTTGCTGGGCATAGAAGCCGGGCGCGAGGATCTTCACGGCGAGCAGGCCGATCAGGCCCACCGAGTAGGCCATGACGGCCACCCGCGTCTGGGCCACGTCGGCCGCCCCGAACTCGCCGTAATGGAACAGCGTGGCGACCAGCCCGTCGGCCAGCATCATCATGCCCAGGGCAGCGGGCAGGCCAAGCAGCAGAATCAGGCGCAGGCCCCAGTCCAGCAGCCCGTTATAGGTATCGTGGTCCTGGCGGGCGTGGGCGGCCGACAGGCTGGGCAGCAGCACGGTGCCCAGGGCCACGCCCAGCAGGGCGGTCGGGAATTCCATCAGCCGATCGGCGAAGGACAGCCAGGTCACGCTGCCCGGCGCCAGCCAGGTGGCGATGTTGGTGTTGATCAGCAAGGAGATCTGCGCCACCGAAACGCCCAGGATGGCCGGGACCATCTGACGCAGGATGTGCTGGACGGTGGCGTCGCGCCAGGCCTGCCCCAGCTTGAAGGACAGGCGCGGAGTCAGGCCCAGGCGTCCCAGGGCGATCCATTGCACCGCCAGCTGGGCGACGCCGCCGGCCATCACCCCGATGGACAGAGCGTAGATGGGGACATCCATGCGCGGCGCCAGCCAGATCGCCGCGCAGATCATCGCCAGGTTCAACAGCACAGGCGTGAAGGCCGGCACGGCGAACTTGCGCCAGGTATTCAGGACGCCCGAAGCGAACGCGATGAGCGACATGCACAGGATGTACGGGAACATGACCCGGGTCATCCAGACAGCTGCGCCGAACTCGGTGCCGCGCCCGCTGTCGCGCAGGCCGCTGGCCATGGCGCTGACCACCCAGGGGGCGGCGACGATGCCGATCACGGTGACGGTCATGAGAACGGCGGTCAGCAACAGTGCGACGCGATCGAGCAGCACGCGCACTTCGGCTTCGCCGTGCTGGTTGCGCGTGGCGCCGAGAATCGGCACGAAGGCCTGTGCGAACGCGCCCTCGGCAAACAGGCGACGCAGCAGGTTGGGAATGCGAAAGGCGACCCAGAAGGCATCGGTCAGTGCGCCGGCGCCGAAGGCGCGCGCAATCAGGATGTCGCGGATCAGGCCAGTGATGCGCGACAGCAGCGTGAAGCTGCTGACGGTGGCCGCCGAGCGGAACAAGGCCATGGCAGGGGAAGCAGGGAGAGACGGGCGCGCGCCGACCCGATCGGGGCCGGCGCGCGGGAACAGCTGAGGAGTTTACTTCGGCGGCATGCGGATCGCGCCATCGAGGCGGATCGTCTCACCATTGAGCATGTCGTTGGTGATGATGCTGTGGACCAGCTTGGCGTAGTCTTCGGGACGACCCAGGCGGGCGGGGAAGGGGATGCTGGCTGCCAGCGAATCCTGCACTTCCTGGGGCATGCCGAAGATCATGGGCGTGCCGAAGATGCCCGGGGCGATGGTCATGCAACGGATGCCGCTGCGGGCCAGATCGCGTGCGATCGGCAGCGTCATGCCGACCACGCCGGCCTTGGAGGCGGCATAGGCGGCCTGGCCGATCTGGCCGTCGTAGGCCGCCACCGAGGCGGTGTTGATCATGACGCCGCGTTCGCCAGTGGACTCGGGCGTGTTGTTGCTCATGGCCTCGGCGGCCAGGCGCATCATGTTGAAGCTGCCGATCAGGTTGATGTTGACCACCTTCTGGAACAGGTCCAGCGCGTGGGCACCCTGCTTGCCGACGATCTTGGCGGCTGGCGCGACGCCGGCGCAGTTCACCAGGCCGAACAGCGGGCCCAGTTCGAGGGCGGCGGCCACGGCGGCCTTGCCGTCGGCTTCCTGGGTAACGTCGCAGTGCACGTAACGCTGCCCCAGCTCCTTGGCCAGGGCTTCGCCCGCCTCATCCTGCAGGTCGGCGATGACGACCTTGCCGCCATTGGCGACCAGCATGCGGGCCGTGCCGGCGCCCAGCCCGGAGGCGCCGCCGGTGACGATGAATACCTTGTTGGCGATTTCCATGTCGATCTCTCGTAGTCCGAAGCCCGGGCCTGGCTCAGGCGGCGGGCAAAGAAAACCGGCCTCGCCTTTTTGAGGGGCGAGGCCGGTGCGATTCCATCAGCTTTTCAGGGCGGCGGCCACGCGGGCCTTGATTTCTTCGACCGAGCCCACACCGGCGACTTTCCGGTACTTGGGCGCACGCGCCGGATCCTGTTCAGCCCAGCTGCTGTAGTACTGCACCAGCGGGCTGGTCTGTTCGTGGTACGTGGCCAGACGGTTGCGAACGGTTTCCTCGCGGTCATCGTCGCGCTGCACCAGCGGCTCGCCGGTGACGTCGTCGCGGCCGGCGACCTTGGGCGGATTGGATTCCACGTTGTAGCTGCGGCCGCTGGCCAGATGGACCCAGCGCCCGCTCATGCGCTTGACGATGTCTTCGTCGGGCACGGCGATTTCGATCACGTAGTCCAGGGCCACGCCGGCGTCCTTGAGGGCGTCGGCTTGCGGGATGGTGCGCGGGAACCCATCGAACAAATAACCGTTGGCACAGTCGGGCTGGGTCAGCCGGTCTTTGACCAGACCGATGATGATGTCATCCGGCATCAGGCCACCCGCATCCATGACTTTCTTGGCTTCCACGCCCAGCGGAGTGCCCGCCTTGACGGCGGCGCGCAGCATGTCGCCGGTGGAAATCTGCGGGATGCCGCAGGCCTGGGTGATGAATGTGGCCTGGGTGCCTTTGCCAGCACCCGGGGGGCCGAGCAGGATGAGACGCATACGTGCTCCAGAAGAGAGGTTTTTTTTGTGGTCGGAGGCGATTATGCCGCAATGCAACAGCCGATGTGGGGCAACACCATCGGAAAAAACCCTTAAATCGGGCAGATTTGTTGCGATAAAACAGGAACGCACGGCCAACGGGGCCGCATGCCGGCTGTCAAGGCAGGCCTTGGGCAAACACCGCGCGCACCCGGGCCAGATCATCCGGCGTATCGACGCCGGCGGCTGGCGCGGAGGCGACCTGCACCACCACGATATTGTGCCCATGCTCCAGGGCGCGCAACTGCTCGAGCGATTCGAAGCGTTCCAGCGCGCCCTGGGGCAGGGCGGGAAAACGGTTGAGAAAGCCCACGCGATAGGCGTATATGCCGATGTGGTGCCAGGCCGGCAGCCCGCCGGCCAGCACGCGTTCGCCGCTGGCCAGGGCATCGCGCGCCCACGGGATGGGGGCGCGTGAAAAATACAGGGCCCGGCCGTCGCTGGCGCACACCACCTTGACCACATTGGGGTTGAACAGCGATGCGCCATCGGCCACGGGGCAGGCGCAGGTGGCGATGTCGGCCCACGGCGTCTCGGCCAGGCTGCGCGCCACCCGGTCGATGAGTTCGGGTTCGATGAGCGGCTCATCGCCCTGGATGTTGACCACCACCGCATCATCGGGCAGGCCCAGCTGGCGTACGGCCTCGGCCAGACGATCCGTGCCGGTCGGGTGATCGGCGCGCGTCATGAGGGCGCGGTAGCCATGCTCGAGCACGGCGCGCTCCACACGCGCGTCATCGGTGGCAACGTAGATCTGGCTTGCGCCGCTGCGCGCGGCGCGCTCGGCCACGCGCACAACCATGGGCTTGCCGGCGATATCGGCCAGCGGTTTGTCCGGCAGCCGGGTCGACGCCATACGCGCCGGGATCAGGGCGATGAAGGTCATGGGGGAAAGGGCGTGCGGTCAGGCCGCCGGGTCAAGCGGGCGGGCTTCGTTTTCAAGCATGACGGGCACGCCGTCGCGAACCGGGAAGGCCAGCCGGTCGGCCTGGCAGATCAGTTCTTGCTGCGTGCGGGCGAACTCGAGGCGGCCCTTGCACAGGGGGCAGACGAGGATGTCGAGAAGGCGGGATTCCATGGCAGCGATTCTAAAACAGAACCGCGCGCTGCGGGGTCACCCGCGTGGCGGTAACGCGCATAGCCGCGCATGAAGCCAGTCAAGGAAACCGTCGGGCTCGAAACGCGCCCGGACCTGTACCGACCATAGCCGGGGGTCTTGCAGGGCGGCGCATTTGATGGCGTCCTTGGCGGTGATCAGAATCGTGCCGGCGGGGATGCCGGTGAAGGGCGAGCGTGCGTAATCGTAGTGGTCGGGCAGGGCCAGGCGAGGCTCGGGATGGATGCCGGCAGCCTCCAGGGTGCGGAAGAACCGCTCCGGATTGCCGATGCCGGCGGCAGCGGCTACCGGCCGGCCGGCAAACCCGGCCAGGCTTTGCTCCGCGCCGTCGCTCAAGCGGCGCGCCGCCTGCGGCTCCAGCCACATGGTCCAGCGCGCTGCCGGCCCGTCCGGGGCGGGCGCCGCCGCCGGGGTGTTGCTGTTGGTGATGATGGCGTCGACATCGCGCAGGCGGCTGGCCGGCTCGCGCAGCGGGCCGGCCGGCAGCAGGCGGCCGTTGCCCACGCCGCGTTCATCCTGCACCACGATTTCGATGTCGCGCGCCAGCGCCAGGTGCTGCAGGCCGTCGTCGGCCACGATCACGTCGACGTCGGGGTGGGCTGCCAGCAGGGCGCGGGCCGCGTCGGCACGGCGAGGATGCACGGCCACCGGCGAGCCGGTCACGGCGGCGATCAGGGCAGGTTCATCGCCGAACTCGCGCGCTGCGAGCCGGCCCTGGCCGACGCGTGGCCTGCCTTCGATCTTCGCGCCATAGCCGCGACTGATCATGCCCGGCGTGTAGCCGCGCGCCCGCAAGCCTTCCAGGATGGCGATCACGACCGGGGTTTTGCCGGTCCCGCCCACGTAAATGTTGCCCACCACGATGACCGGTACCGGCGCTTGCCAGGCGCTGCGCGCGCCGCTGCGGTAGGCCTGGCGCTTGCGGCGCACGAAACGGGCGGCCAGCGCGCCCAGGGGGCGCAGCAGCGTGGACAGCCAGCCGCCGTGTTGCCACTGGTGCTGGAGCGTGCGCGCAAGAAAACCGTCGGGCTTCAATGGGCGGCCTGAGCGGCGAAGTTGACGCGGCCGATGCCGGCGTCGCGCGCGGCTTGCATGACGTTGACCACTGCCTGATGGGCGGCTTGCGCGTCGGCATTGATCACCACCACGGGCTGTGGCTGGCCGGCCGCCGCGCGCCGCAGGGCGTCGGCCATCGCGCCGGGTTCGCCGTTGTCCAGCAGCACGCCGTTCAGGGCGTAGTGGCCGTCCTGGCTCACGGCGACTTCGAGGGTGACCTGGCCGGCGGCGTCGGCCTGTGCCTGGGGCAGGGTGATCTCCAGCTGGCTGTAGCGTGCGAAAGTGGTGGTGGCCGCCAGGAAGATCAGCATCACCAGCAGCACGTCGATGAGCGGAATGACGTTGATGTCCAGCTCGTCGTCATGCCCGCGCCGGCGCCGGAAGTTCATGGGCGTACCTCGCGCGCCAGGCGGGCCGCGCCCTGCTCCATGGCGTTCAGGTAGTGGTCGACGCGACTGCGGAAGTAGCGGTGCGCGATCAGGGCGGGAATGGCGATCAGGATGCCGAACCCGGTGTTGTAGAGGGCGACCGAGATGCCGTGGGCCAGCTGCGCGGGGTCGGTGCCGCCGGGCGTGTAGGCGCCGAAGATCTCGATCATGCCGATGACCGTGCCGAACAGCCCCATCAGGGGGGCCACCACGGCGACTGTGCCCAGTGCGGGCAGATAGCGGTTGAGGTCCTGGGCGACGCCCTGGCCGGCCGTCTCGACAGCGTCGCGCAGCGCATCGCGTGGCGCCTGCCGCATGCGCAATACCTCGGCCAGCACGCGGCCATAGGGCGAGCTGCGTTCCAGACGGTTCAGGGCCTCGGGACTGTCCTGGCGGGTGCGCAGCATTTCCTGCACCTGTTCGCTCAGCCCGCGCGGCATGATCAGCGCGCGGCGCAGCGAGAGCAGGCGTTCGAGGATCAGCGCCAGGCCGAGGACGGAGGTTGCCAGCAGGGGCCAGATCGGCCAGCCGGCATCGCGCAAAAGGGTCAGCAAGACGGGAGACTCCAAGGAAGGGCGGCCCGCAGATTCGGGCGGGGCGTCAGGCGGCAATGTAACGGCGGGCCGGCGTCAGTGGCAAGTCGCCAATCCGTCAAAACTATCCACAGAATCTGTGGATAATTCTGTGCAAAACTTCCGGGAAACCCCCTCGGGACAGGGGTTTACAGTAGTTTGCTTCACTTCTGCTCAGTATGAAAATCATGTTAAACCGTTATGAATCAATGGCTTGCATGTATTTTCGCGGGTTTTGAACGGGCCGGCGGGCAATTGCCGATTGCGCTATCATGCGAGCCCGTATTCTCAAGCCCTGTGGACATATTTCGCTGTTTGAGCCCCATGACAACAGGATTCGCTGTCAAAGATGACGCATTCGCGCGGGATGTCCTCTCGGTCGCGCAATTGAACCAGGCAGTCGGCCAACTGCTGGAACGCAATATTCCCGCGCTGTGGGTGCGTGGTGAAGTGTCCAATTTCACCCAGGCCGCGTCGGGCCATTGGTACTTCACGCTCAAGGACGCCCGTGCGGCTGTGCGAGCGGTGATGTTCCGCGGCCGCGCGGCGGCGGTCGGTTTCGTGCCGCGCCCGGGCGATGAGGTCGAGATCCGCGCCCGTGTCAGTCTCTATGAGCCGCGTGGCGATTACCAGTTGCAGGCCGAGGCCATGCGCCGTGCCGGCGTGGGCAATCTCTACGAGGCCTTTCTCCTGCTCAAAGAGCGCCTGGCCGCACAGGGCCTGTTCGATCCCGCCCGCAAGCGCACCCCGCCGCGTCTGCCGCGCGCCATCGGCGTGGTGACCTCCCTGCACGCGGCTGCCTTGCGCGATGTGCTGTCGGCGTTGGCGCGGCGCGCGCCCCAGGTGCCGGTGGTGATCTATCCGGCGGCGGTGCAGGGCGCCGAGGCAGCGCGTGCGCTGGCCGCCCAGGTGCGCGCCGCCAGTCAGCGCGCCGAGGTGGATACCTTGCTGCTGGTGCGTGGAGGCGGCAGCATCGAGGATCTGTGGAGCTTCAACGACGAAGAACTGGCATATGCCGTGGCCGAATGCGCCATGCCGGTGATCAGCGGGGTGGGGCATGAAACCGACTTCACGATTGTCGATTTCGTAGCCGATGTGCGCGCTCCCACGCCGACTGCGGCGGCCGAGCTGGCCTGCGTGCCGCGCGGCGAGCTGCTGGGCCAGCTTGGGCATGCCGTCACGCGTCTGGCGCGTGCGCAGCAGCGCCGCCTGGAACAGGCCGCCCAGCGGCTGGACCGGGCCAGCGCCCAACTGGCGTCGCCGTTGCAGCGCCTGGCGCATCAGCGCGAACGCCTGAATACCTTGCGCCACCGGCTGGCCGCGGCCGCTCAGCGGCCCGTCAGCGCCCAGGGCCTGCGCTTGGGGGCTCTGGCGCAACGGCTGGCGCGCCGCGCGCCTCAGACGGCGCGCGCGCAGGACCGTCTGCTGGACCTGGCGCAGCGCCTGGCCCGCGCGCAGAAGGCCAGCCTGGCCCAGGCCCAGGCGCGCGTGCAGGCCTGGTCGGGGCATTTGCGCGCCCTGGATCCCGAGCATACGCTGGCACGTGGCTATGCCGTCCTGCGCGATGAGCAGGGGCGGGTGGTCAGCGATGCCGCGCAGCTCGCCGTGGGGCAGCCCGTCAGTATCGATCTGGCCCGAGGCAGGGCGGGCGCGCGCGTCACCGAAACCGGGCCGCGCGACTGAAATATTCTCTTAACCCCGCGCCAAACCCGGGTTAACGCGAGGCCGCAAGCAAGAGCCGATACAATGAAACGGCTTGATCGTGCATTCAACCAAGAAGGAATCGACCATGGCACATACTCTTCCCCCCCTGCCGTACGCGATGGACGCGCTGGCTCCGCGCATTTCCAAGGAAACGCTGGAGTACCACTACGGCAAGCATCACCAGACGTACGTCACCAACCTGAACAACCTGGTTCCGGGCACCGAGTTCGAAAACGCCTCGCTGGAAGACATCGTCAAGAAGTCGTCGGGCGGCATTTTCAACAACGCCGCGCAGGTGTGGAACCACACCTTCTACTGGAACAGCCTGTCGCCCAATGGCGGCGGCGAGCCCACGGGCGCGCTGGCTGACGCCATCAAGGCCAAGTGGGGCAGCGTTGAGGCCTTCAAGGAAGCCTTCAACAAGTCGGCCGCCGGCAACTTCGGTTCGGGCTGGACCTGGCTGGTGAAGAAGGCCGATGGCAGCCTGGACATCGTCAATACCAGCAATGCCGCCACGCCGCTGACCACCGCCGACAAGGCGCTGCTGACCTGTGACGTGTGGGAGCATGCCTACTACATCGACTACCGCAATGCCCGTCCCAAGTACCTGGAGAACTTCTGGGCCCTGGTGAACTGGGAATTTGCTGCGAAGAACTTCGCCTGATCGGCCGGCCAGGCGCTGTAAGCGCCCTGGCGCGATCCGGGCCCGGCTCTGCCGGGCCTTTTTCTTGTGCGCCAGATGTGTCGTACAGAGAGCGGAAATGTCCAAGGACTAGACAGAGCGTCCGTTCTTTGGACACCCTCGGGGCAGGGGGGCAAGGGGGGGGAACGCTGCGGTAACATCCAGGGCAGATTCCTTTTCTCATCCACTTTTCCTGACGAGCCATGACCCTGGAAGCCTTTATCTGCGACGCGATTCGTACTCCTTTTGGCCGCTATGGCGGTGCGCTGTCTTCGGTGCGTGCCGATGACCTGGCCGCGATTCCCATCAAGGCCCTGATGGCGCGCAACCCGAACGTGCGCTGGGAAGAGCTGGACGACACGATCTTCGGCTGCGCCAACCAGGCAGGCGAAGACAACCGCAACGTGGCCCGCATGGCCACCCTGCTGGCCGGCCTGCCGATCGAAGTGCCGGGCGCCACCGTCAACCGCCTGTGCGGTTCGGGTCTGGATGCGATCGGCACTGCCGCGCGCGCCATCCGTGCCGGCGAGGCCGGCCTGATGCTGGCAGGTGGCGTGGAAAGCATGAGCCGCGCCCCGTTCGTCATGGGCAAGGCCGACAGCGCTTTTTCGCGCAATGCCGCGATCTACGACACCACCATCGGCTGGCGCTTCGTCAACAAGCTGATGAAGGCGCAGTACGGCGTGGATTCCATGCCCGAGACCGCTGAAAACGTGGCCGATGATTTCGGCATCAGCCGCGCTGATCAGGACAAATTCGCGCTGGCCAGCCAACAGAAAACCGCCCGTGCCCAGAAGGAAGGCTATTTCGATACCGAAATCACGCCGGTGTCGATCGCGCAGCGCAAGGGCGATCCGCTGATCGTCGATCGCGACGAGCACCCGCGCGAGACCAGCCTGGAAGCGCTGGGCCGCCTGAAGGGCGTCGTGCGCGAAGGCGGCAGTGTCACGGCCGGCAATGCGTCGGGCGTCAACGATGGCGCCGCGGCCCTGCTGCTGGCCGACGAGAAGGGCGCTGCCCGCCACGGCCTGACTCCGCGTGCGCGCGTGGTCGGCATGGCCACGGCAGGCGTGGCCCCGCGCATCATGGGCATGGGCCCGGCGCCGGCCACCCGGAAGGTGCTGGCCCAGACCGGCCTGACGCTGGCCCAGATGGATGTCATCGAACTGAACGAAGCCTTCGCGGCGCAGGGCCTGGCCGTGCTGCGCGATCTGGGCATCGCTGACGACGACGCGCGCGTGAACCCCAACGGCGGCGCGATCGCTCTGGGCCACCCGTTGGGCGCCAGCGGCGCACGTCTGGCTACCACCGCCATCAATCAGCTGCACCGCACCGGTGGCCGCTATGCGCTGTGCACGATGTGCATCGGCGTGGGCCAGGGTATTGCTCTGATCATCGAGCGCGTCTAAGCGACACGCTGGCAGCTGCGGCGGCCAGTGCACAAAGACCCTCCCGTAAAACGGAGGGTCTTTGTTTTTTCGTGTTCGTCCCGGCGGACAAGACTGGGGCATCGCCGGTTGCCGGCCGGTCGATTCCGGAGCATGGGCTCGGCGGGGTCTCGATGCCTGTGCACCCGGGCCGGTCTTGGCGGGCGATGCGGCGTCGCGAGCGCTTCAGGGCAGCCCGTCGACCTTGGCGCCGGCGGTGATGCCACGCTCGGCAAACCAGCCCTGGTACATTTCCAGCGCGTAGCGCACGGGCTTGCGCGAGCAGTGCGGGTCTTCGGTCTGCGGCGCCATGTCTTCGATGTTGGTGATGCTGCCATCATCGGCAATAAAGGCGATGGACAGCGGCAGCAGGGTGTTGCGCATCCAGAAGCACTGCCGGTCGGGTTGCTCGAAAATGAACAGCATGCCGTTGTTGCCCGGCAGCTCGCGGCGCCCCATCAGGCCGATGCGGCGCCGTTCGTCGGTGTCCGCCATTTCAGCCTGAATAACGTGGATGCCGGCAGACAACTGGGTCACGGGCAGCGGATCCTGGGCGGGCTGGGCATGGGCAGGCAGGGGGCCGAGCGACAGGCTCAGTGTCCAGGCAAGGGGCAGGAACAGGGCGGAAAGCTTGGGCATGTACGGCGAAATCCAGGATGGCCGGCGCAGCGCCGGCCCATGAAAAAGGCGGAGCCTGAGGCTCCGCCTGCATAATACCGGTTGTGCGGTCTGGGCGCGCCGCCCTAAGCCGCAGTAATATTGAGGGCCTGCTTGCCCTTGGGACCCTGAATGATCTCGAAAGAGACCTTCTGGCCTTCCTTGAGGGTTTTGAAACCATTCATCTGGATGGACGAAAAATGGGCGAACAGATCTTCTCCGCCGTCATCCGGCGTGATGAAGCCAAAGCCTTTTGCGTCGTTAAACCATTTGACGGTTCCGGTTGATTTTGGAGTGTCCCCTTGGACGGCGGTTGCGGTCGTGTCAGACATGCGGACTGCCTCTTTTTGAATCATATGTTGGACAACGGGCCATGGCTTGGCCTTGAGCCCACCCGGGAACGGTCGCGCTAACAACGGGTTGAAAGGCTCCCGAATGCAAGGATAATGCGCTGCTTTTCTTGGCTGCGTCAAGTATGGAAACTACGCATGTCCGCGTGTAATTTTGAGTAATTGCGAAGCGATTATCTGGCCGATTAAATAGAATACCCGCCCTATGAGTTCTACCTTGGATTCGCAGCACGATCTGGTGGTCGAGAAAGCGCCGGCACGCACGGCGCCGCCGCCCATGTATCAGGTCCTGTTGCTCAATGACGACTACACCCCGATGGAGTTCGTGGTGAAAGTCCTGCAGAAGTTCTTTGGCAAGAATCAGGAAGACGCCACGCGCATCATGCTGCAAGTGCATCATGAAGGCCGCGGCGTGTGCGGGGTGTACCCGCGCGACGTGGCGGCTACCCGGATTGCCCAGGTAGCTCAATATGCGCGCGCGCGACAGCACCCCTTGCAATGTGTCATGGAACCGGTGTGATCAGCCAGGGCCTGGTTTGGCCTGGTATCCATTTTCCGGAATGACCCCGCCGCATCTCGGCTGAGAGACGGCGGGGTTGAGTCGTAGTGGCTTGAGGTGCATCTTGGCGAATAAAAAGAATGTCTGGCTGGGAGCGGGAGCGGTGGCGGTATTGGCCGCTGCCGTCGGATTGGGATGGTGGGCCGGACGGGGTCCGGCCGCGCCGGTGGCGCAAGCGCCAGCACCCGTGAGCGCGCCGGCGAGCACGGACGGGCCGGCCGCCGGGCCGGCGGCGATGGCGCCGACGGGCCAGGCGACGGTTGGCGCGCCCGACGATTTTGCCGCGCTCAATTGTCAGCCGCGCCAGTACAACGACAGCCTGGCGCTGGCGCTCACCTTTACCCAGCCGGTCGAGCGCAAGGCTGACCTGGATCGCTATCTGCAGGTCACCGAGCTGGGCGTGGCCGAAGACCAGGGCGAAGGAGCCGCCGGCCCGCAGGCCGCGCAGACCGGCCAGCCCGCGCCGCAGGGACGCGCGGTGCAGGGCGGCTGGGTGACGGGCGACAACCCGCGCGTGGTCTATTTCCCCTACGTGCAGCCGCTCAAGCGCTACGCCATCACCGTGCGCGAAGGCCTGCCGGGCGCCGCGCCTGCGGGCGCCTTGCCCCAGGCGGCGCGTTGCGACGTGGCGACCCAGGCCATGCCGCCGTCCTTTTATTTCGCCAGCCGTGGCGTGGTGCTGCCGGCCGGGCAGAACGGCGGATTGCCGGTGGCGACCGTCAATATGCCGGAAGTGGACGTACAGTTTCTGCGGGTCGACCCGCAGCGCGTCCCGGAACTGTTCGAGACGGTGCTGGGTGTGGGACGCCAGGACGTCGGCAATGATGATGACGATGCCGAAAATGATTGGCGCTATGCCGATAACCGCAGCCTGAAGGGCTCGGTCAGCAACTGGGACCTGGACCGGCTCAACAGCCTGACCACCAGCGTCTACCAGGGCCGCTTCGTCACCGATGACAAGCCCAACCGCCGGCACGTCACCTTCTTGCCGGTTGAACATATCAAGGAATTGCAGGAGCCCGGCATCTACATCGCGGTGATGAGCCAGCCCGGCCGCTTCCGCTATGAGTATCAGACTACATATTTCTATGTCAGCGATCTGGGCTTGCATGCTCGCCGCTATCCGGACCGCAGCGAAGCTTATGTGGTGTCGCTCAAGAGCGGCCAGCCAGTCAGCGGCGTGCGGGTCGAGCTGGTCGATGCGGCAGGCAAGGTGCTGGCCCAGACCGAGGCCGACGGGCAGGGCCACGTGCGCTTCGATGGCGCCCATGGCAACGCGCGCCTGATGCGTGCGGTCCGGGGCAAGGAAATGACCGTGCTGGCCCTGGGTGAGCCGGCGCTCGACCTGTCGGAGTACGACATCGGCGGCCATCCTTCGCGCAACAACAATCTGTTTGTCTATGCCGGGCGCAATCTGTATCGCCCGGGTGAGCAGTTCCATGTGTCGGTGCTGGCGCGCGACCCGGACGGGCGTCCCCTGCCGGCCAGCCCGCTGACGGCCACCCTCAAGCGTCCGGACGGCCGCGTCACGCGGACCACCCTCTGGCGCGCCCAGCCAGAGCTGCCCAACTACCTTGAACAGGCCATCGACATTCCGCAAGACGCCCAGACCGGCACGTGGCTGCTGGAGTTGCGCGTCGATCCGGCCTCCAGACTGCCTGACGCGGCCTGGAAGTATCAGGTCGAGGAGTTCCTGCCCGAACGCATGAAGCTGGCGCTGACCTCGGAGCAGGCTGTGCTGGAGCCCGAGGAAAACTGGCGGGTCGATCTGCAGGGCGACTATCTCTATGGCGCGCCGGCGGCAGGCAACCGCGTGCTGGCCAGTTTTCAACTCAAGCGCGACCGCGTCGCGCTGCCGCAGCAGTGGCCGGGCTTCATCTTTGGTGACGTGGCCGATGACAGCACGCGACGTTATGAAGAATTGCCCGATACCGAGCTGGATCGCCAGGGCGGTGGCGAGCTGCTGGTCGATCCGCAGGCCGGTGGTACGCATTCGCCCATGAAGGTGCGTCTGTCGGTCAGCCTGCTGGAGTCCGGCGGGCGTCCGGTAGTGCGTTCCATTGAGCGCAGTGTCTGGCCGGCCAGCACCCTGATCGGGGTGCGCCCCTTGTTCGATCGTGACGTGACCCGTGAAGGCGCGCCGGCGGGCTTTGAAGTCATCCGTGTGGACGCCCAGGGCGAGATGCAGCCGGTGAGCGGTGCGCAGATGCGCCTGTTCCGCGAGAACCGCCAGTATTACTGGCGGTTCGATGACCAGCGCGGCTGGAACAGCGGCTTTATCGAAACCGACGAGCTCACCGATTCGCGCGTGCTCGACATTCAGGGGCGCACGCCTTTGTCCCTTGGGGTCGACTGGGGTCGCTACCGCCTGGAAATTGCCGATCCGCAGACCGGCGAGGTGATGCGCTATCGTTTCTATGCGGGCTGGAATGCCCAGGATGCCGACGCGGTCGGCAACCGGCCGGATCGTGTGCAGCTGAAACTGCAGGACGTGCCCGCCAGGCCGGGCGAGACGGTCCGCCTGGCCGTCACGCCGCCACATGACGGCCAGGCACTGATCACGGTCGAGGGCGACGGCATGCTGTGGTCCAAGTGGGTGGCGGTCAAGGCGAGCGGCACCGAAGTCGCCATTCCGATCGATGCCGCCTGGAAGCGCCACGACCTGTATGTGTCGGCAACGGTATTCCGTCCCGGCAGCGAGGGCGATCGCGTGACGCCGGCGCGTGCGCTGGGTCTGGCCTACTTGCCGTTGGCCAGCGCCGATCGCAAGCTGGCGGTGAGTCTGGAGGCGCCGGCCAAGGTCGAGCCCGAAAAGCCGGTCAAGGTACGAGTGAAAGTCGATGGCGCCAAGTCTGGCAAGGCTTACGTGACCCTGTCGGCCGTCGATGTTGGCATTCTCAACATCAATCAGTACGCCACCCCAGATCCCATGGACTTTTTCTTCGGCAAGCATCGTTATGCGCCGGAGCTGCTGGACATGTACGGCAAGCTGATCGAGAAAATGGAAGGTACCCAGGGGCGCCTGAAGTGGGGTGGTGACGCGGCCATGCGCGGCGACAGTCGCAGCCTGCCCAAGAAGGTCAAGCTGGTGGATCTGTTCTCGGGAGCGGTGGGGCTGGATGCCAAGGGAGAGGCCGAGATCGAGCTGAACGTGCCCGATTTCAACGGCACGCTGCGGCTGATGGCGGTTGCCTTCACTGACGAACGCTATGGCAACGCCGATGCCGAGATGGTGGTTGCCGCCCCGGTGGTGGCCGAGTTGAATACGCCGCGTTTCATCACCCCGGGCGACCAGGCCGCCATCGCGCTGGACCTGACCAACCTGAGCGGCGCGACCCGCAAACTCACCGTGCGTCTGCAGGCGCTCGATCCGCTGGCAATCAACGACAGCGTGCGCACCGTGACGCTCAAGGACAAGGAGCGCACGACGCTGCGTTTTGTGGCGTCCACGACCGGCTCGTACGGCCTGGGATTGATGCGTCTGGTGGTCGAGGGCGATGGCCTGCGCATTGCACGCGAATCGGTGCTGCAGGTGCAGCCGGCCTATGCGCCGGAGCGTCGTGTGCGTCGCGTACGCCTGAACCCGGGCGAGGAGTGGACACCGCCGGCCAGCATGCTGGCCGGCTGGCACGCCGACTCGGTGACGGCGGCCTTGACGCTCTCGAATCGTCCGCCCCTGAACGTCAACCGCCTGGTCGAAGACCTGCTCAACTATCCCTATGGATGCACCGAGCAGACCATCAGCGCCACCATGCCGTGGGTCCTGATCGACGAGGCGGGCGCCAAGCGCTTCAACCTGCCGGTGCGCACCCTGGCCGAGCGGCAGGCCAAGGTGGATGGCGCGCTGGCGCGCCTGTCGGGCATGCGCAACGCCACGGGCGGCTATTCGCTCTGGAGTGATGCCGGCTCGCGCGATGTGTGGCTGAGCGCCTATGCGCTGGGCTTCATGCAGGATGCGCGGGACCGGGGCTTCAACGTGCCCGAGGCCAACTTTGAGCGCACCCGCCAGTGGTTGCTCGAGCAACTGCAGCAGACGCCCAACAGTTTCGGCAGCTGGTCGGCCAACCTGCGTCAGGGGCTGGAGAGCGGCCGCATCGATTCGGGCAGCGCCGACGTGCTGCGCAATGATCATCGCCGCTTTGCCGGGCTGACGACGGCTGCGCTGATGCTCGCCCGCGATGGCAAGGCGCCCTTGTCCACGGTGCGCCAGCTGTTCGACGACTATGGCGAACGTGCCCGTTCGCCGCTGCCGTTGATCCAGCTGGCGGTCACGTTCAAGCTGCTGGGTGACGAGGGCCGCATGAAGCGGGCGCTCGAGGCAGGCATGACGCGGCCCTACGGCATCACGCGCCGCAACGTCGGGGGCTACGAGGAGTGGCTGGGCGATTACGGCAGCAGCGTGCGCGACTATGCCCAGGCCTACGCCCTGATGCAGCAGTACGGCCTGCGCGATGATCGCAGCGAGACACTGCTCGAGCAGGCGGTCGCCCGCCTGGGCAACCGCTCCTATCTGTCCACCCAGGAGCAGATGGTGCTGTTGTCGGCCGCCAATGCGGCAGGCGGTGACCGGGGCACGCCGTGGCAGGCCATGCTGCAGCAGGCCGACGGTAGCAGCCGCAGCCTGACCGGCAAGATGGACGAAACGCTGCAGTTCAACGCCGATTCGGCTGCGCAACTGCAACTGCGCAACGTTGGCAACCAGTCGCTGTTCGTCGAGCTGGACACCCAGGGCACGCCGCTGACCGCGCCGGTGGCCCGCAATGACGTTATCCAGTTGCGTCGCGGCTGGTACCGTCCGGACGGCCGCGCCTGGGATGGCGGCACGCTGCAGACCGGCGACATGCTGGTGGTGTGGATCCAGGCCGAGGCGAATCAATATGTGCCGGACGCCCTGATCGTGGACCGCGTGCCGGCCGGGTTCGAGGTCGAGAACCTGAACCTGTCGCAAAGCCCGGAAATGCAAGACTGGGAAATCGGCGGCCGCCGCGTCGCCGATGCCCTGGCCGATCGCAATATCAAGCATCGCGAATTCCGCGATGACCGTTATGTGGCGGCGGCCAGCCTGGGTCGTGGCAGAGTGGACATTTTCTATCTGGCGCGCGTGGTCTCTCCGGGCCGTTACAGCGTTCCGCCGCTGGTCGCCGAGGACATGTACCGCCCGGCGATACGCGGTGTAGGGGATACATGGAGCAACATCGAGATCCGCGACCGCCAGCCGCGCCGTTAAGGCGCTGGCGGCGGCGGCTGGCCTGGCTGGCCGCCGCCGTGCTCCTGCTCCCGCCTGCCGCTTTCCTTATCCTGGATGCGTTGTATCCGCTGCCGCCCCTTGGGGCGGCGGGCGCGCGCGTGGTGGTTGCCAGCGACGGCACGCCCTTGCGCACTTATCCCAGCCGCGATGGAGTCTGGCGCTACCCGGTATCGCCGCAGCAGGTATCGCCGCGCTACCTGGAAACCTTGCTGGCCTACGAAGACCGGTGGTTTTACTGGCACCCCGGCGTCAATCCCTGGGCCATGCTGCGGGCCGGCTGGCAATGGGCGGCCCATGGACGCATCGTGTCCGGCGGGTCGACCCTGACCATGCAGGTGGCGCGGCTGCAGGACCCGGCGCTGGCCGGTCAGCCGTCGCGCAGTCTGGCGGCCAAGGCGCGCCAGGTGTGGCGCGCCTTGCAGCTGGAATGGCACTACAGCAAGGATGAGATCCTGGCGATGTACCTGGCTCATGCCCCCATGGGCGGCATCGTCGAGGGCGTGGAGATGGGCGCGCGGATGTGGCTGGGGAAATCCGCCAGCCACCTGAGCGATGCCGAGGCGGCGCTGTTGACGGCCTTGCCGCAAGCGCCTTCGCGCCTGCGGCCGGATCGCCATCCCGAGGCGGCTGCCGCGGCCCGCGACAAGGTGCTGGCGCGCATGCAGGAGCTGGGCCGCTGGCCGGCCGAGCGGGTGGCCGATGCGCGCATCGAGAATGTGGTCGCGCCGCCCCTGCGGGCGCGTTGGCTTGCGCCGTTGGCCGCGCAGCGCCTGCTGGCCGATGGCCGTGCCGGGCAGGCGGTGCTCGCCAGCACGCTGGATGCCGACATGCAGGCCACTGTCGAGCGCATGCTGCTGGATCGGGTCGACAGCCTTCCGCCCAAGGTCTCCATGGCCGTGCTGGTGATGGACAACGATACGCTGGAAGTGAGGGCCTATGCCGGCTCGGCCGATTTCGGCGATGACAGCCGTTCTGCGCATGTGGACATGGTGCGCGCCGTGCGGTCGCCGGGCTCCACGCTCAAGCCCTTTCTTTATGCCATGGCGCTGGATGACGGTCTGGTACATTCCGAAAGCCTGCTGATGGATGTGCCGCTGTCTTTCGGCGGCTATGCACCCGGGAATTTCCAGGCTGCGTTTTCCGGGCCGGTGAGCGTGGCGCAGGCCTTGCAGCGCTCCCTGAATGTGCCTGCCGTCGATCTGCTGGACCGCGTCGGCCCGGCCCGCTTCGCGGCGCAGATGCAGAATGCCGGCGTACGTTTGCGTCTGCCGGCCGGCGCGACGCCCAACCTGAGCCTGATTCTCGGCGGCGGCGGCACTACGCTGGAAGAGCTGGTGGGCGCCTATCGTGCGCTGGCGCGTGGCGGGCTGGCAGGGCAGCCCCGGCTGTCGCCCCAGGCGCCGTTCATCGAAACCCGCGCCATGAGCGCCGGGGCGGCCTGGATCGTGCGCGATATCCTGGAGGCGGGCGGCCATCCGGACCGACCGCTTTACCAGCAGGCCGGCGGGCCGGGGGCGCTGGCCTGGAAAACCGGCACCAGCTTCGGATTTCGCGATGCCTGGGCCATCGGCGTGACCGACCAATGGACGTTGGGCGTCTGGGTCGGGCGGCCCGATGGCACGCCCAACCCCGGGTTCTTCGGTGCGAACGTGGCCGCGCCGTTGTTGCAGGATGTGGTGGCGGCCCTGCCGGGTGGCGCGCCGCGCGCCCGCCTGCGCCCGCCCACGGTGCAGACGGCGGTGACCTGCTGGCCATATGGCTGGCGGCGCGAGAGCGTCGCGCAGGGCGCCTGCACCGAGCCGCGTGCGGCCTGGGTCTTGAATGAAACGGTTCCGCCCTCATTTGCTGGCTATGCCGATGGCACGCTGGGCTCCCTGCGTATCGAGGGAGTGGCGCAGGGAACCGTACTGCGTCCCGTGCCGGGCGCGCACGACGTGACGCTCCAGGTTGGCTTGCGCGGCGGACAGGGCCGTGTATGGTGGCTGCTGGATGGAAAAGTGTTCGCCCAGGCAGACGCCAGTCATACGCAGGCGCTGTCTCTGGCGCACAATGGTCGTCATCAGCTGACCGTCATGGACGAAGCGGGCAGATACACGGGGCTGGAATTCGAAATCGCTGGTGTTACGCCCTGATCAGCATAGAATAGGAAGCGTGTCCTTGACCGCTTCGTGCGTTACGGAGGAAGCGTGATTTCCCAAGAGCTTGAAGTCAGCCTGCATATGGCTTTTGTCGAGGCCCGATCGGCCCGGCATGAATTTATTACCGTCGAGCACTTGTTGCTGTCGCTGCTGGACAATGCTTCGGCCGTCGAGGTGCTGCGCGCCTGCGGCGCCAATCTGGACGAGCTGCGCGGCCATCTGCGCCAGTTCGTGTCCGAGAACACCCCCGTCATTCCCAGTGGCGCCGAGGTCGATACCCAGCCGACGCTGGGTTTCCAGCGGGTGATCCAGCGCGCCATCATGCACGTGTCGGCCGGGGGCAGTGCCAAGAAACCCGTCACCGGCGCCAATGTGCTGGTGGCCATCTATGGCGAAAAGGACTCGCACGCGGTCTACTACCTGCAACAGCAGGGCGTCACGCGTCTGGACGTGGTCAATTTCCTGTCGCATGGCATCACCAAGCAGGGCCAGGATGAACCGGCCGCGGCCCAGAAAGAGCCGCCCGCCTCGGCCGAGGAGGGCGCCGACTCGCGTCAGTCGCCGCTGGACCAGTACGCCACCGATCTCAACGCGGCGGCCCTGGCCGGGCGCATCGATCCGCTGATCGGTCGCGAGCACGAGGTCGAGCGCGTCATCCAGGTGCTGTGCCGCCGTCGCAAGAACAATCCGCTGCTGGTGGGCGAGGCCGGGGTCGGCAAGACCGCCATCGCCGAAGGCCTGGCCTGGCGCATCACGCGCGGCGAAGTGCCCGAAATCCTGCAGTCGGCCCAGGTCTATGCCCTGGATATGGGGGCATTGCTTGCCGGCACCAAGTATCGCGGCGACTTCGAGCAGCGCCTGAAGGGCGTGCTCAAGCAGATCCGGGGCAATCCCGATGCCATCCTGTTCATCGACGAGATCCATACCCTGATCGGGGCCGGTTCGGCCTCGGGCGGCACCCTGGACGCCTCCAATCTGCTCAAGCCGGCCCTGTCGTCCGGCCAGCTCAAGTGCATCGGCGCCACCACCTACACCGAATACCGCGGGGTCTTCGAGAAGGATCACGCCCTGTCGCGGCGTTTCCAGAAGATCGATGTGCCCGAGCCCAGCGTCGAGCAGACCGTGCAGATCCTGCGCGGCCTGAAGAGCCGTTTCGAAGAGCACCACAGCGTGCGCTACTCGGCGGCGGCGCTTACGGCGGCGGCCGAGCTCTCGGCGCGCCACATCAATGACCGCCATCTGCCGGACAAGGCCATCGACGTCATCGACGAGGCCGGCGCCGCCCAGCGCCTGCTGCCGCGCTCGCGCCAGAAGAAAGTCATCGGCAAGGCCGAGATCGAGGCCATTGTCTCCAAGATTGCGCGTATCCCGCCGCAGTCGGTGTCCAACGATGATCGCAGCAAGCTCGCCACCCTGGACCGGGATCTCAAAACGGTGGTCTTCGGTCAGGATCAGGCCATCGATGCGCTGTCCTCGGCCATCAAGATGGCGCGCTCGGGGCTGGGCAAGCCGGACAAGCCCATCGGGGCTTTCCTGTTTTCGGGCCCGACCGGCGTCGGCAAGACCGAGGTCGCGCGCCAGCTGGCCTTCACGCTGGGCGTGGAACTGCTGCGCTTTGACATGTCCGAGTACATGGAGCGTCATGCGGTGTCGCGCCTGATCGGCGCGCCGCCGGGTTATGTGGGCTTTGACCAGGGCGGCCTGCTGACCGAAGCCGTCACCAAGCAGCCGCACTGCGTGCTGCTGCTGGACGAAATCGAGAAGGCCCACCCGGATGTCTTCAACATCCTGCTGCAGGTGATGGACCACGGCACCCTGACCGACAACAACGGGCGCAAGGCGGACTTCCGCAACGTGATCCTCATCATGACCACCAACGCCGGCGCCGAGACCCTCAACCGGGCGGCCATCGGTTTCGTGAACAGCCGCAGCACGGGCGATGAGATGGCCGAGATCCGCCGCATGTTCACGCCGGAGTTCCGCAACCGCCTGGATGCCATCATCCCGTTTGCGCCCCTCGATCGCGAGATCATCCTGCGCGTGGTGGACAAGTTCCTCATGCAGCTCGAAGACCAGTTGCACGAGCGCCGCGTGGAGGCGGTCTTCACGCAGCGCCTGCGCGATTACCTCGCCAAGCATGGCTTCGATCCACTGATGGGCGCGCGGCCGATGCAGCGCCTCATCCAGGATACGATCCGCCGTGCGCTGGCCGATGAACTGCTGTTCGGGCGCCTGGTCGATGGCGGTTCCGTCACGGTGGATCTGGGCGAGGACGACAAGGTGGTGCTGTCCTTTGAGAACGCCGAACCGCCCAAGGCCAAGCGCAACCCGGAGGTCGAGTTGGCCGACGAGGCGCTGTGACGGTTCGCCCGGTTTGGACGCGCAACCGCATTCTCTGATCGCCTGCGAGCACTGTGCCAGCGTTTATCGCTGGCACACGCTCGAGCATGGCGAGACGGCAGCCTGCGAGCGTTGCGGTTCGACCCTCTGGCGTTACAGCGGGCTGGGGCCGTCCAGCTGGCTGGCGCTGACGCTGGCGGCGCTGTTCATCTTTGCCCTGGCCAACGCCTTTCCGGTGGCCTCGCTGTCGGTCCAGGGCATGGTGAGCAATGCCACCCTGCTGGATGCGGTGCACATCACCTGGCGACAGGGCCACTATGCGGTGGCGCTGATGACCGGGACGGTCGGCTTCGTGATCCCGATGCTGCAGATCCTGGTACTGCTGTGGGTGCTGGGGCCGTTATCGCGCGGGGTGCTGCCCTGGGGCTTCGAGCCGATCGTGCGGCTGCTGGGGATGCTGCATCCCTGGAGCATGGTGCCGGTGTTCCTGCTCGGGGTGCTGGTGTCGGTGATCAAGCTGGCTGGCATGGCCTCGGTGGAGCTGCGGGCCGGCCTGCTGGGCTTTGCCGTCCTGACGGTGCTGTTGACCATGCTCAGCCGCCTGCAACCGGCAACGTTGTGGCGCATGGCCGAACGTGCCCGGGTCGTTCCCGTGACGCTGCCGCCCATGACGGCCGACACCGTGCTGGCGGGCTGCCATGTATGCGGGCAGGTGCAGGCGCTGCCCTCCAGGGAAGACCCCGAAACCCATCATCACTGCGAGCGCTGCCATGCGGTGCTGCATTACCGCAAGCCCAACTCCGTCTCGCGCACCTGGGCGCTGCTGCTGGCAGCCGCCTTGCTTTACATCCCGGCCAATGTGCTGCCCGTCATGCAGATCGTTTCGATCACCGGCGGCAGCGGCCATACCATCCTGGGTGGCGTGATCGAACTCTGGCAGATGGGCTCCTGGGACATCGCGCTGATTGTTTTCATCGCCAGCATCGTGGTGCCGCTGACCAAGTTGCTGTCGCTGGCCTTCCTGACGCTCAGCCTGCAATGGCGCAGCACCACCAACCTGCGCCAGCGCACCCGTCTCTACCAGATGGTAGAGTTCATCGGGCAATGGTCCATGCTGGATGTCTTCGTGGTCATCATTCTGGCCGCGCTGGCCGACTTCCAGGGGCTGATGGAAATCAGCGCCGGGGCGGGCGCGGCATCGTTCGGCCTGGTGGTGGTACTGACCATGCTGGCCGCCATGACTTTCGACCTGCGCCAGTGCTGGGATGTCGAGCAGCAGCCGGGCGGAGAGCTCACCCCGGCGCAGCAGGTCATGCCGTCATCTGCAGGCCAACCTTCTTTGAACCATCATTAGGAACCCCCACGACATGGCTGAGCCGACTCAAACGCCGGACAACCCGTTGGGTAAGGTCAAGGTGACCCGCAAGGAGCGTTCCCGCATCTCCTGGATCTGGCTGGTGCCGCTGGTGGCGGCGCTGGCGGGCTTGTCCATGGTGGTACGGACCTGGCTGGATGCCGGCCCGCAGATCACCATCGAGTTCAACACGGCCGAAGGCCTGGAAGTCGGCAAGACCCAGTTGCGCTACAAGGATGTGACGATAGGCACCGTCAGCGGCATTCACTTCAACGACGATCGCAGCAAGGTCGTGGTGCAGGCCGAGCTCTCCAAGGATGTGGCCAGCATGGCTGCCGAGGGCACCCATTTCTGGGTGGTGCGCCCGCGTCTGGGCTTGAGCGGGGTGTCGGGGCTGGGCACCCTGCTGTCGGGCGCCTATATCGGCGTGGATGCGCCGGTCAAGCCGGACGACCTCAACCGCAAGCCCAGCAAGTTCCACTTCGAGGGGCTGGAGAATCCGCCGCTGGTCGAATACGACCGGCCCGGCAAGCGCCTGCTGTTGCAGGCCGACGACCTGGGCTCGCTGGATATCGGCTCGCCGGTCTACTACCGGCGCATCAATGTCGGGCAGGTGGTGGGTTACGCCCTGAGCGATGATGGCGAGGCCGTCAACATCGAGATTTTCATCGATGCCCCGAATGACCGTTTCGTCACCAAGGGGGCGCGATTCTGGAACGCCAGCGGCGTGGATCTTTCGATCAACGCCGAAGGCCTGCAGGTGCAGACGCAATCCATGGTGGCCGTGATGCTGGGCGGCATCGCCTTTGCGAATGTGGTCGAACGCAATACCGAGCCGGCCGACAGCAACAGCCGCTTCCTGCTCTATGACGGCGAGGATGCCGCCAAGGCCAATACCGATGGCACGCCGTTCCACATCCGCATGCGCTTCGATCAGTCGGTGCGCGGCCTGTCCAAGGGGGCGCCGGTCGACTTCCAGGGCATTGTGCTGGGCGAGGTCACCGATGTGGCGATCGATTTCGATGCCGCCAACAAGCGCTTCTATGGCGTGGTCGACGCCACCATCTATCCGGAGCGGCTGGGCGGGCTGTTCGAGCAGATCGTCGCGGCCATCGAGAAGGCCACCGGCAATCGTGAAATGGCCTCCGACCATATGCTGCGCGTGCTGGTGGAAAATGGCCTGCGCGCGCAACTGCGCACCGCCAACCTGCTGACCGGCCAGATGTTCGTGGTGCTTGAGCATTTCCCCGGTGTCAAGCCGATCAAGTATGTCTCCACCGAGCCGGCCACCATCCCGACCATTCCGGGTCAGTTCGACCAGTTGCAGGAGCAGATCAGCACCATTGTGGCCAAGGTCGAGAAGGTGCCGTTCGACAAGATCGGCCAGGACCTGGCTGCCACCCTGGCCAATACGGCACGCCTGACGGCCAGCCTGGACAAGCAGCTCACGCCGGATGTGGCGTCCACACTCAAGGAAGTGCGGCGCTCGCTGTCGCAGCTCAACGAGTTGCTGGCGTCGGATTCGCCGCTGCCACTGAGCGCCGAGCACTCCTTCAAGCAGTTGTCGCAGGCCGCGCGGGCCCTGCGCAATCTGGCGGAGTTTCTCCAAAGCAATCCGCAGGCCCTGCTGCGCGGGCGGGGAGAAGACCCCATCCCCGGCGCCGGTCCGGTAAGGAATTAAGCCATGATGCCGTTACGCCGTGTTTTGCCCTGCCTGCTGCTGCCCCTGCTGGGCGCCTGCGGCACCTCGCCTCCGGCCAACTTCTATACTTTGCAGGCGCCGCCCCAGGCGGCCGACGCCAGCCAGGCCGGCTTCATGATCGAAGTCGTGCCGGTGAGTGTGCCGGCGCAGTCCGATCAACCGCAGATCATGTTGCGTACCGGCACGGGCAGCATCGCTCCGTTGTACTCCGAGCGCTGGAGCGCACCGCTGGCCGATGAGATGCGCAGCGCGTTGTCCGAAGGCCTGACCCGCAACCTCGGGGCGCTGGACGTGCAGGTGGTGCGGCCGGCCCCGGGCACGCCGGTGTGGCGGGTGCAGGCGGATGTGCAGCGTTTCGACATGAGCGATCAGGGGCCGGCCGTTCTGGATGTCACCTGGCGGGCGCGGCCGATCAACACGTCCGGCGCGGCGCTGATCTGTCGCAGCGTCGTTACCGTGCCGCCTGCCGAGGGGCAAGCGCTGATCCCCGGATTGGTGGTGGCGCAGCAGCAGGCCATTGGTCTGCTGGCGCAAACCATCGCCTCCGGCATCCGGCAGCAGGGCGCCAATGCCCAGGCGGCCTCCAGCGCCGTCAGCCTGAGCGGTTGCGCGGCGCTCAAAGACTGAGGCCTGCCAGGCGGCAGGCCTCAGGTCGGCCGGCAGGCGAGCCCCTGGCCGGCTAGAGGTGGTAGGCGGACTCGCCGTGGCTGCTGATGTCCAGCCCCTGGCGCTCTTCGTCGGGGGAGACCCGCAGGCCGCACAAGCGGTCGGCGATCTTGAACGCCACCCAGGCCACCGCGCCCGACCAGACCATCGTGATCAGCACGCCTTCGAGCTGTACCCAGACCTGCCCGAGGATGAGACCGGGGCTGTCCAGGCCGGGTCCACCCAGGACCTGCGCATTGAAAACGCCGGTGAGCAGCGCACCCACGATGCCGCCCACGCCATGGACGCCGAACACGTCCAGCGAGTCATCGGCGCGCAGCAGGCGTTTCAGGCCATTGACGCCCCACACGCAGATGACGCCCGCCACGATGCCGATCACGAAGGCGCCAACCGGGCCCACCAGGCCGGCGGCCGGCGTGATGCCTACCAGGCCCGCGACGGCGCCGGAGGCAGCGCCCAGCACCGAGGGCTTGCCCTTGATGGTCCACTCGGCAGCAACCCAGCCGAGTACGGCGGCGGCGGTTGCGATCAGGGTGTTGAAGAAAGCCAGCGTCGCGTTGCCGTCGGCGGCCAGCGCCGAACCGGCATTGAAGCCGAACCAGCCCACCCACAGCAGCATGGCGCCGATATAGGTCAGTGGAAGGTTGTGCGGTTGCATGGCCTCGCGGCCATAACCCAGGCGCTTGCCTACGACATAGGCGCCCACGAGGCCGGCCACGCCGGCGTTGATATGCACCACGGTGCCGCCGGCGAAGTCCAGCGCGCCGCGTGCATTGAGCAGGCCGGGGGCCGTGTCGGAGGCGAACCAGACCATGTGGGCGATGGGCAGGTAGGCGAAGGTGAACCAGATTGCCACGAACACCATCACAGCGCTGAAGCGCGCGCGTTCAGCGAAACTGCCTACCACCAGGGCGCAGGTGATGCCGGCGAATGTGGCCTGGAAAGACGCGAACAGCAATTCGGTCAGGCTGCCGCTGGGGGCAAAGCCCCCGGTCGCGGGGTCGAACAGACCATTCATGAAGAGACGCGAAGCGCCGCCGATGAAGGCGTTGCCTTCGGTGAAGGCCAGCGAGTAACCGTAGGCGAACCACAGCACCAGGGCAAGGGCGAAGGCGCACAACACCTGCATCAGCACCGAAAGCACGTTCTTGGCGCGCACCAGGCCGCCATAGAAGAGCGCCAGGCCGGGTACGGCCATCATCAGTACGAGCAGGGTGGAGACCAGCACCCAGGAGATGTCAGCTTTGTCCATTTGCGGGATTCCTTGGGGGTTGCGGGTTCAAAGCGCGGCATCGCCGCATTCGCCGGTGCGGATGCGCACGGCCTGATCCAGCGGGCAGGTGAAGATCTTGCCGTCGCCGATCTTGCCGGTGTGTGCGGCCTGTTCGATGGCGTCGATGGCCTGATCCAGCAAGGCATCGGGGATGGCCGCCTCGACGCGCAGCTTGGGCAGGAAATCAACGGTGTATTCGGCGCCGCGATACAGCTCGGTATGGCCCTTCTGGCGGCCGAAGCCTTTGACTTCGGTCACCGTCATGCCCTGAACGCCGATGTCGGACAGGGCAGCGCGGACGTCATCCAGTTTGAATGGCTTGATGATGGCTATGACGAGTTTCATGCGGATTCCTTTGGGTTGGCACAGGGGCATGAATCCCTATGCAAACTTCGTGCCAGGCGATGTTCCGGGCGGGCCGGACCGGGTCTGCAGCCCCTTATGCGCCAAGACGGCGCATAAGGCCGTGCTCAGGCGTCAAGTTGGTGCATGGCGCGCGCCACCTTGGGGCCTGCGGTGCGCAACAATCTCGCGCAGCCCCGGTAAAAGTGTTGCCAATTGCTGCGTCTTATTTGCTTGAAATCCGCGCCCCGGCGAGGCCGTGGTTCGTCCTGACCCTGTTTTCATGGGCTCGTGGCGTTCCGGCGCGGTACGAGCGGCAGGCGGGCCGCGCTGCGGGCTGAAACCTTGCATTACAGGTGATGGCTTGTCCCACAGGGGAGGGCGGGGAAGAATGGGTCAGGACAGATCAGGCCACGATCTGTCCGGCAGGCAACGACAGGCCCGCGCCATCGTCGCCTTGCCAGGCCGGTCTAGGGCGGCCGGCCAGGGTCGCTAGCGAGCGATTCTGTTTTTCTCCTGTGCTTTGTATAGCGGCGCCTTCAGTGGGCCGCTTTTTTTTTGCCAGGCGTCTACACTGGAGGCATGACAATTTCAGCGAGGGCATCATGAATCGCACCCAATGGATGGAAGACCTGCAGAAGAACATTTCGGATCTCATCGCGCGCAGTCCGGCCGCCGATGTCGAACGCAATGTGCGCTCGATGTTGACGCAGGGTTTCGCGCGTCTGGATCTGGTCACGCGCGAAGAGTTCGATGTGCAGGCCGAGCTGCTGGCGCGCGCGCGCACGCGCGTGGATCAACTCGCCGTGCAGGTCGAACAGCTGCAGGCGCGCCTGGATGCGCTGCAGAATGGCAACGCGCCCGCCAGCGAAAGCTGACAGGCGCGCACCTGGTACAGCAGGGCGCCGTCAGGCGCCCTTTTTTTACAGTTCGAGCACGATGCGCTGGCCGCAGGCGCGCGAGCAGCAGCTCATCATGCGATTGCCGGCTTCGCGTTCGGCCCGCGTCAGCACAACGTCGCGATGGTCGATCTCGCCCTGCAGGACCCGCACTTCGCAGGAGCCGCAGAGCCCTTCCTCGCAATCGCTCTGGACGTCGATGTTGGCCGCCCGCAAGGCATCGAGCAGCGTCTGGTCGGCCCGCACCGGGATCACCAGGCCGGAGTCTTTCAGTTCGGCCTCGAAGGCGTGCTCCTGGCTTGGATCCAGCTTGCCCAGGGTCGACTGGAAATGCTCGACCTTCAGGCTGTCTTCGGGCCAATGCGCACAGGCTTGCGCCAGCCCCTGCAGCATGCGTTCGGGGCCGCAGGCATAGATCTGCGTGTCGGCCTGCGGTTGCGCCAGCAGGGCGGCGAAATCGTTGCGCTGGCCTTGCGCGCCGATATAGAGCCTGAGGCGCTCGCCGTGCAAGGCGGCGAGTTCGTCCAGCAGCGCCATGCTGGCGCGCGAGCGTCCGCTGTAGTGCAGGGTGTAGTCGATGCCCAGTTCACGGGCGCGGCGCGCCATGGCGCTGATCGGCGTGATGCCGATGCCGCCGGCGATGAGGATCAGGCGGCGGGCCGTTTCATCCAGGCGGAAGTGGTTGCGCGGGCCGCGCACGCGCAGGCGCATGCCCGGTTTCACATGCTCGTGCACCCAGGCCGAGCCGCCGCGGCTCTCGGCTTCGCGCAGCACGGCCACCCGCAGGCGGCTCGGGTCGGCGGGATCTCCGCAAAGTGAATACTGGCGCGAGATGCCCGTGTCGCCGCATTCGATATCGATATGCGCGCCGGGCGCCCAGCGCGGCAGCGCACGGCCGTCCAGCGACGCCAGGGTCAGCAGGGCGATGTCTTCGGCAGGATGTTCGAGCGCCTCGACCATCAGGGTGCGGCTGATGGTTTGCGCCGAGGGCTCGCCGATGCGCACCGGTTGCTGTTGCGTGAGGATCTCCGGGCGCAGACGCTCGGGGTTCTGGGCCGGGTCCCATTCGACCCACAGATGTTCGGGTCCGCGGAATGAGGTGTTGGCCACATAAGTGAAGCGCTGCTCGGCCAGCCGCATGTGCGGCAGGCGGCGCGTGAACTCCTCCAGGAAGATCTGGATTTCCATGCGCGCCAGGTTCTTGCCCATGCATTGATGCGAACCATAGCCGAAGGTCAGCTGGTCGCTGGCGTTTTCGCGCCGGATGTCGAACAGGTCGGCATCGGCGAAATGGCGCTCATCGTGGTTGGCCGACGCGCTGACAATCAACAGCTTGGCGCCTGCCGGCACGGCGACGCCGGCGATTTCCGTATCGCGCGTGACCAGGCGGCGCCAGGCCGCCACCGATCCGTTGTGGCGCAGGCATTCCTCGACAGCGTTGGGGATCAGCGACGGGTCTTCGCAGAGTTCGCGCCAGGTTTCGGGGTGCTGCAGCAGGAGCTTGAGGGCGTTGGCCGAGGCGTTGGCCGTGGTCTCATGGGCTGCCACGATGCCGGCCATCATCATGGAATGCAGGTAGGAGTCGGTGACGACTTCCGGATATTCGCGCTGCTTGCGGATGCCATATTGCATCCAGCCCGGCTCGTCCGGCGCCTGGCGCATCTTGTCCAGGATCTTGCCGGCGAGCTGCCAGAAGTTGCCCACGGCATGGGCCACGGCCACCTGTTCCTGCGGCTCGGGCCGGCCCCAGGTATTGACGGTGTGCGCAATCGAGTACTGGCGCAACAGGTCCATGTCTTCCTCGGGCACGCCGAGAAAGTGCAGGGCTACCGTCAGCGGCACTTCCCAGAGCATCTGGTCCACCAGATCTGCGCGGCCGTCATTGATGAAGCGATCGACGTACTCGCGCGTCAGGCGCCGCACCATGGGCTCGTGGTGAACCAGGGCCTGGGGCGTGAACGGCTCCATCAACACGCGCCGGCGTGGCATGTGGGCCGGCTCGTCCTCATTGACCAGGGTGCGGTTCATGGCGTAACCGTACGAGGCCAGCACCTCGTTGGCCTGCGGTCCCGTGGGGGTGATCTTCTCCAGCGCGATCGAGGGGCTGAAGGTTTCGTTGTCGCGGAAGATCGCCTTGACGTCTTCGTAGCGGCTCACCACCCAGTAACCCAGCTTCGGGCTGTAGAACACCGGCGCCTGTTCGCGCGCCCAGCGCAGGTATTCCGGCGGGTCCTGCTGGTAACCGTCGCCGAAGGGATCAAAATCGGCGGCACGTTCGGCCACATGGGCCGGACAGCCGCGCGCACGCGCCAGCGCCACATGATCGACGGGACAGCCCGAAGCCAGGGTGGTGGGGTCAGACATGGTATTGCTCCGCAAAAGTGCTTGACGGCAGGTGCGCCATCAGTCCAGCTTGATGTTCAGATCCTTGATCAGCTTGTGCCAGCGGCCGCGCTCCTGCTCGAGCAGATCGCGATATTCGGCCGGCGTGTTGGCCACCGGCTCGATGCCGAAGTCCACCAGCTTCTGGTGGGTGGTCGGTTCATTGATGGCGGCCACCAGTTCGCGGTTGAGCTTGTCGATCACCGGCGCGGGTGTAGCGGCCGGGACCACGATGCCCACCAATGCCGCGGCCTGCACGTCGTCGTAGCCCAGCTCGGCGAAGGTCGGCACATCGGGCAATTGCTTCAGGCGGGTGGGGTTGGCCACGGCCAGCGGACGTACCTTGCCGCCCTGGATGAAACCCGCGCCGGCAGCCAGGTCAACCATCATTGCCGGCACCTGGCCGCTGGCGACATCGGTCAGGGCAGGCGCCGCGCCGCGGTAAGGCACGTGCACCAGTGGCACGCCGGTCTTGACCTTGAGCAGTTCCATGGCCAGGTGGTGGGGGCTGCCCGCGCCTGCCGAGGCATAGTCCAGCCCCTGCGGCCGCGACTTGGCTTCCGTCAGGAAGCCCTTGACGTCGGTGGCCTTCAGGCCCGGGCCTGCCACCAGGATCATGGGAAAGCGTCCCATGAGGGTCACCGGGGCCAGATCCTTCACCGGGTCATAGGACAACTGTTGGTACAACGCGGGGTTGAAGACCAGGGTGCCGTTGTCGGCCGACAGCATTGTGTAGCCGTCGGGGGCGGCGCGGGCGGTTTCCGAGGCGCCGATGGCAGTGTTGCCGCCCGGCTTGTTGTCGACCACGATGGTCTGGCCCATGCGCGAGGACAGCCCCTGGCTGACGGTACGTGCCAGCACATCCGAGCCACCGCCGGCCGCATAGGGCACGACCCAGCGCAAAGGCTTGGAGGGATAGGTGTCGGCGGCCACGGCCGACAGACTGGCCAGCGGCAGGGCGGCCAGGGTCAGCACGCGCGCAAAGCGTGCAATAGGACGAGCAATGGACATGGTTGTCTCCGTGGGAATAGCCCGGCTGGGCGCCGGGCGGTTTTTATGCGTAAATAATATACGCATTGCGTAAATTTACAATCCGGGTTTCGCCGCAGGCAGCCAGGGGTTACGCTCACGGGCTTTTGTGTCGGGGCGCCTCAGGGGCCCCGTGCCGCCTTTCCCACGCCAGTGTTGGAGTGCCATGTCCGTCATCCCCAGTCTTCCCGACCCCGCTCTGCGGGCCCGCGATCGTCGCCAGCGCGTGCAGGCTGCCGAAACCGGCATGGCCGTGCTCAAGGGCCTGGGCCAGTTGGGCGGGCGGGCCAGCCTGACGCATCTGGCCGCGCACGTGACCGAAAGCCCGGCCAAGGTGCATCGCTATCTGGTGAGCCTGATGGAGGTGGGGCTGGTGGCGCAGGACGCTGTCAGCCAGCAGTACTACCTGGCCCTGGAAACCCTGCTGCTGGGCCTTGCCGCCATGCGCCAGGCCGACCCGATCCGGCTGGCCGAAGCGGCCCTGGTGCGTCTGCGCGAAGAGCTGGAGGTGACCTGCTTTCTGGCCGTGATGGGCAACAAGGGGCCGACCATCGTGCGTTTCGAAGAGCCCGGCCTGCCGGTGACCGTCAACGTGCGGGCAGGCTCCGTGCTGCCGATGCTGTGGTCGGCCACCGGCCGGGTGTTGCTGGCCACGTTGGACGAGCCTGCCGTGCGTGCCCAGGCGCAGGCCGAGCTGGCGGCGGCCACCGCCGAGCAACGCGCCATGCTGGATGCCGAGGCGCCCATTGCCGCCTTGCAACGCAGTGTGCTGGCCCAGGGGTGCGCGGTGGTGCGCGACACCAACCTGCGCGGCATCAGCGCAGTGGCCGCCGCGCTCTATGACTACAACGGACGACCCTGCGCGGTGCTGACCGCACTGGGCGCGACCGGCGGCTTTGACGCTTCGCCCGATGGCCCGGTGGCTCGGGCGGTCTGTCGCGAGGCCCAGGCCATCAGCGCGCTGCTGGGGCACGACGCGAGCCGCTGAGCGGCGATATTTGCCTGCGGGCGAGGGGCCGTCATCGCTTCCGGCGCCATCGTCACCCGCGATGTCGCGCCACTACGCCGTCGTGGCCGGCAATCCGGCCCGCGAGGTGCGCCGGCGTTTCGAGCCTGCCGTGATCGAGCGTCTGCTGGCGCTGGACATCTATGGCTGGGAGGCCGCCAGATTCGAAGCCTGGAAGCCGGCCAGCGATCTGGACGCGCTGTGCGCGGCGGCGGCGCGTTACGACGCAGTCTGATGCGGCTGTACAAGCGTCTGCGTCAGCCAGTCCAGGGCGGCCTGCACGGCCGGCATGGGGGCCGCGTGGCGTCGGTAGACGGCGGCGATCGCACCGAAATGCGCCTGCATGCGCAGCGGCAGGATGCGTATCAACCCCTGGCGTTCGTGGTAGCGGGCAATCGCCAGCGGCATGGCGGCCAGCCAGTCGCTGTGACACACCTGCGCCAGCGTGGCCAGCAGCGAGTTCGACTGCATGCGGGCCGCCGGCAAGGTCAGCCCGGCCGGCTCGAAGGCCTGGGCCAGGCGTTCGCTCATCATGGTGCCGGGCAGGGGCAGCACCCAGGGCAGGGCATGCACCGAAGCCAGGGTCAGTGCGTCCGCCCCGGCCAGCGGGTGGTCTGTCGCGGCTACCACGCAGATGGGTTCGTCGTATAGCCGCAGCGAGGCGCAGCCGGCCGGCAGCGCCCGTCCGCCCAGCCGGCCCAGCACGATATCCAGTTCGCCATGGTCCAGCTTGTGCAGCAGGTCGTCCAGCACGCCTTCGAGCAGTGTCACCTCCAGCGCCGGCAATTGCCCGCACAGGGCATTGATGAGTGGGGGCGCGACCGTGGCCGCAGCCGAGGGCAGCGTGCCCAACCGCAGCAGACAGTGCCCGCGCAACTGGGCGGCCTGCAGTTCGGCCTGCACGCGCACCGCCGAGCCCAGTGTGTGGCGGGCATGCAGGATCATCACCTCGCCGGCAGGCGTGGGTTGCGTGCCTTGCGGCGTACGCGAAAACAGCGTGTAGCCCACTTGCTCTTCGAGTTGCAGCAGGGCTTTGGAGGCCGCCGGCTGAGACATGTGCAGCCTGTCGGCGGCCCGGCCCAGATGGCGCGTGTCGTCCAGCGCGATCAGCAGTTCGGCATGGCGGGGCTTGAGGTGCGTGCCGGGGCGTGCGGACATGGCCTTCATGCCTGGATGGTTATGTTGGGCTGAGTTTATTTCATTATCCGCCGCCTTCTGCCTCACCCATACTGGGCCTGCCGTCATGCGCGGCGTGGAAGGAGACACCCAATGAAAGCAATCAGAATAGGGGCGGCGCTGTGTATGAGCGCGCTGATGCCGGTGCAGGCCTGGGCAGCCGATTATCCGGCGCGGCCGGTGCAGCTGGTGGTGCCGTTCGCGCCGGGCGGCGCCGTCGATGTGCTGGCGCGCCAGCTCGCGCAGCGCCTGCAGGCGAAGGGTTACACCCTGGTGGTCGAGAACCGGCCGGGTGCGGGCGGCAACATCGCCGCCGGCGCGGTGGCGCGTGCCACGCCCGATGGTTACACCCTGCTGATGGGGACGACCAACACCCATGGCATCAACAGCGCGCTGTACGCGACCATGCCGTATGACCCGCTGCGCGATTTTTCGCCGGTGGGCCTGGTCGCCGAGAACGTGGTCGTGCTGCTGGCCAACCGGGATTTCCCGGCGGCCACCCTGGCCGAGGCCGTGCAGCAGGCGCGCGAGCATCCCGGCCGCTACACCTATGCCTCGCCTGGCGTGGGCACGGTGCACCATCTGGCGATGGAGCAGCTCAAGCAGGCGGCAGGCCTGGATGTCGTGCATGCCGCCTACAAGGGGGCGGGGCCGGCTATGAGCGATCTGGTGGCCGGGCACGTGCCGCTGATGATCGGCGGCATCGCGCCGGCCCTGCCGTTTCTGGCGGACGGCCAGGTGCGTGTGCTGGGCGTGGCCAATCATGAGGCTTATCCTGCCTTGCCGCAGGCGCCCTTGTTTGCCAGCGTGGCGCCGGGCGTGGGGGTGCAGTCCTGGATCGGCCTGTTTGCGCCGGCCCGTACGCCCGATGCGGTGGTGGGGCGCCTGAGCGCCGATCTGCGCGCCGTACTCGAGGATCCTGCTTTCGCGGCGACGCTGCAGCCGCTGGGCATGACGCCGCGTCCCATGAGCCCGCAAGCCTTCGCAAACATGCTGAGCGAGGACATGCCCAGGTGGCGCGCCGCGGTGCAGGCCTCGGGGGCCGCGCAATGAACCGGCGCGCCGTGAATTTTCTGCTGTTCATCACCGACCAGCATCGCGCCGACCACCTGGGCGCCTATGGCAACCCGGTGGTGGCCACGCCGCAACTGGACCGTCTGGCCGCCCAGGGGTGGCGCGCCGAAAACATGCACGTGGCCACGCCCATCTGCATGCCCAACCGCGCCAGCCTCATGACCGGGCGCTATCCCTCCACCCACGGGGCGCGCCACAACGGCATTGCCCTGTCGCTGCGCAGCCGCACCTTCGTGGATCGCCTGCGCCAGGAAGGCTGGCGCACCGGCGTGGTCGGCAAACTGCATCTGCAGAACATGACCGATATCGCTCCTTCGTGGCCGGTTCGGGCCGAAGACCGCCTGCCGCTGGAGGCGCTCGAGGCCGACGCCAGCGGGCGCTACGACCAGGAAAAGCGGCGTCTCTGGCTGGAGCGCGACGACTATGATCTGAGCTACCCCTACTATGGTTTCGAGCAGGCGGACGTGGTCGATGATCATAGCGACCAGCCGCATGGCCACTATCGCTATTGGCTGCGCCGCCATCATCCCGAGGTCGAGGCCTTGATCGGCCCCGGGGCCGCGATCCCGGCGCCTGACTACGTGCTTGCACAGATCGGGCAGGCCTGGCGCACCCGCGTGCCGGAAGCGCTGTACCCTTCGGCCTACATCGCCGACCGCAGCATCGAGAAACTGCGCGAATACGCCCAGGGCGACGCGCCGTTCTTCCTGCAATGCTCGTTTCCCGACCCGCACCATCCCTTTACCCCGCCAGGGCGCTATTGGGATATGTATCGCCCGCAGGACATGGCGCTGCCGGCCTCCTTTGACAACCCGCATCCCGCGCCGCCCCACGTGGCATGGCTGCGCGCCCAGCGCGACGGCGGCCGGGCCGTCAAGCATACGCCGGCCATCTTCGCCTGCGATGCGCGCGAGACGCGCGAGGCGCTGGCCCTGAATTACGGGTCGATCAGCAACATCGACCATCAGATCGGCCGCGTGCTGGCCGAGCTGCAGGCCAGCGGCCTGGCCGACAGTACCGTGGTGATCTTCACCAGCGACCATGGTGACTATCTCGGGGATCATCAACTCATGCTCAAGGGGCCGATCCATTACCGGGGCCTGACGCGCGTGCCGTTCATCTGGCGCGATCCGGCCGGGAGGCGGGGCGGGCAGGCCAGCGACGCCCTCCTCAGCACCATCGACATCGCGCCCACCATCCTGGCCCGCGCCGGCGTGCAAGCCTACAACGGCATCCAGGGCCAGGACATGGGTCGCCTCATGGCAGGCGACGACAGTGGCCGCCGCGAGGCGCTCCTGATCGAGGAGGAGGGGCAGCGCGTCATCCTTGGCTTTGATCGGCGCATCCGTTGCCGCACCCTGCTCTCGGAAGGCTGCCGCCTGACGCTCTACGATGGGGCCGCCTGGGGCGAACTCTACGACCTGCGCCAGGATCCGCACGAATTGCGCAATCTGTGGGACGACCCGGGCAGCGTCGCCTTGCGCGCCCGTCTGACCCAGGCGCTGGCCTATGCCATGCTCCATCACGTCGACACCAGCCCTTACCCTACGGCGCTGGCCTGAGGGCGGGGCGGCTGCGGCTTCTGCCAAGCGCGCAAAGCGTCGCACCGTGGGCGCCGGCAAAGGGACGGTCGTCGATACTGGCGGCTTTGCCTGGGCGAAGAGAGGGCGTCATGACGCTTGCCGTGCTGTCGAGTTGCACCCTGGCCGGTTTGCAGACCCATGCCGTGCGGGTCGAGGCGCACCTGGGGGCGGGCTTGCCGCTATTCACCGTGGTGGGCCTGCCCGACGTCGAAGTCCGCGAGAGCCGGGAGCGGGTGCGCGCTGCCATCGTCAATAGCGGCTTCGCATTTCCGTCCGGGCGCGTCACCATCAATCTGTCGCCGGCCGATTTGCCTAAGGCCTCATCGCGATTCGATCTGCCCATTGCCGCCGGCATCCTGCTGGCATCCGGGCAGATCGTCGCGCCGTCGGAAGAGGGCGCTTGCCTGGTGCTGGCCGGCGAGCTCTCCCTGTCGGGTGAACTGGTGCCGGTGGCCGATCCGCTGGCGATCGCGCTGGGCGTGGCGCGTGCCGATGCGGGCGCGCGCCTGCTGCTGCCGGCGGCCAGCGCGGCCGAGGCGGCGCGCGTGCCGGGCTTGCTGGTGTATGCCGCCACCAATCTGGCGCAGGTGGCGGCCCATCTGGCCGGGCGCGAAAGCCTGCCGCAGGCAACCCCTTTGCCCCGGCCTGAGGCCCAGGCGCTGCCTTGTCTGGCGGATGTGCGCGGCCAGCCGGGCGCGCGGCGGGCGCTGGAGATTGCCGCGGCCGGCGGGCACAGTCTGCTGATGTGCGGCCCGCCCGGCGCAGGGAAAAGCATGCTGGCGCAGCGTCTGCCGGGCTTGCTGCCGCCGCTGCCGGATCTGGCCGCGCTCGAGGTGGCCGCGATCGCCCGGTTGGCCGGCGTGGCCGCAGCGCCTTTCGGGCAGGCGCCGTTTCGCGCGCCTCATCACGGGGCCACGCCGGCCGCATTGATCGGCGGCGGCTCGCCGCCCCGGCCCGGCGAGATCTCCCTGGCGCATCAAGGCATCCTGTTCCTCGATGAGCTGCCCGAGTTCGAGCGTCGCGCCCTGCAGGCCCTGCGCGAGCCGCTGGAGGCCGGCGAGGTGGCGTTGGCGCGGGCCTCGGCGCATGTGCGGTTCCCGGCGCGGTTTCAGCTGGTGGCGGCGATGAACCCCTGCCCTTGCGGCTGGCGCGGCCATCCCGGGCGGCCCTGCCGTTGCCGGCCCGAACAGATCGAGCGCTATGTCGCGCGGCTGGGTGGGCCCCTGCGCGACCGCATCGACCTGCATCTGTGGCTGCCGCCGGTGGCGCCCGAGCGCCTGGGCGAAGCGCCGGGCGAGCCTTCGGCGGTGGTGCGCGAACGGGTGCAGGCCTGCCGTGCCCGGCAAATGGCGCGCCAGGGTCAACTCAATGCCCGTCTGCAGGGGGCCGATCTGCTGCGTCACGCCGGCCCGGATGCGGCCGCCAGTCGCTGGTTCGCCCAGGCGTTGCGGCGTCTGGGGGCCTCGGCGCGGGCGGCCCACCGGCTCTTGCGGGTGGCGCGCAGCATTGCCGACCTGGCGGGCGAGCCCGGGGTGGCGCAGGCGCATCTGGCCGAGGCATTGCAGTACCGCGATACGGGCGGCGAGGGTTAGCGGCCGGGCCAGGGCGGGTGCTTGCAGAATCGGCGCCACAAGTAGCTCGACAATATTATGGAAATCGCCATATAATCAAAGGCTTTTCCGGCATCTGTCTTTGGAAAACGCAGTCTTTGCGGCCTTTTTTGCGCCGCCAGGCATGCGGGGTCGATCAGGCCCTGCCCGTCTGGTTGCGCAAAAAAGCGTGCAAAAGAGGGCGGAAAGACCAAAATAGACAGCGACTTGGCGGGGAATCAAGGCGGCGGCATCGGGGCTTTATGGCCCGGGTCAGGCGGCTTGGTCTTCCGGGTGCCGGAGGGAAAATAGAATTGGCGCGGGTCCGTAAGTATTGATGCCAGATCCTCTTGGGCGGCTAGATCACCTGTTGCCATGTATATCAACAACCTGTTTTAGGACTCATCATGCCCAAGATGAAGACCAAGAAAAGCGCTGCCAAGCGCTTTAAGGTCCGCGGCAGCGGCTCCATCAAGCGTGGTCAGGCGTTCAAGCGTCACATCCTGACCAAGAAGACCACCAAGAACAAGCGCCAGCTGCGCGGTTCGACGGCGGTTCACGACTCCGACATCGCCTCCGTCAAGGCGATGATGCCGTTCGCTTGATAAGGGAGATTCAATATGCCTCGCGTTAAACGTGGTGTTACCGCCCGCGCCCGTCACAAGAAAGTCATCGCCGCCGCCAAGGGTTACCGTGGCCGTCGTGGCAACGTATTCCGCATCGCCAAGCAGGCGGTCATGCGCGCCGGGCAATATGCCTACCGCGATCGCCGCAACAAGAAGCGCACCTTCCGCGCTCTGTGGATCACCCGTATCAACGCCGCCGTGCGTGAACAGGGCATGAGCTACAGCGTGTTCATCGCCGGCCTGAAGAAGGCTTCGATCGAACTCGACCGCAAGGTGCTGGCCGATCTGGCCGTGCACGACAAGGCGGGTTTTGCCGCCATCGTGCAACAAGCCAAGGCTGCGTTGGCTGCCTGATCACGCTTACGCATCGCGGATCGCTGCAAACGGGGCTCGTTGGGCCCCGTTTGCGTTTTGAAGGCTGACTTTCATGACTCTACCGGTTGACGACCTGATTTCCCAGGCGCAAGAACGATTCGCCGCCGCCACCGATGCGGCAGCGCTGGAAAATGCCAAGGCACGATTTCTAGGCAAAGAGGGCGCCCTGACGGTGCTGCTCAAGGGCCTGGCGCAACTCGATCCGGCCGCCAAGCGTGAAGCCGGCGCCCGCATCAACCAGGCCAAGCAGAAGGTCGAGGAACTGCTCAATGCCCGCCGAGCCGAGCTCGCGCAGGCCGAGCTGAACGCCCGGCTGGCCTCGGAAACCATCGATGTCACGCTGCCCGGCCGAGGCCGCGCCGCCGGCGGCATCCATCCGGTCATCCGGACCTGGGAGCGCGTGGAAGCCATCTTCCGCTCCATCGGCTTTGACGTGGCCGACGGCCCCGAAGTCGAAAACGATTGGACCAATTTCACCGCGCTGAACAATCCGCTGGACCATCCGGCGCGGTCCATGCAGGATACCTTCTATGTCGATATGAAAGACAGCGAAGGCCTGCCGCTGCTGCTGCGCACGCACACCAGCCCCATGCAGGTGCGTTACGCCCGCATGCACAAGCCGCCCATCAAGGTGATCGCGCCGGGGCGCACCTATCGCGTCGACAGCGACGCGACCCACTCTCCGATGTTCCACCAGGTCGAAGGCCTGTGGATTGCCGAAGACATTTCGTTTGCCGATCTCAAGGGGGTCTATACGGACTTCCTGCGCTGCTTCTTTGAAAGCGACGATCTGGTGGTGCGTTTCCGCCCCTCGTTCTTCCCGTTCACGGAGCCGTCGGCCGAGATCGACATGATGTTCACCTCCGGCCCCAACCGTGGCCGCTGGCTGGAAATCTCCGGCTCGGGCCAGGTGCACCCGCAGGTGGTGCGCAATTTCGGCCTGGATCCGGAGCGCTACATCGGCTTTGCCTTCGGGTCGGGCCTGGAACGCCTGACCATGCTGCGCTATGGGGTCAATGACCTGCGTCAGTTCTACGAAGGCGATTTGCGCTTCCTGCGCCAGTTCAACGAATAAACACGGCAGATCATGCAATTTTCCGAATCCTGGCTGCGCTCGCTGGTCAATCCGGCCATCGATACCGATGAACTTGCGCATCAGCTCACCATGGCGGGGCTGGAAGTCGAAGAAACCAAGCCCGCCGCACCGCCTTTCAGCGGCGTGGTAGTCGCCCGCATTGCCGAGATCGCGCCCCACCCGGACGCCGACAAGCTGCGCGTGTGCAAGGTCGATGACGGCAGCGGCGAACTGCTGCAGATCGTTTGTGGCGCACCGAACGCGGCCGCCGGCCTGGTGGTGCCGTTGGCGCGTGTGGGGGCCGAACTGCCCGGCGGCATGAAGATCGGCACCGCCAAGATGCGCGGCGTGGTGTCCTCGGGCATGTTGTGCTCGGCCCGCGAGCTGGGTCTGTCCGAAGACCATGGCGGCCTGCTGGAGTTGCCGGCCGATTTCGTGCCCGGCACCGATATCCGCCAGGCCCTGGACCTGAACGACACCCTGATCGAACTCAAGCTCACGCCCAACCGTGCCGACTGCCTGTCGCTGTACGGCGTGGCGCGCGAGGTGGCTGCGCTGACCGGCGCTGCGCTGAAGTCGCCCCAGGTGCCGGCCGTGCCGGTGCAGATCGACGACCGCCTGGCCGTGCATGTGCAGGCGCCGGATCTGTGCGGGCGTTTCGCCGGGCGCGTGATCCGCGGCGTGAACGCGCGCGCAGCCACGCCCGAGTGGATGAAGACGCGCCTGGAGCGTGCCGGGCAGCGCTCGCTGTCGGCGTTGGTGGATATTTCCAACTACGTCATGCTGGAGCTGGGCCGCCCCACGCACGTGTTCGACCTGGACAAGGTGCAGGGCGACCTGACGGTGCGCTGGGCGCGCGCCGGTGAGCGGCTCGAATTGCTCAGCGGCACCACCGTGTCGCTGGATGAAAAAGTCGGCGTGATCGCCGCCGGCGAAATCGTCGAAAGCCTGGCCGGCATCATGGGTGGCGAGGCTACCTCGGTGACGCTGGACACGCAGAACATCTATCTCGAAGCCGCCTTCTGGTGGCCCGAAGCCATCGCCGGGCGCGCGCGTCGCTTCAAGTTCAGCTCCGAAGCCAGCCATCGTTTTGAGCGTGGCGTGGATTTCGGCAACATTCCCGAGCACCTGGAAATCATCACCGCCCTGATCCTCGAGATCTGCGGCGGCCAGGCCGGCCCGGTCGATGACCAGATCATCAACCTGCCCAAGCGCGAACCGGTGCGCATGCGCCTGGCGCGTTGCCATCGGGTGCTGGGCGTGGCGGTCAGCCGCGACGAGGTGGCCCAGATCTTCACCCGCCTGGGCCTGCCCTTCACGCAGGAGGGCGATGACTTCATCGTCACGCCGCCTTCCTATCGCTTCGACCTCGTCATCGAGGAAGACCTCATCGAGGAAGTGGCGCGCATCTACGGCTTCGAGCGCATTCCGACCCATCCGCCGGTGGCTCGCGCAGCCATGCACGCCACGCCCGAGGTGCGTCGCGGCCAGCACGCCCTGCGCCGCGAAGTCGCCGCCAGGGACTACCAGGAAGTGGTCAACTACAGCTTCGTGGAGGCCGACTGGGAGCGTGACTATGCGGGCAATACCGATCCGGTGCGCCTGCTCAATCCCATCGCCAGCCACATGTCGGTGATGCGTTCGAGCCTGATCGCCGGCCTGGTGGCCATCATCCGCCATAACGCCAACCACAAGCAGTCGCGGGTCCGGTTGTTCGAGCTGGGCCGGGTGTTCCAGCGCGATGCGCAATGTGCCGATGGCCCCTTGCAGGTGGCTGGCGTGCGCCAGCCGCTCAAACTCGCCGCTGCCGCCTGGGGGCCTGCCGCTGAAGAGCAATGGGGCCAGCCCACCCGTCAGGTCGACTTTTTCGATGTGAAGATGGACGTCGAGGCCTTGTTCGGCAAGCGTGCCGCGCAATTGCGTTTCGTGGCCGACAGCCATCCGGCGCTGCACCCGGGGCGTTCGGCGCGCATCGAACTGGAGGGCCGCGCGGTCGGCTGGATCGGCGAGCTCCATCCGCAATGGGCCCGTCAGGCCGATCTGGCGCACGCGCCTGTGGTCTTCGAGCTGGACGTCGACGCCCTGTGCGATGGCGAGTTGCCAGACGTGCGCGAGATTTCGCGCCAGCCCGTGGTGCAGCGCGATCTGGCGCTCTGGGTGGCCGAGAGCGTGACGGCGCAGGCAATGCTCGATACCATTGCTCAAACCGTGCGCCAGGACCCGCAATTGTCTGTGGTGCAGGATGTCCGTCTCTTTGACGTCTGGCGCGACAAGCAGCAGGCGGATCCCGCCCGGCCGGAGAAGAGCCTCGCCTTCCGTTTCTGGCTGCAGGACACTGCCGCCACGCTCGACGAGGCGCGTGTTTCCGAGTGCGTCAATCGCGTCAAGGAAGCCCTGGTCAGCGCGCATGGCGCGCGCCAACGGGTTTGAACAAGGGGTCGCTATGCTTGCCGAACCGCGTACGCTCACCAAGGCCGAACTGGCCGAGCTGCTCTTTGAGCGGGTGGGGCTGAACAAGCGCGAAGCCAAGGACATCGTGGATACCTTCTTCGAAGAAATCCGCGAAGCCCTGGCTCGTGGCGACTCCGTCAAGCTCTCGGGCTTTGGCAACTTCCAGGTCCGGGACAAACCCCCGCGTCCCGGACGCAATCCCAAAACCGGCGAGACCATTCCCATTGCCGCAAGGCGTGTGGTCACCTTCCATGCCAGTCAGAAGCTCAAGAGCATCGTCGAGCACAGCGGCAACGCCGCCAGCACTGACGATGACGAGCCGGCGGCGTGATACGCTTGTTAACGGTCGGCCGTCGTCACGCGGCATAGAATCCATCCATGACGAAACCTGAAACCACTGCTACGCTTCCGCCCATTCCTGCCAAGCGCTATTTCACCATCGGTGAAGTCAGCGAGTTGTGCGGCGTCAAGCCGCACGTGTTGCGCTACTGGGAACAGGAATTCACCCAGCTCAAGCCGGTCAAGCGGCGCGGTAACCGCCGCTATTATCAGCATCATGAAGTGCTGCTGATACGTCGCATTCGTTCGCTGCTGTATGAGCAGGGCTTCACCATCAGCGGCGCGCGCAACCGTCTGGGCGATGCCCGCGACAACCCGCAGGACAGCGCAGAAGCCGCCGTGCGTCTGTCGCCGGCCGAGCTGCAGTCCCTGCGCAACGAGCTGGACGATATCTCGGCCATGCTGGCCCAGGCCATCGGCAGCCCGGCCAGCGCCTGACCGCCGCCTGTTGCCGGCCGACAAACCCCGCGCTCGTCGCGGGGTTTGTCTTTTCCGGCACATGGTTTCAGATGGGCGCCCGAAAAAAAGGGGAGGGCGGATCCGTTGCGCGGGGCGCGCGCCTTCTTTTGTTGATAAGCTGCCGCGCAAGGTTGCGGATCGGGCCCCTGTTTTTGATGCGGCGGGAAAACGTTTCACATGATTTTGCGCAAATTTTGCGCAAAATAGCCGTCCAGGCGATGAAAGTTGCACGATTTTTGAGCAGAGAGCCAAAATAAATGCGTTTTCCAAGAAAAAAACCGGAAAACAGCGTGCAACCCGAAAATTGTTCTGCTATACTTTCTTTCTCTTTCGGGGCGTAGCGCAGCCTGGTAGCGCACTTGCATGGGGTGCAAGGGGTCGCGAGTTCGAATCCCGCCGTCCCGACCAGAAAGACCAAACGGAGCCAGTGATGCAAATCACTGGCTCCGTTTCCTTTTGCGGTGCCGTTTTTTCTGGGCGCCGTTTTTTATTCCGGTTCGGTTTCCTTTTGCCGCTCGTTTCCCGGCTATGGCGGCATGCCATGGCCCGTGTTTCCTGTCTGCGATCCGGCGTCGGCATCGGGCGGTGTGGCGGCCCGACACGTTTGGCTCTCGCAGGCCAGGCGCAGCCTTGCGGGCTGCGCGCCTGCCGAGGCGTCAGGTCCGGTTGGAAGCGTTCTTGAGACCGACGTAGAACGGCACGGGGGACAGCGCGAGCGCCAGACCGAGCAGATAGGGCAGGCCCGCGTGGGCATAGCCAAAGGGCGCCAGGAGAATGTTCAGGGCATAAATCACGGTGCCGGCGCGATTGCTCATCAGCGAATTGACCCATGAAATGATCAGCCACCCATAAGCGGCGATGGCCAGAGGGATGGCGACGATGGCTGGCGCATTCCATCCTGTGGCCCAGGCCAGCGCCGGGGCCAGGCCCAGGATGGCAGCGATGAGGTTCGCCAGGCTCAGGGTGAGACTGCCGAAGAGGGCGATGGAAGGCAGCTTTTTGAGCATTGGGTGGGGAGTCCGGGGGCGGTGTTTTCCTGGCCTGCCAAGCAGGGCGGGCTGCTGGATTCTACAGGCCCGGTCCTGGCGTTGTCATCGCAGGTGTCTGGTCCCCTCGGCCGCGGCAGCGCGGCATCGGCGCAGCACCCTGACAAATACGAAAGCCGCCAGGCCTGCGCTTGTGCTGCGGCGGCGAGTATGGTGCAGTGACGGCCTGCGATGGACAGCCAGCCCGGCCGCCCGGATCATGCCGGCGGGCGGGGCGGCGCAGCCAGCGGCATGATGGGCATCACAGGAGCGAAAACATGGTGCAGGAACGCTTGAAATCGGAATTGACGGTCGGAGACATCATTGGCAATGGCATTGTCTGGATTCTGCTCACGCTGGTGACCTTCGGTCTGGCTGTGTTTGTATTCCCCTACTACATGCAGAAGTTCATCATCAATCGTACGGTGATGATCGACCAGGGCGGCCGCCGCACGGGCCGCCTGGTATGCACGATAGATTTCGCCAGCATTATCGGCAATGTCGTCATCTGGACGTTGATTTCCATCGTGACCTTGGGCATCGGCTATTTCATTTTTCTCTACAAGATCAATGCCCACTGCATGGATCACACCGTGGTGGAGCGTTTCACTGGCTGATCTCCGGGCGGATGCCTTGCTGCACGATGACGCCGCCTGCGGGCGGCGTTTTGCATGCGCGCCTTGAACAAATATTCATTTGGATGTGAGCCGCAGTGTCCGTAGATTGAGGCGTGGACCGAATGGTCTTCGGTAGTTTTTGCCAGTCGGCTCTGTGCCGCTTGCGCAGTTGCAAACGGCATTCCCAGCAACATCGAAAACCAAGGAGACCCGATATGCAGCAGGCATTTCGAAGCCGGATTGCTTTGCCGATGTTCACCGCCCTGATGACGCTGTGCGCCGCGCACGGCAGCAGCGTGGCGGCCAGCAACTACCCGGCCGTGCCGGTCGAGATCATCGTGCCTTTCTCGGCCGGAGGGGATGCGGATCAGTCGGCGCGCAATCTCGCTGCCAGCGCCCAGGCAAGTTTCAGCAAGCCGCTGGTGGTCATGAACCGGGGGGGCGCCAACGGCGTCATCGGTTCGCAGTTCGTGAAGAACGCCAAGCCGGATGGGCATACCTTGCTGCTGGCTCGTGTCGGCCCGCAGATCCTGCTGCCCGCCCTGCAGCCATCGACCACGCCGTATCGCTGGGATGATTTCACGTTCATCGGCATGCTGGAGTCGAACCCCATCGTCTGTGTGGTGCATCCGGAAAGCGACTACAAGGAGTTCAATGATCTGGTGCAAGCCCTGCGCTCCCGGCCCGGGAGCCTGGCCTACAGCCATCCGGGGGTGGCAACGATACCGAATCTGACGCCGCAGCTGCTTTTCGGCTTGCTGGGGCTGGGGCCTGATGCCGCCATCAATGTTGCCTACAAGGGAGGCGGCGAGGCGGCGATGGCGGTGTTGAGCCGGGAGGTGGATTTCTCCTGTGGCAATCTCAGTTCGTTGATGGGCAATATCAATGCCGGCCGCCTGCGGCCGATTCTGGTGACCACCCAGAAACGCCTGGATCGCTTTCCGTCGGCGGTGACCGCAAGGGAGGCCGGCTATCCCGATCTGGAATCCATGCAGGGTTGGAGCGCGCTCTATGGGCCGCCGGGCATGGAGCCGGCTGTGGTGCAGCAGTGGGCCGAGGTGCTGCAGACGCTGGCGAAGAATCCGAAGTGGCTGGCGGGCAATGAGAACTTCGGCGGCATGCCCAATGTGCTCTCGCCGGGCGAGACGCGGGAGTTTGTGCAGCACAGCGCCCAGGTCATGCAGGACATCATCAAAACCAGCCAGTTGAAGACCGAGTGAGTTCATCCACCCCCGGCAACGGGGGCCGATTACGCCAACTTTTTCATTCAGGTGACATTGCATGACTGTTGAATCCCTGTCGGACCGCATTGCGGCCGTGGCCATTCCCGAAACCCTGCTGGATCACGCGCCCGAGTTGTTCGGCGTTTATCAGGACTACGCTCACGCGGTGCGCGAATCCGCCGAGGAATCGCTCAGCCCCCGTCTCTACGCGATGGTGCGGTTGGCGGTGGCGCTGGCCATCCCCAGTGCGCCGCTGGCGCGCGAGGCCCGTCGCCTGGCCGAGGAGCGCGCCACGGCTGCCGACATCGCCGGCGCGGTCAACGCGGCCAGCCATTTGCGCAGCGGTGCGGCCATCGCCTATGGCCGGTTGGTTTTCAAGCTGATGGAAGGGGACCAGCCCGGAGCCGCGGAGGCGGGTACCCGCTCCCAGATCGCCCGTGATCGGGAATACATGACCAAACTGCGCAAGGCCAGCCCCAAGGCGTTCGACGCCATGGCAAGGCTGACCACGGCGCGTCAGACGCATAGTGTGATCACGCCGCTGGAATACGAAATGATCGCCATCGCGATCGCCACGGTCACGCAGTGCGTCTATTGCCTGGAGGTGCACGGCAACAAGGCCAAGGAGGTCGGCGCGACCGAGCAGCAGATCGCCGATGCGGTACATATCGCCATCGCTGCGCGCTACGAGGCGACGGTGCTGGAGTGGGCGGCGCTGGGCTGAAATACGCGCCGGCCTGCGCGGAATCATGTTTTGTGACGGTTACGTGCGCGCCGGCGCAAATGGGCTTAGCGGCTTTCTGGTATTTTGTCGGCCATCGTGTCGGGAAGCAGCGCAACAGGGGCCTGGTCAGGCGATTCTGCCGCGCGCGTCCCGGCACTCCGCCCGCATTTTCCATGGAGTATCCGCATGAGCCGCGAAGTCGCCGAAGGTTTGACCCAGTTTTTCCAGTCTCTGCTCGATGAGGAGGGGATCAACCGGGGCCAGGTGCAGTGGGATGAGCAGGCGCAGACGTCTGACCTGATCTTCAAGTTCGACGGTCGCAACTACATCCTGATCGCCGATGCCGACGATGTGGATTTCGTGCGCCTGTTGTTTCCCAATTTCTGGCCCATCGAGAATGACGCCGAGCTGGCCGGGGCCTTGCAGGCGATTTCCTTTGTCAACAGTCACTGCAAGGGGGTCAAGGTCCACGCCACGCCCGACAACACCAATATGGCTGCGACGATCGAGTTTCTGCTGACCGCAGGGCAGCCGCAGATGAGCAGCGCCTTGTTCCTGCGCTATCTGCGCATGCTCAACAACGGTGCGGAAGAGTTCGCCCGCGTGATGCGCGCCATGGCCGCGCCACAGCAGGGTTGACCCTGATGCGGGGTGGTGCATGCACCGCCCGCGCTTGACCTGTTTGCGCAGGCGGCAGAATATATCTCTTACTGTTGGTTCAATCCGGAAGCCGTATTTCCATGAAACGCATTGTTTTGGGTTTGCTGTTGGTCTTGTCCGGCGCAGCGTCGGTAGCGGCCACGGGCGGCGGCACCGCAGCATCCACGCTGGAGATGCAGGACGCCCTGGCCAAGCTGCGCCAGATCCAGAAAGACAACGAAGCCGACCTGCAGGGCACCAAGGGCTGGACCTGCCGTGACATGTCCGATGGCGGGCGCCGCATGCACCGCGTCGATCTGACCGGCAGCGCCACCATGAATGGCGTGCCCAGCAGCCACGCCGGCCTGACCGACAGCACGACGCCGCTGTCGGCCCTGCCAGCCTGCGCAGAACCGCGTTGAGGCGCGTTCGGGCAAAGGCTCAGTCGGGCAAGCGGATGTGCCCGTCCAGGCACGTGACCGACTGCCCTCCGACCTGAATCCCCCCATCGGCCTGGAACACCAGCGACAGTCTGCCGGCGCGCCCGATACGGCTGCCCTGGCGGCTGGTGTAGCGCTCGCCGAAGGCGCCCGCCTGACCGGTATGCCGGATGAACGCGGCGATGGCGCCGTTGCCGCTGCCGCAGACCGGGTCTTCCGGAATGCCTGCCGCCGGGAAAAAGGCGCGCGACTCGATGGTGGCCGGACCATCGCCAAGGTAGGCGCCAAAGGCCACGATGCCGAGCACGCCGCGCTGCGCGCTGAGCGCCGCGAGCGCCGGCATGTCCGGAGTCAGGGCCAGGACCTGCGCCGCGTCGGGCAATTGGACCACGATGAACACCGGGCCGACGTCGACGATGCCGGCCGACAGGTTCGCGTCCTGCGGTAGGCCCAGCACTGCGTGGACCTGAGCCTGCGCATCGGCCGGCAGCCGTGTATGGGCGGGCGCCGGCAAATCGAAGTAGATGGTGCGCCGGTCGCCGCTTTGCTGCACGTGCAGGGTTACCAGGCCGACTCCACACTCCTGAACCAGTTTGCCTTCGCGCAAACGGCACAGGTCTGCCTCCAGCAGGGCGTGCACCGAGCCCAGGGTCGGGTGGCCGCCGAAGGGCAGCTCCGATCGGGGCGTGAAAATCCGCAGCTGATAGTCCGCCTCGGGCGTCGTGGGAGGCAACACGAAGGTGGTCTCCGACAGATTGGTCCAGCTTGCGATGGCTTGCATCTGTCCGGTCGTCAGGCTCCTGGCGTCCAGGACCACGGCGACCGGATTGCCTTGATAGGGAACCGCGGTGAATACGTCAACTTGTTTGAATGGAACCTGCATGGGCGTTTCCTCGGTTGGCCGGATGCGCCGGCGTCTTGCCGGCGAGAGCGGCAATCTAGCAAGAAAGCGCCATTGCATTGCTGCACGCGGTGCAGGTCTGTGATGCATGCTCCCGGGCTCCGGCTTGATATATTTGCCGGCAGGGGGGCGTATGCAAATCTCGCCAATATTCGGTAATCAGCATTCGGACGAGCTGTCCGCTTTCATCGCCATCGCGGAGACCGGCTCCTTTGCCGAGGCGGCTTTGCGTCTGGGGCGTCATCCTTCCATCATGTCCAAGCGCATGGCGGCGCTGGAAGGGCGCCTGGGCATTCGTCTCATCGCCCGCTCGACCCGCCGCATCAAGCTCACCGAGGCGGGCCTGATGTACCTGGAGCGTGTGCGCGAGGCGGCCCGGATCCTGGAGGATGCCGAACAGGAAATGAGCCGCCATGCCAGCCAGGCGCGCGGGGTACTGCGCCTGGCTCTGCCGGGATCGCTGGGCCGCTTGTGGCTGGCCGGACCGGTGGCGCAGTTCGCCCAGGCGCATCCGGCCATCACGGTGAACGCCGAGTACTCTGACGCCTATGTCGATGTGATCGCCGGCGGCTTTGATGTCTGCATCCGTGTCGGGGCCTTGCCCGACAGCAGCCTGGTGGCCACGCGGCTGTGCGATCACCGGCGCATTCTCTGTGCCGCACCGGCCTATCTGGCGCGTTATGGCGAGCCTGACCGGCCGTCGGCGCTGGCCGGGCACAGGCTGCTGGGCCACAGCGGCCTGAAGCACTATCCCGCGCTGCATTTTTCCCGGGCCGGCGAGACCGAGGTGGTGCGCGCGCCGGGCTGTTTCATCAGCAATGACGGCGAGGCGCTGCTGCAAGCTGCGCGCCTGGGGCTGGGCATTCTGGGGTCCAGCAACTGGCTGGTCGCGCAGGATCTGCACCAGGGACGGCTGCGTCGCGTGCTGGCCGATTGGACCTTCGATACGGCTTCTGCCATCTATCTGCTGCGGCCCAGCCTCAAGTTTCCGCCGCAGAAGGTGCTGGCCTTCAAGGTCTGGATGGAGCGGGTGTTCGCCGCCGGGCCGCCCTGGTCGCGCGAGCTTTGAACGGGCGCGGTGCTTGCGGTCTGTGCGGCCCGCCAGGGGACGAAAAAAAACCGCCTCTTCAGAGGCGGTCGGGTGGCGCAGGGCGTTCAGCGGATCAGGTAGCCGTCGCCGTTGCGGTCCTGGCGGTCGAAGTCGTTCATGACGGCGGTCATGAATTCTTCGCGCGTGATGACGCCATCCTTGTTGGTGTCGACCAGATCGAACTCGCTGTCGGTGAACACCTTGGCGGTCTCGGGGCGGGTCAGCTTGCCGTTCTGGCTGGCGTTGAGCTTGTTGAACGCATCTTCCATGAAGACGCGATACTCTTCGCGGCTGATCTTGCCGTCCTTGTTGGTGTCGATCTGGTTGTAGACCTGCTCGTCAAAGTAGGGCTTGGAGGCTGTCTGGGCCTGGGCGATACCGGCGCTGAAGGTCAGGGACAGGGCCAGTGCCAGGGCGAGGCGGGTTTTTTTCATGGTTGCCATTCCTTCTTATTTGCAGCCGATACGGTTGCCGGCATAGCTGCCGGCGCCAGCGCCCGCCACGGTGGCGATCGTCTTGCCGGTGCCGCCGCCGACCATGCTGCCCAGCAGGCCGCCGACCACGGCACCGCCAACGGTGCCGGCAATACAGTCGAATTCGGATTCGGCCTTCGGGCCGCCCATGCCCTGGCAACCTGCCAGGACCAGCAGTCCGGAGGATATGACGGCTGTCACCAATGCTCTTTTCATGATTTTGTGCTCCGTAGAACAAGTGTTGCGGCAATTATGCAGGCTGCCTGTGGGTGATTAACCTTGCTGTCAGCAGGATAAACCGGCTGTCTGCGCGAGGGAAGTGCCGTTGCGGCATCGCTTGATGCCGGACAGGTTTTTGCGCCGGGCCTCAGCGGCGGCGTTGCAAGCTCTGGTGGTGCAGGTTCTTGATCTGCTCGGTGAATTCGGAGACCGGTCCCGTCACGGCGATATCGGGGGCGACTTCGTTGATGGAGAGCGCTTTCACCGGGCCGGGGGCTTGCCCCCATTCCTGCATCCAGCGGGCATATTGGGCGGCCGAGGCGACGTAGACGATGCGGCCCAGGCCGACCCACCCATGGGCGGCCGAACACATGGGGCAGTGTTCGCCGGAGGTGTACACGGTACAGGCCGCGCGCTGCGCGGGCGTGAGGTGCTCGGCGGCCCAGCGGGCGATGGCGAACTCGGGATGTTGCGTGGCGTCGCCGCCTGCGATGCGGTTGCGGTCCTCGAAAAGGACTTCGCCATCGGGGCCGGCCAATACGGAACCGAAGGGTTCGTCGCCGTGGTCCAGCGCCAGGCGGGCCAGTTCCAGGCAGCGACCCAGATGGTGGCGGTCTTGGGTGGTGATCACGTCAGGCTCCTTTGCGTATTTCTGCGGGGGGCGGGCGCAGGTTGCGGACGGTGTGTCCGCCGCAACAGCATACTCGTTGCAGAGCGTTGGCGGGCCAGGGGTGATCCGCCCGCGGCGTCAGCGCTTGGCGCCCTTGGAAACGGCCAGGGCCATTTGCAGGGTCTGTGTCATGCGCGCCTTGGCGTTGGCTTTCATGTCAGCGGGCCAGCCGAGTTCCTTGACGAGGTACTGCAGCACCGAGTCCGCCACGTCGTCCATCACGCCCAGCGTTTCTTCGGGGTTTTTCTGGCGCATCGCGAACAGGGCGATGTGGGCCGCATTCAGGGCCATGTCGCCCAGCGCGTGCGAAAGGGCGACTTTAGGCTCGCTGTCCAGGCTGGCGATGGCTTGGGAAGAAGGGGTCGAGGTCATGAGGGCATTCCGGGTTCGGGGGAGGGCGGCGTCAGGGGACCTGACGCCGGGAGACAGGGCGACACTATAGGGAAATCGCCCGGAGGGAACAAATCGATCGTTGCCCCGGGCGGCTCAGTCGCGCAGCAACGCAAGGCCGAAAGCCTGCTGCAGCGCCTGTCGCCCGGTGGGCGTCAGGCTGATGACGCGGCTGTCGGGGCGGCGGCGCAGCCAGTCTTTTTCGAGGCAGCAACGCAGCAGTGACGCGCCCAGCGCGCCGGCCAGATGGGGACGGCGCTCGCTCCAGTCCAGGCAGGGACGGCAGAAGGCGCGCCCGGATCGGCGCTGGCTGCCCTGGCGCGCGGCGTCGATATCCACGCCCAGCGTGCGCAGCATCTGTTCGCCGCTGGCGGTGAGCAGGCCGCCGTCATGGGTGAGTTCGAGGTGGCCGAGTGCGATCAGTCGGTCGCTGATGGCCACGGCCACTTCGCCGGCCAGATGGTCATAGCAACTGCGCGCATAGCGCAGCGCCGGGTCGCGCGGGCCACATTGCGGCAGCTTGCGCCGGGGGGCGTCGGGATCGCTGGACAGGGCCATCAGGCTTTCGATCAGGTGAGCGACCGCGGGCGAGGCCAGCCGGTGATAGCGGTGGCGGCCCTGATGTTCGCGCAGCAACAGGCCGGCCTCGACCAGGTTGGCCAGGTGCGCGCTGGCGGTCTGGGGCGCAATGCCTGCGATGCGCGCCAGTTCGGCGGCGCTGCGCGCGCGTCCGTCCATCAGCGCGGTGAGCATGCTCGCGCGGGCCAGATCGCCAAGCAGGGAAGCTGTGTGGGCAAAGTCGGCGATGCTCAGCATGAAGGCGCTCCTGTCGATGACACGGTCATTATGGCAAGGGCCACGCGCCCATGCTACGGCCTGTGGCGTAGCATTGGGTCGGGGAGGGGGCCACAATGCCGCGGGTCCACCTTTTTTCCGACGGGCGTGGCCCGGCTCCAGGGATACTCACAATGAAGTTTGTCCAGGCCGTTGCGCGGCCCCCTTTTTTTGGCGTCTGGGCGACGCGCTCCGCTTTCGTGCTGGCCTTGCTGGGGTGGGGCGTGGGCTTCTACGGGCCGCCCATCTATCTGGCTCAGGTCAGCGCCCGCAGCGGCTGGGCGCTGGGCCTGGTGTCGGCGGCGGTGACCGTGCACTTTCTGATCGGCGCGCTGGTCAACGCCAATCTGCCGCGGCTGTATGCGCGGCTGGGCCTGCCGACGGTCACTATCCTGGGCAGCGTGCTGGCCGCGCTGGGGGTGTGGGGCTGGGCGGTAGCGGGCCAGCCCTGGCAACTTTTTGTGGCTGCCCTGGCGACCGGATGCGGCTGGGTAGGCATGGGAGCGGTGGCCATCAATACCATCGTGGCCACCTGGTATGACCGGCAGCGCCCCATGGCGCTCAGCAAGGCCTATAACGGCGCCAGCATGGGCGGCGTGGTGCTGTCTCCCTTGTGGGTCGTCCTGATCGGCGCGCTGGGTTTTCCGGGCGCAGCAGCGGTGGTCGGCCTGACGATGGTCGGGGTAGTGCTGTTCCTGGCGCGCCGCGTGCTGGTGCACACGCCGGCCAGCCTGGGGCAGCAGCGTGATGGCGGCGCGCTGGCGTCGGTGGCGCGCGGGGCGGCCGGCGCGTCGGCGCGGGCGCCGTTGCCGGGGCGGGCGTTGTGGCGCGACCGGGCATTCGTGACGCTGGCCGCCGGCATGGCCATCGGGCTGTTTGCGCAGATCGGCCTGCTGGCGCACAGCTTTCACCTGTTCGCGCCAAGCATCGGCGCGCAGCGCATGGGCGCTTTGATGGGCCTGGCTACCTTGTGCGCGATGCTGGGGCGCTATGTATCGAGCTGGGCCATGCAGCGGGGCGCGAGCCGGCGCGCCGCCGGGGCAGGCAGCTATCTGGTGCAGGCGGTGGGCGTGGCGCTGTTGCTGCTGTCGGCGGGGCAGCAGCCCGTCCTGATCGTGCTGGGCATGATGCTGCTCGGCGGCGGGATCGGCAACGCGACCTCGATTCCTCCCCTGATTGCGCAGGCGGAGTTCGCCGCCGGGGATGTGGCGCGGGTGGTGGCATTGATCGTGGCGATCGGCCAGGGCACTTATGCGTTTGCGCCGGCGCTCTTTGGCGTGCTGCCGGGCGCAGATGGGGCGGCGGGGCTGCCGGCCTCCCTGTTCATGGCAGGGATCGGGATCCAGCTGCTGGCTGCCGGCGTGATGCTGGCAGGTCGCAAGCGCGCGGCTGGCACAGTGTGAAGAGGAAACGGGGCGCACGCCGGGCGCGCGCCCCGGTGGCGCCTACTTCGCGCCGGGCATCAGCTGCTCGACCTGCCGGGCGCTGACCGGCTGACTCTGGCCACCCCACTGGGCGCGGGCCCACGTTGCCAGGGAGGCGATCTCTTCGCTGCTCAGGCGCCCCGCAAAGCCGGGCATGGCGTACATGCGTTGGCCGTTGGGGAAGGTCTGGGTCTCGATGCCGTGCAGCACCACGGTGATGAGGTTGTCCGGGCTGTCCATGGCCAGCATGGCGTTGCCCAGCATCGCCGGGGCCACGTTGGGAATGCCCTTGCCTTCGGCGCCATGGCAGCCGGCGCAGGCCGACATATAGGCCCAGCGACCCGGTTGCAGGTCGCCCTGCGAAGCCTGTGGCAGCGGGGCGGGCGGTGGCGAAGGCTCGGGGATCTTGCCATCCTTGGCCGTCAGCAGATAGGTTGCCATCGACTGCACATCGGCCGGCTCCATCTGGCTGGTGGAGAAGTGCGTGACGGTATGCATGCCCGCAAACGACGTGCCCTGGGCCGACAAGCCGGTACGCAGGTAGCGCGTGAGCGATTCGACATCGAAGCCGCGTTGGGCCAGGGTGTTGGGCGTGATGTCCGGCACGACGACGCCATCGATCTTGTCGCCACCTTGCAGATGGCGCGAGAAATCCACGCCCATGAGGGCATTGCGCGGCGTATGGCAGGCCGCACAGTGCGCCAGCCCTTCGACCAGGTAGCCGCCGCGCAGCCATTGCTCGGAGCGCCCGGCCTGTTGCGGCGCAGTGCGCTCGGGGAACTCGAGCAGGGCCCAGAAGTTCATGAAGGGCCGCACCGGCAGCGTGAAGACCCCCGTGTTGGCGACGTTGGGCTCGGCGACCGGCGGCAGACTCATGATGTAGGCATAGAGCGCGTCGATGTCTTGCGGCCGCGTGATCTGCGTGAACACGAAAGGCATGGCCGGATAGAGATTGCGCCCGCCGGGGGCAATGCCGTCACGCAGCACGCGGTGGAAGTCTGCGCGCGTGTACTGACCGATGCCGTAGGTGGTGTCGGGCGTGATGTTGGTGGAGTGCAGCGTGCCGAAAGGGGTAGCGATGGGCACGCCGCCCGCGGCGCGCGGCCCCTGGGGCTTGGAATGGCAGCCGAAGCAGTCTCCTGCCAGGGCCAGCTCGCGTCCGCGTGGCAGCAGCTGCTGCATCTGATCGGACGACAGGGGCGTGTCTACGCCGGGCGCCACGCGCGAGGAGCGAAAGGCTCCCAGCAGCACGGCAATCGCCAGCACGATGCCCAGGACCACGATGACCAGCAGGGTGTTGCGGAAACGGTGGCTTTTTTTCATGGATGCCTCCTTCAACCCACGACGCAGCCGGGCGTCGACAGCGCGACAGCCTTGACCGCTTCGTAGTAGCGCACATAGCCGGTGCAGCGGCAGATATGGTCGTTGAGCGCGGCTTCGATGGCAGGCTCAAGGCCGGCGCGGGTCACGGGCTGGCGTTTGAGGCCGTCGATGAACACGGTGGCGGCGGCCACGAAGCCCGAGGTGCAGTAGCCGCACTGGAAGGAGAAATGATCGATGAAAGCCTGCTGGACCGGCGTGATCGAGATGACCTTGCCGGCCGGGTCGCGCTTGGCCTGGCCTTCGATGGTGACGATGGTCTTGCCGTTGAAGAAGTGCGCATCGAAGATGCAGGTGCGGCTTTCGGAGGTGCTGCCATCGGGCTGCACCTCCATGATCGTACAGGCGTGGCAGATGCCCTGGCCGCAACCGAAGTGCGTGCCGGTCAGGTTGAGATGCTCGTGCAGGAAGTCGATCATGGGCATGCCGACCGGCACCTCCACGGGGCCGATTTTCTTGCCGTTGATCGTCAGGGTCAGGGGCCGTTTTTCGATGCTCATGTCGTCAAAGCCTTTTTGATCTTGTCCGGAGTCACGGGAAGGCGGTAGAAGCGCTTGCCGATGGCGTGGGTGATGGCGTTGCCGGTGGCGGCCACCACGGGGATCATGACCACTTCGGCCAGTCCCTTGGGTGGGGAGCTCTCGCTCAGCGGTTCGAGGTATTCGGCGGTCTGGGTCCAGACGGCCACGTCCTTGGCGCGCGGCAGCGTGTAGCGGTTGAAGTTCCAGGTACCGTTGCCGGGGCCGTCGCCATACAGCGGCAGTTCCTCCATGAGGGCATGGCCGATGCCCATCGCAATACCGCCTTGCTGCTGGCCAGACACGAGCTCGGGCACGATCACGTTGCCGGGATCCAGCAGGCTGTGGTGGCGCATGATCTCGACTTCGCCGGTGAAGGTGTTGACGTTCAGCTCCACGATACAGGCCGCCGGCGTGTAGGTCGTCACGCCGGCGTTGTTGCGTTGTGCCGGCGGGAAATCCACGCTGCTGCGCTTGATGTAGTCATAGCCGCCGGTATCCATGCGCGCCCGCAGCTCAGCCGGCGCGCCATCGCCGTAGCGCACCGCCAGGGCGTCGACAGGCAGCTTGCGCCGGCCTACGCCCGGAATGTCGAACTCGGCGCGGGCCCACTCCCAGCGGCTGAAGCAGTGCACGGCCACGCCGGTGACCAGGCCCATTTCGTGGGCCTTGCGTGCGACCTGCTCGAAACTCAGCGGCGACATGCCACCGCCGCCGATGCCTTCCGGCGTGACACGCAGATCTGCCGCCGTCATGTAGCCGCTGGCCAGCTGTCCGCCGGCCGGGCCGCTGCTCCAGATGGCGCGCGCGGCCGGCCAGATGGTGTTCTCGAACAGGAACTGCGCTGCCTGGCGGGTGCCGAAACCAATGAAATAGACGCTGTTGGATGCGCTCATGGCCGGCAGGATGAAGGGCACCCAGAACGGGTTCTTGGACAGCTCGTCCTGCTTTTCCTGAGTGATGGTGAAGGGCTCCCAGTTGCTGACCAGCGGCAGCTGCGGGAAGTCGGTTTCGCCGAAGATGGCCACATCGGGGGCCTTGCCCAGGATGCGACGCACCATGACCTGCTGCGCGGTGGTCGCGCCGGTGCCGATCTCCTGCACGCAGTGGCGCATGGTGACCTTGCCCTGGGCGTCGAATTCCAGCACCAGTGCGCTGGTGTCGGCGCCGGTGCCATAGTCTTTCTGCACCTGGGCGAAGCCCACGCCATAGCGACGGCCCGGGTTGGCGGCGTCATAGGCGGCCTTGGCGCGGTCGCGCCCGACCCACAGCGGATGCGCCGCGGCGCGCTTGAGCATCTCGACATTGCGCGGATCACCCAGCTGCACTGCGCCCTGGGTGTTGGGTTCGCCCGGGCGCAGGGCATTGCGCAGGCGCAATTCGATCGGGTCCAGCTTGAGCAGGTCGGCGGCTTCGTCAACCAGCAGTTCGGTGATGGACATGCCCTGAATGGTGCCGTAGCCACGCATCGAGCCCGCCTCGACGGCGGCCGAGGCGATCGCCGCTGTGGACATATCCGATTTGGGAAAGTAGTAGATCGATTGCGCCGCCGTCGCCGCGACCTGGGCGACCGAGAACGAGAAGTTGGCGCGGCCGCCGCCGTTGCAGTTGTAGAAGCCCTTGATGATCTCGAAGCGGCCGGTGGCGCGGTCGGCCACCAGCGTGACATCCATCTCGATGGAGTGGCGCTTCATGCCGAGCTGGAATTGCTCGTAGCGGTCGTTGGCGATGCGCACGGCGCGGCCATCGCCGTAGAAACAGGCTGCAATGGTGTAGAACGGGAAGATCGAGTGGTCCTTGGATCCATAGCCCACGGTGGTGCCCGAGAGCAACTCGATTTTCTCGACCGGGAAGCGCTTGTTGTCCTTGACCATGAAGGCGGCCACGCGCGCCACTTCATAGGGCGATTGCGCGGCGATCAGGATGTGCAGCGTGCGCGTCTTGGCGTCATACCAGGCATTGCCGTTGTCCGGCTCCATCGCACAGGGGTCGATGGATTGCGAAAAGGCCTGGCGCTCCAGCACCAGTTTTTCCGGATTCTGGCGCGCGGCTTCGATGTCCTGGGCGATGACGGCGGCCGCGGCCATGCCGCGCTTCATCGGCTCGTAGGTCTCGTGAGCGACCTGGCGCGCGTCGCGCACGCCGCCGCCGCCGCGATGCGGCAGCAGCACCGAGCGGGGCACGAACATGCCCTTGGGGTCCGCGTCGGGCCAGGTGGGGGTGTCGCCATCGAAGTTGCCCCAGATCACTGCGTCCTGCATGGGCGAGAACTCGGGGGGATCGGCGGGCGTGGCGCCAGCGACACGTACGTAGCGCGCCGCGCCGTAGTTGGGCGGCGGCCGCAGGCCCGTGACCGCGCCGTAACGCACGGCCTCGGGAGCGAAACGCAGCTTGCGCTTGGCCGCTTCGAAGCGGTCGAAGTCGTGATAGATCAGCAGGGCCACGGGATGGCCGTAAAGCGGGGCGGTCTCGCCCTTGGGCAGCAGGAAGTTCTTGCCGTAGAACTCGAAGCCAAGATCGGCAGGTTGAGGCACCGCCACACCATCGCGCGCCAGGTCCTCGTGGCGCAGCACACGATCGGGCTGCAGGTCCGGGCCCAGCAGCGAGAGATCGATGTCGTCGAAGGCACGTTCGACGTCGGTGGCCTTGATGAAAAACGCATGCGACTGCTCGGCGGTCCAGCCGGGCAGATCCTTGGCGCGGAAGTCGCGCGCGAAGACCTTGTCGCCGGTCACTTTGCGGATGGCGTCCCAGCGGTAACGCACCTTGCCGTCGGCAGCGAGCCAGTCGGTCGGGTGTTGGCCGGAATGCACTTCGGTGGCCTGGGCGACGGGCAAGCGGCCGAACATGACGGTAATCCCGCCGAATGTCCCCAGCTTGATGAAGTCGCGCCGTGAAACTCCTGCAACCATGTGGGTTTCCCTCCCTGTCGTAAAGCAGCCCCGGAAAGCACGCCAACACAGGCAGGCCAGCTATCGGCCACGCAAAGCAACCTGATCGGTACGAGCAAGCGGGACGATCATCTGAAGACCGCCGAACACCGTGTCGGAAGACGGACACGTCAAAATTCGGGGTCAATGGCCCTAATTGTAAGTCGGAATTACGTGATCAGGGGAGCTCAGGCAGCGGGGATATCACAAGGAATGTCAATGTCGCGCAACACCCCCGGGTCATCGAGTTCCAGCTCAAGGCAGCCGTGGCGCTGCAGCAGCGCGCGCGCGCCGGTGTCGCCGCCCAGCGCGGCCAGCTCCGGCAAACAGGCTGCGGGAAACGCGACCGGGTGGCCCCGCCTGCCCTGATGGCTGGCGGCAGCGATCTGCCCGGGCGCGCAGGCGCGCAGCAGCGCCTGGCAGGTGGCGGGCCGGATCCAGGGCATGTCGGCCAAGGCCACCAGCACGGCAGGCGCAGCGGCGTGGCCATGGCGGCTCAGCAGGTGGCGCGCGGCAGCCGCCAGACTGGCGCCCATGCCTTGCGTGGCGGCCTCGGCCACCAGGATCTCGCATCCCTGTTCGCGCAGGACGTCGGCCAGCGTGTCGCGACCCGGACGCAGCACGGCCAGCACCTCGCCCACCGCCGTGCGCAAGGTCGCGGCGCTGGCGGCGGCCACCGGGCGGCCATCCGGCAGGCGGGCCATCAGCTTGTCGGCGCCGCGGGCCTGCGCGGCATAGCGCGCACCCTGGCCGGCGGCCAGCAGGATGGCGACCGCAGGCGCGCACGCGGCCGGGTCGGGCAGGGGGGAATAGGACGGCATGAGCGTAGTGTATAGTTGGCCGCCCCTTTTTGCGCCGCGGGCGGTTGGCCCGGCTTGGTCGGGTGGCGATGGCGGCGTGTGCTTGGTTCCGGAAAAGAGCAACTCATGAATGCACTGGAGCAAGATGTTCTGCAGCAGGCATGCGACTGGGTGGCGCAGGGCCATGTGGTGCACCTGCTGACGGTGGTCCAGACCTGGGGGTCGGCACCGCGCCAGCCCGGCGCCTTGCTGGCCATTCGCGGCGACGGGCGCCATGCCGGGTCCGTGTCGGGCGGCTGCGTCGAAGATGACCTGGCCCAGCGTGCCCGCAAGGGGCATTTGCCCGCCACCCCGTCGCGGTTGACGTATGGCGTGACCCAGGATGAAGCCATGCGCTTTGGCCTGCCCTGCGGAGGCACGCTGGAACTCGTCTGCGAGCCCCTGAACGGCGCGCAATGGCTGCAGCCGGTGCTCCAGACGATCCGCCAGCACCAGCTCGTGCTGCGCAGTCTGGATCTGGACAGCGGGGTCAGCGTGTTGCGCCCGGCCCTGGCCGGCGACGAACCCTGTCTGCAGGGGCGGCATTTCAACAATATCTATGGGCCGCGCTGGCGTTTGCTGATCATCGGCGCCAACCAGACGGCGCTGGTGCTGGCAGCCATTGCGCGTTCGCTGGATTTTCATGTGCTGGTCTGTGATCCGCGCGAGCAGGCGTTCGCCGGCTGGGACACCACTGCCATCACGCCCCTGACGCTGATGCCGGATGATGCCGTGCTGGATATCCGCGCCGACGCGCGTACGGCCATCGTTGCCGTCACGCACGACCCCAAGCTGGACGATATGGCGCTGCTGGAGGCTTTGAAATCGCCGGCGTTCTATGTCGGGGCGCTGGGTTCGCGCGCCAATCAGCGCAAGCGCAGGGAGCGCCTGGCCCTCTTTGATCTGAGCGTCGATGAGATCGCCCGGCTGCACGGCCCGGTCGGGCTGCCGATAGCCAGCCGCACGCCGGCCGAGATTGCGGTGGCGATTGCCGCGGAACTGGTGAGCGTGCGCAATGGCGGGGCCAGCACGTTGCGCTGATCTCCCGGCAAAAGACAGGCCGCCGGCCCGGTGAGGGGAAACGGCGGCCTGCTTCGGGAGCGTGCCCGGTTCAGCTGACGACGTGCAGGTAGTGGCGGTGACGCTCGTACTGGTCGAGGATGTCGCCGATCACTTCGGCACGGCTCCAGCCCATGATGTCGTAGTCCTGCCCGCCTTCGCCCAGGTGCACCTCGGCGCGGAAGTAGCGGCGCTCTTCCTCGTTTTCGGCTTCTTCGGGCGTGAGGCTGGGGCGCACCACTGCGACCGGAATGACGGAGTAGGCAAAGTCCAGGTGCTCGCCGTGCGCCACGTGCAGGCTGAGCTGGCCGTCGTCGCCTTCTTCCACGCGGCAGGCATAGCCTTCCTTGCCCAGGCCCTCGGCTACGTCGGCCATGGCCGGCTGCACCACATCGGCAATGAAGCGCTGCACGTGGGCGCGGCGCGGCATCATCACCATGTTGCGGATGCGGCGCTGCCAGGATTCGGGCTGGGCGCGCACCGCGCCGCGGCTGGTCTGGCGATAGCGCAGCCTGCGCTTGGCGCTGTCGAGCCTGAGCGCCTTGAGCAAGCCGTATAGCGCCACCAGGATGATCACCGAGAACGGCAGGGCGCTGGCGATGGTGGCGGTCTGCAAGGCCTGCAGGCCGTCGGCCAGCAAGAGCGCGATCGCCAGCGCACCCATCAGGATCGACCAGAACACACGTTGCCAGACCGGCGCGTCGTCGACGCCGGAGGCGAGCATGTCGACCACCAGCGCGCCTGTGTCGGCCGAGGTGACGAAGAAGATGAGCACCATCAGCACGCAGAACGCGGACAGCATCGAGGTCCAGGGGAAATTCTCCAGGAACACGAACAGCGCCAGTGTGCTGTCGCTGCGCACGGCGTCACCCAGGCCCGGCGCGCTGCCGGTCAGGATCTGGTAGATGGCGGTGTCGCCGAAGACGGTCATCCAGAAGAACGTGAAGCCCGAGGGCACCAGCAGCATGCCGCCGATGAACTGCCGGATGCTGCGCCCGCGCGAGATGCGGGCGATGAACACGCCGACGAAAGGCGACCACGCGATCCACCAGCCCCAATAGAACAGCGTCCAGCCGCCGATCCAGTCGGTCTGGTCATAGGCATACAGGTTGAAGGTGCGACCGACGATGCCGGACAGGTAGACGCCCACGTTCTCGACGAAGGCCTGCAGCAGGAACACCGTGGGGCCCAGCAACAGCACGAACAGCACCAGCAGCACGGCCAGCACCATGTTCGCTTCGGACAGGATGCGAATGCCCTTGTCTACGCCGCTGGCCGCCGACAACGTGGCCAGGCCGCAGGCCACCACGATCAGGATCACCTGCACAGGGATGCTGATCGGCACGTCGAACAGGAAATTGAGGCCGGCGTTGATCTGGGTCACGCCCAGGCCCAGCGAGGTGGCGACACCCAGCACCGTACCGATGATGGCGAAGATGTCGACCGCGTGGCCGATCGGGCCGAAGATGCGGTCGCCCAGGATGGGGTAGAGCGCCGAGCGCAGGGTGAGCGGCAGCCCGTGGCGATAGGCGAAATAGGCCAGGATGAGCGCCACCACGGCATAGATGGCCCAGGCGTGCAGCCCCCAATGGAAAAAGGTGATGCTCATCGCTTCGCGGGCGGCTTCCGGCGTGCCTCCGGCACCCAGTGGCGGATCCAGGAAGTGCATCACCGGCTCGGCCACGCCGAAGAACATCAGGCCGATGCCCATGCCGGCGGCGAACAGCATGGCGTACCACGTCGGGTCGCGGTAGTCGGGTTGGCTATGGTCGGGGCCGAGTTTGATGTCGCCATAACGGCTGATCGCGACCAGCACCATGGACACAAGCACGGCGCCGACGGCCAGCATGTAGAACCAGCTGGCGTTGGTGAAAATCCAGTCTTGCACCGCGGTGAAGGTGCTTTGCGCGGTGGCCGGCGCCAGCACGGCGAACAAGGCCAGCGCCAGAATGACGGCGCCGGAGGTGAAAAAGACCGGGCGAATGATCTTGATGCGGGGACTTTGCGTCATAAGACCTTCTCGGGGTTGGGCGGGAAACAATTAATACCGCGGCGGCAGCGTCGTTGGCAACGCCGAAAGCCGCCCGGAGAGGGCGGCTGTCGGCCGAACAGACGGCCGTGGGCGGCGGGGGAGGGTCGGGCCGGTCGCAAGCAAGCCGACGGCACGGGACTCAGGCGGACGGCTGCGCCACAGGGGCGTGGCCGGCGGCCTCGAGATAGGCGTTGACGGCAAGCGTCAGCTGGCCCAGGGCGTTCGCGGTCAGCGGGCGCTCTGGGCGCGGCTGGACCAGATCGGCAGCGATCTTGGCGAAGGCCGGACCGAAGCGTGCCTGGGTCTCGGGGTCCTGCGCCTGGATCAGACAGTGCAGGGCAGCGTCGGCAGCGGCGGTCTTGGCGGCCATTTCCTGGATCGCCTGGGCCAGCGCGACGAGGATTTCCTGGTTTTCCATGTTTTGTCCGAAGCGAGAAAACCGCAGTGTAGGCGATCGGCGTGGCAGGCGTGTGGCCGCCGGGCCAGACGCCTGACCGGCCGTGGCTCAGCGTAGCGGGACAGCCGTGGTGTAGAGCACCTGCTTGAGCGCAAAGCTGGAGCGGATGCTGGCCACGCCCGGAATCCGGGTGATGCGTTCGACAATCAGACGTTCCAGCGCATCGACATCCTCGACCAGGGCGCGTACCAGATAATCGGCGTCGCCCGACATCAGGTAGCACTCCATGATTTCCGGCAGCACCGCAATCTCGCGTTCAAAGACATCGAGGGTGGCCTTGCGCTGCTTGTCCAGCGAGATCTGGATGAAGACGTTGACTTTCAGGCCCAGCTTGCGGGCATTGAGCAAGGTCACGCGCCGGTCGATCAGGCCTTCGGACTCCAGGCGGCGCACCCGGGCCAGGCAGGGCGAAGGCGAGAGGTTCACGCGCTGCGCCAGCTCGACATTCGACAGGCGTCCGTCGCGCTGGAGTTCGTTCAGGATGCGGATGTCGGTGGCGTCGAGATTGATTTCAGGCATGACCGGGCTGCGATTCGATAAAACACCATGTGAATATGCTGTCATCGTAGCGGAGTGCCGCGGTCCGGGACGTATTTGCCTGGAGATGGTGTGGCGAGTGTTGTTTTCCGGCAGGCTGTGCTCTCGGGGGGGCGTCGGGTTGCATTTTGTTAACCCTGTAGGGAAGCGAGCCGCTTTTTTTTCTCTGCTCGGGGCGGCCTTTTGCTATTGTGGTGGGACATTCACTTGGAAGGAGAACCTCCATGTTTCAACCCTTCACGCGCGCGCGTCGAGCCGGTATGGCCGTCGCAACGGTTGCCTTGGCCAGCCTGGTGTTTACGGGTTGCACGGCGACATCCCACAAGGACAGCGGGTCGGCCGAGAGCCAGCGCCAGCAGATCAACGCGGCAGCCGACAATACCCTGTCGCGTCTGTATCAGGCGGTGCCGGGTTCTCAGCAGATGGTGCAGCAGGCCAAGGGCGTGCTGGTTTTCCCGTCGGTCGTCAGCGCCAGCTTCATCGTCGGCGCGCAATATGGCAAGGGCGTGCTTCAGGTGGGCGGTCGCGATGTGGGGTACTACAGCAATACCGGCGGCTCGGTCGGCTTTCAGGCCGGCGCGCAATCGCAGGCCATCGTGCTGCTTTTCATGACCGAAGATGCGCTCAACAACTTCCGCAACAGCAACGGCTGGACCGCCGGCGTGGACGCCTCCGTGGCAGTGGCCACGGTGGGGGCCAACGGCCGGGTGGACACCGCTAGCGCGCAGAAGCCGGTCGTCGGTTTTGTGCTGACCAACGCCGGCCTGGCGGCCGGGGTGTCGTTCGAAGGCGCCAAGATCAGCAAGCTGGATCTCTGATCGTTTGTTCGCATTTCGCCGTGCGCGGTCCTCGCGCACGGCCATTCCAAGGAGAGTCGTAATGTCGATGGATCGTATTTCGGGCAAGGCCAAGGAATGGGTTGGAAAGGGTGAGGAGGCCGTCGGTGAAGCCCTCGAAGACGGCCGGGTGCGTGCCCGGGGAGCCGCCCGTCAGGTCGAAGGCAAGGTGCAGGGAGCCATCGGCTGCCTGACCGACAGCATCGATGACGTGGCCGACACCGTGCAGACGCTGGTGCGCCGCCATCCCGTGGCCTCGATTGCGGTGGCGGGCGGCCTGGCCTATCTGCTGGGCCGGATCGCGGGCGCCATCGGTCGGCGTTCCTGAGTCTCGACGCAACGCATGCCGCCGCCTGGCATGGTAAGGTTGCGCTCTTGTTCGACCCAGGAGCGCCACCATGATGGCAAGACATCATTTCCGGCCCGGTGAGTTGGCGCAGTGGCTGGAGAAAATCGCCCGCCAGGAGGCGGCCACCCAGGTGCCGCCCGACGCCATCGAGGCGTTGATACTGCTGCGCTGCCTGACCCGTGCCGCGGATGGCACGCTGAGCATCACCGAGAAAGGCAAGCTGGCCCTGCATATGGAAGCTGCGAAGCAGCAGGGCGTGTAATCATCAGGACACATTGTTTCATTTTTGGAACAGTCTGAGATTGAACTTGCCAGCATTAAAACAGTCCGATTATCAGTACACGGGTCTTTTTCAGGCCCGTCGCAAGGCAAGCCGGTCATCCGGCCGGCTTGAAGCAGACTGGGAGGACGCCATGCAGCTTCGTGATCAAGAGGTCCTGATTGATCTGTCCACCGCCGCCATGGATACCGGCGGTTATGGAGCCCTGCTGACGGTGACGGCCGAGGGCGGTACCGAAATCGATGCCGCTTTTTCCTATCTCGGCCCATGCGCCACGCTGGATGAGGCAAGAGTACGCGCCGAGTCCTTTGCACAAGACTGGTTGAGCGAGAACATCTATCGTTGACCGCGCCAGTGTCCGGGCTGATCCCTAGGGATCGGCCCGCTTTCATTGGGCTCGCTGTGTCAGACTTACGGTATTCTGCCTCCCGTCGTTATCGCGCCGCTTTGCCCTTATGTCTCTTCCCGCTTCCGCCGATATCCTGAGCTCCCTGCGCCAGCACTTCAATGACGTGGTGCTGCCCATGTGGCGCACCCGGGGTTTTAACGCCGGGCTGGGCCTGCCCTTCGAGGCGCTCGATGCGTCGGGCCGGCAACCGATGCCGGTGCAGCGTTATCGTGCGATGGCCTGCGCACGCCAGATTTTCGTCTTCAGCCGCGCCTCGGGCGGGCAGGCGCATGCGGGCGCGCTGTTCGATACGCTTGTTCGCGTGTTCCGCAACCCCCAGGGCGGGTGGTATTACAGCGTCGATGCCCAGGGCAAGGCGCTGGACGAGACCCAGGATCTCTATACGCACGCGTTCATCGTGCTGGCATGTGCCGCGTTGTTCGAGCGCACCCGCCGGCGCGACGCGCATCAACTTTTGCTGGCCACGGTGCGCGATATCGAAGCGCGTTTTCGCGATGCGGCCGGCCGTTATATCGCTGCCTGCGATACGCAGGGCAGGGCCTTGCGCGGACCCGAGCAGAATCCCGTGATGCACCTGACCGAGGCCTATCTGGCGGCGGCCGGCCTGGTGGAGCCCGCCTGGTTCGCCGAACGTCTGCGGGGGTTGGCGAACCAGGTGCTGGAACTTTACGTGGACGCGCGCAGCCATTGCGTGCTGGAGTTCGGCGATGGCCGCCACGACAATCATATCGAGCCCGGCCATCAGTTCGAGTGGGTGGCGCTGCTGGACAGCGCGCCCGAGGTGTTTGCCGGGCTGGAGCTGGCGGCGGTATTGCCACGTGCGGCAGCCTGGGCCGAGGCGCGCGGCGTGGCGGCCGATACCGCCGGGGTGTGCGCCGCCCTGCATCCCGATGGCAGCATCAAGGATGCCAGCCAGCGCATCTGGGCGCAGACGGAGTATGCGCGTTACCTGGGGCTGGCCGTCAGCGCTGCGCCGCCGCAACGGCGCGCCTGGCAGTTGCAGGCTTTGCAAACCCGATTTCTGCATGACAAGGGCTGGCACGAGGTGCTGGGCCCGCAGGGCGAGGTGCTGCGCGCCGATATGCCGAGCACCACGCCGTATCATCTCTGGACGGGTTACGTCGCCACGTCCTGAATATCCGTTGGCGGATTCTCGTACACGGACGAAAAGCAAGCGCCGGCTGCGTGTGGGCAATCTCTTTGTGTGACGGCCCTTTTACACTTTGAGCCTTATTGTAAAGGGGGGCTCATGGAGGTCATGTGCGAGGCATGCCAGCGGATCGTTCCTGGACAGGCTGGCGTCGCGCCTCATGCCGATCTTGGGCACCAGGGCACTACCGAGTCGACCCAGCGCGGTCGTGAGGGCCATACCGAAGAACACTTTCGCTGTCTGGTCTGCGATACCAAATGGCTGCTGGAAACCGATCGCTGGGGTGTGGATATCGGTTTTCGCCTCGCTCCCTGAGCCGGGCGGACGGCGCCGGACTTAAGTCCGGCGGCCGCGCGGCCGTCAATCCATCGAGACCTTGCTCATGCGACGGAGGACCGATGGCCCAGAAGATCGTCAATGGATTTACCCTGCTGGCCTATGCCAGCCAGCCCAAGGGCGGGGTGCCGGCGCGGGCGTTCATCGAGAGCGTGCGGCGCGATGGCGAGACGCCGGGCCCGGCGCAAGTGTTCGAGGTATTCTGTTCGCGCCGCTTTCCCAATGCCATCGCGGCCATGTCGGCGGCGAGCAATGCGCTGGACCAGGTGCGCGACGTCGATGCGCAGGGCGTGCCTTGCGACCTGCCCGACGCGGCTCCGTATCAGCCTTGAGACGCGGCTGGCTGGATTTTCCCTTCGGGTAGCCAGTAGACCGTCCCGTCACGCTCTTGCACCTTCAGCGGCGTCAGGCGGCCATTGCGACAGGGGCCGCCATCGCACACGCCGGTGTCCGGCAGATAGGTCGCACCGTGGCGTGCGCACATGATGCGGTCGCCGGCCCGCGTGAAGAAACTGTTTTCCCAATCCAGCTCGACGCCGACGTGGGCGCAACGATTCAGGTAGCCGTAGACCCGGTCCTGGTAGCGGATGAAGAACACCGTGCTGTGTCCGGCGCTGTCGGTGGCGGGCAGTTTGACGCCCGGCCCGCCGTTGCGGAGGTCCTGGGCATCGCAGACGCGTATGGGGCTGGCAGCGTGTGTCATGGAAATGGGCGGTTTGCTTGCGGGCAGGCATTGTGCCACGGCCGGGCCTGCCTGCCGGACAGAGCGCTATGATGGGGCCATGTCCATCTGCATCCAGGAGGCCCCATGACCCCGTTTGCCACGCTTGTCCCACTGAATGACGGCAATGCCATGCCCCAGCTCGGGCTGGGTGTCTGGCAGGTGCGCGATGAACAGGCCGCCGAGATCGTGGCCACGGCCCTGCAGACCGGTTATCGCTCGGTCGATACCGCTGCCATCTATCGCAACGAGGCGGGTGTGGGAGAGGGCCTGCGGGCCTCGGGCCTGCCGCGCAGCGAACTGTTCGTGACCACCAAACTCTGGAATGACAGTCACGCCCGCGCCCCGCAGGCGCTCGAAGACAGCCTGCGCCGGCTGGGGCTGGATTATGTGGATCTGTACCTGATCCATTGGCCGATGGCCGGCGGCGAAACCTTTCTGCAGGCCTGGGAAGACATGATCCGCCTGCGCCAGGCCGGGCTGGCGCGCGCCATCGGCGTGTCCAATTTCACCGCCGGGCAACTCAAGCGCCTGATGCAATGTTCGGATGTGATTCCCGCCGTCAACCAGATCGAACTGCATCCCGGATTCGCGCAGCGCGAGCTGCGTGCCTTCCATGCCGACTACGGCATCGCCACGGAATCCTGGAGCCCGCTGGGCCAGGGGCAGGCGTTGCAGCACCCGGTGATTGTGCAGATTGCACAAGCCCTGGGCCGTACGCCCGCGCAGGTGGTGCTGCGCTGGCATCTGCAGAACGGCCTGGTGGCAATTCCGAAGTCGGTCACGCCGCAGCGCATCCGGGAAAACTTCGCGGTGTTTGACTTCACGCTCGACGAGGCGGCCATGCAGGCCATCGACGCGCTGGAGCAGGGCCCGCGGCTGGGCCCCGACCCGGATGTCTTTCGTGGCTAGTTGACCACGCCCAGGCCCTCGATGTTGTTGTTCAGGGTCGGCACATGGCCATTGCCGGCCGGCGCGGGGGCGGGCGCCGCCGCCGGCGGTTGCGTCACAGGCACAGGCAGGGCGATGGGCGGCGCGGCCGAGGCGCCCGGCTCCAGGATGCGATTGCCGTCACCCTCGATGGGCTGCAGCTGATCCAGGAAGTCGGTCAGGGCGTCGCGTGCCCCCAGATCCAGTGCGGCGACGGCTTCGCCCGGCGGGAACTCGGTGTAGTAGTAGTTGCCCTGGTCGGCGATCAGTCCTTGCGGCATCGGACGGCGTGACGCCTCGGGCTTGCCCTTGAGCATGGGCGCGGAGTAGTCCAGCCAGGTGCTCAAGGCAAGCCCGCTGCCGAACTCGTTGGTGCCCAGGCTGCGTGGCTGGTCAAAGCCCATCCAGACGGTGGTCACCATGTCGCGGTTGTAGCCCGAGAACCAGACGTCGGCCGCGCCGTTGGTGGTGCCGGTCTTGCCGGCCAGATCATTGCGCTTGAGGGTGCGATGCACGCGCGCGCCGGTGCCCTTGACCACGGCCTCGCGCAGGATGTCGTCGATCAGCCAGACCGTGCGGGGATCGACGGCGCGCATGCGTTCGTCGCCGGCGATCTGGGGCTGAGCACGCATCAGCACCTTGCCGGAATGGTCCAGCACGCGGTCGATGAGGTAGGGCGTAACCAGATAGCCGCCGTTGGCCAGCACGCTGTAGGCGTTGGCGACCTGCAGGGGCGTGGCCGAACCGGCGCCCAGGGCGATCGGCAGCACCGCAGGCCAGCGCTCGGCGTCGAAGCCGAAGCGCGTGAGGTACTGGCGGCCATACTCGGGCGTGACCGCCTGCAGCAGGCGGATGGAGACCATGTTCTTGGAGCGGTACAGCCCTTCGCGCAAGGTCAGCATGGGCTCGTAGCGGTTGCCGTCATTCTTGGGCTGCCAGGCGCGCGAGCCGGTCTGCTGGGCCGTCAGGGAGAAGGGCTGGTCGGAGACCTGGGTGCCGGGCGTGAAGCCGCGCTCCAGGGCCGCCGCGTAGAGGAAGGGCTTGATGGTCGAGCCGGGCTGGCGCCAGGCCTGCGTGACGCGGTTGAATGAGCCGCGATAGAAGTCAAAGCCACCCACCATCGCGAGGATGGCGCCGTCTTCGGGGCGCAGCGACACCATGGCGGCCTGCAGGGCCGGCATATTGATGATTTCCCATTGGTCGCCATTGCGGTGGATGTAGACAATCGCGCCGCGCGACAGGCGCTGCTTGGCGTCGGCCTTGGGATTGAGGGCGCGGGCCACCACGGCCAGCGCCTTTTTGTCGTCGATGGTGACGATGTCGTTGGCGCTGCGGGCCACACGAACCGATTCCGGACTCGCCTGCAATACGACGGCGGCATACAAGCCGTCGCTGTCGGGGTGCTCGTCCTGTACGCCGTCGAGGATCTCGTCGAAGGCCTGGCTGTCGGATTCGATGTTCTCGGGCAGCTCCACCCGGCCTTCGGGGCCGGGGTAGACTGCGCGCCGCGTGTAGTCGAGCACGCCATCGCGCACCGCCTGGTAGGCCGCTTCCTGGGCCTTGGAGTCGAGCGTGGTGTAGACGTCCAGCCCGCGGGTATAGGCTTCTTCGCTGAACACGCCGTACATCAGCTGGCGCACCAGTTCGGCCGGGTACTCGCCATGCACGGCAAAGCCGCGCTCGGGCCCGCCTTCGCGGCCGCGCACCACGATGGGCTCGGCGCGCGCCTGTTCGACCTGTTCGGGGGTGAGAAAGCCCAGGGTCTGCATGCGCCCCAGCACATAGCCCTGGCGCGCCTTGGCGCGGGCGAAGTTGGTCAGCGGGTTGGCGCGCGAGGGGGCCTTGGGGATGCCGGCCAGCATGGCGGCCTCGGCGGTGGTGATGTCGCTCAGGTTCTTGCCGAAATAGGTGCGCGCCGCGGCGGCAAAGCCATAGGCGCGATGCCCCAGATAGATCTGGTTCATGTAGAGCTCGAGGATCTGGTCCTTGGTGAGCTCGGATTCGATCTTGTAGGTCAGCAGCAGCTCGTAGAACTTGCGCGAATAGCTTTTCTCCGACGACAGATAGAAGTTGCGTGCCACCTGCATGGTGATGGTGCTGGCCCCCTGGCTCTTGGACATATTCACCAGATTGGTGAGCATGGCGCGGGCCACGCCGCTCCAGTCGATGCCGCCGTGCTCGTAGAAACGGTCGTCCTCGGCGGCGAGCATGGCCTGGCGCATGACGAGGGGGATTTCGTCAAAGCGCAAGACGTTGCGGTGTTCTTCGCCGAATTCGCCGATCAGCACCTTGTCGGCGGTATAGACCCGCAGCGGTACGCGCGGACGATAGTCCGTCATGGCGTTGAGGTCGGGCAGGCTGGGCCAGGCCAGGGCCACGGCCAGGCCCAGCGCGATCAGGCCGCTGGCGGCCAGGCCGCCGGCGACCAGGCCGGCTTTCAGGATAAGGCGCTTGCGGCGGCCCGCTGCGGGGCGCTCGCTGGAGGAAGGGGTGTCAGTCATCGGAGCCGATTCTAGGGCAGAACCGGATAGACCGTCTTGAGCAGCTAAAGGTTTCCGTAACCAAACATGGCCGCCGGCGAGCCGGCGGCCCGGGAGATCAGGGCTTCAGGTGCTCGGTGAGGAACTTTTCCATGGCGGCGTAGAACTCGAACTTGTTCTCGTCGTTGTGGAAGCCGTGTCCTTCGTTGTCTTTCACCATGTATTCGACCTCTACGCCGCGCTTGCGCAGGGCTTCGACCACCTGGTCGCTCTCGGCCTTGTTGACGCGCGGATCCTTGGCGCCTTGCGCAATGAACAGCGGCGTCTTGATGCGATCGACGTGCAGCGCCGGCGAGGTGGCCGCCAGGCGCTCCTTATCGCGCTCGGGGTCGCCGACCATATCCTGCATTTTCGCCAGCAGCGGTTTCCAGTAGGGTGGAATGGTCTGCATGAAGGTGAAGAGGTTGGAGACGCCGACATAATCCACCGCCGCCGCGTACAGCTCCGGGGTGAAGGTGATGCCGGCCAGCGTGGCGTAACCGCCGTAGCTGCCGCCATAAATGCCGATACGCTTGGGGTCGGCGATGCCCTGGTCGATCAGCCACTGAACACCGTCAGTGATGTCGTCCTGCATGGCCAGGCCCCATTGGCCGAAGCTGGCCTCCCAGAACTTGCGGCCATAGCCGGTGGAGCCGCGGAAGTTCATCTGCAGGACGCAGAAGCCGCGGTTGGCCAGGAACTGCACTTCCGGGTTGTAGCCCCAGCTGTCGCGCGCCCACGGCCCGCCGTGCGGGTTGACGATGCAGGCGAGATTCTTCGGGTCGCGGCCCTTGGGCAGGGTCAGGTAGCCGTGGATGGTCAGGCCGTCGCGCGCGGTGTACTGGATCGGGCGCACTTCGGCCATGTCGGCCTCGGGCAGTGCCGGGTTGATGTCGGCCAGCTTGTGCAGGTTGTCGCGGGCGGCGTCGTAGAGGTAGCGCGCACCGGGGGTGCGGTCGTTGTAGGCCGCCACGATGAAGACGTCTTCGTCGCGGTTGCTGCTTTGCAGGCTGAGCTCGTAGCCCGGCAGATGACGGGCCAGCCTGGCGTACAGGGCTTCGGTCTCGGGATCGAAGAAGTGGTACTGCGGCTTGTCGGTCTGGTAGGCCGCCAGCGTCAGGACCTTGCGCTTGCGCGAATAGCCGGCGGCGTCCAGATCGACTGTCCCGGGTTCGAAGATCAGGGTTTCGTCATCCGGCCGGGCCGGGTCGATCTCGACCAGCGCGAGGCGGTCGCGACCGCGATTGGACAGCGCATAGAGCCGCTTGTCATCGAAGGTGAACAGCGCCGGGCTGACCGAGGTACGGTAGTCGGTGGTGATCAGGGGGCGGAACGGCGATTGCTCGTCGTCGCGGTAGAGCAGGGTGGTGTTCAGGCCGTCGCTGGTGATGGCAGCGCGCACACGGCCCTGGTGGTCGGTCTGCCAGCCGACCACGTTGCCCGGGTTCTCGGCCACGCGCGTGGCCTGGCCGGTATGTACATTGACGCGATAGACGTCGAACACCTGCGGGTCGCGCTGGTTGTGAGACAGCAGGATGTGATCGGGATCGTCGGGCAGGTCGTCTTCGATGCCGGCGCGCACGCCGTCGAACGGCGTCAGGTCGGTGACCTTGCCGTTACGGGTGTCGACGGCGACCACGTGGAAGTTCTCGTCGCCACCGAAGTCTTTCTGGTAGAGGACGGTATGGTTGCCCTTCCAGAAGAAGTTGCTGATGTCGCGCGCGCTTTCGTGAGTCAGCTGTTGCGCCTCGCCCTGGGGTTTGCCGTCGGCCAGGGGCTGCACGTAGATATTCATGCGCGCGGGCTGGCCGTCGACGCTTACCGGCTGCATGAAGCCCAGGCTCCTGCCGTCATCGGCCAGCCGGAAAAAACCGCGCTCCGGGTTGCGGAAGAAATCTTTCAGGGGGTAGGTTTGCGGGGGCTGGGCAGCCGCGCCTGCGGCCGCGCCGATCAGGCCGGCGGTCAGCAGGGTGCGCATCATGAGTTTCAGCAAAATGGTCTCCGGACTCGGGCGCCGGCGGCCGGGCAGGCCAGCGGCGTGAACGGGATGGCGCGCGCAGGCGCCAGCGGGGTTTCATCATGCCATAGCCGTTCGCACGCCGTCGAATCGCCTGGAAATGCGGGATAATCGCGGCAGTCTATGGAGGAATCATGTTCAAAGCCATCCCCCTTGCGGCAGCCGTTCTGGCCCTGGCAGGATGCACCGTGGGGACCGGTCCCAATGGCGGCGCCCTGTCGGCCGACATGCAGGCCAAGGTTTCCTATCAGGCCGCCTACGAGGCGGCCATGGCGCAGGCCCAGCGCTGCCTGCTCGGACAGGGCGGCTATCGCCTGGACGGCAAGCTGGAGCAGGGCACTGCGCTGGTGCGCGTGCTGGCGCCCATGAGCGATAACGAAATGACGCGCGTGGAAATCAAATCCAGCGGGCCGGACAGCGCGGCAGTGCACATCAACATGTGGGGCCGCAGCATCTGGAACCGCGACGCACTGCGCGCCATGAAAGAGGCCGTCACCTTCGGCGTGCCGTCCTGCGTCAGTTACATGCCGGGCGACCCCAGGCCCGCCGAGGAAGTCTGGACGCTGCCGCGTCCGCGCTAGGCTTCAGTCGCCGCCCGGGCGCTGCGGCACCAGCTTGAAGGTGGCCGAAGACTTGGCCACCAGCTCGCCGCTGGCATTGTGGATTTCTCCCTCACAGAAGGCGATCGACTTGCCCAGGCGCAGACAGCGCGCGGAGACGATCAGATCGCCCAACGCCGGCGCCAGGAAGCTGGTGTTCATGTCGATGGTGGCCATGCCGACATTGTTGCGGGTGCCGCGCGCGGCCGCGCTCATGGTGAAATCCAGCACGCTCATCAGAGTGCCGCCGTGCACGTGTCCGCGACTGTTGGTCAGCGCCTCGCGCCAGGGAAGGCGGCAGCGCGCGGCTCCATCTTCGATGGCTTCGGGGATCAGGCCCATCAGGTTCATCAAGGGAATATGCAGGCCGAAGTAATCGGTGGCGGGCGTTTCGTGCTGCGTGGAATCGGTCATCGGGGAAGAAAAACGTTCTGCGAAAAGCGGCCACTGTAGCGCGAAAAAACCGGCCTCTCCAGGCGCGTGGCCGCGCCGTGGCCGGCCTGGCGCTGCAGGCGCCGGCCAGACGGGCCATAATATCGGTACCGTATAAATATCCAGTAGTCCGGCCCGCCGCCGTCGGGCCATCAGGTGCATGACTGATCCGATCCGAAAAATCGTGCATGTCGACATGGACGCGTTCTATGCCTCCGTCGAGCAGCGCGACCGTCCCGACCTGCGTGGCCTGCCCGTGGTGGTGGCCTGGACCGGTGCGCGGTCGGTGGTCTGTGCGGCCTCCTATGAGGCGCGCCGTTATGGCGTGCATTCGGCCATGGCGGTGGCGCGCGCCCAGCGCTTGTGTCCGGACGCGGTCTATGTGCCGCCGGATTTCAATCGCTACCGCGAGGTCTCGCGCCAGGTGCGCGCCATCATGGCGCGTCACACCGACCTCATCGAGCCGTTGTCGCTGGACGAAGCCTATCTCGATGTGACCGTCAACAAGCTGGGGATGGCCTCGGCCACGGCCGTGGCCGAGGCCATCCGCGCGCAGATCCGCCAGGAAACCGGCCTGACCGCCTCGGCGGGCGTGGCGCCCAACAAATTCCTCGCCAAGATCGCCTCCGACTGGAACAAGCCGGACGGCTTGTTCGTGATTCCGCCGGCGCGCGTGCTGGCTTTTCTGGAGCCCCTGCCGGTGCGCAAGGTGCCTGGGGTGGGCAAGGTCATGCAGGGCAGGTTGCAGGCGCTGGGTGTCGAGACGGTGGGGGATCTGGCCGGGCGCGAACAGGGCGAGCTGGAGCACCTGTTCGGCCGGTATGGGCGTCGCCTGTACGAGTTGGCGCGCGGGATCGACCATCGCGAGGTGCAGCCGGACCAGCCCTTGCAGCAGATCTCGGCGGAAAACACCTTCGAGCGCGACCGGCGTCTGGACGAACTGGACGAGGCCCTGGCGCAACTGGCCACGCGTGTCTGGGAGCAGGCGCGCAAGAAGGGGCGGCTGGGCCGCACGGTGGTGCTCAAGCTCAAGACCGACCGCTTCCGGTTGCTCACGCGCAGCCTGACGCTGCCGCAGCCGCCGGCCTCGCCCGAAGCCTTGGCCCAGGTGGCGCGCCAGTTGTGCGGGCGGGTGGATCTGCCGGCCCAGACCCGCTACCGGCTGGCGGGCGTGGGCATGAGCAATTTCGCCGAGCCCGAAACGGGCGAGGGCCCGCGCCAGCCGGATCTGTTCGGCGGCGTGTTCTAGGCCGCCGGAGCGTTCAGGCCAGGCGGGCCTTGACCTGCTGCGACAGCTGGGACATGTCGGCCCGGCCGGCCAGCGCCGGCTTGAGGATGGCCATGATCTTGCCCATGGCGGCCGGCCCGCTGACGCCTTGCGCCGCCACGTCGGCAAAGGCGGCGTCGATGGCGGCCTCGACTTCCTCGGCGCTGGCGGCGGCCGGCAGGAACTCCTGCAGCACCGCCAGTTCGGCCTTTTCCTGCTCGGCGGTCTCGGTCCGGCCGGCGGCCTCGAAGGCGGCGATCGACTCGCGTCGTTGCTTGACCTGCTTCTCGACGATGGCGGTGATCTCGGCGTCGCTGACGTCGCGGCGCTCATCGACTTCCTTTTGCTTGATAGCGGCCATCAGGAAGCGCAGGGTGGCCAGGCGGGCGCTGTCCTTGGCGCGCATGGCCTGCTTCTGAGCGTCGAGCAGGGCGGTCTTGAGCGTCTGGGTGCTCATGGATGAATCCTTCAGTGTTGCGTCGAAGCCCGTGTTTTAACTCTCGCGGGCCCGATGCAGCAAGCGCGCATTTAAAACATGTAGAATAAATACATCTTTAAAGCCGGGCTGCCGGCAATCTCTCAGGAGCCATGCATGTTGAGTGCAACCGTACGTGAGCTGGTCAAATCCACCGCCCCTGTTCTGAAGACCCATGGCGAAGCGTTGACGCGCCATTTCTACGCGCGCATGTTCCAGCACAATCCGGAACTCAAGCAGGTGTTCAACCAGGGCCACCAGCAAAGCGGCCAGCAGCAGCAGGCGCTGGCCATGGCCGTCGCGGCCTATGCCGAGCATATCGATGATCCGTCGGTACTCGGGCCGGTGCTGGAGCGCATCGCGCACAAGCATGTCAGCCTTAGCGTGCGTCCTGAGCAGTACGCCATCGTGGGCAAGCATTTGCTGGCCTCGATCCGCGAGGTGCTGGGCGATGCGGCCACCGATGAGCTGATCGACGCCTGGGCGGCGGCCTATGGCCAGTTGGTCGACGTGCTGGTGGGCATCGAGTCGCGCATGTATGCCGAAGCGGCCACCAAGGAGGGCGGCTGGAGCGGCTGGCGCGGCTTCAAGGTGGTGGGCAAGGTGCCCGAGAGCGCCGAGATCACGTCTTTCTATCTGCGCCCGGTCGATGGCGGTCCGCTGCCCGACTATCAGCCTGGCCAGTATCTGTCGGTGCGTCTGTATCTGCCCGAACATGGCCTGGTGCAGCCGCGCCAGTACAGCCTGTCGGATGCGCCGGGCAAGGACAGCCTGCGCATTTCGGTCAAGCGCGAGGCAGCCGGCGCAGGTCCGGCTGGCCAGGTTTCCAATCGCCTGCACGACCATGTTCAGGAAGGCGATGTGCTGGACGTCGCGCCGCCTTGTGGCGATTTCGTGCTGCGCCGCGATGGGCAGGGGCCGGTGGTGATGATCTCCGGCGGGGTCGGCATCACGCCCATGATGGCCATGCTCAATACCTTGCTGGCCCGCCAGCAAGCCGGCGAGGCGGCGCGCGAGCTGCGTTTCGTGCATGCCTGCCGCCAGGCATCGGTGCATGCCATGCGCGACGAGATCAACGAGGCAGCCCGCCAGCACGCCAATCTGCGCCGCCATGTGTTCTATGAGCACGTGGCCGAAGGCGACCGCCAGGGCGTTGACTACGACTACGCCGGGCGCATCGAATGGCAGCGCATCGCCGATGACGTGGTGTTGCCCGAAGCGGATTATTATCTGTGTGGCCCGCTGCCTTTCATGCGGGACCAGCACGATGCCCTGCGCGCGCGCGGGGTGCCGGCCGAGCGTATCCATGCCGAGGCTTTCGGCACGGGCGGTCCTGGCTGGTAAGGCGGTTTTCCTGCCTCGCCGAGGCGTACCCCGGTTTTTCATAGGCCTGAATGCAACTGACCCGCTTTACCGATTTTGGCCTGCGTGTGCTGATGTACCTCACGCAGTGCCGCGACCGCGAAAAACCCGTGACGATCCCCGAGATCGCCGAGCGTTTCGAGATCTCGCGCCATCATCTGGTGAAAGTGGTGCATTTCATGTCGCAGCAGGGCTGGGTGGCCGCCACCCGGGGCAAGGGCGGCGGGCTGGCGCTGGCGCGCGCAGCCTCCGACTACCGGCTCGGCGAGCTGGTGCGCACCCTGGAGCATCAGGGGGGGCTGGTCGATTGTGCCGACCCGCCCTGTGCGCTGCAGGGGGCCTGCCGCCTGACCGGGGTGCTGCAGGAGGCCTTGCGCAGCTTCTATGCCTTTCTGGATGGCCATACCTTGGCGGAACTGGTCGGCTCGCCGACCGGCGCGGCCATCATCCGTCTGCATCGACCGATGCGAGAAACCAAGCCAGAAACCAAACCTTAGGTTATGGATAGTCCTCACAAAGGCATTTGCCCCTGAGAGCTTCGCCCTCGGACAATAGGGTTTCGATTCCTATTCTGGGTGGCAAGGTTATGCGGGTATGTGTGATCGGCGCCGGCGTGATTGGCACGACCACGGCGTATTTTCTGGCGCGCGAGGGGCATGAGGTGGTGCTGGTGGACAGCCAGCCGGGCCCCGGCGAGGTGTCCAGCTATGCCAACGGCGGACAATTGAGTTACAGCTATGTGGCCCCTCTGGCCGGTCCTGGCGTATTGCCCAGTGTGCCGGGCTGGCTGCTGCGGGCCGATTCGCCCCTGCGCTTCCGGCCCCGGATGGATCCGCATCAGTGGCTGTGGTGCCTGCAGTTCGCACTGGCTTGCCGCGCCGATGTGGCGCGCCGCTCCACGGCGCAACTGCAAACCCTTTCCTACCTGAGCCGGGACGTGCTCAATGCCCTGCTCGAAGAAACGCCGCTGGAGTTCGGCCATCTGCGCAATGGCAAGTTGATTGCCTATCGCAGCGCCGAATTGCTGGACAAGGCGCGTCGTCTGGCCGCCTATCAGGCCAGCCTGGGCGCGGCCGAGCAACGCGTGCTCGGCGCGGCCGAGACGCTGGCGCTGGAGCCCGCGCTGGCCGGCATGGGTTCCGCGCTGGCCGGCGCCGTCTATACCCCCAGCGAGGAGGCGGGAGATTGCCACCAGTTCACGGTGGCGCTGTTCGAACGCCTGAAGTCGCTGGGCAATGTCGAATGCCATATGGGCTGCCGGGTGACCGGGCTGTGGCGCGAGGGACGCCGCGTGGTGGCCGTGCGCACCGCCCAGGGCGATATCGGCGCCGACGCGGTCGTGCTGGCTACCGGGGTCGGCACCCGTGAACTCATCCGGCCTCTGGGCCAGGATGTGCCGTTGTATCCGCTCAAGGGATACAGCCTCACGGTGCCGCTGCGGGCCGAGGACGAGTCGGTGGCGCCAGCCATCAGCGTGACCGACTACGAGCGCCGCATTGTGTATGCCCGCATCGGGCAGACGCTGCGCATCGCGGCCATGGTGGATATCGGCAGCCCGGGCGCGAGCATCGATGACAAACGCGTGGCTCTGCTCAAGCAGCAGGTGGCTGAGGCCTTCCCGGGGCTGGACCTGAGCCGGGCGCAGGCCTGGGCAGGCTTGCGTCCGGCCACGCCGACCGGCAAGCCTTTGATCGGGCGCGCGCGGGTGGCGGACAACCTCTGGCTCAATATCGGCCAGGGTGCGCTGGGTTTCACGCTGGCCTGCGGCAGCGCGACGCTGCTGAGCGCCCTCATGCAGGGCATCACGCCGCCGATCGACGCCCAGCCTTTCCAGCCCTGAACCGGCGGGCCGTGCCGCAGGATCCGAACCGCCTCGCGGGTGAGTTCAGCCAGGGACGGTTTTTCAATGGAAGTCGCGGCTGCGGGCGGCCAGCGCCTGGCCGTCGAGACGACGCAGCAAGGGCGTGAGATCGACCAGACGCTGCGCCACCAGGTTGCAGATGCCGTCCTGCTTCTGCCAGCGCCCATAGACGCCCAGCAGGACGGCGGCCAACAGTTCGCGCCGCTGGCGTTCCATCAGCTCAACATGCACGACCACGTTGATCGGTCCGGTTTCATCCTCCAGGGTGACGAAGATGGTGCCCTTGGCCGTTTGCGGGCGCTGGCGCACCGTGACGATGCCGCAGGCGCGCGCCAGACGGCGGTCGGGATAGCCGCGCAGCGTGCTGGCCGTCTCGAAGCGGCGGCCCTGGAGTTCCTCGCGCAGCAGCGCCAGGGGGTGGCGCCCCAGGGTCAGCCCGGTGCTGGCGTAATCGGCCACGATGCTCTGGCCCTCGCTGAGGGCGGGCAGCGCGGGGGCGGCGCCTTCCAGGATAGGGGCGTCGCGCAGCAGATCGCGTGCGGCCACGCCGCCGGCAGCCTGCCAGCGCGCCTGTCGGCGGTGACCGGCCAGTGCGCGCAGCGCGTCGGCGTCGGCCAGGGCATCGAGCTCGTGGCGGTCCAGGCGGGCGCGTCGTGCCAGATCGGCCACGTCGCGCAAGGGCGCCTGGGCGCGCACGGCCTCGATGCGCTGCGCGCTGGCCTGCTTGAGGCCCTTGATCTGGTTCAGGCCCAGGCGCACGGCCGGACGCGTGGCGCCCGGCATGGCGGCGAGCGTCGCTTCCCACTGGCTGTGCTCGATGTCGACCGGCAATACCGTCACGCCGTGGCGGCGGGCATCCTGCAGCAGTTGCGCCGGGGCGTAGAAACCCATGGGCTGCGAGTTCAGCAGTGCGGCCAGGAAGGCCTCGGGTTCGTGGCACTTGAGCCAGGCGCTGGCATAGGCCAGCTGGGCGAAGCTGGCGGCGTGGCTTTCAGGAAAACCGTATTCGCCGAACCCCTCGATCTGCCGGAACAGGGCTTCGCCGAACTCCAGCGTATAACCGTGTGACAGCAGGCCGGCGATGAGCTCGCCACGGAATTTGTCCACGCCGCCCTTGCGGCGCCAGGCGGCCATCGAGCGGCGCAGCGCATCGGCCTGGTCGGCCGAGAAGCCGGCCGCGTCCATGGCAATCTGCATCACCTGCTCCTGGAAGATGGGCACGCCGAGGGTGCGCTCCAGGACTTTCTTGATGGCCGGCCCGGGATAGCTGACCGGCTCTTTTTTCTGACGCCGGCGCAGATAGGGGTGCACCATGCCACCCTGGATGGGGCCGGGCCGCACGATGGCGACCTGCACCACCAGGTCGTAGTATTCGCGCGGCTGCAGCCGGGGCAGCATGCTCATCTGGGCGCGCGACTCGATCTGGAATACGCCGATGGTGTCTGCCTGGCAGATCATGTCGTAGGTGGGGGAGTCGTCATGGGGTATCTGGTGCAGCGCCAGGGGCTGGCCCCGGCGCAGACTCACCAGCGCCAGCGCGCGGCGCAGCATCGACAGCATGCCCAGCGCCAGGATGTCGACCTTGAGCAGCTTGAGCGCATCCAGGTCGTCCTTGTCCCATTGCACCACGCTGCGTTGCGGCATGGCGGCGTTCTCGATCGGCACCAGGCGCGAGAGTTTGCCGCGCGAGATGACGAATCCTCCCGGATGCTGCGACAGATGGCGTGGAAAGCCGATCAGGGTTTCGGCCAGGGCGGCCCATTGGCGCGCCACCCGCGAATCGGGATCCAGGCCGCATTCTCCGAGGGTGCGCAGCATGGCCTTCTTGCCATCCCACCATTGATGGGCGCGCGCCACGCTGTCGATGATGGCCGGATCCAGCCCGAGCGCGCGCCCGGTATCGCGCAGCACGCTGCGGGGCCGGTAGGTGATGACCACGGCAGCCAGTGCCGCTCGCGGACGGCCGTACTTGCGGTAGATGTACTGGATGATCTCTTCGCGCCGCTGGTGCTCGAAATCGACGTCGATGTCGGGCGGTTCATTGCGTGCCTTGCTGATGAAGCGGGCAAAGAGCGCCGTGCCCTTGCTGGGGTCGACGGCTGTGATCCCCAGGCAGTAGCAGACCGCCGAGTTGGCGGCCGAGCCTCGTCCCTGGCACAGGATGCCGCGCCGGCGCGCCTCGCTGACGATGTCGTGGACAGTAAGAAAATAGGCTTCGTAGCGCAGTTCGGCGATCAGCGAGAGCTCCGTGTCGATGGCCTGGCGCACGCTTTGCGGCACGCCTTCGGGATAGCGCGAGGCCGCGCCCTGCAGGGTGGCCTGGCGCAGGTAAGTGGCCGGCGTCATGCCGGGCGGCACGATCTCGTCGGGATATTCGTAGCGGATCTCGTCCAGGGAAAAGCGGCAGCGCCGGGCTATCGCCAGGGTTTCGGCCAGCGCCTGGGGCGGATACAGGCGGGCCAGGCGCAGTCGCGAGCGCAGATGGCGCTCGGCATTGGCCGAGAGGTCATAGCCGCATTGCGCCACGCTGCGTCCGCTGCGGATGGCGGCCAGGGTGTCGTGCACCGGTTTGCGCGAGCGCACGTGCATTTGCACCTGGCCCAGGGCCGTGACAGGCAGGCCGGCCGACTGGGCGGCGGTCTGCACGGCGTGGCGGTGCAGGTCGTCGCGGGGGCCGTGCAGCAGCGCCAGCCCCACCCAGGCGCGTTCGCCGAAGCAGCGCGCCAGCCAATGGGCCTGGGCCGTCATGACGGCGGGAGCCAGCCCGTGAGCCGGCGCGAGGATGGCAAGGCAGCCGGGCAGGCCTTGCAGGGCGGCCGTCTCCGGGGTGACCAGATCCGCCGGGGACAAACGGTACTGGCCTTTCTCGGCGCGTCCGCGTCCCAGGGTGATGAGCTCGGCCAGATTGCCATAGCCTTCGCGATCCTGGGCCAGCAGCACCAGTTCGATGGGGGCATCGCCGCCGTTGTCCAGCGACACGCGGCTGCCGATGAGCAACTGCAGGCCGGGGTGCTCGCGTGCCTGGACGTGGGCGCGCACCACGCCGGCCAGCGAACACTCATCGGTCAGGGCGAGTGCGGCGTAACCCAGTTCGGCGGCCCGTTCGACCAGCTCTTCTGGGTGCGAGGCGCCGGTCAGGAAGCTGAAGTTGGATTGGCAGTCCAGTTCGGCGTAGGCGGGCAGCAAGGCGCTATCGGCAAGCATGGCGGCTATCCGTAGAGACCGTGGAGAAACCAGCGCTGCCCGCGCTCGCGATAGAGCCAGTAACGGGCCCCGGCCTGGTCTTCGGCGACGAAGTAGTCGCGTTGGGCGGGGGTGTCGTCCCACCAGCCGCTCTCGATGCGCTCCGGGCCGCGCAGCAGCCGCAGGGGCTGGCCTTGATAGACCGGTCGGTGGTTTTGTTCCGGCAGCGCACGTGCCGGCTCCAGCAGCCAGAAGGGGCGCTCCAGGACAGGCCCCGCAGGGCAATGGCGTGGCGCGGGCTGGTGGACGGGCTGCCACTGGTTGGCCTGCTCCGGCCGGTGGTCGGCGCAGGCGGCGGCATGACGTACGGCCTGCGGCCCCAGGCGTGCGGCCAGCAGATCGAGCAAGCGGGCGTGGTCGGCGGCCTGGCTGGCCGGGTCGGGAAACAGCGTCTGGCTGGCGCTGTCGGCCTGCTGGGTCTGATCGGCGCTCAGCGCCATGGCGATCACCGGCTCGGGCAGTTCCAGGCGCTCCAGGCGCTCGCGCAGCAAGACCTCCAGATGGCGGCTGTGCCAGGCCGGTTCGGCCATGGTCACAGTCAGGCACGAGGGTGGGCGGGCACGGCGGCCGCGTTCGTGTTCGAGCCGCAGGGTAATGCTGCGTACCGCGAGCCGCCCGCCGTGCAGCCAGCCGCTGAGTTGCTCGGTCAGGCGGGCGGCTGCGCCCAGCAGGGCCTGGGCGTGTTCGGCGTAATCGGCCAGTTCGAGCCGGGCCTCGAAACGCGGCGCTGCGATGAACCAGGCGTGGGCTTCGGCCGTCTGGCCATAGGCGCGGTCCAGCGCCATGAGCAGATCGGGGCTGGCACGGCGTTGCAGGCCGGCGCGCGGCAGGGCGCGCAACTGGGCCAGGCATTCACAGCCCAGGCCCTCTAGCCAGGCGGCCTGGGCCTGGGCTTCGGGCAGCAACCCGACCGGCAGGGCGTCGAGGCGTCGCGCCAGACTGGACAGCCGTAGCGCGGCTGGCGCCGCGCCGCGTGCCAGCAGCCAGGCGCCCTGGGCCGTCGGGGCCATGCCCAGCCGGCCATGCAGGCAGAGCGTCGCGAGTGTGGCCCGCACGCGCCGCGCCAGCGCGCGCGGGCCGCCGAACAGGCGCAGGCTGGCTCCGACGTCCAGCAGGAGCGCGTCGGGTTCGCGCAGGGCCAGCTGCGGGGTGTACTGCAACAGCGCCAGTGCGGCTTCCTGCAGGCGCAGGATTTCCGCCGCGCGATCGCGGGCGAACAGTTCGGCCTGTGGCGCCAGCGCCTGTGCGCTGGCGCGCCGTTGGCCCGGGCGCAGACCGGCCTGTCGGGCGGCTGGCGACAGGGCGATGAGGCGTTCGTGCTCGACGACGGCGCAACAGCGCCCGGTGTCGGCCCAGCCGGCCAACACGCTATCGAGCGGCAACTGATGCAGGAACAGGGCGATCCAGAGGCGCATGGACATACGGCGCAATGGGGGCGAGCGGGGCTGGCGCAGCGGGCAGGGGAACGAACAGGGGGGCCGCGCAGGCCGGGCCGCGCCGCTTGAGGATATGGATGGCGAGCCCCCCCGGCGCGGGCGTCAGCGCCAGACGGAGCGGCGCGGGCGAGGCGGCCCGGGCGGCCTGTGCGGGCCGCAGCACGAAAAACAGCGTATCGCTGGCCTGGGCCGCGAGATGCAGGCGGCGCAGAATTTCCGGGCGCGCCTGGGGCAGCCAGCACAACAGCGCCGCGCAACTGGCATGGCGCAGGATCTGTTCGGCGGCCCAAGGGGCATCGGTGGCCTTGGGCGGAGCGATCCAAAGCAGCCGCTCGGGCGCCAGCCGGGCCTGGCGCCACGCGGCGATGTGGGGGGTAAGGGGAGGGTGAACCAGGGCAATCGGGCGCGTGTCGGGGGCATCGGCCAGGGCCGGGGCCAGCAGTGTCAGTTCGCCGCTGCCGGCATGCGGCAGCAGCAGCTCGGTCAGCCCGCCGATGGGCCATCCGCCATCGGGCAACTGGCGTGCCAGCGCATCGTGGCCGGTGGGGAGCACGCGCGCGCTGCCCCGGGCCAGCTGGGTGGCGCGCCAGAGTGCGGGGTGGATCTGTTCGGGCAAAGGCATGCCGGGGATAAATAAGACTGTATAAATATACAGTATACGCGTACGGCGCCAGCCGCGTCATGGGAGCGGTTCATCAAGATGGGCGCAGTGCTGGAAGGCGCCGCTGCGGGCCGGCATGCGGGCGGCGGGCGTGAACGATAGAATGACGGCATCAGGCCGGAGCTCGCCGGCATCTTGGATTCACGCCCTATGAATGCACCCCTCATGACCGTCATCGAACTTTTGCCCGAGCCGCAGGTCAAGCCGCGGCAACTGTTCATCCTGTTGCACGATGCCGCCGGTGGGCCCGCCGATATGGAGGCGCTGGCCCAGGCCATCCGCCAGGCCTTTCCCGCCGCCGCCGTGCTGATTCCGGCCGCGCCGCAGCCTTCCGAAGGCGCCAGCGCGACCCGCAATTGGTTCCTGACCGAAGGCTTGAGCGAGGACAGGCGGATTGCCCGGGTGGCCGAGGCGATGCCGCAGTTGCTTGCTTATATCCAGGCGCGTCAGCATGACCTGGGGTTGCTGCCGCCGGATACCGCGCTGGCCGGCTTCGGGCAGGGCGCCATCATGGCCTTGGAAGCCGTTCAGGCCCACGACGGGCTGGCCGGCCGGGTGCTGGCCTTTTCCGGCCGCTATGCGCAGGCGCCCAAGGTGCCCCCGCTGTATTCCACCATTCACCTGCTGCATGGCGAAGACGATGCGATCGTGCCGGTCGCCCAGGCCAAGGCCGGCTACGCCCGCCTGGCCGAACTGCAGGGAGATGCCACCATCGACATCGCCAGCACGGTAGGGCATGAGCTGCACCCGGCCCTGGTGCGCGTTGCGTTGCAGCGGCTCCAATCCCATGTGCCCAAGCGCGCCTGGGAAGAGGCCATGCGCCAGGCGCAGGCGCAGCAGGGTACGCCCACCACGCACTGAACCGGCGGTTCAGGGAGCGGGCGTGTCGGCCTGCCAGCCGCCGCCCAGCGCCAGAAAGAGCGCGATCTGGTCGCGCGCCAGGCTGGCCTGGGAGGCCGCCAGCGCGCTGGCCGTCTCGGCCTGAGTCCGTTCGGCATCCAGCACGCCCAGATAATCGCTTTTACCGAGACGGAACAGTTCGCGCGCCTGCCTGGCCGCTTGCGCGCTGTGGGTCTGCGCGGCCAGCAAGGCCTGGTGGCGGTCCAGCTGGCGCGCATAGGTGACCAGGGCGCTCTCGGTTTCTCGCAGGGCATTGAGCACCACGCCGTCGAAATGTGCGGCCGCCTGCTGGCTGGCGGCTTCGGCCTGCGCGATCCTGGCCTGGGCGATGCCGGTGTTGGGCAGGGTCCAGTGGATCAGCGGCCCCAGGCTCCAGGCCAGGGTGCCGGATTGGCCCAGCATAGAGGCAGGCCCAGCCGAAGCTGCCGACAGGCCCAGCGTGATCCGGGGGTAGAGATCGCCCGTGGCGACGCCGATACGGGCGCTGGCGGCCGCCAGTTCCCGTTCGGCCTGGCGGATGTCGGGACGGCGGCGCAGGAGTGCGGCGCCGTCGCCGACCGGGATGGTCTGCGTCAGCCGGGGCGGCTGCGCGCATTGCAGCAGAGCCGGCGGCAATTCGGCGGGCGCGCGGCCGGTCAAGGCCGCCAGGCGGTAGAAGGCGGTGCGCCGCTGGGCCTCGAAGGGCGGTAGCGCCGCCTGCAATTGTTGCAGCTGGGTCTGCGCGCGTTCGACATCCAGCGCTGTGCCGCGCCCGGCGCGCTGCAACTGCCGCACCGCCTTGAGCGAGGCCTGCTGCCATTGCACCGATTGGCGTGCCGAAGCCCACTGCATGCCGGCGGCGCACAGGTCGGCATAGGCACGCGCCGTTTCGGCCGCGACGGTCACGCGGGCGGCATCGTAGGTCGCCTGGGCTGCCTGCGCATCGCCCTGGGCGGCTTCGACGGCGCGCCGGATCTGGCCGAACAGATCCACCTGATAGGAAACGCTCACGCCACCCGAATAGTGCGCCCGGTCGGCCGGCTGCTGCCCGGGTTGGCCGGCCTGGATGCCGGACTCGTGCCCCAGCGAAGGCTGGGCCTGAACGGACACGCCGGGCCGGCCCGCGCCTTGCGCGGCCTGCACGCCGGCTTGCGCGCGCGCCAGATTGGCGGCCGCCTGGCGCAGATCGGTGTTGGCCTGCAGGGCGTCCTGGATCAGGCGGTCGAGGCTGGGGTCGTCATACAGGCGCCACCAGTGCGGCGGCAGGGCCTGCTGCCCGTAAGGACCCTGGCGGGCTTCGGTAAAGGAGGCTTGGGCGGCGGGCCGCCCGGCCGCGGCATCGGCCGGGACGTGATAGTCCGGGCCGACCGTGGCGCAGCCCGCCAGCAGCAAGACGGCAAGGAGGCAGGAAGGGTTGCGTGTGGGCATGATGATGGCCTGCGCGATCAAGAGGCGTGCGCGCCCGGGCCCGGCTCGATCGCCACGGTGGCCGTCTGGCCGGCCACCAGACGCAGCCCCGATGGCACGTGGTCGATGCGTACCCGCACCGGGATGCGCTGCGCCAGCCGGACCCAATTGAAGGTCGGGTTGACGTCGGGCAACAGATTGGCGCCGGTCTGGCGGTCGCGATCGGCGATGCCCAGGGCAATGCTCTCCACATGGCCCTCGATGGGACGATCATCGCCCATGAGCATGATGCGCACCGGATCGCCTTCCTGGATGGCGGGCAGCTTGGTTTCCTCGAAATAGCCTTCGATATAGAACGATCCGGCATCCACCAGGGCCATGACCGGCTGGCCGGCGCGCGCATAGGCACCCTGGCGCAGATCCAGATTGGTGATGCGGCCATCGGCGGTGGCGCGTACCTGGCTGCGCTGCAGGTCCAGGCGGGCGGCCTGCGCCTGCACCTGGGCCTGCGCCAGCGCGGCCTCATGCTGCTGCAGGCGGGCCTGGCTTTGCTCGACGGCCTCGGCGGCCACCAGCTGGCCCAGCGCGCGATTGCGTTTGAGATCGCGCCGGGCCTGGTCGCGCGCAACCCGTTCGGCGCGCACGGCGGCATCGGCCTGGGCAAGCGCCAGTTCGAAGCGCGCGCGATCGATCTCGAACAGAATGTCGCCGGCCTTTACGTCCTGGTTGTCGTGCACCGGCACTGCGCTCACCAGGCCGGAGACATCGGGCGCAACCTGGACCACATAGGCTTTGACGCGGCCATCGCGGGTCCAGGGTTCGACTTCGTAATGCACCCAGAGCTGCCAGCCGGCAAACAGGGCGGCCAGCACGGCGAAAGCCGTGATGGCGAAGCGGCCAAGCGCGGCCGCAGCAAGCGCTTTGGGGAGTTTCATACTGCTATCTCGGTAAAACATAAGGGGAAATCAGCGACACGCCGTACAGCAGCACCACGGCTACGGCGGCATCGAACAAGGCCGGATGCCACACCAGGCGGTAGAAGCCGGCGCGCGCCAGCACGCGGCGCAACAGCCAGCCCAGGGCCAGCGCCGGCAGGGCCAGCACCAGCAGCCATGGAAAATAGACCCCGTAGAAATTGAACTCACCGATCATGCGTGCACCTTGCGCGGCGCGGCCGCGTCCGGGTAGAGCGAGCGCCGGATGCCGACCAGGGCCACCAGGGCGCGTTCGGCGGGGGCGCTGCGTGCCTGTCGCCAGAGTGTCTGCAAGGCCCGGTCGATGTGGGTCAGCAGGGCTGCCGATTGCGTGGCGCGGGGCTGCTCCAGGCGTTGGCGGAACAGCTCGGCCAGCCCTTGCAGCACCGGCGGCAGGATGATGCCGGCGTAGGGCAGGTCGCGGCTGGCCTGCTGCAGTTCGGCGATATCCCGGCCCACGCGCAGGTCCTGCAGCGCGTCGTCGGCGAGGTTGTCGTGCGCATGGCGGCTGATGGCCAGGCGTGGTTGCAGCAGACCGATGCGATCGAGCAGGCGGGCGTCGACCGAGGGGCTGCGGGCGCGGCGCGGATCGTCGGCCAGCCGCGCCAGGTCGCGCCAGTTGGCGCGTTGCAGGCGTTGCGCGCTCCAGTCGACGCTGACGGAGCGGAAAATGGCCGCGATGATGGCCGCCAGCGCCACGCCGATGCATTGCGCCAGTGTGGTGTCCACGAATGACACCAGGTCCGCCGTATGCGTGTCGTGCAGCGCCAGCGTGCCGCTCAGGCCGAAGAACACCGCCATGGCCTTGCCCGTGGTGGCCGGGTTGGTCAGGTACAGCCCGGTAATGAAGGCGACCGGGAACAGCGCCAGCGCGAGCATCTCGAAAGAGTGCACCGCCGGCATCACGCCCAGCAGATACAGCGCCGACAGCGGAGTGGAATAGATGCTGTAGACCAGAAACTGCATGATGCCTGGCACCGGATCGTCCTGAGCGGCGAAAAAGCTGCTGAAAATCGCGGCCATCAGCGTGGCGACGGCGCCATTGCTCCAGGCCGTGCCGATCCAGAAGGCGCCGCACACCAGGATGGCCAGCGCTGCGGCCAGCGCCGAACGCAGCGCCAGACCGTGGTCGCGATGCAGCGCCGGGCCCCGGGTCAGGCGCTTGACCGGGGCGGCCGGCAGACCGTTCAGGCCGCGGCCGATATTGGCGCGCAACGCCAGGCAGGCAGCATAGCCTTGCACGAGTTCGCGCAGGCGCACCGCCAGGCTGGTGAGCAGGGCGCCGCGCCAGTCCGGCGCAAAGCTCGTGCACAAGGCATTGAGACGCTCGCACAACGGGGTGGCCTGACTGCGGCTGGCGCGCGGCCCGTCGGCCATCCAGGCGGCGATGTCGTCCATGACCGCGGCCAGCGGCGCGGGCAGGGCCTGTCCTTCGGCCTGCCAGGCGCGCAGCCGGTCCTCCACGGCCGACACCAGCGGCGTGAGGGCGGTGATGTGATCCTGCATGGCGCGCAGCGCGTCGGCGGTCCAGCGGATGTTGCCGGTGTCGAACGGGACATGGGTGGCCAGCAGGCGCAGCTGCGTGATGTCGTTGGCCAGGCTGCGGCGGTCCTGGGCGCCTTTGGCGCCGCGGCCCGGCTTGATGATGTCCAGCACCCATTGGCGCGCATCGCGCAGGGTGGCATCCAGGCGACCCAGCAAGGGTCCGGCGATACCCTGTGGCAGCACCAGGCTGTGGACCAGGGTGGCGCAGACAATGCCCAGGCTGATCTCTTCCACCCGCGCCAGGGCGGTGTCGAAGACGTCGCCGGGCTGGGTGACCGTTGGCAGGCCGATCATGGCCGCGGTATAGCCGGCCAGCATGAAGAGATAGGAGCGCGGCGTGCGATCCAGCACCGCCAGATAAAGACAGCCGGCGACCCAGGCCGCGATGGCCAGCAGCATGAGCGCCGGGGCGTTGGCCAGGCGCGGCAGGGCATAGACCATCATGGCCGAGCCGAACAGGGTGCCGCCCAGCCGGTAGACCGCCTTGGATCGCACGGCGCCGGACCAGGGCTGGGACACGATATAGGCCGTGGTCATGGCCCAGAAGGGACGTGGCAGGCCCATGCGATACGACAGATACAGTGCCGCCATCGCGCCCGTGAAGCACTTGAGCGAGAAGAGGGCCTGCGAGGCTTTCACGATTGCAGATCCTTGAGGCTGGCCGCCGAGGTGCGTCCCAGGGCGTGCTTCAGCTGCTCGAAGGTGCGCAGGCAGATGTCCAGATCGGCTTCGGAGACATCCTGGAAAAGCTGACGGCGCAACTGCACCAGCACGCTCTCGACCCGTTCGCGCAGGGCCTGGCCGGCCGGCGTCAGGTGGATGGTGCGGGCCCTGCGGTCCTGGGCGTCTTCACGGCGTTCCAGCAGGCCGGCGCTCACGAGTTGATCCAGCACTCGCACCAGGGAGGGGCCTTCCACCCCCAGGGCTTCGGCCAGTGCGCCCTGGCGCACGCCATCGCCGAGGCGGCCGGTCAGGATGACGGGCCAGGCGGTGGCCTGCGAGAGGCCGAAATCGGCCAGGGCCTTGTCGGCGGCGCCACGATAGGCGCGCGACAGCACCATGAGGTTGGCCGTCATGGCCAGGAGCTGGGAGTCTGAAGGAGGTTTCATGAGCTGCATTGTATCCTATTAAGTAGGAGGCTAATAAATAGGATGTAGCAATAATTGCGATGGATTATCCCAATCGGTGAGGGGGCTGAGGATCATCCCGCGCATGGCAAGGCGGGCATGACGCTGCTGCCAGGGCGAGGGCTGGCGGCAGCGTCACGGAAGGGGCAGGGTCAGGGGGCCGTGGGCTGGGCGCAGTCGGCGCCGTTGCGTTCAAGCCAGCTGTCGTGCAGCCATTTTTCTGTCTGCCGGTGGCCAGGGAAGGTAATCCAGACGATATCGCGCTCGAAGATCATGACCTGTTCATCGCCGCCGACGATCACCCAGAACCATCGGCCGTCGGCCATATTGCGCGCCTTGAGCTTCATGCCGGTGAGTACGACGGCCTGGTTGCGCCCCTCGCGTTGGATGCGGAGGGTTTCGTCATGCGGCTCGATCCAGCTGATTTCCATGCCGGGCAGCAGGTCGGGGGCCTGGCGCTGCAGGAAATCACGCGCGATGGTTTCGGTGCGCGCACGGCTGGGCAGAGGCTGGCCGGCCCGGGTCAGCGAAAGGTGGACAAAGCCCTTCAGGGTGCCGTCGGGGGCCACCACGGTGCTCAGGTGTTCACCGTGCAGGCCGGCGTTGCGGCCGTCGCGGCGTTCATGGCGCCGCAGTTCGGCGGGCTCGCCATCGACGTCAACCCGGCGGCGGGACACTTCCTGATAGTCGGAGAGGGGGAGGTGGGCAAGGGCGGGGGTGGGCAGATTCAGGGTCATGGCGGGCTCGCAGGGGGCAGGCGCGGCAGCGACCGGCAAGGTCGTCACCGCAAGGGACAAAAGGTGGAACATCAGGGTCAGGCGCAGGGCTTTCATGGGATCTCCCGTATCAGGCAAAGGATGGGGTCAGGCTGGCGTGCGCCCGCTTGCGGCATAGAGGGCGGCGGCCATCGTCAGCAAGGCCAGCAGCAGAAAGGCCTGAGCGGCCGTCCAGGACGCCGTCAGGTGCGCCACCCAGGGGCCGAGGCTGGCGCCGACGAACAGCACGAAGGTATAGAACGCCAGGGCCAGCCCGCGGCCTTCCGGGGCGGTCAGGCCGGCGATGCGGGCGATCAGGCTGGGTACGCTGACACCGATGCCGGCCACGAACACCAGGCTGGCGGCCAGCAAGGCATAGGGGTGGCCCGCGACGGCGGCGGCGCAGGCGGCCAGCCCCGCCGTCGCCAGCAGCAGGCCGGCGGTCACCAGCCGTTGCGCACCCCAGCGCGGCAGCACGGCCGCCACCACCAGCGGGGTGAGCAAGGCGGGCCAGGCCAGGGCGCGGGTCATCAACGGTGTGAGGCCGTGGGTGTGCAACAGGGCGCCGGCGTGGCCGTCCAGGCCCAGGTAAAAGGCCACAAAACAGAGCAACAGCACGGATGCCGGCCCGTAGACGCGCCGTAGCGCCGGGCAGGCCAGTCGTGCGCCGAGCGCGCGCCAGGCACCATGCCAAGGGCTGGCGGGGATGCCGCGTGCGGGGTCGGCGCTTGCGACCCGCAGTCGCCAGGCGGTCAGGGCGAAAAGGAGGGCCAGCGGCAGCCAGGCCTGCTTCAGGCGCGCGTTCTCGGCCATCGCTACGCCATAGATCTGTCCGGCCAGCCCGGCCGACAGAAAGGCCGTGCTGAGCCAGGCCACACCCCAGACCCGTTGACGGGGCGTGCCGCGCTCGGACAGATAGGCAATCACGGTAGGGGGAAAGGCCGCCGCCGTCAGGCCCTGGGCGGCGCGCAGTCCCAGCAGCCACGTGCCAGAGGGCGCCCAGCTGAGCGCGGCTGTCAGCAGGCTCAGCGCCACCAGTGCCGCGGCCATCAGGGGGCGCCGACCCAGGCGATCGGACAGCGGGCCGAACAGCAGAAAGCCGGCCGCATAAGCCAAGCCGAAAGCGCTGACCGAAGCGGCCGCCGAGGCGGGCGACAGGCCGTAGGCTTGCGCCAGTTGCGGCAGCACGGGCAACGGCAGGTAAAGCAGCGAAACCACTGCCAGCGCGCACAGCACCAGCAAGGCGCGCAGTCCGGGGCCGGGCGAAGGAAGAGATGACATGCCAGAAATCCTTGATAAATAGACAGCTAGCTACATAAATGAGCGGCGAAAACCATCGCCAACGGTCCGATGGAAGCGAGAACTGTAGTTGGCTACATAATTGGCAAAAAAATCAGGGCGTTTCCGCCGGGGCGGCCAGCACCCCGGGTTGGCCCAGTTTGCGCATGAGCCGGGTGAGCACCTGGCGCTCGTCGGCGTCGAAATGCCCCATCAGGCGGGCCACCCAGGCATAGTGGCCGGGCAGGGCCTGCGCCAGTGCCGCGTCGCCTTGCGGGGCCAGGCGCACCAGCCGGGCGCGCGCATCCAGGGGATCGACATCGCGGCTGCACAGGCCGGCGCCCACCATGCGGTCGATGACCCGGGTCATGGTCTGCGAGGTAACGGACACGCCTTCGGCCAGGCGGCCAACGCTCAGGCCCCCGGGGTTGCGCTTGAGCAGCAGCAGCACGAAAAACTGGGTCTGAGACAGCCCCCCGAAACGGGCCAGGTTGGCCTCGAAGGCCGAGAGCATTTCCTGGGTGGCCGATGCCCAGATCAGCCAGGTCTGCAGGCCCTGGACATCGGGGTTGCCATAGTCGGCCCCGAAGCGTTCCAGGGTGTCATAACTGGGAAGGTCTTTGAGTTCGAACATCGCCGGGGGAGCTCCTTTGGCAATAAATGTAGCCAGCTACATATATATTGTCAAGCCGCCGACGCGGGCGTTGCGGCTTGCGGCAGGGGAAGCCTGCCCGGCCGGGGGGGCGTCAGTCGCCGTGGCAATCGGCCCAGCAATTGGGCGTTTCGTACAGGCGCACGCGGCTCAGGCGCAATTGGCCGCCATAAGCGCCCTGATATTCGGGCGCGAGCCGCGCGAAGATGATGGCCGCCAGATTCTCGGCTGTGGGAATGCGGTCCAGCACCACGGTCTTGTGGCCGGGGAGGGTGGCCAGGAAATCGCGCACGGCCGCATCCCCTTCGTAGACCAGAAAGGCATGATCCCAGACGTCGACCACATGGGTCTTGGCGATATGCTTGATCTCCGAGAAGTCCATCACCATGCCGGTGTCGGATTGCCCCGGCGTCTGCACGACTTCGCCGCTGAGCGTGATTTCCAGCACATAGCGGTGGCCGTGCAGGTTGCGGCACTGGCTGCGGTGATCGGGGATGCGGTGGCCGGCGTCGAACTCCAGCTTGCGGGTTACGGAAATCACCGGGCCTCCCGGCGCAGGAAAATCATCATGGAATGCCTATGTATTTATGGGTCTGCAGGCTCAGGCGCCATTGCGGATGAGCCATGCAGTAGTTCACGGCGGCCTCGGTATTGGCCAGGCGCTGCGCATTATCCATGGGCTGCAGAAAGAAGTGCTCGAAATCCAGCCCGGCAAACGCCTGCGGTGGCGCCTCGGCCTGCGGATAGACCAGTTTCAATTCCTGGCCATGCGTCTGCACGATACGGGCGCTGCCCTTGGGACTGACGCAGATCCAGTCCACGCCGGCCGGCACCGGCAGGGTGCCGTTGGTTTCAAGTGCGATGGTGAAACCCTGCGCACGCACCGCGGCAATGAGGGCGTCGTCCAGCTGCAGCAGCGGCTCGCCGCCGGTGAACACCACGTAGCGGCCCGCGCGCTCGTCTCCCCAGGTGCGCGCCAGGGTGTCGGCCAGCGCCTGGGCGTCGCGGAACTTGCCTCCGCCCGGGCCGTCGGTGCCGATGAAGTCGGTATCGCAAAAGGTACAGGCTGCCTGGGCGCGGTCGCTTTCGCGCCCGCTCCAGAGGTTGCAACCGGAAAAACGGCAGAAAACGGCTGCGCGCCCGGCCTGGGCGCCTTCGCCCTGCAGGGTCTTGAAGATTTCTTTGGCGGAGTAGGTCATGGCTGGCCGCAGCACCGCGGACAAATGCAAACCCGGCATTTTAGCCTCTGCCGGATGGCGTTGCGGCCGGACCCCGGCAGCTCGCCTTTGGCGTAGACTGCGCGGCTATGTGGCACATTCAAGATGATCTTTATCTGGACGAGAGCGAACTGGAGATCGGCATGATCCGCGCCCAGGGTGCGGGCGGCCAGCACGTCAACAAAGTTTCCAGCGCCGTGCATCTGCGTTTCGATCTGCGGGCTTCGCGGCTGCCCGCCGACGTGCAGGCGGCGATCCTGGCCTTTGCGGATCGCCGTATCTCCAAGGAGGGCGTCATCATCATCAAGGCGCAGACCTTCCGCAGCCTGGAGAAAAACCGCGCCGAAGCCATCGAGCGCCTGCTGGCGTTATTGCGCCAGTGTCTGGTCAAGGAAACCCCGCGGCGCGCTACCAAACCGACACGGGCCTCGCAGCGGCGTCGTGTGCAAGGCAAGCTGCAGCGCGGCGATATCAAGCGACTGCGTGGGCGGGTGGGAGACGAATAAGCGCATCATCAGTGCGGTTTGAGTCGGCTTCATCTTGGTGGATACAATGTCGCTGATATTGGATTCAATCTGGGCGGTTCTCGTAAAAGGAGCGCGGGCGGTAGATGCGAAGCAATGATGCAAAGTTGGTGACGGAACTGGCCAGCCAGATCTCCGAAGGCATACTCAACGGACGCTATCCTCCCAACAGCCGGCTGCGCCAGGAGGCGCTGGCGGCCGAGTTCGGCGTCAGCCGCACGCCGGTGCGCGAAGCCCTGTCCCAACTGGAGGCCAAGGGCCTGGTGGTGCAGCGCAAGCGTCTGGGGGCGGTGGTGTGCGCGCCGTCCATCCGGGATGTGCGCGAGAACTATCAGGTGCGCAGCGAAGTCGAGGGCCTGGCAGCCGAGCTGGCCGCGACCTGGATCACGGATGCGCAGCTGCAACAGCTGCGCGAGATCCACGAACGCTTCCATGCCGCGGTGCTGAGCCTGAACAATATCGCCATGGCTGCCGGTCAGCCCGCCGACGAAGCGGCAGCCGCCCAGGCGCTCAATCAGTGGATACAGAGCAACGGCGAATTCCATGCCCTGATCTACGATGCCTCGCACAACGCCTGCCTGCAGCGCATTATCCGCGAGCTGCATCTGGGTTATACGCGCAACATCCTGGCGACCACCGCGATGGGGATGTATCGCCACCGGATGGAGCAGACCATCGCCCACCACATGGAAATCCTGAAGGCGCTCAGCCAGCGTGATCCGCAGGCCGCGCGGGCGGCCATGCGGCGTCACATTCTCGAATCGGGAGAGTTCGTGGTGGCGTGGCTGAGCACCCACGCCGAAGCCGGACCGGCTGCTTAAGCCGCCAGCACCTGCGGCACGCGGCTGGCCGGGGGGGTGTTGCGCGAACGGTGGCAGCGGATCAGACCATCGATGATGACCATCCCGATGCCCGGGATGTCGCCTTTGCCCAGGCTCTCCAGCAGCGTCTGGCCATCGGAGTGCTGAGCGGTGTCCATCAGCACGAAATCGGCGCTGCGGCCCGGCTCGATCAGGCCGCAATTCAGTTCGCGGATCCTTGCCGTGTTGCCGGTCGCAAAACAGATGGCCTGTTCGGCCGGGATGCCGCCCACGCTGCTGAGCAGCGCGATCAGGCGCAGAATCCCGGTCGGCTGCACGCCGGAACCGGCCGGCGAGTCGGTGCCCAGGGTGACCCGGTGCAGTTCATTGCGTTCGCGCGCGGTGCGCGCGGCGAACAGCGCCGAGAACTCGTTGCCGTTGTGCACGATTTCGATGGCGCGGTCGCAGCCTTCGCACAGGCAGCGGATCTGGTTGATGGGCAGCGAGGTGTGTCCGCCGTTGATGTGGCCGATGATGTCCGGATCGGTTTCCAGGATCATGTCGGCGTCCACATAGCTGGAGCCGGGTGTCGAAGGCCCGCCGGTATGAATGGTCGACTGGATGCCGTGCTTGCGTGCCCAGTCGACCATCTGGCGGGCGGTGCTGCCGTCCTTGACCGTGCCCAGGCCGATCTCGCCCAGGGTCTTGATGCCGGCGGCGGCCAGTTCGGCGAAGTCCTGTTCCCGCATGCCTTGTTCGATGACCGGCGCGCCGGCGATCACCTTTACGCCACCGGGACGAAATGCTTCGTAGCAGCGTTGCGCCGTGATGGCCAGGGCCTTGAGCCCCAGGATGTCGCGCGGGCGGCCCGGCAGGTGGACTTCACCGGCCGATACCATGGAAGTGACGCCGCCGTTCATGAACGAGTCGATCCAGCCGAGTTGGTTCTGGCGTGGCGTCCAGTCGCCGAAGACGGGGTGGACGTGGCCGTCGATCAGGCCCGGCGACAGGCAGCAGCCTTGCGCGTCGATGTGCAGATCGGCCTGGCTGGTGTCCAGGTCGCGCTCCAGGCCGACGGCCTGGATCAGTCCATCCTGGCAGACGATGGTGTCGGCGTCCAGGATGGGCTGGGCCAGATCGCCGGAGAGCAGCAGGCCGATGTTGCGGATGACCAGTTTTCCGGCCGGCGCGGTGGGGGCAGTGGGGTGCATGGGAGCTCCGTCGTTTCAGTGTTGATAGGGTGAGCGCATCGCCATGGCCGAACCCAGCGCGACCACGCCCAGCGCAATCAGATAGGCGATCACATAGGTCGGCTTCCCACCGCCCAGATCCAGCAGGTAGATGGCCATGACCGGGGCGATGCCGCCGCCGATGGCGCCCGAGACCTGCACTCCCAGCGAGATCCCGCTGTAGCGCACTTCGGGCGGGAACTGTGCCGAGAATAGCCCGGCTTCGGGCGAATACAGCAAGGCCTGCACGCCGGCGATGGCGATCGTCACCGCCAGCGCGATCAGGGCTGCATCGCGGCTATCCAGCAAGGCGAAATACAGAGGGCTGTACAGGCCCAGCAACAAGCCCCCCAGCATGAAGATGCGGCGTTGGCCCACCCGGTCTGCCAGCATGCCCACCAGCGGGATCGTGAAAAAGGCCACGCCCGCGCCCACGATCACCGCTTCCAGGATCACGGCCTTTTCCAGGCCCAGAGAGGTGGTGGCATAGGTCAGGGAGAACGTGGCCACGGTGTAGAACCAGGTCACTTCGGCAAAACGGGCGCCGATCACGGTGAGCAGCGGGCGGCGATGGTGGCGCAGCACCTCGGCGGCCGGCACGGCCACTTCCTTGCCGTGTGCCTTCATGTGTTCGAAATCGGGCGACTCATGCACCCGCACCCGGATGAAATAGCCCACCACCAGCAACACCACGCTGGCCAGGAACGGAATGCGCCATCCCCAGGACAACATGTCCTCTTCGGGCAGGCGCGCCACGGCGGCCATGGCCAGGGAGGACACCACCAGACCAGGCGCCATGCCCGCCTGCGGCAGGCTGCCGAAGAAACCTTTCTTGCCTTTGGGCGCATGTTCGACGGCCATCAGCACCGCGCCGCCCCATTCGCCGCCCACGGCAATGCCCTGGATGATGCGCATCAGCACCAGCAGCACCGCGGCCCAGTAGCCGATCTGCTCATAACTGGGAATCAGGCCGATCAGGATGGTTGGCACGCCCATCAGAATCAGGCTCAGCAGCAGCATCTTCTTGCGCCCGATCTTGTCGCCGAAGTGGCCGAAGATCAGCCCGCCAAAGGGCCGGGCGAAGAAACCCACCGCATAGGTGGCGAAGGCAGCCAGCGTGCCCGTCAGGGGATCGAAGGCGGGGAAGAAAATCTTGTTGAAGATCAGTGCGGCCGCTGTGCCATAGAGGAAGTAGTCGTACCACTCGATGGAGGTCCCGATCATGCTGGCCAGACCGACCACGCGAGGGTCGTTGCTGGGTGGCGCGTTGCGGGAGGACGAGGAGGCGGCAGTGGCGCTGACCGCTGCGGGTTGGGAGGTGTTCATGGTCTTGCTTGTCTCCGGCCGGAATGGCTTGCTGGTTTTTATGCTAATTCTTGTATCCAAGAAACTGCATTATGTATTCCAGATCTGGAGAAATCTACGAGAAAAAACGCTGAAAAGGCTGGGGTTTCCCCTAGTTGAGTGCGAAATAATGCCTTGAGACACTGCGGTTTCTTAATTTTTGTATCCAAGATCATTGTTAACGTGTCCAAAATGGAGAGCATATGAACACGCAGCCGCCGCTCGATCTGAGCCAGCACAACGCCCCGGAATATCGCAAGCCGGAATCGATGGAATGGGAGATGGGGCGCTTCAAGAACAAAACGAAGTTTCTGTTCCATACCCGGCCTGAACGGCCGACCGAGCCCAATGCGGGTTTTCTGCACTACGAGCCGGGAGCGGGCTTTCGTCTGCACAAACATGACTTCGCCCAGGTCTGGTACGTCATCGAAGGGCAGTTCAACATGGGGGGCAATATCTACGGGCCGGGCACCGTGGTGTTTCATGCCGACCCGCACTATGAGGAGGCCATGACCACCGAGACCGGCGGCACGCTGTTTTTCGTGCAGTACCAGGGGCCCACCACCGGCGCCCGTCCGGTCTATGACGGCCGGATGAACATCAAGGGCGAGGTCAAGGAAGTCACCCAGCAGGATCTGGAACGCTAGGCGCGCCGTGCCGGGCCTGCCGTGCCGGCAGGCTCAGGCCGCCAGCGGGTAGGTGAACAGCCAGAAATGCAGCGTATTGAGCAGCAGGTGCGCCAGGACGGCGGCGGCCAGCCCTGCGCGTTGATAGGCCCAACCGTAGGCCAGGCCAGCGAGGCCCGCCAGTGCGACCATGAGCGGTCCGCCGGCGGCGTGCGCCAGGCCGAAAAGCAGTGCTGCGATCAGGCAGGCCCGCCATGGGCCCAGGCGCGGGGTGAGTTGCTGCTGTATATAGCCGCGAAACAGGGCTTCTTCGGCCAGCGTGACCAGCAAGGCATTGTTCAGCCACCAGATGAGGCTGTGCGACGGCCAGCCGGGCGCCCAGGCAATCGCGCCCATCAGCCACGCCAGGCCCAGACAGATCAGGCTGGCGCCCAGTCCGCCCGCCAGGGCCGTGCGCAAGGTGCACCTCAGCCCGCGCGCCAGCGGCGGGGCCGTCACCAAGAGTACCCACCATGCCAGCAGCGGCTTGTCCAGGTTCAGGTACATGCGCCAGGCGACGGCATCGGCCTTGAGCGGGCCGTCGATGACCAGGGGATTGTGAAAACCGGGCGCGACATGCAGGCTGAGCGCCACTGCCAGCGCGACAAACAGTAGATGGCCCAGTGCGCGCCGTTCGTGCCGCAGGAGCCAGCCGCTCAGGCCCAGCAATGCCAGGGGCAGGGCTGCCAGTGGATCGAGCTGTCCTTCCCAGGCGGCGGCCGCCAATCCGCCGGCCAGCAGCGCGCCGGCCCAGGCTCGCGCTTGCGGCCACCACAGCAGGGCATAGGCCGGAAACAGCAGCGCCCAGGGCCAAGCGGGCGTCAGCATGCCGGACCAGGGTGAGTTTGCGCCGCGCCGGTGGTAAGGTGGCGGCAGACTGGCCTATCGCCGGTTGCAGGAGGCGTCATGACCCATATTGCGTGGTTGATGGTGGTGGCGGCATTGTTGCCGTTGGTGGCTTCGCTGGCCAGCAAGATCGCCGGCAAGGGCTTTGACAATCGCGAGCCGCGGGCCTGGCTGGGCAATCAGCGCGGCTGGCGTGCGCGGGCCGATGCCGCCCAGGCCAACAGTTTCGAGGCGCTGCCGTTCTTTTATGCAGCGGTGCTCTTTGCACTGTACCGCCAGGCGCCCGCCGCCCATCTGGGGGTGTTGATGGGCGCCTGGGTCGTGGTGCGGCTGGTTTATCTGGCCTTGTATGCCGGCGGCTACGGCACCTTGCGTTCATTGTGCTGGATCACCGCCTTCGTGCTGAACGTGATGATCCTGTTCGCGGGCCGCTGAGCCGCCTGCGGCTTCAGCGCCATTCGAAGACGGCGCTGGCCGTGCCGCTGCGGCCCACGCTGACGCGGGCGCTTTTATCGCTGCCGTTGGCGCTGGCCTTGACCGTGTAGGTGCCGGCCGGCAGATTGGCCAGCAGATAGGGCCCCTGCGAAACGGTGTCGAGCACGGTCTGGCCGGCGGCATTGCGGATCTGCACCGGCACGTCGGCCAGGAATTCGCCCCGGCCGTCGGGGCCGCGCTGCACGAAGGTCAGCATCAGCCGGTACTGGCGCGCCGCCGTCTTGAAGGCGCCGGATTGCCCGGCTCCGATGCCGCCGGAGAGAAACTGTACATCGCCTTGCTGCTGCACGTCGGGCAGTACGGGCAATTCGCTGTTCTGTGCCTGCACGGCCGGGCCGGCCAGCAAGGCTGCGCCGGCCAGGGCGGCGGTGGCAATGCGTGCGTGGAAGGTCTTCATTTCAGCAACTCCTTGTCGAAGGTCAATGGGCGGCAGACCACAGCCGGAGCCGAAGCATCGGCGACAGCCGGGCGCCATGCCCGGCGGCGTGCTTCAGTTCAGGCAGGGGCTGCGCTGCGGGCAGAACGCCAGGCGGGTCGCGCCGCTCTCCGAAGCATCGGGGGCAAAGCGCCGCTCATGCAGCTCGCCGCTGCCATTATCGCGCCAGAACAGCACGCTGGAGCAGCGCGTGCCATAGTTTGGGCTGACGATGAAAGGACTGCTCAGCAGGCGTTCCATTTCCAGTGAAACGCCCGTCTGGGGCAGCAGGTCGTCGGGGGCGGTCTGAGGGTCGCGCAACGCGTCGAACAGCGCCGCCAGATCCGGCTGGGCCGGCTGGGTCAGGGCATGGGCCACCCGTGCCTTCAGGCGTGTGAGCTTGGGCCAGGGCGTGTCCAGCAGGTGATTGGAAACGCCATACAGGCCCGGGCCCAGCGCCCGGGGAACGCCGCCCCGGTTGCTGTAGTACCAGCTTTGTTCGCGGTCGCCCACGATCAGATTGAAGCCGTTGTAGCGTGCGCCTTCGGCGGCCAGGTCGGCCAGATAGTCAGCCGGGCAAGCGTCGCTGCGCAGGAAGGCCTCGGTCAGGTGGCCGCGCGACGGGGCGTCGGCGATCTGCCGGCCGCCTTCGCGATAATTGGTCAGCAGGGCGTAGCGGCCGTTGTCGGTCACGCCCATCCAGGTGCCGCCGGCCTGCAGATCCCTTCCTGCATAGAGCGCAGGTTCGCCCGGCCAGGCGCTGGCCGGGGCGGTCGGGCGGGCATGGAACTCATCGCGGTTCGAGGCGATAAGCAGCGGAATGCCGGGCAACTGGTGCAGGGCGATCACGGCCAGACACATATCAGGCCGCCTCGCGCACAATGGGCGCCACGCGCGGGCAGGCGATGCGGAAATAGTCGTCGGTGCGCAGCAGGATGGAGGCGTCCAGGCGGCCCGCATTGAACACGATTTCATCGTGGCGCTCGCGCAGCGTCGGGTCGACCAGCAATTGCAGATCCGGATGGAAACTGAAGGGCGGGATCGCGCCGATTTCGCAACCGGTCAGTTCGCGCGCGAGGTCATGGGTGGCCAACGCGGCCTTTTTGCCGCCGGCGGCAAGGGCGATGGCCTGCAGGTCGGCCTGGGCGTCGGCCGGGAACACGGCCAGCACGTGGCTGCGCACGTTGGCGCTGACCTTGATGCGGCAGACCAGGGCCTTGGCGCCCTGGCTGATGGCGGTGCCGCGTATGGCGGCGACCTCGGCGGATTTGCCGGCAGCCTCGTGACGCAGGAGGCGGAAGTCGGCCTGCTGCGCGGTCAGCAGATCCTGCAGTTGCTGGAAAACATCCATGGCGGCGGAATCGGGCAAGAAAAAGGGGGCTGAAAGCCCCCCATCATACGCCGCGTGGCGTCATTGCAGCCGGAAGGTGGCCGCCACCTTGGCGAAGTCCTCCAGCGTGCGTTGCTGCCAGGCGCTGTCGTGGCCCAGTTCTTCGGCCAGCAGGCGGGCGACTTCCGGCGCGGCCAGCAGGGCTGCCTCGGCATCCAGAAAGAGCGCGCGGTTGCGGCGCGCCAGCACGTCCTCGACGGTGCGGGCCAGTTCGCAACGGGCGGCATAGCGCACGTGGGCCTCGCTCAGGCCGCTGGCATTGACCAGCATGCGGTCGGCGCCAGGCAGGGCGTGCAGGGTCGCCAGGTCGGTGCCGTAATAACTGTCCGGCGTGCCGGTGCGCGCCTCCAGCGTGTGGCCCGGCGCCGGGGCGCCGTGCAGACGCAGATCGGCGCTGCGGCAGGCGGCTTGCGGCAGCAACTGCTTGGAGATCGCCGTGTCGATCACATCCTGGGCCATCTTGCGATAGGTCGTCCATTTGCCGCCGGTGACCGTGATCAGGCCGCTGGCCGACACCAGAATGGTGTGTTCGCGCGACAGGGATTTGGTGGCGGCTTCGCCCGTGGCCTTGACCAAGGGGCGCAATCCGGCCCATACGCTGGTGACATCGTCCAGCGTGGGCTTGCGGGTCAGGTAGCGGGCGGCGGTGGCCAGGATGAAATCCACCTCGCCGGGCTGGGGGCGCGGATCCAGGGGCAGATCCTGACGCGGGGTGTCGGTGGTGCCGACGATGGTGTGGCCGTTCCAGGGCACCATGAACAGCACGCGGCCGTCGGCAGTCTTGGGAATCAGGACGGCATCCGAGCCGGGCAGGAAACTGCGCGGCAGGGTGAGGTGCACCCCCTGGCTGGGCGCGACCAGGGTGGCGGCGTCGGCATTGTCCATGCGGCGCACGGCGTCGACCCAGACGCCGGTGGCGTTGATGATGCACTTTCCCTGGATGGCATGCTCGGTGCCATCCAGGGCATCCCGGGTCTGCACGCCGGTGATGCGTCCGCTGGCATCGCGGCTCAGCCCCGTGACGCGCAGGTAGTTGACGGCGGTGCCGCCCAGGTCGAACAGCGTGCGCATCAGCGCCATGGCCAGGCGCGCATCGTCGAACTGGCCGTCGAAGTACAGCACGCCGCCGCGCAGGCGACGGCCTTGCACCACGGGGGCCAGCGTGCCGGCATGTTCCAGGGTTTCGTTGCGCGACAGCCAGCGGCTGGGCGACAGGTTCAGCTTGCCGGCCAGCATGTCGTACATCTTCAGCCCGGCGCCGTAAAACGGCTGATCCAGCAGGGAGTAGGCGGGCACCACAAAGCCCAGCGGCCATGCCAGGTGGGGCGCATTCTGGTTCAGCAGGCCGCGTTCGTGCAGCGCCTCGCGCACCAGGCTGATGTTGCCCTGGGCGAGATAGCGCACGCCGCCATGCACCAGCTTGGTCGCCTTGCTGGAGGTGCCGCGTGCGAAATCCTCGCCTTCGATCAGCAGGGTGCGAAAGCCGCGCGCGGCGGCATCGACCGCCGTGCCCAGGCCGGTGGCGCCGCCGCCGATGACGATCACGTCCCAGGGGTCAGGCGATTGCAGGCGATCCAGAAGTTGGGCGCGGGTGGCGGGAGGAACGGTAGGCTTCATGGCAGGGCAGGGAAAGGGGGGGGCCGGGCGGGTCGCCCTCAGGGCGTGCCGAGCGCAACATCGCAGCGCACGCCGGCATCGCGCAGCACCTGGCTCAGCTGCGGCCGGGGTTCGGCATCGGTGAAAAAGCGGTGGATGTGCGACATGGGTGCCAGTTCCACCATGGCCTGGCGCTGGAACTTGCTGCTGTCGGCAGCCAGCCAGACTTCGCGCGATTGTTCGATGATGCAGCGCGCCACCCGCACTTCGCGGAAGTCGAAGTCGCGCAGGGTGCCGTCGGCCTCGATCCCGGAAATCCCGATCAGGCCGATATCGACCTTGAATTGGCGGATGAAGTCGATGGTGGCCTCGCCGGTGATGCCACGGTCGCGCGGACGCACCACACCTCCGGCCACGATGACTTCGCAGTCCGGGTTGTCCGACAGAATGTCGGCCACATGCAGGTTGTTGGTGATCACGCGCAGGCCGCGGTGGCGCAGCAGCGCCCGCGCAATGGCCTCTGTGGTGGTGCCGATATTGATCAGCAGCGAACAGCCGTCGGGAACGGCGGCGGCGACCGCTTCGGCGATGCGGCGCTTGCCGTCGGCATGCAGGCCCTGGCGCTGACGATAGGCGATGTTCTCGATGGTGGACGCTTCGATGCGCACGCCGCCATGAAAGCGCGACAGCATGCCGGCCTCGGAGAGCAGATTGACATCGCGGCGCACCGTCTGGAGGGTGACGTCGAAGGTGCGTGCCAGTTCCTCGATCGAGGCCGAACCCTGCGACCGGACCAGTTCGAGCAGGGCGCTTTGACGGGGGTTGAGTGTCATAACCGCATCATAAAACAACAAAAGCGAAAGTACATAATGCTATCAGCGCTTTGTTTTGTTTTCGCTTCATGTCATATATCGAATTTCTTGGTGAAATCCGAACACCCGACGGACGTGCCGTGCTCATCGCAGCGGCCCCGGGACGCTGCGCTGCATCCGGAACAGGACCGGCGTGCCGGCCGGGCGTGGCGCGGCGCGGCGGTCGCAAACGCGTCGTTGCGCGTCGATCAGGCTGTGGCGGCGGGCCAGTCCGGCAGGGCGATATCGGCGTGGCCGGGCAGCACCCAGCGGGCGCATTCGCGCGTGGCGTCGATGCAACCGCCCTGGGCGTACACCCCTTGCGGATCGCGGATGCGCAGCATCCGCTGGAGCACCTCGGCGCTGGCGCTCGGGTCGGCGCGGGTGCGCGCCACGCAGGCTTCGACCTTTTCTTCGTCGATATAGGCCTTGCCCTGGGCATCGTGGCTCAGGCCGTCGCGCCAGTGGAAAATTTCCAGGCATTTATGGGCCAGGGTGTAATGCTGGCCTGCTTTCCAGAAGTTGTTGAAGCGGCCGGACCCCAGGTAGAACACCCAGGAGCCTTCATAGCCCTCGACATTGGAGGAATGCGGATCGGGATTGCGGAACCAGAGGCGGTCGCCCGGCACATAGAAGCGCGCCGGCAAGGGGGCCTGCAGCGACCCGTATTCGCGCAGGAAGGCCTCATGAAAACGGCCCGACATGACCGCGCGCCGCTCCCACTGGCGTTCGAGGCCGGCATACAGGGCCGGATTGCTTTCGCGCAGTTCCTGGGCAATGCCCAGCACGGTCACGTATTCGGTGGCGCGGTAGCACGAGAAGGCGTAGCGCTGGCCCGAGACGGCCGGCTGCGTGGCATGCACCAGGGCGTCTATCAGGGAGCGGCCCGGCAGCAGGGTGAAGCCGGTGTCCTCGGCGTAGGTCCAGTAGGCTGGCGGGCGCTCGGCCTGCTCGGTGTCGAAGGCCAGCTCGCTGCGATAGGCCGCCCGCACGATGTTGCGCCGGATGCGCAGCGCGGCCCGCAGTTCGGCGACGTCGGGAAACCGAAAGGCCTGCGGGCAGGCCAGCATGGCCAGCAGGATTTCGGCCTGCAGGGCAGTGTCGCTGGCAGCCGTGTCCAGTTCCAGTGTGGCGGCCAGGCCGGTCGTGTCGCCCTGGGCCAGGTGGCGGGCGGCAAAGTCGGGCCGGGCCTGGATCCGCACGGCCGCTTTGTCGGCATGGCACTGCGCCCAGCCGGCGGCCCCGAGGGCCTGCAGCAGCGCCTGCGCATCGTCGAGCGCGCCTTGGGGATGATCGGTGTCGATGCAGATGCCGCCTTCGGCGGCTGAGGGGGCGCAGGCGGACATGGCAGGCTGGCTGTGACGGAGTGGGCGGATTCAGGAGGCCGGGTCGGCGGGCGGAGCCGGCGGCGCGGGTTGTGCCGGCGTCGCGGAGGCGGCCTGCTCGCTGCGGGCCATCCAGGCGATCAGGGAGGAGCGCATGGCTTCCTCGACCGACATATTGATCGGGGTGACCCACTCCGCAGGCACGAACACGGTATAGCCGCCGATCATGTAGCCCATGGGCAGGTAGACCGCCACCCGTTCGCCGGGCAGGAAGCCGCTGGGCAGGTCCTCCATGCCGCGCCGGGTCACCAGGCCGACCAGTTCCAGCGGCTGGCCGGGCATGCGCAGCACCACCACCTGCTGGCTTTTGTTCTTGCCGCTGGAAGAGGAGAAGTAATCGGCAAAGCTCTTGATCGACGAATAGATGCTTTTGACGACCGGCGTGTTGGTAAAGGGGATCTCCAGCCACACCAGCAGCCGCTGCACGCGCTCCTTGGAGACCAGATAGCCCAACGAGAGAATCGCCAGGATGCCCAGCGCCAGGCCCATGCCGGGGATGTAGAAATCGCCGATGAAGGGGCGGATGAACGTCAGCGCGATGGCTTCGGTCCAGGCCAGGAAAATGAACAGCAGATACAGCGTCAGGGCGATGGGCAGGATGGTGATCAGGCCCAGGAAGAAGTAGCGGTAGAGGCGTCGGGTCATGAAGGGAAAACTCCGGGGGCGGCCAGGGGCTGCCGTGTGGCCGGCGCCAAAGACCGGGCCGGCCAGGCAGCAATGGTACCGAAAATTCGTTCCGTGATCGTGGGCTTTATCTGTCCAGGGGCAGGTAAAGCGTTTCCTTGATTTCTTCCATCACGAAGTAGCTGTGCGACTCGGCCGAGGCCGGCAGGCGTTTGAGGATGTCGCCGAGCAGGCGGCGATATTCGGCCATCTCGGTCAGACGTGCCTTGACGAGGTAATCGAAGTCTCCCGACATCAGGTGACATTCCATGACTTCGGGCACGTACATCAGCTCTTGCTTGACCTTGTCGAAGACGTCGCCCGATTTGGCCGACAGCCGGATTTCGAGAAAAACCAGCAATGTCTTGCCCAGCGCGGCAGGATTGAGGCGGGCATGGTAACCGGCGATGACGCCATCGCGTTCCAGCCGCTTGACGCGCTCCGAGCAGGGCGTGGCCGACAGGTTGACCTGCTCGGCCAGCTCGGTGATGGAAATACGCCCGTTGCGTTGCAATATTTCGAGGATTTTTCGGTCCGTCCGATCGAGGTCGCGCATTTCTGCTATTCAGCCGCAAAAATCGAAAAAGTGATAGTGGAAGTTTACTGTGAAATCTATTTTTTCAGTGTTTTTCACTGCATTGGCGGAAATAGACTACACGCTTTCATTGTTGTTAAACGAAATTTCTCGGAAATAGTCATGAACATCATCGTACTGGGCAGCGGCGTCATCGGCACTACCACCGCCTACTATCTGGCGCGTCAGGGGGCGCAGGTGACGGTGGTGGATCGTCAGGCCGGGCCGGCCGACGAAACCAGTTACGCCAATGCCGGTCAGGTTTCGCCGGGGTATTCCACTCCCTGGGCCGCGCCGGGTATCCCGACCAAGGCCCTGAAGTGGCTGTTCCAGAAGCACGCGCCGCTGGCGCTGCGGGTCGACGGCAGCCTGTGGCAATGGCGCTGGATGGCCGCGATGCTGGCCAATTGCACCACCGGGCGCTATGCGGTCAACAAGGAGCGCATGCTGCGCCTGGCCGAATACAGCCGCGATTGCCTGCGCGGGCTGCGCGACGATACCGGCATCCAGTATGAGCAGCGAACCCAGGGTACGCTGCAGCTGTTTCGAACCGATGACCAGCTGGAGGCCGCCCGCCGCGATATCGCGGTGCTCGAAGAGGTGGGCGTGCCTTATGAGTTGCTGGATCGTGCCGGGCTGCCCTCGGCCGAGCCGGCGCTGGCGCGCTCCCTGGACAAACTGAGCGGCGGCCTGCGCCTGCCGAACGATGAAACCGGCGATTGCCGCCGCTTCACCCAGGCGCTGGCCGAGCTGTCGGCCGGCCTGGGCGTGCAGTTCCGCTTTGGCCAGACGGTCGATGGCCTGTTGCTGGAGCAAGGCCGCATCAACGGGGTGCGGATTGGCGGCGAAGTGCTCAAGGCTGACGCCTATGTGGCGGCTTTCGGCAGCTATACGCGTGATTTCCTGGCACCGCTGGGCCTGGATCTGCCGGTTTATCCGGTCAAGGGCTATTCCATTACCGTGCCCATGACCGATGCGGCGGCCTCGCCGGTGTCGACCGTGCTGGACGAAACCTACAAGATCGCCATCACGCGTTTCGACAAGCGCATCCGCGTGGGCGGCATGGCCGAACTGGCCGGTTTCGACCTGCGTCTGAACCCCCAGCGCCGGGCCACGCTGGAAATGGTGGTGCAGGATCTCTATCCCGGCTGCGGCGACGTGGCGGCTGCCGAATTCTGGACCGGCCTGCGTCCCATGACGCCGGACAGCACGCCCATCGTCGGCGCCACGCGCTACGACAATCTGTTCCTGAATACGGGTCACGGCACCCTGGGATGGACCATGGCCTGCGGTTCGGGCAAGCTGACGGCCGATCTGGTCATGGGCCGGCAGCCGGCCATCCGCGCCGACGACCTGGCGCTGTCGCGCTACGGGCGCCGTGCCGGCGGGGCTGAAATGCGCCTGGCCTGAGCCCCGGCATCCGCCCCGGGGCTGTGCCACAATCCGGCCATGTTGTTTCCCGGGGGGGAGCTTTGCCTACCTTTCTCCATACCGCCGACTGGCAGATCGGACGCCAGTACGGGCAATTCGATGACGATGACGGCGCGGTGCTGGCCGAAGCCCGCTTGCAGGCCGTGGCCCGCATCGCCGAGACGGCCCAGGCACAGCGCGTAGGCGCCGTGCTGGTAGCCGGCGATGTGTTCGACACCCAGGCGGTGTCGGATCGCACCATCCGCCGGTTGTTCGATGCGCTGGCCGCCTACGCCGGCCCCTGGGTGATGATCCCGGGCAATCACGATGCCGCCTTGGCCGAGAGCGTCTGGAGCCGCGCGCGCCAGCTTGCCTGCATTCCCGGCAACGTGCACCTGGCGCTGGAGCCGGGGGTCGTGCTGCTCGACAGCATGGCGGTGCTGGCCGCACCGCTCACGCAGCGCCATACCTATGACGACGTGACGCGGGTGTTCGACAGCCTGCAGACGCCGCCGGGCCTGGCACGGGTGGGACTGGCGCACGGCAGCATCGCCGAACGCCTGCCCGAGAGCGCCGATGCCGCCAATCCGATCGCTCCAGACCGCGCCGAGCGCGCCGGGCTCGATTACCTGGCGCTGGGCGACTGGCATGGTTGCCTGCAGGTCGGCCCGCGCTGCTGGTATGCCGGCACGCCCGAGCCTGACCGTTTCCGCAGCAGCGAGGCCGGCTCGGTGCTGCGCGTGGAGATCGGCCAGGAATTGCCGCGGGTGGAGCGGTTGCCGGTGGGGCGGTACCGCTGGCAGCACTGGGATGTCACGCTGGCTTTGCCGGCGGATCTCGAAACGCTGGGTGCCCGCCTGCAGGGCTTGCAGGCCGAGGACGTGCTGCGCCTGACCTTGCGCGGCCATCTGCCGCTGGCCGCCTGGGACGCCTTGAGCCAGGACATCGCGCGCGCCGAGGCGCGTCTGAGAGCGTTGCGGCTGGAGAGCGACGAGCTCGACCTGGAGCCGGCCGAGGCCGATCTGGCGCAACTGGATGGCGCGGGTTATGTGTCCGTGGTGGCGCAGCAGCTGCAGGCCTTGCAGGCCGATGCCGAACAAGGGCCAGTGGCGCGCGAGGCCTTGCGCCTGTTGTTGCGCCTGGCGCGCGAGGAGGGTGGCGCATGAAAGTCCAGCGCATCGCATTGCAAGAGTTTCGCAAATTCCGTGATGGCGCCGCGCTTGAGGATCTCGCGCCGGGCCTGAATATCTTCGCCGGCCCCAATGAGGCCGGCAAAAGCACCTATGTCATGGCGTTGCGGGCGGCATTCCTGGAACGCTACGGCACCAGCAAAGTGGCGGATTTCGCGCCGCATGGCCTGAGCGGCGCCCGACCTTCGGTCACCGTCGAGTTCGAGCATGCCGGCCGCCACTACGCCTTGCATAAACAGTTTCTGCAGCGGGCCCGTTGCGAACTCTCGATCGACCGGGGCGCCACGCGCCTGGAGGGCGACGCCGCCGAGCAGGCGCTGGCGCAGTTGCTGGGTTTCGAAATGTCGGCGCGCGGGCAAAGCAAGCCTGAACATGCCGGCGTGCCGGGGCTGCTCTGGATAGAACAGGGCAGCGGCCAGGAGCTGGCCGCGCCGGCCGTGCACGCCGGCGCGCAACTGCGCGCTGCGCTCACGCAGATCTCGGGTGAGCTGGCCAGCAGCGACGGCGATCGCCTGTACGCCCGCGTGGGCGAGATGCGCGCGGCGCTGCTGGATGCGCGTGGCGGCAAGCCCAAGGGGCCGTACAAGGCGGCCGAAGAGCAATGGCTGCGTCTGCAGGGGGTGTGCGACGGCTTGCGGCGCGAGCGCGCCGAGCTGGACGCCGACGTGGATCGGCTGGCGCAATGGCGCCATGACTACGATGCGGCCGAGCGCGAGGCGCCCTGGCTGGCGCTGGAAGAGCAGGCTCGTCGTGCGCGCGAGCAATTGCAGGCCCTGGCGCGCGAGCAAGAGCAGGTGGAGCAATTGCGCCGCGAGGCCGGCGAGGCCGCGCGCCTGGCGCAAGCGCTGCGCGAGCAGGCCACCCGTGATCGTCAGGATGAAGAGGCCTTGCGCCAGCAGCAAGCGCAGGCCCGCGAGGCGGCCCAGGCGGTGCAGGGCGCCGCCATGCAAGCTGCGCGCAGCACCGAGGCTGCGGCGCGCGCCGAGGCCGCCTTGCAGTCCGCCCGCCAGCAGGCCGAGCTGGCCCAGCAGGCCTTGCAGGCCAGACAGACGCGCGAATGGTTACGTCGCGCGCAGGCCGAACAGGCGCGTCTGCAGGCAGCCGGTGAGGCCGCGGTGGCCGCCGAGGCCAGTGCAGGCGAATTGCAGGCGCGTTGGCAGGCCGAGCGCATCGATACCGAAGCGCTGGAGCGCTTGCGCCAGGCGCAACGCGACCTGGACGGTCTGCGCCTGCGCGAACAGGCCGTGGCCACGCGCATCCACCATCAACTGGCGCCCGGCGTACAGCTGGAACTGGGCGGGGTGGCCCTGCAGGGCGATGGCGAATTGTTGCTGAGCGAGGTGGCCGAGCTCAGGCTGCAGGGGCTGGGCCTGCTGCGCATCGAGCCGGGCGGTCGGGATCTGCCGGGTTTGCGGCGCGAGCTCGCGGCTGCCCAGGCGCGCCACCAGCAGGCGCTGGAGGTGTTGCAGGTGGCCGATCTGGCCCAGGCCGAGGCGCGCGCGGCGCGCGCCGACCAGTTGCTGCGCGAGCGCGATCAGGCGCGTGCGGCGCTGGTGGCGCAGGCCCCGCAGGGCCTGCCGGCCTTGCGGGCGGCCTACCAGGAGGCGGTGCAGAATGTGGCCCGCCTGCAAGGCCAGCTGGCGCAGGCGCCTGCGGTCGAAGAGGGCGACCCCGAAGCGCGTCTTGCCGCAGCCCAGGATGCGCTGCGGCGCCACGAGGCGGCCTGGCAGCAGGCCGAACGTCAGGCGCGTGCCGCCGAGGCCGCTCACGCCCAGGCAGCCAGTCGCGCCGCGCTGCTGCGGGATCAGTTCGAGGCGCGCCAGGCGGTCTTCGAGGCGGCCGAGCAGGCCGCCAGCCGGGCCGCGCGGGCCGTCCAGTTTTCCCAGGCCGAGCAGGCCGGGCAAGGGCTGGCGCAACGCTGCGCCCAGGCCGAGGCGGCTCTGGCGGCGCAGCGCCCGGACCTGGTGCGTCAGGATGAGCAGCGCTATTCCCAGTCGGCGCAGATGGCGCGCCAGGCCCAGCAGGAGCGCCATGCCCGGCTGCTGCAATTACAGGGCCGGCTGGAGCAGGCGGGCGCCCAGGGCGTGGGCGAGCGGCTGGCGCAGGCTGAAGCCGAGCTTGAGCGAGCCGCGCGTCGGCGCGACGACTACGCCCGCCATGCCGCTGCCCTGGATCTGCTGTGGCGCCTGCTGGGCGAGCAGCGCGAATCGGCGACGCGGCGTCTGTTGCAGCCCCTGGCCGAGCGGCTGGCCTATTACCTCGAGCTGCTGATGCCGGGCGCGGACCTGCGCCTCGATGAACAACTGCTGCCGGTGGCGCTGGCACGCCAGGGCGGGGAGGATGGCCTGGCCGATCTCAGTTTCGGTACCCGTGAGCAGCTTGGCCTGCTGGCTCGCCTGGCCTATGCGGACCTGTTGCAGGCGGCAGGCCGCCCGACCTTGCTGGTGCTCGACGATGCCTTGGTGCATGCCGATGCCGGCCGTCGGGATCAGATCAAAAGAGCGCTGTTCGATGCCGCCACGCGGCATCAGATTCTGTTGTTCACCTGCCACGCACCAGCATGGCAGGACATGGGCGTACCTTTACGGAATTTGGCCTGAGATCGAAGCAGAAGCCCGCTTTTTTTGGCTGTCAAAAAGGGCGGCTTATGCTTTCATTCAGATTGCTGTAAGCTTTCAAAAGCGGGTCTGGATATATTGCAACGCACCAAACTTCGGTTAAATGCTGATTATTTTGCAATTAAAGCGCTTTATTCGCCCGTTATTCGTGCGTAACTTACAAGAATCTGATATTTTTCACATGAGTCTCCTGGCCGATCTCGCCAGAAACCCCTTCCGTAGTGAGCAACCGGCGCGTCCGCCGCGCCGGCAAGGCTGTGTTGTCTTCAAGGACGGCGGCGAGCGGTAGTATGGGTCACGCCAGGGTGTCTTCAGACTATCTTTTGGCTTCGACCCGGCCAGCGTGTTGACTGCGCTGTGACGGGTCGCCCTTACCCGGAGCGCCATGTCGCTGATCCTCATTCTCGCTCTGCCATTTGCAGGCAGTCTGTGCGCTGCCCTGCTGCCGGCCAACGCCCGCAACGCCGAGGCCTGGCTGGCCGGCTTGCTGGCCCTGGCCTCGACGGTGCTGGTGGCCAGTCTGTATCCCCAGATTGCCGCGGGCGAAGTGATACGGGTCGATGTCCCTTGGGCGCCGGCCCTGGGTCTGGGCTTTACCCTGCGCATGGACGGCTTTGCCTGGCTGTTCTCGCTGATCGTCTCCCTGATGGGCACGCTGGTGGTGCTGTACGCGCGCTACTACATGTCGCCCAAGGATCCGGTGCCGAGGTTCTTCTCGTTCTTCCTGGCCTTCATGGCGGCCATGCTGGGCGTGGTGCTGTCCGGCAACCTGATCCAGCTGGTGATGTTCTGGGAAATGACCAGCCTGGCGTCCTTCATGCTGATCGCCTACTGGCACCATCGCGTCGACGCCCGGCGCGGTGCGCGCATGGCGCTGACCGTCACCGGGGCCGGCGGGCTTTGCCTGCTGGGCGGGGTGCTGCTCCTGGGGCATATTGTCGGCAGCTATGACATGGACGTGGTGTTGCGCTCGGGCGACCTGGTGCGCGCCGATGCCTGGTACCCGGCGGCGCTGGCCCTGGTGGCGCTGGGCGCGCTGACCAAGAGCGCTCAGTTCCCGTTCCAGTTCTGGCTGCCCAACGCCATGGCCGCGCCGACGCCGGTCTCGGCTTATCTGCACTCGGCCACCATGGTCAAGGCGGGGGTGTTTCTGCTGGCGCGCTTCTGGCCGCTGCTTGCCGGCACCGACGAATGGTTCTGGATCATCGGCGGGGCAGGGCTGTGCACGCTGGTGCTGGGCGCGTATGCGGCCATCTTCCAGCAGGACATGAAGGGCGTGCTGGCGTACTCGACCATCAGCCATCTGGGCCTGATCACGCTGCTGCTGGGCCTGAACAGTCCCCTGGCGCTGGTGGCAGCCGTGTTCCATATGGTCAACCATGCCATCTTCAAGGCCTCGCTCTTCATGGCCACCGGCATCGTCGACCATGAAACCGGCACGCGCGACCTGGGACGCCTGAGCGGCCTGTATTCGGCCATGCCGCTGACGGCCACGCTGGCGATGGTGTCGGCCGCCTCGATGGCGGGCGTGCCGCTGCTCAACGGTTTTCTGTCCAAGGAAATGTTCTTCGCCGAAACGACCTTCATCTCGGGGGATCCGCTGCTGCGCTACGGCCTGCCCCTGATGGCGACCATCGCCGGGGCGTTCAGCGTCACGTATTCCCTGCGTTTCATTCTGCAGGTGTTCTTCGGCCCGCCGGCGACCGACCTGCCGCGCGCGCCGCACGAGCCGCCGCGTTTCATGCTGGTGCCCAGCGGCCTGCTGGTCGCCCTCTGCCTGGTGATCGGCGTGCTGCCCGGCGTCACGGTGGGGCCGGTGCTGCATATTGCCGCCCGCAGCATCCTGGGCGCAGACATGCCCGAATTCAGCCTGGCCGTGTGGCACGGCTTTAACCTGCCGCTGGTCATGAGCCTGGTGGCGACCACGGCCGGCATCTTGCTGTACCTCGGGCTGCGCGCTCACCAGGCCGCGCATCCCGGCCGCGTGCCGTTCATCTACCGTCTGGACGGACGGCGTACCTTCGAATACCTGTTCGAGGGCAGCGCCGTGGTGGCCCGCGCCGTGCTGCGCCAGCTGGCGTCCTCGCGTCTGCAGATGCAGATGGTGATCATCGTGTTCGGCACCTTGCTGGTGGCGTGGCTGCCCTTGCGCGCCTTTGGCTGGCTCGACGGCACGGGCGTGCGCAGCGCCGCCGACCCGGCCTTCGTGGTGCTGTGGCTGGTGGGCGGCGCCTGCGCCCTGGGCGCGGCCTATCAGGCCAAGTACCACCGGCTGGCGTCGCTGACGCTGTCGGGCGGCGCAGGGCTGGTGACCTGCCTGACTTTCGTGTGGTTTTCGGCGCCCGACCTGGCCTTGACCCAGCTGGCCGTCGAGGTGGTGACCGTCGTGCTGTTGCTGCTCGGGCTGCGCTGGCTGCCGCGCCGCATCGCGGCCGACGAAGAAGACCGGCGGCCGGATCTGAAGGTGCGCCTGCGCCGTCTGCGCGACCTGGGCCTGGCCAGCGCGGCCGGCCTGTCGATGGCGGCGCTTGCCTATGCCGTGCTGACCCGCCCCTTGGGCGACACCATCGCTTCCTTCTTTGTGCGCAATGCCCTGCCCGAGGGCGGCGGCACCAATGTGGTCAACGTTATCCTGGTGGACTTCCGAGGTTTCGATACCCTGGGTGAGATCACCGTGCTGGGCATCGTGGCCCTGACGGTCTATGCGCTGTTGCGCCGTTTCCGCCCCGCGCCCGAGAGCATCGAGCAGCCTCACCAGCAGCGCGAGCAGGATGGGCTGGCGCCCGGCCAGGTGCCGGCCGGCCCAGACACCAAGGCCTCGCTGCCGGCGGGCTCGATGCGCATTGCGGCCGTGCTGGTGCGCCTGCTGCTGCCCATGGCCGTGTTGATTTCGGTCTATCTGCTGCTGCGCGGGCACAACCTGCCGGGCGGCGGCTTTGTCGGCGGTCTGGTCATGGCGACCGCCATCATTCTGCAGTACATGGTGGGCGGGGTGTACTGGGTCGAGTCGCGCAGCCGCCTGAATCCGCAGCACTGGATCGGGTTGGGTCTGCTGGCCGCAGGGGCGGCCGCCGTATCGGCCTGGTTCGCCATGCGGCCTTTCCTGTCGGCTCTGTCCTGGGACGTGGCGCTGCCGTTGGTGGGGCACATCCACCTCTCCAGCGTGCTGCTGTTCGATCTCGGGGTGTACATGCTGGTGGTGGGCGCGGCCGTGCTGGTGCTGGTGGCGCTGGCGCACCAGTCGGTGCGGGCGCAGCGCCGCCAGATCGCCGAAGCGCAAATCGAGGCCGATGCCGCGGCCAGGGGAGTCTGAACATGGAATGGATCTACGCGGCAGCCATCGGGGTGCTGACCGGTTCGGGGGTATGGCTGCTGCTGCGGCCACGCACCTTTCAATTCATCATGGGGCTGTCGTTGCTGTCCTATGCCGTGAACCTGTTCATTTTCGGCATGGGCCGGCTCAAGGTCGGCACGCCGCCGGTGGTCGATGCGATGACTCCGCCCGATCCGGCCGCCTACGCGGATCCGTTGCCGCAGGCGCTGGTGCTGACGGCCATCGTGATCGGATTCGCCACGACCGCCTTGTTTCTTGTGGTGCTGCTGGCCTCTCGCGGCCTGACCGGCACCGACCACGTTGATGGCCGGGAGCCCGAAGAATCGTGATTGATTGGCTGCAACACCTTCCCATCTATCCGATCGTCGTGCCGCTGGTGGCCGGCGCAGGCATGCTGCTGCTGGCCGACACCCGGCGACGGGTGCGTGCCTTCATCGCGCTGTGTTCGACCGTGCTGCAACTGGCGGCGGCCGTGGCCTTGCTGGCGCTGGCCGCCGGCGCCGGCGATATCTGGCCGCAGGGGATCGGCGTCTATCTGCCCGGCGACTGGCCGGCCCCCTTCGGCATCGTGCTGGTGGTCGACCGGTTGGCGGCGGTCATGCTTACGCTGACGGCCACGCTGGGGCTGGCCACGCTGATCTATTCGCTGGCCCACTGGGATCGCGCCGGGGTGCACTTCCATTCCCTGTTCCAGTTCCTGCTGATGGGCTTGAACGGGGCCTTCCTGACCGGCGATCTGTTCAACCTGTTCGTGTTCTTCGAGGTGCTGCTGGCGGCCTCGTATGGCCTGATGCTGCATGGCTCGGGCAGCGCACGGGTGAGCGCGGGGCTCCAGTACATCGCGGTCAACCTGGTGGCTTCCTTCCTGCTGCTGATCAGCATTGCGCTGATCTACGGCGTGACCGGCACTCTCAACATGGCGGACCTTGCGGTGCGCGCCGGCCAGCTGGCCGGCGGCGAGCGTCAGCTGTTCGAGGCGGGCGCGGCCATCCTGGGCGTGGCATTCCTGGTCAAGGCCGGCGCCTGGCCGCTGAATTTCTGGCTGGTCAATGGCTACGGCGCGGCCAGTCCGCCGGTGGCGGCCATGTTCTCCATCATGACCAAGATCGGCATCTATGCCTTGCTGCGCATCGGTTCGCTGCTGTTGCCCACGGGTGCGCCGGCGGCCTTCAGTCTGGACTGGATGTTCGCCGTCGGGCTGGCCACGCTGATCTTCGGCGGGGTGGGCATCCTGGCGTCCCAGCAGCTGGGCAAGCTGGTCGGCTATTGCGTCATCGTCTCGGCCGGCACGTTGCTGACTGCGCTGGGCATGCCGGGGGTGACCCTGACCGGGCCGGCGCTGTTCTATCTGGTCAGTTCGGTCCTGGGCACGGGCGCCTTCTTCCTGCTGATCGAGCTGATCGAGCGCACCCGCAGCTTCGGCGCCAGCGTGCTGGCCGTGACCATGGACAGTTTCGACCTGGACGACCCGGTGGCGCCCAACCGTCCCAACGATGTCGTGGGCGTGGCGATTCCGGCTGCCATGGCGTTCCTGGGCCTGGCCTTCGTGGCCTGTGCGCTGCTGGTGACCGGCTTGCCGCCGCTGTCGGGGTTCGTGGCCAAGTTTTCTCTGTTGTCGGCAGCCGTGACCGCGGTCAATACCTCGGCACCGCCCATGGACGGCTGGCTGCTGGTGGCCGCTGTGCTGCTGTCGGGGCTGGCCGGCCTGATGGCGCTGGGGCGTGCGGGCATCCGCAGCTTCTGGGGCGGCGACGACCGCATCACGCCGAGGTTGCGCCTGCTGGAGGCCGGCCCGGTGGCCGTGCTGATCCTGCTGTGCGTGGCGCTGGCGGCCGGGGCCGGGCCGGTGTCGGCCTATCTGGATGCCGCAGCCCAGTCGCTGGACAAACCCGAGCTCTATATCGAGGCCGTGCTGGGCAAGCTGCCGGTGCGTCCGCTGGGAGGGCATTGAGATGCGTAAATGGCTGACACGCGCCGTGCTGCCCGTCTGCATGCTGTTGTTGTGGCTGCTCCTGAACCAATCGGTGTCCTGGGGGCAGGTACTGGTCGGCGCCGCGCTGGGGATATGGCTGGGCTGGGCCTCGATGCGGCTGCGTCCGCTGAAGGCGCGCCCGCGCCGGATCTGGTTGCTGCCGGGGCTGGTGTGGCGCGTCTTTGTCGACGTGGTGCGCTCGAACTGGGCGGTGGCACAGTTCGTCTGGCGGCCGCGCCTGCCAATGTCGCCGGGCTTTCTCGAGGTGCCGCTGGAGCTGCGCGATCCGCATGGCCTGGCCATGATGGCCTGCATCATCACCTATACGCCCGGCACCGTGCTGGTGGATATTTCCACCAATCACATCATGACGCTGCACGTGCTGGATCTGCAGAACGAGGAAGAATGGATCTCCTTGATCAAGCGGCGCTATGAGCGCACCCTGATAGAGGTATTCGACTGATGGATATGCTGCTCTACTGGTCGGCGTCGTTTGCGCTGATCTGCTTTTCGCTTGGCGCCGGCTGCGCGGTGATCCGTGTGCTGCGCGGCCCCACCGCCCAGGACCGCGTGCTGGGTCTCGATGCGCTCTACATTCAGGGCATGCTGGTCATGCTGGTGTTCGGCATCCGGGCCGGCACGGGGGTGTATTTCGACATCGCCCTGCTGATTGCCCTGTTTGGTTTCGTCGGCTCGGCGGCGATGGCCAAGTTCCTGTTGCGCGGGGAGGTCATCGAGCCATGACAACCAACGGTTTGCCCTGGTGGATCGCCGTGCCGGTCAGCCTGTTGCTGGTGTTCGCGGGCGTGGTTTCGCTCACCGGCGCCATCGGCCTGCTGCGTTTCCGCCATTTCTATGCCCGCATCCATGCTCCGACCCTGGCCAACACGCTGGGCGCCATCAGCGTGCTGGTGGCGTCTTCTCTGTTGTTTTCCTATATGGGCTCGCGGCCGGTGATTCACGAGATCGTGATCATCGTGCTGTTGGTGCTGACCTCGCCTGTGACGGCCATGCTGCTGATGCGCGCGGCCGTCTATCGCAATGTCGACGCCGAGGTCGGGCCGAATGCGCCGCATAAACGCAATGGCGAGGCCTGACGGGCCGTTGCGTTTGGTATCACTTGTAGTGATTTGCGCGCGCGGCCAGCAGCGGTTTTGCGTAAGGTAGGACATGAACCTTGTGTGCGGGCCGCCCGCCAGGCAGCCTGCCTTCTAATGGGAGATTGTCATGAAGCTTGTACGCATGCATGCCATTCGCAAGTCATCCGCCACGCTGGCTGCGGTGTCGCTCCTTGCCCTGGGGGCCGCCCTGTCGGCGGCCACGCCGGCCCGCGCGGCGCCACCGCAGGCCTCGGCCGACTCGGTCTACCGCAGCGAACTGGCGCGTTGCCGCAATGCCCCCGAAGTCACGGATCGTCATAGCTGCATGCGCGAGGCCGGCGCCGCGCGCGCCGAAGCGCACCGCAACCGCCTGCACGACCCTTCCACCGACTATCATCGCAATCGCATGATGCGCTGCGACCGCCTGCCGGGCGAGCATCGCAACGACTGCATGCGGCAGATGGAAGACAACGGCCACACCCGCATGCACGGCAGCGTGCATGGCGGCGGCATCTGGCGCGAGACCGAAGTGCCTGTGCCGGCCCATGGCATGGCCCGCTGACGCCACGCCGGCAGCAGGGCAGGCCGCAATCAGGCAAAATGGCGGCTTGCCCACTTGAGTTTCCCTGAATGTCCGACGTCATCGCCCTGGTATTCGATTTCGACGACACGCTGGCCCCGGACAGCACCACCGGCTTTCTGGAAAGCCTGGGTGTGGATACGGCCGCATTCTGGAAAGACGAGGTCGACCCCCTCCTGTCGCAAGGCGATTGGGACCCGGTCCCGGCCTATCTGTACAAGATGATCGAGCTGTCGCGCCAGGGCCGGCACGGCCTGATCACCCGCGACCGTCTGCAGGCCTGGGGGCGCCGCCTGCCGCTGCACCCGGGCGTGACCACCTTGTTCGAGCGCCTGCGCCAGGCCGTGCGGGCCGCCCAGCCGCGCATCCAGCTCGAGTTCTATCTGATTTCCAGCGGTATCGGCGACATCGTGCGCGCCACGCCCATTGCGGGCGAATTCACGGATATCTGGGCTTCCGAATTCATCTACGACGAACACGGCGGTATCGCCTTCCCGCGCCGTATCGTCAGCTTTACCGACAAAACGCGCTATCTGTTCCATATCCAGAAAGGTCTGGTCGGGCCGGAGTTTCGCAGTCGTCCGTTCGAGGTCAACCGCAAGGTGCCGCAGGACCGGCTGCGGGTGCCGCTGGATCAGATGATCTTCGTGGGTGACGGCTACACCGATATTCCTTGCTTTTCCCTGGTCTGCGCCGCCGGCGGCTATGCCTTCGGCGTCTGGGATCCCAGCCATCGCGACAAGCGCAGCCGGGCCTGGGGTTTCGTCGAGCAGGGGCGGGTGTCCAATCTGAACTTTGCCCGGTATGGCGAAGATGCCGAGCTTTATCATCTGCTTGAGGCGGCCCTGGTCGGCCTGGCGGGCTCCATCTCCCTGAAGTCGAGGGCTTATGGGGGCTGACGAGGCGAACCCGGCCATGTCGCTGGCGCACGACGAGGCCTGCATGGCGCTGGCTCTGGAGCAGGCGCGTCTGGCCTATGCGGCCGGCGAAGTGCCGGTGGGCGCGGTCATCGTCGGCGCCGATGGCGAGGTGCTGGGCGCGGGCGCCAACCGCACCATCACCGACGCCGATCCCACCGCCCACGCCGAAGTGGTGGCCTTGCGTGCGGCCGCCGCCCGGTTGCGCAACTATCGTCTGCCGGGCCTGACGCTCTACGTCACGCTGGAGCCCTGTGTCATGTGCATCGGCGCGATGTTGCACGCCCGTCTGGCGCGGGTGGTCTTCGGCGCGGCCGATCCCAAGACCGGCGCCTGTGGCGGCGTGCTCGACATCGCCTCGGTCGGGCAACTCAATCACCAGACTTCGATCACCGGCGGCGTGCTGGCTCAACCCTGCAGCGAGCTGCTGCGGGCGTTTTTCCGCGAACGCCGCAACAAGGAACGCAATCCATCATGAAGACTCCCCGCCACGACGGCCACGATCACGCTCCCGGACAGGCCTGCGGGCCGGCTTGCCATGCCCCGCATGGCCAGCCCGGCGGTATCTACCTGGTGTCGCCCTCGTCGGCCGTGGCCGATCCGGCCACGCTGGATCTCGCGCGCGAACGCCTGGCCGCAGAGGGGTTCAAGACCGCGGTCGACCGCAGCGCGCTGGCCGTGCACCAGCGCTTTGCCGGCACCGACAAGCAGCGCCTGGCTGCCCTGACGCGCGCCGCCGCCCAGAAGCACCCCATCGTTATGGCTACGCGCGGTGGCTATGGACTGACGCGGCTGCTGCCCCAGATTGACTGGAAAGCCATGGCCGACAGCGGCAAGCGCTTTGTCGGCATGAGCGACTTCACCGCGTTCAACCTTGCCCTGCTGGCGCAGACCGGCGCCGAGAGCTACAGCGGCGCGACGGCGGTGCGCGACTTCGGCGGCAAACGCACCGACGAGCTGACCGTGGCGCTGTTTGGCGAGATCATGCGCGGCGAGCTCGAAATCCTCAGCTTTGAAACCCGCGATGCCGACGCCGTGGACGCACGTGGGGTGTTGTGGGGAGGCAATCTGGCGATGCTCACCGCCTTGCTGGGCACGCCGTATTTTCCCAAGGTGCGCGGCGGCATTCTGTTCCTGGAGGACGTAGGCGAGCATCCCTACCGCGTCGAGCGCATGTTGACGCAACTGTCGCTGGCCGGCGTGCTGCAGCGCCAGAAAGCCATCGTGCTGGGCACTTTCACCGAGTACAAGCTGGCTGCTCATGACCAGGGCTACGACATGCCCGAAGTCATCAAATGGTTGCGCCGCGAGGTCAAGGTGCCGGTGATCTGCGGCCTGCCTTACGGCCATGGCAACACCAAGGCGACCCTGCCGGTCGGTCGCAAGGTGGGGATCGCCACCGAGCGCGGTCTGGCCCATCTGGTGATCGACGAACACCACCATTGATGGCGGCGGCCCTGCTGCGAATGCGCCGGGCTGGTACACTGTACGATTCACTCAATCGCGCGCGGCGGATTTTCCGGCGCGCGCTGTCTTCACGCCGGTACGCCTCGCGTGCCTGCAGCCCGCTTTCGGGCGCCAAGCCCCGCTTACAAACATCGTGATCTCTACCGCCAATCTCACTATTCAGTTTGGTCCCAAACCGCTTTTCGAGAACGTCAGCGTCAAGTTCGGCGAAGGCAACCGCTATGGCCTGATCGGCGCCAACGGCTCGGGCAAGTCCACCTTCATGAGAATCATCGGGGGGGACCTCGAGCCCTCTGCGGGCAATGTGTCGCTGGAGCCGGGCCTGCGCCTGGGCAAGCTGCGCCAGGATCAGTTCGCCTTCGAGGACAAGCGGGTGCTGGACGTGGTGATGATGGGCCACACCGAGATGTGGGACGCCATGTCCGAGCGCGACGCCATCTACGCCAACCCCGAGGCGACCGAAGACGACTACATGCGCGCCGCCGAGCTGGAGGCCAAGTTCGCCGAATATGACGGTTACACGGCCGAAGCGCGCGCCGGCGAGCTGCTGCTGGGCCTGGAGATCGAGGTCGATCAGCACAACCTGCTGATGAGCGAGGTCGCCCCGGGCTGGAAGCTGCGCGTGCTGCTGGCCCAGGCGCTGTTCTCCAACCCCGATGTGCTGCTGCTGGACGAGCCGACCAACAACCTGGACATCAACACCATCCGCTGGCTGGAAGGGGTGCTCAACAGCTACCAGAGCACCATGATCATCATCAGCCACGACCGTCACTTCCTGAATCAGGTGTGCACGCACATGGCCGACGTGGACTATGGCGAGATCCGCATCTATCCCGGCAACTACGACGACTACATGCTGGCCTCGACCCAGGCGCGCGAACGTCTGTCGGCCAACAACGCCAAGGCCAAGGAACGCATCAGCGAGCTGCAGGATTTCGTGCGCCGCTTCGCGGCCAACAAGTCGAAATCGCGCCAGGCCACCTCGCGCCTGAAGCAGATCGACCGCATCAAGTCCGAGCAGGTCGTGGTCAAGCCGTCCTCGCGCCAGAACCCCTTCATCCGCTTCGAGCAGAGCAAGGTGCTGCACCGTCTGGCCGTGACGGCCGAGAAGGTCTGCAAGAGCTACGACGCGCCGGTCATCAAGAACTTCTCGGCCATGATCGACGCTGGCGAGAAAGTGGCCATCATCGGCGCCAACGGCGTGGGCAAGACGACGCTGCTGCGTCTGCTGGCCACTGATCTGGCGCCGGATTCGGGCACCGTCAAGTGGGCTGAGAACGCCGATCTGGGCTACATGGCCCAGGACGTCTCGGATCAATTCCTGCAAACCGACATCAACCTGTTCGACTGGATGGCCGAGCACCGCCAGCCGGGCGACGACGATCAGGCCATCCGTTCGGCGCTGGGCCGGCTGTTGTTCTCCAGCGACGATCTGCCCAAGGCGCCCAAGGTGCTGTCCGGCGGCGAGAAGAACCGCATGACCTTCGGACGCCTGATGCTGGGCCGCCACAACGTCATGTTGCTGGACGAGCCGACCAACCACCTGGACATGGAGTCGATCGAGTCCCTGCAGTTCGCCCTGGAGAAATACGAGGGCACGCTGTTCTTCGTCTCGCATGACCGCGAGTTCGTGTCGGGTCTGGCCACGCGCGTGATCGAAATTCTGCCCACCGGCGAGATCATCGACTACCGCGGCGGCTACGAAGACTACCTGTCCTCGCGCGGCATCGAGGGCTGAGACGGCCGCATATCTCTCGAAGTTGTGAAAACATGAGAGAAATGTCGTTGGGATGCATATCGTGAGTCGGTAGATTAGGGCGTACTTGCAGCGCCGCGCAGGCGGCCGGAACGCCCATGGATCTGACTTTCGAGCATGTCATCAAACAATTCGGCGACCTTCGGGTCGTCGATGATTTTTCCCGCCGCTTTCACAGCGGCGAGCTGGTCGCGCTGGTCGGGCCCTCGGGCTGCGGCAAATCCACCTTGCTGCATCTGGCCGCCGGGCTGGAGCCCCCCTCGGGCGGGCGCATCCTGGCGGATGGCCAGCCGCTGCGCGGTCCCGATCCCAGCCGCACCCTGGTCTTCCAGGAGCATGCCCTCTATCCCTGGCTGACCCTGCGAGACAACGTGGCCCTGGCGCTGGAGTTCCAGCGCGTGGCGCGCCGCCAGGCCCGCGAGCAGGCCGATGGCTGGCTGGCCCGCGTCGGTCTGGCCGGCTTCGAATCCTATTATCCCCATCAAGTTTCGGGCGGCATGCGGCAGCGCGCCGCGCTGGCGCGCGCCTTCATCGCCCAGCCGCGCACACTCCTGCTGGACGAGCCCTTTGGCGCCCTGGACGCACTGACCCGGCTGACGCTTCAGGATGTCCTGCGCCAACTGCTGCGCGAACACCGGCCCACGGTGTTGCTGGTAACGCATGACGTCGACGAAGCCCTGTTTCTGGCCGACCGCATCCTGGTCTTCTCGCCGCGCCCGGCACGCGTGCTGCGTGAATTCGAGCTCGGGCAGCGGCCCCGTTCCCACGACCTGGCCGGCCTGGCCGCCGAGAAGCGCGAGATCCTGAGCCTGCTGGGCATCGAAGTCGACGCGCTCGCCTGAATTCCCCGAACCCCCTTGCCGGCGTGTCCCGCGCCGCCTTCCGGAGTCTTTGCATGAAACTCAAATCCTGGATCACGCTGGCCGCGGCGCTGGCGGTGGCCGCGCCCGCCTGGGCCGCCGATACTTTCCGCGTGGGCTATCTGCGCGTCATGGACGATGCCCAGGCCATGGTCGCCCAGGAGGGCGGCTTTTACGAGAAAGCCGGCCTCCATACCGAACTGGTCGAGTTCAAATCGGGTACGGACCTCATCAAGGCCATCGTCGGCGGCCAGCTCGACATCGGCGTGCTGGGTTTCACCAATGCCGTGGCCTGGGCCTCCAAGGGCGCCGATCTGAAGGTGGTGGGTGGCGCGCAGCAAGGCTACCACTCCCTGCTGGTGCGCAATGACAGCGGCATTCGCGATATTGCTGGGCTCAAGGGCCGCGTGCTGGCCTCGCAATCGGAGGGCAGCACGGCCGATGTGGTACTCAAGGGCGTGGTGCTCAAAGAGGGCGGCCTGAGCGCCGATGACGTCAACGTGATGGGGGTCAGCCCGGCCGTGGCGGTGCAGTCGCTGGTGGGCAAGCGGGTCGACGCGGCTTTCCTGTTCGAGCCCTATGACCGCATCGCCCAGCTGGTGGCGCCGGTCACGCAAATCTACGAAGTCGGCCAGAGCTGGCCGTTTCCCTGCATGGTGGTCATCACTTCGGGCGATACCCTGGCCAAGCGCAAGGATGACGTCTGGAAAGCGCTCGATGCGCAGCGCGAGGCCATCGCCTTGCTGCAACAAAAGCCCGACGAGGCGGCCGGCCTGATTGCCCACTACTTCATCGCCGAGCCGACGCTCAAGACGCTCTCGCGTGGCGAACTGCCGCGCGAGACGGTGATCGCCGAGGCCATCCGCACGCAGGTGTTCACCGCCTCGCTGAACGAGGCGGACACCCGCCGCATGCAGGAGATCGCCGATATCCTGCAGGCCCAGGGCTCGCTCAAGACGCGCGACGGCAAGCCCTATGAGGTCGCCTCCATCCTGGATCTGTCCTGGCAAGAGGCGCGTCAGCCTTGAGTACGGTGCAACGCATGACCGGCGCGCGCAAGCACCTGGCCAGTGTGCTGGGCGTGTTGCTGATCCTTCTGCTGTGGCAGGTGGCGGCCTGGAGCCTGCCGGATTTCCTCATGCCCGGCGTGCCGGCCGTGCTTGCGCGACTGGCCGACGACATCGGCGCCAGCAGCTTTCATCAGGCCCTGGCCGGCACGCTCAGCCGGCTCGGGGCGGGTTACGGGCTGGCGCTGCTGGCCGGTATCGGTTTCGGCCTGCTGGCCGCCTTGCTGTCATTCTTTCGCGAGGTGCTGCGCAGCGCCATCGTCATCCTGCAGGCCATCCCTTCGATCGCCTGGGTGCCACTGTTTCTCATCCTGATGGGCTTCGGCAGCGCGCCCATCATCGTGGTGGTGGCGCTGGCGGCGTTCTTCCCGGCCGCTTTGAGCGTGATGAACGCCACCGAGTCGGTTCAGCGCGTCCATGTTTCGGCCGCGCGCGTGATGGGAGCGACCCCCTGGGGCTTGCTGCGGCGGGTTTACCTGCCGGCAGTCATGCCGGAGCTGATCACCGGGGCCCAACTGGCTTTCGGCAATGCCTGGCGCGCCCTGATCTCGGCAGAGATGCTGATCGGCTTCGGCAAGGGGCTGGGGCGTTCGCTGGCCTATTCCGGCGAGATTGCCGACATGACCGGCGTGATGGCCAACATCCTGGTCATTGCGGTGCTGGCCGCGCTGATCGATCAACTGGTGCTGGAGAACCTCAAGCACCGTTTGCTGCGCTACCAGTATGTCTGAGTCTCGTTGCCGGGCAGGGTGGGGCACGTGGCTGGCCGCGCTGGCGCTGATGCTGTCGGCCGGCGTCAGTGCGGCGGCGGGGCCGTTTGCCCAGGCCCAGGCGCGTGGCGAGCTGCGCGTGGGGGTGCCTGCGCTGGCCGATGCGCAGCGCGTTCGCACGCCGCATGGCCTGGGGCCGCTGGCCGCCGAGCGCCTGGCGCAGGCCCTGGGGCTGCCGCTGGCGCTGCAGGCGCTGGCTGCCGATCAGGCGGCCGATGCGCTGGCCGCAGGGCAGGTGGATGTGGTGCTGATGGCTGCCGGCGAGCCCCCGGGCGTGGCGCCCCGGCAGGCCTGGGTGGCGGCGCGTTATCAGCCGCAGCCGCGCGCCGTGATACGCAGCGACACGCCCATGCGTCGCTGGGAAGAGGCCCGCGGGCGCAGCGTCTGCATGGCGCGGGCCAACCAGCCGGCGCGCGCGTTGGCGCACAGCCACGGCGCGGTGCTGCAGGAATACGATTTGCCGTCCGAGGCGCTGGTGGCCGTGCGTGAAGGGCGCTGCGACATCGGCCTGATCGACGACGCCGCCTGGCAGAGCCTGATGCAGCTTCCCGAGTGGCGCAAGTTCTCCGCCAGCCTGCCGCCGGAGGGTCCGCATGCCGAGTCGGGCTGGCTGGTGCCGGCCGCCGAGCAGGCCTGGCTGGCGCGTGAGATGCGGCTGTGGCAGGGGCGGGGTGTCTGGCGCGAACTGGCCGGGCGCTGGGCGCGCGAGGTGGCCTTCGACGTCTATCTGGACCAGGACGGCATCGACTGCCACGGCTAGGCCTGCCGGCGCCGCTACAATGCCGGAGTATGACGCAGACTCTCGCCGCCGCCTGTTCTTTCGAAGAAGACATCAAGAAAAGCCGCTTTCTGGGCCATGCCAGCCCGGTGGCCAGCGTGGACGAAGCCATGGCTTTCTTCGCCCGGCACAGCGTGCCCGAGGCGACCCACAACTGCTGGGCCTACCGCATCGGCCAGAACTACCGCTACAACGATGATGGCGAGCCGGGCGGCACGGCAGGGCGCCCCATTCTGCAGGCCATCGACGGCCAGGGCCTGGATCGCGTGGCGGTGCTGGTGGTGCGCTGGTTCGGAGGAATCAAGCTGGGCGCCGGCGGGCTCGTGCGGGCCTATGGCGGATGCGCAGCCAACTGCCTGCGCGCGGGCCAATACCTGGAGATCGTGGCCACCAGCCAGGTGCGCTGCCGTTGCGGCTTCGCGGAACTGGCCTTGCTGCGGGCGCGGCTGGCGCCGGCCGGCGCCGTCATCCTGCAGGAGGAGTTCGACGCCGACGGCGTGCAGCTCACGCTGGAGATTCCCGATGCCGCGCTGCAAGCGCTGCAGGCCGTGGCCGCCAACATCACGCGCGGCCAGTCAGGCTGGGAAGTGCTCGACGCCGGAGCGGGCTGAGCCGCCCCGGCAGGCCCCTCAGGCCTTGTCGCCGGCGTCGTTCTCGGCCTGGGCGATCTCGCGATGCACTTCGCTCATGTCCAGGCCCTTGACCTTGCCCAGCAACTCGTCGAGCTGGCCCGCGCTCAGGGCGCCGGGCTGCGAGAACAGCAGCACTTTTTCGCGGAACACCATCAGGGTCGGGATGGAGCGGATGCCCAGTGCGCCGGCGAGCTCCTGTTCGACATCGGTGTTGACCTTGGCAAAGGTGACGTCGGGGTGCTGTTCGGCCGCTTGCTCGAAGACCGGGGCGAAGCCACGGCAGGGGCCGCACCACGGGGCCCAGAAATCGATGATCAGGGTGCCGTCAGGGGTGATGGCATCCTGGAAGGTGTCTTTGGTGAGTTCAACAATGCTCATGGCGTTGTCCTTGCCGACGGACGGCGTTAGGGGCGTCTCAGCGCCCGGTTGGCGCGGTCGGCGACCGCGAGAGAGAAGGGCAGGCTGGCCGCAATCAGCCGCCTGCCGTGTCGTTGGCCGTGCCGGTGGCACAGGGTGTTTTCAGGCCGGCAACGATCTCATAGGAGCGCAGCCGGTGGTTCAGGTCATAGAAGTCAGACACGATCATGACTTCGTCGGCCTGCGTTTCGGCCACCAGGGCCTCAAGCTGGCGCCTGACCGTCTCCGGGCCGCCCACGATGGCCGCGCCCAGTCTTTGTTCGACGGCCGCGCGCTCCCATTCGTTCCACAGCCCGTCCATGGAGGGCACCGGCGGCTGCAGCGGCAGGCGGTTGCCCCGGATCAGCGACAGGAACTTCAGTTGCTGGGTGGTGGACAGGAAGCGGGCTTCCTCGTCGGTCGGGGCGGCCACCACCGGCACGCCGATCATGGCGTAGGGGCGGGCCAGCGTGGCTGACGGGCGGAACAACTGCCGGTACAGGCGCATGGCGGCCATGCCTTCGGGCGAGAAGTGGCCGGCGAAGGAGAAGGGCAGGCCCAGCTCGGCGGCCATGCGCGCGGAAAAATCGCTCGAACCCAGCAGCCAGATCGGGATGTCCAGACCCGCGCCGGGAATGGCGCGCACGGCCTGGCCGGGACGCTCCGGCGCCAGCAGGGCGCGCAATTCCTCGACCAGCGCCGGGAACTCCAGGCCGCTGCGCGGGCTGCGCCGCAAGGCCTGCTGGGTGGCGCCATCGCTGCCGGGCGCGCGTCCCAGGCCCAGGTCGATACGGCCCGGGTAAAGGGTTTCCAGGGTGCCGAACTGTTCGGCGATGATCAGCGGCGCATGGTTGGGCAGCATGATGCCGCCCGACCCCACGCGCAGGCGCGTGGTCTGGCTGGCCACCAGGCCGATCAGCACCGCCGTGGCGCTGGAGGCCACGCCGGTGATGTTGTGGTGTTCGGCCAGCCAGAAACGCTGGTAGCCGAGACGCTCGGCGTGCTGCGCCAGCGCGACCGTGTTGCGGAACGCGTCAGCCGCGTTTCCGCCCTGCACGATGGGCGCCAGATCGAGAAGGGAAAAAGGGATATCGGCCAGGCTGCTCATGGGACTGTCTCTTTGTGCCGCTGCGGAGCCCTGGCGGCACCGCCTGCGCATCGATGAATGGCAATGGTGACAGTGTATCGGGCTTTTGGGGGCCGGGGCCGAGCAACCTTGTCGTGGATCGGGTCGATAGCCTGAGCATATCGACCCGATCGGGCCTTATCCCGGGAAGAAGGCGTAGCGGATCACGAACAGCGCGGCCACCAGCCAGGTGGCCGGATGGACCTCGCGCACGCGCCCGGTGCAGGTCTTGAGCACCACGTAGCTGATGAAGCCGAACGCCAGGCCGTTGGCAATCGAGTAGGTGAACGGCATGATCAGCGCCGTGAGCGCGGCCGGCGTGGCCTCGGAAATATCATCCCATTTGATGTCGATGAGTTCGCGCATCATCAGGCCGGCCACATAGAGCAGGGCGGGCGCAGTCGCGTAGGCCGGCACCGAGCCGGCCAGCGGGGCGATGAACAGCGCCGCCAGAAACAGCACGGCCACCACCAGCGCAGTCAGGCCGGTCCGTCCTCCGGCCTGTACGCCGGAGGCGCTTTCGACGAAGGCGGTGGTGCTGCTGGTGCCGAGCACCGAGCCGGCCACGATGGCGGTACTGTCGGCAAACAGCGCGCGACCCAGGCGGTTGGGTCGGTTCTCGGGTACCAGGCCGGCGCGCTTGGCCACCCCCATCAGGGTGCCGGTGGCGTCGAACACCTCGACCAGCACAAAGGCCAGGATCACATGCAGCAGGCCCGCATTGAGCGCGCCCATGATGTCCAGCTTGAAGAAGGTCGGCTCCAGGCTCGGCGGCGCCGAGAAAACACCATGGAATTCGTTGTAGCCCATCAGCATGGACAGCACCGTGACCACCAGGATGCCGATCAGGATGGCGCCGCGCACGCGCAGGGCATCCAGCACGGCGATGATGAAAAAGCCCAGGATGGCGAACAGGGGGCCGTGGCTGCGCAGATCGCCCAGCGTGACCTTGGTTTCGGGGTGCGCGGCCACGATGCCGGCGCTGGACAGGGCGATGATGGCCAGGAACAGCCCGATGCCGGCCGCGATGGCGCTGCGCAGGGAGCTGGGAATGCCCCGGATCAGCCAGGCCCGGATGCCCGAGATCGTCAGGATGACGAAGATGACGCCCGAGATGAAGACCGCGCCCAGGGCCTGCTCCCAGGTGTAGCCCATGGTTTTCACCACGGCGAAGGCGAAGAAGGCATTGAGCCCCATGCCCGGGGCCATGCCGATGGGCCAGTTGGCCACCAGCGCCATCACCAGCGAGCCCAGCGCGGCGGCCAGGCAGGTGGCGACGAACACGGCGTTGCGGTCCATGCCGGTGGACGAGAGAATGTCCGGGTTGACGAAGATGATGTACGACATCGTCAGGAAGGTGGTCAGCCCGGCGATCATTTCGGTTCTGACCGTCGTGGCGTGCTCACGCAACTTGAATAGCTTCTCGAGCATTACTGTCCCCGATTCAAGCGAGAGAAAAAGAAAGGAAGGAGCGCATGCCATCGGCGTGGCGCCGATGCGTGGAAATCCGAGCCCGTCCCCTGGCGGCCCTGGTGCCGGCGATGCGTTCCGCGCGACGGGGCGTATTCTCGCACCGTGTAAACTCTGCAGCCATGATTATTCTCGGTTTTGAAAGCTCGTGCGATGAAACGGGGGTCGCTGCGGTCTGTACGCAACGCGGCCTGCTGGCGCACGCCCTGCATTCTCAGATCGCCATGCACCAGGAGTATGGCGGCGTGGTGCCGGAGCTGGCCTCGCGCGATCACATCCGGCGCATCGTGCCGCTGACCCGCGAGGTGCTGGCACGCGCCGGCCTGGAGCGCAGCGACATCGGCGCCGTGGCCTACACCGCCGGGCCCGGCCTGGCCGGCGCGCTGCTGGTGGGCGCCAGCGTGGCCCAGTCGCTGGCCTGGTCGCTGGGGCTGCCGGCCATTCCCATCCACCACCTGGAAGGGCATCTGTTGTCGCCGCTGCTGGCCGATCCGCGGCCCGAGTTTCCCTTCGTGGCCCTGCTGGTGTCCGGCGGGCATACCCAGTTGATGCGCGTGGACGGCGTGGGCCGCTATACCCTGCTGGGGGAAACCCTCGATGACGCTGCCGGCGAAGCCTTCGACAAATCGGCCAAGCTGCTCGGCCTGGGCTATCCGGGCGGCCCGGCGCTCTCGCGCCTGGCCCAGCAAGGTGACGCCAGCCGTTTCGAGCTGCCGCGTCCCATGCTGCACAGCGGCGACCTGGACTTCAGCTTCAGCGGCCTGAAAACGGCCGTCCTCACGCGCGCCAAGGCCGAGCGCGGGGCCAGCGGCGAGCTCGATCCCCAGGCCTGCGCCGATCTCTGCGCGGCCACCGAGGCGGCCATCATCGATGTGCTGGCGGCCAAGTCCATCAAGGCGCTCAAGCAGACCGGCCTGCGCCGCCTGGTCGTCGCCGGGGGCGTGGGCGCCAACCGTCTGTTGCGCCTGCGCCTGGGCGAGGCCTTGCCGCGCCTGAAGGCCACGGCCTACTTCCCGCCGCTGGAGCTGTGCACCGACAACGGCGCCATGATCGCCTTTGCCGGCGCCGAGCGCGTCAAGGCCGGCCTGGCGCGCCTCCAGCCCGGCCAGCACGGCTTCACCGTGCGCCCGCGCTGGGACCTGAGCGAGCTGCAGGCCGCTTGAGGCGGCGGCGCGCCGCAAAGAAAACCGCCCGCGGCCGCGAAGCGGCAGCGGGCGGTGTCTGGCCGGCAGGCTTTTCGGGTCAGCCGCGTTGGGTTTCCTTCAGGATGCGTTGCGCTTCCTCGTGGACGCGCTCCGGCGCGGTGCCGCCGATGTGCTTGCGGGCGGCGACCGAGCCTTCCAGCGTGAGCACTTCGTGGATGTCGGTCTCGATGGCAGGGTGGTAGGCCTGTAGTTCCGCCAGGGTCAGGTCGGCCAGGTCGCAGCCGCGCTGTTCGCAGTCGCGCACGGCGTGCGCCACCACTTCGTGCGCGTCGCGAAACGGCAGGCCGCGTTTGACGAGGTAGTCGGCCAGGTCGGTGGCGGTGGCAAAGCCCTGCAGGGCAGCCGCGCGCATGGCCTCGGGCTTGACCTTGATGCCGGCGGCCATGTCGGCGAACAGCGTCAGGGTGTCGCGCAGGGTGTCGACGGTGTCGAACAGCCCTTCCTTGTCTTCCTGGTTGTCCTTGTTGTAGGCCAGCGGCTGGCCTTTCATCAGGGTGAGCAGGGCGACCAGGTGGCCGTTGACGCGGCCGGTCTTGCCGCGCGCCAGCTCGGGCACGTCGGGGTTCTTCTTCTGCGGCATGATGGAGCTGCCGGTGCAGAAACGGTCGGCCAGGTCGATGAAGCCCACGCGCGGGCTCATCCACAGCACCAGCTCTTCGGACAGGCGCGAGACGTGCGTCATGACCAGCGCGGCGGCGGCGCAGAACTCGATGGCGAAGTCGCGGTCGGAGACGGCGTCCAGCGAGTTGCGGCAGACGCCGTCAAAGCCCAGCGTGCGCGCCACGCGCTCGCGATCGATGGGAAAGGACGTGCCGGCCAGGGCGGCCGCGCCCAGCGGCAGGCGGTTGACGCGCTTGCGGCAGTCGGCCAGGCGCTCGGCGTCGCGGCCGAACATTTCGGCATAGGCCAGCAGGTGGTGGCCGAAGGTGACCGGCTGGGCCACCTGCAGGTGGGTGAAGCCCGGCATGATGGTCGCGGCGTTCTCGCGTGCGACGCCGGCCAGGGCATGGCGCAGTTCGCGCAGCAGGTCGATCAGCACGTCGATCTCGTCGCGCAGCCACAGGCGGATGTCGGTGGCGACCTGGTCATTGCGCGAGCGGCCGGTGTGCAGGCGCTTGCCGGCATCGCCGACCAGCTCGACCAGGCGCTTTTCGATGTTCAGGTGAACGTCTTCGAGATCGAGCAGCCACTGGAAACTGCCGGCGTCGATTTCAGCGAGGATCTGCTGCATGCCGCGCTCGATGTCGGCGAGATCCTGGGCCGAAATGATGCCCTGCGCGGCCAGCATGTCGGCGTGCGCGAGCGAGCCGCGGATATCGTGGCGCGCCAGGCGCTTGTCGAAGTCTACCGAGGCGGTATAGCGCTTGACGAGGTCGGAGACGGGCTCGGAGAAGCGAGCGGACCAGGCTTGGGCCTTGTTGGCGAACTGGTCTTGGGAGGAGGTCGTATTTGCCATGATGGCAGGAATTATAGGGCCTGTCTTTGCGGCCGGGCGAGCCCGCGCCTGCACGCGCGCTCGCCGATGAAGGATAATTCGCCCAGTCGGATTACGAAAGGAGCAGGCCTTGACCCCTGAGTGGCAGACCGTCGTCGAGACCCTGGATCACTATGTGCCCACCCAGCCCTGGGCCCAGACCCTGGTGGGGGTGGCGGTGCTGGCCGCCAGCGCGCTGTTCATCCAGTGGGTCGTGGCCCTGCTGGTGCTGTACTTCGCCAAGCGTCTGCTCAAGGCCATCGGCCACGAGGACTGGGACGCTGCCCTGCAGCGCCGGCGCGCCTATCACAACCTCTGGTACGCGGTGCCGTTCGCCGTGGTGTCGCTGGGCATCGGCCTGGTGCCGCATGCCGAGAAGGCGGCCGCGGTGGTCGGCCGGCTGGCCCATGCCGGCGCCTGGATCTGCGTGTTCGTGGCGTTCAACGGGGTGCTCAGCGCGCTGCAGGACACCTATTCGGCGACCACGCGGGCCCAGACGCGCTCCATCAAGGGTTATATCCAGATCAGCAAGCTGGTGCTGGCCGTGATCTGCGTGGTGCTGGTGCTGTCCATTCTCATGGACCGCTCGCCTCTGTGGATGATCTCCGGCCTGGGCGCGCTCTCGGCGGTGCTGCTGCTGGTGTTCAAGGACACGCTGCTCTCCCTGGTGGCCAGCACCCAGCTCACATCCAATGACATGCTGCGCATCGGCGACTGGATCGAGATGCCGCAGGCCAACGCCGATGGCTTCGTCAAGGACATCGCCCTGCACACCGTCAAGGTGCAGAACTGGGACAACACCGTGACCACGGTGCCGACATACAAACTGTTTTCGGAAAGCTACCGCAACTACCGGCAGATGTTCGAGTCCGGCGGGCGGCGCATCAAGCGCACCCTGCGCATCGACGCCCAGTCGGTACGCTTTCTGAGCGAACAGGATGCCCAGCATCTGATGAAGTTCAAGCTGCTGCATGACTACCTGCGCGGCAAGCAGACCGATCTCGAGCGCGCCAACGAGCAGCTCGGCGAACTGGCCCAGGTCCCGGCCAACCGCCGCCGCCTCACCAATATCGGCACCTTTCGCGCCTACGCGGTCGCCTATTTGCGGCACAACACCGAGGTGCGGCAGGACATGGCGCTCATGGTGCGCATGATGGAGCCGCAGGCCGAGGGTATTCCCATCGAGGTCTATTGCTTCAGCGCCCTGACGGCCTGGGTGGAGTACGAGCGCATCCAGGGCGATATCTTCGATCACCTGCTGGCGATTCTGCCCGAACTGGGCCTGCGTCTCTATCAGCAGCCTTCCGGCTCCGATCTGAGCGGCTTCTCCGGCCAATTGCGCCAGGCCGTGCTGGAGCAGGCCCGCGAGGATGCGCCGCGGCCGGCCTTGGCGCATGATGAAAGCGTCATGCGATAATCGGGCCTCTTTTTCACTGCATTGGGATCGTCGTTCATGAGCGCAGTCCGGGTTGGCATCGCGCAGATCAATGTTTGTGTGGGGGATCTGGCCGGCAACGCCGAGCGCCTGTTCGCCGCGGCCAGCGAGGCGGCCGGGCAGGGCGCCGATATCGTGGTCACGCCCGAGCTGTCCCTGATCGGCTATCCCCCCGAAGACCTGCTGTTGCGCGCGCGCTTCGTCGACGAGCAGCAGGCCGCACTGCAGGCGCTGACTCGTCGCCTGGCCGCGCTGCCCGGTGTGGCGGTGCTGGTCGGCCACGCCGATCGCCACGACGGCGCGCTCTGCAACGCCGTGTCGGTGCTGCGCGACGGGCAGGTGCTTGGCACCTACCGCAAGCGCGAACTGCCCAACTACGGCGTGTTCGACGAGTTGCGCTACTTCACGCCGGGCACCGAACCGCTGGTGTTCGAGGCCGCCGGCCTGCGGGTGGGCGTGGCGATCTGCGAAGACATCTGGTTCGATACGGTGGCGCAGGCCGCCGCCGGGGCAGGAGCGCAGTTGCTGCTGGTACCCAACGCCTCACCCTATCACCTTGGCAAGGAACAGGAGCGTCTGGCCGTGGCCCGGCGCGCCGTGCAGGCCAGCGGCTGCGCCCTGGTGTATGCCAACCTGGTAGGCGGCCAGGACGAACTGGTTTTTGATGGCGCCTCCTTTGCACTGGATGCCAGCGGGCATGAACAGGTGCGTCTGGCGGCGTTCACCGAGCAGGTGGCGCTGCTGCAGGCCGAGGCCGGCGGCGCCGTGCGTGCGCAGCAGCCCCTGGCGGCGCCGGCCTGCGAGGAAGCCGATGTCTGGCATGCCCTGGTGCTGGGCACGCGCGACTACCTGACCAAGAACCGGTTTCCGGGCGCGATCATCGGTCTGTCGGGCGGCATCGACTCGGCACTGGTGCTGGCCATCGCGGTGGATGCCATCGGGGCCGACAAGGTGCGCGCGGTGATGATGCCCTCGCGCTATACGGCGGATATCTCGCTGACCGATGCGCGCGACATGGCGGCCCGACTGGGCGTGCGCTATGACGAAATCCTGATCGGCGCCATTGTCGAGGCCTTCGAGACCGCCCTGGCGCCACACTTTGCCGGCCTGCCGGTCGACACCAGCGAAGAAAACCTGCAGGCGCGCGCCCGCGGCACGCTGTTGATGGGGTTGTCCAACAAAACCGGATCGCTGGTGCTCACCACGGGGAACAAATCCGAAATGGCCACCGGCTATTGCACGCTCTATGGCGACATGGCGGGCGGCTTCGCGGTGCTCAAGGATGTTCCCAAGACGCTGGCCTATCGCCTGGCGGTGTGGCGCAATCAGCAGGGCGACGTCATCCCCCAGCGCATCATTACCCGGCCGCCGTCGGCCGAGCTGCGCCCCGACCAGACCGATCAGGACAGCCTGCCTCCCTACGAAGTGCTGGACGGCATCGTGTTGCGCTACATGGAACAGAACGCCTCTGCCGCCGAACTGGTGGCCGAAGGCTATCCGCAGGCCGCCGTCGAGCAGGTGCTGCGGCTGCTGCGCATCAATGAATACAAGCGCCGCCAGGCGCCGCCGGGGCCGCGCATCACGCCGCGCGCGTTCGGACGGGATTGGCGCTATCCTGTCACCAACGGATTCCGCGAAACCCTCTGAGGCCGTTGGAGCCCGGCTATCTACATCAGGACTGCGAAAGTGAAACAAGTTACCGCCATCATCAAACCGTTCAAGCTGGACGAGGTGCGCGAAGCGCTGGCCGAGGTCGGCGTCAGCGGTTTGACGGTTACCGAGGTCAAGGGTTTCGGACGCCAGAAAGGGCATACCGAGCTGTACCGGGGGGCCGAGTACGTGGTGGACTTCCTGCCCAAGATCCGCCTGGACGTGGTGCTGGCCGACGAACTGGTCGAGCAGGCCATCGAAGCCATCCTGAAGGCGGCCCGCACCGGCAAGATCGGCGACGGCAAGATCTTCGTCATGCCAGTCGAGCAGGCCATCCGGATCCGCACTGGCGAATCCGACGAGCAGGCCCTCTGATACGTCAGAACAGATAGCGCAGCGCCACCTCGACCTGTGTGGCGCGGCTGTCGCCTGACCATTGCGTCTGGTAGCCCAGGCCGACACTCAGGCCGCTGGCCAGTTCCGTGCGCAGATCGAGCCCCGCGCTCCAGCGGCTGCGCGCCATATTCCACTGGCCGCTGCGGCCGTGGGCCTGTGGCAGCGCGTCAAAGGCAGCCGGGTTGCGCCAGTCGCGCCGCCGCAGATCCTGCAGCAAGCCCACGTAAGCCTGCCATTGCCAGGCGCTGCCGGCCAGAGCGAAAGCCTGGCTGGCGTTGATCCGCAAGCTCAGTGATGGCACGGTGACGCTGCGGCCCCGGCTGTGCAGGCCATAGCCCCATGCCCCCGATTCCTGAAAGCTCAACTGCCGGGCGTGGCTGAGCACCAGGCCGGCTTGCGGGCGTAGCGCCAGTCCCCCGCCCAGTTGCCACTCGCGCGAAAGCAGCGCGCCAAGCTGCAGTCCCCAGCCCTGCGCGGTGGCGCCGGTCGGTCGCGCCTCGTCGCCAAACCAGAGCTGGCGCGTCACGCGGTTGCGGAAATGGTAGGCGCCGGCCACCGTGTTGAGCGAGATGCCCAGCCCCAGCGGCTTGCGCAACCCGGCCATCACGCCCAGCAGGCTGCCCTGGCTGCGGTCGGCCATTGGCGTGCGGAAGGTTTCGCGCCAGTCGGACTGCGACAGGGTCAGGGCCAGGGTGGCGCGCCCCTGGCCGGCGGTGGCCGCCGACACGCCCAGCGACAGCGTGTCGCTGCGCTGGGTGCCGCGCAGTCCGGCCGGCTGCCAGCGCAGCAGGCCATGCTGGTAGCGCGCCATCGCGGTGGCCGGACCCTCGGTATCGGCGAGCGTGCGGGCCAGGTCTGCCAGCCTTTCATCCTGATCGCGGGTCTGCAGGGCGGCGGCGTTGGCATAGACCGGCGCGGTGAGCGAGTACAGGCTGCGGCGCAGCAGTTCGGGATCGCGGATGGCCTGCAGGCGTGTGGCGCCCGTCAGCAGCTTCTCGCGTCGGAGGGCGCCGGCTCGGGAGCGGGTGGCCAGCACTTGCGGGGCGGCGGCGTCATCGGGAGGCGCCCCATCGTCGAGGCGCTCGAACACCTGCTCCAGTTGCGCAGCGCCGGCCAGCACCTCGGCCTGACGCGCATCGGGCGTACCCAGGCGGCGCACCGCGGCCACCGTGTCCACCCGTTTCAGATCCAGCCCCGCCGTCTCGGCGGTATAGCTGAGCCCGCCTTCCAGCAACAGGGTGGGGGAGTGAGTCAGGGTCGCAAAGCGTCCCTGCAGTTGCCGGGCCCGCAGAAAGACGTGCCGCCTGGGGGTTGTCGTCACGTAGCCGGCACGTATGCCCTGCACGTGCAGGCGGCCGTCCAGGGTGGCGGTGCCGGAGACCTGCATCAGGGATCCGATATCGGTCAGCAGGGTCGCCTGGGCGCTCTGGGCATAGTCGCCGTTGACGCGCAGCCCCGGGCCGCTGCTGTAGACCGCGCCCTGATTGTTGACCGTTCCGGTCGAGCCGATGCCGGTCAGCATGCCGTTCTTTTCGACGTGTACTGGCGAGGTGATGCTGCCCAGCACGTCGAGCACTCCGCTGCGCACGACAGTGCGGCCCCGGTAGCGGTTCTTGCCGGCCAGCGTCAGGGTGGCCTGACCGCTGACCACCAGGCCGCCGGCGCCGCTGATGTCATTGCCGAAGACATAGCGCTGCCCGGCTGCCCCGCCCAGCGTGGCCGGGAAGTCGCCGAAGGCGAAGCGGGCGGGCCCCTGCAGGGCGCGGCCGACGTCCAGCACGCCCCAGCCATATACCGCATCCACCCCGGCCGCTCCGCGGTCCATGGCGGTGGTCAGCAAGGTGGTACGCAAAGCGTTGTTGTTCATCCAGGGGTACTTCTGCAGCAGCAGCGCGGCCGCGCCGGTGACCTGCGGCGCGGCGAAAGAGGTGCCCGACTTGAGTTCCTGGATGATGTCGCGCCGACCCTCGTTGAGCTCGGCAGATTGAACGAAGGCGCGCGAGCCGGCCGCCATGCACCACTGGGCCGCCGGCCCGCAGCGATCGGCCCAGCGCTCGATCTGCCCAAACTCGTCGACGGCGGTCACGACGATCAGCCCCTTCTGAAGTTCGGGCAGCAGTTCCGGCGTGCGGCCTTCGGCCGATGGTGTGGAATAGCCTCTACCGCTGATGGCGTTGCCGTTGCCGGCCGCGAAAATGAACAGCGAGCCGCCATTGATCAGGTGCTTGAGCGCGCCCAGCACGGTGCGGTCACTGTTGGGCGCGTTGTCATAGGCACTCTGGTAGAGCCTCATTTGCCGGTCCGAGGTGGTGCCCGAGAGCGTGGAGAAGCTGTTGTTGAACAGGCGTGCGCCGCGCCCATAGTAGTAGTGCCAGGCGGCAATCACGTTATTGATCTCGATACCGTCTTTTTCTTCCTTGACAGAGACGTTGCCGGCATAGAGCGTCACACCGGGCGCAATGCCGCCCAGGTGCTGGTTGGCCGGGTCGGGCTGAGCAGCCAGCACCTGCGAGACCCAGCCGCCGTGCTCGCCCTGCTTGCTGTTGTCGTAGGGCTGGTGCCGGCCGTTCTGGAAATCGCCTTTGTTCTGCTTGGGCAGCTTCAGCAACGTGACGTCGTCGCGCACGCCGCTGTCTATCACGGCGACGGTCACGCCCCTGCCGTCCAGGCCGGCGTCCTTGGCCGGCTTGAAGTCGATCAGGTTGTAATAGTTCGGTTGCAGACCGCTGCTGTGAAAGGGTTCGTCAAAGCGAGAGCGCCCGGGTCGCGCATAGCGCATGAGCGCCTGGGGCAGCGGCTGTTCCCAGGCGCGGGACTGCAGGGGCAGGCCGGAGGGCAGCGGCACCGCCGGAGGCTCTGCTGGAGGCACCGCGGGAGGCACCGCAGGAGGCGGCGCCAGCGGCTCGGGCTCGGCCAGGCCGGGCGGCAGATTGGGTTTGTTGTCGCCGCGGCCATCGGCATTGTCACTGCGCTCGGGCAGGTTGCCGCCTGGAGCCGCGCGGCCGCCGCCGCTTTCCCCCGCGCCTCCACCACCGCCTCCACCACCGCAGGAGGCCAGAGTGAGGCAGGCGAGCAGGAGGCTGGCCCGTGACAGGGACGGCACAGGGTTGCGCAGGAACGGGGGCGAAGAATGGCGGGGCGGCATGAAACGTCAAAGTGGGGTAAGTAAAACAACCGCAATTCTCAGCTTGCCGCCTGTCCCCGTTTGCCGGCAGACCAAGGGAATCGGACCTGCCGGGGGGGCAGCTCGAGGGTTTCGGAAGCAGCCCAGGCTGGCCTGCGCGCCAGCCCGTCAGACATTCCGCCTGGGTGAGTTGCCGGGGCGCAGGGTCGCGCCACGGCTTGGCGTTGACGCGCGATGTTGTCCGGATCAGAACAGGTAACGCATCGTGGCGGCCATGCTGTGCGTGGCCCAGTCCCGGCTCCATTCTCCTTGATAGCTCAGATTCAGATGGAGAGCCCGGGTAGCGGCGACCTGCAGGCCCAGGCCCAGGCCCCAGCGCGTGCGCGCCAGACTCCACTGGCCACTGCGCGCCTGGGTCATCGGCAGCGCGGCGAAACCGCCATCGGTGCGAAAGTCGCGCCCGCGCAGGTCGTGGCGTAGCTGAAGGCTCGCGTCCAGGCGCAAGGGCAGGGACCCGAGGGTCGTATGATGCGTGCCGGCCAGACGGCCTACCAGCGAAGGCACCGTCACCTGATGAGCCCGGGCGCGCAAGCCATAACCCCGCCCGGCTGCCTCGGTAAACCCCTGTTGCCGGGAGTGATTGACCATCAGGCCGATCTCAGGGGTCAGCTGCGAGCCTGGGGTCAGCTGCCATTGCCTGCCCAGCAGCGCGGCGGCCTGCAAGGCATGACCCTGAGCGTGCGCGCCTACGGCTTCGGCGCTTTCGTCAAACCAGATGTGGCGATCGACGCGATGGCGGTAGCGACTCAGTCCAGCCAGATAGCTCAGGTGCCAGTCCTGGTTGAGATGCTGTCGCAGGCCCAGCATCAGGCCGATGGCTGTGCCACGGCTGGTGTCGCGATCCGGCGTCTGGAGATCTTCTTGCCAGCGCCGGTCGGCGATATTCAGCGCCGCAGCTGCGCTCCAGCCTGAGTTCAGCCGCTGGCTCAGGCCCAGCGTGATGGCGTGGTTGGCCTGCCTGCCATTCAGACCGGAGGGGCGCCAGCGAACCTGCTGGCGCTGGTATCGGGCAAAAGCGCCCTGCGCGCCCAGTTGCTGTCCGAAGGTGTCCAGGGCTTGATCCTGCGCCAGACTTTGCAGCGCCGCGGCATTGGCGTAGATGCTGCCCGACAGAGAGTAGAGGCCGCGCCGCAAGACCTCGGGATCGCGAATGCCCTGCAAGGCTGCGGCGCCCTCCAGCAGCGTTTGCCCGGCCAGCGGCGCTAGCGGCAGCGCGCGCGCGTTCAGCGGGGCATGCGCTGCGGCATCGTCCAGCGCTTCCATGACGCGATCGAGATTGCGGGCTGCGGCAAGCACCTGAGGCTGGCTCGCATCGGCCTTGAGCCGGCGTGCTGCGCCTTGCGCTTCAATCCGCTGCAACGCGATGTCCACGCGCCTGGCGTGATAACTGAGCTTGCCTTCGAGCAACAGCGTGGGCGAGTGGGTAAAGGTGTCGAAGGCGCCGCTGACCTGCTCATTGGCGGTAAGCACGACCTGTGTCTGTCCGGCGCGGGGGACGTAGGCGGTGCGCACGCCCTGGATGTGCAGCCGGCCGGCCAGCGCCGCTTCGCCCTGGACCTTCAGGGCGCCCGCGCCGATATCGGTGATCAGCGTGCCCTGCAGCTGTTGCCGGTAGTCGCCATGAATGGTCAGGCCCTTGCCGGCGTTATAAAGAGCGCCATCGTTTGTCACCGAACCCGTACTGCCTTCGCCGGTCAGGGTGCCTGCGCGGTTGATCTGCACAGACGACGTGATGCTGCCCGGCACATCGAGAATGCCGCCGTCAATGACGGTGTTGCCGGCATAGGTGTTGGCGCCGGCCAGGCTCAGGGCGCCTTCGCCCGACACCCGCAGCCCTCCCTGGCCCGAAATGTCGTTGCCAAAGACAAAGCGGTTCGCGGTGCCGCGCTGCAACGCGGCGTGGAAATCCCCGAAGGCGAATTGCGCCGGGCCCTGTATGGCGCGCCCGACATCGAGCAGGCCCCAGCCATAAATGTCGTCGACGCCGCGCTCGCCAAGGTCGGTGGCGGTGGTCAGCAGGGTGGTGCGCAGATTGTCATTGTTCATCCATGGGTATCGTTCCAGCAGCAGCGCCGCGGCGCCGGTCACCTGGGGGGCGGAGAACGACGTGCCTTTTTGCCGGGTGGAGAACTGGGTCGGGTCCGAGGGAAGGATATCGCCGTATCCACTGGCCGCCATGCACCAATCGGCGGCGCTGCCGCATCGGTCGGCCCAGATGGCGATGCGCTGGTTGAGCTCCAGGCCGGTCACGGCGATGAAGCCCTTTTGCAGGGAGGGGTCGATCAGCGGCAGCAGCGCTTCGGCAGCCGGATCCGATTGGCCTGCGCCAAGGTCGCCGTTGCCGGCGGCAAAGATGAAAAGCCCGCCCTGATCCACGATCTGTTTGATCGTGCCCACTGTGGTCAGGGGTTTGCCGGCCGCGCTGGCGTTCCGGTACTCCTGCTGATAGCGTTGAAATGCCTGAACCGAGGGGTTGCCGCTATCGGTGCCCAGGCTGTTGTTGAACAGTTTCACTCCGTCGGCCGACAGATTGCGCCATGCCGCCAGGATGGAGCGTCCCGACATTTGCGTGGAGTTGGGGGCGAGGCTGACGTTGGCCGACACGATGGTGGCGCCCGGAGCGATGCCTCCCAGGTAGTGGTTGACCGCGTTGCGTGCATTGAGTTTCAGCATCTCGCGGTTGAGGTCCTCCTGCGCGGCCAGGACCTGGGCAACCTGGGTGCCATGATTGCCCTGGGCGGCGCTGCGGTAGGGGCCCGCGATGCCGTGGTTGTAATCGCCGCTTTGGTCAGAGTCCAGGTTGATCGCGGGGGGGGCCGATTCTGACGCCGTTGTCGACCACGCCGACGCGCACCCCCCGGCCCGTCAGGCCCGCGTCGCGGGCGGGCTTGAGGTTGATGAGGTTGTAGCGCGCCGCCTGGGTGTCGGGAAAGAGCCTGGAGACTTCGTAGCGGGTCGCTGCGGGCCGAGGATGGCCGTCCATCGGGGGGAGCAGATAGCGCTCCCAGGCCATGCTGACCAGCGCGGGCGGATTGGCTCGTTTGTCCTCGGCGGGAAAAGCCTCGCCGGGGGGCGGAAAGGGGGGATCGATGGCGGGGGCTTCGGCCGCCGGGCCGTCCGCATCGCCGTCCAGGGGCGGTACGCCGGGCTGATCAGGAGGCGCTGGCGGGATTGGCGCTTCGCCGGGCGCAGGGGCGGGCATCAAAGGCGCAGCAGGCGGAGGCTGGAGCGGCGCGGCAGGGGGAAGGGCAGGCGGGGCGTTGGCAACGACGCCGCTCCCGCTGCCGCCGCCACCACCGCCGCATGCGGAAAGCGTCATGCAGGAGAGCAGCAAGGCTGCACGGTGGCCACGATGAAAACGAAGGGGGCTGGGTCGGAAGACAGACTGAGACATGAAACACGCAAAAAGCTCCAGTTTTTGCGTGCTGCCGTCTACGTTCAGGAAATATTCATTAATTCGGACTGAGCGAGGCTTCTGCGCGGTCGGGCGGCGCGGGTTGAATGCCTAGCAGGCATTGCTGGCATATCGCGGCCGTGATGTCCTGCCGGGCGTGCTCGCGCCGCTCCAGCATGCCGATGGCGCGCGCGGTGGAACCCAGGTCGGCGGGCAGGGGCAGTACGCGCAGGTCCCGGCTTTCCCGCCAGTTCGAGCCGTTGAGCAGCGGCAGGAGCGTGACGCCGGCTTCCTGGCGTACCAGCTCGACCAGCGTTTCGATGGCATTGAGTTCCATGAACTCGCTCACGCTGACATCCAGGCGGCGCAATACCCGGTCGATCTGCAGCCCGGTGCGCTGGCTGCGGTCAAAGCGCAGGAAAGGGTTGGCCCGCAGCACCCTGGCGGGGTCGGGGATGCCGATGGCGGCAGGGTGGGCCAGCACGACCAGAGGTTCTTCATACAGGGGCGTCCAGCGTGTGGAGGCTTTCTTGCGTCCGGCCTCGACCACCAGGGCAGCATCCAGCTCGCCGGCTTCGACCCGGCCGGCCAGTTCGCTGGCCTTTCCCGAGATCAGGCGGATATCCAGGCCCGGATGGGCTTGTTTCATCCGGGTGATGATTTTGGACAGCCTGCCCATGCAGGACACGATGGTGCCGATCGATACCGAACCGGCCAGCGTGTTGGGCAGATGACGCGGGGTTTTCAGGCGTTCATATTGTTCCAGCAGTTGCTTGACCTCGGGAACCAGGTCGCGTCCGGCGGCGTTCAGCAGCGCCAGGCGGCCGCTGCGGTCGAACAGCTCGCGGCCAAGTTCCGCCTCCAGCGCGCGCATCTGGAAACTGACGGCCGCCTGGGTGAGGGCCACCTGCTCGGCCGCTTCGGCAAAGGTGCCGTGATGGGCGACGGCAAGAAAGGTACGCAGAAAGCGCAGCGTGCTCATGGAAGCCTTCCCTCGGATTGCGATCGACAAAAATAATTTTAATGACGGATCAAGAAATCAAATTGATTTAATTAGATCACAAGAGTACTTTGGAAGGTTCCGTCCTATCCCAGATCCGCTAGTCAGAGAGTGCCTGATGAAATCGTTCGATTGGAGCAACCCTTACCCGTCCCACCGCATTGCCACGTTTGCGCGCAATGTGGTGTCGACTTCGCATCCGTTGGCCGCTCAGGCGGGTCTGCGCATGTTGCTCAAGGGCGGCAATGCGGTGGACGCCGCCATTGCCGCGGCGGCCGCCATGGTGCTGGTCGAGCCGGTTTCCAACGGTCTGGGCAGCGATTGTTTCGCCATTCTGTGGGATGGCCAGCAGCTGCACGGCCTGAACTCCTCGGGCACCGCTCCGGCGGCCTGGTGCGTGGAATACTTCAAACGCAAGTACGGCGCCGGCCCCGACGGCCTGGCCAAGCAACCCAAGCGGGGCTGGGACACGGTGACCGTGCCTGGCGCGGTGGCCGGCTGGTCGGCCCTGCATGAGCGTTTCGGCAAGCTGCCTTTCGAACAGTTGTTCGAGCCCGCCATCGAAATCGCCGAGCGCGGTTATGCCGTGCCGCCGGTGGTGGCCCATAAGTGGGCCGCCGCCGCCGATGAGCTGCGCGATCAGCCGGGCTATGCCCAGACCTTCATGCCCAATGGGCGCGCGCCGGCCGTGGGCGAGCATTTCCGTTTCCCCGATGCCGCCTATGCGCTGCGCCGCATTGCCGCCAGCGGCGGGCGTGACTTCTATGAGGGCGAGCTGGCCGAGCGTATCGCGGCCTTCGCCAAGGAAGGCGGTGCCGCGCTGACGCTGGAGGATCTGCGCAATTACCGCCCCGAGTGGGTGCAGCCCATCAGCAAGGCCTATCGCGGTTTTGAACTGAACGAGATCCCTCCCAATGGCCAGGGCATTGCCGCGCTGATCGCGCTGGGCATCTGCGGCCAGTTCGACCTCGCCAGCCTGCCGGTGGATTCGGCCCGGTCGCAGCATATCCAGATCGAAGCCATGAAACTGGCGTTCGCCGATCTGTACCGCTATGTGGCCGACCCGCGCAGCATGGAAGTCACGCCGACCGAGATGCTCGACGATGCCTACCTGGCCAGCCGCGCCAAGCTGATTCAGCTGGATCGTGCCACCCAGTTCGGCCCGGGGCGTCCGGCCGCCGGCGGCACCATCTACCTGACCGCCGCCGACGAGAACGGCATGATGATTTCTTTCATCCAGTCCAACTACATGGGCTTCGGTTCGGGCGTGGTGGTGCCGGGCACCGGCATCAGCCTGCAGAATCGTGGCGTGGGCTTCTCCACCGATCCGGCGTCGGCCAACGTCGTCGAGGGCGGCAAGCGTCCCTTCCACACCATCATTCCGGGTTTTCTGACCCAGGGTGGCCGGCCGGTCATGAGCTTTGGCGTGATGGGCGGCGACATGCAGCCGCAGGGTCATCTGCAGACCGTGATCCGCATGTTGGATTATCACCAGAACCCTCAGGCGGCCTGCTGCGCGCCGCGCTGGAAGGTCAACCGCGATTTTTCGCTGGATGTGGAGTCCACCATGGATCCGGCGGTGGTGCAGGCGCTCAAGGCCATGGGGCATTCGCTCAAGTCGGTCGATGACCCGTATATGGATTTCGGCGCCGGCCAGTTCATCTGGCGCATGCATGGCAGCGACAACGAGCTGGGTTACGTGGCCGCGAGCGATGCGCGCCGCGATGGCCAGGCAGTGGGTTTCTGACGGATCCGTCCCGATCCGCATTTACACCGAGGGAGCGACATGAAGAAGAACACCTGGAAACCCCTGGGCCTGGCCCTGGGCGGTTTGACGCTGGCGCTGGCCGGCGTCTCGACGATGGCGCAGGATCTGCGCATCGGCCTGCAGGAAGATCCGGATGTGCTGGATCCGCACCGCGCCCGTACTTATGTGGGCCGCATCGTCTTCACCTCCTTGTGCGACAAGCTGGTGGACCTGGACGACAAACTGCAGTTCGTGCCGCAGCTGGCGACCTCCTGGGCCTGGAGCGATGACAACAAGACGCTGACCTTCAAGTTGCGCGATGATGCCTATTTCCACGACGGCAGCAAGTTCGACGCGGCCGCGGCGCGGGCCAACCTGGAGCGCGCCATGTCGCTGCAGGACAGCATGCGCAAGGGCGAGCTGGCGTCGGTCGAGCGCGTCGAAGCGCCCGATGCCCAGACGCTGGTGCTGCATCTGAAGCGTCCTGACGCCACGCTGGTGGCCCAGCTGTCGGACCGGGCGGGCATGATGCTCTCGCCCAAGACCTTTACCGAGGATGTGGGCGCCGTGGGCCGCAAGCCGGTCTGTTCCGGTCCGTACGAGTTCGTCGAGCGGGTCCAGAACGACCGCATCGTGCTCAAGAAGTTCGACAAGTACTATGACGCGGACAGCTACGCCTTCCCGCGAGTGGTGTTCCTGCCGATCCCGGATACCACGGTGCGCCTGTCGAACCTGCGCGCCGGCGGCCTGGATATTCTCGAACGCATGAATCCTTCGGATGCGCCGCAGGTCAAGAACGATGACAGCGTGCAGTTCATGCCGGTGTCGGGGCTGGGCTTCCAGGAGGTGTTCTTCAACGTCGGCAACGGCGCGCGCGCCGAGAGCAGCCCTTTCAAGGATGCCCGGGTGCGCAAGGCGCTGGAGCTGTCGCTGGACCGCAATGTGATCAACGAAGTGGTCGGCGGTGGCATCTTTGAGCCGGCTGGCCAGCCGTTCCCGCCGGCCAGCCCCTACCACGACAAGCAGGTGCTGCCGAGCCAGCGCGACGTCGCCAAGGCGCGCGCGCTGCTCAAGGAAGCCGGCCTGGACAAGGTCAAGGCCGAGTTCGCCTTTGGTAACAACACCACCACGTCGGCGATCGCCGAAATGATCCAGGCCATGGCCGCCGAGGCGGGCTTCGAACTCAGCCTGCGCCCCACCGAGTATGCGGCGCTGTTGAACGAGGCGCGCGCCGGCAACTTCGAGATGCTGATGCGCGGCTGGTCGGGCCGGGTCGATCCGGACGGCAACGTCTATCAGTTCGTCACCTGCAAGGGCACCCTGAATGATGGGCGCTACTGCAATCCGGAAGTCGACAGCCTGCTCGACGAGGCCCGCATCACGCCCGACGAGACGGCGCGCCGCGCGCTCTACCAGAAGGCGCAGGCCCTGCGCCAGAAGGACGTCCACAACTTCTATTTGTACTATCAGCCCTGGCCCTTCGTGCTGAGCAAGAAGGTGCAGGGTTTCACCGCCTACCCCGACGGCATGGTGCGCCTGAAGGGTGTCACGCTGGCCAAGTAGTAGCCCTTCCGTCTGCCGCTGTGCCGGCAGACGGATTTGCTGCCGCCAGGCCGGCGGCGTGCCGGTCTCCGCATCGCTGAGGCTGTGCCCGCCCGGCGCACCTGGGGGCGCTTTCTTTTTGTTTTTCCGGTCTTTCGATCATGCTCAAGTTGATACTGCGGCGCATCGTTGTGGCGATCCCGACACTGATATTGGTGTCGATCATCGTCTTCATGCTGCAAAAAATTCTGCCAGGCGATCCCGTCCTGACCCTGGCTGGCGAGGAACGCGACCCTGCCGTCCTGGACTACCTGCGCGACAAGTATCATTTGAATGATCCCTTGCCCATGCAATACGTGGCCTGGATGGGCCAGGTGCTGCAGGGCGATCTGGGCAAGTCGATGCGCACCGACGTGCCGGTGCTGACCCTGATCGGCCAGAAACTGCCGGTGACCTTGCAGCTGGCGGCGATGGCCATGGCGATGGCCATGCTGATCGGCATTCCCATGGGCATCATCGCCGCCGTGCGCAAGGGCACCGCCGTGGAAGCCGGCGTCAACGTGGCCGCGCTGTCGGGCATGTCGATCCCCAACTTCTGGCTTGGCATCATCCTCATCATGGTGGTGTCGGTGCAGTGGAAACTGCTGCCAGCCTCGGGCTATGTCTCCCCCTTCGATGACTTCTGGCTGTCCATCAAGACCATGCTGATGCCGGCCTTCGTGTTGTCCACGGCGATCGCTGCCTACCTGATGCGGCATACCCGTTCGGCCATGCTGGAGGCCTTGAGCGCCGACTACGTGCGCACCGCGCGCGCCAAGGGCGTCTCGGCCCGCATGGTGGTGCTGCGTCACGCCTTGCGCAACGCGCTCATGCCCATCATCACCCTGGTGACGCTGCTGTTTGGCGAGCTGCTGGCCGGCGCCGTGCTGACCGAGCAGGTGTTCACGATCCCGGGCTTCGGCAAGCTGATCGTGGATGCGGTGTTCAACCGCGACTATGCCGTCGTGCAGGGCGTGGTGCTCTGCGTGGCGGTCGGTTTCATCATCATGAACCTGCTGGCCGACGTTTTGTATGTGCTGGTCAATCCCCGTCTGAGGCACGCATGAGCGCCACTACCGCTACCGCCGTCCCGCCCCGCGCCGGCAATCGCGCCTGGGCCAAATTCAAACGCAACAAGGTCGCGCTGGTCGGCGCGGGCATTGTGCTGCTGTTCGTGGTGATGGCGCTGTTTGCGCCCTTGATCGCCAATCACGACCCCTTCCAGACCAGCTTCATGAACATCCGCAAGGCGCCTTCGGCGGCCTACTGGATGGGCACCGACGAGCTGGGTCGAGACGTCTTCAGCCGGCTGGTCTACGGGGCGCGCGCCTCGCTGATGGCGGGCCTGGTGTCCGTGCTGATCGCCCTGGTGGTGGGCGTGCCCTTTGGCCTGGCCGCCGGCTATTTCGGCGGCTGGACCGACAGCATCATCTCGCGCGCCACCGAGGCGCTGCTGGCGATCCCGTTTCTGATTCTGGCGATCGCGCTGGCCGCCTTCCTTGGACCGAGCCTGATCAACGCCATGATCGCCATCGGCGTGTCCGCCGCGCCCAAGTTCGTGCGCATCACGCGCGGGCAGGTGCTGGCCGTGCGCAGCGAAGACTATGTGCAGAGCGCGCGCGCGCTGGGCGCTTCGTCGTTGCGCATCATCGCGCGCCATGTGTTCCCCAACGTGATGCCTCCGCTGATCGTGCAGGCGACCATCACCATCGCCACCGCCATCATCGCCGAGGCCAGCCTGTCGTTCCTGGGCCTGGGGCTGCAGCCGCCCAACCCCTCGTGGGGATCGATGCTGAACACGGCCAAGAACTTCATGACCCAGGCTCCCTGGATGTCGATTTTCCCGGGTTCGGCCATTTTCCTGGCCGTGCTGGGATTCAACCTGTTGGGCGACGGTCTGCGCGACGCCCTGGACCCGCGTCAGGACAAGTAGAGCATCATGGCAAGTATGGATACGCAGCGCGTCGTTCAGGTCCAGGACCTGACCGTCCGCTTCAAAACCCCCACCCGCACTGTCGAAGCGGTCCGCAATGTGTCGTTCCACGTCAATCGGGGCGAGACGCTGGCCATCGTGGGAGAGTCCGGCTCGGGCAAGTCGGTGACGTCCCTGGCCCTGATGCGCCTGGTCGAGTATGGGGGCGGGCATATCGCCTCGGGCGACATGCTGCTGCGCCGGCGCAGCGGCGAAGTGCTGGATCTGGCCCGGGCGCGCGAACCGGTGCTGGAGAAAGTGCGCGGCGCCGACGTCGCCATGATCTTCCAGGAGCCGATGACCTCGCTGAACCCGAGTTTCACCTCGGGTTTCCAGATCGCCGAAGCCCTGCGTCTGCACCAGGGGCTGGATGCCGGCCAGGCGCGCGCCGAGGCGCTGCGCATGCTGGAGCGGGTGCGCATCCCTGAAGCCCGTTCCATCCTCGATCGTTACCCGCACCAGCTTTCGGGCGGCATGCGCCAGCGCGTCATGATCGCCATGGCGCTGTCGTGCAAGCCGCAGCTGCTGATCGCCGACGAGCCCACCACGGCGCTGGACGTCACCATCCAGGCGCAGATCCTGCAGCTCATCCGGCAGCTGCAGGAAGAGATGGACATGGGTGTGATCTTCATTACCCATGACATGGGGGTGGTGGCCGAAGTGGCTGACCGGGTGCTGGTCATGTACCGGGGCGACAAGGTGGAGGAGGGCGGCGCCGACGAGATCTTCGCCGAGCCGCGTCATGCCTACACGCGCGCCTTGCTGTCGGCCGTGCCGCGGCTGGGCGCCATGCAAGGCTCCGACCTGCCGCGGCCTTTCCCGCTGCTGCGCGTGGCGGGCAAGGCCGATGAGCCCGCAGCGCCGCTCGAGCCGGTGACCGACACGGTGCGTCGCGACAGCGGTCCGGTGTTGCGCGTGCGCGATCTGGTGACGCGGTTCGACATCCACGGCGGCGTGTTCGGCGGGGTGCAGAAGCGCGTGCACGCGGTCGAGAAGGTCAGCTTCGACCTGTATCCGGGCGAAACCCTGTCGCTGGTGGGCGAGTCCGGCTGCGGCAAGACCACCACGGGGCGTTCGCTGCTGCAACTGGTCAAGAGCCAGGGCGGCACCATCGAGTTCGACGGCCGCAACATCGGCGCGCTGCGCGGCGCGGCCATGCAGACGCTGCGCCAGCACATCCAGTTCATTTTTCAGGATCCCTTCGCCTCGCTGGATCCGCGCATGACGGTGGGCGACTCCATCATGGAGCCCTTGCTGATCCACAAGGCCGCGCGCGGCAAGCAGGCCGAGGAGCGGGTGCGCTGGCTGATGGACAAGTGCGGGCTGATGCCCGAGATGATCGATCGCTATCCGCACGAGTTCTCCGGCGGACAGCGTCAGCGGATCTGTATCGCGCGCGCCCTGGCGCTCAACCCCAAGGTCGTGATCGCCGACGAATCGGTGTCGGCGCTGGATGTCTCGATCCAGGCCCAGATCGTCAACCTGTTGCTCGATCTGCAGCGCGAACTGGGCGTGTCATTCCTGTTCATCTCGCATGACATGGCGGTGGTCGAGCGCGTCAGTCACCGGGTGGCGGTCATGTATCTCGGCCAGATCGTGGAGATCGGGCCGCGCCGCGCCATTTTCGAGAATCCGCAGCATCCCTACACGAAGAAACTGATGGCGGCAGTGCCGATTGCCGATCCGTCGCGACGACATCGTGAGCGTTCCCTGTTGGTCGACGAGATCCCCAGCCCGGTGCGCAAGGTGGGCGACGAACCGGTGGTCGAACCCCTGGTCGAGGTCGGTCCGGGCCATTTCGTGGCCCGTCACGCCATCGGCGTCTATCAGGCCAGTTAGGGCGGGAAGCCCGTCTGCTAAGGTGGCGCCGCCCGCATGCGCGGGCGGCGCACGTCCAACAATGCCGGATTTTGGACCTCATCCATGCCGGCACTCTTCCCGCAACGCCTGCGGCGCCTCGCCGCGGTCAGCTGCTTCTCCCTTTCTCCGCGCCTGGCGGCCTGGCTTGGGCTGCGCTTTTCCCTCGACTCGGCTGACAGGCGTTTTCTGGAGGGGCCGGTATTCGATTTCTACAACGCCTGCTATGCCGCACGCCGTCCGCGGGCCCGCTGCCTGTTCATCGGCCTGGACCGCTACAACTGGCACTATCATCGCCTGCTGCAGCTGGATTTTCATACCCTGGACATCGACCCTGGCCGGCGGCGCTATGGCCAGCCGGGGCGCCACCGTGTCGGTGACGCGACCGCGCTGCGCAACCTTTATGCGGCCGGCGTTTTCGATCTGGTGATCGCCAACGGGCTGGTGGGCTATGGCATCAACGATGCCGAGAGCTTCGAAAAGCTGCTGGCGGGGGTGGTTCACGTGCTGCGTCCGGGTGGCCGTTTTCTGCTTGGCTACAACGCGCGGCCGGATTGCGCCAGCTATCCGGTGGCGGCGCTGCTGGCTCGCAGCGCGCTGCTGCCTGAGCATGCCCCGATCGAGGGCATGCTGGGCGGGGGCTGGCTGGCCGATGACGCCAGCCGCCACTGCTATGCCTTGTGCCGCAAGCCTCATGCCAGCACGGGCAGACCGCAGGGCGCTCAAGCGGTATGATGCCGGGTTTTCCCAAGCAGATACTGAACGTATGGCCCTGCGCGCGACCATCTATAAAGCCGATCTCAATATTGCCGACACGGATCGCAATTACTACGCCAGTCACAACCTTACGGTGGCACGGCACCCCTCCGAGACCGATGAGCGCATGATGGTGCGTCTGGTGGCCTTCGCACTGCAGGCCAGCGATGAACTGGCCTTCACCAAAGGCCTGAGCGAGACGGACGAGCCCGATCTTTGGGCCAAGGACCTGACCGGTGCGATTTCCCTCTGGGTGGATGTCGGGCAGCCCGAAGAGCGACGCATCCTGCGCGCCTGCGGGCGGGCCGACCAGGTGGTGATCTACTGCTACGGCGGCCATGCCTCGCAGATCTGGTGGGACGGGGTGCGCAACAAGGTCGAGCGGGCGCGCAATCTGCGCGTGGTCAGCTTGCCGGCCGAGCAAAGCCGCGCGCTGGGCGAACTGGCCGAGCGCGGCATGCAGCTAAATATCAATATTTCCGATGGCGTGGTGTATGTGTCGGCGGCCAAGGGCGAGGTGACCCTGGAGCCGCAAGACTGGCGCGAATCCCGCGCCTGAGGGGGCGTCAGCGCCGTTCGTGGGCCTTGAGGGGCGGCGTGGCGCGCCCGTCGAGCACGCGGCGCCAGAAATCGGGCAGGAAACACTCGGCCACCAGCAGCGGCTGGCCGTGACGCCAGAAGACCGAGCGGCGTGCCCACAGCCAGGCGGCATCGCGCGCGCTTACGCCGGGCAGGTTGGCCACCATGCGAAAGAACGGCAGGGGCAGGGCCAGGCGTCGGCAGGCGAAGGGCGAGCGCGTGACGCTGCGGTCGTGATAGAGCATGTCGGCCAGCGGCCGGGTCAGCAGACGCCGCATGCCCTGCCAGGATCCGTGCGAGGCGGTCAGGGGCGTGAGACTGCGCGCCGGCACGCTGTCCACGCCATCGACCGACATCAGGACTTCGCGTATCCATACCGGGGAGCCGGGCGCAATGTGCATGGCGATGGCCTCATCGGGGGGCGCGCCGTCGGCATACTCGGCCACGACACGCAGCCTGACCTGGCCCAGTTGTCGCAGGCCTGCCGTCAGCGCGCCGGGCCGGAACAGCCAGTGGCGCTGCGCAGCGGTGAGGGTGAAGGGAGCTTGAGCCAGCCAGCCCGGGGCCAGCGGTGCTTGATGCGATACGGTCATGGCTGCGTATTATGCCAAGACCGTCGTCGGCGTCGGGCGCAAGGCCGGGCACGCTTACAATATCGGCCATGGAAAAAGTCAGAATATCCAAACTCATGTCCGAGCGCGGCCTGTGTTCGCGCCGCGAAGCCGACAGCTACATCGAACGCGGCTGGGTGCGGGTCGACGGCGAAGTGGTCTCGGAGCTGGGCGCCAAGGCCTATCCGCAGCAGACCATCACCCTGGAGCGCGCCGCGCATGTCGCCCAGACGGCCCGCGTGACCATCCTCATCAACAAGCCCGTGGGCTATGTGTCCGGTCAGGCCGAGGACGGCTACGAGCCGGCCGCCGCGCTCATCGATGCCCGCAGCCGCTACGCCGGCGATCGTTCGCCCCTGCGCTTTGAGCGCGGGCACCTGCGCGGCCTGGCCGTGGCCGGCCGCCTGGACATCGACTCGCAGGGCCTGCTGGTGCTGACTCAGGACGGTCGCGTGGCGCGCCACCTGATCGGCGAGGAGTCCACGGTCGACAAGGAGTATCTGGTGCGCGTGCAGGGGCGCTTGAGCGAAAGCGGCCTGGCCCTGCTCAATCACGGGCTGTCGCTCGATGGCAAGCGCCTGAAGCCGGCCCAGGTGCGCTGGCAGAATGACGACCAACTGCGCTTCGTGCTCAACGAAGGCAAGAAACGCCAGATCCGCCGCATGTGCGAACTGGTCGGCCTCAAGGTGGTAGGCCTCAAGCGCGTGCGCATCGGCCGGGTGCGTCTGGGCGATCTGCCCCTGGGCCAGTGGCGCTATCTGCGCGAGGACGAGCGCTTCTAGGCGCGAGCCGGCCGACGGGTTTCAGTCAGGCGTTTCAGTTTATTTCCACACGACGCCTCATACCGCGGTAAAGAACGGGTTGGGGCTATCCTTTGATCCCGGTTGCTGCATGTTCAGCCGATCGATCAGAAAGTCGATGAAGATGCGCGTCTTGGCCGGCAGCAGCCGGGTATCCGTGACGGCATAGACAGGGAAGGGCCCGGCATGCCAGTCGGGCAGCACCCGTTCCAGGCCGTCATGCTCGCCGTCGTGCTGGGCGGCCAGCACGGAGATCCCGGCGCCCAGCATGGTCAGGCTGCGCAGCATCGACACGCTGTTGACCGAATAGTGCCGTCCGGGCGTGATGTCCAACTTCTGCTGGCCATTGCTCAGGGGCCACAGCGTCACGGGACCGCCGCGGCCGACGCGGAACTCCAGACATTCGTGTTCGCTCAGTTCCTGGGGCGTCTTGGGACGGCCGCGACGGTCCAGATATTGCGGCGATGCATAGAGATGGGCCGGCAGCATGCCCAGCGGGCGGGCGATCAGGTTCGAGTCGGGCAGCTCGCCGATCTGGATCGCCAGGTCGCATGCCTGGAACACGCGGTTGGCATGTTCGGGCGTGGCCAGGTCGAGATAGAAATCCACGTCCGGGTAGCGTTGCGAGAATGCCAGAAAGGACTCGGCCAGGAACTCCGTGCCGAAGTCGGCCGGCAGATTCACGCGTAGCGGGCCGGCCGGCGTTTCCACCAGGTTCTGCAGTTCTTCGTGCACCAGCCGCGCTTCGGCGACGATGCGCTCGCAACGCTCCAGGTAGAGCTGGCCCGCAGCCGTCAGTTCCACCTTGCGCGTGGTGCGGGTAAGCAGCCGTAGACCGAAATTGCGCTCCAGTTCGGCGATCTGGCGCGACAAGGTCGATTTCGGGATGCCGAGACGCTCGGCGGCGCGCCCGAAATGGCGCGTCTTGGCGACCTCGACGAAGATTTCCATGCCCTGGATTCGGTTCGTCATAGCTGGAAGCATACCTTGAGCCAGGCCAATTATTGTCCCAATAATGGAATGATGTTTTCTTTATATGGGCCTTTGTTTCGGGTTCGGGATAAAGCAGAATTGGAACCCTTTTGCGTTGCAACAAGAATAGTCATCGTTTCACTGCAGGCGACGCACGGGTGAAACGTACTCAGGAATAGCTATGAAAAACGATAAACGATTCGGGCGCAGCGTGGCGGCGTTGTCGTTGGCAGTCCTGGCGGCCTCGCTGGCCGCCTGCAGCAAGGAAGCCGAAGCACCGGCCCCGGGCAAGCCCCAAGTCAGCGTGGTCGAGGTCAAGGCTCAGCCGGTTTCGCTCTCCACCGAGCTGCCGGGCCGTACCTCGGCCTATCGCATCGCCGAGGTGCGACCCCAGGTCAACGGCATCATTCAGAAGCGCCTTTTCACCGAGGGCGGTGAGGTCAAGGCCGGCCAGCAGCTCTACCAGATCGATCCGGCGCTCTATCAGGCCAGCGTCGACAGCAGCCAGGCGGCACTGGCGCGGGCCCAGGCGCAGTTGCGCTCGGCCACGCTGCTGGTGAATCGTTACAAACCCCTGGTCGAAACCCGGGCGGTCAGCCGCCAGACCTATGACGATGCGGTGGCAGCACGCGATCAGGCCCAGGCGGACGTGCTGTCTGCCAAGGCGGCGCTGGACACGGCCCGCATCAATCTGGTGTACACCAAGGTGCTGGCGCCCATCGGCGGCATCATCGGTCGTTCGCTGGTGACCGAGGGGGCGCTGGTGACGGCCAACCAGGCCAACGCCATCGCCTCGGTTCAGCAGATCGATCCCATCTATGTCGACCTGACGCAGTCCAGCGTCCAGTTGTTGCGCCTCAAGCGCGCACTGGCGCGCGGCGAGCTGCAGCAGGCCGAAGGAGGGCAGGCGGCCACGGTGACGCTGCAACTGGAAGACGGCACCGAGTACGGCCAGACCGGCACGCTCGAGTTTTCCGAGGTGACGGTCGATCCGGGTACCGGGTCGGTCACGCTCAGGGCGGTCTTTCCCAACCCGCAGCATGAGTTGCTGCCGGGCATGTTCGTGCGTGCCCGGCTTGGCCAGGGCGTGGCCAATGAGGGCCTGCTGGTGCCGCAGCGCGGCGTGACGCGCAATACGCGCGGCCTGCCCACGGCGCTGGTCGTCAATGCCGAAGGCAAGGTCGAACTGCGCGAACTGGCCACCGACCGCACGGTCGGCGACCAGTGGCTGGTCACAAGCGGCCTGAGCGAGGGAGATCGGGTCATCGTCGAGGGCATGCACAATGCGCGCCCGGGTGCGCAAGTCAACGCTGTGCCATTCCAGGCGACCGGGGCTGCGCAGCCCGCGGCAGCCCCGGCGGCCAAGTAAGGAGGCCGCATGGCTAAGTTTTTCATAGACAGGCCGGTCTTCGCCTGGGTGATCGCCATCGTGCTGATGATGGCCGGGGCGCTGTCCATTCTCAGCCTGCCGGTTGCGCAGTATCCGGCCATCGCGCCGCCGGCCATCGCCATCAGCGTGAGCTATCCGGGCGCATCGGCCCAGACCGTGCAGGATACGGTGGTGCAGGTCATCGAACAGCAGATGAACGGCATCGACAACCTGGAGTACATCTCCTCGGAAAGCAACTCCGATGGCAGCATGACCATCACGCTGACCTTCGCTCAGGGTACCGATCCCGATACGGCCCAGGTCCAGGTGCAGAACAAGCTCGCCCTGGCCCAGCCCCTGCTGCCGCAGGAAGTGCAGCAGCAGGGCATCCGCGTGACCAAGGCGACCAAGAACTTCCTGATCGTGGCCGGCTTCGTGTCCAGCGACGGCTCGCTGGACAAGTCCGACCTGGCCGACTACGTCGCCTCCTATGTTCAGGATCCGATCAGCCGCACGCCAGGCGTGGGTGACTTCCAGCTGTTCGGCGCGCCCTATGCCATGCGCATCTGGCTCAGCCCCGAGAAGCTGATCAACTACTCGCTGTCGGCCTCCGACGTGAGCGCGGCCATCCGCGAGCAGAACGTGCAGGTGTCTTCGGGGCAGCTGGGCGGGCTGCCGGCCAAGCGCGGCCAGCAGCTCAATGCCACCATCATCGGCCCGTCGCGTCTGCAGACGCCGGAAGCCTTCGGCAATATCCTGCTGAAGGTCAACCCCGACGGTTCGCAGGTGCGCCTGAAGGACGTGGCCACCGTGGAGCTGGGCGCCGAGAACTACGCCATCGACAGCTACTACAACGGCAAACCTGCCACCGGCCTGGCGATCAAGCTGGCCAGCGGCGCCAACGCCCTGGACACGGCCAAGGCGGTGCGCGCCACCATCGACGGCCTGAAGCCTTTCTTCCCGCAGGGCATGGAGGTGGTCTATCCCTATGACACCACCCCGTTTGTCAGCCTGTCCATCGAGAGCGTGATCCAGACGTTGTTCGAGGCCATCCTGCTGGTGTTCCTGGTGATGTATCTGTTCCTGCAGAACGTGCGCGCCACGCTCATCCCCACCCTGGCCGTGCCGGTGGTGCTGCTGGGAACTTTCGGGGTGCTGGCCGCATTCGGCTATTCGATCAACACCCTGACCATGTTCGGCATGGTGCTGGCCATCGGCCTGCTGGTCGACGATGCCATCGTGGTGGTGGAAAACGTCGAGCGGGTGATGGTCGAGGAAGGGCTGAGCCCCAAGGCGGCCACCCGCAAGTCGATGAGCCAGATCACCGGCGCACTGGTGGGCATTGCCATGGTCCTGTCGGCGGTGTTCGTGCCGATGGCCTTTTTCGGCGGTTCGACCGGGGTGATCTATCGCCAGTTTTCCATCACCATCGTGTCCTCCATGGTCCTGTCGGTGGTGGTGGCGGTGGTCTTCACGCCAGCGCTGTGCGCCACCATGCTCAAGCCCGTGCCCAAGGGGCATCACGCCACCAGGAAGGGCTTCTTCGGCTGGTTTAACCGCATGTTCGACCGCTCCACCGACGGCTATGTGCGCGTGGTCGAGAAAACCATGACGCGCGGCAAACGGCTGCTTGTGGTGTATCTGGCGCTGATCCTGGCCATGGGCTGGATGTTCGCGCGCATTCCGACGGCCTTTCTGCCGGGCGAAGACCAGGGCATTCTGTTCGCCCAGGTGATGGCGCCGGCCGGCGCCACCGCCGAGCGCACCCAGCAGGTCGTCGACCAGGCGGTCGATCACCTGCTCTCGGAAGAAAAGGATGCGGTGGCATCGGTGTTCGCCGTGACGGGCTTCTCGTTCGGCGGGCGCGGACAGAACAGCGCCATCCTGTTCGTCAAGCTGCGTGACTGGAAAGAGCGCAAGAGCGCCGAGCTGCAGGCCGAGGCGCTGGTGCGTCGCGCCAACACCTACTTCGCCGGGCATGTCCGCGATGCGCAGATTTTCGTCTTCACGCCGCCGCCGGTGATGGAGCTGGGCAATGCCTCGGGCTTTGATTTCATGTTGCAGGACCGTGCCGGCCTGGGCCATGAAGCGCTGCTGGCGGCACGCAACCAGTTGCTGGCCGAGGCCATGCAAAGCCCCATGCTGGTGGGGGTCCGCCCCAACGGCGTCGAGGATGCGCCGCAATACCAGCTCGATATCGACCGCGAGAAAGCCCGGGCGCTGGGCGTCTCGATCGCCGAGATCAACACCACCCTGGCCACGGCCTGGGGCTCATCCTATGTCAATGATTTCATTGACAGGGGCCGGGTGAAAAAGGTGTTCGTGCAGGGCGAGCCGGCCTCGCGCATGCTGCCCGAGGACCTGGAGAAGTGGTACGTGCGCAATAACGCGGGCGACATGGTTCCGTTCTCGGCCTTTGCCACCGCGCACTGGACCCACGGGCCGCAGAAGCTCAATCGCTACAACGGCGTGCCGGCCTACAACATCCAGGGCCAGGCGGCGCATGGCTACAGTTCGGGCGACGCCATGAAGGAAATGGAGCGCATCGCCGCCAAGCTGCCCACGGGCATCGGTTTCGAGTGGACAGGGATGTCCTTCGAGGAACGCATGTCCGATGCCCAGGCGCCGGCCTTGTACGCCATCTCGCTGATCGTGGTGTTCCTGTGTCTGGCCGCGCTTTATGAAAGCTGGAGCGTGCCGACTGCCGTGATGCTGGTGGTGCCGCTGGGCGTGATCGGTGCGCTGGGCGCGACCTTGCTGCGCGATCTTTCCAACGATGTCTACTTCCAGGTGGGGCTGCTGACCACCGTGGGGCTGGCAGCCAAGAACGCCATCCTCATCGTGGAGTTCGCCAAGGCGCATTTCGAGCAGGGCGGCAGCCTGGCCGAGGCCGCAGTGCATGCGGCGCGCCAACGCCTGCGGCCGATCCTGATGACCTCGATGGCCTTCGTGCTGGGCGTGCTGCCCCTGGCCATCTCGACCGGCGCGGGTTCGGCCAGCCGGCATGCCATCGGCACCAGCGTGATCGGCGGCATGCTCTCGGGCACCTTCCTGGCGATCTTCTTCGTGCCTTTCTTCTTCGTGCTGGTGCTGCGCCTGTTCCGCGTGAACCGGCAAAGCGACATGCAGGAAGCCGAGTCCGGCGACAACCCGGGAGCGGCGCAATGAGTCGTACTGCTATGAGAACCTTGCTTTCGCTTTCGCTGGCCGGCGTGTTGGCCGGCTGCTCGCTGGCGCCGACCTACGAGCGCCCCGATGCGCCCGTGGCGCAGCATTACCCGGATGCGGGCGATCCGGCCGCCTCCGGGGTGGCTGCCGATATCGGCTGGCGCGAGTTCTTCCGCGATCCGCTGCTGCAGGAGCTGCTGACGCTGGCGCTGGACAACAACCGCGATCTGCGCGTGGCGGCCCTGAACGTCGAGGCCGCACGTGCCCAGTACCGTATCCAGCGTGCAGACCTGATGCCTTCGGTGGGGGCGGCGGGCAATGCCACGGTACAGCGTACCCCGGGTGACATGACCGCCACCGGCCAGGCGCAGATTTCGCGCCAGTACCAGGTCGGTGCGGCGGTGTCCGCCTGGGAGCTGGATCTGTTCGGCCGGGTGCGCAACCTGAGCGACCAGGCGCTGCAGCAGTATCTGGCTCAGGACGAAACCCGCATCGCCGCCCAGCTGACCCTGCTGGCCGAAACGGCCAATGCCTACCTCACGCTGCTTGCCGACCAGGAACTGCTGCAACTGACCCGCGAGACCCTGGTGTCGCAACAGGACTCCTATCGCCTGACGCATCAGAGCTATGAGCAGGGCGTGGCCACGGCGCTCGATCTCAGCCAGGCGGAGATATCGCTGCGCATCGCAGAGCGAAACATGGCCCAGTACGAACGGCAACTGGCCCAGGATCGCAATGCGCTGGTGTTGCTGATCGGCCAGCCGCTATCGCAGGATATGCAGGCGCGTCTGGCGCAGCAGACCCGCCTGCCCGACGATGCGGTGCTGGCGGAATTGCCGGCCGGCCTGCCGTCGGACCTGCTGGTGCGGCGTCCGGATATCCGGGCGGCCGAACACGTGCTCCAGGGCGCCAATGCCCGCATCGGAGCGGCGCGCGCGGCCTTCTTCCCCAGCATCAGCCTGACTGGTTCGGCCGGTACGATGAGCGCGTCGCTGGGCGGGCTGTTCGATGCCGGCTCGGGCAGCTGGAGTTTTGCGCCTCAGATCTATCTGCCCATTTTCGCCGGCGGCGCCCTGAGCGCCGATCTGGATCTGGCGCACGTGCGCAAGCGGATCGAGGTGGCCAACTACGAAAAGGCGATCCAGAGCGGTTTTCGCGAGGTGGCTGATGGCCTGGCCGGGCGCGCCACCTTGGGCCAGCAGATCCAGGCCCAGCGCCTGCTGGTGCAGGCCAGCCAGCGCGCCTACGACCTGTCGGATCAGCGTTTCCGCCAGGGCGTGGACAGTTATCTGAGCGTGCTGGATTCGCAGCGTTCGCTCTACGAAGCGCAACAGGTGCTGGTGGATACCCGGCTGGCGCGGTTGTCCAACCTGATTACCCTGTACAAGTCACTGGGCGGCGGCTGGACCGAACACACGCCGCTGGCGGAAGCTTCCTGATCGGGTGTCGGCAGACAGCGATAGCAGCTATGAACCAGACCGCAGCGCATTGAGCAAAGGGTGCGCCTTTTTCATGATTGATCCTTCCCGGCCTGGCCGATTGCACGACAGCATGCATGTCGCGCAATCGGCCGGGCCTTTCTCTAAAGGAAGTAAATCATGCAAAAAGCGACTTGCGCCGTGCTGTTCATGTTGGTGGGAGCGGGCACGGTCCAGGCCGGTGAAACCGGCAGCGGCTGGTATGCCGCTGCCAGGATGGGCTATTCAGCCAATGTATTGAACGATGTGCGCGGCTTCGAGGAGTTCGACGGCGAAGGGCAGTCGGTCAAACTGGGTGACAGCAACACGACGCGGCGATTCATGGGGTCGCTGGCGCTGGGCTATGCCTTGTCGCCTGGCTGGCGCGTGGAAGCCGAGTATGTCCTGCCGTCGACGGCGCGCTTTCGGAAGTCGACCACCGAGCCCGACCTGGGGGGCAAGGAAGTCAGCGCCCAGACGTACACCAATCGCGCCCAACGCCTGATGTTCAACGTCTATCGTGATTTCAGCATCACCGAGCGGTTCAGCGTGTACGGGCAGCTTGGCCTGGGGCTGGCCATCAACCGGGCTTCGGGGCAATTGAGGGTGCTTGAACAGCGCATCGAAATGAAACCGCTGCGTCGCAACAGGCTGGCCTGGACGGTGGGGGTTGGCGCCAGCTACGCCTTGAATCCCGCCCTCACGCTGGATGCGGGCTATCGCTATACCCGTCTGGGCGAGTCCAGCACGGGCACCAGCCGGGACAACCATCTGCGCGCCAGGGGCGTGAGCGGCGAGCTCTATGCGGGGTTGCGCTACGCATTCTGACATGCAGTACGGCTCCCCACGGGGAGCCGTACTGGCGCCGCAAACGCGGCCTTAACTCTTCTTGGAGACGAGGCCGACCACCGCCAGCACGATGATGGCGCCCACCACCGAGGCGATCCAGCCCGCCGGCTCGCCCGAGGCGTACCAGCCCAGCGCCTGGCCAAGATAGCCGGCCACCACCGAGCCGACAATACCCAGGATGGTGGTCATGATGATGCCCATGCTTTGATTGCCCGGCATCAGCGCGCGGGCGATCAGGCCCACGATGAAACCGACGATGATCATGACGATGATGCCCATGCTCGCGCTCCTTTCAGGGGGACAGGTGCAGCCATCATACCCAGGGCGTGGCGGCGGTGGCGGTTACAAAACGTATTTCCTGCATCTGACCGTGAGCGTGCCGCCGCCAGCCGGCAACGGTCCGCTTTCCCGCCGCGGATGCGCCCGGTCGGCGATGTTGCCGCTCTGATGCGCGGGATGCTGCCGCATTCCGCGCGCCGCCTTGCCCTGCGAGTCCCCGATGGCTGCTGCTCCCTATCATCCCGTGGTGTGTGATCTGTTGCGTCGCGAGCGCGCGCGCGAGGTGCTCGATGCGCCTTGCGGGCAGGGCTGGCTGGGGCGTGCGATGGGCGCCGAGCTGGCACTTGACGGCAAGGGGCTATGGGAATTTCCGTCGTCTGGCGGCGGGTATCGCGAGGTGCAGGAGCAGGACCTGGAGCAGGCCTGGCGTGGCGCGCGCCGCTATGATGCCGTGGTCTGCGGCGAAGCCATTCATCTGCTGTCCAGTCCGGGCACGGCGGTCGAGAGCTTCTGGCATGCGCTGCGGCCGGGCGGCCTGCTGATCCTGACCACTCCCAATGTCTGGCAGCAGCGTTCGCGGGTGCAGTTTCTGCTGCGTGGCTTTCATTCAGGCTTCCGGCCTGCCGTGGGGCGCTGTCGGGGCCGGGATTACATCACCTACTTTGCCTGGACGTTTCCGTTGCTGCATCAGTTGCTGACGCTGGCCGGCTACGAGGACGTGACACTGCACGAGGTGCGCGAGCCCAAGCCCAAGCGCCGCATCGAGCATGTGCTGGCCCTGCCTTCGTGGTGGTATTGCCGGCGCCAGGCCCGCCGGGCGCCCGATGCGGCCCAGGCGCGGTTCTGGCTTCAGGCCGGCTCGGCCCAGTCGCTGCATGGGCGTTGGCTGGTGGTGTCTGGGCGGCGGCCTGCCGCCCAGACAGAACCTCAGGCGGTTTCGGCCATGCCGCTGTGACGCAGCAGGGCGTCGATGCGTGGTGCACGACCCCGGAAGGCCGCAAAGGACTCGGCGGCCGGGCGGGCGCCGCCGACAGCCAGCACCTCGCGGCGAAAACGCAGGCCGGTGGCCGTGTCCAGCGTATTGCCGTCGCGGGCGGCCTCCTCGAAGGCCTCATAGGCGTCGGCCGACAGCACCTCGGCCCATTTGTAGCTGTAGTAGCCGGCCCCGTAGCCGCCTGCGAAAAGATGCGAGAACGCGTGCGGGAAACGATGCCAGGCCGGCGGGAACAGGACCGCGACTTCGGCGCGCACCTGCTGCAGCAGCGCCAGCACGTCGGCAATGCGCATGCCTTCGGGGCGGTCGTGCATCAGCATGTCAAAGAGCGCGAACTCCAGCTGGCGCACGGTCTGCATGCCGCTCTGGTAATTGCGGGCAGCCAGGAGCTTGTCGAAGAGGGCGCGTGGCAAGGCTTCGCCACTGTCGACATGGGCCGAGAGTTTCTGCACCACTTCCCATTCCCAGCAGAAGTTCTCCATGAACTGTGAGGGCAGTTCGATCGCATCCCATTCGACGCTGGCGAACGCCGAGGCGCCGGGTTCGTCGACCTCGGAAAGCAGGGCGTGCAGGGCGTGGCCGGTTTCGTGGAACAGCGTGATGACGTCGTCGTGCGTGAGCAGGGCGGGCCTGTCGCCGCTGGGGCGCGAGAAGTTGCAGGTCAGGTAGACCACCGGCGTCTGGATCTGGCCGGCGATCAGGCGGCGGTTGCGTTCGCTGTCGACCCAGGCGCCGCTTTGCTTGCCGGCGCGCGCGTACAGATCCAGGTAGAGAAAGCCCAGCGTTTTGCCGTCGGCAGACTCCACCCGCACGCCCCGTACGTCGGCGTGCCAGGTCGAGAGTTCGGCAGGCTTCAGGCGCACGTCAAAGAGGGTCTCGATCACGTCGAACAGGCCATCGAGCACGCGCGGTTCGGTAAAGTAGCGCTTGATCTCTTCTTCCGAGTAGGCATAGCGGGCCTCGCGCAGGCGCTCGGACACGAAGGGAATATCCCAGGGCTGCAGCTCGGCCAGCCCCAGCTCGCCGGCGGCGAATTCGCGCAGCTGGGCGAGGTCGCGCTCGGCATAGGGCTTGGCGCGGGCGGCCAGGTCGCGCAGGAAGGTGGTGACCTCGGCGGCGCTGTCGGCCATGCGGGTCTGCAGACGCAGTTCGGCAAAGGTGCCGAATTTCAGCAGCCCGGCCTCTTCGGCGCGCAGGGCCAGCAGCTCTTCGATGATGGGCGAGTTGTCGAAGCCCGCCTCGCCCTGTTCGGAGGCGACCGTGCCATAGGCGCGGTAAAGGGTCTCGCGCAGCGAGCGGTCGCGCGCATACTGCATGACCGGCAGGTAGCAGGGCATCTTGAGGGTGAGCTTGTAGCCCTCGCGGCCGTCCTGGCGGGCGCTGTCGGCGGCGGCCTGCTGGACATCGGCCGGCACGCCGTCCAGGCGCGCCGCATCGTCCAGGTACAGCTGCCAGGCATCGATGGCGTCGAGCACGTTTTCGGAGAATTTCTGCGAGGCCTGCGCCTGACGGTCGGAAATCACGGCATAGCGGTCGCGCGCCTCGCCCTGCAGTTCCACGCCGCCCAGACGGAAGTCGCGCAGCGCCAGCTCGACCACGCGGCGGCGCACCGGATCCCATTGGGCGAACCCGGGGCTGGCCTGCAGGCGTTGGTATTGGCGGTAGAGGCCTTCATGCAGGCCCAGCCAGGTGGAGAACTCGGTGACCTTGGGCAGGGCGGCGTTGTAGGCCTCGCGCAGCGCCGGCGTGTTGACCACGGCGTTCAGGTGGCCGGCGACCGACCAGGCGCGCCACAGGCGCTCCGTGGCGCTGTCCAGGGGGTGCACGATCGCTTCCCAGGTGGCGGGCAGGGAGGGCTGGGCGGCCGCATCGACAGCCTGACGCGACAAGGCCAGCAGTTCGTCGATGGCCGGCACGATGTGCTCCGGCTTGATGGCGGCGTAGTCGACCAGGGTGGCCACGGGGGCGAGCAGCGGGTTTTGAGTCATGAGGCTTTCCGGTGGAGAACGGCGTGCGCCGGCGCGGCGGCGGCCGGGGATATCAAGCTAGATGGGGAGTATGCCCGGGATTGCAAGGCGGGAAGACGCTTGCCGGGGCAGGCGCCGGACGGATTCGCCGGCGCCTGGGCGGGAATCAGCCCGCGTTCCGCTGCGAGAGGGCGCGCTCGGCCGCCTCGACGGTGTTGACCAGCAGCATGGCGATGGTCATGGGGCCGACGCCGCCGGGCACCGGCGTGATGGCGCCGGCGACCTCGGCAGCCGAGGCGAAATCGACGTCGCCGCAGAGCTTGCCGTCTTCGCCGCGGTTGATGCCCACGTCGATGACCACGGCGCCGGGCTTGACCATGTCGCCGGTGATCATGCGCGGGCGGCCGGTGGCGACCACCAGCACGTCGGCGCGCCGGGTGTGGGCGGCCAGATCGCGGGTCTTGGAATTGCACAGCGTCACGGTGGCGCCGGCGGCCAGCAGCAGCATGGCCATGGGCTTGCCGACGATGTTGCTGGCGCCCACCACCACGGCTTCGGCGCCGCGCAGCGCCACACCCTGGGCTTGCAGCATCTTCATGACACCGTAGGGGGTGCAGGGGCGGAACAGCGGCTGGCCGGTCATCAGCAGGCCGGCATTGCTGATATGGAAGCCGTCGACGTCCTTTTCGGGGGCGATGGCTTCGATCACCTTGTGCGCGTCCAGGTGGCCCGGCAGCGGCAACTGCACCAGGATGCCGTGGATGGACGGATCGCGGTTCAGGGCGTCGATGCGGGCCAGCAGGTCGGCTTCGCTCAGGTCGGCCGGGTATTGCTCCTTGACCGAATGCAGGCCGGCCTTTTCGCAGGCGGCCACTTTGTTGCGCACATAGACCTGGGAGGCGGGGTCTTCACCCACCAGCACCACGGCCAGGCCCGGGCGCACGCCTTGTTCGGTCAGGGCCGCCACGCGCTGGGCGACGTCTTCGCGGATGCGCTGCGACAGGGCGGCGCCGTCGATGATGCTTGCGGTCATGCGTTGGCCTCGGGTTTGGCCAGCGCGACTTTCATGAGGTCGGCTACGGTGGTCACTTCAAGTTTTTCCATGATGTTGGCGCGGTGCGCCTCGACAGTCTTGATGCTGATGCCCAGGTCGTCGGCGATCTGCTTGTTCAGACGGCCGGCGACGATGCGCTCGAGCACCTGTTGCTCGCGCGCGGTCAGGCGCGCCAGCATGGCTTCGTGGTCTTTCTGCGCCTGGTGCTTGGAGACCCGCTGCGCGGCCTGCTCCAGCATGCGGGCGACGATCTCGCGCAGGTCGGATTCGTTGAAAGGCTTTTCGAGGAAATCGATCGCGCCTTTCTTCATCGTGGACACCGCCATCGGCACATCGCCGTGGCCGGTGATGAAGACGATGGGCATGGGCGAATTGCGCGCCAGCAGCTGCTCTTGCAGTTCGAGGCCGCTCATGCCGGGCATGCGCACGTCGGCGATCAGCACACCCACCTGCGCGGCGTCGTACTCGTCCAGAAAGGATTCGGCGCTGGGAAAGGCGCGGACCCGGTAGCCATTGGCCTCAAGAAGCCAGCGCAGCGAATCGCGGACGGCCTCGTCATCATCGACAATGTATACCGTGCTCGACAGGTGGGGGGTGTTCATACGTGCAACTCCTCGGACTGGTCATTCCGGGCCGGCGTTTCAGGCGCGGCACAGGGCAGGGTAAAGCGGAAGATCGTCCCGCCAGCAGGATTGGATTCGGCCCACAGACGACCGTGGTGAGATTCAATAATGGTACGGCAGATGTTCAGCCCCATGCCCAGGCCCTGGGACTTGGTGCTGAAGAAAGGTTCGAACAGACGTTCGGGTTCGGCGATTCCGTGGCCGCGGTCGTGGACCGCGACCTCGATCTGGGGGCCTTGCAGCGTCACGATGACCTTGAGCTCATCGGATTCGCTGCCTTCCATGGCCTCCAGGCCGTTTTTTAACAGATTCAGCAGCACCTGCTCGATCAGGATGGGATCGGCCAGCACATCCGGGATGGGCGCCGGCACGGCCGGGTCGATGCGGATGCGGCGTTTGCGCGCGTCGATCTCGGCGAAACCGATCGCGTTGTCGACGATGCGCGAGATCGGCACGCGCTGGCGGCGCGGCTCGCTGCGTTTCACGAATTCGCGGATGCGGCTGATGATCTTGCCGGCCCGCTCGGCCTGCGCGGCAGCCTTCTCCAGCGCCGGCAGCAGCATCTCGGGGTTGGTGCGTCCGGCCTTGACCATGGCGACCGCGCCCATGCTGTAGTTGGCGATGGCGGTCAGCGGCTGGTTCAGCTCGTGGGCCAGCGAGGAGGCCATCTCGCCCATGGTGGTCAGGCGGCTGGTGATCTGGATCTTTTCCTGTTGCACGCGCGAGGCTTCTTCGTGCATGCGGCGTTCGGTGATGTCGCGCGCGACCTGCATGCGCACGCGCCGCCCGTCGGTCCAGGCCAGCATGCGGTGATGCACTTCGAACCAGCGCTGCACCGAAGGAGCGAAGACCTCGACCGACTCGTCGGTGAAGCGGCCGCGGCGGCCTGCCAGCAATTCGTCGTGGCCGCCGGTCTGGGCGCCGAACACGCGCCGGTAGGTGCGGTTGGCGAACAGCAGTTCGAGGCCGTCGTGGGTGTCTGCAGTCACCGAGATGGCGTCGTCCAGCCCTTCGAGCACGGTCATGAAGCGTTCATGCGCGGCCGTCAGGGCCTCGCGGATGCGCTTGGGCTCGGTGATGTCGGTCATGGAGGTCATCCAGCCGATCTGGGTGCCGTTGGGGTCCAGCAGCGGCGAAACATACATGCGGGCGGTAAAGCGCGAGCCGTCGCGCCGCTGGGCCTCGACTTCGAGACCGCTGGAGGGCGTCTTGCCGGACATCAGCACGTCGAGCGTGTGCTGGTGCTGGTCGTGGCGGCCGGGCACCCAATAGGGGAAGGGCGGGCTGCGCCCGATCAGGTCCGCCTCGTTCCAGCCGATCATGCGGCAAAAGGCGGGATTGACGTAGGCGATGCGGCCTTCCATGTCGAGCACCCGCATGCCGGTGGACATGGAGTTCTCCATGGCGCGGCGAAAACCGGTTTCGGCGATCTGGGCGGCTTCGGCCACCGAGCGGAAACGCGTGTAGCGCCACAGCATCAACAGGCTGATGATGATCACACAGGACAGCGCCAGCACCACCCACAGCAGGCGCTGCTGGCGCAGCTCCTGGTCGATGGTGACGAACATCACGCTGTCATCGTGGATGCGCTGCAACCAGAAGAACATCCCCATCACGCAGATGTAGAGCACCAGCACCAGGGCGGGCGTTACCCAATACAGGCCGCGCCGGCGGGTGCGGGCGTGGGCGTGAAAGGAATTCGGGATATTGGACTTGGGGGCGCTGGACATGGACAGGAGGGCCGTTAGGCTGCGTATTTTACGGGGTAATGGGCAGCGGTGGGCCGGCGCGCCGGGCCGCAGGCGGCGTGGCAGCGTGTAAATCCCTGTTTTTTTCCCTGACAGAGGCGGGTTTGAGCGCCTGCGGCTGAGGATTTCATCGATCTTTTTGTTGTGCGGTGCACCATATATGCTGCCGGGAGGATGCGGGGAACCCGGTTCCAGGCCGGCGGAGCGCCGGAGAATACGGGTAATGATGGGTTGGCGTCCTACGATGTTGCACTGCTCTGACGGCGCGGGGCGCCAGGATGCTGATGCCGTGCCGCCTGCCGGCCGGCAGCACGCCGGTGCTTGCGCTGCCGTTGTCACGGGCCTGGCCCGGGTGCCGCATGGCGGCCGGGCAGCCCGGGGCCGGTGGCTTGCGCAGGGGGCGCAGCGGGTCCCGGAGGGGGAAATCCGCGCTGTCGCACGCCAGGCCGGCGGGGTCTGCCCGGCAGACTTGGCGGGGGAGCCTCTCTATGAGATGCTGGGCCGGACCCCCTGCGGCGCGCCGGGATGAGGACCGCCGGAAGGCCGCAGGCGAGGGCAGAAATGTCTTTCAGGAATCCGTCAGTATTTCATATTATGAAATTCCGTACCGCAACATGAAATTTATCTTGCGACAGGCTAAGCTAGCTACTTAGAATGCGCGCAAACGTGCCTGGCGTCCCTTTTTTGGCGGGGCGGCCGCGTGCATCCCTTTCTGTACCCCGCGTGTTACCCATGCGGGGTGTGGTTCAGAAAACCCCATCAGGAGACACACGATGTCCTCTCTCGCTCAGGTAGGCAGCCTCGCGGCAGCCAATGATGAAGACACCCTAGAGACCCAGGAGTGGTTGGAAGCCCTGGCGGCCGTACTCGATCGCGAAGGCCCGCAGCGCGCTCACTACTTGCTGGAGCGCCTGATCGATGAGGCTCGCCGCTCGGGTGCCCACATCCCGTTTTCGCCCAATACCGCCTATGTGAACACCATCCCCCCGGGGCTGGAGCCGCGTCACCCGGGCAACCTGGAGCTGGAAGCCCGTATTCGTTCCTATGTGCGCTGGAACGCCATGGCCATGGTGGTCAAGGCCAACCGCCACAACCCGCCGGACGGCGGCGACCTGGGCGGCCACATCGCCTCCTTTGCGTCGCTGGCGACCATGATCGGTTGCGGCCAGAACCATTTCTGGCACGCCGAATCCGAAGAGCATGGCGGTGATCTGGTCTATTTCCAGGGCCATACCTCGCCGGGCATGTACGCCCGCGCCTTCCTGGAAAACCGCCTCACCGAAGAGCAGCTGGATCACTTCCGCCAGGAAGTCGACGGCAAGGGCCTGTCTTCCTATCCGCACCCCAAGCTGATGCCGGATTTCTGGCAGTTCCCGACGGTGTCGATGGGGCTTGGCCCCCTGATGGCAATCTATCAGGCCCGTTTCCTGAAGTACCTGCATGCCCGTGGCATTGCCGACACCAGCCACCGCAAGGTCTGGGTGTTCTGCGGCGACGGCGAAATGGACGAGCCCGAATCGCTGGGCGCGATCTCCCTGGCCGCGCGCGAAAAGCTCGACAACCTGATCTTCGTCGTCAACTGCAACCTGCAGCGGCTGGACGGCCCGGTGCGCGGCAACGGCAAGATCATCCAGGAACTGGAAGGCGACTTCCGCGGCTCGGGCTGGAACGTCATCAAGCTGATCTGGGGCGGCTACTGGGATCCGCTGCTGGCCCACGACAAGGAAGGCATCCTGCGCCGGATCATGGAAGAGACGGTCGATGGCGAGTACCAGGCGTACAAGGCCAACGACGGCAAGTTCGTGCGCGAGCATTTCTTTGGCAAGCACCCCAAGCTGCTGGAAGCCGTGGCCCGCATGAGCGACGAGGACATCTGGCGCCTGAACCGCGGCGGCCATGACCCGCACAAGGTCTACGCGGCCTTTGACGCGGCCACCAAGCACACCGGCCAGCCGACCGTGATTCTGGCCAAGACCATCAAGGGCTATGGCATGGGCCAGGTGGGTCAGGCCAAGAACCCGACCCACCAGCAGAAAAAGCTGGAACTGGATTCGATCCGCGAGTTCCGCGACCGTTTCGGTCTGCCCATCCCGGATGACCAGCTCGAAGCGCTGCCGTACTTCAAGCCGGCTGACGATTCGCCGGAAATGCAGTATCTCCACGAACGCCGCAAGGCCCTGGGCGGCTACCTGCCCAAGCGTCGCGAGAAGGCCGACGAGCACCTGACGGTGCCGGCGCTGGAGGCTTTCAAGGCCGTGCTGGAGCCCACTGCCGAAGGCCGTGAGATCTCGACCACCCAGGCTTTCGTGCGCGTGCTCAACCAGGTGCTGCGCGACAAGCAGGTCGGTCCGCGCGTGGTGCCCATCCTGGCCGACGAATCGCGCACCTTCGGTATGGAAGGCCTGTTCCGCCAGATCGGCATCTATGCGCCGGAAGGCCAGAAGTACGTGCCGGTCGACAAGGACCAGGTCATGTACTACAAGGAGACGGCCGACGGTCAGCTGCTGCAGGAAGGCATCAACGAGGCCGGCGCCATGAGCTCCTGGATTGCCGCGGCGACCTCGTACTCGACCAACAACCGCATCATGGTGCCGTTCTACATCTATTACTCGATGTTCGGTTTCCAGCGCGTGGGCGACCTGGCCTGGGCCGCCGGCGACATGCAGGCGCGCGGCTTCTTGCTGGGCGGCACGGCCGGGCGCACCACGCTCAATGGCGAAGGCCTGCAGCACGAGGACGGCCACAGCCACATCCTGGCCTCGACCATCCCCAACTGCGTCTCCTATGACCCGACGTTCGCCCACGAGCTGGCTGTCATCATCCAGCACGGCATGAAGCGCATGGTCGAAGACCAGGAGAATGTGTACTACTACCTGACCCTGATGAATGAAAACTACGCCCAGCCGGGACTCAAGGCGGGCGACGAGGAAGGCATCATCAAGGGCATGTACAAGCTGCAGTCCAAGGGCAAGGGCAAGCTGCGCGTGCAACTGATGGGCTCGGGCACCATCCTGCGCGAAGTCATGGCCGCCCAGGATCTGCTGCAGGACGACTGGGGCGTGGCCTCCGACATCTGGAGCGTGACCAGCTTCACCGAGCTGCGCCGCAACGGCCTGGATGCCGAACGCTTCAACATGCTGCATCCGGATGGCGACAACCAGGTGCCCTACGTGACCGAGCAGCTGGCCGGCACCGAGGGCCCGATCATCGCCTCGACCGACTACATGAAGCTGTTTGCCGACCAGATCCGCCCCTTCATTCCCAAGGGCCGCGAGTACAAGGTGCTGGGCACCGACGGCTTCGGCCGCTCGGACTTCCGCTACAAGCTGCGCGAGCACTTCGAGGTGGATCGCCACTTCGTGGTCGTCGCCGCCCTCAAGGCCCTGGCCGATGAAGGCAAGGTGCCGGCCGCCAAGGTGGCCGAGGCGATCAAGAAGTACGGCATCAACCCCAACAAAGCCAACCCCCAATACGCCTGAGGGCCGCAGACATGAGCAAAACCGTGGAAATCAAGGTGCCGGACATCGGTGACTTCAAGGAAGTGGAAGTCATCGAGGTGCTGGTGGCCCCGGGTGACACCATCGCCGCCGAGCAGAGCCTGATCACCGTCGAGTCCGACAAGGCTTCGATGGAAATCCCGTCTTCCGAGAGCGGCGTGGTCAAGGCCGTGCGCGTGAAGGTGGGCGACAAGATTGCCGAAGGCGGCGTGATCCTGGAAGTCGAAGTCGAGGCAGGGGGCGCGGCCGCCGAGGCGCCCGCTGCTGCGCCGGCCGCCACGCCGGCTGCGGCACCGGCCGCCACGCAGGCTCCGGCGCCGGCTGCCGCGCCGGCGGCCTCCAGCGGGCCGGTCGAGATCGCCGTGCCGGACATCGGTGATTTCAAGGAAGTGGAAGTCATCGAGGTGCTGGTGGCGGTGGGCGATACCGTCGCCGCCGAGCAGAGCTTGATCACCGTCGAGTCCGACAAGGCCTCGATGGAAATCCCGTCCTCGGCCGGCGGCGTGGTCAAGGAAGTGAAGGTCAAGGTGGGCGACAAGGTTGCCAAGGGCAGCGTGATCGTGGTTGTCGAAGGGCAGGCCGGCGCCGCCGCGCCGCAGGCTCAGGCTCAGGCTCAGGCTCAGGCCCCCGCCCCGGCTGCGGCTGCCGCCCAGCCGGCGGCCGCGCGCAGCGAGGCCGCCACCTCCACGCCGGTGCAACGCCCGTCGCCGACCCAGGCCTTGCAGGATGAGGGCCTCAAGCCCGGCCAACTGCCCCATGCCTCGCCCTCGGTGCGCAAGTTCGCCCGCGAGCTGGGTGTGAACCTTTCGCGCGTGACCGGCTCCGGGCCCAAGAACCGCATCCTGGTCGAGGACGTGCGCGCCTTCGTCAAGAACGCCCTGGCCGCGCCGGCTGCCGCGGCGGGCGGCGCGGCCGATGGCGCCGCGCTGGGCCTGCTGCCCTGGCCCAAGGTGGACTTCGCCAAGTTCGGCCCGGTCGATCCCAAGCCGCTGTCGCGCATCAAGAAGATCTCGGGCGCCAACCTGCATCGCAACTGGGTCATGATCCCGCACGTCACCAACAATGACGTGGCCGACATCACCGACCTGGAAGCGCTGCGCGTGCAGCTCAACAAAGAGAACGAGAAATCCGGCGTCAAGGTCACCATGCTGGCCTTCCTGATCAAGGCCGTGGTGGCCGCGCTCAAGAAGTTCCCGGAATTCAATGCCTCGCTGGATGGCGATACGCTGGTGCTCAAGCAGTACTACCACATCGGCTTTGCCGCCGATACGCCCAACGGGCTGGTGGTGCCGGTGGTGCGCGACGCCGACAAGAAGGGCATCATCGAACTGGCGCGCGAGACTTCCGAACTGGCCAAGAAGGCCCGCGAGGGCAAGATCTCGCCGGCCGACATGCAGGGCGGCTGCTTCTCGATCTCGTCGCTGGGCGGCATCGGCGGCACGCACTTCACGCCCATCATCAACGCCCCTGAAGTGGCCATCCTGGGCGTGTCGCGCTCGGCCCATCAGCCGGTGTGGGATGGCAAGCAGTTCCAGCCGCGCCTGATCCTGCCGCTGTCGCTGTCCTATGACCACCGCGTCATCGACGGCGCCGCTGCGGCGCGCTTCAACGCCTACCTCGGCCAGTTGCTGGCTGACTTCCGCCGTATCGCGCTGTAAGCGCCGGGAGACACGATGAGCAATCTCAAGCAAATCAAGGTGCCGGACATCGGTGACTTCAAGGAAGTGGAAGTCATCGAGGTGCTGGTGGCCGTGGGCGACACCATCGCCGCCGAGCAAAGCCTGATCACCGTCGAGTCCGACAAGGCATCGATGGAGATTCCCGCCTCCGAAGGCGGCGTGGTCAAGGCGGTGAACGTCAAGGTGGGCGACAAGGTCGCCGAGGGTTCGGTGATCGTCGAGGTCGAGGCGGCTGCCGGCGCGCCGGCGGCGCAGGCCGCCCCTGCGGCGCCCGCCAAGCCTGCCGCCCCGGCAGCTGCGGCCGCGCCGGCCGCAGCCCCTGCTGCGGCCTCCTATGGCGGCACGGCCGACCTGGAGTGCGACGTGCTGGTCCTGGGCGCCGGCCCCGGCGGTTATTCGGCCGCCTTCCGGGCCGCCGATCTGGGCCTGTCGACCGTGCTGGTCGAGCGCTACGCCACCCTGGGCGGCGTATGCCTGAACGTGGGCTGCATTCCGTCCAAGGCGCTGCTGCACAATGCCGCCGTGATCGACGAGGCGCGTGCGCTGGCCGCGCACGGCATCAGCTTCGGCGAGCCGAAGATCGACCTGGACAAGCTGCGCGGCTACAAGGACAGCGTGGTTGCCAAGCTGACCGGCGGGCTGGCCGGCATGGCGCGTGCGCGCAAGGTCACGGTGGTGACGGGCTTGGGCGAGTTTGCCGACCCGCATCATCTGTCGGTCAAGACGCCGGAGGGCAAGACCCAGACCATCCGCTTCAAGCAGGCCATCATCGCGGCGGGCAGCCAGTCGGTGAAGCTGCCGTTCCTGCCCGACGACGAGCGTATCGTCGACTCGACCGGTGCGCTGCAGTTGCGCAGCATCCCCAAGAAGATGCTGATCATCGGCGGCGGCATCATCGGCCTGGAAATGGGCACGGTGTACTCCACCCTGGGCGCACGCCTGGATGTGGTGGAAATGCTCGATGGCCTGATGCAGGGCGCCGACCGCGATCTGGTCAAGGTGTGGCAGAAGATGAATGCCGGCCGCTTTGACAACATCATGCTCAAGACCAAGACGGTGGGCGCCGAGGCTCGCGCCGATGGCATCTACGTCAGCTTCGAGGGCGAGGGCGCGCCCAAGGAGCCGCAGCGCTACGATCTGGTGCTGCAGGCCGTGGGGCGCAGCCCCAATGGCAAGAAGATCGGCGCCGACAAGGCCGGCATCGCCGTCACCGAGCGAGGCTTCATCGAAGTCGATGCGCAGATGCGTACCAATGTGCCGCACATCTTCGCCATCGGCGACATCGTCGGCCAGCCCATGCTGGCCCACAAGGCGGTGCACGAGGGCCATGTGGCTGCCGAAGTGGCGGCCGGCCAGAAGTCCTTCTTCGATGCCCGTGTCATTCCGTCGGTGGCTTACACCGATCCGGAAGTGGCCTGGGTCGGCCTGACCGAAGACGAAGCCAGGAAGCAGGGCGTCAAGATCGAGAAGGGCCTGTTCCCCTGGGCCGCCTCGGGCCGCGCCATCGCCAACGGCCGCGACGAAGGCTTCACCAAGCTGCTGTTCGACGCCGAGACCCACCGCATCGTGGGCGGCGGCATCGTGGGCACGCATGCGGGCGACCTCATCAGCGAGATCGCCCTGGCGATCGAGATGGGCGCCGACATGGTGGATATCGGCAAGACCATCCACCCGCACCCGACCCTGGGCGAGTCCGTCGGCATGGCCGCCGAGGTCGCCGAGGGCGTGTGCACGGACCTGCCGCCGCAGCGCAAGAAGTAAACCGGTATCCGTATCGGCAACGACAAAGCCGCCCCTTGGGGCGGCTTTGTCGTTACTGCGCTCAGTCTTCGGTGGCCAGGGCGGGCGGCGCGTCGATGACCAGGCCGCAGCGGCGCAGCTGCGTCAAGGTCTGCTGGACCAGCCGCTGGGCGGTCGGCTCCAGGTTGCGCTGGCCCGAGAGATTGGCGCCGTCGGGGCCCGGCACGGTACCGCGCTGCAAGGCCCGAGCCAGCAGGCGGGTGGCCTGCGCGGCATCGGCGCCTTCGGCCAGATGCGGCAGCAGCCAGCGCTGTGCAGCGTCCAGCTGCAGGCCCACCGCTTCATGCCAGAAGTTGAAGCAGCCCGTACTGAAGGCCGGATCCTGGCCGTGGCTGTGCAGATACTGGAAGCTGCTCAGCAGGCGGGTGGCCCCATCCGAGGGCAGGTCGTAGCGGGCGGGCTCCAGGCCATAGCGCAAGAGGCTGCGCTGGAACAGGAACAGCAGCTGTTCCTGAGTTGCAGCGGCCGGGTCTTCCGTCTGCGGCGCCAGGGCGGCCACGGCCTCGCACAGCTGCCCGAAGGTCGCCGAGCGCGGCCAGGCCTGGCTCAGCGTGTCGATCACGGCGTGCATGGGCGCGAGCGTCGAGCGCACGATGCGCCCGCTGGTGTTGCGATAGGCGCGCCCGGGCTGCTCATCGCGGGGCATGGGGGCATACGAGGCGGCAAAGCGCAAGTCCCGCAGTCGCGCCATGTCCGGCTGAAACAGCGCCCCATCGGCGCGTTCCTGGTGAATCAGCAGGCTCTTGCGGAAATTGCGGCCCACGGCGAAGTCCAGGTACTGCTGGCGCATGACCTTGGGCTGGCCCAGCGCGGTCAGGCTCAGATTGAGCTGGACGTTCTGTCCGTAGGAGGCGCCCAGTTCGCTTTGCGGTTCGGCGTCGCCCAGGTAGGCCAATCCTTGCCGGGCAGCCATGTCGGCGAACTCGACGAAATAGCAGGGTGTGTTGATGTGTTCGAGATACTCGTGAAGGAGGTAGTAGTCGGACTGCGCCTTGAGGCCATGCGCCACTTTCCGTACCGAGGGGGCCAGGCGGTTGGCTTCCGCCAGCCCGTCGCTCAGCAGCTCCAGCATGGCCCGGGCGCGCGCCAAGCGCTCGTCGTCGTCCTGCGCGCCGTAGCTGTGCATCAGCATGGCGTCGCGCACTACGTCGCCGGCCTTCCAGCCGGGATAGGTGTTGTAGCTGACGTAGGCCAGACCCAGCGGCGAGAGGTTTTCGCGGCAGATGCGCAGGATGGCCTGCTTGACTTCGGACGGCACCCAGCTGAAAACGCCGTGCACGATGATGTAGTCGAACTGGCCGAATTCGGGGGTGATCCGGGTCAGGTCCAGGGCGTGCAATTGCAGATTGTTTACGCCCAGGTCGTTCAGGATTTGCTGGCCCTGCCCGATCTGCACGGGTGAGAGATCCACGCCCACCGCCTGCGCCTGCGGATAGGCCAGCGCGAAGGGCAGCAGGTTGCCGCCCGAGGCGCAACCCAGCTCCAGCACGCGGGCCTGCGCGAGCGGCACGGTTTCCATGCCATACAGGTGGGCGGCCGCGCGCAGATGGCCGGGCGCGCTATAGCTGAAGGCCTTGGAGGTATAGGGTTTGTTGTTGTAGTCGGACTCGATCTGGCGGTTGTGCAGATCCAGCGTATCGGGCGCGTTCATCGGGCCTCCCAGATGGATGATGCCAGGCAGCGTAACCGGCGTGCATCTTCCTTAATCTAAGGAACAAACCGGGGTTTGGCCGGTAATCTGCATGCTCGGAGTCGGCCTGGCGCCATGGTGGTGCGCAGAAGCGGCAAAGCCCGCTTGCGCGGGCTTTCCTTGGGGACCGACCCGGCGGGCGAGTGAGGCCGCCCGCCGGGTGCGCCGTTGCGATTAACGCAGCAGCGACAGCACGGTTTGCGGAACCTGGTTGGCCTGGGCCAGCACCGAGGTGCCGGCCTGCTGCAGGATCTGCGCACGGGTCATGTTGGACACTTCCGTGGCGTAGTCGGCGTCTTCGATGCGCGAACGGGCGGCCGACAGGTTGTTGACCGTGTTGTTCAGGTTGGAGATCGTCGACTCGAAGCGGTTCTGCACGGCGCCCAGCTCGCTGCGCAGGGCGTCAACCTTGGCCAGGGCCTTGTCCAGCGCTGCCAGCGGATCGACGGTGCGATCGGTGGTGGTGACTTCGTCGGTCGTCAGCTCGCCCTTGGCGTCGACAAAGTACTGGTTGGCCTTGCTGTCGGTGATCTTGCCGTTGTCGTGGGCGGTCAGCGTATGGGCAGTCTTGTCATTGGTGCTGTACGTGCCAGCCTTGTTGACGTAGACCTCATTGGTGCCGCCTGCCTTGGCCGAGGTGGCGTCGATGGTGATCGTGCCAGCCACGCCCGCGAGGGCGCCGGCGGAGACCGTCAGGTTGGTATTGCCCGCGATGCCGGAGAGTTGCGAACCCGATGCCGTGAGGCCCGTCACGGTAACAGTAGTGCCGCCGGTGAACTTCAGGTCGCCCACTTGCAGGCTTGAGCCAGCACCAGCGGCATCAGCAGCATAGCCGGCCAGCGTGTTGGTGGTGGCGGCGTTGGTCCCGACGCCGCCATTGTTCAGCGTCAGCTCACCATTGGCCGTTTGGTAAAGCTGGTTTCCATCCTTGTCGAGGATGTTGCCGCCGGACTGAATTTGAATTTCGATGCTCTGGCCGGCCTTGTTGGTCCAGGTGGCGGCCACTGGGCCCGATCCGGCCATGCTGTTCAGCTTGTTCTCCATGGTCGTATCATCGACGTTCGAGACGCTGTAGCTGTAGTTGCCCTTGCCATCAGCAGTAAATGCTGAGACCGTGCCGGCACCACCCGTCCAGCCCAAAGCGGTAGCTGCGTCAGTCGTGGATGCAGCCGTAACAGTCGTACCTGTACCTGCTCGGCTCAGGACATCGGTGGCGCTCAGCTTGGTATTGGATTCTTGCAGCGTCCAGGTGCCATCGCCATTGTCGGTGACGCCGTTGGCCTTCAGGTCTGCCGTCGTGGCGGCACGATTTTCGACCGAGCCCTTGCCGTCGACATTGAAGCCGCTCAGGCCCAGGCTGCTGGCATCGATCTTCTTCAGGTTGATGCTGATGGTTTCGTTGTCGTTGGCGCCGACCTGGATCTTCAGGGTGTTGTCGCCAGCCAGGACCTTGACGCCGTTGAACTGGGTCTGGGCCGAGACGCGGTCGATTTCGTCCAGGCGTTGCTGGATTTCGTCCTGGATCGACTTCAGGTCGGAAGACGAGTTGGTGCCGGTGACTGCCTGGTTGGTCAGTTCGCGCACGCGCTGCAGGTTGTTGTTGATTTCGTTCAGCGCGCCTTCGGTCGTCTGGGAGATCGAGATGCCGTCGTTGGCGTTACGCGCGGCCTGGGTCAGGCCCTTCACGTTGGCGGTGAAGCGGTTGGCGATGGCCTGGCCGGCGGCATCGTCCTTTGCGCTGTTGATGCGCATGCCCGAGGACAGGCGCTCGATGGCCGAGCCCAGGGCGGATTGCGACTTGGTCAGGTTGCCTTGGGCAACGAGCGACAGGTAATTGGTGTTGATAACAGCAGCCATGGATTGCTCCCAAGAGAGAAAGGCTTCTTCAAACTGGGCAGCACCGCCGCCCATCATCATAGGGAGGGCGCTTGTTGCACCGCTCCCGCTGCCTGGATAACGTCCCCCTGGCGGGGATCTTTAGGGTACGGATGGCGCCGTTACAAGTTTTTGTTGAAAGGGGGCGGGACGCCTGCGATGTCGCGCGCTCTATCTATATAGCTATATAGAGAGCGAGCCGGGGGGGGCAGCGGCTCAGATCACGTGAGAGAGCAGCTGGGGATCGGGCAGCTTGGCCCAGGCCATTTCCTGCAGGCTGGCCCGCAGGCGCGCGGTGGCCTGGGTGCGCAACTGGCAGACGCGCGCCTCGGTGACGTTGAGCACGGCGCCGATTTCTTTCAGGTTCAGGCCTTGCTCGTAATAGAGCGAGAGCAGCAGCTGCTCGCGCTCGGGCAGGCGCTCGATGGCCTGGATGAGGCTGGCGCGCAAGTCGCAGGCCAGCAGCGCGTCCAGCGGGCCGGCGGCGCCACTGGCGTCTTCGAGCCAGTCGCGCGCGGCATCGTCGCTGTCGCCGGCGGCGTCATAGTGCAGGATCTGCAGGCCTTGCGCGTCGCTCAGCATGGATTGGTACTCGCCCAGGGAGACGCCCAGCTCGTCGGCGATCTCCGCTTCGCTGGGCGGGCGCATGAGACGCTGTTCCTGTCGCTGGATCGCGCCTTCGATGCGCCGCCCCTTCTGGCGCACGCTGCGCGGCAGCCAATCCTGGCTACGCAGCTCATCGAGCATGGCGCCCCGGATGCGGGTGGTGGCATAGGTCTCGAACTGGGCGTCCGGGCTTTCCTGGTATCGGCGCACGGCGTCCAGCAGGCCGATCATGCCGGCCTGGATCAGGTCGTCGAGCTGCACGCTGGCAGGCAGGCGCGCAAGCAACTGCAGCGCCAGTTTGCGAACCAGCGGCGCGTATCGGACCAGGCTTTCTTCGTCGTTGGGCATGGAAGTCTAGGCGACGGGATCTTGCCTCGCGGCGGACCATGTTGTTGCTGAATGGCAACGTCCCTAATAACGAGACGTATCGGGAAGGTGATGCGAGATTTGTTCACGCAATCGTAATTGTCCGAAAAATACAGTCGCGCATTCGGGTAAGCACGCAACCTTTTGAAGGCTAATTTACGAATTTGCGCTGTAACATCCGCAACAGAGGTAACAATAAAATTAAGAATGCTTTCAAAGACTGAAAAATATCAATGTTTCGTCATCTAAATCTAAGAAAATAACGGTGGTCATGTTAAATTTCATGCAAATTGCGATGAACTGGTACATTCTGCATAAAGCCGAAAAAGTTATCAGGCCGCTTCACGGCGAGCGCGGCTCGCAAGTTTCGAATGAATACGAGTAGTCCCAGTCAGTCACAGGAGTGAATAGTGAAAACCGCTGACAGTTCCTTGCTTGCGGATATCCGCGAGGTCAATCTGTCGTATCTGTTGCTGGCGCAACGCATGCTGCGTGAGGACTATGCCGCCTCGACGTTTCGCCTGGGCTTCAGCAACGAAGTGGCCGATATCCTCATGCGCCTGTCTCCGGCCCAGCTGGTCAAGCTGGCCAGCTCCAGTTCGCTGCTGTGCCGTTTCCGCTTCGATGACTACAGCCTGCTGTCGGCCCTGACGCAGGATGTGCTGGGCGGCGCGCTGCAACAGGCGCATGCCACGATTCTGCTGGCCGGCCAGCCGGTCGAAGAAATCGCCTGATGGCGCGGGCAGGTTCGGGAGAGCAGGCGTGGCGGTGGTAAAGAGTGTGGCCCAGGAGGCCGATGAAATCCTGTTGGCCAGTGCAATGATCACGCTGGGTGCGCGGTTGCAGGTGCTGGAGGCAGAAACCAACCTCAGTCACGACCGGCTGGCCCGGTTGTATCGCGAGGTGCGCGGTTGCTCGCCACCCAAGGGGATGTTGCCGTTTTCGGTGGACTGGTTCATGACCTGGCTGCCGAATATCCATTCCTCCTTGTTCTACAACGTGTTTTCCTTTCTGAATGCGCGCACGCCCAGCAAGGGCATACGCGCCATCATCGACGCCTATCGCCTGTATCTGGAGCATGTCGATCAGGAGCCGGGCGCCGGGAAACCGGCCGAGCCGGTGCTCAGTTTCACCCGGGCCTGGATGCTGGTGCGTTTCTTTGACAGCGGCATGCTGCAGCTGTCGGCCTGCCGCCAATGCGGCGGGCATTTCATCGCCCATGCCCATGATCCGCAGACCGATTTCGTCTGCGCGATCTGTCGTCCGCCGCCCCGGGCCGGCAAGACCCGCGCTGCCGCCAAGGCCCGCGGTGCCGCCCGCGCCGCCGTCAGTCCCTGAGCCTGCGGACAGGCTCGGCGGCAAGCCAAACAGGCCAACAGCCCCGGAAATCCCCCCGTAACCTGCGTTTTTGCGCCGGGGGGATCGGGCGATCATTAGCGTGCTTTTTAGACTCCATGGCAGAGGCCTGATGTGTTGATCGTTATCGGATATGCAGTGGTGATTATTGCCGTCATCGGCAGCTTCATCGGGCTGGGCGGCCATCTTGGCGCGCTGTATCAGCCGTTCGAGCTGACCCTGATCGGCGGTGCCGCCCTGGGCGCCTTTCTGGCCGGCAACAGCCGCAAGTCGCTGGCGCTGGTGCGCGACGCCATTCCGCGCGCCTTCAAGAGCGCGCCCTACAGCAAGGACATGTACATGGAGCTGATGGCTCTGTTGTACGTGCTGTTGAACAAGGCGCGCCGCGAAGGCCTGATGGCGATCGAATCGCATATCGAGGATCCGCAGTCCAGCCCGATCTTCAATGAATATCCGCGCATCATGAAAGACGAGCGGCTGATGGAGTTCATCACCGACTACCTGCGCATCATGATCAGCGGCAACATGAGCGCCTTCGAGATCGAAACGCTGATGGACGAGGAGATCGAGACTTTCCGCCATGAGCGCGAAGTCCCGACACACGCCCTGCAGCAGGTGGCCGATGGCCTGCCGGCCTTCGGGATCGTGGCCGCGGTGCTGGGGGTGATCAAGGCGCTGGCTGCCGTCGATCAGCCGCCTGCCGTGCTGGGCGATCTGATCTCCAAGGCCATGGTGGGCACCTTCCTGGGGGTCTTGCTGGCCTACGGTTTCGTGGCGCCACTGGCCTCGCGCGTGGAGCGCCGTACCTCCGAGTCGGTCAAGGTGCTGGAGTGCATCAAGGTGACGTTGCTGGCCAGCATGAATGGCTACCCGCCGCAGCTGGCCGTCGAGTTCGGGCGCAAGGTGCTGTTCTCGGCTGTGCGCCCCTCGTTCGGCGAACTGGAAGAACACGTGCGCCAGGCCAAGACCGCGGCCCCCGGCCGCGCCTGAGGCAGGATGGCTGAGTCATGAGCACGGTCAATAATCATCGCGTGGTGATCCGTCGCAAGCGGGTCGTGAGCAGGGCGTCGCACGGCGGCAGCTGGAAGATCGCCTATGCCGACTTCATCACGGCGATGATGGCCTTCTTCCTGGTGATGTGGCTGGTGAGCATCATTCCGCGCGAAGAGCTCAAGGGCATCGCCGATTATTTCCGCATGCCCCTGAAAGTGGCGTTGACCGGCGGGCCGAGCACCTCTGCCGAGACCAGCGCCATTCCCGGCGGCGGCAGCGACCCGATGCGCCAGACCGGCGAGCTGCGACGCGCCGACGGCAAGCGCCAGGAGGTCCAGTCCGAGCGCGAGCGACGCGACCTGCATCGCCTGCAGCACCTCAAGCAGCGCCTGGAGAACGTCATCGACGAGAGCCCGGTGCTCAAGCACTTCCGCCCGCAGCTGTTGCTGGATCTCACCACCGAGGGCTTGCGCATCCAGATCGTGGACAGCCAGAACCGCCCGATGTTCGCCACCGGCAGCGCCCAGGTGCAGCCCTATATGCGCGACATTCTGCGCGAACTGGGGCCGGTGCTCAACGACCTGCCCAACAAGGTCAGCATCTCGGGCCATACCGACGCCAGTCAGTATGCGCGGGGCGAGCGCGCCTACAGCAACTGGGAGCTGTCGGCCGACCGCGCCAACGCTTCACGCCAGGAGCTGGTGGCCGGCGGCATGAACGAAGGCAAGGTGTTGCGCATCCAGGGCCTGTCTTCGAGCATGAGCCTGGTTAAAGATGATCCTTATGCTGCCGTTAACCGTCGTATCAGCCTCGTGGTGCTCAATGAAAAGACGCAGCGCCGCATCGAGGCCGAGAACGCGGCGGCCGCCGACGTGACCTCGCGCGAGGCGCAGGAAGTCGGGCAGGCCGTGGATGAACACAATCAGCGCCAGGGTGAACAGGCTGGGTCGCCCGGGCAGGAGCAGTGAGCAGGATGGCGGCGACGATTCTGGTGGCGGACGATTCAGCAACGATGCGCATGATCGTCCGCGCCGCACTGAGTTCGGCCGGCTGGCAGGTCATTACCGCCAGCAATGGCCAGGAAGCCTTGACGCTGGCGCGTCAGCAGACGGTGGACCTGGTGATCAGCGACTGGAACATGCCCGTCATGGGCGGCCTGGGGCTGATCCAGGGGCTACGTCAGCTGGAGCCCTACCAGGATGTGCCGGTGCTGGTGCTCACCACCGAGGATGACAGCGAAAGCAAGATGGCCGCGCGCGATCTCGGCGTATGCGGCTGGCTGAACAAGCCGCTGGACCCGGACACCCTGGTCGAGCTGGCCGCGGAGCTGCTGGACGAATCGCTGCCGCGCTGAAGCGGCGCGGCGCTCCGGTCGCGTTGACGACGTTCTTGAAAAGGCAATCGGCCATGAGTTCAGGTCTGGACCTCAGTCAGTTCTACGAAACTTTCTTCGACGAGGCGGATGAGCTGCTCGCCCAGATGGAGCAGCTGCTGCTGGAGCTGGATGTCGGTGCGCCCGATATCGAGCAGCTCAATGCCATTTTCCGTGCCGCGCACTCGATCAAGGGCGGAGCGGCCACGTTCGGCTGCTTCCAGAAGCTGGCCGAAACGACGCACCTGCTCGAAAACCTGCTCGACGCCATACGGCGCGACGAAATGACGTTGCGCTCCGACATGGTCGACACCTTTCTGGAAGCCAAAGACGTGCTTAAAAGTCAGCTGGACGCCTACCGTGCCTCGGAAGAACCGGATGACGCCACGTTCGAGCGGATCTGCGCGGTGTTGCGGCAACTCGCGCTGGAAGGCAAAGCGGCGACGTCCGAGCCTGCCGCAGCGCCGCAGCCGCAGCCGCAGCCGGTCGTGGTCGCCGCAGCGCCGGCCGTCGCCGAGGCGGCGCTGCCTCTGCGCCTGCATATCCGCAAGGTATCGGACAAGGATGCCGAGGCTCTGCGCGAAGAAATGGGCAACCTCGGGACGGTGCATGCCTGGCGGCGTGAAGGCGAGACGCTGACGCTGTGGGTCGAGACCACCTGCTCGGAGGCGGATATCGAGGCCGTGTGCTGCTTCATCATCGATGCCGATCAGATGGAGCTGGGCCGCGAGGCGGCGCCTGCCGATGCGCCGGTCGCAGCGACGCCGGCCGTGGCGGCCACGCCGCCGGACGGTCCGGGGCCTGCAGCCGCGCCTGCGGCCACGCCGGCAGCCGAGCCCGCGGCCACGCCGGCTGCGGCGCCCGCGCGCGCCGCCCGGGCGCCGGCGGCCGCCGCGCATGCCGACAAAGAATCGACCTCGATCCGGGTGGGCGTGGAGAAGGTCGACCAGATCATCAATCTGGTCGGCGAGCTCGTCATCACCCAGGCCATGCTGGCCCAGACGGCCTCGACCCTGGATCCCGTGCTGCATGACCGCCTGCTCAATGGCATGGAACAGCTCGAACGCAATGCGCGCGACCTGCAGGAGGCCGTCATGTCGATCCGCATGATGCCCATGGATTATGTCTTCAGCCGCTTTCCGCGCCTGGTGCGCGATATCGCCGGCAAGATGGGCAAGCAGATCGAACTGCATACCTATGGCCGCGCCACCGAACTGGACAAGAGCCTGATCGAGCGCATCATGGATCCGCTGACGCACCTGGTGCGAAACAGCCTGGATCACGGCATCGAGACGCCCGAGAAACGCGTGGCTGCCGGCAAGGAGCCGGTCGGCCAGCTGGTGCTGTCGGCCCAGCACAATGGCGGCCACATCGTGATCGAGGTCAGCGATGACGGCTGCGGCCTGGACCGCGACCGCATTCTCAGGAAGGCCCAGAAGCAGGGTATGCAGGTCAGCGAGAACACTTCCGACGATGAGCTCTGGCAACTGATCTTCGCGCCGGGCTTCTCGACCGCCGAACAGGTTACCGATATTTCCGGCCGTGGCGTGGGTATGGATGTGGTGCGTCGCAATATCCAGGACATGGGCGGACATGTGCAGTTGTCCAGCCAGGCCGGGCAGGGCACCACCACCCGCATCGTGCTGCCCCTGACGCTGGCCATCCTGGATGGCATGTCGGTACGGGTGGGCGAAGAAACCTTCATCCTGCCGCTCAATCACGTGACCGAGTCCCTGCAGCCGCAACAGGAGCAGATCTACTCCGTGGCCGGCAACGAGCGCGTGATGCATGTGCGCGGTGAATATCTGCCGCTGGTGGAAATGCACCGGGTGTTCTCGGTGGGCGGCGCCCAGACCGACCCGACCCAGGCCATCGCCGTCATCATGCAGGCCGAAGACCGGCGTTTCGCCTTGCTGGTGGATCACCTGGTCGGCCAGCATCAGGTGGTGGTCAAGAATCTCGAATCGAATTACCGCAAGGTGCCCGGCATCTCGGCGGCGACCATCCTGGGCGATGGCAGCGTGGCGCTGATCGTCGACGTCTTCGCCCTGGCGCGCGCCAATCGCGAACGCTGGTCCCAGCCCGAAGCCATTCTGAATTGACGGAGATCCAAGCATGGCAGCCAAACCCCAAGCCTCATCCGCGCGCGCCGAAGACGGCGGGCACGAGTTCCTGGTCTTTACGCTGGGCGCCGAAGAGTACGGCATCGACATCCTGAAGGTACAGGAAATCCGCGGCTACGACGCCGCCGGCGTCACGCGCATTGCCAATGTGCCGCCCTTCATCAAGGGCGTGACCAATCTGCGCGGCATCATCGTGCCGATCGTCGATCTGCGCATCAAGTTCAATCTTGGCAGCGTGGAATACAACGAGCAGACGGTGGTGATCATCCTCAACCTGGATCGCCGCGTGGTCGGTATCGTGGTCGATGGCGTCTCCGATGTGCTGATGCTCAATGGCGGGCAGATCCGCCCGGCGCCGGAGTTCGGCGCCACGCTCTCGACCGAGTACCTCACCGGGCTGGGCACGGTCGATGAACGCATGTTGATCCTGGTGGATATCGAAAAGCTGATGACCAGCGACGAGATGGCGCTGGTGGAGAAAGCCGCCTCGTAGCCTGGCGAGGACGTGTCTGGCCCGCCCCGCCGGCGGGCTGCCGCTTATTTTCGCGTCGTTTGGGAGAGTGTCTGTCATGCGCAATTTCCTGGCCAATCTATCCATACGCGGCAGCCTGGTCGCCGTGCTGGTGTTTTTCTCGCTCATGCTGGTGATCGGCGCGGCGCTGGGCGTGCTGTCGCTGCGCGTGAGCAATGGTCTGTTGCAGGATATCCGCCAGACCCAGGCCATTGCGGACTCGGTGGGGCGCATCGCCCTGAACGCCAAGGACACCCTGGGCGCCCTGGGCCGCACCGGGCTGGAGCAGGGCGCCCAGGGGCTGGCCGGACCGGCGCAACCCGGCCTGAGCCCGGAGGCGGCCGCCCAGTTGCAGCGCGCCGAGGCGGCCCTGAACCGCGCCCAGACCGAGCTGGAGTACTACCGTGCGCTGCCGCGGCCGGATAGCGCCAGCGAAAGCCTGGAGAACGTCGAGCAAGCCTTTGCCGCGCTGGTGCAGGAAGGTTTGCAGCCCATGACGGCGACCCTGGCCCGTGGCGATGTGGCCGCCTACCAGCAATGGGTGGCCACCCGCCAGGACGGCTTGGAGTCGCGCTTTGCGCGCGCCACCGAAGCGTTTGACTTCTGGCGCGCCAGCGAACTCATCGAAGCCTTCGAACTGGCCAGCCAGCGCTACGACGTTGTGCTGCTGGCCGTGTCGGTCGGCGGCGTGCTGGCGGCCGCGCTGGTATTGCTGACCTATGTGTTCCTGCGCCAGCGCGTGCTGCGCCCCTTGCGCGAAGCCGGGGCCCATTTCGACCGCATCGCCGCCGGCGATCTGAGCGCGCGCGTGGAAGTGCGCAACCAGAACGAGATCGGCCAGTTGTTCACCGCTCTCAAGCGGATGCAGGAGAGCCTGACGCGCACGGTGTCCTCGGTGCGCCGGGGCGTGGAGGAGATCAACGTCGGCGCGCACGAGATCGCGGCGGGCAACACCGATCTGTCCAGCCGCACCGAAGAGCAGGCCGCCTCGCTGGAGGAAACGGCCGCCTCGATGGAGCAACTGGCTTCGACGGTCAGGCAGAACGCCGACAATGCGCGCCAGGCCAATCAACTGGCGGCCAGCGCCTCGGACGTGGCCGAGCGTGGCGGCGTGGCGGTGTCGGAGGTGGTGAGCACCATGGAAGGCATCTCGGCCAGTTCGCGCAAGATTTCCGAGATCGTGTCGGTGATCGACGGGATTGCGTTCCAGACCAACATTCTGGCGCTGAACGCGGCGGTGGAAGCCGCGCGCGCCGGCGAGCAGGGCAAGGGTTTTGCGGTGGTGGCCGGCGAAGTGCGTTCGCTGGCCCAGCGCAGCGCGCAGGCGGCCAAGGAGATCAAGGGCTTGATCGAGGATTCGGTCGGCAAGGTGGCGGCCGGCTCGCAGCAGGTGGGCCGTGCCGGCGAGACCATGCAGGAGATCGTGATGTCGGTCAAGCGCGTGACGGACATCATGGGCGAGATCACCGCTGCCTCGCAGGAGCAGTCCAGCGGGATCGAGCAGGTCAACCGTGCGGTGTCGCAGATGGACGAGGTGACGCAGCAGAATGCCGCCCTGGTCGAGCAGGCGGCGGCGGCCGCCGCCGCCCTGCAGGAGCAGTCGGAGCATCTGGCCGAGGCGGTGGCGGTCTTCAAGCTCAGCGGCGGAGAAGTCATTGACGTGCCGCCCGGCAGGCTGGCCGCTGGCAAGCCGGCCGGTTCGCTCACGGCGCCCGGCGCCGCTGACGGGAGCTGGAGCCCGGCATGAGCACCATCCAGGGCGGCCAGCCGCCTGCCGGCGAGCGGCAGTTCGATTTCCGCGATGCGGATTTCAGCCGTGTGCGACGCATGATCTACGCCCATGCTGGCATCGCGCTGGGCGAGCACAAGCGGGAAATGGTCTACAGCCGTCTGGCGCGGCGCCTGCGTGCCCAGGGCAGGCAGGAGTTTGCCGCCTACCTGGATGAGCTGGAGCGCGACAGCGCTGCGCCCGAGTGGGAGCATTTCATCAATGCCCTGACGACCAACCTGACGGCTTTCTTCCGCGAGGCGCATCACTTTCCCATCCTGGCGGAGTTCGTGCGTCAGCGTCCGGGGCCGGTGTCGGTCTGGTGCTGCGCGGCCTCGACCGGCGAAGAGCCGTACTCCATCGCCATGACCCTGGCCGAAACGCTGGGGGCGCGGGCGGGGTCCAGCCGGGTGTTCGCCACCGATATCGATACCCAATGCCTGCAGCGCGCCCGCACCGGCGTGTACGCCTGGGAGCGCATCGCCAAGATGGAGCCGGAGCGCCTGCGTCGCTTCTTCCTGCGCGGCAAAGGAGCCAACGAGGGGCACGTCAAGGTGCGCCCCGAACTGGCCCAGATGGTGGACTTCGCAACCTTGAATCTGCTGGCGCCGAGCTGGCCGGTGCGTGAGCAGTTCGATGCGATTTTCTGCCGCAACGTGATGATCTACTTCGACAAGCCGACCCAGGCCAGGATCCTGCGGCGCTTCGTGCCCTTGCTCAAGCCGGGTGGCTTGCTATTTGCGGGGCATTCCGAGAATTTCACCTATATCAGCCAGGATTTCCAGTTGCTCGGGCAGACGGTGTACCAATGCGCCGCCCGCGCAGGAGTACCCGCATGAGAAAGCTCAAGGTTCTTTGTGTCGATGATTCCGCGCTGGTGCGCGGCCTGATGACCGAGATCATCAACAGCCATCCCGACATGGAGGTGGTCGCGACTGCGCCCGACCCCCTGGTGGCGCGCGAACTGATCAAGCAGTTCAACCCCGACGTGCTGACGCTGGACGTGGAAATGCCGCGCATGGATGGGCTGGATTTCCTCGAAAAACTGATGCGGCTGCGGCCCATGCCGGTGGTGATGGTGTCTTCGCTGACCGAGCGCGGGGGCGAGATCACGCTGCGCGCCCTGGAACTGGGCGCCATCGACTTTGTGACCAAGCCCCGGCTCGGCATCCGCGACGGCCTGCTGGAGTACTCGGAACTGATCGCCGAGAAGATCCGCGCGGCCTCGCGCGCGCGCCTGCAGCGGCGGGCCGCTGCGGCCCCCGCCAGCGGCGCGCGCCTGAGCAGCCATTACAGCAGTTCGGAAAAGCTGGTCATGCTGGGCGCCTCCACGGGGGGCACCGAGGCCATCAGGGAGGTGCTGCAGCCCTTGCCGCCGGACAGCCCCGCCATTCTCATCACGCAGCATATGCCGGCCGGCTTCACGCGATCTTTTGCGCAGCGGCTCAATACCCTGTGCGCGGTCACCGTGCGCGAGGCCACCCATGGCGAACGGGTGCTGCCGGGCCACGTGTATCTGGCGCCGGGCGGCGAGCAGCACATGAAGCTGGGGCGCAGCGGCGCCAACTACGTCATCGAACTGCAGGCCAGCGAGCCGGTCAATCGGCATCGGCCCTCGGTGGACGTGCTGTTTCATTCGGCGGCCGAATCGGCCGGGCGCAATGCCATCGGGGTGTTGCTGACCGGCATGGGCAAGGATGGCGCGGCGGGCCTGCTGGCCATGCAGCGCGCGGGCGCGCGCACCCTGGCGCAGGACGAAGCCAGCTGCGTGGTCTTTGGCATGCCCCGGGAGGCCATCCTGCTGGGCGCGGCCGATGAGGTGGTGCCGCTGTCGGAAATGAGTGAACGCATTCTCATGCGCGCCGGCGACCGGGGCCACCGAGTCTAGGCCCGGGGCGGCGCGCAGCACAACAATCTTCTTGGAGTTGAAATGGTAGACAAGGGCATAAAGATTCTGGTGGTGGACGATTTCCCGACCATGCGTCGGATCATCCGCAACCTGCTCAAGGAGCTGGGTTTCGAGAACGTCGACGAGGCCGAGGATGGCGCGATCGCGCTGGAGAAGCTGCGCAACGGCGGCTTTCAATTCGTGGTGTCGGACTGGAACATGCCCAACCTGGACGGCCTGGAAATGCTCAAGCAGATCCGCGCGGATGCCACGTTGGCCTCGCTGCCGGTGCTGATGGTGACGGCCGAGGCCAAGAAGGAGAACATCGTGGCCGCCGCCCAGGCAGGCGCCAGCGGTTATGTGGTCAAGCCGTTCACGGCGGCCACGCTGGAAGAGAAACTGAACAAGATCTTCGAGAAACTGGCAGGTTGAGACCGTCATGAACGCGACGACTGGTATACAGCAGGAACCCACCGATCTGATCCAGCGCATCGCTTCGCTCACGCGCATGCTGCGCGACAGCATGCGCGAGCTGGGCCTGGATCAGGCCATCAAGGATGCCGCCGAGGCCATCCCCGATGCCCGCGACCGGCTGCGCTACGTGGCCCAGATGACCGAGCAGGCGGCCAACCGGGTGCTCAACGCGACCGAGGCGGCCGGTCCGGCCCAGGATGCCATGGCGCGAGGCGCCAAGGCGCTGGACGCCCGTTGGCAGCAGTGGTTCGATCAGCCGCTGGAAATGCCCGAAGCCCGCGAACTGGTCAAGGATACGCGCGCCTTTCTGGCGGAGGTGCCGGAGCAGACCCAGTTCACGCAGGCGCGTCTGATGGAAATCGTCATGGCGCAGGATTTCCAGGATCTGACCGGCCAGGTGATCATGCGCATGATGGATGTGGTCGGCGCCATCGAACGCGAGTTGCTGCAGGTGCTGCTGGAGAACGTGCCCCAGGAGCGCCGCGACGAGGCGCAGGGCCTGCTCAACGGCCCGCAGGTCAACCCGGGCGACAAGCCCGATGTGGTGACCAGCCAGGATCAGGTCGACGACCTGCTGGCCAGCCTGGGCTTCTGAGGCCGGCCGTGCCCGCTGCGCGCGGGCAGGACAGGGAATAGGGCGGCTTTCTCCCCGTTTCTTGGGCGATCGCGCCCTGGGCCCTGCTCCTAGAATCTCCGCGGGCCGCCTGCATCCCGGCGGGCGGCCGTTGCGCAGACCATGGCCGAAGAAAGCGATCTCGAAAAAACAGAAGCCGCCTCTCCCAGGCGCCTGGAAAAGGCGCGCGAGGAAGGGCAGATTGCGCGTTCGCGCGAGCTGACGACGTTTCTGATGCTGGCGGTAGGCGTGTCGGCCCTGTGGCTGAGCGCATCCTTCCTGTACCAGGGGCTGTCCGGCGTGTTGCGCCGGGCCTTGGGGTTCGAGACGCGCGTTACGCAGGATCCGGGCGCGATGGTCAGCCTGGCCACCCAGGGGGCGGGCGAGGCCTTGTGGGTGGTGCTGCCTGTTTTCGGCGCCCTGGCCATCGCTGCGGTGCTGGGCAGTGTGGCGCTGGGCGGGCTGGTGTTCTCGGCCAAGCCCATGGCGTTCAAGCTTTCCAAGCTCAACCCTCTGTCGGGCCTGAAGCGCATTTTCTCGGCACAGACGCTGGTCGAGCTGGTCAAGGCAATGCTCAAGGCCTTTCTGGTGGGCGGGGTGGCGGCCAGTGCCATCTGGTATTTCCATGACGATATGCTCGGCCTGATGCACGCGGCGCCGGCTGCCGCGCTGCCGCGCGCGCTGCATCTGGTGGCGCTGTGTTGCGCCTTGATCGTGGCGGCCTTGTTGCTGGTGCCGCTGCTGGATGTGCCCTGGCAGATCTGGTCGCACCTGAAGAAGCTGCGCATGTCCAAGGAAGACGTGCGCCAGGAGCACAAGGAAAGCGATGGCGATCCGCATATCAAGGCGCGCATCCGCCAGCAGCAGCGCGCCATGGCGCGCCGCCGCATGATGACGCAGGTGCCGCTGGCCGATGTGGTCGTCACCAACCCGACCCACTACGCGGTGGCCTTGCGCTATGAGGAAGGCGCCGGCAGCGCGCCGCGCGTCATCGCCAAGGGCAGCGGCCTGGTTGCCGCCCGCATACGGGAGATCGCGGCCGACAGCCGCGTGCCCACTCTGGAGGCGCCGCCGCTGGCGCGCGCTTTGCATCAACACGTCGAACTGGGGCAGGAAATCCCGGTGGCGCTTTATACCGCGGTTGCCGAAGTGCTCGCCTGGGTGTTCCAGTTGCGCAGCTGGCGCGCGGGCGAGGGCGAAGCGCCCTCGGCGCCGGCGACATTGCCCGTACCCGCCGAGCTGGATCCCGGCGCGCAAGGAGTCTGACGAATGGGCGCTCTGCTGACCCTCTTGAAAACCCAAGGCGCGGCCAACGCGCGCATGCTGGCCGGCCCGGTGCTGATCGTGCTGGTGCTGGGCATGATGGTGTTGCCGCTGCCCACCTTCCTGCTGGACCTGCTGTTCACGTTCAACATCGCCCTGTCGATCATGATCCTGCTGGTGGCCATGTTCACCCGCAAGGCGCTGGACTTCGCGGCCTTTCCGTCGGTGCTGCTGTTCGCTACGCTGCTGCGGCTGTCATTGAACGTGGCCTCGACCCGGGTGGTGCTGCTGCACGGCCATGAGGGACCGGACGCCGCCGGCAAGGTGATCGAGGCTTTCGGCCATTTCCTGGTGGGCGGCAACTTCACGGTGGGCCTGATCATTTTCGTGATCCTGACCATCATCAACTTCATCGTCATCACCAAGGGCGCCGGGCGTATTGCCGAGGTGGGCGCGCGCTTTACCCTGGATGCCATGCCGGGCAAGCAGATGGCCATTGACGCCGATCTGAACGCGGGCCTGATCGGCGAGGACGAGGCGCGCAAGCGCCGCGCCGAGGTCTCGCAGGAATCGGACTTCTATGGCTCGATGGACGGGGCCAGCAAGTTTGTGCGCGGCGACGCCGTGGCGGGTCTGCTGATCATGGTGATCAACGTGGTGGCCGGCCTGATCGTGGGCGTGGCCCAGCACGACATGTCGGTGGGCGAATCGGCCCGGGTCTATACGCTGCTGACCATCGGTGATGGCCTGGTGGCGCAGATCCCGGCGCTGGTGATCTCCACGGCGGCAGGTGTGGTGGTCTCGCGTGTGGCGACCGACCAGGACGTCGGCCAGCAGATCCTCGGGCAACTGTTCTCCAACCCCCACGTCATGTATCTGACCGCGGGCATCATCGGCATCATGGGCCTGATCCCCAATATGCCGCATCTGGCGTTTCTGACGCTGTCGGCGGCCCTGGGCGGGATCGGCTACGCACTCAGCAAGCGGGAGCGGCTGCGCGTACAGGAGCAGGCCCAGGAGCGCCCGCAGGTCGAGGCGCAAGCTCAGGCCGCGGCGGCCGAGGCCAGTTGGGATGACGTCACCATGGTCGATCCGCTCGGGCTGGAGGTCGGTTATCGCCTGATCCCGCTGGTAGACCACGCCCAGAACGGCGAGCTGCTGCATCGCATTCGCAGCTTGCGCAAGAAGTTTGCCCAGGACGTGGGGTTTCTGCCCCCGGTGGTGCATATCCGCGACAACCTGGAGCTCAAGCCCAACGATTACCGCATTCTGCTGTCCGGCGTTGAGATCGGTCGCGGCGTGGCCATGCCGGGGCAGTGGCTGGCGATCGATCCGGGCGGCGTGAGCGGTCCCTTGCAGGGGGCGGCCACGACCGACCCGGCTTTCGGCCTGCCTGCCGTGTGGATCGACAACGGCCAGCGCGATCAGGCCCAGGTGCTGGGCTATACCGTGGTGGATGCCAGCACCGTGGTGGCCACGCACCTGAACCATCTGATGCATCGCCATGGGGCCAATCTCCTGGGCCGCCAGGAAGTCCAGCAGTTGCTCGAGCGCCTGGGCAACGAGGCGCCCAAGCTGGTCGAGGACTTCGTGCCCAAAATGCTGTCGCTGACTACCTTGCAGAAGGTGCTGCAGGGTTTGCTGGCCGAGGAAGTGCCAATCCGCGACATGCGCAGCATCATCGACACCCTGAGCGAGCACGCGCCGCGTCTGGCGGCGCAGGCCGGGGCAGTGGGGGGGCAGCCGGATGTCCAGGAGCTGATTGCCCTCACGCGTCGCGCGCTGGGCCGCGCCATTACCCAGCAGTGGTTCCCGGGCGATGGCGAGCTGCGGGTGATCGGCCTGGACGTCAAGCTGGAGCGGGTGCTGTCGCAGGCGCTGGCCACCAGCGGCGGCCTGGAGCCGGGCCTGGCCGAAACGCTGCTGCGCGAGACCGAGGCGGCCGTGCAACGCCAGGAAAGCCAGGGCAATGCCCCGGTGCTGCTGGTGTCCTCGCCGCTGCGCGCGCCTTTGGCGCGCTTCCTGCGCCATCATCTGCCCCAGCTTGGGGTGTTGTCCAATGCCGAGATCCCCGATGAGCGCGTGGTGCGCGTGACGGCCCTGATCGGAGGATCGGGCGAATGAAGTTGCATAAATTCATCGGCGCCAACAGCCGCGACGTGATGCGGCAGGTGCGCGAGGCGCTGGGAGAGGATGCCCTGATCGTGTCCAACCGCAGCGTGCCGGGCGGCATCGAGGTGGTTGCCGCCCGCGATAGCGAGGCAGGTGATCCTGGGCCGGCCCCGTCGCCGGCGCCCGCGACCGGCTCGACCGCCGCGCCACGCCAGGACAGCTATCTGGCCATGCGCTCGGCTCGCGCCTATGGCGATGCCGCCGGCATTGCCCTGGAGCCGCAGGGCGATGCGGACATCGCCTTGCCAGGCGGCGAGACGGGCAGGCCGGCGGCGTGCGCAGGCGCCGCGCACACGGGCCCGCGGCCGCCCGCAGCGGCGGCAGGTTCGCCGCTGGCGCAGCCTTTGCCGCAGGGCCCGGACGTCCAGGCCGCGCTCGACGCGCTGCGCGGCAGCCTCGAGAGCCGGATGGACGGCCTGCTCTGGAGCCAGGGCCGTGAGCCGGTCAATGCGGGGCTCTTCCGCGCCTTGCTGGAAGCCGGTTTCAGCATGCCGCTGGTGCGCGCCTTGCTGCAGCGTCTGCCGGCGCAGTTGGATGCGAGCCAGGCGCGCGACTGGGCGCGCAATGAGTTGCTCACCCATCTGCCGGTGCTGCGCAATGAAGAGGACTTCCTGGCGCAAGGCGGGGTGATCGCGCTGGTCGGGCCGACCGGCGTGGGCAAGACCACCACCCTGGCCAAGCTCGCCGCGCGCTGCGTGGCGCGCGAAGGCCGCGATCAGGTCGCCATGCTGACGACCGACAATTTCCGTATCGGCGCGCTAGAGCAGCTGCAGATCTATGGTCGCCTCATGGGCGTGCCGGCCCATTCGGTGCGTGATGCGGCCGAGCTGCGCGCGGCATTGGCCGCGCTGGGCAGTCGCAAACTCATCCTGATCGATACCACCGGCATCAGCCAGCGCGACCGGCAGGTCGCCGAGCAGGCGGCGCTGCTGTGCGCGGCGGCGCAGCCGGTGCGCCGCCTGCTCGTGCTCAATGCCGCCAGCCAGGGCGACACGCTCGACGAAGTGGCCCACGCCTACCGGCATGGCGGCGGCGAAGACGTCGTGGGATGCATCATCACCAAGCTGGACGAGGCGACGCGCCTGGGGCCGGCGCTCGATACGGCGATCCGTCATCGCCTGCCGATCCACTATCTGTCGCATGGGCAGAAGGTGCCCGAGCATCTGGCCGTGGCGCAGGCTCAGCCGCTGGTGGATCATGCCCTGGCGCCGCTGCAGCCGGGGCGCGCGCTGTATGCGCCCAGTGAGGCCGATCTGGCCGCGCTGTGGCGCAGCCAGGCGCAGGATGAGCAGCGCCAGCGCCAGTTGCTGGCCGCTGCCATCGCGCCGGCCGGCGCACAGGGGGCCGAGGGGGTGGACGAAGCGCTGGATTGGCTCGCCCGTGATCCGGCCTGCAAGCAGGGCAGGCTGCTGTGGCGCAGCATGGCGGGCGTGCCTGCCGCCGAAGCGGCGCGGGCCCAGGTGCTGGCGATGTTGCAACGCGAGTTTCCGGCCCAGTGCCGGCGCTATCTGTTGGCCATGCACGGGAAGGCCTCGCTCAAGGGGGAGGGCTTGCCGGGCGGCGTGTTGCACGCCACGCTCATGATGAGCGACCGGGGCGCGGCCCTGGCCGCACCGGCCCAGCATCTCATGCTGCCGCATGGCACGCTCAGCACTTTCGGTTCGGCGATGGGGCAGGACCAGCCGGCGCCTGCCTTGCTGGCCCGGGCAGCCTGGTTGCATGAGGCCATGCCGCAAGTGCCCCAGGTGCAGGTGTTCGACATGGGCGCCGCCGCGCTGGCGCAAGGTCTGAACGAGGCGGGCCGGCTATGGGTGGCGCGTTGCGCGGGCGGGCTGCGCATTGTGCAGGATGACTGCCCGACCACGTTGAATGCGGTAGCCCGCAATCTGGGCTATGTGCCGGCCGGGGCGCTGGCCGACGGTCAGGCGCTGTGGGCCAGTGGCACCGAGGTGCAATTGCCCGCGCGTGCCGCAGAAGGGGCCGTGTTGCGTCTGGTGGCCGCGCGGGTGGTGGATGCGGCCGGCGAGATCCGGGCGCAGTACTACGGCCTGAGCAACCTTGCCACGGCGCAGGCCGATGCGGCCACGATTGCCGGCTGGCTGGTGCAATATGAGCGCGCCAAGGCGGCTTTGCGCTATCTCGGTCACGCCTGGGCGGCGCTGCCGCGCACTCCGCCGGCCCTGGACGCAATGCGCACCCAGGCAGTGCTGGCCGGGCAACTGGCGGCCGCCTGCTGGCAACTCAGTCAGGCCGAGGGCGCGCGCGCGCCGCTGGCCGGCCTGATCGGCCCGGCCGAGCGCAGCATGCCCAGCCGGCTGCTGCCGGTGGCCTTGCTGAAAATGTACGCTTTGCTGGAGATGGCCCAAGGGGCGGCGTAAGGCGCGCCCCGGGGCCGTGCGCGTCAGGCGGCCACGATGGTCGGGCGGCTGGCGCTGCCCAGGGGGCGGCCGCGGCCGCTGGCATCGTAGGTGGTGCCGCCCTGGTTGCCCAGGCGGCGCAGGGCGGCCAGGGTCTGCTCGGTGTGGCGCAGATTGATTTCGAGGATCAGCGCGTTGCGCTGGTTGGCCTGGCGCGCCTGGCCGGCCTGTTCCTGCAGCGTCTGCCAGGCCTGGGACAGCTCCGGATGCAGCGCGACGGCGGCTTCGGTGCCGGCGTGGCCGCTTGCCAATCCCATGGCGGCCAGCACCTGGTCGCGCCGCTGGCTGGCCAGCACCAGCTGGTCGGCCAGCTGTTCCTTGTGTTGCGCCGCGTCTTTCAGCGCCTGCACGGCCTTGCGGTCCAGCAAGGCCTCGCCTTCGGCGGCCAGAGCCGCGGCGAACTGCTCGATGAGTTCGGTTTCATGGGCCAGACAGGCGCCGAGGGCAGAGGGCAGGGATTTGGGCATGATGATTACTTCAGCAATTCCTTGGCGCTGGAAATCAGGCTGTCGGCGATCCGGCTGGGATCGATGCGCAACTGGCCGGAGGCGATGGCAGCCCGGATGGCGGCCACGCGCTCCATGTCGATATCCTTGCCGCCTTCCTGCAGGGCCAGCAGCTGGCGCGAGGCGCCGCTTAACTCGACCTGGGCGCTGCCCGCCCGGGGGGCGCTGGACGCGCCATAGGCCTGGGCCACGGCCGCGTCGTTGCGGGCCGCCGGGATATTGGCAAGCGGGCGGGCAAGGTTGGTGTTGATCTTCAAGATGGACTCCGCAATGCGAGAGAAAGACGGCGCCTGGGCAGACGCTACCTTGTCATGCCCCGGGTAACGGCAGGCGCGGGCCGAACTTTAGCGGCCGGCCGTTCGTGAATGTGTAACACATTCATAGCGCCACCTCCACTTCGCCGGCCGCTTGCACCTGGCCGTTGATCACCTGCCCGGATACCGTACGCACCTGCAGCATGGCGCCAGGTTCGGCGTCGTGCAGTGCCTGGCCTTCGCTGGTGACGGTAAATCCCTGGCCGCGCGCTACCAGGCGCACCGATTGCCCCCGCAGCACGGTATGGGGGCTGCGCAAGGCCTGCTCGCGCAGGGTCTGCCCGGCGCCCACCCGCTGGCGGGTCTGCATGCCGAGGATGCGCGTCGGGTCGGTCAGCGCGCCGCTGGGCAGCGTGAGCAGGTCGCCGTCGCGGGCCTGCATGTCGTCCGGCCCCAGGGTCATGCCGGGCGCGAGAGCGCGGCTGGCGACGTAATACTGGCCCGGCGCGCTCAGCGTGGCCTGGACATAGGTGCTCCAGGATTGCGGCGCCGTGCAGCGCACGCCCACCGACATGCGGGGGCGCAGCCGGGCGTTGGCTGGCAGGAAAGCCTGCGGTTGATGGCAGGCCGGCAGCCGGTCCACGCGCGCGGCCTCGATGGCGATGCTTGCCTCGGGGCTCAGCGCCGCCAGTTCTCCGGCCAGCAGGGCTTCGGCAGCCTGCGCGACCGCCTCGGGCGATTGCATGGCCTGGCCGAAAGCCGGGGAAGCCGATAGGCAGAGCGAAAGCAGGGCGGCGTGGACTCGCATGATGACAGGATTGTAGGGAGGGCCGGTGCGAAGGCAAGACGCGAATTGCGTTGGAAATAGCGGTTTATTTGCCTGATTGTCGCCACCTCCCGACCCCTAAGATGCTCGCATGCCAGAAAAGGCCGGGCCATGCGTGTCCGGTTTCCACCCCCCGACCGAAGGCAGGATGCATGCTAGACCGGCTTAACGAGGACTTCAGTTTCTTTCAGCGATCCATTGCCTTGCGCGCGCAGCGCCAGGAAGTGCTGGCGGCCAACGTCGCCAACGCGGATACGCCCAATTTCAAGGCGCGCGATTTCGATTTCAAGGCCGCCATGCAGAACGCCATGGACGGGCGCATGAAGCTGCCGGACACGCACCTTGCGCTGACCTCGGCGCGCCACATCCCTGCCAAGGCCGTCAGCGACAGCGGCCCGGCCGAATTGCTGTACCGCCTGCCTTATCAGGCCAGCCTGGATGGCAACACGGTCGACATGGACGTCGAGCGGGTCCAGTTTGCCGACAACACGCTGCATTACCAGAGCAGCCTGCAGATTCTGTCCAACCGTATCCGCGGCCTGCAGTCGGCCATCTCAGAATAAGCGTTTCAGGAGTCCAGCCGTCTATGTCGCTGCTCAGTATCTTTGAAATTTCCGGCTCCGCACTCACGGCCCAGTCCCAGCGTCTGAACGTGGCGGCCAGCAACCTTGCCAACGTCGACAGCGTGGTCGGTCCCGATGGCCAGCCCTATCGGGCGCGCCAGGTGGTGTTCCAGGTGGCGCCGCAAGCCGGCAAGGCCATCGGCGGCGTGAAGGTCAGCGGGGTGGTCGAGGACCAGTCGCCGCTGAAGATGGTCTACAACCCGAGCCATCCGATGGCCGACGCGCAAGGCTATGTGTCGATGCCCAATGTGGACCCGGTCGCCGAGACGGTCAACATGATCGCGGCTTCGCGCTCCTACCAGGCCAACGTCGAAGTGTTGAGCACGGCCAAGCAGCTGATGCAGCGCACGCTCACCATCGGCCAGAACTGAAGGCAGGGAACCCGATCATGACCGTCGTTACCAATGAAGCCGGCGCGCTGTCGGCCCAGTTCGGCAGTGTGTCGTCCAATGCCGCCAAAAGCATCCAGGATCAGTTCCTGACGCTGCTGGTCACGCAGCTCAAGAACCAGGACCCGCTCAATCCGATGGAGAACGCCGAGCTGACTTCCCAGCTGGCGCAGATTTCCACGGTCGAAGGCGTGAACAACCTCAACAAGACCTTGATGGCCATCAGCGGCCAGATCGATGTCTCGCAGTCCATGAATGCCGTGGCGCTGATCGGCAAGGGCGTGCTGGTGCCGGGCAACAAAGTGGCCCTGGGCAGCGATCCGGCCGATGCGGGGCGGCGCGAAGCCACCCCGCTGGGCTATGACGTGCCGGCCGACGCCAGCACGCTGACGCTCAAAATCATGGACGGCGCCGGCAATGTGGTGCGCACGGTCGAGATGAAGGACGTCGCCGCCGGTGTCTACGCCTACCAGTGGGATGGGCAGAGCGACAGCGGCGAAGCCGTCAAGGATGGCGCCTACACCTTTGCCGTGACGGCCTTCAATGCCGACAACAAATCGGTCGGTGCCCAGGCGCTGACCTATGGCCAGGTCAAGAGCGTCGATTACTCGGCCAATGGCCTGCGCCTGGACCTGGGCATCAATGGCGGGCAGATCAGCATGCTGGACATCCGCAAGGTCCTCACTTCCTGAGGCGTCGCACGCAATCTAACCAAGCACGCGCCGGCGGCGCCTGCCTGACTCAAGTATCGAAGGGATAAAGACATGGGATTCGGACAAGGATTGAGCGGCCTGAAGGCGGCTTCGCAGAATCTGGACGTCATCGGCAACAACATCGCCAACTCGGGCACGGTCGGTTTCAAGTCCGGCTCGGTGTCGTTTGCCGACGTCTACGCCAGCTCGCGCGTGGGTTTGGGGGTCAAGGTGGCCGGCGTCAACCAGCGCTTCACGGTGGGGTCGGTGTCGACCACGGGGGGCGAGTACGATATCGCCATCGATGGCGCCAAGGGCTTTTTCCGCCTGGCCGATTCCAGCGGCAACATCGTCTACAGCCGCAACGGCGAGTTCGGGCTGGACAAGAATTTCTTCATCACCAACGCCCTGGGCCATCGCCTGACGGGCTATCCGGCCGGTGCCATCGGCACCGATCCGGTGCAGTTGCAGGTGCCGCAAGGCAACATCAGCCCGGAAGTCACCACGACGGCGGGCACCCAGACCAACCTGAACGCCAACGCCAAGCCGGTGCCGGCCGGGTCTGCCTTCGATCCGTCCAACAGCGCCACCTACACCGATTCGGTGCCCACCACGATCTACGACACGCTGGGCAACTCGCACCAGATGGTGCAGTACTTCGTCAAGCGCGAAGCCAACGCCGCCGGCGAGAGCGTGTATGACGTCTATTACCAGGTCGATGGCAAGGCGGTGACCGTGGACGGCGGGCAGACCCATGCGACGCTCACGTTCAACAGCGCCGGCGTCCTCAAGGGCAGCCCGTCGCGCCAGATCGAAATTCCCAACCCGGGCGGCACGGTGTCGCCGGCCGACGACATGCTGGTGACTATGAGCTACCAGAACGTCACGCAGTTCGGCAGCGACTTCAGCCCCAAGGTGACGGCCAACGGTTACGCCAGCGGCGAGTTCTCGTCGATCTCGATCGCCAAGAACGGCGACATCATGGCCATCTACACCAATGGCGAAACGCAGGCGGTGGGCACCATCGCGCTGGCCAATTTCAATAACGTCGGCGGGCTCAAGCCGGTGGGCGACAACGCCTGGAGCGAAACCGGCGAGTCGGGGCAGGCCACGCTGGGCCAGCCCGGCACCAACGGCCTGGCCACGCTGGTGGGCCAGGCGCTGGAGGCATCCAACGTCGACATGAGCCAGGAGCTGGTCAACATGATCATCGCCCAGCGCACCTATCAGGCCAATGCCCAGACCATCAAGACGCAGGATGAAGTCATGCAAGTCTTGATGAATATGCGTTGACGCGCGCGCAGGCGGAGTAGGCGATGGATCGCGTTATCTATACGGTGGCCAATGGTGCCGGACGCACGGCGGAAAACCAGGCCGTGCTGACCAACAATCTGGCCAACACCGGCACCACGGGCTTTCGCGAGCAGCTGGCGATGTATCGCTCGGTGCCGGTCAACGACGGTACATCGCTGCCCACGCGCGTGGCGACCGTCACGACCACGCCGGGCAGCAATTTCTCGCTCGGCCCCTTGCAATCCACCGGGCGCGAGCTGGACGTGGCGCTCTCGGGAGAGGGCTGGCTTGCCATCCAGACCCCGCAGGGCGAGGCCTACACCCGCGCCGGCAGCCTGGAGGTCGGGGTCAACGGTGTGTTGCAGACCGTCACCGGCCAGGCCGTGCTGTCCGATCAGGACGGCCTGCTCGAAGTGCCCGAACAGGCGGCGCTGACCATTGCCAGCGATGGCACGGTGACGGCGCTGGGGGCGGGCGACGCGCCCAACAACCTGCTGAATCTCGGCCGTCTGAAGATGGTCAGCCCGCCCGAGGCGCAACTGGTGCGCGGCGACGACGGCCTGTTCCGGCTGGCCGCGCAGGCCGACGGCACGCCCGCGCCGCCCGAGCCGGCCGATCCGGCGCTGCGCCTGGCCACCGGGGTGCTGGAGGGCAGCAACGTCAGTGCCGCCGGCGCCATGGTGGCCATGATAGAGAACGCGCGTCGCTTCGAGATGCAGATGCAGGTCGTGCACGAAGCCAACAAGAACGCCGAGCGCGCCAACGGGCTGCTCTCGGCGGACAGCTGAATCCCAACCGATTGACGGCGCGCCCGCAGGGCGCGCCAGGAGTTTTTCATCATGATGCGTGCGTTGTGGGTGGCCAAGACGGGCCTGGAAGGTCAGCAGACCTCGATGGACGTCATTTCCAACAACCTGGCCAACGTCCAGACCAATGGCTTCAAGCGTGGCCGGGCGGTCTTCCAGGATCTGATGTACCAGACGCTGCGCCAGCCCGGCGCGCAAGTGGGCGACGCCAATCAGTTGCCCACCGGCCTGCAGCTGGGCTCGGGCGTGCGGGTGGCGGCCACCCAGCGGCTGCACAGCCAGGGCGGCCTGAACAACACCGGCGCCGAGATGGACGTGGCGATCCAGGACCGGGGCTTTTTCCAGGTGGAACTGCCCGATGGCACGCTGGCCTATAGCCGCGATGGCTCGCTGGGCCTGGATCAGAATGGCCAGCTCACCACCGCGGGCGGCTACGTGATCCAGCCGCCGATCGCCGTGCCGGACAATGCCCTGAGCCTGTCGATCGGCAAGAACGGCATCGTGTCGGTGACGCAGCCGGGCAACGTCGGCGTGAACGTGCAGATCGGCCAGCTGCAATTGGCCACCTTCATCAATCCGGCCGGCCTGCAGAGCATGGGCGAGAACCTGTACCTGGAGACCGATTCCTCGGGGCCGGCCAACCTGCTGGAGCCCGGCATGGACGGCGCCGGCACCTTGCTGCACAAGTACGTCGAAACCTCCAACGTCAATGTGGCCGAAGAGCTGGTGAACATGATCACCACCCAGCGCGCCTATGAAATGAACAGCAAGGCGGTCAAGACGGCCGACGAAATGCTGGCCCGCCTGACGCAACTGTGATGAGCCGACCCGTCGTCCGCCTGAGCGCCGGCCTGCTGCTGGCGCTGTCCGCCGGCTGCGCCCTGGTGCCGCCCGAGCCGGTGGTGACCGGCCCGACCTCGGCCACGCCGCCGCTGCCGGCCCCGCCGGCGGCGCGCCCCAATGGATCGATCTACCAGCCTACGGCCTACGGCAGCTATCCGCTATTCGAGGACCGGCGGCCGCGCAACATCGGCGATATCGTCACCGTGATGCTGGAAGAGAAGACCAACGCGGCCAAAGGCGTGGCCACCAGCACCAACCGCAGCGGCAGCGCCGCGCTGGGGGTGGGGGCGGCGCCCAACTTCATGGATGGCGCCATCAACGCCAAGCTGGATACCGACATTTCGGGCAGCAACGCCTCCAAGGGCACGGGCAACAGCAGCGCGAACAACAGCTTTTCAGGCTCCATCACCACCACCGTGATCGGCGTGCTGCCCAACGGCAACCTGCAGATCGCCGGCGAGAAGCAGATCGCCATCAACCGGGGCAGCGAGTATGTGCGCCTGTCCGGCGTGGTCGACCCGCGCTCGATCACCGGCACCAACTCGGTGTCCTCTACCCGGGTGGCGGATGCCCGCATCGAATACCGCAGCAAGGGCGTCATGGACGAGGTTCAGACCATGGGCTGGCTGCAGCGGTTCTTCCTGATCGTTTCCCCATTCTGACGCCATGACTGCCAGCGCCAAACTCCTTTCCCTGTTGCGTCACGCGGCCAGCGGCTGCCTGGCGCTGTTCCTTGTGCTGGCCGGCGCGCCGGCCCAGGCCGAGCGCCTCAAGGATCTGGCCACCTTTCAGGGCGTGCGCGGCAACCAGCTGATCGGCTACGGGCTGGTGGTCGGCCTGGACGGCAGCGGCGACCAGGTGCGCCAGACGCCGTTCACGCAGCAGAGCCTGACCAATATGCTGTCGCAGCTGGGCATTACCGTGCCGCCGGGCAGCAACATGCAGCTCAAGAACGTGGCCGCCGTGATGGTCACGGCGACCCTGCCGCCTTTCGTGCGTCCCGGGCAAACCATCGACGTGGTGGTGTCCTCGATGGGCAACGCCAAGAGCCTGCGCGGCGGAACCCTGTTGATGACGCCCCTCAAGGGGGCGGACAACGGCGTCTACGCGATTGCCCAGGGCAACGTGCTGGTGGGCGGGGTAGGGGCCGCGGCCGGGGGCTCCAGCGTGCAGGTCAACACCCTCAATGGCGGACGCATCAGCGGCGGGGCGATCGTCGAGCGTTCGGTGCCGACCACGTTCGCCCAGGATGGCCTGGTATACCTGGAAATGAACACCACCGACTTCGGCACCACCCAGAATGCCGTGGCGGCCATCAACCGGGCCTTCGGCCAGGGCACGGCCAGCGCACTGGACGGGCGGGTGCTGCAATTGCGCGGCCCCCTGGATCCTTCGATGATGCCGGCCTTCCTGTCGCAGGTGGAGAACCTGCAGGTCACGCGCGCGCCGGCGGCAGCCAAGGTCATCATCAATGCCCGCACCGGCTCGGTGGTGATGAACCGCACGGTCATGATCGAGGAAGCGGCCGTGGCCTTCGGCAACGTGTCGGTGGTGATCAACCGCCAGAACGAGGTCTACCAGCCGGACACGCCCTTTACCGAAGGGCAGACCGTGGTGGCCCCCAATACCCAGATCGAAGTGCGCCAGGAGGGCGGGGCGCTGCAACGCGTGCGCACCAGCGCCAATCTGGCCGATGTGGTCAAGGCGCTCAATGCCCTGGGCGCCACGCCCCAGGATCTGCTGTCCATCCTGCAGGCCATGAAGGCCGCCGGCGCCCTGCGTGCCGAACTGGAAATCATCTGATGGCCAATCTGTCTTCCCTGGCCGGCGGCTCGGTTCAGGACTCGGTGTTCGACCTTGGCAAGCTGGGCGATCTGCGCCGCGCCGTGACCCGCGAGCCGGGCGACCGGCAGCAGCAGGCGGAGGTGGCGCGCCAGTTCGAGGCGGTCTTCATCCAGATGACCCTCAAGCGCATGCGCGAGGCGACGCCCAAGGATGGCTTGTTCGACTCGCAACACAGCGAAATGCTGCGCGGCATGGCCGATGAACAGTTGGCCCTGCAGCTGGCCCGCCCGGGACTGGGCCTGGCCGATGCCTTGCTGGCCCAGATGCAGGGTGGCGCGCCGCAGGCCGCGCAGGGGTCGCAGGGCGGCCAGACCGTGGCGGCCTTGCTGCGCGTCATGCAGGACAACCGGCCGGCCGATCGGGCGCTGGCCGCGGCCGAAGGGGCGCCGCGTCATGTGGTGGATTTCGTCGGCCGCCTGGCCGGCGCGGCCAAGGCGGCCGCTGCCGACAGCGGCGTGCCGGCCAGGCTGATCCTGGGCCAGGCGGCGCTGGAGTCCGGTTGGGGCCGGCGCGAGATCCTGCACCCGGACGGACGCAGCAGCCACAACCTGTTTGGCATCAAGGCCGGCGCGAGCTGGACGGGCAAGGTCGTTCATGTGATGACCACCGAGTATGTCGATGGCGTGCCGCGCAAGCTCAGCCAGCCGTTCCGCGCCTACGACTCCTATGAGGCCTCGTTCAGGGATTACGCCCGCCTGATCGGCGGCAGCCCGCGGTACGAGGCGGTGGCACGGGCCGGCAACGAAATCGAGGCGGCACGCCGCATCCAGGAAGCCGGTTATGCCACCGATCCGCGCTATGCCGACAAGCTGATCCAGATCATGGGCCAGTTGCGGGCGCAGCCGGCGGCTGCGCCGCTGACCCTGGCGCAGGGCACCGCAGAGGATTTTTCGGGTCAGCGCTAAATTCTGCGCGCGGCTTGCCGTTAAGCAGGTATTCGAACTCTCTCTGCGTCCTTTGCGGCGTGTTGCGGGGCAGCAAGCATGAATCTGTACAACTTGGCCATGTCGGGGCTGAACGCCGCGCAGGCCGGCCTGGAAGTCACCAGCCACAACATCAACAACGCCGCCGTGCAGGGGTATACCCGCCAGCGCGTGGTGACCTCGACGGCGGGGGCGACAGCCACCGGCGAGGGCTTCTTCGGGCGCGGCGTACAGGTCGACACCGTCAAGCGGCAGTACGACAGCTTTCTGTACCGCCAGCTGGTGGGTGCCAAGGGCAGCGCGGCCCAGCTCAATGCGCAGATGGACCAGCTGACGGCCATCAACAACCAGTTTGCCGACCGCACCGTGGGCATTACGCCGGCGCTGGCAGGCTTTTTCAGCAGCCTGAACTCGGCGGCCAGCAAGCCCGCCGATCCGGCCGTGCGCCAGGATCTGCTGGGCACCACCGGCACCCTGGTGTCGCAGCTCAATGCCGCCTATCAGCAGCTGAACAATCAGCGCGACGGCCTGAACACGCAGATCGACACCACGGTCGATCAGGTCAACAGCTACCTGGAGCGCATCAACGATCTGAACCAGCAGATCACCGTGGCGCGCGGCAAGACCGGCCAGCCGCCCAACGATCTGCTGGATCAGCGTGATCAGGCGCTCAATGAATTGAACGAACTGGTCGGCGTGCGCTGGTTCGAGCAGGGCGACTCGATCAACATCACCCTGCAGTCTGGGCAGACCCTGTTGTCGGGCCGCAGCGTGTATCCGCTGAGCGCACAGCGCTCGGAGTCGGATCCGTCTCGCACGGTGCTGGCTTATACCCTGCCGGATGGGCAGGGCGGCTCGCGCAGCGTGGCGCTGCGCGACAGCGAGGTCAGCGGCGGCAAGCTCGGCGGCCTGTTGAGCTTCCGGGCCTCTGCCCTGGACGCCGTGCAGGATCAGCTGGGCCAGCTGGCCATCGGCCTGGCCCTGGCGGTCAATGAGCAGAATGCCGCCGGGCTGGACGCCAATGGCCAGCCGGGGGGCGACGTCTTCGGCCTGAAGCCGCCGGCGGGCATTCCGCACGCGCGCAATACGGGCACGGCGGAAATCGCCTCAGCCTACCGCGACGCGGGGGAAATCCGCGCGAGCGCCTATCGGATCGAGTACGACGGTGCGCAGGGCTATCGCGTCACCCGCCTGTCGGACAACGCGGTCGTCAACCACAGCAGCAACGACGCCGGCGACGAACTGTCGTTCGACGGGTTGACGCTGTCGGTCAGCGGCGTGCCCGCGGCAGGCGACAGCTGGGAGCTGCAACCTGCCCGCGACGCGGCGCGCGACATCAGCCTGGTGCTCAGCGATACCAATAAATGGGCGCTGGCCGATCAGGCCGGGGGCAGCACCAATGGTCAGAACGGCCTGAAGCTGGCCGCCCTGCAAACGGCCAAGGTGCTCAATCAAGGGACCACGAGCCTGAATGAACAGTTCGCCCGCCTGGTCAACAACGTGGGCGTACAGACGCAGCAGGTCAAGACGGCCGGCACGGCAGCCAAGAACCTGGTCAACCAGCAGGCCGCCGCGCACGCGTCCGTGGCCGGGGTCAACCTGAACGAAGAATACGTGGGCCTGGCGATCTACCAGGAGCAATACCAGGCCAGCGCCAAGGTGCTCAATGTCGCCGGCGTGCTGTTCGATACCTTGCTGGGTCTGCGCTGACCCGGGTCCGGAGTGAAATGATGCGTCTTAGCACTGCCCTGATCTACCAGAACGGCCTGAACGGTATCCTCAACCAGGAAAGCGCCATGTCGCGCCTGAACGAGCAGATGTCCAGCGGCCGCCGTGTACTGAGCCCGGCCGACGACCCATTGGCGGCCTCACTGGCGGTCAATGTATCGCAGACCGCCAGCATGAACGGCAACTATGCCGCCAACCGCGGCATGCTGGAGCAGTCCCTGGGCGCAGAAGAGAACGCCCTGAAGTCGGTGGTTCTCACCTTGCAGGATGTCCTGCAGCGGGTGGTCGAGTCGGGCAAGGGGACCCTGAGCGATGCGGATCGCCAGTCGCTGGCCACGGCGCTCACCAGCTCGCGTGATCAGCTGCTCGGGCTGGCGAACTCCACCGACGGCAATGGCCAATACCTGTTTTCCGGGTACAAGGGCCAGACCCAGCCCTACGAGATCGACAGCACGGGCACGGTGACCTATCAGGGCGATACCGGTCAGCGCATGCTGCAGGTCGAGCAAAGCCGCCAGCTGGCTGGCAGCGACATCGGCAGCGACATTTTCAGTCGCGCTGCGGCCGGCACGATGGCTTACATCGCGTCGGCCGCGCCGGGCAATGACGGGACCGGCACTTTCAGCGCGGTCTCGCTGGACAGCCCGAAGCCCGGCAATTTCGTGGGTTCGGACTTCAATGTCGCGTTCGCCACCAATGCGGCCACGGGCGCGCTCGAATACACCATCACCAGCAGCAACCCGGATTTCACGCCGATCACCGCCGAGTACGAAGACGGCAAGCTGATCGACATGGGGGGAGTGTCCTTCAAGATCAGCGGCGAGCCGGTGGCCGGCGACCAGTTCAAGGTCGAGATGCCATCCAGCGACAACATGGACATGTTCGCCACCCTGAACAACCTGATCAACGCGCTGGAAGCCCCCAGCGGCGGCGACCCGGTGCGCTCGGCAGCCTTGTCCAATCAGCTGGCGACGGCAAACAAAACGCTCACCCTGGGGCTGGACAACGTGCTGACGGTGCGAGCCTCGGTCGGGTCGCGCCTGAACGAGATCGATGCGCTCGATGCGACCGGCACGCTCAACGCGCTGTCGTACTCGCAGCAGCTGTCCAAGCTGGAGGATGTCGACATCTACACCACGACCACCGAACTGCTGCTGCGTCAGGTGGCGCTGCAGGCAGCCTCGGCTTCTTTCACCCGCATCATCGGCTCCAGCCTGTTCTCCATGAACGGATAGGCCGTCCCATCCTCATCTCTGTGCACGACCCGCGCGCTCCCCTCGGGGAGCGCGCTTTCGATACGAAGCGGAAACCGTATGTTCTCGAACCTGAAAGTCCGGACCGGCATGATTCTCGTGCTCGGGCTCTTCTTCCTGGCGATGTTGGCGTCCAACGCCGTCGGGTGGCTGGGTATGCAGACCAGCAACCAGCGCCTGGAAGACACCAACGAACTGTTTTCGCGACAGGTGCTGCCGGCCTACAACAGTTACACCAGCGCCTTGCGTGCGCGCAACCTGATGAATGCGTCCATCGGTGAATTGATGGAGGGGCGCATCCGGCAGTCCCAGGATATGGCCAAGCTGGCCTCTGACCGCCTGGCCCGGGCCGTGGCGGAATTCGAGCAGTTCAGCAAGGCTCCCAAGTCGGATGACATCAAGGAACGCGCCGATCGGGTCGCGTCGACCTACCAAGGCTATATCGGCGTGCTCAGGCAGCTGGAGGCGGCGCTGGCGCGTCAGGCCATCCCCGAGTTCAGCGGCCTGTCGGCGACCGTGGCGGCGCAGAATGCCCAGTTTGAAGCGGCCATGCAGGAGTACCTGGGCTATATCGACAATCTGACCGATGCCTTCGTGCAGCAGGCCGCCGATGCCCATGGGCAGGCCAATATCGTGACGTTGGCGCTGGTGGCGCTGGCGGTGCTGCTGTGTGTGGGCGGCGCGTGGTTCCTGTCGCGCCAGGTGCTCAAGCCCTTGGCCGAGGCCGGCGGGCATTTTGACCGCATCGCCGCCGGCGATCTGAGCGCGCGCGTGGATGTGCGCAGCGACAACGAGATCGGCCACCTGTTTGCGGCCCTCAAGCGGATGCAGGAGAGCCTGACACGCACGGTGTCATCGGTGCGTCGGGGCGTGGACGAGATCAACGTCGGCGCGCGCGAGATCGCGGCGGGCAAC
>NZ_FKBR01000046.1 GCF_900078335.1 Bordetella trematum
AGAACTCCTTAATGAGAAAATTCTACTTCTGATTCCCCCGTTTTTTAGGGGGCATTACCACTTTGGACACCTTCAGAAGAGCCTTGATGTTAATTGACTGGAATGGCGAAAGTGCAGCCCGATGTATTATGGGGAATCGCAGCCTTTCAGGCTAAACATACTTGATTAACCAGCTCCGATATCCTAGCGTCGAGGTCGTCACGCCGGTGTCGCTCGATAAGTGATAGCAACTCATCGACAACCTGGTCGTCGAGCAACACTATTAGCCCTCGATCATCGCGAAAGGTGTCTCGGCAGCGCTCTAGAAACAGCTCTCTATTGTTAATATTTCGACAGCATAAAAATCCGACCTTCCCCTTTTGAAAGCTGAACCTTCCTGCCAATTGATCCAGCTCGGGATTTGCCACATCCGAAGAGTAATTTTTGCATTCAATTGCCACATAGGCACACGGAACACGCCTAACATTTGGCAGTCGAAGAAAGATACCCTCTGACGCCGCGTTTTCCATAACTATGTCAATACGCTTTCTACCCTGATGGATTTCTCGTTCTTTGACGGGACGAATAAGTTGAGGGTAAAAAACCATCTCTACTACTCCTATCATCAAACGATGATATTGAGTAGCAGCATCTGTGCCAACGGGTATGTTTCTCAACGATTGTCGAAGCGCAGCCGCAACTTCCGCCTGATCCTCAGTAGACAATAGGCTCTTCTGCCCCTTGGCGTGAAGCCGCTTCAAAGATTCACGATAGTCTTCCAGAACCTCAGGGCGTTTCTGAGAAAATTCAAACAGAAACTCTTTTGAGCAAGGAAACTCTGCTTGGAGATCCTTTTTGTATACGACCCTCTTACCATTCTTTAGGGCTCGAACTAGGCTTGAACCAGCTGACAGCGCTTCAGCTCGAAGATAGTTCAAGACAAATTGCCGATAATATTGCTGATGGTCATAAAGGGAGCGGAATCTCACTATTGCCTTAGGCACCATCAACAGGGAGGCGCCATTCACAATCGGCAAATCAGCATACACCCCTTCCCATGTATGAGAATCCTGAGAGAACACCGCTCCCGCTGCTACATTTTGGGTTGGAATATCATGAAGCAGACATTGCTCATTGGTATATTCAATCAATTTTGAGCGAATGATATTAGTAGACAGATCAGATATTTTATCTTGACCTACTCCAGGGATCATGAGTTCACATTCTTCCAGCGCATTTAAGAACCCATGCTTTACCGCGGATGATTTCGCGAGCGCCTGATATATTGCCGCCGCTTGCGCCGGACCAACGCCTGCCCCGTCGCTACCCTCTCTCGTCATACCTAATCGTGTTTCTTCTGGCTCACTTAAATGAGATAGGAGTTCTCGCGCGTCAGGCGCCCTATTCGATCGGATGCTATCGATGACTTTCTGGAAAAACGTCATTAATAGCCCATGTGCATCTTGGCTCCACTTCCCGGGCAGCAAAGATACGGCATAGGGATCTATAAATAACCTGATATCTCGATCTGTGAAAACATCAACGAAATCCAGCTCACTTTGAGTTTTACCAAGATTGAAATACTCAGATATTCTTGCCATGTTCTTTTTGCCATTAGACGCCAAAAACCCTACCGTGCCCTAAGGGAAATCTATTTCTCTTTGCGCACCCCTTTAAATGGCTGTTTGTCAGATTTGACATCCATAAATCGTCCTGTATTTGTGTCTCGCTTTACGTAATTTCCAGCGGGGGTCTGAGTTTGGCTTCGCTCGCGGACTTGACCCTTTCTGTGACCGTCGCCTATAGGGGGATTTTTTGCCATGATTGCATTCCTCCTAACATTAATTTAATAATATAATTATTTTGTAATCTATTGCGGCCCAGGCAATCGAGCAATAAGGGTTTCCCCCCCCGGTCCATCTTGGAGTTGCCCCTACTACGGGAGAGCTTTGAGGTAATACGCCCCCAAACTTGGCCCTCTTGCGTCTGCTGCTATTAGCACCTACCTAAAAAGAGGCATACTCCTCTTAATGCTCTCCACATTCGCGGCCACTTTTGGTCGGTACAGTACAGGTACAGCGTCCAGTTTTCACCAATTCAGTTAAAATACGCTAACCTACTGATTTGAAACTGGTTTTACCTATTTCAACCTACGCTAGAATTCGCCCGATTTCCCTGTAGCAACACTGTAAATCACCGACTCAAAATCCCCCGCCGCCAAATCAGCCCAGAGGTGAATAACCACACCCTGACTCGGACAGGCCTGTCGGTGCGTCGACAGGGGGATGGAAGATCAAAAGCCTTTGGTCTTCTGCGGATTGACCATCACGACCATAGACGACGAGGGTCGCGCGGCACCGGGTTGGGGCGTAGCCCGTTCGATTTCCCACGGCTTTTACTGCCGCCAGCCGCGTGCTGCGCATCCGGTCTACGATCTTGCGGGATGAAGGCGGTGGTTCAAGGCCGGTCACTCCTTTCTTTCATTGCTGATATTTCCTCAATATTTCGCTGCTTTGCCTGGCGGGCCGGGCGCGGCGGATTGTCGTTTTTCAATTCCGTTCTGAGGCTGGGAAAAATCCCCATAATCGATGATTAAGGTGTGAGCTTGCCCGCCTACACTGCGTAGCTAGACCACACAGCACGGTACGTAGCTTAGGCCCGTTCGCTTTTTGGCAGTTTCTTTTGATTCTTCTGATTAGCAGGCGGAGCTTTATGAAGATGCTCGCATCGTTGATGCGTGTTTACTATGCGGTGTTCGATCCCTTGATCGTGTGGCGCCGCAAGGCGGGGCGATTGGCGCGGTGGGGGGAGGCGCCGGCTGCGCTGGCGCTGGATCTGCAGGCCTCGCAGGCACGGGGCGGAGCCGGGGCTCAGGCTTTGGGGCGGATGCAGCGGGTGGCTGCGCGTTACGACATGCAGGGACGGGGTCGCGGGGCGACCCCCATGATGCTGGACCTGGCCGGCTGTGAGGGAGTCCAGGGGTTCGAGCGGCTGTTGCATGGCTTGTCTTCGCGCAATATGTCGAAGGTCCGCCGGGCGCAGCGTCTGGGCTATCGGGTGCGGCCGTTTGTGCTGGGCAATCATGTGCATGATGTTCACGCGGTGAAGACGTCGATGCCGGTGCGCAGTGGCGGGCCGGTGTTGGCGCGCTGGTTGCTGCGCCCGCAGCAGGTGGGCCGTCAGGCAAGGCAGGCGCAGGACTGGAAGGCACCAGCTTGCGATACGCACTGGACGCTCTGGTGGGGGGTGTTCATCGATGCGCCCGGGCATCGCAATGGCCCGTTGCAGACGGATGAGCGCCTGGTGGCCTATACCAAGCTCGCGCGCAGCGGCGAACTGGTGCATTACCTGGATCTGATGGGGCATCGCGATCATCTGGCCGATGGCGTGATGCTGTTGATGCACGCGCAAATTGCGCGCTGGCTGCTGGAGGCGGACACGCCGGCGACCCGTGGTGCGCGCGCCATCTGGTACGGGGCACTGGAGCACGGCGGCGAGGGTTTGCTGATCTGGAAGCGGCGTGCGGGGTTCGTGCCGGTGCAGTTGCGCTTGCAAGGAGGGTCGCAGGCACGGCCGGCAGGATGGCCGTGGGGCCGGTGGCGCCAGCTCTGGCAGCCGGCAACCAGAGGCCCCGACAAGGCCGATTGAAGCGTTGAGCAAGCCGTTCCCGCGCTATGGAAACGGCTTTTTTTAGGCCCGCGGTGTCAGTTCACCCGCCGCAGCAGGACGACGCCCAGGGCGCCGATGACGGCGGCGGGATGGCCCTGGCTGAGGTGGGAGGCTTCGACCAGGAATGCCGAGCATTCAGTCGAGACTAGGATTCTGTTGCCCCGTACCGCTGTTTTCTTCCAAAAACAACGCATTGGGCTTGCCCCACCTCTCCGGACAGATCAGACGGCATGACCGTGCCTGGAGAGCGAATCGATAGCACGAACCAGAAGGCATTTCACAGACGAGTTCAAGCGCGAAGCGGTGCGGCTGGCCGAGCAGCCTGACAGCAACATATCGCGCGTGGCGCAGGACCTGGGTTTGGATCCCAGTGTTCTGCGGCGTTGGGTGGGGCAGATGCGCGGGGGCACCTGGGAGCCCGCGGCAGGCAAGCCGCTCAAGAACGCCCAGCAGCAGGAGATTGAACAATTGCGCCGGGAGCTGGCCAAGGTCAAGACCGAACGAGACATATTAAAAAAACGGTCGGATACTTTGCCAAGGACCAGACGTGAAGTATCCGTTCATCGCCCGACATCGGGCCGTCTGGTCGGTCAGTGAGTTGTGTCGAGCCCTCGGCGTATCGCGCAGCGGCTTTTACGAATGGCATAGCCGCTCGCCGAGCGCTCGGGAACAGGCCAACGAGCGATTGACTGGCCGTATCCGAAAGAACTGCCAGGCCAGCGATCACACATACGGCAGCCCTCGGATATGGCGGGATCTGCGCGCCTGGGGCGAGCCTTGCGGCAGGCATCGGGTGGCACGTCTGATGCGTCGCGCAAACCTCGTAGCACGAGCCAGGCGCCGTCGCCATCCGTCCGATAAGGGAGCAAGATCGACTCATACGATCGCCACCCATCTGCTGGATCGAGACTTTACGGCCTGCGCGCCCAACCAGAAATGGGTGGCCGACTTTACCTACGTTTGGACTGCGCAGGGCTGGCTTTACATGGAGGCCGTCACGGACTTGTATTCACGGCGTATCGTCGGTTGGTCCATGCAGACCAGCATGACGTCGAAGTTAGTGACCGACGCCCTGATGATGGCGTTGAATCGGCGAGGCCGGCCACGCGAAGTCCTGCATCACTCCGACCAGGGCAGCCAGTACACCAGCCAGCAGTTCCAGATGCTGCTGGCCGACGCCGGGATCGTGTGCAGCATGAGCAAGCGCGGGGGCTGTTGGGATAATGCCGCCATGGAGAGCATCTTCTCCACGCTGAAAACCGAACGGCTGAGCCGACGCATTCACCGATCCCGAGATGAATGTCGCGCCGACGTATTCGACTACATCGAGCGGTTCTACAACGCACGGCGCCAGCACTCAACGCTGGGATACGTCAGCCCCATGCAGTTCGAGGCGGCGACTTGTTAGGTTAACCAACTTGTCCGGAAATACGGGGCAAGCCCATAGTGCCCATCGTTACCAACCGCCCGCCACGGCCCGTCGAGCCTGACTAGCATTCGATAATATCGACATGCGACTCCCTGCTTAACTGGCTACAAAATCTCGACGCGGGTCATAGTATTTTTATATGTTTTCATGCTAACAAAGTTTTTGCGCACAGATCGTGAAAAAATGCCATTTCCGGTCAGGGTTCCGTTGACCCATACCACTGTATTCTTCCCAGAAAAAAACATCCCAGCGACGGAAGAGTTCTTCGATCTCTTGTGAAAAGAAAGTACTATATTGATGATAGTTAGCAAATAGATCATCCTTACCAAAAAAATTCCCAGCAAAGACGCCGTTTTTTTCTAGCAAATGAGTCATATTTTTCCAGAATTTTCGAAACTCCCGTGGTGACACATACTGCAAAACGTAGCCAGCGTTGATAAACTTACAAACTGGTAGTTGCAGCGCACGAAAATCAGCACACAGCACTGTTAACAAGGGGCGAAGGTCTTTGGGAACACGAGCGTGCAAATCATCAACAGCAACGGCGTCTACATCAACTGCCGTTACGTGCCATCCTCTTTGCAGTAAAAACATGGGCACGGCTCCGCTCCCAAATCCGAGATCAACTGCAATACCAGTGCGGCCGTCAGATCGAGCCCGCCGCTCGGCAATGATCACATAGGGTCTGATATCCATGCCGAGCTCCCAGGCATTTCATACAGTTTTATTAGCACGCCGTAGATGGTCGAAGAAAGACGTGAAATTCTTGCGACTTAGCAGTAGAAGTGGATATGCTGTCATGAAGGCAGCGCAAATCGAGAAGAGCAAAACAGTATCCTGCCCAATAAAATCCTGAATTATTCCACCTAGCAACGAGCTTAGGGGTACTAAGCCGCCGGACAGCATCCCGTAACAAGCATAGACTCGGCCCAAAGCGTCGCGTGGTATCGTGCTCTGTAGCGAGGTCTCGAAGAAGATGCTCCAATAGCCATTTGCAATGCCAGCAATAAATAGGGCTATCAATGCTAGAGTTGGTGAGGTTGCCTGAGCAAATATAACGAAGGCAGCGCACATGAGAACGATGATCGCCACAATCGTTGTGGAGTTGCTCGTGCGCGCTAAGGAGACTTTAGCCGCAAAAAAATAGCCAGTTAGTATGCCTAATGAGAGAGAAGCCATCAATGCGCCATAGAGCGACGCTTGCCCGTGAAGCACATTCGAGACATGAAAAGGCATTAGGACAAATATGGGGGTTGCAAAAAAATTAATCACCAACGCCATACTCAAAAAAAGCCTACCGCCAGGAATCTTTGTTAATGTACTCACACCCTTGATGAAATTATCATATAACCCTTCGGTTTGTTTACCGAGGTTATCGGTAGCAGGGGATGGAGCAAAAATAATATCTGGCTTCGCGCGTGAAACAAAAATCACGGAGATTAAATATGAAACAGCATTCCCAATAAATATATTCCCCGGACCGACAAACCGGTAAATAATTCCGCCACATGTAGTTCCGACTAGATCGCCAAGACGAGCCCCGGTTTTATACAGTGAATTGGCAGAAGCAAGGGCATTCCGTGGAACCAGATCAGGTAGTAGCGCACCAAATGCCGGACGAAAAAACGCCGAGGACACCGCAACCGTCAAACTACCCAAGACAACTAAATATGGAAGCCATTCAGGCATGGGCGCCGGAGCGAGCAAAAGGGCACAAGCAAGTATAAAAGTAGCTACGGCGCCCATAGCGTCGCAAATGAGAACTATATGCTTACGATTACGGCGGTCCGCAGTAATGCCAGCTATTGGAAGACATAGCAATGCGGCGAAGCCGGTCACAAACAATGCACCACCCACAAATGTGGCTGATTCTGTTGCCTCTTTGAGAAAGAACGCCACCCCGACTGCGTGGGCAGAACTCCCGATCTGACTGATAAATTGTCCTGTCCACACATCGCGAAAATTAGAATGCGAAAGGGGCGAGCCAGAGGGGCTAGCTGAAACTGTGCTCGGATCAGGCATGCAGCCCCCCCGTTAGTCGTTGATCTGCTGAATGGAGATTACTGAAGGCAGCTGGCGCTGTGAGGGCTGATGATCGATATCCCCCGGCCGTGGCCCGCCCTGCAGAGAGGCAAAAAAACTCTCCCGTAGCTTTGCAGGAAGAAGTGGAACAATTTCATCTTCCACAAATGGCGAAAGGCTGCAGCATATTGGATCAGCGTCCCACATCCGTCCGAGGTAGGACAGGCTATTGGCCCGGCAACCGCCGTGGAATAGCTTTCCGTACCGACATTCCTTGCAAGGAAGATCAGCAATCGATTTGGACATGAATTCTCTAAAGCTATCGCTCTGGCATGCTGCTTCAACAGAGTGGAAACCGGAAACGGAGTTAATCCCCGCGTCTCGCAGAGAAGGACAAAATCGTATGCGATCCCCTTGCTCAACTATCAGGGACCCAAAGTGATAGGAACATGGATGATCGTCCAAACTTGCAGCAGGCGAAAAGCCATATATAAGATTGTCATACCTGAATACTTGGACGATTTCGAGACGCCAATCCGGAATGTCTGGATAGTTTTTTAAGTAGTCTTTGATGATCTACTTATAGCCGGCTTTAGCCTCTTCCAGCCAGGCCAGGCCGCCGCCCTTCAGGTCACTCTGGGTAAGGCGACCGGCCAAGTACGCTTGATCCACCTGCCAACGATCGATTCCCATCCGGCTTAATAGATCGTACATCTCTGGCAGCTCCTTGGCGGAAGTGGGATTTGTTATAGTTGTATTCACCGTAACGTGAAGTCCATATTGGACGGCGAGAGCTATTCGTTCGATGACTTTCTTGGCCGCAATACCGGTGCCAACATTATTCTTACGAACCAGCTCATTCCCAACAAGTCCGTCCAAACTAATAGCAACTCCAATATCTATAGGGGTACGCTTGAAAAATGTTTGTCTCCATTTTTTTAGGGAGCGCACCGCACGCTGACGAGTTAGCCACTCCAGTTTTTTACGAGTGAGGAGCAAACCATTAGTGATGAAGTAAACGTTATCGCAGGTATCAAGTGCTTTCGTGAAGACTTCCTTCCAATCCGGGCGACTCAGCACTTCTCCACCAGTTAGAGTTACCTTGCTAACACCCAGCCGTTTTGCTTCATCTAGAACCGCAGCAATCAAATGCAGATCATGATGGGCTTCCGTATTGGATGATTCGGAATAACAGTGCTCACACCTCAGATTGCAGTGGTTCGTAGTCTCAAGGTGAAGCCTATACGGTTTCTTGTAGCGCGCCAGGCGCTCTTCCAGACGGCGGTCTGGATGAGGCCAAATTTCTGCTGGGGGTAAATTATGAAACTCAAGCTCGTAGAATTCGAGTGTTTCGCGATAAGCTTCTCTATAGGCAGCAAAGGCCTCATCAGTTGATCTGGGTATTCCACTCGAATGCTCAATAAAGAAACCGAACGACTGCTCACAATATCGACGATACGTAGCAGTATTCAGAATCATTGCATGCCAGTACTCATCAACCAATTCGGATGGAACGAGTTCCTTCTTGGTCTTAGCACTCAGCCACAAGAAGCGACGTGCCTCAAGTTCCAACTCTCCGGCCTTTGATCCAAATGGGCTTTTAACTCGGAATCTCTCCGTAATCTCTGAAAGGTCATAGTCGCGCCAAATCGTTGACGACGTGAGGTGCTGGTTGAGAGTCACAGGAGTCTCCTTGCGAATAACAACGCTGAAGCACGCCAGTCTTATCTCTTTTTAGCCAATGGGCCCGGAGATGGAATTGCACGAATCAACTAGATGCCCCGCGTAAGTCACGTGGTAGCCGAAGTGTTTTCGGTGCCCTGAGTACCGCTTTAGTGCTTTCGAGAGCAAGATCAGCAGCTTTGTCATTTCAAGCTCCTAGTGGGAGTTGATAGTTGCCAACAGACGTTGGCGCCACGGCGCATAGAAACAGCACCGTCCACGCGGTGTCCGATGATGCACGAACCCGAGAAGAGGGGACGAGACTAGCTAGTGGAGGAACCGCAGGGAAGCTTACGGCGCGGATGTTGACTAATTAGCTGCTGCTTACGCAGAAAGAACTCCGCTTCGCGTGGGCTTGCCCTAGGAACCCCTGACATATCAAATGACATGATCTAGCCTGTAGAGCAGAAAACGTCACGAATCAGACGTAGCCCTAGCGACAAATTTAATTGTGAGGCAGTGCGCTTGAGTGCGCAGTCCGAAAGCAGCGTTTCGGGGGGGTTACCGAACGGCGCCAGGACTCGCCCCAGGGTGCCGAACCGAGCGTTCAAGGCGAGCGCCAGCGCACAGCCCGCCGTGCAGGCCTTGCCGCTGCGCAACAGATGCCAACCCAGCAGCTTGCGGGTATGGCAGTCGATCACCTACTCCCGCGTGACCCAGCCGTCCCGGCCTGCCCAGATACGGCATAGGTCGGTGGACCAACGTTAGTTAGGCATGGCGGCTACTGATGGCAGCGTCAGGATGCGAGGCCTGAAGCCAATCGGGCGCTTGCGCACCTGCCATCCCTTGATCTGGAAGATACGTTGGACCGTATTTTTTGTTGAACCCCAACAGCCAGGCCACCGTTCGGTAACCAAACGAGGGCGACTCTTCGATCATCGCCTTAATCGGCTTGACGTACTTCGGATCGACCTTGGGCGGGTAGCGGTGTCAGTTCACCCGCCGCGGCAGGACGGTGTGCATGGCGCGTGAGAGGATGGGGCGCAGGCGTTGGCCGTGCAGCAGGACCGCAGCGGGGTGGCCCTGGCTGAGGTGGGAGGCTTCGGCCAGGAATGCCGAGCATTCAGTCGAGACTGGGATTCTATTGCCCCGTACCGCTGTTTTCTTCCAGAAACAACGCATGGCAACCAAAAAGTACTTCAATTCCGTATGAGAAGAGAGCGCCGTATCGGGCTTTCCCTGGATCTTCGATGGACTAATGGCAGGGGCAGTGCTTGGAGATGTCCGTATTGCGACAGCCGTTCGCAGCGTGCAGTCCGGTTAAATCGCTCGATATGGGCGTTCTGCTGTGGTTTCCCGACTGGATGTGTTCCGGGCAGATACCGCGCTTGGCGGCCTAGGCGGTCAGCATTATGACGGCATACTCCGGCCCATTGTGGCAACGGATCGCCACAGGCCGATCCCGCTGCTCGGTGATCTGGGACAAGCCCCTGGCCACCCGCTCGACGGGTAGCGAGAAGTCCACCTCGATGCCCAGCGCCTGACGGTTGAAGTGGTCAATCGCGCTCAACTTGCGAGTGCTACGGCCATCGGCCGGCTGATCGTGCATGAAATCCATCGACCAGACCGCGTTGATGCGGGCCGATGCGGACAACAGCTCAGGCGGCGGCCGAACCAGCCGTTCGCGTGACTTGATCCGCAGGTTCGGCTCGAGTTCGCGATAGATCCGGTACACACGCATGTGCACCCCGCCGCAGCCTTGCTCCTTACGCAAGTACAGAAAGCACAGCATGAAAGCCCATGCCCGCCGATTGTCCCTCAGGCCCAGCAGCCAGTTCGCCGTCTTTTCATTCTCTGTCTTGTGCTTGGGCTCGTATCGATAGCACGACTCGCTGATGCCGAATATTGAGCTGGCCCCACGGATGCAGGCCCGCTTGATGGCATCAATGATCTGCGCCCGTGCACGTCGATCGCTTCATTTGTAGAAGCCCTTTATCGAGAGAACTCTACCTCTCATACCCCTGGTTTTCTCGGGGGCCTTGCCGGTAGGCGGCGGCGATCATCTGTGCACGCCTCGTGGCCCCGTGGTGTTGACCGCTCCGGTGTATTTGCGCGGCTTAATCATGCCCATCGCTAGCGGTGGCCGGCTTTAATCAGTGGCGCGGTGCACTTGGCTGCACCGCGCCCACCATTATTACGCCACTGTCCCGCCCTCTAGCTCGTAGTGGAAGACTTTGGCCATGATTTGCCAGCGGCCACCTGCCCGTATCAGGCTTAGCAAGTCCACGAAACGCTTGTCTGCAATGGCACAGCGCACCTTGGCCAGGGCTGTGACCGGGCCTACACGCTCAATACTCAGCACCTCGTCGATTCGGGCCTCATTCTTGAACGCCGGTGAACACCGGTTTTTGACAATTTCAAAGTAGGCCTCCATGTGCAGGATCAGGGGCTCGTGCGGCACAGCTGTGGCGTAGACGGCCTGCGGATGAAAGACCTGCGCCAAACGTGTCAGATCGCCGTGATAGAGCCCATCAAAGTAGTGCTGCAGCACATCGCAGATGTCCGAGAAATCTTGGGTATGGGCGTTCATGGCTAGGCCTGTGCGTCACGTGCGCGCCGCACTGTTACCGTTTCGCCACCGACGCCCCAGTCGTCGGTATCGATCTCCTGGATCACCACGAAGGTCGTGGCAGGGTTCTTGTTCAGCACCTCCTCCAGCATGGTGGTCGTGCGGCGGATCAGCTCTGCCTTCTGGGCCGTCGTGGCGCCTTCGCGAGTGATCTGTATGTTGACATAGGGCATAGGGGCTCCAATCACAAGTATGTCTGAGAACGAAACAACAGGCGTCAAGCCCGCAGCCCTTCGGCCTGCATGGCTTCACGAACCGATGGTCGGGCCTGCACCCGCTGCATGAACTGCTGCAAATGAATCAGATCGCTTGTATCCAGGCTCACAAACTTGGCCCAGCCCAGCACCACAAACAGATAGGCGTCAGCGGCGGTAAAAGCCTCGCCTGTCAGATAGTGTCCATGCGCCAGCTGATCGTTCAACCGTTCCAGCTTTTTGCGCAACACCCCGGCTAACGACGATTTGGCTGCGCTATCCACATCGTTGTGGAACAGCGGCGTAAACGACTTGTGCAGCTCACTGGTAATGTAGTTTTGCCATTCCATCACCCGATAGCGCTGCATGCTGCCCGCTTCGGGCATGAGGGTGGTGGCGCCGGCTTGGTCGGCGATGTACTGGGCAATAACCGGGCCCTCCGTCAGCCGTGTACCGTCTGCAAGCTCCAACACCGGCACCATGCCCAGGGGGTTGATGGCGTAGTAGTCGGCTCCCCCTGCCGTTTGGTGCAGGCCGGTATCCACCCGCTCCAAATGAAAATCCAGGCCCGCTTCGCGCAGCACGATATGGGGCGCCAAAGAACAGGCGGCGGGTGAGTAATACAGCTTCATGGTTTGCACTCCAGTCAGAAAGTTGGCCTGGAATGGACTGTACTAAGCACACTTCGATCAATAAACTGAGGAAAAATCACTTTATTCATTACATAGAAGGCACTAATGAACAGAAAGTTCGAAGGCCTGCATCTCAGCAGCATTGAGCTGTTTTGTCTGGTTGCCGATCACAGCGGCTTTTCTCCGGCCGCCAATCATGCCGGGTTGACCGCCGCCGCCGTCAGTCGCTCGATCGCCAGACTGGAGGCGAGACTGGGGGTAAGGCTATTTCATCGCACAACGCGCCAAGTACGCTTGACCAGTGCCGGGGAGCGCTATCGGGCAGAATGCCAACGCGCATTGGATGTGCTGGCAGAGGCCGAGCGAGAAGTGACTGGCGGGCAAACCCAGCCTTCGGGCAAGCTACGGATAAGCCTGCCCACCTCGTATGGCCACTACCGCATCCTTCCGCTAATCGGGCAGCTGCGCAGCCGCTACCCGCAGATCTCGCTTGATCTGCACCTGTCCAACCAGAATATCGACTTTGTGGCGGACAACTTCGATTTAGCCGTTCGTGCCCGGATTCCACCAGACTCTGGCCTCATCGCCCGCAAGCTGGAAGATACGCCGCTGGTGATCGTTGCTGCGCCACAATACCTGCAGGGGCGCGACGCCCCCACTACCCCAGCAGATCTGCATCAGCACGAATGCATACAGTTCGTCCTGCCCAGCAGCGGCCTGCCCGTGCCCTGGCTGTTGAAACACGGCAAACAAACATTCGAGCATATCGTCCCCACTGGGTTGCAGTGCCATGAAGACATCCTTGGCCCCGTAACCTTGGCGCGCAATGCTGCAGGCATCACGCAAACATACCGGTTCCTGGTGGATGACGATCTGCGGGCAGGCCGTTTGGTGGAGCTGTTGCCCGACTATGCCGGTGCATCTCGCCCCTTCTCGCTGATCTACTCCGCTAACCGCCACATGCCCCTGCGCATGCGCGTGGTGATTGACTTTCTGCTGGAGAAGTTGGGTGCCGCATAAGTACGCTTGCATCGACCGTTTGAGTTCATAGGTGCGAGAGCGGATCAGGGCTGCAGATCATCCAGCCCTGCCATTCGTTGCTGACCCTTCTTCCCCGGTATCTCTTCACCGTTGCCAGCCGGGATCCGAATCATCCGCGATCAGGGTGTGGGTTGCCCTCCGATACTGGGCCGCCAGGCTGTGCCGCATGGTGTGCAGGTTTGGACCGTTCGCCCGATGCGTGGGCGCGCTGCGGAGCTGGAGCCCTTGATCGGGTAGTGGTGTCAGTTCACCCGCCGCGGCAGGACGGTGCGCATGGCGCGTGAGAGGATGGGGCGCAGGCGTTGGCTGTGCAGCAGAACGGCGCCCAGCGCGCCGATGAAGGCGCCGATGGCGGTGTCGAGAAAGCGCGCTTCTATGACGGCGGCGGGGTGGCCCTGGCCGAGGTGGGAGGCTTCGGCCAGGAAGATGGTGAGCGGAGTGATGAGGACGACGGCGCTGGCGTAGTGGCGTACGACGAGGGTTTCGATGCCGAAGGACAGGAGCATCATGACCAGGCTGAGGGTCCAGGGGTTCAGCGGCAGGCTGAGCAGCAGCCAGGCGATGCACAGGCCGACGGCCGTGCCGAGGATGCGGTGGAGCTGGCGGTGCCAGGCGGCCACGAGGCTGGCGCCCTGGATGATGGCCAGGCAGCTGACGGGCACCCAGTAGGGGCGCGGCAGTTGCAGCAGTTCGGCCACCAGCAGCGAGATGCCGACAAACAGGCCGATGATGACGGAGTCGTAGACGACGAAGTCGAAGGTGGGTTTGGGAAGCGGGGTTTCCGGCGGCGGCGGCGCGACGCGCGTCATGTGCAGCGAGTAGACGAAGGCGACCAGGCAGGCCACCAGGCAGCCCAGCGCGACCATGCCGACGCGGGTGGGGATGTCTTCGACGCGCCCGGGAGTGTAGGCGGCGATGGCGGTCGCCATGATGTAGAAGAGGCTGCCCGGCGGGCCCAGGCGGTAGCAGCGGCAGACCATGTTGACCACGATGGCGATGAAGGTCAGCGAGGCGATCATCACGGTAGGCCAGAACTGGGTCAACGCGCCGACGGCGTAGCAGGCCACCATGCCGAAGGAGGCCGCCAGCAGCATCATCATGCGGTGCTGCAGGGAGGAGTTGGGCAGGCTCAGGAACACCATGCCGCCCAGGCTGGACATGAGGCCGTAGTCCATGCGCCCGAAGTAGGCGCCCACCATCAGGGGCAGCCCGGAGGACAGTGCGGCGGCCAGCGGCATTTCCCAGGGGCGGTCGCTGGCGTTGACCCGGATGAGGTCGCGCCAGATGTCGAGCAGCCGTGCGCGCATCCAGGCATAGGCGCGCCATGCCGCCGTCTGGCGGTGATCGGGTTTGGGCTTGTGATTCATGGGGGTCGATCGGGTGAGGAAATAGCAGCCTGCACCGGCCCGGGCAGGCCGCTTGAGTATGGGCGATCGGGGCGAGGCAGGCAAGCCGGTGGTGTGCGCGGGCCCCGGGGACCTGGGCGCGGGCGGCCCCGGCAAGCGCCGGGCGGGCCGCCTCAATAAGATTTCGGCAGACCCAGCACCTTCTCGGCAATGTGGCAGAGAATCAACTGGGGCGAAACGGGCGCGATGCGCGGCAGCATGGCTTCGCGCAGATAGCGTTCGACATGGAACTCCTTGGCGTAGCCCATGCCGCCATGGGTGAGCACCGCCGTCTCGCAGGCGCGAAAGCCGGCTTCGGCACAGAAGAACTTGGCCGCGTTGGCTTCGGGGCCGCAGGGCCGGCCCTGGTCATAGAGCCAGGCGGCGCGCCGGTACAGCAGCTCGGCGGCCTCCAGGTCAACCCAGCGCTCGGCCAGGGGATGCTGAATGCCCTGGTTCTGGCCGATCGGCCGGTCGAACACGATTCGTTCGGCGGCGTAGCCGGCCGCGCGGCGCAGGGCGGCGCGGCCCAGGCCGGTGGCCTCGGCGGCCAGCAGGATGCGCTCCGGGTTCAGGCCATGCAGGATGTACGAAAAGCCCATGCCTTCTTCGCCGATGCGGTCCGCGACCGGGATCTCCAGGCCATCGATGAAGAGCTCGTTCGAGTCGACCGCCTTGCGCCCCATCTTCTCGATCTCGCGCACGCTGATGCGCTGGCGGTCCAGGTCGGTGTAGAAGAGGCTCAAGCCGCGCGTGGGTTCCGTCACCTGCTCCCGGGGCGTGGTGCGGGCGAGCAGCAGGATCTTGTTGGCCACCTGGGCCGTCGAGATCCAGATTTTCTGGCCATGGACCACATAGCGGTCCCCCTGGCGCACCGCCTGGGTGCGCAGCTTCAGCGTGTTAAGCCCGGCGTCCGGTTCGGTCACGCCGAAGCAGGCTTTCTGTTCGCCCTGGATGATCGGCGGCAGCCAGCGTGCTTTCTGGGCCGGGCTGCCATGCACCACCACCGGATGCAGGCCGAAGACATTCATGTGGATGGCGGAGGCGCCGCTCAGCCCTGCCCCGCTGCCCGAGACGGCCTCCATCATCAGCGCGGCCTCGAGGATGCCGAGCCCGGCGCCGCCGTGTTCGGTGGGCATGGCGATGCCCAGCCAGCCGGCCTCGGCCATACTGCGGTAGAAGTCTTCCGGGAAACCGCCCTCCCGGTCGCGTTGCAGCCAGTAGTCGTCGTTGTAGCGGGCCACGGTGTCCTGCACGGCGCGCTGGATGGCAAGCTGTTCGTCGCTCAGGGAGAAGTCCATGTGTGCGGCCTGGGCCTCAAACCGGCTGCGCCGCCGGGTTTTGCGTCATGCTGGTGAAGCACACGCCTTGGGTTCCGCTGGCCGTGCGACGGATGTCGCGCGTGCAACGCCGGCCAACGTGGAATGGCTCGAAATCCCGCCCTGCCATGGTGTCTCCTGCGCGGAAGCGCCGCGCCTGAAGGATTACTGTACGCTACCATACATTATGGTCTCATCACTCTTCAACCAAGGGTTATCTATCATGCCGATGCAGAACCAGCAGGTCGTTCTCGTGTCCCGTCCTCACGGGATCCCGCAGGCCAGCGATTTCGAGATCCGCACCCAGCCCGTGCCGGCGCTGTCGCCCGGGCAGTTCCTGGTGGAGAACGCCTTTCTGTCGGTCGACCCGGCCATGCGCGGCTGGACCAATGCGGTGGCCAACTATTCGGATCCGGTGCCGCTGGGCACAGTGATGCGGGCATTTTCCGCCGGCCGCGTGATTGCCTCGCGCCACCCCGATTACCCGCAAGGCAGCCAGGTGATGGGGCTGCTGGGCTGGCAGCGATATGCCGTGAGCGACGGCAGCGACATCCGCCGCATCGTGCGTGAAACGGATCTGCCGCTGTCGTTGTCGCTGGGCGTGCTGGGCCTCAATGGCGTGACCGCCTACTTCGCGCTGCGCATGCTGGGCCGCCCGCAGGCCGGCGAAACCGTGGTGATTTCCACCGCCGCCGGGGCGGTCGGCTCGATCGCGGGCCAGCTTGCGCGCATGGCCGGCTGCCGGGTGGTGGGGATTGCCGGTGGCGCCGATAAGTGCCGCATCTGCGTCGACGATTTCGGGTTCGACGCGGCCCTGGACTACCGCCAGGACGATCTGGCGCAGCAGTTGCAGGCCGCCTGCCCGCAAGGCATCGATATCTACTACGACAACACCGCCGGGCGCATCAGCGACATCGTGCTACCGCAGATCAACCGCCACGCCCGCGTCATCGTCTGCGGCACGGCCTCGATCGCGAGCTGGGATCCCTGGCCGCAAGGCCCCCGCGTCGAGCGCCACCTGCTGAACAAGGCGGCGAGCATGACGGGCTTTCTGGTGTGGGACTATGAAGACCGCTATGAAGAAGCCATCGACCATCTGGCCCCGCTGATCCGCAGCGGCGCCTTGCGCTATCGCGAGGAGATTCTGCAGGGTATCGAGCAGGCGCCGGGCTCGATTGCCGATCTGTACCAGGGCCGCAACCTCGGCAAGCGGCTGATCCGCCTGGATGACGAATGACGGCGACCAAGCCCCCCAAGAAACAAGAAAACTGGGATCAGCGGCTAGGTTTTCTGATGCATGACGTCTCGCGGCTGCGCCGCAAGGTCTTTGACGAGGTCATGAAGCCGCAGGGCGTCACGCGCTCGCAATGGTGGGTCCTCGCCCACCTGTCGCGTCGCGACGGCATGTCGCAAAGCGAATTGGCCGAACGCCTGGACCTGGGCCGCGCGGCGCTGGGCGACCTGATCGAGCGCCTGGAGAACATGGCGCTGCTGCGGCGCGCAGCCGATGCGCAGGACCGACGCGCCAAGCTGGTTTTCCTGACGCCAGAGGGCAGCGCGATGGTCGCGCAGATGCGCGCCAAAAGCGACGCAATGAGCGAACGTATCCTGCAGGGCCTGAGCCCGCGGCAGCGCCACGAACTGGCCGAGATGCTGACGCTGATCAAAACCAATCTGCTGGACTACTCCCGCCTGCGCTGACCTCTGCCGGCCCGCCGGGCCGGCAGAAACCGATCGGTTTAGTCGCGGTTGACGTCCACCACGATGCGCCCGCGCACTTGGCCGGCCAGCAGGGACCCGGCCACGTCGATGACCTCGCCCAGGCCGATCGTGCGCGCGCCGATGAGGGCCAGCTTCTGCATGTCCAGCTCGCGCGCGAGGCGGTCCCAGGCCTGCTGGCGGTCGGCAAGCGGGCACATGACGCTGTCGATGCCGGCCAGCGTCACATTGCGCAGGATGAACGGCGCCACGGTTCCGGGGAAATCCAGGCCCTGGGCCAGGCCGCAGGCCGTGACCACGCCGCGATAGCGGGTCCCGGCGCAGACATTGGCCAGGGTATGGCTGCCCACGCTGTCCACGGCGCCGGCCCAACGCTCCTTGGCCAGCGGTTTGCCCGGCTCGCTCAGCGTGGCGCGATCGATGATCTCGCTGGCGCCGAGGGCGCGCAGATAGTCGGCCTCTTCGGGCCGCCCGGTGGAGGCCAGCACGCGATAGCCCAGCGACGACAGCAAGGCGACCGCCGTGGAACCCACGCCGCCTGCCGCGCCCGTCACGAGGATGTCGCCGTCCTGCGGCGTCAGGCCGTGGCGTTGCAGGGCCATGACGCACAGCATGGCGGTGTAGCCGGCGGTGCCGATGGCCATGGCCTGCTGCGGGCTCAGGCCCTCGGGCAGACGGATCAGCCAATCGCTCTTGACCCGCGCCTGCTGCGCCAGGCCGCCCCAGTGGGTTTCTCCCACGCCCCAGCCATTGAGCAGCACCGGGTCGCCCGGCTTGAAGTCCGGGCTGGCGCTTTCTTGCACGGTGCCCACGAAATCGATGCCGGGCACCATGGGGAAGCTGCGCACGACCGGCGCGCGGCCGGTGATGGCCAGCGCATCCTTGTAGTTGACCGTCGAGTGCGACACGCGCACGTGCACGTCGCCCTCGGGCAGCTGGGCGGGCGCGATCGATGCCAGGCTGGCGCGATAGCCCTGTTCATCTTTCTGTATCTGAATCGCCTTGAACATGATGTGTGCTCCTGAAATGAGTGGCAGACCTTACTGGCCGGTGAAAAGCGGCGCGCGCTTTTCAAAGAAGGCGCGCACGCCCTCTTTGGCGTCGGCCCGCTGCTCCAGGCGGCGCGCCTCGCGGAACTCGTACTCCAGCGCGGCATCGTAGTCCGTCGGGTCGGAGGCCTGCACGCCTTTCTTGATGGCCGTGATGACGGCCGGCGCGTTGGCGGCGATCTTGTGCGCCAGGGCCAGCCCTGCGGCCAGGGCCTGGCCCCTGGGCACCACCTGCGACACGAAGCCCAGGCGGCAGGCATCCTGCGCCGTCAGCGGCGCGGCCGTGATCATCATTTCGAGGGCGGCCGCGCGCGGCAGCAGCGTGGGCAGCCGCGACAGCTGTCCGCCTTCGGGCAGCATGCCCAGCCGCGCTCCGGGCGAACCGAATTGGGCATTCTCGCTGGCCACGCGGATATCGCAGGACAGCGCCAGGATGAAGGCGGCGGCGTAGCAGTGACCATTGACGGCGGCGATGACCGGCTTGTCCATGCTCAGCGGACGCAGGAAAGGGGCTTCGCCCAGATCCGTTTCCAGATAGGCGCCGCTTTCGATCTCGCGCAGGTCATGGCCCGTAGAAAAGGCTGCCGACCCGGCGCCGGTCACGACCACGACCCGGATCGCCGGATCGCGATCCGCCTCGTCCAGTTCATCCAGCAGGGTCTGCGCCATGCCTGCGCCGAAAGCATTGTGAATACGCTCATTCGCGATCGTGAGAATGCGCACGGCATCCTGGGTGTCTCGTAGAATTTCCATATATCCACTCGATAGGGTTTGAGACAGCGGCGCGCCTACATTAGCGCCAGCATTGATCTTTCGCGTCATAGGCATCCAGGGTGAGATCCTTGACGCCTTCCGTGAGCGACTTCTTGCGCACACGCAACGAGTCCGTCAGTTCAAAACGCTCGACATAAGCGTAGTAACGGGGGACCTTGAATGCCGCCATGTTGGCGCGCGCGTGTTCGAGCAGGCGCGTCACCGGCAGTTGCTCGGGCGTGATGCCATCATTGAGCTGCACATAGAGCTTGACCTCTTCTCCGCAGTAGTCGTCCGGCACCGCCACCACGGCCGCCTGGCTGACTTCCGGCAGGGCGCGGATGACGGCCTCCACTTCCTGGGCGGGGATGTTCTCGCCACTGCGCCGCACCATGTCCTTGCTGCGCCCCACGATGCGATAGTGGCCGCCGGGGTCTTTAACAAACAGGTCGCCAGTGCGGAACCAGTCGCCGTGGAACACCTCGGCCGTCGCGCTGTCGTTGCGGTAATAGGCCAGCATGATGCCGGGGCCGCGCACGCACAACTCCCCGATCTGGCCATCGGCCAGCGTGTTGCCCTCGGGATCGCACACGCGCACCTCCCGAAAGGGCGCCACCACGCCGCAAGTGCCCGAGACATAGGCGCTGGGGCGCACCTCGCGCGGCAGGTACAGGGCGCCGCCGATTTCCGTCATGCCGTAGAACTCCTGCACCTGGGTGTCGAACACCTGCTCGAAGTTCTGCGCCGCCGCCTGGTTGAAGCCGAAGATGGTTGCCAGCTTGAGCCGGTTGGTCTTGTCCTGCACGCGCAGGCCCTGCTTGTAGGCCATCTCGAACATCGAGCAGTAGTCGCAATCGTGGGCGATGACATCCGGCATGAAGCGCTTGGAGCCGGGTCGGCGCGGGATGACCAGCTCCGCCCCCATCAGCATGGCGTTCATCAGCAGGCGCTGCGACACCATGTAATAGAAGCTCTGGCCCATGTAGATGCGGCGCATGCGCTCGCCAAAGAGCATGCAGGCCCCCAAACCGAGCACCAGCCAATACTCGTGCGTCAGCATGCAACCCTTGGCGAAGCCCGTGGTGCCGGAGGTGAACTGGATGTTCAACAGGGAGGACGGGCCCACCGCGTCGGGCACGGGATCCGGGTCGGCCTGGGCCTGCGCCAGCAGGCTTTCCCAGGATTGATAGGGCGCGCGCGGCGCCGTCTGGCCCACCACGAGCGTGTTGCCGGCGGTGACCGGCGCATCCGCCACCTGTTCGAGCACAGGCAGGAACTCGCTCTCGATGACGAGAAACTGGCTTTCCGACAGCGTCAGGGCGTGCTCCACTTCCCGCTCGGTATAGGCCGTGTTGATGGGCACGATGGTGGCGCCCAGCCTGGCAAGCGCCAGCCAGCACAGGGGAAAGGCCTCGATGTTGTTGACCATGATCGCCACGTGCGACCGCGCCCTGACGCCGGCGCGATGCAGGGCCCGGGCTGCGCAATCGACGGCCTCAAGCACCTCGCGCCAGGTTTTGCCGCTTCCCTCGTCGATGAAAGACCAGGCGGGGCGATCGCCATAGCGCTCGGCCGCCCGGCGCAGTACGCCATAGACAGTGGACGGCAGGCCTTGCCGATAAAGGTCGTCGAACCGGGATGCGCGCCCGGCCTCGCGGATCAGGTGCTCGTAGCTTGCCGTCATGATGTTTCCAGAATCCATATCAATGCGCTTTGCTCAAATCCGTTTCCTGGGCCCGCCTGCGGCGCAGGAGTTCGATCGGCACCAGCACCATGGCGGTGACGATGATCAGCAGGGTCGCCACCACCGCGACGACCGGAGACAGGTCCTGCCGCACGTCGGCCCAGATCCGCATGGGCAGGGTTTCGTTCTGCGCCATGACGAACAGGGAGATCACCAGTTCGTCGAAGGACACGAAGAAGGCGAACACGAAGCCGGCAAAGACCGATGGCGCGATGCACGGCAAGGTGACATGCCAGAAAGCCTGCACAGGGCTCGCGCCCAGCACGCGCGCCGTCTTCTCCAGCGACTCGCCGGTCTGTTGCAGCACGCCCAGCGTGGCCATGATCACAAAGGGCAGCGCGAGCGTGCTGTGGGCGATGATGATGCCGGTATACGAGCCGTACAGGCCCAGCCGCGTGAAGAGCAGCAGCACGCCCAGCGCCAGGATGATCACCGGCACGACCTGCGGCCCGAGGAACAGCCAGCGCATGAAGACCGTCCAGCCTCTCTTGCTGCGCGCCAGCGCCAGCGAGGCGAGCGTGCCCAGAATGGTGGCCACCACCGCCGACATCGCCGCCACGAACAGGCTGCGATAGATGGCGTTTATCCAGCCGTCGGAGCGCAACAATTCGCCGTACCAGCGCCAGGTCAGCCCCTGAGGCGGAAAGGCGAGATAGGAGGTATTGCTGAACGACATGGGAATGACGATCACCAGCGGCAGCAGCAGGTACAACAGGATCGCTGCCACATAAAGCGGCAATGCCCATTGCCGTTTGGGTCGGGCCCGGCTCATTTCACCCCTCCGTTGAGGTCGCTCTGCAAGGCCTTGCGCACCAGCACGACCAGCGCGGCCACCAGGATGGCGCCGCCGGCCAGCAGGATCACGCCCAGCGTGGCGGCCAGCTCCCAGTCCATGGTTTCATTGACCTGGGTCTGGATGACATTGGAAATCAGCACATCGCTGGGGCCGCCCACTAGGGCCGGCGTGATGAAGAACCCCAGCGACAGCACGAAGATCAGGATCCCGCTGGCGATCACGGCGTTGGCCGTCATCGGGAAGAACACATAGCGAAAGGCGTTGAAGGCGCTGGCCCCCAGGCTGCGGGCCGCCTTGACAAAGGTATCGTTGATGGAAGCCATGGCGCCGTAGAGCATGAGCACGGCAATGGGCAGCAGCACCTGGATCATCGCGACGTACACCGCAAAGCGCGTGTACAGCAGCTGCACCGGCTGGTCGGTGACATTGAGCGCCATCAGCAGGCTGTTGACCAGGCCGCCGCGGCCCAGCACGACGATCCAGCCATAGGTGCGGATCAGCACGCTCACCCACAACGGGGTGAGGATGCCGATCAGCAGCAGCTTCTGCGCCAGCCCTTGCGTGCGGGTCAGATAGTAGGCAACCGGATAGGCCAGCGCCACGGTCAATAACGCCACGCCGATCGACAGCATGAAGGTGTCGATCATGATCAGGCGATACGGATTGCCAGGCTCGAAAAACTCGATATAGAGCTCCGGCGAGGAGGCCCATTGCGCGACTTCGCCGAGCGGAATGACAAAGCCGACCGCCATGACTAGCAGGGCAGGCACGAGCAGCCACGCCGGGCCGCGCCGTAGCACTGAGGAAGACAGGATTCCCATCGTGATCCATCCGGTTCCAGAGTTGGGGACGATTACTGCAGGCGCCAGCGGTCCCAGCGTGCCTGGATCTGCTTGCGATGCTTGGCCCAGAACTCGGCGTTGTAGTTGAACTGCTTGTCGACGTTCTGCGGATGCGTGGGCAGCTTCTTGGCGTACTCGTCATCCAGGTACTGGTACATCTCGTCGTTGAAGCTGGAATAAGGCAGCTTGCGCGCGATCTGCGCCAGGCGCTGCGGGTCGTTCCAGCAGTACTTGATGAACTGCAGCGCGCCCTCTTTGTTCTTGGCGTGCTTGGGGATGGAGTAGTTGCTCAGCTCGATCGCCGCGCCATTCCAGCTGATGTCCACGGGCACGCCCTGGGCCTGCAACGGCGCGACCCGGCCGTTGAAGGTGGTGGCGTAATACACATTGCCGGTGGCCAGCATCTGCGGCGGCTGCTGACCGCTGGACCACCATACGGTGATGTGCTCTTTGATTTCGTCCATCTTCTTGAAGGCGCGGTCCATGCCTTCTTTGGTGGCCAGCACGTCATAGACTTCGGCCGGTGCGACGCCATCGGCAATCAGGGCGAACTCCAGGTTCTCGACCGGCGTGTTGCGCAGCGAGCGCGGGCCAGGGAAGCCCTTCACATCCCAGAAATCCTTCCAGCCGCTGAAGGTCTTGCCTTCGGGCACCTTGTCGGTGCGATAGGCAATCGCCACGGAGTAAGCGACCGCCCCGATCGCGGTCGGCATGCGGCCCGCCTCGGAGATCTTGCCCTCGGGATCGATGTAGCTCCAATCCAGGGGCTCAAGCCAGTTGTTTTCCGTGGCGATGATGACGGCGTCGCCCTCCGTCGGTGCAATGTCCCATTGCACGTTCTTGGTCATCTGCTGGATGCGGATCTGGGCAATCGAGTTGTCGGTGGCCACCATGTGCACGGGGATGCCGGTTTCTTTCTCGAAGGGCACGCCGCAGACTTCCTTGATGGTGTCGGCCCAGACGCCGCCATAGCTGGCGAAGACCACGGGATCCTTGGCTTGGGAAAGCCCTGGCGCCAGGGCCAGGGCGACAGCGAGACCGCAAGACAACTGCCGGCAGGAAAGAGTGATGTTCATGAATCGACCTCGGGACTAGGACAAGTGAAACGACGGCATCAATTGACGGACACTACGCATCCTGTACAAACACCAGGTCTTCCGGATTGATGGATAGATGAAGGCTTTGCCCGCGTTCGAGCCGGGCGGCGCCCTGCAGACGGGATTCCTTGAAATGGATGACGCGGCCGCTGGCCGTCACGGCCGAACACTCGACCACGTCGCCCAGAAAGATCTCTTCCTGCAGCACGGCGCGCACGCACACTCCCACGGGATCGACAATGCGGCGCAAGCGCTCGGGGCGGATGCTGACGAAGGCCGGCGTGGGCGTGAGCCGCAGGTCGCCCAGCTCGATGCCGATATCCGGGATGCGGATCCCCCCGCTGGCGCCCGCCTCCACTGGCAGCAGATTGGTATTGCCGATGAAGTCCGCCACGAATCGGTTGTTCGGCTTGTCGTAGATATCGGCTGGCGTGCCCACCTGCTCGATCCGGCCGGCCCGGAGCACGGCGATCCGGTTGGACATGGCCAGCGCCTCGCGCTGGTCATGCGTGACATAGATGACGGTGCAGTTCAACTGGTGCTGGATTTCCTTGATCTCGAACTGCAGAGCTTCGCGCAGCTTGAGATCCAGCGCTCCCAGGGGCTCGTCCATCAACAGCAGGGAGGGCGAGAAGACAATGGCCCGGGCAATCGCCACGCGCTGCTGCTGCCCGCCGGACAGCTCCTTGGGTTTGCGCGCGGCAAAGTCGGCCAGGCGCACGATATCCAGTGCCTTGCGGCCCAGTGTTTCCCGTTGCGCCTTGTCCATCTTGCGCATCAGCAAGGGGAAGCACACGTTCTCCAGCACGTTCATGTGCGGAAACAGCGAGTAATTCTGGAACACCATGCCGATGTTGCGCTTTTCCGGCGGCGCATACGTGATCGGCTTGTCGTTGACGAAGATCTCTCCCGCACTGGCTGGCGAAAACCCCGCCAGGGCGTTGAGCACGGTGCTCTTGCCGGAGCCGCTGGCGCCGAGAATGGTGATGAACTCGCCTGCCGCCACATCCAGCGAGAACTCCTGCAATGCCTGAACGTCTCCATAGTGCTTGCTGACGGATTGGAACCTGACGCTCGCGCCTTTGCTCATCATGATGGTCTACCTGAATAGCCGTGTTCTGCTCGTCGGCGCCCCGAACACCCATGCGCCAAATTTGGACATACAGTCAGATATGGATAGTATGTATAGTTTCAGGGAGGGTCAAGAAATCGAATGTCGGGGTTATCGCTAGTACGCGCCGTTGATATTTCGGAGTATTCAATCCATTGCGTCTAATTTTGGATATATAGTTCACTATATTTTTCCCTGAACCCTTCCTTTGGACGTATGCATGAAAGACGCCCCGACGACGGATACGCCACGCGACGCCCCTGTGGATGTTCAACCTGAAGCGGCCACCTTCGTGGGCATGCTTCAGGCGCAGTCGCTCAACCGGCGCGTGCGCAAGGCCGAGCGCACGCGCTATCTGATCCTGAGCAAGATCGCAGAGCGGATCGAGCAGTCGCCCACCGGGCGCATCACCGTCGAGATGCTGCTCAACGACACCGGCCTGTCGCGCGGTACGTTCTACAACTACTTTCGCGATACCAACGAAGGTGTGTACGTGCTGTTGGCCCTGTTCCTGGAAACCTGGAACGTCAATCGCCCACGGGAGGGCGGCAACAAGGATCTGTTCCAGGCGATCTGCGACACCAACCTGCGTTATTGCCGGCGCTATGAAGAAAACGCCGCATTCTTCGCGGCGTTTTCCTACTATGCGTCAAGCATGAGCGAGTTGCTGGTGCTGCGGAACCGGATCAATACGGCGTGGGCCGTGCGCATTGCCAAGGCCATTCAAAGCCGCTTCAAGATCACCTTCAATGCGCAGGAAAACACCTATCTGCAGGGCACGCTGTGCATGCTGATCGCGATGAGCACGGGCACGCTGGAGGAGTATTTCGTCCACCGCAATCCCCTGCTGCGGGAGGCTTTCCCGGATGTGAACGCGCTGTCGTTCGCGCTGTCGCGTCAGTGGCACCCGGTGATGGCCAACCCGCGCTACGCCGCCACGGAAATGGGGCATTACGACGCCAGGCACTAGGCGCTGCGGGGCCGCGCCGCCGGCGCCGCGAGACCAAGCAGGGCCTCGATCCTGGCCACGCCATCGGCCAGGCCGTTCTCACGCGCCATGGCCTGGCCGATGACCTCGGCACGGGCCCTCGTTTCGCGCGCCTCGACATAGGCCAGCGCGCGGGCAAACGCGGTCGGATCGGGCCGCTCGAAAGACAGCCTGCGCGGCGCGATGCCCAGGCGACGCAGCCGCTCGGCCCAGAAGAACTGGTCGCCGGCAAAGGGCATGACGATCGACGGTTTGCCGGCGCGGGCCGCCGAGTGCGTAGTGCCGGAGCCGCCGTGATGAATGACCGCGCTCATCCGCGGAAAGAGCCAGTCATGCGGCGTGGCCTCGATGCGCAGCAGATTGTCGGGCAGCGCCATGCCGCCCAGGTCGCTCCAGCCGGGCCAGATGACGGCGCGACGGCCCTCCAGGGCAGGAATCACCTGATCGAGCATGCGCGGCAGATCGATGCCGGTCATGCTGCCAAAGCCCAGATAAAGCGGCGCAGGGCCTGCGTCCAGAAACTGCCGCAGGGCAGCGCCGGGCACGAAGGCCTCGCCCAGGGGCGCCACCCACTGGCCGCACAGCGCGGCGTTGGCGGGCCAGTCGGGCGGCGGCGGCAACAGCGTGGGCGAGATGCCATAAAGCATCGGGTGCTGCGTCCAGAGCGCGGCTTGCGCCGGCAGGCCCAGCACATCGGCCCGGGCACGATTGAGCGCCTGACGCAGGGCTCGCCACAGCATCTGGTTGGTCAACGCGAGGCTGGCCCGGTTCAGCAGCGCCGGCACCCATGCAGGCGGCAGAAAGGGCGAGGGGAAAGTCCGGGAAGGCGTGAGGGGAATCATGCCCGCGCCAATGGCCGGGATGCCCAGGCTTTGCGCCACGCTCAGGCCGGCAAAGCCGGCCAGCCCGGAAACCACGATGGCGTCGCAACCCCGGGCGGCTTGCAGGGTCTGTGCCATCCAGGCTGCGGTGTGCGTATTGGTCAGCGCGACCAGCGCCTTGGCCACGCCGCGCGGACCGCTGCGGCTCCAGTCGGCAAACAGCAGGCGGATGTCCCCGGCCAGGGGCACGGCAGACACCCCCAGCGTGCTGGCCAGCCCCAGCGAACGGGCCTCGCCCAGCAGGGTGACGTCATGGCCCGCCCGGATCAGGGCCTGGCTCAGTGCCAGTAGCGGGCGCGTATCGCCCTCGGTGCCATAGGTCAGGACGAGAATGCGCATGGGCTGGCTCACTTAAAAGTAAACGCCGTATACTTTATCACGCGCCCTTTCGATTTTCTCCCCTTTCTTGCGACCATGCCTGCTTCCGCTGTCCGCCCGCAACGCCGCGCCGAAATCCCGGCCCACCTCCAGCACATCGCCCGGCAATTGTTCGCCACGCAAGGCTATGCCGCCGTCACCATGGAGCAGATCGCGGCCCGGGCCGGGGTGTCAAAGCGCACGCTTTACAAGCATTTCCCGGTCAAAGAGGCGCTGCTGGCGCAACTGCTGGAGGCCGAGCTGGCGCAAGACCTGGCGCAGCGCGATCTGCGCATCGATGCCCAGGCCGGTTTCCGCCGCGGCGTGGCCGGCCTGCTGCAAGCCTCGGCCGACTGGTGCGAATCGCATCGCGAGGTGCTGCTGCCGTATATCCGGCACAAGTTCGCGAGCTTCGACCCGGGCGCCACGGACGACGAGAACGGCCTGGTGAGCGTCTGGGCCGCGCTGATCGCCGCCGCCCAGGCGCGCGGCGAGCTGCGCGCCCACTGCCCGCCCGGGCAACTGGCCATCTACTTCCACTACCTTTATCTCGGCGCCCTGATGCGATGGCTGACCACCGACGCCCTCGATCTGCGCCAGGAGTTCGAGGCCGTGCTGGCGCTTTTCGTGGAGGGCGCGGCCTGACGCCGGGGTTATTTCAGGCAGGCATCGCCGCCGGCCAGTACCTTGCGCGCGTAGTACTCGAAGGTGCGCTTGGAACGCTTGGGCGTCAGGATCCAGTCGCGCGCCTCGCGCCCCAGATCGGGGTCGATGGGCTTGAGCGTGCCCGCCGCCATGGCCACCAGTTGCAGATGGGCGGCGCGCTCGATCTGATGAGCCAGCACATAGGCCTCTTCGATCGTGTCGGTGGCCACCAACTGGCCGTGGTGGGCCAGCAGGATGGCCTTCTTGTCGCCCAACGCCTCGGCGATCAACTCCCCTTCTTCGTTGCCGACCGGCACGCCAGGCCAGTGCGGCAGGAACGCACAGTTGTCGTACAGCACGGCAGAGTCCATGCAGGAGACTTCGAGCGGCACCTCCAGGTGCGACAGGGCCACCACGTGAAACGGATGGGTGTGGATGATGCAGTTGACCCGGGGCTTCTCGCGGTAGATCCAGATGTGAAAGCGGTTGGCGGCATTGGCCATGCCCTCGCCTTCCAGCACGTTGAGGTCTTCGTCGACCAGCAGCAGGTTGCTGGCGGTGGCCTCGTCCATACCGATGCCGAACTGCTGGGTGTAATAAGTGCCCGGCTGCTCGCCGCGCACCGAGATCTGCCCGGACATGCCGGAATCATGGCCACAGGCGCAGATCATGCGGCACAGCAGCGCCAGCTTCTGCCGCACCGTCCACTCGGGGCTGTCGGCGAAGTTCTTCTCCATGGCGGCGATGGCGTTCTGGATCAGGGCGTCCTTGGAGAGTTGATGCGTGTCTTTCATCTTGAGGTTTCCTGTCGAAAGGGAATGGCTTACTCGGCCTTGATCTGGTGGGTGCGCACCAGCTCGGCCCAGCGGCGCGATTCGTTCTGCACGAAGTCGGCGAAGTCTTGCGGCGAACTGGCCACCGGCACCGCGCCCTGCTCGGCCAGCTTGGCAATGGTGTCGGGCTGCTGCAGCACCGTGCGCGTCTTGTCGGCCAGCAGGCGCACGATGGGCTCGGGTGTGCCGGCCGGCGCAAACAGGCCGTACCAGTTGTCGGCCACCACCTCGGGATAACCCAGCTCCACCATCGTGGGCACATCGGGCAGCAGGGGCGAGCGGCGCTGGCCCAGCGTGGCCCAGGGCTTGACCTTGCCGCTTTCAATGAAAGGCCGGAACGTGAAGTAGGTATCGATCATGATGGGCACCTGCCCGGCCACCAGATCGATGACGGCCGGGCCGCCGCCCCGGTACGCGACATGCTGCAGGCCGACACCCAGCTCACCGGCCAGACGGGCGCCCGACAGGTGAAACACCGTGCCCACCCCGGCGCTCGCAATGGTGCCCAGCGCCGGCGTCTCCCTGACGTTGGCCACGAACGCTTCCAGCGAGGTCTCGGGACGCTTGCCCGAGGCGGCCAGCACGATCGAGGCGCTGATCATCTGGGTGATGGGCGTGAAGCCCCTGACCGGATCGACGTTGACCTTGAAGAAATTCGGGGCGATGACATGGCTGGCCGGACCCACCAGCAGGGTATAGCCATCGGCGGCGGCCTTGCCGACAAAGTCGGAGCCGATGGCCCCGCCCGCGCCGGGACGGTTCTCGATGATGACGGGCTGGCCCAGTTCGACAGCGAGTTTCTGACCGATGAGCCGGGAGACGGTATCGGCGCCGCCGCCCGGCGGAAACGCCACCACCAGGTGCACCGGCTTGTCGGGGTAGGCCTGCGCCTGCGCCGTCATGGCGCAGGCCAGCACGGCCAGCGCCACGGGAAGGGTTGTCATCTCGCGCAAGCGCACCATCGTTGTCTCCTCGTTCCAGCGTTATGGATCCCTGCCTCCGCTGCCGCAATGACGTTCGGGGCAGGCCTGGCCGATATAATGGCCAGCGCATGGGGCGGTCACAATCTGGAAATATCGAGCGCGGCTTTCGGGTCCGCCGAAAGCTCACGGAGGGCGGTGCAAGATGGTCCGTTTCGACTCGCAGGACCTGCGCCTGGTCGTGGCGATTGCCAGATCGGGCAGCATCACGGCCGGCGCCGCGGCCGTGCATCTGGCAGTGGCCTCGGCCAGCGAACGGCTCAAGGTGCTGGAGGCTTCTGTCGGCGCGCCGCTGTTCAAGCGGGTGGCACGCGGCGTGACCCTCACTCCCGCCGGCGACGTCATGCTGCGTCATGCCCAGGCCGTGCTGGATCTCTCCCAGGGCATGGAGCAAGAGATCGCCAAACTGACGCGCGGTCTGCAGGGCGAGGTCCGCGTGGCCACCAACTCGGTGGCCATGACGCGTTTTCTGCGCGAGCCCCTGATCACCTTTCTGCGCGCCAACCCCGGCATCAATGTGGCCCTCGAAGAAGCCGCCAGCAGCGATGCGCGTCAGATGATCCTGCAGGGCAAGGTAGACCTTGCCGTGGCCGCGCTGGATCAGGCGCAGGCCGACATGGAAACCCGGCCGTTGTTCGTCGACAGGCTGGTGGCCATCATGTCGCGTTCGCACCCGCTGTCCATGCGGGCGCGCCTGCGCCTGGCCGAGCTGCTCAACTACGACCTGCTGATGCTGGGCTCACGCTCGGCGCTGCACACCTACCTGCGTCAGCAGGTGGCCGAGCTGGGCGGGCGCATCAGCTGTCGCATCAGCGTCGATGATTTCTCGACCCTGTGCCGCATGGCGGAGGCCGGTATCGGCGTGGGCATCGCACCGGCCAGCTGCGTGGCCCGCTTCGAAGACATGATGGCGATCCGCAGCATTGCGCTGCAGGAAGCCTGGAGCGAACGCCGCATCGGCGTGTTCTGGAGCCGCGACAACCCCCTGGACGCGCCGGCCGACCGCCTTTTAGCCTGCCTGCTGGAGGCGGCCGGCCAGAACGCCAGCGCCTGACCGCGCTGACTCGGTCAGCCAAGCCGGGCACATCCCTGCACCGGCCGGGGAACCCGCCACCTTGCTGCGGCAACCCCTCTGGAATTACCCAGATTGGAGGATGCCCGACACCGATCGACCGGGCATGATGCCCTGAACACCATCGGAAACAATGATCCTGTGCAGGCAATAACGCCGGCTGCCGGGTGCGACACCGCCCTGGGGCGGCGTCCACGCCTGTCGCCCGTGGAAGACGCATCATGAATCTGGATGTTCTGCCGGCCCTGGCTGGCGCATTCTCCGGTACCGCTTGCGCGCTGCTGACGATGGCGATCCGCGCGCAGGCGCGCCGGCAGCAACGGCGGCGCGCCGCGCTGATCGAAGCCGCCAGCCTGGCCTGTCAGGTCGCGCCGGCGTTGCGCAACTATGCATCGGCCTGTCTTGCCGTGGCCTACGATACCGGCGGCAGCGGGGGCCTGGCGGCCGACGGCCCGGATGCCGCCGACTTCACGGCGCCAGGGCCGGTGTTCCTGGCCGCGCAGTTTGCGGTGACGTGGAAATCGCTGCCCTGCCCATTGATGGTGGATGTGCTCACTTTCGAGGGGCTGGCGCAGCGGCAGACCGAAGGGCTGGAAGCCCCGCCGGACACGCGCGATGTCTCGGCCTTCCTGCTGCTGCGCCAATCCACCTACGCCCGGCTCGGGCTCACGGCCTTGCGGCTGGCCGAGAGCCTGCATGCGCATGCCCGGCTCAAACCGCCGGCGCAGGGCGACGCACTGCGCAAACAGCTTTCGCTGCGGCTGGCCGAGCTGGAGGGCCTGGGCGAACGCAAGCGGCCCGGCCCGCCAGACCCGGGCCGTCGCCTCAGTTGGCGCTGATGTTGGCAGCCTTGACCACCTTGCCCCAGCGGTCCAGTTCCTCCTGGGTGTAGGCGCCCAGTTGCTGCGGATCCATGTAGCGGGCTTCGGCGCCCTGCTCGGCGGCCTTCTTCTGGAAGGCTTCCGAAGCCATGATGGTCTTGATCTCGCCCGAGAGTTTTTCCACCACGGCCGGCGGCGTGCCGGCCGGCGCATACATGGCGAACCACGAAGACACGATCAGATCGGGATAGCCAGCCTCGGCCACCGTGGGCACATCCGGCAGGCTGGGCAGACGCTTGTCGCCGGTCACGGCCAAGGCGCGCAGCTTGCCGCCGGCGATATGGCCCAGCAGGGGCGGCGGCGTGGTGATGGTGAGATCGACCGCCCCGCCCAGCAAGTCGTTCATGGCCGGACCGGTACCCTTGTAAGGAATGTGCGTGAGATCGATGCCGGCCATCTGGTTGAGCAGTTCGGTGGCCACCTGCTGCAGCGATCCGTTGCCCGAGGACGCGTAGTTGAGCTTGCCCGGATTGGCCTTGGCGTAATCCACCAGTTCCTGCAGGGTGTGGATGGGCAGGTCCGGACGTACGACCACCACCTGGGGCGCCGACAGGACGTTGGCCACCGGTGCGAAGTCCTTGATCGGATCCCAGCCCTGGCTGGGGAAGACATGCGGCGTAATGGCCTGGAAGCCGGAGTACTGCAACAGCAGGGTATAGCCATCGGGCTGGGCGCGCGCCACCGCCTGGCCGGCGATGCCGCCGGAGGCGCCCGGTTTGTTGTCCACCACCACGGTCTGGCCCAGGGCCTGGCCCAGGGGCTGGGCGATCAGGCGGGCCGCGATGTCGGTGGTACCGCCCGGCGCGGCCGACACAATGAGCGAAATGGGGCGTTGGGGATAGTCAGTGGCCTGGACGGCGCCTGCCGCCACCAAGAGGCTGGCGGCAAGGACGCTGCGCAACAACGGCGATCGGGCGATGAACATGTTGAGTCTCCTGTTTGTTATGGATGCGGAATCCGGCCTGGCCGTCAGGCTGCCGGGAAACGCTCGGCCAGCCAGGCCGGCGGTTGATGCGTGGTCAGGCGCGGGCCCGCCGTGACCAGGGCATTGCTCAAGCCGCGCTGCACCAGCTGCGGCAAAGCGCGCACGATGTCCAGCAGGCGGGTCAGCGTGACGCCGGTCTGCACGCCCATGCACTCGAACATATGCACCAGCTCTTCGGTATTGACGTTGCCGCTGGCGCCCGGCGCATAGGGACAGCCGCCCAGGCCTCCGGCGGCCGCGTCGAAGCGCCACACGCCGGTCTGCCAGGCCGCCATGGCATTGGCCAGGGCCATGCCGCGCGTATTGTGCAGGTGCACGGTCAGCGCCGTGGCGGGCAGCTCGCGCTGGAAGCGTTCGCACAGCTGGGCCACCTGAGTCGGATAAGCCATCCCGGTGGTGTCGCACAGCGTGATGCCTTGCGCGCCGGCCTGCGCCAGTCGCTGCGCCAGGGCCATGACGTCGCTGGCAGCCACCTCGCCGTCGAAGGGGCAGCCAAAGGCCGTGGACAGCGACACATTGCACGGTTTGCCGGCCTCGACCGCCAGGCGCAGGATGCCCGCGAGCTCGGCGAAGGATTGCTCGCGCGTCATGCGCAGGTTGGCGCGGTTGTGGGTTTCGCTGCACGACATGACCAGGTTCATCTCGTCGACGCCCACCTCCAGCGCACGCTCCAGCCCCCGGATGTTGGGGATCAGCGCGGTATAGATCACGCCCGGACGGCGGGCGATGCGGCGCATCACCTCCTGGGCATCGGCCAGGGCCGGAATCGCCTTGGGCGAGGTAAAGCTGGTGACCTCGATACGCGCAAAGCCGCAGGCCGACAGCGCGTCCACGAAGGCCACCTTGTCGTCGGTCGCGACCATGGCCTGCTCGATCTGCAGGCCGTCGCGCGGGCCGACTTCGTTGATCTCGATGCGTTGCGGGCCGCTCATGCGATCACTCCCGCGGCGCGCAGCCGGGCGCGCTGCACGTCGTCCAGCCCGGCAGCCTGCAAGACGGCGTCGGTATGTTCGCCCAGCCTCGGCGCGCGCTGACGCACCGCCCCCGGGTTGTCCGAGAGCACGGGAAACACGGCGGGCATCTCGACCTCCACGCCGCTGGCCGCACGCAGGGACGTGATGGCGCCACGCGCCCGGTAATGCGGATCCCGGGCGATATCGGCCACGCTGTAGATGCGCCCGGCCGGCACACCGGCCTCGCGCATGGCCTGCAACACGCCGTCGATATCGCGTTGCGCGCTCCAGGCGCCGATGGCGGCATCGAGTTCATGCACGCGGCGCGCGCGCCCATCGTTGTGGGCCAGCTCGGGATCGGCGCCCAGATCACTGCGGCCGATGGCCTGCATCAGGCGCTGGAAGATGGCGTCGCCATTGCCGGCGATCAGCACATAGCCATCGCGGCAGGGATAGGCATTGGAGGGTGCGATGCCAGGCAGCGCCGCGCCGGCCGGCTCGCGCACGGCACCGAAGACCGAGTACTCCGGCAGCAGACTTTCGCTCAGGTTGAAGATGCTTTCGTAAAGAGCCGCATCGATCACCTGCCCCTGGCCGCCACGCGCATCGCGCTGATACAGCGCCAGCAACACGCCCATGGCGCCATGCAGGCCGGCAATGGTGTCGCCCAGCGACAGACCGGCGCGCACCGGGGCGCGCCCCGGTTCGCCGTTCAGATAGCGCAGCCCCGCCATGGCCTCGCCGATGGCGGCAAAGCCCGGCTCCTGGGATTTCGGGCCGCTCTGGCCATAACCGGAGATGCGCAACATGATCAGGCGCGGGTTGAGCGCATGCAGCGTCTCCCACGAAAGCCCCCACTTCTCCATGGTGCCCGGACGGAAGTTCTCGATCAGCACATCGGCCTGCCCGGCCAGCTGCCGCACCAGCGCCTGGCCGTCCGGCTGGCGCAGATCGACACAGACCGACTCTTTGTTGCGCGACTGCGCCTCCCACCAGACCGACGTGCCTTCATGCAGCAGACGCCATTTGCGCAAGGGATCGCCCTGTCCCGGCGGCTCGATCTTGATGACCTGGGCGCCGAAGTCGGCCAGCGTCTTGGCGGCAAAGGGCCCTGCGATCAACTGCCCCAGTTCCAGCACCCGTATGCCGTCCAGTATCTGCCCCACCATATCCTCTCCGTATCGATGACTTGCTCTGGAGCGGCAGTGTGCGGCCGATCGGCGCGCAGCAGGTATGGACGAATGGGCAAAGGGGCTTTCGCGATCGGAGAAGGCCCGCCTCAGGCCGCCTCGCCGGCCAGGCTTCTGAGAAGCAGGCGGGCGGCCAGCGGCAGGCTTTCCACGTCGCGCACGCCCAGCAACAGCCAACGCTGGGCCCAGTCGTCGCTCAGGGGGATCAGCCGCAGCTGCATCGAACGCGCATGCGGTTCGGCGGCGATGCGCGGCAGAATGCCCACGCCTCCGGTGGCCACCACCATGCGGCAGATGGCATCGAAACTGCGCACCTGGATACGCAGCCGGATGTCCTTGTCCAGGCGGGCGCTTTCGACCGCCAGCCGATTGGCCAGCGACGTGGCCGGCGGCAGGCCCACGTAGTCGTAGTCCAGCGTGTCGGCAAAAGCCAGTTGCGTCTGGGCGGCCAGCGGATGACGCCGGGGCGTGATCAGCACCAGCTCGTCCAGCCGGTAGGGCACGGTGGTCAGGCCCGGCGCCGGCGTACGATCGGCGAAGATGCCGACATCGGCCCGATTCTCGGCCACGGCGGTGACGATGTCGCCGCTATTCTGTTCCTCAAGGTTGATGCGCACCGCAGGATGCTGCTGCATGAAGGCCGCCAGGTCTTCGGGCAGGAACTGCGTGATGGACGACGTATTGGCCGCGATGCGGACCTGCCCGCGCACACCCTGGGCGAAGTCGGAGAGCACGCCGGCCATTTGCTCGACCTCCTGCAGCACACGTAGCGCATGGGCCAGGCAGGCCTGGCCGGCATCGGTCAGCTCGACCCCGGCGGCATTGCGGTACAGAAGCGGCGTGCCCAGCGCATTCTCCAGGTCGGAAATGCGCTTGCTGGCCGCGCCGACGGCCAGATGCGATTGGCGCGCGCCGGCGGAGATGCTGCCCTGGCGCGCCACGGCAACGAACAGCGCCAGGGTGACCAGATCGAAACGGGCGGGATTCATGGCATGGAAAGACTGACGAAGACGCAGTGATGAACTATACCCGCAGCCCTTGCGGCCACCTCCCTGGCAGCAGCAGGGCCATCCCGCAGCCGCGCCCGGTTTTGTGGAACACTCGCGCCTGTTTTCCGCTCGTTGCCGCCCCGCCAGGGGCACCTTCGTCATGATCCTCTCTGTTCTTGGCCGCCTGTCCGGACTGGCCCTGCTGGCCGCCGTATGGCAGGCCGACGCCGCCCCGGCCCTGCTGTGCAGCACCCATGCAACGCCCCCGTCTTGCACGAGCCCGCAGACCGGCCCCGAAGTGGCCGTGGACGCGCCAGCCGGCCAATGGCAGCGCTGGGAAATGGATGGCGGCAGCCACGCCTACGCGATCTCGCTTTTCGGCCCGGATGGCACGCTGCTGCGCTACTGGCCCGGTGCTCACAACGGCACGCAGGACCTCGCGTGGGTGACGCCGGCTGCCGGCGTCTATCGCCTGCAGGCGCAATTGCTGGATTTCGAGACCGCCCCCGCGCCCCGCTGGACATTGCGACAACAGACGCCCGCGGCGCCAGCCGCCGGCTGCGCCGGCGACGCGGCCCACACACGCCTGCAGAGCCCGGCCCTGCAACAACTGCACAAACAGCTGGCGCAGGCCGATGCGGCCCAGGCCACCGCGTTGATGAGCGCATTCTGGCAGGGCATCCAGACCCGGGGCGCGCCCCTGCTGGAAGCCACCGCCCATCCCGACGAAGTCCTGGTCACCTTTCTGTGGCGCGCGCCGTCCGGCACCGAAGGCCAGCCGCATTGCGTCACCCTGGACTGGGCCATGCGCTCGGAAAGCAGCGTCGATCTGCAGCCCCTGCCCGGCTCCGACCTCTGGCACGCCAGCGTCATGCTGCCGCGCGGCGCAAAGCTGAGCTATCAACTGGTGGTGGACCCGCAACTGCCGGCCGCGGCTCCCCATGCCGTCGGCAGCCGCGAACAACGCATGCAGGGCCGGGCCGTGGCCACCCAACGCGATACGCTCAACCCACAGCGCTGGCACGCCGGCGCGGCCGGGCTCGACGCTGCCGGCCCGGCCGCGCTGCATGCCCAGCGCTCCGTGCTGGAGATCCCGCAGGATGGCGAACTGCGCAACGTGGCCAGGGATCTGCCCTCGCAGGCACTCACCGAAGGCACGCTGCATCATTGGCGCTTTCACAGCGCGCTGATGCAAGACGCGCGCAGCCTCAGTCTCTACCTGCCCAAGGGGAATCAGGCGCCCGGCAGCCTGCCGCTGCTGGTGCTGTTTGACCGCGAGCCTTATCTGGCGCGTACCCGCATCGACGCCCAGCTCGATCAGTGGATCCGGCAACGGCTTGTGCCGCCTATGGCGATGCTGCTGGTGTCCAACCCCAGCCGCGCAGCCCGGGGGCAGGAACTGCCTCCCGATCATCCTGCGTTCGGCCGCATGCTGACCGCCGAGCTGCTGCCCTCGATACGCCACCGCTATCCGCAACTCACGCAGCAGGCCGCGCAGACCGTCGTGGCCGGCTCCAGCTACGGCGGGCTGGCCGCCGGCTGGCTGGGATGGTCGCATCCGGAGGTGTTCGGCAAAGTGTTGTCGCTGTCGGGGTCGTACTGGTGGGCACCGTCAGACGCCACTGCGCGCTGGGCCGAGCGCGACTGGGTGATCCGCCAGATCGCCCAGGGGCCGCTCAAGCCGGTGCGCTGGTTTCTGAGCTATGGTTTGCTGGAGCGCGGCGTGCAGGGCGCCGGCGGCATCGTCGACAACAACCGCCATCTGCGCAATGTGCTGCAGGCCAAGGGCTATCCGGTCACCACGCACGAGTATGGCGGCGGCCATGATTACTATGTCTGGGGCGATGAGATCCTGCTCGGCCTGCAGACCCTGCTGGAAACCGGCCCGCGCTGATCACGGCGCATCTTTTTCAGGCGGGCGATCTCAGGTCGCCCGCCGCACTCGACGAGACCAAGCATGATAGATGGACTGATAGCAGGAAGAATCTACGGATCTCCCAAGACCGGCGTCGGCAAGAACGGCAGCGCCTACGTCACGGCCAAGGTGAAAGCCAGCGGCGCCGACGGCCACCCCGTGCTGGTCAACGTGATCACCTTCTCGGAAAGCGCAGGACAGGCCCTGATGGCGCTGACCGACGGCGAAAGCGTCGCCCTGTCCGGCTCGCTGACCGCCAAGATCTGGACCGATCGCGAAGGAGTCGCGCGCCCGGCCCTGGACATGCAGGCCCACGCCATCCTGACGGCAGCGCCGCCCGGCGCACGCTGACGCCGCGCGGCCATCTTCTCGAGTCGGGGCAAGCCGGAATGCCTGTCAATAATACTGGATATATAAACAGTGTTTTGGTAAATTTCGCCTCATTACCGACCCGGGAGAATCCCATGCATGCCAATCGCACCACCCAGTATGTCGTCGTCCCCTATCGCATGGCCAACGGTGGCCTGATCGCCGGGCAGGTCCGGCAGGCCTCCACCGATATCGGCGCCATCAACCTGGCCCAGGCCATGGCCGACAAGGCCGCCGGCATCGCGGCCTACGAGGTCATCATCGACACCGAAACCGGCGAGATGGATGCGCCTTGCATCTTGTGGAAATGCGGCGACGTCCCCGAGCTGGACTGAACCCCTGCCGGCGGCTCAGCCTGCGGTTTCGCCCTACCCACGCTCCAGATACTCCGTCGTGGCGCCGGCCCGCTTCATGGCTTCCCATGGCTGCGGGCTCGGCGTCGGCAACTGAAAAGGCTGCGCGATGCGGCCATACCAGCCCGGGTTCTGCAGCCGCGCCACCAGATCCATGGGCGCCGGATCAAACACATGCGCCCGGAATCCTGCACCGCAGGCATCCATGATGTGGGCGCCCAGCACTTCGGCCCGATCAACCCGGCGCTTCACTCGCCAGCAGCGCAGCGGTACCCAACACGCAGGCAACACGATCAGCACCAGGGTGCGCAGGCCGGTCATGCACGACTTCTCGTAGCGCAAGCGGCACGGCTATCCGCAGGTCGGCGCGCGCGGCGGGTTTTCTTCAAAGTACGAGGGCACGTCTTGCCGCAGATCAAACCTTGCGCGAATCCCAGGTGAGGTTTCACGCAAGAGGGCATACCGTAAAAGCCAGATCACGGAGCGGAATATGTCGCGAATCCATATCCTGACCCGCACCTGCCAATCGGGCCTGCTGGTGCTCAGCCTCAGCCTCTTCGTTCCATCGCTGGCCCAGTCATTCCACGCCCGGTGGGACGGCGCCCTTGCACAAGCCTGCTGCGATGCCCGGGTGCGCGCCATCTCCCGCCATGGCGAACGCAGCGCCCGGCCTGTGGCCGTCCCGACCAGTACCGCCTGGCAGGTTCCGCTTCATGTGGGCGCGCAGTCCTGGACTCCCCATACGCGTCAGACGGTGCATGAGATCCGCCAGGGCGAACAGGTCGTCGGCTTGCTGCTGAGCGCCGAATATCACTGAAGCGACGGCGCGCGGACCTCAGACGCCGAACAGCGGCGAGGCCTGGATACGCTCCAGCATGCTGCGCACCGCAGCCGTCAAAGGCCGGTTGACCCGGACCATGAGGCGCGTCTGGGCCGCCTCGAAGATGGGATTGGTGCTGCGCAGCGCCACCAGTTCGCCGCGCGCCACTTCCTTGACCACCGAGTTGGCCGACGTGAAGGTCAGGCCCAGCCGCGACTCGACATAGCGTTTGAGGGTCAGCACCGAGTTGGCCACAAAGGCTGGCTCGAATACCAGGTTCTCCGACAGCGCAGCCGTCTCGATCAGCTGGCGCAGACCGAAACCCGGCTCCATCAGCGCCAGCGGGTAGCGCGCCACCTCCTTGAGCGAGGGGCGCTTGCGTTGCCGCGCCAGCGGATGGTCGGGCCAGGCGATCACGCACAAGGGATGGTTGCGTGTCTCGACGATCCGCAGGGCGGGCGCCGCGGCAGCGCCGAACACCACGCCGATGTGCGCATCGTCGTGCACCACGGCGCGCACGGCTTCCGAGGCTCCGGCCGTGCGCAGGCTGACCCGCACTCCGGGATGCTCCCGGCAGAAGGCATCGACGACCCCGCTCATCAGCAGATCGACAAAGCCCTCGCTGGTAACGATCTGGATGTCGCCGCGCTGCAGGCCGTTGACCTCGTCCAGGCGGGCACGCAGCGCCTGTTCGCTCGCCTGGCGATCGCGGCAATGCTCCATGACGATCGCGGCGATGTCGGTGGGCACGATACCGCGCCCCTTGCGTTCCAGCAGGGTCACGCCCAGCTCTTTTTCCAGCAGCTGGATCTGGCGGCTGACGATGGAGGGTTCCACGCCCAACCGCTCGGCAGCCCCGCGCACCGAGCCGGCCGTCACCGCCTCGAAGAAGTACTGCAGGCGCTTGGCATTCAAACCGGCCAACATCTCTGTCCCCCGATTATTTCTACGAATTTTGATATTCGTTGCCAAAAAGGCAACAAAATAACTATCAGCTTACATTGATTCCCGGCCGCAGGATTGCGAATAATGCGCCTGCCTTCAATCTGCTCGGTTGCGCCGGCATGGCAGGCTGCCACCCGCCGCAATGCGAGATCACGATTTCTTTTCGAGCCTGACTGCATGAAACCTATCGCTTCGATCCTGGCCGCTGCAACCCTGAGCGCCGTCTGTCACCAGGCCGCCCTGGCCGCATCGCAGGACACCTATCCCGACAAGCCGGTCAAGGTGGTGGTCGGCTATGCGCCGGGCGGCTCCTCCGATACCGTGGCGCGCCTGATCGCCGGACGCCTGTCGGAGAAGCTGGGCCAGACCTTCGTGGTCGAAAACCGCCCCGGTGCGGCGAGCAACATCGCCGCCACCAGCGTGGCCCGCTCGGCGGCCGATGGCTACACCCTGTTGCTGGGCTCGAACGCCAGCACCATCAACATGTCGCTCTACAAGGACTTGCCCTTCGACTTCCAGAAGGACTTCGAACCGGTGGCCTTGCTGACGCGCTTTCCCAACATCATGGTGGTGAATCCCTCGGTGCCCGCCACGACCATCGACGAGTTCGTCGCCTACGCCAAGGGCAATCCGCAGGGCATCTTCTTTGCCTCGTCGGGCGCGGGCTCCTCCACCCGCCTGTCGGCCGAACTGTTCAAGATGATGACCGGCGCGCCGATGGAGCACGTGCAATACAAGGGCAGCGCCCCCGCCCTGACCGACCTGATGGCCGGCCGCGTGCAGGTGATGTTCGACACCGCGCCGTCGGTCATGCCCCTGATCCAGGGCGGAAAGCTGCGCGCACTGGGCGTCACCAGCGCCGAGCGTCAACCGTATGCGCCGGCCATCCCCACCGTGGAAGAAGGCGGCGTCAAGGGTTACGAGGTGACCTCCTGGTACGGCCTGTTCGCCCCGACCGGCACCCCTGCCGGCATCGTCGAAAAACTCAACCAGGAGGTCAACGCCATCCTGGAAGAACCCGACACCAAGGAGAAGCTGGCCGGCATGGTGGCCACGCCGGGCGGCGGCAGCATCGAAGAGGTCCGCCAGCACGTCGCCTCGGAAGTGAGCAAGTGGGCCGAGGTGGTCAAGGCCTCCGGCGCCACGGTGGACTAAGGGTCATCGGCGATGCGTGTTTTCACCGGCTCGCTGGCTACGGAGACCAATACCTTCGCGCCGCTGCCCACCTCGCTGGAGGCGTTTGTCGACCGGGGTTACTACCCGGCCGGCACCCATCCTCCCGAAATGACGATCTTCAGCGGCCCCTTGTGGGCGGCGCGCCTGCGCGCGGCCGAGCACGGATGGACCGTGATCGAGGGCATGGCCGCCGGCGCGCAACCCGGCGGAACGACCACGCGCCAGGCCTATGAAACCCTGCGCGACGAGCTGCTGCGCGACCTGCGCCAGGCCCTGCCCGTGGACATGGTGGTGCTGGGGCTGCACGGTGCCATGGTCGCCGATGGCTACGAGGACTGCGAGGGCGATCTGCTGGCGCGTGTGCGCGAACTGGTCGGCCCGGACGTCGTCGTCGGCGCCGAGCTGGACCTGCACTGCCATCTGTCGGATGCCATGCTGGCTCATGCCGACATGCTGGTGGCCTACAAAGAGTATCCCCACACCGACATCCGCGAGCGCGCGCTCGAACTGGTGGACTTCTGCGCCGCCCAGGCGCAAAAGCGCATCGCCCCGGTGGCCGGCATGGCCGATTGCGGCATGGTGCTCACCCTGCGCAGCAACGACCCGGTGGCACGGCGCTACATTGACCGCCTGAGCGCGCTGGAAGGCCGCGACGGCATCCTGTCGGTGTCGCTCATCCACGGCTTTCCCTGGGGCGACGTCCCGGACATGGGGACCAAGCTGCTCGTCTACGCCGACGGATGCGCCGCCAGCGCCCAGGCGCTGGCCGAGCAACTGGCCGCCGAGCTGCTCGCCCTGCGCGAGGCCCTGACCCCGCCTTACCCTGATATCGACGCAGCCATCGATCAAGCCCTGGCCGCCACGGGCGGGCCAGCCCTCATCGCCGATGCCGCCGACAATCCCGGCGGCGGCGGCGCGGGCGACGCCACCTTCATCCTGCAGCGTCTGCGCGAACGAGGCGTGCGCAACGTGGCGCTGGGTCCGTTGTGGGACCCGGTGGCCGTGCGCATCGCGTTCAGCGCGGGCGTGGGCGCCCGCCTGCCGCTGCGCATCGGCGGCAAGGTGGGCCCGATGTCGGGCCAGCCCCTGGATCTGGACTGCTGCGTCAAGGCCCTGGCGCCCGACATGGTGATGACCGGGCTGTCCGGTTCGCCCGCGCCGGTGGGCCACGCGGCGCTGGTCGAGGCCGATGGCATCGAGATCGTGCTCATCAGCCTGCGCGCGCAGGCGATGCATACCGACGTCTTCACCCAGCTGGGTTGCCGGCTGCAGGACAAGGCATTGATCGTCGTGAAATCGGCGCAGCATTTCCATGCCGCCTTCGCGCCACTGGCCTCGCAGGTCATTTATGCCGATACGCCGGGCTCGGCCGCGCTCGGCTTGCAAAGCCTGCCCTACCGTCGCATCCAACGGCCCAAGTGGCCGATCGACGCCTGATCGCAGGCCCTGCACAGGCCCGCCCCGCCTGCGGGGCGGGCCTGCCGCCTCAGGCGCGGTGCAACACCGTGCGCCCGCGCGACTGGCCAGCGGCCAGGCCGTCCAGCGTGGCGATGAGCTGCTCCAGCGTGAATTCGCGCTGATCGATCGGCGGCTTGGGCAGACGGCCTTCGCGCGCCAGATCCATCACCGCCTTCAGATCGTCCAGCCGGCCCACGTAGCTGCCGATCACGCGCTTTTGCTGCAACGCCAGGCCGACCGTGCTGATGGTGAACTCGCCGCCGAACAAGCCCACCTGCACCATCACGCCGCCCTTGGCGAGCAGGCCGAAGGCCAGTTGCGCGGTCGAGCCGGCGTTGACGAAATCCAGCACGGCAGCGGCCGGCTCGCCGCTGGCCTTGATGACATCTTCGGCGCGCGTGTCGTCGCCCGTCACGACGGTGTGGCGGGCGCCCATTTCACGGGCGGCCTTGAAGTTGGTGTCGCTGCGGTCGATGACGCAGATGTTGCGATGCCCCAGCGCGGCCAGCGACGCCACCGCCATCAGGCCCACGCCGCCGGCGCCGATCACCACCACGCTTTGCTCCGGCTCAAGCGGCTGGGCCTGGCGCACGGCCGCGTAGGCCGTCACGCCCGAGCAGGCGAGGGTCGCGCCCCAGGCCGGATCCAGGTCGCCCAGCGGCACGCAATAACGTGCGTTGGGCACCACGACCTGTTCGGCATAGCCGCCATGGCGGGCCACGCCCAGCGCCTGCGCGCCTACCGGGCATTTGTTCTCATCGCCGGCGCGGCAGGTCGGGCACTTGCCGCAACCCAGCCACGGGAACACCACCACACGGTCGCCCACGGCCAGGCCGGTGACGTCCGGGCCGATGGCGCTCACCACCCCGGCGATCTCGTGACCCATGACGATGGGGTACTTCAGGCCGCGATCGACCAGGCGCATAAAGCCGGCCGACCCCATGTGATAGCCCCCTTCGCGCAGGTGGGTATCGGTATGGCATACGCCGCAGTGGCTGACGTCGACGATCACCGTCTCGCCTTGCGGCGCCTGCACGGCCAGGTCGATCGTGGTGATGTCAGCGCTTTCAGGAGATTCAAGGGCAAAGGCTTTCATAACAATCCTTAGTGAAAGATCCAGACAAGCCCCGCGCATCTGAGCGCAGGGCACGTGCTTGATGACAGGCGGATCACTGGCCCGGCAGGGGCTTGCCGCCGGTCTCCCGGTAGACGAACGCCGCGGCCAGGAACGACAGCAACGCTGCCAGCATCACGAAGAAGGCAGGCGCTTCGGCAATGCCGGTCGCACCGATCAGCCATTGCGAGGCATACGGCGCCGGGCCGCCCGCGATGATGGACGAGATGTTGTAGCCCAGTGCCACGCCGCTCACGCGCAGCGCCGGGTTGAAGAGCTCGGTATAGGCGGCCAGCAGCACGCCCAGGTAGGCCGCCTCGATCAGGCCGAAGACGATGTGGCCGAACAGGGCATAGGCAAAGCCATGCTTCATCAACAGGAACAGCGGCCAGGCAAGGATGACCAGCGCGGCCGTCGAACCCAGGAAGACCGGCTTGCGGCCCACCTTGTCAGACAGCTTCCCCCAGAGCGGAATGGTCACGCCGGTCACGACCAGCGCCACGACGGTCGACCACGATGCCTGGGCGGCGGTCATGATCCCCTGTGTCTGGAAATACGTGCTGAGATAGGTGAAGACAATGTAATAGGCCGCAAACGAACCCAGGTTCATCGTGGTCACCAGGAACACTTCGCGCGGTTGCTGGCGGAAGGCCTGCATGATCGGCGAGCGCTCGACGGTGTGGCTCGACTGGGCCTTCTCGAACTCGGGCGATTCTTCCAGCTGACGACGCAGCAGGAGCGCAGCGATCCCCATCGGGATGGACAGCAGGAACGGCACACGCCAGCCCCAGGACAGCATCTGGCTATCGTCCAGCAGGCTGTAGGTCGACCCCACCACCAACGCCGCCAGGCCCGTACCGATGACCAGGCCCAGGTTGATGAAGCTCACGTCAAATCCGCGGCGATGCACATCGGAGGCTTCCGAGGCGTAGGTGGCCGCGCTGGCCATTTCCCCGCCGGCCGCCACGCCCTGCATCGCGCGCAGGAAAACCAGCAGCAAGGGGGCCAGCAAGCCCACCGAAGCATAGACCGGCAGAAAGCCGATCAGCGAGCTGGTGACGGCCATGCCGACCACCGAGATCGTCAGGGCCGGCCGACGGCCATAGCGGTCGGCCACGTGGCCGAACAGCACGCCACCCAAGGGACGGAACAGGAATGACACCCCGAACACCGCCAGGGCCGACAGCAGCGCGATCCCCTGCTGATCCGCGGCGAAAAACAGTTTTGCGATGGTCAGCGCCAGGAAGGCATAGGCCATGTAGTCGTACCACTCGATCACGGTACCGACCACCGAGGCCACGATTGTCATCTTGCGTCTTGCGACATCTTTTTCCTGCGCACTGCTCATGACAGTCTCCGACATACAACTCCCCCAATACTTCAGATTTTCGTTTGATCGAAATTGACGTGTCGTGGCGCCGTACTGCATTTTCCCGGGCAAAAGGAGGCCCTTCACGGAAACACATTCGTGCGCCACAAAAAAATCTGCCGGCCTGCAAATCGCGGCCGGCCCGATCTCGTTTTTTATAAAAATAACCCAGCACGGCCGGGCTTTATTTTTTCTTCACACCCCCACTCTCGGTTGCTGCGCACAAAAATCGACATTTATTATGTATTTGGTATTTTGATGCGTCAACCAGCCGGCAGGGCGGAATCGCTTTGCAATAATTACATTAATGATGGCATCTTTTTCCTGCGCGCGGACAAAGGAAATACCCATTCAAAACAACGAGATAACATCAGGACGATGGCAATCCCGGGTTTTTTTGTCCTTTCAGGCAGGCTGATTTCATGAAAGCAATAACAACAATCGCATCGCCATGCGATTAATAAGTTTCAGAAAACGCCTGTTCGCCGCCGGATTGATACCTGAATCCTTCGGCTTTCATACTTCAAAAATGGTCAAGGCGGGAAAATACTGAGTCCGGCGTGCGTGCATCCTTGGATATTTCCCGGAGACAGCCGAAAAAAAGCCGCGATATCGCGGCTTGGGCGTGGCCTGTTTCAGTCCTCCTCGTCGAGATGAAACTTGTGCATGACGCGATGCGCCACCGGCGCCAGTATCAGGCCCAGGGTGGCGACGAAAAGCAGGCTCACCAGAAGGCCATACAAGGCAAAGAACAGCTTGCCTCCGACCGAAGCCGGCAACATGAAAGGCCCCAGGCCGCTGATGATGAGCGCGGTATTCAATGCGGCATCGTGCCAGCTGATGTCCTCCAGCCAGAGATGGGCCAGTACGCCTATTCCCACCACCACGGCGATCAACAGCACGGCCCACAGCAAATGCAGCACCATGCGCCACACAAAATGCCGCCTGGGAAGCAGCGGCTGCGTCTTGGATTCATACATTGGAAAGCCCCTACGATCAGACTCGACTGACCGCATTATGCCGAGGACCTCGCCGGTTTACATATTGACGCGCCTTCGATGCCGCCATCCCCTGCCCTCGCGGCATAATCAGCCCGGCTTTCAGCCAGGCGCCTGCGGCAAAAACGCTGAACGCGCCGGCTTCATCGTTCGCATCAGTTTGGAGGATTTTGTTTTGCGCAGCCCCATCAAAGCCGTGATTCTGGGTGGTCTGGTCGTCGCGCTGGCCGCCTGCGGCAGCGCCAAGGACGCCAACAAGGGTAATTTCAGCAAGGCGATCCAGGCCTACCTGGACACCCAGAACGGCCTGTGCGCCGCGCTGCCGGCCAAGAGCCTGCCTTTTACCCTCGCAGACCAGGACATGCTCAGCCAGCAAGGCAAGCAGCGCGCCGACGCGCTCGTTGACGCGGGCCTGTTGAGCAAGCGTGACGTGGAGGTGAAGGCCATGTTCGGTAACCGTATGCTACCGGGCGCCGAGTATTCGATTACCGATGAAGGCAAGAAATACCTGGTGGCCGGCGGCGCCAGCACCATGATGCGCCAGGATGCATTCTGCACCGGGAAATATGCCATGGCCGAAGTGCAGAACTTCACCGAACCCAGCGACATGATGGGCGCGAAAGTCTCGCGCGTGAATTTCCTCTACAAACTGGACGGCGCCGCCAGCTGGGCCAAATCGGCCAGCCTGCAGCAGGCCTATCCGGCATTTGCCAAGCAAACCCAGGGCGACATCAAAGGCAAGGCCGCCCTCATCCTGACCAACGACGGCTGGGTGCACGAGCGCCTTTTCAAGCGCTGATCCCCGCCTGCCCCGGCACAGCCCTCCCCGGAGGGCTTTTTCATGCCTGCGCCCTTCAGGCGCAGACCACCTCCACCCCCTGGGCCCGGATCGCCGCCACGATGGCAGGATCGGCCGCGGCGTCAGTCACCAGCCGCTGGCCCGCCCGCCAGGCTGCGACGCGAAAGCTCGCATAGGCCTTGAACTTGGTATGGTCGGCCAGGATGGTGCAACGGCTGGCCGACGCAATGAAAGCCCGGTTCATGGCGGCATCTTCGCTGTCACGCATGAAGATGCCGGCGGCCGACACCGCGTGCACGCCCAGGAACGCCTCGCGGATCTGGATGCCGGCCAGCACGTCATTGTCAGCCCGCTCGATGGTGGCCTGCTTGCGGGTATCCAGCCTGCCCGCCAGCACGTACACATGGGCCAGCTGGCTCTGGCCGGCCGCCGCCGCCACCGTCAGCCCGTTGGTGATCACATGCAGATCCTGGTGGCCGCGCAGGGCCTGCGCCAGCGCGTGCGCGGTGGTGCCGGCATTGATCAGGATGCTGTCGCCATCGCTGATGTACTGAGCCGCGCATTCCGCGATGGCGGCCTTTTCGGCCGATTGCTGATGATCGCGCTCGGCGTAGCTGTACATCTCATAGCGCGCATTGCCTTCGGCCAGCACCTCGTGCACTGCCACCGCCCCGCCATGGGTGCGCGCCAGCAGGCCTTTCTCGCCCAATTCGAGCAAATCGCGGCGGATGGTGATGGGCGAGGTCGAGAACGCCTGCGCCAGCTCGCGCACCGTGACGGCGTTGGTTTCCTGCATGCGGGCGAGAATACGGTGCTGACGTTCGGCTTTGAGCATATCTGATCGGAATGAACGGGAAACGCGCAGCTTACCATCGGTAAAGCGCAGAATTTTGACAATCGAGCCCGAACGATACTGATCGATTTAGGTCGAATATGTTCACCGTATCGTCATATTCGATCACTAGAGTGGCGGTCATGATGCACCACACCGCCTATTCCACGATCGTTTTTGATCTCGACGGCACGCTGCTGGACACCTGGCCCGGCCTGCTGCAGATCGTCCGCCACGCCGCCCCCGGACAGGCCCGCCTGGACACGGCGGCGCTGCGGCGCGCCCTCAGCCTGGGCATCGCCCCCATGTTCGAGCGCGCTGCGGCGCAACTGGCCCTGAGCGCGCCGGCTGCGGCCGCCTTCGTGGCCGGTTGCGCCCAGCACCTGCCGCAGCAGGCGCCCGCCTACGAGGGTTGCGAGACGCTGCTGAACACGCTGCGCGCCGCCGGCCTGACCCTGGCCCTGTGCACCAACCGCGACCGCGCCTCCACCCTGGCCCTGCTTCAGGCACGCGGCTGGCTGGCGCATTTTTCCCATATTCATTGCCTGGGCGACGGCCTGCCGGCCAAGCCCGATCCCGCCCCGCTGCTGGCCACGCTGGCACGTCTGGACTGCCCGCCTGCGCAGGCGCTGTTCGTGGGCGACTCGCGCATCGACGCCCAATGCGCCGCCAACAGCGGCCTGACCTTTGCCGCCCACCTCGGCGGCTATCACAGCGACCTCGCCGAACTGGCGCCGGCCGCCCTGCACTACGACCATCCCCGCCACCTGCTGCGCTGGCTGGCGCAGACCCATCCGCGCATGCTGGAGACCGAACATGGCTGACATCGTCCTTGACCGGATTTCAAAAACCTATGGCGAGACCACGGTGCTGGACTCGCTCTCGCTGACCATACGGGAAGGCGAATTCCTCACCTTGCTGGGTGCCTCCGGTTGCGGCAAGTCCACGCTGCTCAAGTTGCTCGCCGGCCTGGAACTGCCCGACGGCGGCACGCTGCAGCGCGGCGACGCCGACCTGCTCACGCTCTCGCCCGCCGAACGCGACTGCGCCATGGTATTCCAGTCATATGCGCTCTATCCGCACATGACGGTGGGCGACAACATCTGCACGCCGCTGTACATGCGGGCCCTGAACTTCGCCCAGCGCCTGCCCGGCGCGCGCTGGCTCAGCCCCACGGCGCGCCGCAATCGCGGCCAGGCACAGGCCCAGGGTCGCCAGGTCGCCGCCGCGCTGGGCATCGACCACCTCTGGAGCCGCAAGCCCGCCCAACTCTCCGGCGGCCAGCGCCAGCGCGTGGCGCTGGCGCGCGCCATGGTGCGCCGCCCGTCATTGTTCCTGTTCGATGAGCCGCTCTCCAATCTGGATGCAAGCCTGCGCCAGTCGCTGCGCAGCGAGATCCGCCAGCTGCATGCCCAGCTGGGCGTGACCTTCGTGTACGTCACCCACGACCAGCACGAGGCCATGTCGATGTCCGACCGCGTGGCGGTCATGCGCGGCGGGCGCATCCTGCAACTGGGCACGCCGCAAGAGATCTACCACGCGCCCAATCACGTCGACGTGGCGGCCCTGGTGGGCGCGCCGCGCATCAACTTCCTGACGGCCTCGCGCGATGCCGCCCATCGCCTGTGCCTGCAGGACCAGCCGCTGGCCGGACGCTTTCCCCTGGAAACCAGCACGTTGGCTTTCCGGCCGCATGCCGCCCAGCTCAGCGCCGGCCGCGACACCCTGGCCATCACCGCCCGCGTCACTCAACTGGAGTTTTCCGGCGCGCAATGCCTGGCCAGCCTGCTCACGCCAGAGCAGGAAACCCTGATGGTGGCGCTGCCGCCCGAGGCGCCCGTACGCCAGGGCCAGACGCTGCAGGTCCACGTGCCGCTGGCCGACTGGCATGCCTTTGACGCGCAAGGCCGCCGCCTCGCGCCGCTGGCCCAGGGCCTGTCTCTGGCGGCCTAGCCCGCCTTCACCGGAGCTTCCGATGCGCATCAAATCCTCTTCGCTCGCGCTCTTGCTGGGGCCCTGCCTGCTGCTGACGGCCCTGCTGCTGGTGCTGCCCCTGCTGGTGGTGGCCCTGATGTCGCTGACCGACTGGCAGTTCGGCGCCAGCAGCTGGAACTGGATCGGCCTGGGCAACTATGCCGACCTGTGGAATGACGCCACGTTCCGCAAGAGTTTCGCCAACACTGTCTATTACCTCGCGGCGGTCTCCATCGGCTCGATCGTGATCGGCCTGTGCGTGGCGCTGCTGATCGAGGCGCAGCCCAGCTGGCGCAGCTTCTATCGCACGGCCTACTTCATGCCAGTCGCCTCGACCCTGATCGCCATGGCGGTGGTCTGGCAGTTCCTGATGCATCCGACCGTGGGGTTCTTCAACCACGTGCTGTCCTGGCTGGGCGCGGCGCCGCGCAACTGGCTCAAGGACTATGACCTGGCGCTGCCGTCGCTGGCAGCCATCGGCATCTGGCAGATGTCGGGCCTGGCCATGGTGATGTTCCTGGCAGGCCTGAAGAACATCCCGGCGGACCTGCGTCACGCCAGCCTGCTCGACGGCATGCGCCATCCGTTCGACCGCCTGCTGCGGGTGACTCTTCCCTTGCTGGGGCCGACCCTGCTCTTTGTGGTGACGGTCTGCGGCATCCGCTCGCTGCAGGTGTTCGACACGGTCCACGCACTCACCCAGGGCGGGCCGAACAAAAGCACCGAAGTGCTGCTGCACACCATCTATGCGGAGGGCTTCGGCTTTTTCCGCATGGGCTATGCCGCCGCGATGGTGGTGATCTTCATCGCCTGCATCTTCATCCTCACGCTGGTCCAGCAGATCGGCATGGAAAAACGGACCCATTACCGATGACTCCCGCCCTGCCCTGGCGCCTGCTGCGCCACCTGCTGCTGATGAGCGGCGCCGTGATCTACCTGCTGCCCTTCATCTGGATGCTGTCCACCTCGTTCAAGCCGGCCGACGAAATCTTCCGCGAGGGCTTTCACCTGCTGCCCCGCCACTGGGCCGCCGTCGAGAACTACACCCGCGCGCTGACCGATGTGCCACTGCTGCGTTATCTGTGGAATGGAGTCGTGGTGTGCGCCGGCATCCTGCTGCTGCAGATCGTGGTATCGCTGCCGGCCGCGTACTGCTTCGCCAAGCTGCAGTTCCGCGGCAAGCGGCTGGCCTGGGGGCTGGTGCTGCTGTCGCTGATGATCCCCTTCCAGGCGACGGCCATCCCGCTCTACATCCTGTTCTATCACGTGGGCCTGCTGGACACCACCGCCGCACTCATCGTGCCCTTCATCGCCTCGGCATTCGGCGTGTTCCTCATGCGCCAGTACTTCATGGGCGTGCCCGATGACCTGATCCACGCCGCACGGCTGGATGGCATGGGCGAGTTCGAGCTGGTCTGGCGCGTGATGATGCCGGCGGCCATGCCTGCGCTGATCGCCTTCGCGATCTTCTCGGTGGTCTGGCACTGGAACGACTATTTCTGGCCGCTGCTGGTGATCAACACCACCGATCTGGCCACCCCGCCGCTGGGCACGATGTTCTTCAAAAACGAGGAAGCCGGCACTGACTTCGGCCCCCTCATGGCAGGCACGGTCATCATCACCTTGCCCTTGCTGCTGTTCTTTCTGTCTGCGCAGAAGCGCTTTATCGAAGGAGTCACCCTCTCGGGTGTCAAAGGTTGAAAGGAACCGATATGCAATCCCATACCCTGCTCGGCCTGGCCGCCGCCCTGACCCTGGCTTGCGGCACGGCACAAGCCGCCAAGATCGAACTGGTGGTCGACTACCCCTACGCCGACGTCTTCAACACCGTGCACGCCGAGATCGCACGCCGCTTCAACGAAAAGTATCCCGACTACACCGTCAAGTTCCGCGCCCCCACCACGGAATATGAAACCGCCGCCCAGCAGGCACTGCGCCATGCCGTCACCGGCCAGCTGGCCGACGTCTCCTACCAGGGCCTGAACCGCCAGCGCGTGTTCGTCGACCGCGACATTGCGGTCGATCTGACCCCCTTCATCCAGGCCGAACCCGACTGGGCCGCCAGCGGCTACAGCCCGGCGCTGCTGTCGCTGGGGCAGGTCAACGGCAAGCAGGTCGGCATTGGTTTCTCGCTGTCCACGCCGATCGTCTACTACAACATGGACCTGATCTCGCGCGCCGGCGGCGATGCCAAGGCGCTGCCCAAGACCTGGGACGAGATCATCGCCCTGGCCGACCGTTCGCGCCAGGCCAACCCCGGCACCAACGGCCTGCACTACGACTGGGAAATCACCGGCAACTGGCTGTGGCAGGCGATGCTGTTTTCCAAGGGAGGCCAGTTGCTCAGCGCCGACGAGAAGACGGTTGCCTTCGACGGCGACCTGGGGCGCGAATCCATCGCCCAGATGGGCCGCATGGTCGAGAACGGCACCATGCAGAACCTGAAGTTCAAGGACGCGGTGCAGCTGTTCGTGACCGGCAAGCTGGCCGTGCTGTCGACCTCGACCTCGCGCCTGGCCTCCATCGAGAAGCAGATCGGCGGCAAATTCCCCATGGTGACGGGCTTTTTCCCGACCTACGGCGAGCAGGCCCGCGTGCCGGCCGGCGGCAACGTGGCCATGATGTTCGCCAAGGATCCCGAACGCCAGAAAGCCGCCTGGGCCTATATCAAGTTCGCCACCGGCCCCGAGGGGGCCACCATCATGACCCAGGGCACCGGCTACTTCCCGGCCAACACCCTGCCGATCGATGACCCGGCCATGCTCAAGGGCTATTACGACGCCAATCCCAACCAGTACACCGCCGTGCGACAGCAGCCGTGGCTGACCGGCTGGTACGCCTTTCCGGGAGAAAACGGCCTGAAGATCACCGACGTCATCCACGACCACCTGCAAACCGTTTTCGACCGTTCGGCCCAGCCGCAGACCGCGCTGCAAGACATGAGCCGCGATGTGCAGAAGCTGCTGAAGTGATGCCCGCCATGAAATTCATCCACCTGACCGACACCCACCTGATTGCCGACGGCGGCGAACTGTACGGCACCAATCCCAAGACGCGCCTGCGTCAGGCCGTGCAACATATCCTGGCCCACCAGGCCGATGCCCAGGCCGTGGTCATCACCGGCGACCTGACCCACTACGGGCATGCGCCGGCCTATGCCCATCTGCGCGAGTGCCTGGCGCCGCTGCCCATGCCCGTGCACCTCATCCTGGGCAACCACGACAACCGCCTGGTGTTTCAACAGGCCTTCGCCGGCACGCCGCAGGACGACGCGGGCTTCGTGCAATACGCCCGGGACTTCGGCCCCTATCGCGCCCTGTTCCTGGACACCAACGAGCCCGGCGTGTCCTGGGGCGTATTCTGCACGCGACGCGCGGCCTGGCTGCGCGAGCAGCTGCAAGGCTCGCCGCAACCGGTGCTGCTCTTCATGCACCATCCCTTCTTTCCCATCGGCATCCCGAGCATGGACGCCATCTCGCTGCGCGACACCGCTGCCTTCATGGCCGCCATCGACGGTCACGAGCACCGTATCCGGCAAGTGTTTTTCGGGCACATCCACCGCCCGATCTGCGGCGTCTTCCGCGGCATGCCGTACTCGACCCTGCGCGGCACCAACCATCAGGTGGCGCTGGATCTGGGCGGCGATGCGCAGGTGATCGTCGGCGCACACGAGCCGCCGCAATACGGCGTGGTGCTGCTCAGCCCCGACCAGGTGCTGATCCACGCCGAGGACTATCTGGACGCCGGCGGGCGCTACCTGCTGCACGAGATGCATCCGCAGCAGGCGGCCTGAGGCGCAGAGCGCTACAGTGGGGCTTTGCCTGCACAAGGAAAGCCCCATATGGCCATCCGGGCAATCGCCTTCGATGTTTTCGGCACCCTGGTCCGCATCGCGCGGCCCCGGCGTCCCTACCGGCGGCTGCTGCGCCTGCTCCAGGCGCAGGGCCGCCCCCCGCAACCCGATGACGCCGCCCGCCTGATGGCCCGGCCGTTGACGCTCGCACAGGCCGTCCAGGCCCTCGACGCGCGGCTGCCGCCGGCCACGCTCGCGGCGCTGCAGGCCGAACTGGACATCGAGCTCGCCTCCATCACCGCCTTTCCGGATACGGCGCTGGCGCTGCCTGCCTTGCGCGCGCGCGGTCTGCGCATCGCTCTGTGCTCCAACCTTGCGGCGCCCTACGGGCCGCCCGCGCTGGCCCGCCTGCCACTGCGGCCGGACTTCTGCGCCTGGTCGTATGCGGCCGGCGCGATCAAGCCGCAGGCCGCCATCTACACCTATCTGTGCGAAGGGCTGGGCTGCGCGCCCGACGAAGTCCTGATGATCGGCGACACCCCCAAGGCCGACCTCCACGGCCCGCGCGCCTTCGGCATGCAGGCCTGCCTGCTGGACAGGCAGGGGCGAGCCACGGCAGGCGCAACGCACCTGAGGTCATTGATGGAAGTGGAGGATAGGGTGGGCTGATCCGCTTGCCGCAGCGTCAGGCGCGGCGCGCCTGCAGCCAGTGCCGCAGCGCATCATTCATGCGCATCTGCCAGCCCGGCCCGCTCGCCTGGAAAGCATTGACGATGTCGTCGTCCAGACGAACCGTCACCTGCACCTGGGCGCGCTCGCTGGCCGGCTCGACGGCGCGCTGCATCTGCTTGAGATCGCCCGCGCTCAGTTCATAGGTATCGGGATCGGCCTCGATACCGCGATCGATGGCCGTGTCTTCGTCATCGGTGGGCACCTGGGTGCCCGGCTTGAGGTCGGTGTACTGATGCACTTCACGCGACGTGGCCGGCCGCAGGCTGATGATGTGACGCTCCTGCTTGCGGTCCACGCAGACAATCACATGCAACTGCTGGCCGATATAGCCGATCGCGATCATGCGGCGCTCGCCGTAGCCGCGCCGTGTATCTTCGCGCACCAGCGCCTCTTGCCACTCAAACCGCTGCGCCTCGGCCAGCGACACGCCGTGCTTGCGCTGGTTGCTACTGTCTTTGGCGGGGTCAAATGTAATTTCCATGGGCCTATCGTAACGATAAGCCGCCCCCCTAGGCAACGTACATGACCATGCTGCAGCGCCCTATGCGGCGCCCCAGCCACGCTTGGGCGTAGCAATCTGTCGCAATCGTCGCCTGCGCGGAAAGTCAAGCCTCAATCGGGCTTGCCGGCAAAAAGATTGTCAACAAAAGCCTGGTCGATTTTCTCGCCCGCGAGGGTGCGCGCCAGCAGCTCGCCCACCAGTTGCTGGAGCGAAAACACGATGTCCGGCTGGACCCGGCGAAGCTTGTCCAGATGCTCGGGCGAGTTGGCTACCGCCACCGTCTTGGTGTCGGGTGCGCCCACGTCCTTGGCGGCCAGGACGATGAAGGCGTTGTCGGCATCATCGTCGCGCAGCGCCAGCACGTAGTTGGCCTTGGGCGCGCCGGCCTCGACCAGCACGCTGGACTTGGTGGCGTCGCCGATGATCAGGTCGGCCTGCTCGGGATAGCTGTGCGCCACGCCTTCGGGCACGATCACGGTCACGGGGTAGCCGCGCTCGCGCAGCACCGGATAGACGGAAGACGCCAGCGCCGAAGCCCCGACGAGAATGATGTGGTCATGGCGCATGGCGTGAGCAATCCTGCCTTTGATGATGCGTTTGACGTTGCCACCGATCAGCGGGCCGGCAATGGCGCTGATGGAGGTGGCGAACACGGTGATGCCCAGAATGATGATGGACAAGGTGAAATAGCGCGCCGTGACGCTTTGCGGCACGATGTCGCCGTAGCCCACGGTAGACATGGTGACCACCGAGAAATACACCGCGTTCGGCAGGCTGTTGATGGCCGGGCCGAATTGCTCGCCCAGATACAGGCTGCCGAAAATGGCATAGGCCAGCAGCGAACAGATCGCGATGACCGTAAAGAGACTGCCTGCCGCCAGGCTGGCGCGATTGAAGCGCGACCAGTTCAGCAACAGCAGCAGAAAGGCCACCAGGTTATAGATTTCCAGGAAGCGGCTGGCGCTGCCCATGTAGCCCAGGATGCCGATGGTGAACAGCATCAACAACGAGAAGGCCCAGGCGATGCGCGCGCGCAGCAGCAACCCCAGCGCCATCAGGATGAGCCCCATGCCCAGCAGGGTGCGCGGCGCATCCAGCAGGCCGACGGCGTCGATCGCCTCGCGCCAGGTATCGAAGCTGGACAGGAAAGCGAAGTTGGGACGCCCGGCGCTTTCGAACACCGACACCAGGTGCAGATAGCCGCTCAGGGCGACCAGGATCGCCAGCCACAGGTGGGCCGGCAGGTAGCGCGCAAGCCGGGTTCGCAGCTTCTTTGCCATCGTCGTCATCGCAGAGTCCGTCGCCGCTCGAGTGTATCAGCGCCCGTCGGCCTGTCGCCGCCTGCCGCGCGCGCCATCGGACGGGCTCGCATCAGGCCAGCGGCACGCCAGGCCGCGACGCCGAACGGCTGTCGGGCAGCGGCTGGCAGCCTTCGGGATGGTAGGTGTGCACCAGCGACAGCTTGACCTGGCCGCTGCGGTTCTGCTGAGCCGCGTGCAGGGTGCGGCAATGAAAGAACACCACATCGCCCGGCTCCAGGTCGGGGCAGACCGCATTGGCGATCTCCTGTTGATTTTCGGGCAGATCGTCGCGGAAGAATTTCTGCGCGTCAAAGCGGCGCGGCTCGTAGTCGGCCACATGCGAACGCGGCAGAAAGAACAGCCCGCCGTTGTGGGGCTGCTCGGGGCCCAGCGCCAGCCAACAGGACACCAGATCACTGTCTGAAAACGACCAGTAGCGCACATCCTGGTGCCAGCCCGTCAGGCTGCCGTACATGGGATGCTTGGTCATGACGCAGTTATGGTGCACGGTCGAGAGCACCGGCTGACGGCCGTCATAGTAGGCGCGCAGCACCTGGGCGATGGCCGGGTTGGTGGCCCACCGGCGAAACGCCGGCCCGCGGCCATAGGCATCGAGCAGGCGACGCACCGTCATGCCGCCGTCGGCCTCGCGCGAGGCCGGCGCGCCGGGATAGCGCAGGTCGGCTTCGTACTCGAGCGGCGCGGCGGCGCGCTCCAGATCGTGGACGGCAGCCGCCCGCAGGGCCTGCACCTCATCGGGCGAGGCAAAGCCGCGGGCAACCACGAAACCCTGTTCACGCAACGCCGTGACCAGGCCGGCAACCGAAGGGGTAGACATGGAAGTTCTCGAATGTGGCATGGGCGGATAGGCAGCGGCCGCAGCCAGCGCGGCCAGGCGGGAAAGCATACTCCTTTGCGGGATCAATCGGCCCGCCCGTCCCCATCCTGGCCATTGACGCGCTCGGTGTTGCGCACCCATTCGCGCCAGATGGCCACCAGCAGCGCCATCAGGACCGGGCCCACGAACAGCCCCACGATGCCCATGGTCTTGACCCCGCCCACCAGGCCGAAGAAGGTCGGCAGGAACGGCAGCTTGACCGGCCCGCCCACCAGACGCGGGCGCAGGGTCTTGTCCACGATGAACAGTTCCACCGTGCCCCAGACGAACAAGGCCAGCCCTGCCACCAGGTGTCCCGAGCCAACCAGATACAGCGACACCAGCGTGAACGACAACGGCGCCCCGCCCGGAATCAGCGCCATGAAACCGGTAATCACGCCCAGCAGCACCGGCGAAGGCACACCGGCCACCCAGTAGGCCACCCCCAGCACCACGCCTTCGCCCAGGGCGATCAGGCTCATGCCGGTGACCGTAGAGCTGACCGTGGCCGGCACCACGCGCGAGAACCGCTGCCAGCGCGAGGGCAGGATGCGTTCGCCCAGGATGTCGAGCTGCGCCACCATGCGGGTGCCATCCTTGTAGACGAAGAACAGCGTGATCAGCATGAACAGCAACGTGAGCAACCACTGGAACACGTTGCCCGTGGCCGACAGCACCATGCGGTAGATATTGCCCAGATGCTCGCCGCTGACCATCTCCACCAGCGCGCCCAGGCCGTGAGGCTCGCCCAGATAGACCGTCCAGTAATGCGCCAGGCGCTCGCCCACCACCGGCAGCGACGACAGCCAGACCGGCACCGCCACGCCATTGCGGTTGGCCGCCAGCGCCCAGCCCAACAGGTTGCCGGCCTCCTTGATGGCGTAGGCCAGCGCCAGCGACAGCGGCACCACCAGCACCAGGATCACCGTGCACAGGGCAAGCGTGGCGGCCAGCGTGCTGCGGCCCTTGCAGAACGCCACCACGCGCTGATACAGCGGCCAGGTCGCCAGGCCGATGATGAGGGCGGCCAGCGCCGGCACCAGAAAGCCGCTCAGGAAATAAAGACCCGCCGCCACCACCAGCAACAGCAGCCATCGGGCGATCAGGTAGACGGGCAAAACAGGTTGCTGCATAGACGTTGCGGCTCTTGTGGCGGGACGGACTTCCGCAATATACCCAGTTTTTCCCTCCTGCCCGGCACTGGGCGGACAGGTTTTTTCACGCCGCCCGCAGGCGCTCGCGTCTACATGATGGCTTCGGCGATGTCCTGGGTGGCCTGATGGCGTGCGGCATACTCGCCCGCCGGCAGGAGCACGGCCGGGGCAATGCCGCAGCCTGAGAAGTCCTTATCGTGCGCGCCATCGCCCGAGAGCAGCGGGCAGCGCGCGAACAGCTCTGCCACCCAATCCGAAAAGACCCGCACCTTGGGCGAGAGCTGGCGATGTTGCAGATACAGCAGCGAGATCGGCAGCGAGGGAGGCTGCCACTGCGGCAGGACTTCGACCAATTGGCCGCTGCGCAAATGAGGCAGCACCATGAACCGCGCCGTCTGGATCAGGCCAAAGCCCTGCAATCCGCAGGCCAGGTGCGCGCCCCAGTCATTGACCGACACCACGCCGCGCACCTCGGTGGCGCGCTCCTTGCCATCGACCATGAAGGTCCAGCTGCAATTGCGGCCCGAGGACGAGAAGTAGTGCACCGCCTGATGGCTCTGCAGCGCCTCCAGCGATTGGGGCACGCCATGACGCTCCAGGTAGGAAGGCGCCGCGCAGGTCAGGGTCTGCATCACGCCGATGCGCCGCGCCACCAGGCTGGAGTCTTCCAGCTCGCCGATGCGGATGACGCAATCGACCGCCTCCTGGACCAGATCGACGCGCCGGTCGCCCATGCCGATCACCAGTTCGATGTCGGGATGACGATCATGAAACTCGCACAGCGCAGGAATCAGGATGAGCTGGCCGATGCCCGCCGGCACGTCGATGCGCAAGCGCCCGCGCGGACGCAAGGCGGCATCCTGGAAGCAGGCTTCCGTTTCCTCGACCTCGGCCAGGATGCGGGTGGCGTGCTTGTAATAGGCCGCGCCATCCGGCGTCAGGCTGATGCGACGCGTCGTGCGGTTGAGCAGACGCACGCCCAGATGGCGCTCCAGGTTCTGGATCACGGTGGTGACGGTGGTGCGCGGCAGGGCCAGCCCGTCGGCGGCGCGCGTGAAACTGTTGGCTTCGACCACGCGGGCGAAGACCTGCATGGCTTGAAAACGATCCATGGTGCGAGTCCTATCGCTGCAAGTTATCCCTAGGATACGAGAATTTCTCCGCTGATTGTACGCCCATGGCAAACAGTCATGCCGGAATACGATTGTTTATCCAGTCCGACAAAAAGCACAGAATTCGGCCCATCTGTCTCGATCCAGCGGATGGTTCCGTTCTCCGGGCGCCCTTGCGCCATCCCGCCCGATCGCCCCCGACGCTTTCTCAAGGACATCCCCATGACGTTGTCACGTCGCCGTATCGCTGTCGCCGTCGTTATCACGGGCCTGCTGCTGGGCACGGCCGCCCTGCGGCTGCAGGCTACCGCTGCCGCCCCGCCCGCCCCCGAGCCGCCCCAGGTGGAGGTGGCCCAGGCGCTGCAGCGCAGCATCACCGATTCGCAGACCTACTCCGGGCGCCTGGAGGCCATCGACCAGATCGACATCCGCCCCCTGGTGTCCGGCACCCTGACCGGCGTGCACTTCGAAGATGGCGCGCTGGTTCGCAAAGGCGATCTGCTGTTTACCATCGACCCGCTGCCTTATGCCGCCGAGGTCGAGCGCGCGGCCGCCCAACTGGCCGAAGCGCGTGCCGGCATGACCTACGCCAGCAGCGAGCTGGCGCGCGGGCGGCGGCTCCTGAACGAAAACGCCATCGCCCGGCGCGAGTTCGAAGAAAAGCAGAACGCCGAGCGCGCCGCCGCCGCGCGCCTGCAGGCGGCCCAGGCCGCCCTGGACACCGCCCGCCTGCACCTGGGCTACACCCGCATCACGGCGCCGGTCGACGGCCGGGTCTCGCGCGCCGAGATCACCGTGGGCAATGTGGTGGACGCCGGCGCCCAGGCCCGTCCCCTCACCACCCTGGTGTCGGTGGCCCGCATCTATGCGGCCTTCGAAGTCGACGAGCAGAGCTATCTGGCCCGCATCCAGCCGGCCCGCGCCCAGGGCCTGCCCGTCACCATCGACCTGGGCCTGGCCGACGAGGAAGGCTATTCGCGCCAGGGCGAGCTGCACTACGTCGACAACCGGCTGGACACCCGCTCGGGCACCATCCGGGTGCGCGCCGTGGTCGACAACCCCGACGCCACGCTGCTGCCCGGCCTCTATGCCAGGGTCCGCCTGACCGGCGGCGCGGCGCGCCAGGCCGTCCTCGTCGACGAGCGCGCCATCGGCACCGATCAGGACAGACGCTACGTCCTGGCGCTGGATGCGGAGGATCGCGTGGTCTACCGCCATGTCGTGCCGGGTTCGCACCAGGGCGGACTGCGCGAAATCGTGCAAGGCCTGGAACCCGGCGAACGACTGGTCGTCAACGGCCTGCAACGCGTCCAACCCGGCATGCGCGTGGCGCCCCGCCTGGTGGCCATGGACCGCACGGCCGCCACCCTGGCCGCCCGGCCCTAGCCCCGGCCTGCGGAGACCCCCATGAATCTCGCCAAGTTTTTCATCGACCGACCCATTTTCGCCGGCGTGCTGTCGGTGCTGGTCCTGTTGGCCGGCCTGCTGGCCATGTTCCAGTTGCCGGTGGCCGAATACCCGGAGGTCGTCCCGCCCTCGGTGGTGGTGCGCGCCCAGTATCCGGGCGCCAACCCGGCCGTGATCGCCGAAACCGTGGCCTCGCCCCTGGAAGAGGCCATCAACGGCGTCGAAGACATGCTCTATATGCAGTCGCAGGCCAACAGCGACGGCAACCTCACGCTGACCGTGCACTTTCGCCTGGGCGTGGATCCCGACAAGGCCCAGCAACTGGTTCAGAACCGTGTTTCTCAGGCGCTGCCGCGCCTGCCGCCGGACGTGCAGCGCCTGGGCGTGACCACCATCAAGAGTTCGCCCACGCTCACTCTGGTAACCCATCTCGTCTCGCCCGACCAGCGCTATGACCTGACCTATCTGCGCAACTACGCCCTCATCAACATCAAGGACCGGCTGTCGCGCCTGGATGGCGTGGGGGAAGTGGTGATGTGGGGCGGCGGCAATTACGCCATGCGCCTGTGGCTGGATCCGCAGCGCATCGCCCAGCGCGGCATGACGGCCGGCGACGTGGTGCAGGCCGTGCGCGAGCAGAACGTACAGGTCGCCGCCGGCGTGATCGGCGCGCCCCCCATGGCTGCCGACGTCGGTCTGCAGATGAACGTACATACGCGCGGACGGCTGCAGACCGAACAGGAATTTGCCGACATCGTGCTCAACACCTCCCCCGGCGGCGGCATCACGCGACTGGGCGACGTGGCCCGCGTGGCGCTGCAGGCCCAGGACTACGATCTGCGCTCCCTGCTCGACAACCATGACGCGGTCGGCCTGGCCATCATGCAGGCCCCCGGCGCCAATGCGCTGGAGGTCGCCCGCCAGGTGCGCGAAACCATGCAGGAGCTGGCGCGCGACTTTCCGCCCGGCGTGGAGTACCGCATCGAGTACGACACCACCCAGTTCGTGCAGTCCAGCATCGAAGCGGTGGTCCACACCTTGCTCGAAGCCGTGGCGCTGGTGGTGCTGGTGGTGATTCTGTTCCTGCAGACCTGGCGCGCGTCCATCATTCCGCTGCTGGCCGTGCCGGTCTCCATCATCGGCACCTTCGCCCTGCTGCTGGTGTTCGGCTATTCGATCAACGCGCTGTCGCTGTTCGGCATGGTGCTGGCCATCGGCATCGTGGTCGATGACGCCATCGTGGTGGTGGAGAACGTCGAGCGCAACATCGCCGACGGCCTGTCCCCGCGGGAGGCGACCTATCGCGCCATGCGCGAGGTCAGCGGCCCCATCATCGCCATTGCGCTCACCCTGTGCGCGGTGTTCGTGCCGCTGGCCTTCATGACCGGCCTGACCGGCCAGTTCTACAAGCAGTTCGCCATGACCATCGCCATCTCGACGGTGATCTCGGCCTTCAATTCGCTGACGCTCTCGCCCGCGCTCTCGGCCTTGCTGCTCAAGCGCCACGATGCCCCGCAGGACTGGCTGACACGCCAGATGAATCGTTACCTGGGGGGATTCTTCGCGGCCTTCAACCGTGTATTCGGGCGCGCCTCGCAACGCTATGGCCAACAGGTGCGCGGCGTGATCGGCCGACGCCGCCAGGCGCTGGGCGTCTACCTGGTCTTGCTGGCGCTCACCGCCGGCCTGGCCTGGGCCGTGCCCGGTGGCTTCGTGCCCGCGCAAGACAAACAATACCTGGTGGCCTTTGCCCAGTTGCCCAGCGGCGCCTCGCTGGAGCGCACCGACGCCGTGACCCGGCGCATGACCGACATGGCGCTGAAAGAGCCGGGCGTGCAGAGCGCCCTGGCTTTTCCGGGCCTGTCCATCAACGGCTTCACCAACAGCGCCAGCGCGGGCATCGTCTTCCTCACGCTCGCCCCTTTTGACGAACGGCGCAGCGACGCATTGTCGGGAGACGCCATCGCGGCCAGCCTCAACGGCAAGCTCGCCGCCATCAATGAAGCCTTTGTGGCCGTCTTCCCGCCGCCGCCGGTGCTGGGGCTGGGCACGCTGGGCGGCTTCAAACTGCAGATCGAAGACCGCGGCGCGGCCGGCTACGCCGAACTGGATCGCGCCACGCGCGCCTTCCTGGAGCGAGCCGCCCGCACGCCCGAACTGGGGCCGGCCTTCACCAACCACCAGATCAACGTGCCGCAACTGGAGGTGGACCTGGACCGGGTCAAGGCCAAGCAGCTCGGCGTGGCCGTCACCGATGTATTCGAAACCATGCAGATCTACCTGGGTTCGCTCTACGTGAACGACTTCAACCGCTTTGGACGCGTGCTGCAGGTGCGCGCCCAGGCCGATGCGCCGTTCCGCTCCCGGCCCCAGGACATCCTCCAGCTGAAAACGCGCAGCGCCAGCGGCGAGATGGTGCCGCTGTCGGCGCTGATGACCGTGCGCGAAACCTATGGCCCCGACATGGTGGTGCGCTACAACGGGTATACCGCCGCCGATATCAACGGCGGCCCGGCCCCGGGCTACTCCAGCGGCCAGGCGCAGGCGGCCGCCGAGCGCATCGCCGACGAGGTGCTGCCGCGCGGCATGAAGATGGAATGGACCGAACTGACCTACCAGCAGATCCTGGCCGGCAACGCCGGGCTGTGGGTGTTCCCGATCTCGGTGCTGCTGGTCTTCCTGGTGCTGGCGGCCCTCTACGAGAGCCTGACCCTGCCGCTGGCGGTCATCCTGATCGTGCCCACCGGCATTCTGGCCGCACTGACCGGCGTCTGGCTGACAGGCGGCGACAACAATATCTTCACGCAGATCGGCTTCATGGTGCTGGTCGGGCTGTCGGCCAAGAACGCCATCCTGATTGTCGAATTCGCGCGCGAGCTGGAGCAGCAGGGGGCCACCCCGCGCGAGGCCGCCATCGAAGCCAGCCGTCTGCGCCTGCGCCCCATCCTCATGACCTCCATCGCCTTCATCATGGGCGTGCTGCCCCTGGTTCTGTCCAGCGGCGCAGGCGCCGAGATGCGCCACGCGATGGGCGTGGCGGTGTTCGCCGGCATGCTGGGCGTCACCCTGTTCGGGCTGTTCCTGACGCCGGTGTTCTATGTCGCGCTGCGCAGCCTGGGCCGGCGCCACGCGCCCGCCTCCGCCCTGCCCGCCGCCCCCCACGACGCCTGACATCGAGAAGAACCTTCATCATGACGCTCCCCCTTGCCCGTCTTTTCTCCCCGCTGGCGCTGGCGGCAGCCCTGGCCGCCTGCACGGTCGGCCCTGACTATCAGCGCCCCGCCGTCACGCTGCCCGATCACTACAAGGAAGCCGCCGCAGCCCCGCTGCCGGGCGACTGGAAGCCCGCCGAACCTGCCGACGCCGCCCTGCGTGGCGAGTGGTGGCGACTGTTCGGCGATCCCGAGCTCGACGCCCTGCAGCAACAGGCGCGCCAGGCCAACCAGAACCTGCAGGCCGCCGCCGCCCGGCTCGCCCAGGCGCGCGCCGCGCTCAAGACGGACCAGTCAGCGCGCCAGCCGCGCGTGGACGCCGGCTTGGGCCCCAGCCGCCAGCGCCCCTCTCCCGTATCGCAGGGGCTGCCCGATCACGCCGACACCCAGGCCGCCACCCAATGGCGCGCCCAGGTGGGCATCGCCTACGAGGCCGACCTGTTCGGCCGGGTGGCGCGCCAGATCGACGCCGGCCAGGCCGGCGCCGAACAAAGCGCGGCGCTCTACCAGTCGGTGCTGCTGGCGCTGCATGCCGATGTGGCGGCGACTTATTTCCAGGTGCGCGAGTATGACGCCGAGGCCGTGATTTACCGGCAGACCGTGGCGCTGCGCGAGCAGACGCTCGCGCTCATCGAACGCCGCTACGACGCCGGCGACATCGGCCGGCTGGATCTGGCGCGGGCACGCACCGAGCTGGCCCAGGCGCGCGCCGAGGCCGTGGGTGTGGCCCGCCAGCGGGCGCTGGCCGAACACGCCCTGGCGCTGCTGCTCGGCCAGCCGGCCAGCAGCTTCAGCCTGCCGGCCCGCCCGCTCGACGCACTGACCGTAAGCATCCCCAGCGGCCTGCCGTCAGCGCTCCTGGAACGCCGGCCCGACATCGCCGCCGCCGAACGCGGCATGGCCGCGGCCAATGCGCGCATCGGCGTGGCCCAGGCGGCCTTCTTCCCGCGCCTGGAACTGACCGGCGCACTGGGCAGCGAAGCCTCCACGCTGGACAACCTGCTGCACTGGTCTTCGCGCACCTTCCTGCTCGGTCCGCTGGTGGGCACAGCCCTCAGCCTGCCGCTGTGGGACGGCGGACGTCGCCGGGCCGACGTCGAACGCGCGCGGGCGCAGTACGAGGAAGAAGTCGCGGCCTACCAACAGACGGTGTTGACGGCCTTGCGCGAGGTCGAGGACAACCTCGCGCAATTGCGCCTGCTGACCCGGCAACGGGAGGCCCAGCAGACCGCACTGGACAATGCCGACCAGGCTGCCAGGCTGTCCCATGTGCAGTATCGCGAGGGGGCCATCAGCTATCTGGACGTCATCGAGGCGGATCGCAGCACGCTGACGCAGCGCCGCGCAGCGCTGCGCCTGAACGGCGAGCAGGCGCGCGCCACCGTCCTGCTGGTGCGAGCGCTGGGCGGCGGCTGGGAGCTGCCCACCCCCTGACAACGCGTCGGCCGGGACCATGGCACAATCAGCCATCGTCACTTGCCTGCCCGCCATGCTGATTCTGCTAGATATGGACGGCGTTCTCGCCGACTTCGAACACGCCTTCCTGGCGGCCTGGCGCGAGCGCCACCCGGATATCGCCCCGGTCGAGTACGAGGACCGCCAATCCTTCTATATCCAGCAGGACTACCCTGCCGAATTGCGCCCCCGCGTCGAGGCGATCTACACCGCCCCCGGCTTCATTCGCCATCTGCCGCCCGTGCCCGGCGCCATCGAGGCCGTCAATGACCTCATGGCCATGGGCCTGGAGGTGCGTTTCTGCAGTTCGCCCTTGCGTCAGTACGACCATTGCGTGCTGGAAAAATACCAATGGATCGAGGCGCACTTCGGGCGCGCGGCCACCGAAAGGCTGATCCTCACGCGCGACAAGACCCTCGTGCAAGGCGACCTGCTCATCGACGACCGGCCGCGCATCACGGGCGCCACGCGCCCCCAATGGCAGCACATCCTCTACGACACCCCCTACAACCGTCAGGAAACCGACCGGCCGCGCCTGACCTGGCAGAACTGGCGCAACGTGCTGGCCGGCGCGCTTTATCGCGCCGACGCCTGAAGCCCGCGCCCAGAACCCGCATCAGAAACGCCCAGCCCGGGGCAGGTGTCAGGGATAGACGATCGAGTACTGCACATAGCTCACCAGCTTGCCGGCCTTGATCGCGCCTTCTCCACTCTTGATGTAGCGCGCCAGATAACGCAACGTCGCCGTCTTGCTACTGCCTTCGCTGGCGTTGACCAGGGTCTGCCCGAGCGCGCCCTGCTCGCCCACCGCCGCCCCCATCTTGATGACCGTGCCGTCGGTGTTGATCAGCTGGATGGAGACGTTGTCGGCCTTGCTGGCCGAGCTGCGGTCGGGGATGCCTGTTTCCGGCGTTGTCTTGGCAGAGGCTTCCGTGTAGGCGTACAGATAGCCCTTGTCGTAGTCCGTCGTGGGGCCAGGTTCGAAATAGGCCTTGATGTCGCCCGACAACGCCATCGGACAGTCCGTGACCTTGATCGTGAACAACGTCGCGCCAGCCGTATCGTTGACGCTCTTTAGCGCCGAGGTCGAAATCTTGGGCAGGTTGACGATGAAATTATGCGGCGGCTCCTTGCCTTCTATCTTGCAGGTCTGGTCGGTGATCTCGCCATTGATGGTGATGGTGCCATCCACGGCGAAGGCCGGAGCGGCCACCGTCAGGGTCAGGCTGAGCGCGCACAGCGGCGCAGAAACACGGCGAAGGGACATAGCAGCGACGGAAGCGGTTGAAGTGCTTGAATGATTACCGCTTTCGTACTCGGATATTTCCTCAAGTCATGCCATCCATCCCCCTTGCATCAGGGATAGACCAGGGAATACTGCACATAGCTCACCAGCTTGTTGGCCGAGATATCGCCCGTGCCGCTCTTGATGTAGCGCACCAGGTAGCGCAGGGTGGCCGCTTTCGTGGATCGGTCAGAACCGTTGACCAGAGTCTGCCCCGATGCGCCCTGCTCGGCCAACGGCGCGCCCAGCTTGATGGGGCTGCCGTCGATATTCGCAATCTGGAACGATACATTCTGCGCCTTCTCGGCACTGCTGCGATCGGGGATCGAGGTGGCCGCGACGGTGGCGGGCGACTCCTTGTAGGCATAGAGCAAGGCCTTGTCGTAATCGGTCGTCGGGCCCGGCTCGAAATACGCCTTGATCTGCCCGCTCAGCTCGGACGGGCAATCCGAGATGTTCAGGACGAACACCGTGGCGCCCGCCGTTGCATTGAGCGCCTTCAGGGCCGATGCCGAGATCTTGGGCAACGCCACGATGAAGTTGTGCGGCGGCAGATTGCCGTTGATCTTGCAGGTCTGGCTGGTGATTTCGCCATTGATGGTGATGGTGCCATCGACGGCGTGCGCAGCCGGCGCGGCCGCCAGGGCCAGGGTGACGAAAAGCGTGCGGCAAGGATAGGGGTGCATGAAAAGGGAGGCTCTGGGCGAAATGACGGCTGAAATCATCACCCGCTGCGGCAAGCGGCTTTCCGGCACGCAGCCGCAAATCGGTCTATCCCTCCCCCTCCCTGTCCGTGCTCGTCTCAGGGATAGACGATGGAGTACTGGACGTAGCTCACCAGCTTGCCGGCCTTGATGGTGTCGGCGCCGCTTCTGACGTAGCGCGCCAGATACCTCAATGTGGCGGACTTCATGCCATCTCCGGTCAGCATTGCGCCAGCCGCGCTGTTGCTACCCGCCCCCAGCGTGATCTTGCTGCTGTCCGGGTTGGCAAGCTGGATCTGCACGTTCTGGGCCAGGGTCAGGGTACTGGTCGACGGAATGCTGCTTGCGATGTCGGTGCTGCTGCTATCGGACGTATTGGAGTAGGCGCGCAGATTGCCGCTGTCGTAGTCGGTGGTGGCGCCCGGCTCGAAATACGCCTTCACCTCGCCCGACAGAGTGCTGGGGCAATCGGTCAGCTTGATTTCGAACGGGGTGGCGCCGGCCACGTCGCCCACCATCTTCAAGGCCGACGTCGAGATCTTGGGCAGATGGACCACGAAGTCGGCAGGCGGCGCCTTGCCGTTGATCTTGCAGGTGCTGTCGATGATTTCACCATTGATGGTGATGGTGCCATCCACGGCGAAGGCCGGCGCGGCGGCGGTCAGGGCGAGAATCAGCGCACAAACAGGAGAGGCGTGGCGAACAGACATGGGGCATGAGTCTTAGGCAGTGGTTCTACAGCCATCATTACCGTTACCTAACTCAGAATCGTCCCTGGATGACGAAGGACCTCGCGAAGGCGTCGGACGCTCTTTCAGGGATAGACAATGGAATACTGAACGTAGCTCACCAGTTTGCCTGCGGAAATCGTGCCGGCGCTGGTCCTCACATAGCGCGCCAGGTACCTCAGGGTCGCGCTCTTGGTGGTCTTCCCGCTCACGGTCTGCAGGGTCGCCGCGTTTGCCGTCTGAGCCGTCACGTCCGCGCCCAGGGTGATGGCCACGCCATCGGGGTTGGCCAACTGAAAGGCGATGTGCTCGGCCTTGCTCGCCCCGACGCGGCTCGGAATCGAGGTTTCTGTCGTGCCCACCGTCGTGGTGGTGTAGGCATACAACGCGCCGTTGTCGTAGTCGGTGGTCACGCCCGGCTCGAAGTAGGCGCGGACCTGGCCGCTCAGGGTGCTGGGGCAGTCGGTGATCTTGATGGTGAAGGGGGTCGCCCCGGCGTAGTCATTGGGGCTCTTGAGTGCATAGCTGGAGATCTTGGGCAGGGTGACCACCAGGTTGTACGGAGGCTCGGCCCCATTGATCTTGCAGGTGGCGTCCGAGATCTCGCCGTTGATGGTGATGGTGCCGTCAACGGCCCAGGCCGATGGCGCGACGGCCAGGGACATGACACTGAAAACCAGGCTTGAACGAAAACGGGTCATGAGCAACGGAGGTGGTGTGGACTTGGATGGAATCATCACCGGCCCCGCTCACGGAAGTTTCCGAGAACCTGTTGGCGCTCATCCTGCCCCGCAATCTGCCGTCACGACCGCCCGGCCTCAGGGATAGACGATGGAGTACTGCACATAGCTCACCAGCTTGCCCGCGGCAATCGTCCCTTCACCACTTTTGACGTAGCGCGCCAGATAGCGCAAGGTGGCCGACTTCTGTTCGGTTCCGGTCAGGGTCGCCCCCATTGCGGTCGTCGCGCCGATGGCCACCCGCGTGCCATCGGGATTGGCCAGTTCGATCTCGACGTTCTCCGCCTGCGTGAGGCTGCTCGTCGACGGAATGTTGTTCTTGGCCTCGGTGATCGCATCGGTGGTCGTATAGGCGCGCAGGTTCCCTGTGTCGTAATCGGTCGTCGGACCCGGCTCGAAGTAAGCCTTGACCGAACCAGACAAGGTTTTCGGACATTCGGTGAGTTTGATCTCGAACAGCGTAGCGCCAGCGACATCGCCCTTCATCTTCAGGGCGGAGCGCGATATCTTTGGCAGATGCACCAGGATGTCGGCCGGCGGTTCCTTGCCGTTGATCTTACAGGTCTGGTCGGTGATCTCACCATTGATGGTGATGGTGCCGTCAACCGCCCAGGCCGACGGCACGACGGCCAGGGACATGACACTGAAAACCAAGCTTGAACGAAAACGAGTCATGAGCAACAGAGGTGGTGTGGACTTGGATGGAATCATCACCGGCCCCGCTCACGGAAGTTTCCGAGAACCTGTTGGCGCTCATCCTGCCCCGCAATCTGCCGTCACGACCGCCCGGCCTCAGGGATAGACGATGGAGTACTGCACATAGCTCACCAGCTTGCCGGCGGCGATGTTGCCCGTGCCGCTCTTGATGTAACGCACCAGATAGCGCAAGGTCGCGGTCTTTTTCGTGTCGCTGGTGCTGGTGGCCGCCAGCGTCTGGCCAAGAGCGCCCTGGTCGGCCGGCGCCACGCCGATCTTGATCGGCGTGCCATCCAGATTGGCGAGCTGGAACGCCACGTTGGTGGCAGGCGTTTTGCCCACAAGGCTTGGGATATCGGCGGCGGCCGTGGTCTTGGCCGCGCTCTCGCTGTAGGCGTGGAGATAGCCGTGCTCATAGTCGGTGCTGGCGCCCGGTTCGAAATAGGCCTTGATGTCGCCGGTTAGCGTGGCCGGACAATCGGTCACCTTGATGCTGAAGGCTGTCGCGCCAGCCGTGTCGTTGACGTTCTTGAGCGCCGAAGTCGAGATCTTGGGCAGGTTGACGATGAAGTTGTAGGGTGGCGGATTGCCGTTGATCTTGCAGGTCTGGTCGGTAATCTCACCATTGATGGTGATGGTGCCATCGACGGCCTGCGCCACGGGCGTGGCGGCCAGGGCAAGCAGGCAGAAGGCAAAGCGCGGACGGATACGAAGCATGGCGAGCGGACAGGAAGGGTTGTTCTGCCTTGAATCATTACCTGCCCCCGGAAGGGATGATTCCGAAACACGCATGGTTGATTTCCCGGGCTGCAACACGCCGTCACGCCACCGTCGCGGCTCAGGGATAGACGATCGAATACTGCACGTAAGTCACCAGTTTGCCGGCATCGGCCTCGCCGTCGCCGGTGCGCACATAGCGGGCCAGATAGCGCAACGTGGCGCTCTTGTAGGTGCCCGAAGTCTGGAGCGTCTCGCCGCGCCCGCCCTGGGTGGCAGCATCGTCCCCCATGCGGATGGCCGTACCGTCGGGGTTGGCGAGCTGGATCTGCACATTGCTCATCGCCGTTCCCGGCGCCTCGGGGATGGCTGCCTTGGTGGTGGTGACGGCCGAGCTGGTCTGGTAGGCGATGAGATTACCCGTGGCGTAATCGGTGGTGCGCCCCGGCTCGAAGTAGGCCCGGACCTTGCCGTCCGCCAGCGTGCTGGGGCATTCCGTCAGCGCCAGCACGAAGACCGTCGCGCCGGCCGTGGCGCCCTTGGTCTTGAGCGCCGAGCGGCTGATCTTGGGCAGCGTAACCAGCAGATCGGCTGGTGGCGTCTGCCCGTTGATCTTGCAAGTGGAATCAATGATCTCGCCATTGATAGTGATGGTGCCGTCGACGGCCAGCGCCGGCAGCGACACGGCGGTTGCGGCACACAACAGGAGCGCGCGGCAATAGACAGGCAAGGCGGGAAGGTCGTTGCGATTCATCATGACCGCGATCATTACCCGGCGCAGGCGCCGTATTTTCCGAAAACGTGTTGGCGTCTCGCCCATCCCGCCCTGGAGCGCCGTGCCCCCGGGCCCTGTGAATCAGCCGAGTCCTATCAGGGATAGACGATCGAGTACTGCACGTAGGAAACCAGCTTGCCCGCGGTGATGGCACCTTCGCTGCTTTTCACATAGCTGGCCAGGTAGCGCAGCGTGGCCGACTTCTTGTCGCTGCCTTCCAGGGTGACGCCGGCGGCCATATTGACGGCCGCGCCGAGGGTGATCTTCGTGCCATCCGGGTTGGACAGCCGGATCTCGACGTGGCTCGCCTTGGCCGCGCCGGCGCGATCGCTGGGAATGCTGGAAGGCGCTGGCGACGTGGTGCTGGCGCTGCCGGTGTAGGCGTACAGATTGCCGCTGTCGTAGTCGGTCGTCACACCGGGTTCGAAATACGCCTTGACCTGCCCGGTCAGGGTGCTGGGACAGTCAGTGATCTTGATGGTGAACAGCGTCGCGCCGGCCGTGTCATTGACCTTCTTGAGCGCCGAGGCGGCGATCTTGGGCAAGGTCACGACAAAGTCATAGGGCGGCGCGCTGCCGTTGATCTTGCAGGTCTGGTCGGTGATCTCGCCATTGATGGTAATGGTGCCATCCACGGCCCAGGCTGGCGCGGTGGCAGCCAGCGAGAGGGTGAAGACGCAGCGGGAAAGCATGATACGAGCAGGCATCGGTAGCGGATGAGGTCGGTTGTCCTGCTCAGATAATTACCGCGAGATATCCGAAGCAGGGACCGGGGCGATGCAGGAAATGCCCGAGAATGCGCCTGCCGCCGCGTCCCGCCGCAGGCGCATCAGACCAGAGCGATCAGGGATAGAGGATGGAATAGGTCACGTAGCTGACCAGTTTTCCCGCTTCGGGTTCGCTGTCGCCCGTGCGCACATAGCGCGCCAGATAGCGCAGCGTGGCGCTCTTGGTGGTACCCGACGTCTGCAGGGTCTCGCCCCGGGCAGCCTGCGTGCTTGCGTCGCTGCCCATGCGGATCACGCTGCCATCGATGTTGGCCAGCTGGATCTGCACGTTGTTCTTGGCCGTGCCAAGATCGGCGGGGATGCTACTGGCGGCGGCCGTGATGTCGCTGCTGGTGCCGTAGGCAATCAGATTGCCTGTGCCGTAGTCGGTGGTGCGCCCCGGCTCGAAATACGCCCGGACCTCACCGCTCATGGTGGCGGGACATTCGGTAAGCGCGATCTGGAATGGCGTCGCGCCCGCGACATCACCCTTGGTCTTGAGCGCGGAGCGGCTGATCTTCGGCAGCGTCACCCAGATATTGGCCGGGGGGGTCACGCCGTTGATCTTGCAGGTCTGGTCGGTGATCTCGCCGTTGATGGTGATGGTGCCATCCACGGCCAGCGCGGCGCCGGGCAGGTTGAGGAGCAGGACGCCGCAGACGAGTGCGGCGCCGGCGGAAGCGGACAGAATGGGCGTGACAGGTTTGTGCATATCCGGAGCCATAAAAAAAGGGTGACTGGATATTAGTGGGCGCCAGGAGACGAAATGTCTGATAAGTGCGAAGGCCTTTGCGTCTATTGACGCTGGGAATTGCACGATCAAGGTCGCCCATGCACAAAAAAAAACGCCGCCAGGCGCAAAGGCCGGCGGCGTTCGGGGCGCAGACGGGCAGCGCCCCAGCGGCATCAGCCGCGCTTGAGTTGCGAGAGGTCGCGCACCGCGCCACGGTCAGCCGAGGTGGCCAGCGCGGCGTAGGCCTGCAGGGCTTGCGAGACGACGCGTTCGCGGTTCACGGGCGTCCAGGCCTGCTCGCCACGCGCCTGCATGGCGGCACGGCGGCTGGCCAGCTCGGCATCGCTGACGGCCAGATGGATGCGGCGTTGCGGGATGTCGATCTCGATCACGTCGCCGTCCTGAACCAGACCAATGGCACCCCCTTCGGCGGCTTCCGGCGAGGCATGGCCGATGACCAGCCCCGAAGAGCCACCCGAGAAGCGCCCGTCGGTGAACAGCGCGCACGTCTTACCCAAGCCCTTGGACTTCAGGTAGGAGGTCGGGTAGAGCATCTCCTGCATGCCCGGGCCGCCCTTGGGCCCTTCGTAGCGGATGATGACCACATCGCCGGCCACGACCTTGTCGCCCAGGATGCCTTCGACTGCGTCTTCCTGGCTTTCGAACACCCGCGCACGGCCTGTGAACACCCACTGGGATTCGTCCACGCCCGCGGTCTTCACGATGCAGCCTTTCTCGGCCAGGTTGCCGTACAGCACGGCCAGCCCGCCATCCTGCGAATAGGCGTGTTCCTTGCTGCGGATGCAACCGTTCTGGCGGTCCATGTCGAGCGTCAGGAAGGTCTTGTCCTGGCTGAAGGCCACGGTGGTCGGCACACCGCCGGGCGCGGCGCGGTAGAACTTCTGCGCGGCCTCGCCGGCGCCGCCGGCCACGTCCCATTGCTCGATGGCCTGGCCCAGCGTGCCGCTGTGCACGTTGCCGCAGGACAGATCCAGCAGCCCGGCGCGGCCCAGCTCGCCCAGGATGCCCAGGATGCCGCCGGCACGGTGCACGTCTTCGATGTGATATTTGTCAGTGGCCGGCGCGGCCTTGCACAGGCAGGGCACCAGGCGCGAAATGCGGTCGATGTCGGCCATGGTGAAATCCACCCCGGCTTCCTGTGCGGCGGCCAGCAGGTGCAGCACCGTATTGGTCGAGCCGCCCATGGCCACGTCCAGCGACATGGCGTTCTCGAAGGCTGCCTTGGTGGCGATGTTGCGCGGCAGCACCGAGCTGTCATCCTGCTCGTAGTAGCGGCGACACAGATCGACCACCAGACGCCCGGCCTGCTCGAACAGGCTCTTGCGCCAGGCGTGGGTGGCGACGATGGTGCCGTTGCCCGGCAGCGCCAGGCCGATGGCCTCGGTCAGGCAGTTCATGGAGTTGGCCGTGAACATGCCGGAACAGGAGCCGCAGGTCGGGCAGGCGCTGCGCTCGACCTCTTCGGCCTCGGCATCGCTCACGTTGGGATCGGCCGCCTTGATCATGGCGTCGACCAGGTCCAGCGAAATGACCTTGCCGTCGGTGGGCGAGACCACCTTGCCGGCCTCCATCGGACCGCCCGAGACGAACACCACGGGGATGTTCAGGCGCATGGCGGCCATCAGCATTCCCGGCGTGATCTTGTCGCAGTTGGAGATGCAGACCATCGCATCGGCGCAATGCGCGTTGACCATGTACTCGACCGAGTCGGCGATCAGTTCGCGCGAGGGCAGCGAATACAGCATGCCGCCGTGGCCCATGGCGATGCCGTCATCGACGGCGATGGTGTTGAATTCCTTGGCCACACCGCCGGCCGCCTCGATCTGGCCGGCCACCAGGGCGCCCAGGTCGCGCAGGTGCACGTGGCCCGGCACGAACTGCGTGAACGAGTTGACTACCGCAATGATGGGTTTGCCAAAATCGCCGTCCTTCATGCCGGTGGCGCGCCAGAGCGCGCGTGCGCCGGCCATGTTGCGGCCATGGGTGGAGGTACGTGAACGGTAGTGCGGCATGATCCTTCTCGGGCGGTGGTGTCAGCGAAGCCCTAGATATTACGCTGTATTACGTAGGGCGGGCTCCCCGGGTCTTCGGTGCGGCGCAGCAAATCCCCGGGGCAGGCAGGTCAGGCGGCGGGCGTTTGCGTCCAGCGCTGCCAGCCGGCGGCGCGCAACGCGCAGGCCGGGCACTCGCCGCAGCCATAGCCCCAGTCGTGACGCCGGCCGCGCTCGCCCAGATAACAGGTGTGACTGTGTTCGACGATCAGATCGACCAGCGCCTGGCCGCCCAGCTCTCGGGCCAGCGCCCAGGCCTCGGCCTTGTCGAGCCACATGAGCGGAGTTTCGATGGTCACGCGCGCGCCCAGCCCCAGGCTCAGGGCCACCTGCTGCGCCTTGATCGTGTCGTCGCGGCAATCGGGATAGCCCGAGAAGTCGGTTTCGCACATGCCGCCGACCAGCACATCGAGCTGGCGCCGGTAGCCCAGCGCGGCGGCCAGATTGAGGAACAACAGATTGCGGCCCGGCACGAAAGTGTTGGGCAGCCCGTTGTCCTGCATCTCGATGGCCCGTTCGCTGGTCATGGCGGTATCGCCCACCTGGCCCAGCACCTTCAGATCCAGCACATGGTCTTCGCCCAGGCGCGCGGCCCACTCCGGAAAAGCGGCGTGCAGCTCGCGCAGCACATGCTGGCGCGCCTGCAGTTCGATGTGATGCCGCTGGCCATAGTCGAAGGCCACGGTCTCGACATGGGCGTAGCGCTGCAGCGCCCAGGCCAGGCAGGTGGTGGAGTCCTGGCCGCCGGAGAACAGCACCAGGGCACGGCGTTGATGGTTTTGCATAGCGAAGCACACGAAAAAGAGGGGAAATCAGGCGCCACTGTACCCCAGGCGACGTTGTAAGGAAGGCTGCGTAAAATCGACGCGTCCCGTATTTATTGCATTGCTACCGCACCAGGAATTTTCCATCCCTCTCTATAGGTTTTCTCGATGAACGCTACACGCGCGCAATCCGATCTTGCCGAACCGCTACGCAACGACATCCGCCTGCTCGGGCGCTACCTGGGCACTGTCATTCAAGCCTGCGAAGGCAAACGGGTTTTCGACACCATCGAGACCTTGCGGCGCAGCGCCGTGCGTTTCCGGCGCGAAGGCCGCCAGGATGATGGCGAACTGATGCAGCAGCGGGTCAAGCAGCTGCGCGGCAGCGACCCCAATCTGGTGGCGCGCGCCTTCGGCTACTTCCTGCAGCTCTACAACATTGCGGAAGATCGCGACCAGAACCGCAACCAGCGCGCCCGCGCGCTCGATGACACGGCACCCGCGCCGGGCAGCCTGCGCCATGCCATCGATCTGCTGGGTTCGCAGGGCGTGCCGCCGCAACGCATCCGCAGCCTGCTGGCCGATGCCTGCGTGATGCCCGTGCTGACCGCCCACCCCACCGAGGTGCAGCGCAAAAGCACCCTGGATGAGCACCGCGATATCGCCGCGCTGATCGCGCAGCGCGACCAGCCCCTGACCGCGGAGGAAGCCGAAGAGATCGACGCCGCGCTGCTGGGGCACATCGACACGCTGTGGCAGACGCGCATGCTGCGCTACACCCGCCTGACGGTGGCTGACGAAATCGAGAACGCCCTGTCGTACTACCGCAGCACCTTCCTGAGCGCCGTGCCGCGCCTGTACGGCGATCTGGCGCGCCTGCTGACCCCGGACAGCAAGCATCCCTTCGCGCCGCCGCCCGCCCCGCTGGAGCCCTTCCTGCGCATGGGAAGCTGGATCGGCGGCGACCGCGACGGCAATCCGAATGTCGACGCCGACACGCTGGAGCTTGCCGTGCTGCGCCAGGCCACCGTGCTGTTCGAACATTATCTCGGCCAGGTGCATGCCCTGAGCACCGAGCTGTCGATCACGCGGCTGCTCATCAACGCCAGCGACGAACTGCGCCAATTGGCCGAAGCCAGCGGCGACACCTCGCCGCATCGCCGCGATGAGCCCTATCGCCGCGCGCTCCTCGGCATCTACGCGCGCCTGGCCGCTACCGCACGCACGCTGATCGGGCGCGAGCTGGCCCGCCGCACGCCGCTGCCGGCCGAACCCTACGCCCATCCCCAGGAGCTGGCCCGCGATCTGGCCGTGGTGGCCGATTCGCTGGCCCAGAACAACGGCGCGCCCATCGCCAAGCTGCGCCTGACCGGCCTGCAGCAGGCCATCGAGGTCTTCGGCTTTCACCTGGCCACGCTGGACCTGCGCCAGAGCTCGGATGTGCACGAACGCGTTCTGACCGAACTGTTCGCCCGCGCCGGCCACCCCGAAGCCTACGACCAGCTGGACGAGGAAGCGCGCGTCGCGCTGCTGCGCCAGGAGCTGGCCACCGGCCGCCCCCTGGCCTCGCCCTGGATCGAATACAGCGATGAAACCACCCGCGAACTGGGCGTGCTGCGCGCGGCGGCTGCGGCCCGGGCGCGCTTTGGCAAGCCCGCGGTGCGCCAGACCATCGTGTCGCATACCGAAACGCTGAGCGACCTGCTGGAAGTGCTGGTGCTGCAGAAGGAAACCGGCCTGATCGACCCGGCCTCGCCCCAGCCGGAAGACGGCCTGATGGTGGTGCCGCTGTTTGAAACCATTCCCGACCTGGAGCGCGGCCCGGCCATCATGGCCGCCTGGCTGGACCTGCCCGAGGTCAGCGCCCGCGTGCGCCTGGCCCAGGGCCAGACCCAGGAAGTGATGCTGGGCTACTCCGACAGCAACAAGGATGGCGGCTACCTCACCTCGAACTGGGCGCTGTACCGTGCCGAGCGCGAACTGGTTGACGTCTTCCGGGCCCGCAAGGTGCGGCTGCGCCTGTTCCATGGCCGGGGCGGCTCGGTCGGCCGGGGTGGCGGCTCCAGCTTCGACGCCATTCTGGCGCAGCCTCCGGGCACGGTGGCCGGCCAGTTGCGCCTGACCGAGCAGGGCGAAGTGATCCAGACCAAGTACAAGGATGCCGAGATCGGCCGGCGCAATCTGGAACTGCTGGTGTCCGCCGTGCTGGAGTCCTCGCTGGCCCAGCAACCGGCCGCACGCCAGGCCGAAGATGCCCACATGGCCCATCATGGCCAGACCATGGACTTCCTGTCCGAGGCAGCCCAGCGCAGCTATCGCGAGCTGGTGTATGAAACGCCGGGCTTCTCCGAGTATTTCTTCGCCTCCACGCCCATCCTGGAGATCGCCGACCTGAACATCGGCTCGCGCCCGGCCTCGCGCAAGCAGGGCCAGCGCATCGACGATCTGCGCGCCATCCCGTGGGGCTTCTCGTGGGCACAATGCCGCCTCATGCTGACCGGCTGGTACGGCGTGGGGTCGGCACTGGAAGCCTATCTGGAGCAAGGCGCGCCGGGTGCGCCGCGCAGCAAACGCGCCCGCCTGGCGCAATTGCGCGAAATGGCCCAGGAATGGCCGGCCTTCCGCAGCCTGCTCTCCAATATGGAGATGGTGCTGGCCAAGTCGGATCTGGCGATCGCCTCGCGCTACGCCATGCTGGTGCCGCAGCGCCGGGTGCGCGAACGCATTTTCGGCGCCATTTCCGAAGAGCACGGCCGCACGCTGGCCATGCTCAAGCAGGTCAACCAGCGCGAACTGCTGGCCGACAACCCGGCGCTGGCGGCGTCGCTGCGCGAACGCTTCGCCTATATCGATCCGCTCAATTATCTGCAGATCGATCTCATCCGGCGTCACCGCGCCGCCCAGCGCCGCCCCGACGCCACGCCGGACCCGCGCGTGCCGCGCGCCATCCACCTGACCATCAACGGCATCGCTGCCGGCCTGCGCAACTCAGGCTGATCCTGGCGGGCGCGGCCTGGCCGCGCCCTTTCCCGCTTGCAAAACGCCCTGCCGCCCCCTGCGGCGCAGGGCGCACTGCCGCGTCCATTATGTGGACGCCACCCTGGTCAATTTGTCCACCTGCAGCAATTCTTAGTACTATATTTTTGGAAATTCTATATCCGCACAAATGTTCGTATATAGAACATAAGCATTTTTCTGGCCTCGGCACAGAGAAGCACCCAGGAAGAGACACCGGCGCGCCGGCCCCCGAGTGCAACTGAGCCTGGGCATCGAACAAGCGAGCTCATCCATGGCTTTTCCCATCCAGACTCTGGCCGTCATCGGCGCCGGTTCCATGGGCAGCGGCATTGCCGCGCTCTTCGCCTCGCAAGGCCTGCCGGTCGTGCTGGTCGACCCCGTCGACGGCGCCCTGGACCGCGCCCGCGCCATCATCGAACGCCAGCTGCAGGTCTACGCCCCGCAGGATGCCCCCGCCAGCCTGGCGCGCATCACCATGCGTCCCGATCTGGCCGCGGCAGCCGACTGCGATCTGGTGATCGAAGCCGTGCCGGAGAACCTGGCGCTCAAGCGCAAGCTGTTCGCCGAGCTGGATGGCCTGTGCAAGGCCGAAGCCGTGTTCGCCACCAATACCTCCGGCCTGTCGATCAACGCCATCGCCGAGGCGGTGACGCGCCGCGATCGCTTCGTGGGCACCCATTTCTTCACGCCGGCCGATGTGATCCCGCTGGTGGAAGTGGTGTGCGGCGACCAGACCACCGATGCCAGCGTCGAACTGGTGATGGCCGTGCTCAAGGCCGCCGGCAAGCGCCCGGTGCGCGTGAACCAGGACATCCCCGGTTTCATCGCCAACCGCATCCAGCACGCCCTGGCGCGCGAAGCCATCTCGCTGCTGGAGAAAGGCGTGGCCAGCGCCGAGGACATCGACGAAGTGGTCAAGTGGAGCCTGGGCATCCGCCTGGCGCTGTCGGGCCCGCTGGAGCAGCGCGACATGAACGGCATCGACGTGCACCACGCGATCGCCAGCTATCTTTACGCCGATCTCGAAAACCGCCAGACACCCTCCGACCTGCTCACGCAGAAGGTGGAAAGCGGCGCCATCGGCGCCAAGGCCGGCCAGGGCTTCTACACCTGGGAGCCCGAGCGCCGCGAGCGCGTGCTGCGCGAAAAGAGCGCCGCGCTGGCCGGGCTGGTCGCCTGGCTCAAAACGCAGAAACTGGATTGATTTCCCCGCCGCCCACGCCCACGACGCGAGCGGCTTTCTTTTGCGCCCACTGCGGGCACACCCTGCAAGCAACGCAAGCATTACGCCTTACCGGAGTCTGTTGGAGACACCATGAATAAACTTGCTTCCTTTTTCACGGAGCTGATGCGCAAGTATCTGCCCGACCCCTTCGTGTTCGCGATCGGGCTAACCCTGCTGACCGTCGTGCTGGCCTTTGCCGTCGAAGGCCAGGGCCTGCCGCAGATCACCCGTGAATGGGGCTCCGGCTTCTGGAGTCTGCTGGCTTTCACCACTCAGATGGCCGTCATCCTGGCCATGGGCTATGTGCTGGCCACCGCCCCCCTGACCGACCGCCTGCTCGACCGCATCGTCAGTCGCGTGCACAGCCCGCACACGGCCGTCATCGTGGCCACGCTGGTCGGCGGCATCGGCAGCTACCTGAACTGGGGTTTCGGCCTGGTGATCGGCGGCGTGGTGGCCAAGAAGCTGGCCCTCAAGGTCAAGGGCGTGCACTACCCGCTGATCATTGCCGCAGCCTATAGCGGCTTCACGCTGTACGGCCTGGGCCTGTCGGCCAGCATCCCGGTGCTGGTGGCCACCCCCGGCCACCCCATGGCCGATGCCATGGGCGTGATCCCGCTGACCGAGACCATTTTCTCGGCGCCGATGCTGATCACCAGCCTGATCGTCATCGTCACCCTGCCGCTGCTCAACGCCTGGCTGCACCCGAAGAAGGGCGAGAAAGTCATCGAGGTCGATCCCGATATCGACAAGGGTATCGACAACGCCAAGGCCGGCAACGCGCTGGACAACGAGAACACCCTGGCCAACCGCCTGAACAACAGCCGCATCCTGAGCCTGCTGATCGGCGTGCTGGGCATTGCCTACGTGGTGTTCTATTTTGCCGACGGCAAGTCGCTCGACCTGAACCTGATCAACTTCATCATCCTGTTCCTGGGCATCATTCTGCTGGGCACGCCGGCCGCCTACGTGGCCAAGCTGAACGAGGGCATCAAGACGATCTCCGGGATCATCCTGCAATATCCGTTCTACGCCGGCATCATGGCCATCATGGCCGGTTCGGGCCTGGTGACGACCATCTCCGAGATCTTCGTCGATGTCGCCACGCCGGCCAGCCTGCCCTTCTGGGGCCTGATCAGCTCCTACGTGATCAACTTCTTCGCCCCGTCGGCGGGCGGCCACTGGGTGATCCAGGGGCCGTTCATGATCGATGCGGCACACGCCATCGGCAGCTCCATCAGCCAGACCACCATGTCGGTCATGCTGGGCAACGCCTGGAACGATCTGGTGCAACCCTTCTGGATCCTGCCGGCCCTGGCCCTGTCCAAGCTCAAGCTGCGTGATGTGATGGGTTATACCGTCATCATGATGCTGTGGGTCGGTGTGATCTACATCGGCGCCGTGCTGGCCTGGGGCTACATGACTCACTGACAACTGGAGACTGCGATATGAAACCCGCCGCCTATTTGGTGACCGGCGCCAGCAACGGCATCGGCGCCGCCATCGCCGCAGCGCTGCTCGATGCCGGCCACACCGTGGTCAACATCGACTATCGCCTGCCCGAGCACCCGCCGGCCGGCCTGGTGTCCTTCCAGGCCGACCTGACCGATACCGCGCAGACCGAGGCCGTCGCCCGCGAGGTGACCAGCCGCTACGCCATCATCGGCCTGGTGAACAATGCCGGCGCCACCCGCCCGGGCACGGCCGACACGGCCACCCTGCAGGATCTGGACTATGTGGTGTCGCTGCATCTGCGCACTGCCCTGATCCTGGTGCAGGCAGTGCTGCCGGCCATGCGCGAAGCGGGTTTCGGACGCATCGTCAACATGGCCTCGCGCGCGGCGCTGGGCAAGCCCGAGCGCGTGGTCTATTCGGCCACCAAGGCTGCCCTGATCGGCATGACCCGCACGCTGGCCATGGAACTGGGCGGCGACGGCATCACGGTCAACGCCATCGGCCCCGGGCCCATCGCCACGGACCTGTTCATGCAGAGCAACCCGGCTGGCGCGCCGCGCACGCAACGCATCATCGACAGCATCGTGGTCAAGCGCCTGGGCACCCCCGAAGACGTGGCCCGCGCGGCCATGTTCTTCCTGTCGCCCGACAATGGCTTCGTCACCGGCCAGGTCCTGTACGTCTGCGGCGGGACCACGCTGGGCGTGGCCCCTGTCTGAGGCGGCGACGATGGCCCGCCGCCGGTCCCGCCTGCCTGCGCGCCGCCTAGCGGCGCTGCAGCGCCTGGTTGATCTGGTCGGCGGCGTCGCGCAGCGGCGGCAGGAAGGCCTGCAGCATCTGTTCGCGCGAATAGCGGCTGGTATGACCGCTGACGTTCATGGCCGCGATCACGCGGCCGCTGCGATCCACGATGGGCACGGCCACCGATTGCAGGCCGGGCTCAAGCTCCTGGGCCACGCAGGCGTACCCGTCGCACCGCACCCGCTGCAACTCCTGCAGCAGCTCCTCGATGCTCGTACGGGTGGACGGGGTATAGGGCTGGATGCGGCTGTCCTGCAGCAAGCGCTGCTGCTCGGCCAGCGGCTGGCCGGCCAGCAGCACCCGGCCCATGGAAGTCACCCAGGCCGGCAGGCGGCTGCCTACGGCCAGATTGATGGTCATCACCTTGTGCGTGGACAGGCGCAGGATGTAGACGATGTCGGCGCCATCAAGCACCGACACGGAGCACGACTCGCGGGTCGTCTGCGCCACCTCTTCCATGTACGGCAGGGCCAGGTTCCACAGCGGCGTGCCCGAAAGATAGGCATAGCCCAGTTCGAGGATGCGCGGCGTCAGCGAAAAGCGTCGCTCGTCCTGCACCACGTAGCCCAGCTGCACCAGCGTCAGCAGAATGCGCCGCGCGCCGGCACGCGTCAGACCGGCCACGCTGGCCACTTCGGACAGCGTCATCTGGTCACGTTGCGGGCCGAAGGCCCGGATCACCGCCAGGCCGCGCGCGAACGACTGCACATAGCTGTCGCTGGGAACCTGGGAATAGCTGTCTTCACTCACGTTTCTTTTTCTCGTCGTTGCGGCAGCGCCGCAGCCAGGCACGGCCTTGACAGGCCGTTTTGCCCCATGAAAGGATGTTCTTCAGAAGAACGCATGTTCTACAGAAGAACAAAATTATTACACGCCAACCCTAAAGCAGAGTCCTATGATTTCTAAGCTCGTTCCAAGCGCAGCGGCCGCCCTGGCGGATGTGCCCGACGGCGCCACCATCATGATCGGCGGCTTCGGCACGGCCGGCCAACCCATGGAGTTGATCGATGCCCTGCTGGAGCAGGGGGCCAAGGATCTGGTCATCATCAACAACAACGCCGGCAACGGCGACACCGGCCTGGCCGCGCTGCTGGGCGCCCAGCGGGTGCGCAAGATCATCTGCTCGTTCCCGCGCCAGGTGGATTCGCACATCTTCGACGGCCTGTACCGCAGCGGCAAGATCGAACTCGAACTGGTGCCGCAGGGCAACCTGGCCGAGCGCATCCGCGCCGCCGGCGCCGGCATCGGCGCGTTCTTCACCCCCACCGGCTACGGCACCCCGCTGGCCGACGGCAAGGAAACCCGCGAGATCAACGGCCGCCACTACGTGCTGGAGTATCCGCTGACCGCCGATTACGCCCTCATCAAGGCCGAACGTGCCGATCGCTGGGGCAACCTGACCTTCCGCAAGACGGCCCGCAACTTCGGCCCCATCATGGCCAGCGCCGCACGCGTGGCCGTGGCCCAGGTGCGTGAAGTGGTCGAACTGGGCGAGATCGACCCGGAAACCGTGGTCACCCCCGGCATCTTCGTCAAGCGCGTGGTGCAGATCGACGCCCCCCAGGGCGCCAAGGAGTAACAAGATGAGCGAAAAACTGAGCCGCGACGCCATGGCCGCCCGCGTGGCGCAAGACATCCCTGAAGGGGCCTACGTCAACCTGGGCATTGGCCTGCCCACCCTGGTCGCCAACCATCTGCCGACCGGCCGCGAGGTCATCCTGCACACCGAGAACGGCATGCTGGGCATGGGCCCGGCGCCGGAGAAAGGCCAGGAAGACTACGACCTGATCAATGCCGGCAAGCAGCCCGTCACCGAGTTGCCGGGCTGCTCGTTCTTCCATCATGCCGATTCGTTCGCCATGATGCGCGGCGGCCATCTGGATATCTGCGTGCTGGGCGCCTTCCAGGTGTCGCAGCAGGGCGATCTGGCCAACTGGCACACCGGCGCACCCGATGCCATCCCCGCCGTGGGCGGTGCGATGGATCTGGCCATCGGCGCCAAGCAGGTGTTCGTGATGATGGACCTGCTCACCCGCGACGGCCAGAGCAAGCTGGTGCAGGCCTGCACCTACCCGCTGACCGGCGTGCGCTGCGTTTCGCGTGTCTATACCGACGTGGCGGTGTTCGACATCACCAAGGACGGCGTGGTCGTCACCGACCTGTTCGGCGGCATGACGCCCGAGCGCCTGCTGGAAATCACCGGCCTGCCCCTGAAGTTCGCCAACTGACTTTGATTCCGCGCGGCGCACGACGCCGCGCAAGCCCTGAAGGAGAGATTCATGCTGTACATGGTTGAAATGCAAGTGAACCTGCCCGTGGACATGCCGGCCGAACGCGCCGACAAGCTCAAGGCCGACGAAAAGGCCCTGGCGCAGGAACTGCAGCGCAGCGGCAAGTGGCAACACCTGTGGCGCGTGGCCGGCCGCTACGCCAACGTCAGCATCTTCGACGTCGAGAGCCACGACGAGCTGCACCAGCTGCTGTCCTCGCTGCCGCTGTTCCCGTACATGGACATCAACGTGACCGCCCTGGCGCGCCACCCGTCGGCCATCTGACCCCGGAGCCAGCATGCCCTACATCATCGAGACCTTCGACAAGCCGGGCCACCAGGCGCTGCGCCAGGCCACCCGCGCCGAACACCTGAAGTTCCTGGATGACAACAAGCATCTGCTGCTGGCCTGCGGCGCCAAGCTGCACGATGACGGCAGCGACATCGGCGGCGGCCTGTATGTGGTCGACGTCGACACCCGCGAAGAAGCCGAACGCCTGATCCAGGCCGATCCGTTCTACCGCGTCGATCTGTTCGAACGCGTCGCCATCACCCGCTGGCGCAAAGCCTACGTGGATGGCAAGTGCCATCTGTAATGTCGTGAACCGGCGCGCCTTCGGGCGCGTCGGCCTTTTATCCGGAATCTTTCATGCCCTACGCCGATCTCAGCCAGGCCCGTCTGTATTACGTCGTCGACGGTCCCGCCGACGCCCCGGTCCTGGTCCTGTCCAACTCCCTGGGCACCAATGCCGACATGTGGGCCCAACAGGTCCCGGCCCTGTCGCGCCACTTCCGCGTGGTGCGCTATGACACCCGCGGCCATGGCCGCTCCAGCGTGCCCGAAGGCGAGTACCGCTTCGAGCAGCTGGCCAACGACGTGGTCGAGCTGCTGGATCACCTGGGCGTAGCCCGGGCCCATTTCTGCGGCCTGTCGATGGGCGGCCCGACCGGCCTGACCCTGGCCCTGAACCACCCCGACCGCATCGACCGCCTGGTGCTGTGCAACACCGCCGCGCGCATCGGCAGCGCCCAGGGCTGGACCGACCGCATCGCCACCGTGCAACAGACCGGCCTGGCCAACATGGCCTATGGCGTGGTCGAACGCTGGCTGACCGACGGCTTTCGCGAACGTGAGCCGGGCCTGACCCAGGTGCTGGTCGACATGCTGCGCCGCACGCCCGACGCCGGCTACAACGGCAACTGCGCCGCCCTGCGCGACGCCGACCTGCGCCCGCGCCTGGGCGAGATCCGCGCCCGCACCCTGGTCATCGCCGGCACCCATGACCTGGCCGCCACGCCGGCCGACGGCAAGTACCTCACCGAACACATCGGCGGGGCGCGCTATGTCGAGCTGGACACCTCCCACATCTCCAACTGGGAGAACCCGGAAGCCTTCACCCGCGCGGTGCTGGACTTCCTCACGGAGTAAACATCATGCAGCGCTGGAAACAACGGCCGCCCGGTTCCAACTGGGGCGACTTCGGGCCCGACGATCAACTCGGCCGCCTCAATCTGCTCACCCCCGAGCAGGTACTCAAGGGCGCCAGGGAGATCCGGGCCGGTAAAACCTTCTGCCTGTCATTGCCGCTGGATCTGCCTGGCGGCAACGTGCTCAACCCGCGGCGCCATCCGCCGCAGCTGAGCCCGACGCGCCTGGACGAAACGCCCTATGTGAACTTCCCGTTGCGCGCGCTCAACCCGGACGCCGTCGACGTCCTGAGCGACGACCAGGTGCTGCTGTCGATGCAATACTCCACCCAGTGGGACTCGCTGGCCCATGTGGGCGCGCTGTTCGACGCGGATGGCGATGGCCGCGACGAACTGGTCTACTACAACGGCTATCGCGCCGGAGTCGACGTGGTCGGCCCGGCCGATGGCGATCACCTGGGTTGCGGCTGCAACAGCGGCGGGCCTTCGGCCGCGCTCAGGCTGGGCGTGGAAAACCTCGCCCAGCAAGGCCTGCAGGGCCGCGCCGTGCTGGTGGACCTGGAGCGCGAGTTCGGCGCCGGGCGCACCCTGGTCGGCGCCGCCGAGTTGCAGCAGGCCATGCGCGCGCAGAACGTGACGGTCGAGTCCGGCGATATGCTGGTGCTGCGTACCGGCTACGCCGAAGCCGTCGTGGCCATGCAGGGGAAGCCCGATGCCAACGTGCTGCACCAGTATGGCGCTGCGCTCGATGGCACCGACGACGCGCTGCTGCAATGGATCACCGACAGCGGCATCGTGGCCATCTGCGCCGACAACTATGCCGTCGAGGCCTATCCGGCGCGCGAGCGCCAGGGGCCGCGCGCCATGCTGCCGCTGCACCATCATTGCCTGTTCAAACTGGGGCTGCCCCTGGCCGAGCTGTGGTACCTGAAGGATCTGGCCGACTGGCTGCATGCCCACGACCGCAACCGCTTCATGCTGACCGCCCCGCCGCTGCGCCTGCCGCACGCGATCGGCTCGCCGGTCACGCCGATCGCCACGGTCTGATCCCGCAGGCAGCCTGCGGGCTGCCTCAGCCGCCCTTCAGGCAGGTGCTCATGAAGGTCTTGCGGGCCTCGCCCGACAGGGCCTGGGCAGCGGCGCGGGCATTGCAGTCTTTCATGCGGGTCTGCTGCGAAGTCAGGGGCTTGGCCGGCTCCTCGCCTTTCAGGCAGCTGCTCATGAAGGCCTTGCGGTCATCGCCGGTTTTGCCGGCGGCCGATTTGTTGCACGCCACCATGCGCTGCTGTTGCAACGTCATTTCCTTGGAGGTCGGCGCCGGCGTCGTGGCCGGCGCGCCGGCTCCGGCAGCAGACTTGGTCGCCGCATTGCCCACCGCATCGGCCACACCCGGCGCGGCCGATGCCGAGGCCGCCCATACTGCCAGGCAAAGGCCTGCCGCCAGCCCACCAATGCGAATTTTCATGATGTTCTCCTTGGCTTCGGGCCGGGCAGGATGCGCGGCGCCACCCCAGGTGCGCGCCTTGCTGGGACGCCCTGGTCCGATAGAGTGTCCGGCAAAGCGCCTGGGCTGGCAAGCCGCAATCTTCGCGGCAGGAAGTCGCACGTCCTCCCCGGGGGCCAAAATCGATTTTTCCCGATACTGACCAATGTGGGAAAATACGGTTACGCCCCGCGCCGCCAGACAAGGACGGCCCACGAGGCGTGGCCGACAGGCCGCGCCCCGCGCCGTAGGGCGTCCCTCCAGGATATGAGCATGTTTCCAAAAAGACTCACCGACGGCTATCAGGCCTTCCTCCAAGGCCGCTTCCACGCCGAGCGCAGCCGCTATGAAGCGCTGGCAGAAAAAGGCCAACACCCGGAAATCCTGATCATCAGCTGTTGCGACTCGCGCGTTTCGCCCGAGGCCATCTTCGATGTCGGGCCGGGAGAACTCTTCGTGGTGCGCAACGTGGCCAATCTCGTGCCGCCCTGCGAACCCGATGCCGAGTCCTCCTACCACGGCACCAGCTCGGCCATCGAGTTTGCCGTCAACGGCCTGAAGGTCAAGCATGTGGTCGTGATGGGCCACGCCTCCTGCGGCGGCATCCGCTCCTTCTACGATGAGAGCCAGCCGCTGTCGAAGATGAATTTCATCGGCAAATGGATGTCGCAGATCGCACCGGTGGCCGATGCCCTGGGCGACAGCACCGGCAACCGCGAGCAGGACCTCAAGCGCCTGGAACTGGGCGTGATCGGCCACAGCCTGCGCAACCTGATGACCTTCCCCTCGGTGCAACGCCGTGTCGCCGAAGGCGAACTGCAATTGCATGGTTGCTACTTCGGCGTGGCCACCGGCCTGCTGTACGTACGCGACCCGGGCACGGGCGAATTCGCGCCCTGCCTCGAACAGCCCCTGGGCTGAGCGCCGACGCGCCGCCGTGGGCCGCTTCGCCGACCTGCTGGGAGTCGCCCTGCCGTCACCGCCGGCGCGCGCGGACTCCTGCGCGCTGCATACCCAGGATGCCTGCGGCACCTCGCTGGGGCAGGCCATCGCGCCGCGCGCGGCGCGCCATCCCGGCCTGAGCGGCATCCACAGCATCACCGATGCGCACGATGCCTTTGCGGCGCGCATCCTGCTGACGCGCGCGGCCCAGCGCACGCTGGATGTGCAGTACTACATCTGGCGCGGCGACATGACCGGCACCCTGCTGCTCGAAGCCCTGCATCAGGCGGCCGACCGCGGCGTGCGGGTGCGCCTGCTGCTGGATGACAACGGCACCTCGGGCCTGGATGCCACGCTGGCCGCGCTGGACGCGCATCCCAACATCGAGGTGCGGCTGTTCAACCCTTTCGTGCTGCGCCATCCCAAGGTGCTGGGCTACCTGACGGACTTCCGGCGCCTGAACCGGCGCATGCACAACAAGTCGTTCACCGCCGACAATCAGGCCACCATCCTGGGCGGACGCAATATCGGCGACGAGTACTTCGGCGCCGACGACGGCGTGCTGTTCGCCGACCTGGACGTGCTGGCCGTCGGGCCGGTGGTGCAGGAAGTATCGACCGACTTCGACCGCTACTGGGCCAGCGAATCGGCCTATCCGGTCGATCAGCTGCTGCCGGCCGCCGCGCCTCAGGCGCTGCACGCCCTGGCGCGTTCGGCCGAAGGCGTCGAGCAGGACCCCCGTTCGGATCACTACATGGAGGCCATCGCACGCACGCCACTCGTCGGGCAACTGCTGCAGGGCCGCCTGGAGCTGGAGTGGGCGCCGGCGCGCGTGGTCAGCGACGATCCCGCCAAGGCGCTGGGCAAGGCGCAGGGAGCGGGCCTGATCACGCATCAGCTGCTGGCCCTCATGGGCGAGCCGCGCAGCCACCTCGAACTGATCTCGCCCTACTTCGTGCCCACGGCGCCGGGCGCGGCGGCCTTCGCCGAACTGGCGCGCAAGGGCGTAAAGGTGCGCGTGCTGACCAATGCGCTGGAGGCCACCGATGTCAGCGTGGTGCACTCCGGCTATGCCAAACGACGCCGCGCGCTGCTGGCCAGCGGCGTGACGCTCTACGAAATGCCGCGCCGCGGCCACGGGCCGGCCCAGCCGCGCAGCCCCGGGCCCTTCGGCAGCTCGGCCTCCAGCCTGCACGCCAAGACCTTCGCGGTCGATGGCCGCAGCACCTATGTGGGCTCGTTCAACTTCGATCCGCGCTCGGCCAACCTCAATACCGAACTCGGGCTGGTGATCGACAGCCCCGCGCTGGCCAGCGCCATCTCGCAGACCTTTGACCAGGACATCGCCGCCAGCACCTATCGCGTCGGCCTGGACGATCAGGGCCGGATGTACTGGCAGCTGCCCGACAGCGGCGAACGCCTGCGCCGCGAGCCCGGCACCACCTGGTGGCAGCGCCTGAGCGTGCGCCTGATGTCCTGGCTGCCCATCGAGCCCTTGCTGTGAGCCCCACACAACTGGCGGATTCATTCATATAACCATAAAGACTTGGACTCGCGGAAAGCCCGGCTGATACGGTTATGAGCCACGCCTTCCCTGTGTCCGCCCCTGGCCGGACGCCTTTTCGCGGCCGTTTTTTCGGCCTTGCGGGGTTCCCGACATGTATGTGTATGACCCGGTCGACCAGCAGCTCGTCCAAGAGCGCGTCGCCCAGTTTTCCGACCAGACCCGCCGCTTTCTCGACGGCCAGCTCAGCGAAGACGAGTTCCGCGTGCTGCGCCTGCAGAACGGCCTGTACATCCAGCGCCATGCTCCCATGCTGCGGGTGGCCATCCCGTATGGGATGCTGGCCGCACGCCAGCTGCGCACGCTGGCCGGCATCGCGCGCCGCTATGATCGCGGCTACGGCCACTTTTCCACGCGCCAGAATATCCAGTTCAACTGGCCGCGCCTGGAAGACGTGCCCGCCATCCTGGCCGAGCTGGCCGAGGTGCAGATGCACGCCATCCAGACCAGCGGCAACTGCATCCGCAACACCACCACCGACCACTTCGCCGGCATCGCGCCCGACGAACTGGTCAATCCACTGGTGTGGTGCGAGATCATCCGGCAGTGGTCCACGCTGCACCCCGAATTCGCCTTTCTGCCGCGTAAATTCAAGATCGCCGTCAGCGGCGCCCTGCAGGACCGGGCCGCCGTCGGCGTGCACGATATCGGCCTGCAGGCCGTCGAGCACGAAGGCGAACTGGGCTTTCGCGTCTGGGTGGGAGGCGGCCTGGGGCGCACGCCCATGGTCGGTCACCTGATCAAGCCCTTCGTGGCCTGGCCGCACCTGCTGACCTATCTGCAGGCCGCGCTGCGCGTCTACAACCTGCATGGCCGGCGCGACAACAAGTACAAGGCGCGCATCAAGATCCTCGTCAAGGACCTGAGCCCCGAGGTCTACGCCCGGCAGGTCGAGGAAGAATGGCTGCGCATCAAGGACGGCCCGGACACCATCACCCAGGCCCAGCTGGACACCATCGCCGGGCGCTTCGAGTGGCCATCCTATGATCCCCGGGCCGCCGGCCAGGAGGATCCTGGCGCCGCCCTGGCCGCCCGGAACCCGCGCTTTGCCCGCTGGCTGCGCACCAACGTGCATCCGCATCGCGTGCCGGGCTATGCCGCCGTGACGCTCTCGCTCAAGGCCACGGGCGTGCCTCCCGGCGACATCACGGCCGAACAGATGGAAGCGGCCGCCGACCTGTCCGAACGCTACGGCTTCGGCGAATTGCGCGTCTCGCACGAACAGAACCTGATCCTGGCCGACGTGCGCCGCGCGCAGCTGCCCGAACTCTGGCGCGAACTGGAAGACCTCAAGCTCGCCACGCCCAACATCGGCCTGCTCACCAATATCATCGCCTGTCCGGGCGGCGACTTCTGCGCCCTGGCCAATGCCGTTTCCATCCCGGTGGCCGAAGCCATCCAGCGTCGTTTCGACGACCTGGACTATCTGTTCGAAATCGGCGAACTGGACCTGAACATCTCCGGCTGCATCAACTCCTGTGGCCACCACCACATCGGCCACATCGGTATCCTGGGCGTCGACAAGGCCGGCGAGGAGTGGTATCAGGTGACGCTGGGCGGCCGCCAGAACGGCGCGGCGCGTCCCCTGCCCGACCTGGCATCGCAGCGCGGCGGCGGCGCGGCGATCGGGCGCATCATCGGGCCGTCCTTCGCGCGCGAGCAGGTCGCACATGTGGTCGAACGCCTGGTGCGCACCTATCTCACGCTGCGCGACAGCGACCAGGAGCGCTTCATCGACGTGGTCGAACGGGTCGGCATCGATCCCTTCAAGCATGACGTCTACGCCGACCCGCAACTGGCCAAGGCCGCCCCCCGGCAGCAAGCCGTGCCCGCCTGAGAACGCCTCCATGACCGCTGACACGCACCTCCCCCAACTGATCCGCCAGGGCGAACTGCAAGCCAACCCCTGGCGCCTGCATGCCGACGCCGAAAGCGCCCCGCCCGACGAGGCACACTGGATCGTCGATCTGCCGACCTGGCTGGCCCATCAGCCGGCCTTGCGCACGCGCCGGCATCCGGTGGCGCTGCTGCTGGGCCCGGACGCCGACCTGGGGCCGCTTGCCGCCAGCGACGCCCTGACGCAAACACCGCCTGCTTTCATTGCGATTGATTTCCCGGTGTATACCGACGGGCGCGGCTATTCGCTCGCGCAGCTGCTGCGCGCGCGCCACGGCTGGCGCGGCGAGTTGCGCGCCATGGGCGACGTGATGATCGACACGCTGTACTACCAGGCGCGCGTGGGCTTCGACAGCTTCCTGCTCAAGGCAGGCCACGACCCGCAGCAGGCGCTGCGCGCCCTGCACACCTTCAGCGTGCGCTACCAGCAGAGCTACCCGCAGCCGGCCTGAGCGGGCCGCCCGGGGTCAGGGACGCGTGCCTTCCCAGCGCGGGCCGGGCACGCGGATATCGAAGAGCTCCAGCACGCGGGCCACGGTGTGGTCCACCATCTCCTCGATGCTGGCGGGCCGGTGATAAAAGGCCGGCAGCGGCGGGAACACGATGCCGCCCATCTCGGTGACAGCCGTCATGTTGCGCAGGTGCGCAAGATTGAACGGCGTCTCGCGCACCATCATGACCAGACGGCGGCGCTCTTTGAGCGTGACGTCGGCAGCGCGCGTGATGAGATTATCGGACAAGCCATGGGCTACGGCGGCCAGGGTGCGCATCGAGCAAGGCACGATGACCATCCCGGCCGTCTCGAAGGCGCCGCTGGCCAGCGTCGCCCCCACATCGCGCACCCCGTGCACATGATCGGCCAGGGCATGGACCTGCTGGCGGCTCATGTCCAGTTCGTGCTGGATATTGAGCACACCCGAAGCCGACACCACCAGGTGGGTCTGCACGTCGTCGACCTCGCGCAAGGTCTGCAGCATGCGCACGGCATACAGGGAACCGGTGGCGCCGGTAATGCCGATGACCAGCCTGCGCATGGGGTCAGACCGTGGCGCCGGCTTGATCCAGCAGCGTCTTGAGTTCGCCGCTTTCGTTCATCTCGGACATGATGTCAGAGCCGCCGATGAACTCGCCGCCCACATAAAGCTGCGGGATGGTGGGCCAGCTGGAGAAGGTCTTGATGCCCTGGCGGACTTCTTCGTCCTCGAGCACATTGACCGTCACCAGTTTCTTGACGCCACAGCCCTTCAGGATCTGGATGGCGCGGCCCGAGAAGCCGCATTGCGGAAACTGCGCCGTGCCCTTCATGAACAGCACCACGGGATGCTGGGTCACGGTCTCACGGATGAAATTCTGTACATCGCTCATGGCTAAACTCGCAAAAGGAACACGCGGAACACATGCATTATAGAAAGCCGCCGGAAATCCGTTCGATTCCCCCCAGATCTCGCCGGCTTTCGACGTTTTTCAGGCCCGAGGCCTGCAGCAGGGCGCGCACCGCGCCCGCCTGATCCCAACCATGTTCGCACCACAGCGCGCCGCCCGGGGCCAGCCAGCGCGGGGCCTGGGCGGCGATCTCGGCCAGCGCGCTCAGGCCGTCGGCGCCATCGCTCAGCGCACCGGGCGGCTCGAAACGCAGATCGCCCTGCGACAGATGGTGATCATCCCCGTGAATATACGGCGGGTTGGACACGATGAGATCGTATTTCTGTCCGGGCGCCAGCGCCTCGAACCAGCTTCCCTGGGCCAGCGTCAGCGACGCGCCCAGACGCCCGGCATTGGCGCGCGCCACGGCCAGGGCGTCGGCGCTCAGATCGGTCGCCGTGACCTCGGCCTGGGGACAGGCCAGCGCAATCGATATCGCAATCGCGCCGCTGCCGGTGCCCAGATCCAGCACCCGCGCCGCAGGACGCCCTGCCAGAAAGGCCAGCGCCGCCTCGACCAGCGTCTCGGTATCCGGACGCGGGATCAGCACTGCCGGCGACACGGCGAAGACATGGCCCATGAACTCGCGCTCGCCCAGCACGTAGGCCATGGGCTCGCCCGCCAGCCGGCGCTGCGCCAGCGCCTCGTAGGCGGCGCACAGGGCCGGCTCGGCCGGTTCATCGTCATGCGCCAGCAGCCAGGCGCGCGAGCGCTGCCAGACCCGCTCGACCAGCATGCGCGCCTCCAGGCGCGGCAGACGGCCATCCTGCAGCAGATCGCGGATCTGCACGGCGCTCACAGATCGTGGCCCAGGGCCGCCAGCTGCTCGGCCTGGTGCTCGGCCAGCAGCGCGCCGGTCAGCTCATCCAGGTCGCCCTCCATGATCTGCTGCAGCTTGTACAGCGTCAGGTTGATGCGGTGATCGGTGACCCGCCCCTGCGGGAAGTTGTAGGTACGGATGCGCTCGGAACGGTCGCCCGAGCCCACCAGACTTTTGCGTTCGGCAGCCTCTTTGTTCTGGCGCTCGCGCAACTCCTTGTCTTTCAGGCGCGCAGCAAGCACCTGCATGGCGCGGTCTTTGTTGCGGTGCTGCGAGCGGTCATCCTGACACTCCACCACCAGCCCGGTGGGCAGGTGGGTGATACGCACGGCTGAGTCGGTCTTGTTGATGTGCTGCCCGCCCGCGCCGCTGGCGCGGAAGGTGTCGATGCGCAGATCGGCCGGGTTGATCACCACCTCGCCCACGGCGTCGGCCTCGGGCATCACCGCCACGGTGCAGGCCGAAGTGTGAATGCGGCCCTGCGCCTCGGTGGCGGGCACGCGCTGCACGCGGTGCGCCCCCGACTCGAACTTCAGGCGTCCGTAGGCGCCATCGCCATCGATGCGGGCGATCACTTCCTTGTAGCCGCCCAGCTCGGACTCGCTTTCCGACATGATCTCGACCCGCCAGCCCTGCCCCTCGGCATAACGGCTGTACATGCGCAGCAGATCGCCCGAGAACAGCGCGCTTTCATCGCCACCGGTGCCAGCGCGGATTTCCAGGAACACGCTGCGCCCGTCATCCGGGTCGCGCGGCAGCAGCAGTACCTGCAACTCGGCCTCCAGGGCCTGCAGGCGCTCACGGGCGGTTTCGATTTCTTCTTCGGCCATGTCCCGCATTTCGGGATCGGCCAGCATCTCCTGGGCCGTGGCCAGATCCGACTCGCTGGCCTGAAAACCGTTGAAGGCCACCACCACCGGCTCCAGCTCGGCGCGCTCGCGCGAGAGTTTGCGAAAGCGATCCATGTCGGAGGCGGTTTCGGGCTCGGCCAGCAAGGCATCAACTTCGATCAGGCGGTGCGCCAGCTGTTCCAGCCGGCTGCGCATGGAGGATTTCATGGGAAGACGCTAAAAAATGAGGAGGGAGGGGTTACGCCGCGCGCCATGCGGCAGGCCCGCCAAGGGCAGGCAGCGGCCAGACGGGGGTCGCTAACGGCGCGAGTCGCGGCCGGGGAACAGGCGCGGCATCCAGGACAGCAACTGCTTGCGCTCTTCGCCGGCGCTGCGGTTGAGCGCGGCCAGCGGGCCATGCAGATACTTCTGGGTCAGGCCGTGGGCCAGCTGCTCCAGCACGGCCTCGGGCGCATCGCCGCGGGCCAGCATGCGCCGGGCACGCTCCAGTTCGGCGGCGCGCAAGTCTTCGGCAGCCTGGTGCAGATTGCGGATGACGGGCACCACTTCACGCGATTGCATCCAGTGCATGAACCCCTGGACGCGGGTGTCGATGATGGCTTCGGCCTGCACCACGGCGGCGCGGCGCGCATCGGTGCCCGATTGCACCAGACGCCCCAGATCATCGACCGAGTACAGATAGACGTCATCGAGTCGGCCGACTTCGGGCTCGATGTCGCGCGGCACGGCCAGGTCGATCATGACCATCGGGCGGTGACGCCGCTGGCGGGTGGCGCGCTCGACCATGCCCAGGCCCAGGATGGGCAGGGAACTGGCCGTACAGGACACCACCACGTCGAACTCGGACAGGCGGTCGGTGAGGTCGGCCAGCTTCATGGTGCCGGCCGAGAAGCGGCCGGCCAGCGTTTCGGCGCGCTCGACGCTGCGGTTGGCCACCACCATGGAACGCGGATGCTGGGCGGCGAAGTGAGTCGCGCACAGTTCGATCATTTCGCCCGCGCCGATGAACAGGGTGCTGGCCTGTTCGAGATTGCCGAACACGCGTTCGGCCAGCCGCACGGCCGCGGCCGCCATGGACACCGAATGCGCGCCGATGGCAGTCTGCGAGCGGACCTCCTTGGCCACCGAGAAGGTGCGCTGAAAGAGCTGATGCAGCAGGGTACCCAGCGAGCCGGCCTCTTCGGCGGCGCGCACGGCGGTCTTCATCTGGCCGAGGATCTGCGGTTCGCCCAACACCATGGAATCGAGCCCGCTGGCCACGCGGAAGGCATGGCGAACGGCCTCATCCTGGCGCAGGCGATACAGATGGGGATGCAGGCTGCCGGCTTCCATGCGGTGATGGTCGGCCAGCCAGGCGGGCAATTGCTCCACGACGTTGACGTCGGCGGCGCAATAGATCTCGGTGCGATTACAGGTCGACAGAATGGCGGCCTCGCGCACCGCGCCGCCGAACGCCGAGCGCAGCCCGGACAGTGCCGGCTGCACCAGATCGACGGGCATGGACACGCGTTCACGCACCGAAACCGGCGCGGAAGTGTGGTTCAGACCGAAGGCAAGAACGGCGACTGACATTGAAAAGGCAAGGAGCGCAAGCGCGGCGACGTCCGCAGCAACGCACCATTATACCCCCCCACCCCTGTTATCCCATATCCCGCTTCACAAGCGTTGCTTCGTGTCAACCCCGAGAGGCTGTCCTGCGCCCACCTACGGGGCTGGCAGCCGCTCAAAGACCGGGGATGAAAAAAAGTGGCCGAATCCTCGCACAAGCCAATTTTTTGTTGTATAGTTACGTTCTTCGTTGGCCCGGTAGCTCAGTCGGTAGAGCAGAGGATTGAAAATCCTTGTGTCGGTGGTTCGATTCCGCCCCGGGCCACCAAAAAGATTCAGGCAATGTGCCCCGTTCGTATGAAAATACGGCGGGGCTTTTGCTTTGTAGGCTGGCTTTATAGGCGCGTTTTTCGCCGCCCTCTTTTTCGCCCCCTCTGGGGCCGACCCGCTGTCGCGGCCTTGCCGGGCGATCTGCCGGCAAGGCCGCGAGCCGTCACGCCGCCTGCGGCGCGCTGGCCGTGCCCAGCATCTTGCGGCCCTGGCGCAGCTCGCCCTGGATGGCATTGACCAGCCGCGCCTGCGGCGAAGTGGCCGCCAGATCGGCGCCGATATGCTGCCATTGCGGCGCGTCCAGTCCGGACTCCAGCAGTTCGGCCAGTTGCTCCAGGCGCCGGGCGTCCTCGGGCGCAGGAGCCGGATACAGCTGCGAGGAATACGCCGTGATGGCATCGCAGATGCGCTCCGCGCCGGTGATCATCGGGAACCAGGCGGCCGCTTCCCGGCCGGCCGGCGGCGGATCCCCCAAAGCCTGCTGCAACTGCATGCGCATGTCTGACAATGCGCCATAGGCCTGACGGCGGCACAGGCGGATCTGCTGCACGTCGCCCTTGCCCGCCACCGAGACGCGCAGATAACGCGCAATCTGCTGGCGCGCCACCAGAAAGGCCGGCTCCATTTTCCGATCCGGGCTGCGCGGCCAGATCAGGTAGCCGAAGACCAGCACGATCGCCGCCCCCAGCACCGTATCGACCAGCCGCAGCAAAGCGTAGTTCGTGCCCCGGGTTTCCGGGCTGACCGAGTCGATCAGCACCAGCACCAGCGGCGTCAGGCTGAAGGCCAGCAGGGCATACGAACGCTGCGACAGCCAGGGCATGACGACCGCGATCGCCACCATGGCCAGCACGAACAGATAACCGGTCGGCATCCAGGCCATGATGAGCGCGCCGACCAGCACGCCCGCACCGGTACCCACGCAGCGCAGCACGGCGCGCGCAAAAATCGACCCCATGTCGGGCTTCATGACGATGCAGACCGTCATGGGCACCCAATACCAATGGCTTTTGTCGTCGATCCAGTAGAACGAGTAGGCGATGCCGGTGCACAGCGCCAGCGCCAGCGCGGGCTGCATGACCTGGCGCCCGCGCGTAAGCTTGTCGCGCAACAGGGCGAGGCGGCTTTCGCGCGGGCCGGCGGCCTCGTCGCGTGGCATCTCGTCTTCCACGCTGCGACCCCACAGCGCCTGGCCCAGCGCGGCAATCGCCGCGCTCAGGGGCTTCCCGGGTGCGGCGGCCAGCGCCGCCGGGTCACGCGCCTCGGCGTCATAGGCCTGCGCAAGGGCTCGCAGGTCGGCAGCGGCCTGCTGCAGGTCGACGCTGTCGGCACAGGACATCACTTGCGCAAACAGGGCGTCGGCGCGCTGCAGCAAGGCCGCTGCATGGTTCAGGTGCGCCGTCACGCCCAAGGCATGCGAGCGCCGCTGCAGCAGCAGACCATAAAGCGCCGACAGCTGATCCGTGACACTCTGGCGGGCCTGGCCGCTGTCGGCGCCGCCCTGTGCGCGCGCCTGCGCCAGCGCGGCCAGCGCCTGCAGCAGCGCCGACACCATCTGGCGCTCCGGCCGGTAACTGAAGAACAGCGCCTCCAGCCCCAACAGAACCATGTAAAGCGCGGACCCCAGCAGCAACTTGAGCGCGGTCGGCCAATAAGGCGCCAGCTCGGGGTTGCCGATCAGGACCGCCCCCATGGCCAGCAACTGCAGGCAACCCACGGACAGCGGCGCGGCATAGCTGCTGAGGATGGCTGCCACGAACGCCACGCCGGCCATGACGAGCACGATCACTCCCCAGGGCAGGCCGTTCAGGTAGCCCAGCAGAAAAGCCAGCGCGCCCAGCGGCGCCGAAATGAGAGCCTTCTTGAAGAGCGCCGGATACGGCGCGTCGCGTTCGCCCATGCCCTGAAGCATGGCGCCCATGGCGACGAACAGCACGCTGGCCATGTCGTCCATCCAGACGCCGACGCTCAGCGGAATGCCCATGGCAAGCGCGGCACGGATCGAGCGCCCCCAGTGCCAGCGGGCCGGTTTCAGGCGCGTCAGTTCCTTGAGCCAGGCATTGGGCCCGATCAGCGCAGACGACGCATCCTTGACGGAGGTAGACATGCAAGCCTTCCAGAGAGAGACAGACAACGGGACAGAAGCGCCATCGACAGCGCCTGCCCATTATGCGACATCCGCCGCAGCACCTGCCGGCGGCGGCAAAGCGTTGTCAGCGCCGCGCCGCGCGCGCGCCGCGCTCCTGGGTGTAGACCGAGAACTGATCGAGCTGGGCTTCGCTGCGGGCGATTTCCCTGAGGCTGTCGGCGCCGCCATTGGCCAGCAGCAGCGCCACCAGCGTCTGCGCCACCGACAGCGCCGGCACCACCGACGGAAACAGCGATGGCGTGGCATTGCCCACCACGATCGCCGTCTGTGCCTGGCGCGCCACCGGCGAGAGCACGCTGTCGGTCACCGCGACCACATGCAGCCCTTGCTGGCGCGCGAACTTCACGGCATTGAGCGTCTCGCGCGCATAGGGGTGATAGCTGAACACCAACAGCGCATCCTGCTCGCCCGCGCGGCGCAGGCCATCGGCGAATGCACCGGCGATGCCGGTCAGCAGAGTCGTGTTGTCCATGAACATGGCGCTGGCGTAATGAAAATAGAACGCAGCCGGAAACAGGCTGCGCAGCCCGGCCACATAGATGCGGCGCGCCTGCGCCAGCACATCGCGCGCCTGCCGGATAACGCCCAGCGTCTCGGGCGTGATCATCTGCGCCAGGTTCTGGCCATCGGCGGCCAGCAACTCCTTGGCCAGGGCCTCGGTGGCGTCGCCGCGCTTTTGCAAGGCCGTGGCGCGCTCGGAAAAGGAGCTGCCATCCTGCGCGACCCATTGACGATAGACATTCCGCAGGGCTTCGTAGCCGTCAAAGCCCAGCTGGCAGGCCAACCGGTGCATGGCGCTGGCCGGCAGGCCCGCGCTGGCCGCGATGCTGCGCATGGAATGCAGCGCCATTTCCTTGGGATGATCGATGGCATAGCGCGCGGCGCGCTGCAAGGCGGGCGGCAAGGTCTGATAGCGGTCTTCGATCAGTTTGTCGACTGCGCGCTTGTCCATCTGGTGCTTCCGTCGGGCGGGGGGTCAGGCGTGCGGCGCCGGCGCGGCGCCCACGCGGGCAATCGCCGCGTCGACCGCCTGGCCGAGCAGATCCACGGCCATGTCCAGTTCTTCGCGGCTGGTGATGTAGGGCGGCGCCAGCAGTACGTGGTCGCCCTGTTCGCCATCGATGGTGCCGCCGCCGGGGTAGCATAACAGGCCACGTGCGGCGCCCTCCTCCTTGATGCGGGCATGCAGTTGCAGGCCCGGCGCGAAGGGCTGCGCGCGGTCGCGCTCCGCCACCAGCTCGATCGCCTGAAACAGCCCGCGCCCGCGAATGTCGCCCACATGCGGATGCTCGGCGAAGCGTTCGCGCAGGCGCGCCTGCAGATAGGCGCCCAGCTCGGCCGAGCGCTGCGCCAGGCCATCGCGCACCACGATGCGCTGCACCGCCAGAGCCGCCGCGCACGCCAGCGGATGACCGGCATAGGTGAAACCATGCTGGAAGGCGCCCGAGCCTTCGGTGACCGTGTTCACCACATGATCCTGCGCCAGCACCGCGGCAATCGGCTGGAATCCGCCGCCCAGGCCCTTGGCCAGACACAGAATGTCAGGCGTGACACCCTCCTGCTCAAACGCGTGATAGCTGCCGCTGCGGCCCAGGCCGCACATCACTTCGTCCAGGATGAGCAGCACGCCGTGACGCTCGCAGACGGCCTTGATCTTGCGGAAGTAGCCCGCCACCGGGGCCACCGCGCCCGCCGTGGCCCCGACGACGGTCTCGGCCAGAAAGGCCGAGACATTCTGCGGCCCGACACGCAACAGGGTCTGCTCCAGCTCTTGCGCCAGACGGTCGCCGTAGGCGTCGTCGCTCTCCCCGGCCAGTTGGTAGCGGTAGGCAAAGCAGGGCGAGACGTGACAGCTTTCGACCAGCAGCGGCGCATACAGCGCCCGGCGTCCCTTGTGACCACCCACGGCCAGCGCGCCCAGGGTATTGCCGTGGTAGCTCTGGTGACGCGAGATGGTCAGGTAGCGCTGCGGCTGGCCGCGGGCCACCTGGTACTGGCGCGCCAGCTTGAGCGCCGTCTCGACCGCCTCGGAGCCCCCCGACACGAAATAGGCATTGCCCAGGCCCGCGGGCGACTGCGCCGCCAGCAGATCGGCCAGCGCCTCGGCCGGCGCAGACGTGAACGCGCCCGTATGGGCGTACTCCAGCCGCTGCAACTGGGCGCTCATGTCGGCAAGCACTTCCGGGTGCACGTGGCCCAGGCAGGAGACAGCGGCCCCGCCCGAGGCGTCGTAGTAGCGCCGCCCTTCGCGGTCGATCAGAAAGCAGCCCTGCGCCTGCGCGGCCAGCGGCGGTATACGGGCAGGATTGCGGTGGATGATGTGGCTCATGAGGCAGTCCGAAGGAGGGGACAAATGTTTGACGGAAGACGAAACTAGATCGTATGATCCAATCAAATCATAAATAGATCAACTGTCCTCAACCGGAGACTTCCCCCCATGCGCCTTTCCCCCCTCGTTTCCCTGCCGGGCGCCGGATCGCTGCGCGCCGCCTGTGTCCTTGCGCTGGGCCTGTTTGCCGGCAGCGCCCACGCCTGGCCCGACAAGCCGCTGCGCCTGGTGGTGCCTTTCGCCGCCGGCGGGACCACCGATATGCTGGCCCGACTGGTGGCCGAGGGCATCGGCCCCGGTCTCGGCCAGCCGGTGGTGGTCGTCAACAAGGGAGGCGCCGGCGGCAACCTGGGCGCCACCGAAGTCGCGCGCGCCAAGCCGGATGGCTATACCCTGCTGCTGGGCACCCCCGGCACCCAGGTCACCAACCGCCTGGTCTACCAGAACACCGGCTACGACGCCGTCAAAGACTTCACGCCGGTGGCGCATGTGGCCAACGTGGCCAATGTGGTGCTGACTTCGCCGGCAACCGGCTTCAAGGACATGGCCGACCTGATCCGCGCCGCCAAGGCGCGCCCCGGCCAGCTCAACTGGGGCACGCCGGGCATCGGCAGCTCCGGGCATCTGGCCATGGAACTGATTCAGCAGATGGCCGGGATCGAACTGACCCATGTGCCCTATACCGGCGCCAGCCAGGCGCGCAACGATTTGCTGGCCGGCACCATCGAACTGGGCAGCGACAACCTGCCCACGGCGCTGGGCGCCATCCGCGCCGGCCAGCTCATCGCACTGGGTGTGAGCAGCAAACAGCCGGATCCCGCCCTGCCCCGGGTCCAGCCCATCGGCGCGACCGTGCCGGGCTACGAACTGAATTCGTGGTTCGTGGTGATGGCGCCGGCCGGCACGCCGCCCGATGCCGTCGAGCGTCTCAATGGCGCCATCAATCAGTGGCTGCAGCAGGATGCCACCCGTGCCAAACTGACCGAACTGGCCGCCGTGCCGGTGCCCGGCAGCCCGCAAGCGCTGGGCCAGTTCCTGGCCAGCGAGTCCAGCAAGTACGAAACCCTGACGCGCGCCGCCGGCATCTCCCCCAAATGACCCCGCTCTCCTCTCCCATGCCTCCTGTTTCCTCCTGCGGCGCCCGGCGCAAGCGCCTGGCCGTGGCGCGCTTCTGGTTCGAAGGCAATGCCTTCACGCCCATTCCCTGCACCCTGGCCGACTTTCAGCGCCAGGAGTGGGGTGAAGGCGCGCAGGTGCTGGCCGCGGCACGCGAGACGGCCAGCGAAATGGGCGCGGTCGAACAGTTCGCGCGCCAGCACCCCGACTGGGACGTCACCGTGCTGCGCTGCGCCGCCGCGCAGCCGGGCGGGCCCATCGAAGACGCTGCCTTCGAGGCCATCCGGGCCGACATCCTGGCCGGGCTGCAGGCCGGCCAGCAACAAGCCCCCTGGGACGCGATCTATCTGTCGCTGCATGGCGCGGCCATCACCGACGCACGCCAGAACCCCGAACTTGAACTGCTGCAGGCGGTGCGCGCCCTGGCGCCGCATACGCCGCTGGGCGCGAGCTTCGATCTGCACGGCAACCTGGGCCCGGAGATCGCGCCCCTGCTGGATGCAGCGGCCGCCTACAAGACCTACCCGCACATCGATCAGTTCGACACCGCGAGCCGTGTACTCGATCTGCTGGCGGCCAATGTGCAGCATGGCGCACGCACCCGGGTCTGGCTGGACAAGCCGGGCCTGCTGCTGTCCAGCTTCAACATGCGCACCCAGGCCGGGCCGATGTGCGAGCTGCAGCACCTGGCCCGCACGCTCACGCAGGGGCCGATCCGCGATATTTCGGTGTTCGGGGGCTTCCCCTATTCAGACACCGTCAACACCGGCGCCTCGGTCGTGATCACCGCAGACGATGATGCGACGGGCGAAGCCGCCGCCCGGCAGGCCCTGGCCACCTTGAGCCAGGCGCTGCGCCAGGCCGCGCCCGAGTTTGCCATCAGCCTGCCCAGCGCCACCCAGGGTCTGGCACAGGCGCTGGCCCTGCTGGCGCAGGGTCCCGGCCTGATCGCGGTGAACGATCCGGGCGACAACCCCGCCTCGGGCGGCAGCGGCGACACCACCACGCTGCTGCGGGCCGTGCTCGACACCCCGTTCGACGAACCCTGCGTGGTGGCCAGTTTCGCCGACCCCCAGGCCATGCGCGCCGTCGAACAGGCCGGCCCCGGCGCCGAACTCACCCTGTCGCTGGGCGGACGCTACAACCGCGCCTTCGGCGAGCCGGTCACGGTACAGGTGCGCATCGAGCGCCTGACCGACGGCGATTTCACCAACGTGGGGCCCAAGGAAACCGGCGTGCTGATGCGCTGCGGGCCGACCGCCCTGCTCAGCCTGGTGGCGCGCCCCAATATCCGCGTCATCCTGACCGAGCATGTGGTCCCGGCCAATGATCCGGGCTTCTTTCTCATGCATGGCATCGACCCGGTCAGGCAACGCCTGCTTTGCGTCAAGGCCAAGAACCACTTCCGGGCGGCCTTCGGCAGCCTGTGCCGCGCCATCATCGACATCGATGCGCCCGGCCCGGCTGCGCTCGACCTGTCGTTGCTGCCATTCCGGCACGCGCGCGCCCAGGCCGTCTGAAACAAGACGGGCCCGCCATGCGGCGGGCCCGTCGTCCTCGCGTCAACGCGGATCAGAGCGCCGTTGCCATGGCATGACGCAGGTAGAGCGTGCGCAAGGCCGCGCACACCGGACCGGGCTTGCCGCCGGCCACCGGCTGATCATCGATGGCGATGACCGGCAGCACGAAATGCAGCGCCGAGGTCAGGATCACCTCGCGCGCCTGCATGCACTCCTGCAGGGTGAACGTGCGTTCGACCACTTTCATATTGCGCTCGGCGGCCAGCGCCAACACCGCCGCGCGTGTGCAGCCGGGCAGGATATCGTTGGACAGCGGCCGCACCACGATCTCGTCGGCATCGTTGACCAGCAGGGCGCTGGACGACGATCCCTCCGTGACCACGCCCTGGGCGTCGACCATCAGGGCCTCGAAGGCGCCGCTGGACTGCGCCGCCTGCTTGGCCAGCACCTGCGCCAGCAGGGACACGCTCTTGATGTCGCGCCGCGCCCAGCGCAGATCCGGCACGCTGGCAACGCGCACGCCGCTGTCGGCCAGCGGATTGACGCTCAGGACCTTCTCGGCCGTGAACATCATCACCGTCGGCTCGACGCCCTTGGGGAAGGCGAAATCGCGCTTGGTGTCCGCGCCCCGGGTGATCTGCAGATAGATCGACCCTTCACGCAGGGCCGAACGCCTGATGAGCTCGCGGCAGACTTCCAGCAGACGCTCGCGCGGCAGCGGATTGGCGATGCCGATCTCGGCCAGGCTGCGCGCCAGGCGCGCGGCATGGCGCTCGAACTCCAGCAGCAGGCCGTCCATCACCGCGACGACCTCATAGACACCATCACCGAACAAAAAGCCCCGGTCCATGGCCGGAATGCTCGCCTGCTCGGCAGGCACGAAATTACCGTTGATATAGCAAAGGGAAGACATGGAAGGCAACCGCCTGGTGGTAAGTAAGCGTAGTTAATGGCTGATGATGCGGGACAGGAATTCGCGCGAACGCTGCGAGGCGGCGCTGCCGAAGAACTCGGTGGCGCTCACGTCGTCGATGATCTCGCCCGACTCCATGAACACGATCCGGTCGGCCACGCGGCGCGCGAAGCCCATTTCGTGGGTGACCACCATCATGGTCATGCCATCGCGCGCCAGGCCGGTCATGACATCCAGCACCTCGCCGATCATTTCCGGGTCCAGGGCCGAGGTCGGCTCGTCAAACAGCATGACCACCGGGTCCATCGCCAGCGCGCGCGCGATGGCCACGCGCTGCTGCTGGCCGCCCGACAGCTGGCCGGGGTGCTTGTCGCGGTGCGCGCTCACGCCCACCCGCTCAAGCAAGGCCAGGGCCTTTTCCTCGGCCTGCGCGCGGTTGCGGCCCAGCACGGTCGTCTGCGCCAGGCAGACGTTCTGCAGGACCGTCAGGTGCGGAAACAGCTCGAAATGCTGAAACACCATCCCGACCCGGGCGCGCAGCGCCGGCAGATTGGTGCCGGCTGCGCCCACATCGGTGCCATCGACCACGATGCGGCCGGACTCGAACGGCTCAAGGCGGTTGACGCACTTGATCAGCGTGGACTTGCCTGAGCCCGACGGACCGCAGACCACCACCACCTCGCCGCGCGCCACGTTCAGCGAGCAGTTCTTGAGCACGGCCAGCTCGCCGTAGCGCTTGCCGACCCCTTCGATTTCTATCATTGCAAGGACTCCAAATTTTTATCCGGCAGGCGCTCAGGCGCCCAGGCGCGCGCGCAGCACGCGCACCCCGCGCGAAGCGGTAAAAGAGATCACGAAGAACACCAGCGCCACCACCACATACATCTCGACCAGGCGGTTGTCGCGTTGTGCGATCTTGGTCGCCGCGCCCAGGAAGTCCGGCAGCGACAGCACGTACACCAGCGCGGTTTCCTGGAAGATCACGATGATCTGGGTCAGCAGCACCGGCAGCATGTTGCGCAGCGCCTGCGGCAGCACCACCTTGCGCAGGGCCTGGGCGTGGGTCAGCCCCAGCGCGCAGGCGGCCGCATACTGGCCATGGCCCACGCTGCCGATCCCGGCGCGGATGATCTCGGAGAAATACGCGGCCTCGAACAGAATGAAGGTCACGAAGGCCGAGCCCATCGCGCCCAGCACGATGGGGCGCTCGGCCTGCATGACCCACTGCAGCAGATACGGCAGGATGAAGTAGATCAGAAAGATCACCAGCACCAGCGGCAACGAGCGGAACAAGTTGACGTAGATGGTGGCCGGCCAGGCAACCCAGCGGCTGCCGTACAGGCGCGCAACGGCCAGCAGCGCACCCAGCGCCATGCCGCCGACGGCCGAGGAGGCCGTCAGCAGCAGGCTGAATTTCAGGCCGGTGAACAACAGGTAGGGCAGCGCGTCGATGACGGCCTGATAATCGAACCCGCTCATGCGCGTCCTCCTTTGATGGTACGGCCGGGGATGGCGACCCAGCGCTCCAGCGCGCGCATGGCGACGATGACAATCAGGTTCAGCACCAGATAGGCCACGGTAGCCGTCAGGAATGCCTCGAACACCTGAAAGGAGAACTCCTGCATGGCGTGGGCCTGAGCAGTCAGGTCAGCCAGGCCGATGGTCAAGGCCACCGACGTATTCTTGATGGTGTTCAGGCAATCCGACGTCATGGTGGGCAGCACCATGCGCAAGGCATTGGGCAGCAGCACATGGCGGTAGAGCTGCGGCAGGCGCATGCCCAGCGCCAGCCCGGCCTGGCGCTGCCCCTTGGGCAGGGCCTCGATGCCGGCGCGCAACTGCTCGCCGATACGTGCCGACATGTAGACGCCGATCGACAGGGCGGCGGTATAGAACGAGCCCTCGGGCAACTGCTTGATCCAGTCGCCCCAGGACGTGGGCAGCAACTCGGGCACCACGAAGTACCAGAGGAACATCTGCACGATGAGCGGAATGTTGCGGAACACTTCCACATAGACTGCGCCCAGGCTGCGTACGAAGGCCGACGGCAGCGTGCGCGCCACGCCGACGGCCAGCCCCAGGCCCAGGGCCAGCACCCAGGCCAGTCCGGCCGTCTTGACCGTGATGGTCAGACCGTCGAGCAGCATCTGCAGGTAGGTCTGCCCGCCATCCGGCGAGGGCTCCAGCAGGACGCCCCAATTCCATTGATATCCCATGGTGTATCTCTGAATGCAGGCCGCCGGCCGTCCGCAGCCAGGCTGGCTGCGGCCGACGTGGCGGCGAAAAGCAATGACTTACTGATAGTCGGCGACGTCGCCCGAATCGGTCGGCTTGGCGACCACGCGCTTGAGCGCATCGCTCATTTCGACGTTCAGGTTGATGCCCTTGGGCGGCAGTTCGCTCTGGTACCAGCGCTTGTAGAGCTGCTCGAACTCACCGCTGGCGTACAAGGCCTTGATCGTGTCATCGACCACGGTCTTGAACTGCGGGTCATCGCGACGCAGCATGATGGCGTAGGGTTCGATCGACAACGATTCGCCGGACACCTGATAGCGACTCGGATCCTTGGCATTGGCCGCCAGGCCGTAGAGCAGGATGTCATCCATGATGAAGGCGGCCGCGCGGCCGGTATCCACCATCAGGAACCCTTCGGCGTGTTCCTTGACCGGCACCACTTTCATGCCCAGGTTGCGAGCCTCGTTCAGCTCATTGGCCTGACGGATGTTGGCCGTGCCCGAGGTCGAGGCCACGGTCTTGCCCTTCAGGTCGTCGACGGTCTTCAGGTCGGCCGACTTCAGGCTGATGAAGCGATTGCCCGTCACGAAGGTCGTCACCGAGAAGGCCACCTGTTTCTGGCGATCCGGGGTGTTGGACGTGGAGGCGCACTCCAGGTCGATGGTGCCGTTGGCCATCAGCGGAATGCGGGTGGCCGAGGTCACCGGCAGGTACTTCACCTGGATGTCATCGCGCTTGAGCTTGGCCTTGACCGCATCGACGATGCGCGTGCAGATGTCGATCGAGTACCCGATCGGCTTCTGATTGGCGTCGTAATACGAAAACGGAATCGACGTCTCGCGATGGCCGATGGTGATGCTGCCGTTCTCGGCCACTTTCTTGAGCGTGCCTTCCAGATCGGCCGCGCCGGCCGTGCCCACGGATGCCAGGCCGATGGCCAGGGCGAGCGTATTGAACACACGTTTCATGTGCTGTGTCTCCTTGATCGCTATTGTTATGAACTACGTTGAAAAACCGCCGTACCGGAACACACCGGAGCGGCGCGGGCTTCAGCCGCCCCCGAACAATTCGAAGACGCGCTGCACGGCGGCCTGAACCGGCCCCTGACGCCGTGCATACATACAGATTTCCATCGGGATGTCGCAGCGGGCATCGGCGACCGCCACGATCTCGCCGGCCTCCACGGCCGCCCGGGCCGTCGACTCCGGCAACCAGGCCAGGCCGATGCCGCCGCGCACCAGATCGCGGGTGCCATCGACAAAGTCGGTGTCGCAGGTACGCCGCAGCGCCGGGCTGCGCAGCACCGGCCCGCAGTACACCTCGATCAGGCGGCGGAAATAGGCCCCCTGGGCATACGACACATAGGGGTAACGCGCCGTGGCGGCCTCATCGGCCAGATCGGCGGCGTCAAACGCCATGCCGGCCGGCCGGTACAGCCGCATCGCATCGGCCTCCACCTTGACGCGCATGTAGAGCTGGGGATCGAGCTGGATGTCCTCGACCGCATGGCGAAACGACACCAGCAGATCCACCACGCCGGCCGACAGCCATTCCACCGAGTCGTGCACGTTGCCCACATGCAGGCGCAGGGCATCGGCGCCGCTCACCGCGCGCCAGGCGTCACACCAGCGCGGAAAGCGCGAGGTCGCCAGGCAATGCGGCATGGCCACCCGCAGCACCACGCTGTCATGGCCGGTCGCGCCGGCCTCGCCGCGGGCATCCACCACCTTGCGCACGATTTCGGCGGCCGAGGCGCGGAACTGCTCGCCGGCGGCGGTCAGGCGGGTCGGAAAGCAGCTGCGATCGATCAACGGCGTGCCGACCCAGGTTTCCAGGGACTGGATGCGGCGGCTGAAGGCAGACTGCGACACGTTGCGCAGCTCGGCTGCCGTCGTGAACTGGCGGCACTCCGCCAGCGTCAAAAAGTCCTGAAACCACCGAATATCCATACCCATCACCTAACGCTGTGGCGCCTTTGGCACCCTGCGGCGAAGTATAGGGAGCCGGCTTCGGACGCATCATGCGTAATTTGCATAAGCCGGGGTTTTACAGGGTTAGTCCCTAGCGCGCGGCACGGCCGCCCGCTCCGCCCCCCCTGCCCGCCGCAGCCTTTACACTGACGCCCATGCGCCTACAACTGCTTTCCGACCTCCACCTCGAAGCGGATCCCGATTTCCGCCTCTCGCTCGCCCCCGCCATTGACGTCCTGGTGCTGGCCGGCGATATCGGCTCCTATCAACGGGGCTCGAAGCTGGCAGGCGAGGATTTCGGTCTGGCGCAGTTCGCGCCGGCAGCGCTGGGCGAGCGCCCGCCGCGGGTGATCTTCGTGCCCGGCAATCACGAGTTCGACGGGCTGAACCTGGCCGAGGCCACGGCGCGGCTGAAGGCGGTGTGCGCGCAGCTGGACATCCACTGGCTGGAGCGCGAAGTGCTGGTGATCGATGGCGTGCGTTTTGTCGGCACGACGCTATGGGCCGACTTCGAAGCGCTGGTCGACCCGCAAGGCAGCCAGACGCAGCGTCGCGTGCAGATGGAGAAAGCCTTCCGGGCCGCCAACTTCTACCTGAGCAAGCAGAGCACACTGGACGACCAGGGCCAGCCCATGCTGGCCGAGGCGCTGCGGGACATGGCGCTACAGTGCCAGACCTGGCTGGCCGAGGCGCTGGCCCAGCCCTTTGACGGCCCCACCGTGGCCATCACGCACTTCGCGCCCAGCCTGCGCAGCGCCGATCCGCGCTACGGCCTGACGCCCGGCACGGCCGGCTTCTGCAACGCCCTGGATGCCCTGTTGCCGCAGGCCGATCTGTGGCTGCACGGCCACCTGCACTGCCCCAACGACTATGTGGTCGAGGACGCGGCCAGCGGACGGCGTTGCCGCGTGCTGGCCAACCCCCTGGGCTACGCCCGCAAGGGCGAACAGGCCGGCTTCCAGCCACAGTGCGTGGTGGAGCTGGCCGTCGCTCAGAGCGCCGCTGCCAGCTGGTAGAGACAGTCGCCGCGCTGGGTCTGGGCCGGTACGCGCTTGCACAGCACCAGGCCCGCGCCCGGCGAGCGCACCAGGGTCGGTTCGCGCCCCGGGGTTTCCGGATGGTGCAGGCGCGCCACCGGCTGGCCAGCCTCGATATCGGCGCCCAGCGCCACCAGCGGCTCGAACAGACCCGCTTCGTAGGCATAGACATAGTGGCGCGCCGCCTCGATGCGCAGAAAGCGCATGTCCTCGTTATCCACCGGCTCGACCGGCACGCCCTGCAGCGCCTGCACATGGGTCAGGAAATTGAGCACGCCATTCCAGGCGCGTTGCAGCACATCGGGCGAGACGAAGCCGCCGCCGGCCAGTTCCGAAATGAAGGGCGTGGCCCCCTGGCGCAACGCTGCCCAGGAACTGGCCGCCGGCGTCCCCTTGTCCAGCAGGCAGGCATGCGGCACGTCGAATTTCTGCATCAGCCCGCGCAGAGCGGTGCGCGCCTCCTCCTCGCCCGGGTCGATCGTCAGCAGGCAACCGCCGTGATACAGCAGCGAACTGCCTCCCGAATGCAGATCCACCACGTAGCGGCAGCCGGGCATCAGCGTGTGCTCGATGTAATCCGCGATGATCTGCGTCGGCGTGCCCTTCGGGTTGCCCGGAAACAGGCGGTTGAGGTTGCCGTCATCCAGCGGCGAGACGCGCAGCCCGGCCGAGGCGGCCGGATAGTTCGCCATCGGCAACAGAATCAACTGGCCGCGCACCTGGGCCGCGTCCAGTTCCCGGATCAGCCGGGAAACGATGATCTGGCCTTCGTACTCGTCGCCATGGTTGCCGGCCATGATCAGGATGGTCGGCCCTTCGCCATTGCGGATCGAGGCGATCGGGATGGGGATCCAGCCATAAGCCGAGCGGTGCACCGAATGCGGCAGGCGCAGATAGCCGAATTGCTTGCCATCCTGGGCAAGGTCGATTTCGCAGAAGATGGGATTTTTCATGATGAGACGCGCGCGTGGCGCCCGAAGACGCCACGCGGTGTGAGGCAGGGATGTATCAGGGAGCGATCTTGCGGGCCTTGATCAGCTCGGCGTTGCGGTCGCCTTCGGCGGCCAGCTGCTTGGCATAGGATTCGCCGCTTTGGGTGCCCGGCAGCAGGAAATAGCTTTCCAGCAACTGACCGAACTCGGCGCTGTCGACCGCATCGTCGACCATCTTCTGGACGGCCTGACGGGTCTTGTCATCCATATTGGCCGGCGCGAACACGCCGAAATCGGAACGGTAGTCCATGCCGTCGATGCCCAGCTCGCCCAGCGTCGGCACATCGGGCCAGACTTCCAGACGCTTGGGCTCCATCACGGCCAGCGGCTTGAAATTGCCGGCGCGCACCTGCGGCAGCAGGCTGGGCGTATTGAGCACCAGCAGCTCGAACACGCCACCCAGGGCGTCCTGCATCGCCGGGCCGTCGCCGCGGTAGGGAATGTGCGTGAGTTTCACCCCGGTGCGGGCCTGGAAGTCTTCCATCGCCAGGTGACCGGCCGAGCCCTGACCCGGCGTACCGAAGCGCACCGAATCCGGGTTCTTGCGGGCGTACTCCAGCGCGCCCTTCAGGTCATTGAAGGGCGCGATCTTGGTCGCCACGATGGCAACCGGCGAAATGGCCGCACTGCGCACCGCGGTGAAATCGCGCTTGGGATCGTAATTGACGGGGTTCAGATTGGGGCCGATGGTCAATGCGCTGGTCGAGGCCAGCATCATGGTCTGGCCATCCGGTTTGGCGCGCGCCACGTTGGCCGCGCCGATGGTGCCGCCCGCGCCGCCAATGTTCTCGACGATGACGACCTTGCCGGACTGGCTGCGCATCACATCGGCCAGCCGGCGGGCCAGCGAGTCACCCACGCCGCCAGCGCTGTAGGGGACCACCATCTTGATGGTTTCGTCGCGCGCCTGCGCCACGTTCGACCCGAATGCGACGACCATCGCCGCGCCCAACACTACGGTTTTCTTCAAGACTGACAGCATGTATACGATTCCTTAAGGCAGATTGATCAACTGCTGACAGCGCCGCGCCTGGCGCGTTGCGCTGTATGGTGAAGCGACTGCGGAGGTGCTGTGTTTCTGCGGTGCCGATTGCTGCCCCGGCACGGCCGTCTGACGGCCGGCGAGGCGCGGATCGCTGGCTCAGCGCGCTGCGCGCAAGCTGCGTCCCGGAGGCGTTCCGTGCATGTGATGTGTCTCCTGTTCGATTGTTTTTACCGTTGCACCGGTCTATGCCGGTTGCGGTTGTGTCTCGGTCGGTGGCGACCCCGGCGCCTGGGCGCACTTGCGGGACGCGCAGGCTGGCGGCCCTGAGGGCCCGACGCCGCAACGCCGATCCTGTTCCGCATTCTTGACCCGCAGCGGCGCCAGCGTAAAGCGAGAAATAATTACCATGTGATGCGGTTTACGCATCAAGTACCGTTTTTACTAGGGGAAACACGGGTTAGTTGATTCTAAAACCTCCGTATTTACCCTAGGTTTCGAACATTCATGCGGCGCCGGTGACCTTGAGCACCGTCCCCGACACATAGGAGGCCTGCTGCGATAGCAGCCACAACACGGCTTGCGCCACCTCCTGCGCCTGCGCCACCCGTTGCATGGGCAGGCGGGCGGCCACGCGCTGCGCGCGCCCCGGCTCGCCCGAACTGGCGTGGATCTCGGTTTCGGTGGTGCCGGGCGACACCACGTTGGCACGTATGCCGCGTGCAGCGAATTCGCGCGCCAGGCCCAGGGTGAAAGCCTCGACCGCGCCTTTGGAGCCGGCGTAATGAATGTATTCGTGGGGCGCGCCGGAGGCGGCCGCCAGGGATGACAGATTGACGATGCTGCCGCGCTGCCCGCCCTCGACCCAGTGGCGCACACAGATCTGGCACAGCGCCATCAGGCCGATGACATTGACCTCCATCACATCGCGCGCGACGGCCATGTCCAGGTCCAGGAAGGAGCCGATCCGGCTGGTGATGCCGACATTGTTGACCAGGCCCGCCAGCCGGCCCAGCTGCAGGGCGCGCTGCAGCACCTCGCCGGCACGCGCCGTGTCGCGCGCATCGGCCTGCATGGCCTGCACCCGGCCGGGCAGGTCCGCACAGCGCTGCACCAGCTGCGCGGCGCGCTCATGGTTGGCGACATAGGTGAACAGCACATCGTAGCCGGCCTGCGCGCACAGCACGACGGTCTCGGCGCCGATGCCGCGCGACCCGCCGGTGATGATGACCGTGCCGGGGCGAAGAGGCTGGGACATGCGCGAGTGCTCCATGACAGCGGCCTGCCATGACAGCATGGCAGGCACGCAATGGGAAAGCGCTATCTTAGGCCTTGGCGGCCACGTCTCAAAGCAAGGGTTCGGCCAGGTGGAACAGCCCGTCGCCGCGTGCGCACAGCGTCGGAAAGCGCCGGCAGGAAACCACCCCGTCGCTGCTGAAGTGCAGCGTCAGGGGCTCGGCCAAGGGATCCTCCAGCGCATACAGGCGCACGGCGGGCTGCCCCGCGCGCACCGTCTCGCCAGCCTTGGCCAAAGGCTCTTGCAAGCCGGCGCAGGGCGCATAGATCGCATGGCGCGGCCCCAGCGAACGCAACAGCCGGGTCGCCGGCGCGGCTTCGCAGTCCAGTTGCGGTGCGATCCCGTAATGGCGCAGGACGCGGCGCACGCCCTGCTCCGCCGTGCTCAGGCCTTGCGGGTCCAGGGTCGCGCCGCCCCCCAGTTCGGTCGTGAGCGCCGGAATGCCACGTTGCGAAGCCGCCGCGTACAGCGTGGTGGCGCCACCCCCGCCTGAACCGTTGGTCAGTACGCTGTTGGGCGCGCCGAACACGGTCAGCAGCTCGCGCAACGCGCCGTCCTGGGCCGGGTCGCTCACGCGCTGGGCCAATGCGGTGTGCGAGTAGTCCAGCGAGCGCCCGCCCGAATGCAGGTCGATGACCAGATCGGCCAGCGGGAACAGCACGCTGTGCACATAGTGCGCAATCATCTCGGTGACGCTGCCATTGGCGCGTCCGGGGAACAGGCGGTTGAGATTGCCCTCGTCGATCGGCGAGACCCGCCGCCCGGCCTGGACCGCCGGATAATTCAGGGCCGGCACGATGATCACGCGCCCGCGCAGCATGGCCGGATCCAGCTCGCGCGCCAGGCGCCGCAAGGCGATCTGGCCTTCATACTCGTCGCCATGGTTGCCGGCGGTCAGCAGGGCCGTGGGGCCCTCGCCATTGCGCAGACACACGATGGGGATCTGCACCATGCCATAGGCCGACAGATCAATGGAATGCGGCACGTGCAGCTGACCGGACTGCTTGCCGTCGCGGTCGAAGTCGATGTGGGTCCAGATGCGGCTGGTCTCTGTCATGTTGCGGTCCTTGCGTGTCTCAGAGAAGCTGGCTGAGGAATTGCTGGGCGCGCGGGTGGCGCGGCGCGCTGAAGAAGGTCTGCGGATCGGCCTGCTCGACGACGCGCCCGGCATCCATGAACACCACCCGGTCGGCCACCGTGCGCGCGAAGTTCATTTCGTGCGTCACGCAGATCATGGTCATGCCTTCGCTTGCGACGTCCGTCATCACGTCGAGCACTTCCTTGATCATTTCCGGGTCCAGCGCCGAGGTCGGCTCGTCAAACAGCATGACCTTGGGGTTCATGCAGAGCGCACGCGCGATCGCCACGCGCTGCTGCTGGCCCCCCGACAGCTGGCCGGGATACTTGTCCTGCTGCTCCGGAATGCGCACCCTGCCCAGGTAGTGGCGCGCGATCTCACGGGCCTTGTCCTGCGACAGACCGCGCGCCTTGCGCAGCGCCAGCGTGCAGTTCTGCAGCACCGTCAAGTGGGGAAACAGATTGAAGTGCTGGAACACCATGCCGATGTCGCGCCGCAGCAGGTGCATGCCCGGGGTGCCCTTGCCCACACGCTGCCCATTGACCTCGATGGTGCCCTGGTCATGGGTTTCAAGCTGGTTGATGCAGCGGATCAGGGTCGACTTGCCCGAGCCCGACGGCCCGCAGATCACCACGCGCTCGCTGGGCTGGACGGTCAGGTCCACGTCGTGCAGCACCTGGAAGGAGCCATACCATTTCTGCAGGCCGGCGATCTGCACCGCCGGCGTCGTGCTATTGGATTGCATGTTTCTTTTCCCTCTTGCGCTCAACGCTGATGCGCCAGCTGCAGGCGGCGCTCCATCAGCCGCACCAGATAATTGACGCCCAACGCCAGGATCAGGAAGATGATTCCCACCGCGACCATGGGTTCGGCATAACGGAACGAATTGGCGCCCACCTCCAGCGCAATGCCCAGCATCTCCGGCACGGCGATCACCGCCAGATAGGGCGTGGCCTTGAGCGCCGACACGAAGTAGTTGCCCATGGGGGCCGCCACATTGCGCAGCATCTGCGGCAGGATCACCGACACGATCACATCGCGCCGCGTCAGGCCCAGCGCGCGCCCGGCCTCGAACTGCCCGCTGTCGATGCTGTCGATGCCGCCCTTGAACACCTCGGCCAGGTAGCCGCTGTAATAGATCGACAAGCCAAGGATGCCGGCGGCCACCGCCGGCAGCGTGACGCCATAGAACGGCAGCACGAAATAGATGAAGTACAGCTGCACCAGCACCGGCGTGGAACGGATCACGTCGATCAGAAAGCGCATCACGTAGCCGAGCCAGCGGTTGCTGCGCCGCAGGATCTCCAGCACGAAGCCCAGCACCGCCGCGCACAGCGATGCCGCCACGGCGATCCAGATCGTCATCCCCAGCCCCTGCAGGATCAGCGGCACCACGGAGATCGCGAAGTCGATATCAAATTTCACGGCTGCCTCGATGTTCGATGCGCACGCGGCGCTCCAGGTAGCGCCCCAGCAACGTGGCCGGATAACACACGATGAGATAGGCCAGCATCAATGCCGAGTACACCCCGACCGGGTTGTATTGCGTGTCGGCGATCTGCTTGGCGCGAAACGTCATGTCGGTCAGCGTGATCAGCGACACGATGGCCGTGCCCTTGACCAGCTGAATGAACTGGTTGACGAAGGTCGGCATCATGGCCGAGACCACCTGGGGCAGTTCGATGAACCACAGGATCTGCAGGCGATGCAGGCCCAGCGCCCGCCCGGCCTCGACCTGGCCCTGGTTGAGCGACTGCAGCGCCGCGCGCACCGCCTGGCTGCCATAGCCGCCGATGTTCAGGCCCAGGGCCATGCCGCCCACCGTGATGCTGGACAGGCGTATACCGAAGCTGGGCAGCGCGTAATACAGCACGAACAGCAGGATCAGCACCGGCGAACTGCGCCAGAATTCGATCACGCTGGTCACCGCCAGGCGCGCCGCGCCATGGGTGAAATGCTGCAGCACGCCCATCACCAGGGCGAAAGGCACGGCCCAGAGCATGCCGTAGAAGGTCACGAGCGCCGTGACCTCCAGGCCCTCCAGGATGCCGGCAAGGATAGTGAAGCTTTCCATGGCCCGGCCGGTCTTCAGAACTCGCCGGCGCAGACCTTGGCCGTCGTCACGACGTCGTCGACCTTGTCTTCGTCGGTGAAACCGTACTTGTTGCGCAAGGCATCGACGACGCCTTCGGCCTTGAGCGCCTTGAGCTCCTGGTTGTAGGCGTCGCGCAGGCGCGTGTCATCGGCACGAAAGGCGATAGCGGTGTACATCATCGACGGCACGCCATTGCGCACCAAGCCCGTGAACGGAGTGGCGCGCTCCACGCCCTGCAGCTTGGGATCCTGCAGCAGGCCGGCCACGCTGGCCGCCGACAGCGTGGCCGCATCCACGCGATTGGCCAGAATGGCCGACAGCATGGCCTGGGCATCGCCCAGATAGGTCAGCTGCGCCGGGGCCACGCCCGCATCCAGGGCGTTCTTGGAGTTGAGCGTGCCGCGCCCGCCGGTCAGCCGGACCTTCGGATTGGCCTTGATATCGGCATAGCTGTGGAGGTTCAGCGGATTGCCCTTCTTGACGATCAGGCTGTCGCCCACCGCCAGATCCGGCTCGCTGAAAATCACCACCTTGCAGCGCTCGGGCGTGATGGCGATGCCCGAAGCCACCATGTCGAAGCGCTCGGCGCCCAGGCCCGGGATCAACGCCCCGAACTCGGTGATCACGAAGTCCACCTGGTTGACCCCCAGGCGCGCGAAGGCCGCACGGATGAGATCCGGATGGAAACCGGCCGCCTGGCCATCCTCGGCCCGAAAGCCCCAGGGCTGGCGATTGTGCACGCCGATGGTGACCTTCTTTTCTTTGATGATGGTGTCCAGGGTATCGGCCTGCGCGACAGGCAGGGCCGCGCCCAGGGCCAGCGCCACGGTCAGCCCGGCGGCGCGCTTCAGGAGCTGCATTGTCATGGTGTTTTCCTCTTGCTATGTCGTTGTGCACGGCCGCCTGCGGCGGCCATGGGTACTGCGGAAAAGCGATCAGCCGCGACGTTGCCCGAAGGCCGCCAGCGCGGCCTGCAGGTCGGCCTGCAACAGATCGCCATCCTCCAGGCCGATGGCCAGGCGGATCAAGGGCCGGTCGGTGGCGGGACACAAACGCGTCCGCTGCAACTCGGCCGGATAGAAGGCGGCCAGGCTGTGCACCCCGCCCCAGCTGGCCCCGATGGAGAACTGCGTCAGCGCATCGAAAAAGGCATGGAAAGCGGCCTCATCGGCCTGCACCAGTTGCAGGGAGAACAGGCAACCCTTGCTGCGGTAGTCGCGCTGCCACAGGGCATGACCGGGGTCGCTGGCCAATGGCGGATACCAGACCCGCTCGACCAGGGGTTGCCGGGCCAGCCAGCTGGCGATGCGATAGGTGCTTTCGCCCTGCGCCTGCAGACGCAGGGGGAAGGTCTCCAGCCCGCGCAGCACCAGAAAGCAATCGTCCGGGCTGACCTGCAGCCCCAGCGTGCTCTGCGCTTCGCGCAGCACGGCATAGTGCGCCGCATCGGTCGTGGCCACGCTGCCCATCAGCACATCCGAGTGGCCGCTGAAGAACTTGGTCGCCGCCTCGATGCTGAAATCCACCCCATGATCCAGCGGCCGGAAACCCAGCGGGCTGGCCCAGGTGTTGTCCATCATGGTCAACACGCCATGGCGGCGCGCCACGGCCGCAATGGCCGGGACATCGCACATCTCCATGGTCAGGCTGCCCGGCGACTCCAGGCAGATCAGGCGCGTGTTGGGCCGGATCAGTGCCTCGATGTCCGCGCCGGCCTGCGGCGGGTAGTACTCGACCTCCACCCCCAGGTTGACCAGCCATTTGTCGGCCAGCGCCGCCAGCGACCCGTAGCTCGCCGCCGACAGCAGCACATGATCGCCCGCCCGCACATAGGCCAGCACCACCATCGTCAGCGCGGCGGCCCCCGACGGCGTGATGACGCAATGCTGGCCGTTCTCCAGCTCGGCAATGCGGTCTTCCAGCAGGCGGGCCGTCGGCGTGCCCGTCACGCCATAGCTGTAGCCATCGGGCTGGCGGTGCTTGCGCGCGGCGAAGTCGGCGATCGAATCGAACACCACCGTCGAGCCCCGCCACACGGCGGGTGACAGGCTGGCGTAGGCGCGTCCGGGCGCGGGAGAAACATCAGGGGAATGAGCCATCGTGGAAGATCCGTTTCCAGTAGTACAACCGAGATGGCGCAGTCTGGGCCGCGTGGACTATGATTTCAACAATCAGAATGACTCAAACTAGAAGCTGGTGTTATAGCTATGGACATGCGCGATATCCAGATCTTCCGCGCCGTGATGCGTGCGGGCACCACCAGCAAGGCTGCCGTGGTGCTGGATATCTCCCAGCCGGCAGTCAGCCAGGCCATCCGGCGCCTGGAGACCCAATCCGGCCTGCGCCTCTTTGACCGCGTGCGCAACCGCCTGCTGCCCACCCAGGAGGCCGACGCGCTGCTGGTCGAGGTCGATCGCTGCTTTGCCGGCTTCGAGCAGATCGAACACCGCATCCGCAGCCTGAAATCCTTCGGCGTGGGCCGCATGGCCATCGGCTCGCTGCCCGCGCTGGGCGTGGGCTTCATGCCGCGCGCGATCGCCGCCTTCAACCCGACCGAGCGACGGGTGCAGATGTCTTTCCAGATCCTGAGTTCGCGCGAAGTCATGCAGCAGGTGGTGGCCGGCCAGCTTGACCTGGGCCTGATGGCCGACGAGATCGCCGTCATGGGGCTGGAACACTCGCTGTTCCTGGAGGTGCCCGGCGTCATCGCCATGACGGCCACGCATCCGCTGGCACACCGCAAGGTGCTGGCCATCGAAGAACTGGTCGAACAGCACTTCATCGCCCTGAACCCCGAAGACGCCAGCCGGCGCCGCCTGGAAACCGCGCTCGGCGAGCGCGGCCTGACCCTGCGCGCGGGCTTCGAGACGCCCTATGCCTTCTCTGTCTGCGAACTGGTGCTGCGCGGCATGGGCATCGGCCTCATCCACCCCATGACGGCCGTGGACTACCTGGCGCGCGGCCTGGTCATCAAGCGGCTGGACATCGACATCGCCTTCCGCTCGCTGCTCGTCTTCCGCCCCGACCGCTCGCTGTCGCAGAACGCACGCGAACTGCTGCGCCTGATGCGCATGCAGGCCGACCAGGACTTGCGGCTGATCGAAGGCGCGCTGGGCTGAGGCCCTGCGCGCGCCTTAACCCAGCGGACTGCGCCCCACGCCCTTGATCAGGGCATTGACCCGCTGCGCATAGCCGTCGAAATACTGCTGCACCACCGCCGGATCGCTGACGGGCTGCACCACGGTGCGGCCCTCGGCTTCCAGGCGTTCGCGGATCTGCGGCTTGGCCAGCGCCTCGCCGATCGCCTCGCGCAGCACCGCCACACGCTCGGGCGGCGAGCCGCGACGCACGAAGTAGCCCCCGTTGATGCTGTACTGGAAGTCCGGCACGTGGCGCGACGCCGAGATCAGCGGCACGCCCTTCATGGCTGGCGGCAGCGCCGTGGAGAAGCTGGTGAGCAGCCGCAGCCGCCCCTGGTCGGCCAGGGACGAAAAGGCCGTCTGGTATGGCAGGATCGCGAAATCGACCTCGCCGCCGGCCACACCCTGCAGGGCGGGCGCCGCCCCCTTGTAGGGAACGTGCAGAAAGGAGGCGCCGATGCGCTTGCCCAGCGCTTCGCCCATGAGGTGATACATCGAATCGATGCCCACGGTGGCGTAGCTCATGGGCTGGCCCTTGCCTTGCTGCGCCAGCTCCAGAAAGCCGTCGAAGGTCTTGGTCGGCAGATCGCGTCGCACCAGCAGCACGATGTTGGAATCGGTCACCGGGGCCACCAGCGTGAAATCCCCGGGCCGGTAGCGCGCGGCCGGATTGAGCAGGGGCGTGAGAAACACCTCGTTGAGCGACCCGTGCATGAAGGTGTAGCCGTCGGCCGGCGCCGACAGGACTTTGTTGGCGCCGATGATGCCGGTCCCGCCGCCATGATTCTCGACCACCACCTGATGCTTCAGGCTCTTGCCGATCGACTCGGCGAAGATGCGGGCCGAATTGTCGCTCGCCCCGCCGGCGGGGTAGGGCACCACCAGCGCCAGGGGACGATCGGGATAGGGGCTCGCGGCCTGAACGGCACGCCAGCCCAGCCCGGGCGTGGCGGCCGCCGCAGCGGCGGCAAGCAGAACATGGCGACGGGAAAGCAGGCTCATGGTTGTCTCCGGTTTTTTTATCAAACGAGGTAGCTTTGTGCCAGGCTGACCCAGAAAGCCGCCCCGATGGGCAACGCCTTGTCATTGAAGTCGTAGAGCGGGTTGTGGACCATGCAGCCGCCGTCTTCGCCCACGCCGTTGCCCAGGCGCACATAACTTCCCGGGCAGCGCTCCAGCAGATAGGCGAAATCCTCGCTGCCCATCACGGGCGTGCGCGTCACGACGTTGTCCTCGCCCAGCAGCGCCACGGCCACCTCCCGGGCACGCTCGGTCTGCGCCGCATGGTTCACCAGCACGGGATACTTGCGCTCGTAGTGCACCTCGGCCTGCAGCTGGTAGCTGCCGGCCTGCGCCTGGACAAAGGCCTGCAAGCGGGCCTGCACCTGCTCGCGCACGGCCGGATCCAGCGTGCGCACCCCGACCTTGATGTGCGCGGTCTCTGGCACGATGTTGTAGGCCGCGCCGGCCTCGATGGCCCCCACGGTGATCACGGCCGCCTTGAGGGCATCGATCTCGCGGCTGACGATCGATTGCAGGCCGAGCACGATGCTGGCCGCGGCCTGCATCACGTCGATGCCATGATGCGGCATGGCCCCGTGGGCCGAACGGCCGCGCAGCGTAATCGTGGCCCGGTCGAAGGAGGCCATCGCCGGCCCGCTGATCACCCCCAGCTGGCCCACCGGCAGACCGGGCGTGTTGTGCAGGGCGTAAACCTCATCGCAGGGAAAAAGCTCGAACAGGCCTTCCTCCAGCATGCGCAGCGCGCCACCCTCGTTCTCTTCGGCAGGCTGAAAAATCAGGTTCAGCGTGCCCGAGAACGCAACGCTCTGCGCCAGGTAGCGGGCCGCGCACAACAGGATGGCCGTATGTCCGTCATGGCCACAGGCGTGCATCTTGCCGGGCACCGTGCTGGCGTATGGCAGGCCGGTCTTCTCCTGGATGGGCAGCGCATCCATGTCGGCGCGGATGCCCAGCGCCCGCGCGCCGCCGCCCTTGCGCAAGCGCCCTACCACGCCGGTGCCGGCCAGACCCCGATGCACCTCGTAGCCCCAGCCGGCCAGGCATCGGGCCACCAGCTCACTGCTGCGGACCTCCTCGAAAGCCAATTCAGGATGAGCGTGGATCTGCCGGCGGATGGCGACGAATTCGGGGGCCAGGGTTTCAAGGGCCGGCAACAAGCCGGCAGCGCAGCGGGGCAAGGAAGCGGAGGTATTCATGCGAGCCATTATGGGTAGCCTGTCTGCTGGCATCCATAGCACTTTTATCGGCAGATCGTTGTATAAACTGCAACGATCAGCTTCGTCTTCCAGGACGCGACACGGATGAAAGACCTGCTCGACCGCAAGCGGGCGCAATGCCTGATCCAGATACTCGAAACGGGCTCGGTGCGCGCAGCGGCCGACGCCCTGGAACTGGACCCCTCCGTGGTCAGCCGCAGCATCGCGCGGCTTGAGGCCGATCTCGGCCTGAGCCTGCTGGAGCGACGCGGGCGCGGCGTCGTGGTGACCGACGCCGGCCGCCTGCTGGCGCTGTTCGCACGTCGCCAGCAGGATCTGCACGCCACCTTCCTGGCCGAGGTCAACAGCCTCAAATCGGCCCAGGTCGGGCATGTCGAACTGGCCTTTGGCGAAGGCTTCGTCGACATCGTCTTCGAGCCCGTGCTGAAGGGCTTCCTGCTTGCGCACCCCGGCGTGACCTACAACCTGCGTGTGGCCGGCACCGAAGACACCGTGCGCTATCTGCTGGAAGACGTGGCCCACCTGGGCCTGGTGTTTCAGCCGCCCAACGACGAACGCCTGCATTCGCACTACTCGCGTCTGGCGCCGATCCGCGCGCATGTCCACAAGGCACACCCGCTCGCACGCCATCGTGGCGCCCTCAAGCTGGCCAATCTGCAGGCCCATGCCGGCGCGGCCATGGGCGGCGCCTTCGGCGTTCGCAAGCACGTGCAGGCCGCCGAACTGGATGAGCAGGTCAGCCTCAAGCCCATGCTGGAGACCAACTCGTTCAAGGTGCTATGGGAGTTTGCCACCCTGGGCCTGGGCTATATCCTGACGCCGCGTTCCGTGCCGCTCAAGGGTGAGCAGGCAACCCACCTGGTCACCCTGCCGCTGGCCAATCCGCTGCTGAACAACAGCCGCATCCACCTGCTCACGCGCCGCGGCCGCCCGCTGGCGCCCGTCGTGCTTGCCCTGCAGCAGCACTTCATAGACACCCTGCCGGCCATCTGAGGCCGGCCCCGGCCTACAGATAGTCCTTGTAGCGTCGAATGTATTCGCGCGCGCTCTGGTTGAGCTCGCGCACGCAGCGCTCGGCCTCATCCTGGTCATTGCGCATCATGGCATCGAGCAGGCCGCGATACTGCTTGATGCCCATTTCGGCACGGCCCGGCAAGAGCGCCACACGCCGCATCGTGACCTGGGTACGCTCATAGATGCGCTCGATCAGATCGCTCAGGACAGGATTGCCGGCCAGTTCGTTCACGCGGTTGCGAAAACGCGCGATGGTGTCGACATGCGCCTCGATATCGCCTTCGCGCAGGCTTTCCTCGAACTGCGCGCCAAGCAGCGCCTTGAGCTCGGCGTAATCCTCGGGCCCGGCGTTTTCCATCGCCAGTCGCACCGACAGGCCGTCCAGGGCTTCACGCACCTGGTAGAGCCGATAGGTGGTTTCCATATCGACCGGCACCACCACCGCGCCCTTGTTGGGCACACGCGCAATCAGACCCCGATCCTCAAGCGTGGCCAGCACCTCGCGCGCCTTGGCGCGCGGGATGTCGTAGCTCTGCGCGAGCTCTTCCTCGGGCAGGCGCGAGCCCGGCAGCAAAGCCTGCGAAGCAATGCGGGTACGCACATCAAGCACCACCGCCTGGGTCGAGGCCATGGGCTTGCGTTCTTTGGCCGGGGCCGGTTGCGGCTTGGTTTTCTTGGGGGAGGCAGCCATGTGGATGGGCAGGTCTAGGGGTCGACAAAGGGACGATTGATGATATCAGCAAATCGCGTCCACGATTGTACACAATCATGGATATTATTTTGGACTCCATGGTTGACACAATCAATTTCGAAGGCGCAAGATACGCCGCATTGCATCGCCCTGACTTTTTCCAAGGAGAGTGCCTTGCCTTCCACCATGCCCGCCTCCCTGCCGGGATCTCTGTGCCAGCAGTATCAACAGCAACGCGACCAGTTCGTCGCCCGGGGCGTCGCCAACGGCCCTCCCATCTTTGCCCGCCGGGCCAGGGGGGCCGAGGTCGAGGATCTGGATGGCAACGCCTTTCTCGACTTCGCCGGCGGCATCGGGACCCTGAACGTCGGCCATGCGCATCCCGATGTGGTCGAGGCCGTCAAGCAGCAGGCTGACGCCTTTCTGCACACCTGCTTCAACATCGTGATGTACCCGGGCTACATCGACCTCGCCCGCGCGCTGGTGCAGCGCGTGCCGGGCGACTGGCCCAAGAAAGTCATGCTGCAGAGCACCGGCTCGGAGGCCGTTGAGAACGCAGTCAAGATCGCGCGCCGGGCCACCGGCCGCCAGGCCATCGTGGCTTTCGAAGGCGCCTTCCATGGCCGCACCAACATGGCCCTGGCCCTGACCGCCAAGGCTCCCGCCTACAAGACCGGCTTCGGCCCGCTGGCCAGCGAGGTCTATCGCGCCCCCTTCCCGGTGGTCTACCGCAGCGGCGCCGACGAGAACACCGTCGTAAGTCAGGCCTATGCGCGCTTCGTCCGCATGGTCGAAACCGAGATCGGCGCCAATCAGGTGGCTGCCGTCATCATCGAACCTCTGCAGGGCGAAGGCGGCTTTCACCCCGTGCCGGCCCCCTTCATGCGTCAGCTGCGCGAGTTCTGCACCCGTCATGGCATCGTCCTGATCGCCGACGAAATCCAGTCGGGCTTCTGCCGCACCGGGCGCTGGTTCGCCACCGAGCACAGCGGCGTGGCCGCCGACCTCTACACCCTGGCCAAATCGATGGGCGGCGGCATGCCCATTGCCGCCGTGGTCGGACGCGCCGACCTGATGGATGCCCCCGAAGTGGGCGGCCTGGGCGGCACCTACGCCGGCAACCCGCTGGCCTGCGCGGCGGCGTTGGCGGCCATCGGCGTCATGGAGCGCGATGACTACGTGGGCCGCGCCCAGGCCCTGGGCCAGCGGCTGGCCGAACGCTTCGAGGCCTGGCAGCGCGACATCCCCATCGTGGGTGATGCGCGCGGTCTGGGCGCCATGCGCGCCGTGGAGATCGTGACCGACCCCGACACCCTGCAACCCGATGGCGCGGCCACCGCGCGCATCGTGCAACGCGCCTACGAAAACGGCCTGATCCTGGTCAAGGCCGGTTTCCACGGCAACGTGCTGCGCTTCCTGGGCCCCTTGAACATGAGCGCCGAACAACTGGAGCGCGGCCTGGACATCCTTGAGCGTGCCATCCTCGCCGAGGTGCGCGCATGAACACCCTGCTCAAGCTGGAAAATGCCCGCAAGGTCGTCGGCCTGTTGGGCAACACCCGCCCCGGCATGAACGTGCTGGTTCTGTACGACTACTACACCGGGCACAATGTGCAGCCGCTGGCCATCGCCATCGACGAATGCGGGGCCATCCCGCATCTGCTGCAGGTGCCCGGCAGCCGCCAGCACGGCCGCCCCTTCTCGGACATCGTGGCCGAAGCCATGTGCAGCGCCGATCTGGTCATCGCACTGACGCGCGCCAACGCCGCTCACACCGAGGCCCGCCAGAAGGCCACGCGCGCCGGCGTCGGCGTGATCGTGCTGCCCGAATCCAACCTGCCCGACTTCTTCCTGGCCAACGGCTGGAACGCCGACTTCCAGGCCCTGCGCCCCCAGGTGCAAGGCCTGGCCGATGCGCTCACGCGCGCCGACACGGCCCGCGTCACCAGCGCCGCCGGCACCGACATCACCATGAGCATTGCCGGACGCCGTGGCCGCGCGCTGCATGGCTTTGCCAATACCGAAGACATCTCGGCCGGCTACTGCCTCGAATCCAGCCTGGCGCCGGTAGAAGGCACCGCCGAAGGCGTGATCGTGGTCAACGCGAGCATTCCGGGCGTCTCGCTCATCCGCGACGAGCCGGTGCGCATCATCTATGAACGCGGCATGGCCGTCTCGATCGAGGGCGGCGCCGAGGCGCGCAAATTCCGCGAGCTGATGGCCAGCTTCGACGATCCGCTGGTCTACAACCTCGGCGAACTGGGCGTGGGCATGAACCCCTGCTGCCAGCTCGACGGCACCATGCTCTCCGACGAAAGCGTCTACGGGGCCATCCAGCTTGCGCTGGGCACCAGCGCCTACATCGGCGGCACCGTCAAGGCCGCCGCCCACTACGACACCATCGTCACCGACGCACAGCTGTGGCTGGACGGCCACCGGGTGCTCGACGGCACCACGCTCAACCTGGAGGCCATGCCATGACCATCCGCCTGGAGCGCGACGAGCGCGGCATCGTCACGGTTCTCATGGATCGCCCTGACAAGCGCAATGCGTTCACGCTGGAGATGTACCGCGAGTTCGGCGACATCTTCGATCGGCTCAACGCCGACGACAGCGTGCGCTGCATCGTGATGCGCGGCGCCGGCGGCGCGTTCTGCGCCGGCAGCGACATCGGCGGCTTCGACGAAAACCGCAACGGCGCCGGACAGGCGCGCGAGTATGCCGAGTTCACGCTCGCCATGACCGACCGCCTCAAACTCACGCCCCACCCCACCGTGGCCTGCATAGAAGGCGCCTGCGTCGGCGGCGGCCTGGAGATCGCCGCCATGTGCGATGTCCGCATCGCCGGGCGCAGCGCGCGCTTCGGCGTGCCCATCAACCGCATCGGCCTGACGCTGGACTACCGCGAACTGGCCGACCTGCTGGAGCTGCTGGGTGCCACGCGCACGCTGGAGATCCTGCTCGAGGGCCATGTCTTCGGCGCCGACGAGGCGCTCGGCAAGGGCCTGATCACACGCGTGGTGGATGACGACGTCGTCGCCATCCAGGCCTACGAAACCGCGCGCCGCATCGCCACCGGCGCGCCCCTGGTCAACCGCTGGCACAAACAGTTCGTGCGCCGGCTCCAGGCCGGCGGCGCGCTGACCGAACCCGAGCTGGCACAGGCCTACGCCTGTTTCGAAACCGAGGATTACCGCAACGGCCAACGCGCCTTCCTGAAAAAGGAACGGCCGGTGTTCGCCGGGCGCTAAACGGAGGGGATATGAAGCAAAGCACTACCGCGATGCCGTTGCAGGGCATCAAGATCCTGGACCTGTCCCAGATCATGGCCGGTCCCTACTGCACCATGGTGCTGGCCGACCTTGGCGCCGAGGTCATCAAGGTGGAAAAACCCGGCGCCGGCGACGACTCGCGCGAAATGGGGCCCTATGTCAACGGCGAGTCCAGCTGCTTTGCCCAGATCAACCGCAACAAGCTGGGCATCTCCCTGAATCTCAAGCGACCGGAACTGCGCGACACCGTGCTGGAAATGGTGCGCTGGGCCGACGTGCTGATCGAGAACTATCGCGTCGGCGTCACCCACTCGCTGGGCCTGGACTACGAGACCCTGAGCACCATCAACCCGCGCCTGGTGTACTGCTCGATCTCGGGCTATGGGCAGACCGGCCCCTACGCGGGCAAGGGCGGATTCGACCTGGTGGCGCAAGGCATGAGCGGCATCATGAGCATGACCGGCGAACCCGAGGGTCGTCCGCTCAAGTCGGGCATTGCCATCTACGACGTGGGCGCCGGCCTGACTGCTGCCTACTCCATCCTGGCTGCCTGCCTGCACCAGCAGCGCACTGGCGAGGGCCAGCACATCGACATCTCGCTGGCCGAGTGCGGGCTGCCCTGGTTCATCTGGGAAGCCGCCGCCTATTTCGCCGAAGGCACGATCCCCCAGGCCACCGGCAGCCGCCACCGCGTCTCCGCCCCCTACCAGGCTTTCAACACCGGCGATGGCTACATCATCATCGGCGCGGCCAATCAGCGCACCTGGGAAAAACTCTGCGCCGACGTGCTCAAGCGCCCCGAACTGATCACCGACCCCCGCTTTCTCACCAACAGCGACCGGCTGGCGAACATCGCCGAACTGGAGCCGCTGCTGGAAGCCGAGTTCGCCCAGGCCGACGCCGCCACCTGGATCGCCCGTTGCGAGCAGGCCCAGGTGCCCTGCGGGCCGATCAACGACTTCGGCCAGGCCATGCAGGATCCGCACTACGCCGCGCGCGGCATGATCCAGGAGCTCGATCACCCCAGGCTGGGTCGCATGAAGACCGTGGGCATCCCCTCCAAGTTCTCCCGCACTCCGGGCCAGCTGCGCCGCCCAGCCCCATTGCACGGCGAGCACACCGATGAAGTCCTCGCCCGCTTCGGCGTCTCGCCGGAGCAGATCGCGCAATGGCGCGAACAGGGCGTGGTGCAGTAGCAGACCGTCTTTCTCCACCTACCGGTTGCGCCTATGCTGCCGGCACAACAAAAAATGAAGTCCAAGGGGCCGGACAGACAGCCGGCATATTCGAAGTTGATCATCACGCCAAAGGCGTAGAAGGAACGAATATGAAACTGCAGCAACCCATGAGCAGCTCCCGCCGCCGCTTCGTTTCCACCGGCCTGGTGCTGGCCGGAGCGAGCATGGCGCCCTGGAGCCTGCGCGCCGCCACGCCGGGAGAACCCTTCCGGCTGGGCGCCCTGAACTCGATTACCGGCGTTGGCGGCCCCTACGGCGGCGCCATGCTGGAAGCCATCCGCATCGCCGTCGACGAAGTCAACGCCGCCGGCGGCGCGGCCGGTCGCAAAATCCAGCTGCACGCCGAAGACGACCAGACCAAGCCGGATGCGGCCGTGCTGGCCGCCAAGAAACTGATCGAGGTGCATCAGGTCCAGGCCGTGGTCGGCATCTGGCCCTCGTCGGTGGGCCTGGCGGTGATTCCGATCACCAACAACGCCGGGCTCATCATGATGAACACCTGCGGCGCGCCCGAGATGCTGACCGAAAACCGCAAGGGGCTGGCCTGGATGCTGCAAGCCTCCAACGCGGTGTTCGGCCGGGCCTTCGCCCAGGTGGCCCGCGAGCGCGGCTTCAAGCGCCCCGCCATCATGGCCTTCAACAACTCCACGTTCGTCGGGCTGGCCAACTACTTCAAGGAAACCTGGGAGCAGGACGGCGGCAAGGTCAGCAGCATGGTGATCTACGAACCCAACCAGACCACCTACCGCACCGAGGTCAACCGCGTGCTGGCCACCCAGCCAGACGTCATCGCACTGGGCTCCTATCGTCCCGATGCCACCATCCTGCTGCGCGAGTGGTACCAGAGCGGCCAGGACTGTAAATTCATCATGCCCGGCTGGACGGCCAACGAGGCCCTCGTCAAGGCGCTGGGCAAGGAAGTCACCGAAGGCATCATCTCGATCTCCAACGTGGCGGCCAGCGAGAACGACGCCTACAAAAGCTTCGCCGAGCGTTTCCGCGCCAAGCTCAAGCACGAGCCCGACATCTTCGCGGCCCAGAGCTACGACATGGTCATCGCCCTGGCGCTGGCCATCGAAGCCGCCGGCGCGACGGCAGACACGGCCGCCATCAACGCGCGGATCAAGGCGGTCACCCAGCACGGCGGCGAGAAGGCCTCCTCCTTCGCCCAGGGCCGCGACCTGCTGCGTGCCGGCAAGGCCGTTGACTATGACGGCGCCTCCTCCAACCTGGAGTTTGGCGAACACGGCGAGACGGTGCCCGACTTCGGCGTCTCGGAGATCCAAAACGGCAAGCTGGTGCTCAAAGAGACCGTGCCGGGTACACGCTGAAGGCGGGACAAAGATGGAACTCATCGCGATCATCAACGCGGTCATCAACGGCATCGTGCTCGGCACCCTGCTGTCGCTGCCCATCCTCGCCATCACCATGGTGTTCGGCATCTCGCGTTTCCCCAACGCCGCCACCGGCGACTACATGACCCTGGGCGCCTACACCGCAGTCGCCACCCAGACCTGGATCAGCGGCTCGCTGGTCCTGGCCGTCCTGAGCGCCGGCCTGGTGACGGCCCTGGTGTCCGTGTTCTTCTACCTGTGGGTCTTCCGCGCCCTGGCCCAACGCTCCAACGTCGCGCGCCTGATCGCGTCGCTGGGCGTGGCCTTCGTGGTCCGCACCACCATCACGTTCTTCGCCGGCCAGGACCAGTACAACCTTGAAATGCCCCGCCTGATGCGCGCCTGGAACTTCCACGGCATCCGCATCCTGCCCATGGATGTCTACATCCTGCTCACGGCCATCGGGGCGCTGGCCATCGCCTTTGTGATCCTGCACGCCACGCCCCTGGGCCGGCGCATGCGGGCGGTGGCCGACAACCCGGACCTGGCCGCGGCCAGCGGCATCCGCGCCCGTCGCGTGATGCTCTACCTGTGGGTGCTGAGCGGCTTTTTCTGCGGCCTGGGCGGCGTGCTGCTGGCCATCAAGGCGGTCGTCATGCCCGAGCTGGGCTTCGAGCTGCTGATGCCCATGTTCGCGGCGGTCGTGCTGGGCGGCGTCGGCAACCCCATCGGCGCGGTGGTGGGCTCGCTGATCTTCGGCATCTCACAGGAGGTCGCCACGCTCTACGTCGGCCCCTCCTACAAGATCGTCATGGCTTTCCTGGTGTTGCTGGTGCTGCTGCTGTTCCGCCCCCAGGGACTCTTTGGCCGACCCATGCTGGCGAGGTAAGGAAATATGGAAGCCTATCTGATTGCAATCGCCATCGGCGTTCTGATCTACATGCTGATGGCCGTGGGCCTGTCCTTGCACTACGGCTTCACCGGCCTGGTCAACTTCGGGCATGTCGGGTTCTTCGCCATCGGCGCCTACACGTCGGCCCTGCTGTCCATCCAGGGCCTGCCCATCCCCCTGGCCATGCTGAGCGCCACCCTGATCACCGCGCTGGCGGCCTGGCCGCTGGGCATGGTGGCCTTGCGGCTGGGCAGCGACTACCTGGCCATCATCACGCTCGGCTTCTCGGAGTCGGTGCGCATGATGCTGCAAAGCGAGGAATGGCTCACCCGGGGCATGCACGGCCTGCCCGGCATCCCGCGCATGTTCGAGGGGTGGCTGCCGGCCGGCCAGATCGACCTGGCCATCATGTTCACGCTGCTGCTGGTCAATGGCATCGTCTTCTGGATCGTCACGCGGGTGGTCAAAAGCCCCTTCGGGCGCGTCATCGAGGCCGTGCGCGACAACGAGGTGGCGGTTCGCGCCCTGGGCAAGGACCCGGCGCGCTTCAAAACCCGCTCGCTCATGCTGGGCGCGGGGCTGGCCGGGCTGGCGGGCGCGTTTCTCGCGCACTACCTCACCTTCCTGAGCCCCGAGCAGTTCGTGCCGTTGATCACCTTCTACATCTGGATCGCGATCTTCGTGGGCGGCGCCAACCGCCTGCCGGGCGTGGCGCTGGGCACCGTCATCATGGTGGGATTTCTCGAGGGCTCGCGCTTCGTGCGTGATTTCGTCGACGGGATCTCCGAGGTGCAGATGGCAAGCGTGCGCATCTGGGTCATCGGCATGGCGCTGATCCTCATCGTGCTGTATCGCCCTCAGGGGATATTGGGAACCAAGGCGAGGAAGTCCACATGAGCCTTTTGACAGTCAAAAACATCAGCGCAGGCTTCGGCGGCATGCTGGCCCTGGATGACGTCAGCGTCGAGCTGCGCCAGGGCGAGCTGCTGGGCCTGATCGGCACCAACGGCGCCGGCAAGAGCACGCTGTTCTCCGTCATCACCGGCTACGTGCCCATGCGGGCCGGATCCGTGCACTTCGACGGGCGCGACATCTCGCACATGGCAGTGCACACCCGGGTGCGCCAGGGCCTGGCGCGCACCTTCCAGGTCCCGCGCGAATTCTCGCAACTGTCGGTAATGGCCAACATGATGGCCGCGGCCCCCGATGCGCGCGGCGAGAAACTGCTGTCGGTGTTCTTCGCCCCCGGCCAGGTGCGCCAGGAGGAGGCCCGCGTGGCCGAACGCGCCCACGAGCTGCTGCAGTTCCTGAACCTCTCCCGGGTGGCCGACACGCCTGCCGGCAAGTTGTCGGGAGGCCAGAAGAAGCTGCTCGAGCTGGGCCGCCTGCTCATGCTGGAGCCGCGCTGCATCATGCTCGACGAGCCCTTTGCCGGGGTCAATCCGGTGCTCATCGGCGAGCTCTCCGAGCGCATCGTCGAACTCAACCAGCGCGGCATGAGCGTGCTCATCATCGAACACAACCTCGAAGAACTGGCACGCATCGTGCCGCGCATGTATGTCATGGATCGCGGCAAGGTCATCGCCGAGGGCAAACCGCGCGACGTCCTGGCCAAGGAAGCCGTGCGCGAAGCCTACATGGGAGGAGTGATATGAACGCCACCGCTGCTTGCACCCCCTTGCTGACCATCGAGAAGATGGCGGGCGGCTATGGCGATGTCGATATCGTCAGTGGCATCGACCTGTACGTCGCGCCGCGCGAAATCGTCACCATCGCGGGCACCAACGGCGCCGGCAAGTCCACGCTGATCAAGGCGGTGATGGGCCTGCTGCCCCGCCTGTCCGGCGTGCTGGCCTTCGACGGCCGCGATCTGCGGCGGCTGGCCGTGGAAGACCGCGTGCGCATCGGCATCTCGTATGTGCCGCAGGTCCAGAACGTCTTTGGCGAGCTGACCGTGCTGGAAAACCTGCAGGTCGTCGAGCACGTGAGCGATGCGCGCCGGCGCATGGACGAGATGTTCGATCTGTTTCCCGCGCTGGCGCGGCGGCGGCGCACCCAGGCTGCCAACCTGTCCGGCGGCGAACGCCAGCAACTGGCCTTCGCCCGCGCCCTCATGCCCTCGCCGCGCATGATCCTGCTCGACGAACCCTCCGCGGCGCTGTCTCCCGCCCTGACCACCCAGGTATTCGAAGAGGTGCAACGCCTGCCCACCCTGGACATCGCCGTGCTCATGGTGGAGCAGCGCGCCCGCCAGGCGCTGGCCTTCAGCGACCGGGGCTACATCCTCGACTCCGGGCGCATCGTGCTGACCGACACCGGACCCAACCTGCTGGCCAACGAAGAAATGGCGGAGCTCTACATCGGGCAACACCCGCACACGCAAGGAGATCACGCATGACCGCAAGCAAGACGACGCGACGGCCTGCACCGTCCGAGCGCGCCCACCTGACCCTGGCTGAAGGCCTGCGCGCCCTGGACCAAGGCACCCTCAGCGCCGAAGCCTGGACCCAGGCCTGCCTCGAACGCATCGCCCAGCGCAATGAACAGGTAAAGGCCTGGGTCCATGTCGCCGGCGATGCCGCGCTGGCCCAGGCCCGCGACATCGATCGCCGGGGACGGCGGGGCCGCTACGAGGGCGCCCCCATCGGCATCAAGGACACCATCGACACCGCCGACATGCCCACCGAACTGGGCGAGCCCGAAATCTTCCCACGCCGCCAGCCTGCCGCCGATGCGCCCGTGGTCACTCGGGCGCGACAACAGGGCTTCGTGCTGCTGGGCAAGAACACGGTGTCGCGCCACGCCATCATGCTGCCGGGACCCTGCCGCAATCCGCACGACCTCAGCCGCAGTCCGGCCGCCTCCTCGGCGGGCTCGGGCGCGGCGGTGGCCGACTTCATGACGCCGCTGTCGATCGGCACCCAGACGGCAGGCTCCATCCTGCGGCCGGCCTCGTTCTGCGGCGCGGTCGGCTTCAAGCCCACGCTCGATGCGATTCCCTATGTCGGCATACGCAGCTACTCGCGTCCGCTGGACGTCATCGGCCCCCTGTGCCGCTCGGTCGAAGATGCCCAGCTCTTCATGCACGCCTTTGCCGGCGACCCGCGCTTTCTGCCCTCCGCCCAGGAGCCAGGGTCGCTGCGGCTGGGCATCTGGCGCCCGCGCGACTGGCCGGCAGCCGAACCGGCGGCGCAGGCCGTCTTCGAAGACAGCCTGCAGCGCCTGACGCAGGCCGGCATATCCCTGCAGCTGCTCTCGATGCCCCAGGGCTACGAAAACATCGGCGACATCCAGGACGTCATCATGGCCTATGACCTGGCGCGCGAATACGCCGCCATCCGCCGCGACCATGCCGCCCTGTGCGATCCGGAACTGCTGGCCTATCTGGATCTGGGCGCAACCTACAGCGACGCCGACTACGCTGCCGCGCTCGATGCCGCCGATGCCTGCCGCCGGCAATTCCACGACATCGCCCGCGACATCGACGCCATCATCATGCCAGCCACCCTGGGCGTGGCCACCCCGGCTTCCAGCACCGGCAGCTCGGTTTTCATCCGCGCCTGGTCGCTGCTGCACAATCCCTCGATCTCGCTGCCCGTAGGCCGCAGCCCCGAAGGCCTGCCCCTGGCCGTGCAACTGGTCGGCTTCCAGAAAGAAGATGCCCGCCTGCTGCGCCACGCCCGCCAAGTCGAGGCCGTGCTGGGCAACATGGCCGGCATGACCTGACGCTACCCGGGCCGCCAGCGGCCCGGACGCCGCCTCCAGACGCAAAAAAGCCGAAACTACGTTGGCAGTTTCGGCTTTGCTTTGAAGCTTTTTGCTGTTGATGTCGGGCACATCAACAAAAATTCGACCAAATTAATGGTCGGGGCGAGAGGATTCGAACCTCCGACTCCTGCGTCCCGAACGCAGTACTCTACCAGGCTGAGCTACGCCCCGGTTTTCCGCTGCGCCAACCGGTTAAAGTTGCCGCGCCGTGGGTCACACAGCGACTCATCAAGTCCGTTTTATCGGTCTCGCTGAACCGCGAAAGAACAAAATTCTAGCAGAGATTTTTGGAAAGTGGAAGCGGGATAGCAACTCAAGGCATCGAAAGCCTTTTTCGCCTCGGCTTCGGCCGCGCGGCGCGTGTGGCCCAGCGCATCGGTTTCGCGGATCGCGGCCTCGACGGCCGTGAAATCCGCATCGCCGGTTTCGATGGCCTTGCGGATCAGTTCGCGCTGCTCGGGCGTACCCATTTCCATGACACGAATGAGCGGCAGCGTGGGCTTGCCTTCACGCAGGTCATCGCCCACATTCTTGCCCAGCGCGGCGGCATCGCCGCTGTAATCGAGCACGTCATCGATCAGCTGGAAAGCCGTGCCGACGTGGCGGCCGTAGGCGGCGGCGGCCTCTTCCTGCTCGGGCGTGGCGCCTGCCAGCACCGCGCCGACCTGCGCGGCCGCCTCGAACAGCTTGGCCGTCTTGTAGCGCACCACCTGCAGGTAGCGTTCTTCGGAGACATCCGGGTCATGCACGTTGAGCAGCTGCAACACCTCGCCTTCGGCGATCACGGTGGTGGCCTCGGAAAGAATCTGCATGATGCGCATCGAGCCGGCCTCGACCATCATCTCGAAGGAGCGCGAATACAGATAGTCGCCCACCAGCACGCTGGCGGCATTGCCGAACACGGCATTGGCGGTATCGCGGCCGCGGCGCAGATCCGACTCGTCCACCACGTCGTCATGCAGCAGCGTGGCGGTATGAATGAATTCGACCACGGCGGCCAACAGCTGGTGGTCGGTGCCCTGGTAGCCCAGCGCGCGCGCCACCATCAGCACCATGGCCGGGCGCATGCGCTTGCCGCCCGCGCCGATGATGTAGTCGCCAATGGTGCGGATCAACACCACCTCCGAGTTCAGCCGCTCGCGGATAACCGCATCGACGGCTTTCATGTCTTCAGCAATGGGGGCAATGAGCGCGGGGAGAGTCAAGACGTATCCGAGTTGTAAAACGAGCCGCGCGGCGGCTCTTACCGCTGGGCCACTGTCTGTCGGCAGTGGATTCCCGGAGGATTATACGGGTTGTGGGCAAGCCCTCAGCCGCCATCGCGGCCAGCGCCGGACCGCCGCTCGCTAAGCGCTTGCTGCGGCAGGGGTTTTTGACTTTTCCCCGGCACCGGATTAGAATGCTTGATTCGGTTATTCCGCTTTGCCGCACCAAGCCCGCCTGATTTTGGACAAGGCCATTGGGCAACCCCCTCTGGCAACCCATGATCGCGGCAGGATGGCACGGCAGTGAACAACCGACATTGCGCGGCGCTTTGCGCGGCCAACGGATCCGGCAACTGCCCCTGTGGCAGCAGCCTGCAGGTAGTGGTCCGGCGGCTCCACCCGCCGCATTCATTTCTCATCAAGGAAATTCCCCCATGTACGCGGTCGTAAAAACCGGCGGCAAGCAGTATCGCGTTGCCGCTGGCGAAAAACTCAAGGTAGAACAGATACCTGCTGACATTGGGCAAGAAATCACCCTGGACCAAGTGTTGTCCGTGGGCGAAGGTGACCAGCTGAAAGTTGGTACGCCTATCGTCGCCGGCGCTGTGGTCAAGGCGACGGTTCTTGCGCATGGCCGGCACGATAAGGTCAAGATCTTCAAGATGCGCCGTCGCAAGCACTATCAGAAGCGTCAGGGCCACCGTCAGAACTACACCGAGATCCGCATCGAAGCCATCACGGCTTAATGCATCCGGTTTTTTAGCAGGAGCTAAAACATGGCACAGAAAAAGGGCGGCGGCTCAACTCGCAACGGCCGCGACTCAGAATCGAAGCGCCTTGGCGTCAAGGTGTACGGCGGCCAGGCCATCCTGGCTGGCTCGATCATCGTGCGCCAGCGCGGTACGCGTTTCCACCCGGGCGTGAACGTGGGCGTGGGCAAGGACCACACCCTGTTTGCCCTGGCTGACGGCAAGGTCAAGTTCGGCACCAAGGGTGCCCTGAACAAGGCAACCGTCTGGGTCGAAGCCGCCAACTGATTGGCAGCATCACCCTCGCGAAAGGCCCTGTCCTCCCGGCAGGGCCTTTTGTTTTCAGGCAGAATATTCCTAATCCGCAAGGGATAACGCCCCAGGCGCCATCCGGTCGCCCGTGCAGGCCCTATCCACTCATCACCCAGACAGGCACCATGAAATTCGTTGACGAAGCCACCATTGAAGTGATCGCCGGCAAAGGCGGCAATGGCGTGGCGAGCTTTCGCCGCGAGAAATTCATACCCAAGGGCGGCCCGGACGGCGGCGATGGCGGCCGCGGCGGCAGCATCTATGCCGTTGCCGACCGCAACATCAATACCCTGATCGATTTCCGCTACGCGCGGCTGCACCGCGCCAAGAACGGCGAAAACGGCCGCGGCTCCGACCAGTACGGCGCCGCCGCCCCCGACATCACGCTGCGCGTGCCGGTTGGCACCGTCGTGCATGACGCCGACACGGATGAGGTGCTGTTCGACCTCGACCGCCATGGCGAGCAGGTCACGCTGGCCCAGGGCGGCCAGGGCGGCCTGGGCAACCTGCACTTCAAGTCCAGCGTCAACCGCGCGCCGCGCCAGTGGACGCCGGGCAAGGAAGGCGAGCAACGCCGCCTGCGCCTCGAACTCAAGGTGCTGGCCGATGTCGGCCTGCTGGGCCTGCCCAATGCCGGCAAGTCCACTCTGATCAGCCGCATCTCGAATGCGCGCCCCAAGATCGCCGATTATCCCTTCACCACGCTGCACCCCAACCTGGGCGTGGTCCGTACCTCCCCGTCGCGCAGCTTCGTGGTCGCCGACATCCCCGGCCTCATCGAAGGCGCCTCGGAAGGCGCGGGCCTGGGCCATCTGTTCCTGCGTCACCTGGCGCGCACCCGCGTGCTGCTGCATCTGGTCGATGTCGCCAGCCCGGACCCCGATGCCGACCCGGTCGAGGCCGCCGTCGAAGGGGCGCGCGCCATCGTCGAAGAACTGCGCCGCTACGATCCCGAGCTGGCTGCCAAGCCGCGCTGGCTCGTGCTCAACAAGCTGGACATGGTGCCCGACCCCGAAGACGTCAAGCAGCGCTTCTGCGCCGAGTTCGGCTGGACCGGCCCGGTCTTCTGCATCTCCAGCCTCAATGGCGACGGCACCCAGGATCTGATCTGGGCGTTGCAGGACTACCTCGACGCCGAAAAGCAGAAAGAACAGGTCGAGCAGGACAAGGCCGATGGCAGCTACGTCCACGAGGATCCGCGTTTTGACACCACGCGCGGCGATGCCACGCCGCCTGGCGGTGACGAATAAACCCTGACTCGTCCCCGCCCCGGGCCGCCGGGCCAATGCCTGCGGCCCTTTCCGAACCTGTTTCGTACCGGTCAGCACCATGACTGCCCCTGATACTCCCGTTTCGGCCGTTGCGTCGGCCAACCGACTGGTTGCCAAAGTCGGCTCCTCCCTGGTCACCAACGAAGGCCGAGGCCTGGACCGCAACGCGGTCGCCCACTGGGCCGACCAGATCGCCGCCCTGCGCAAGCAGGGCCGCCAGGTCGTGCTGGTCTCCAGCGGCGCCATTGCCGAAGGCATGGCTCGCCTGGGCTGGCGCAAACGCCCCTCCGTGATGCATGAGCTGCAGGCGGCCGCCGCCGTCGGCCAGATGGGCCTGTGCCAGGCTTATGAGGCCGCATTCGCCGAGCACGGCCTGCGCACGGCACAGATTCTGCTCACCCACGAAGACCTGGCCGACCGGCACCGCTACCTCAACGCCCGTTCGACGCTGTTTGCGCTCCTGCGGCTGGGCGTGGTGCCCATCGTCAACGAAAACGATACCGTCGTCACCGACGAGATCCGCCTGGGCGACAACGACACCCTGGGCGCCCTGGTCACCAACCTGATCGAGGCCGACACCTTGATCATCCTGACCGATCAGCGCGGGCTCTATGATTCCGATCCGCGCAAGAACCCGGATGCGCGGTTCGTCTCGCACGCCCAGGCCGGCGACCCTGCCCTGGAAGCCATGGCCGGCGGCGCCGGCAGCGGCATCGGTACCGGTGGCATGTTGACCAAGATCCTGGCGGCCAAGCGTGCCGCGCACAGCGGCGCGGACACCGTGATCGCCTCCGGACGCGAAGCCAATGTGCTGACCCGCCTGGCCCAGGGCGAATGCATCGGCACCGAACTGAAGGCCAGCATGGCTGTCTGGTCGGCGCGCAAGCAATGGATGGCCGATCATCTGCGCCTGCGCGGCAGCGTGGTGCTCGATGACGGCGCGATCCAGGCCCTGCTGCACGAGGGCAAGAGCCTGCTGCCGGTGGGCGTGACGGCTGTACAGGGCGATTTCGAGCGCGGCGACGTGGTGGCGTGTCTGGATGCCGCTGGCCGTGAATGCGCGCGCGGCCTGATCAACTATTCGTCTTCCGACACGCGGCGCATCATGCGCCACCCTTCCTCGCAGATTGCCAGCCTGCTGGGCAGCATGACCGACCCCGAGCTGATGCACCGCGACAACCTGGTGATCACCGAGTAGGCGTTCAAGGCGGATCGGTCAGTTCGGCCAGGAAGATATATCCCCAGTGCCGCACGGCGCGCAGTGGCAGGTCTACGCCGGCCTCGCGCGCCTTGCTGCGCAGCCGCGACACCATGACGTCCAGGCGGCGCGACTGCTCGCCGTTGTCGCTCTCGCTGCGTCGCAGGCAGCAACCGGGCGATGCAAACAGCCGCGACAGGAATTCGCCCTCGACCGGCGTGAGCGGCAGGCTGATGCCCTGCGGCCCCAGCAGAGAGCGGCGCGCCTCGTTCAGCGTCCAGCCGCGCGACAGGCCCAGGCTGCGCGATCGGCGCGAAGCCTCGACCACGGCCAGCAGCTCGGCCGCCAGCCACGGCCCGGCGGCATCCGGCAGGCTGAGACAAATATCGGCACCGGCCTTGAGCGCCGCGATGCGCAGGCCCGGCGCTACGGCGCCGAACTGCGCCACCACGCAGACGCCCTGCCCCCGCCCTTTGACCAGTCCGATAATGTGGGTAACAAATCCGGCATGGGCGGCTCCGCTTCGCACCAGCAGCACATCCGGCGCCACCTCCTCCAGCCGCTCGGCCCAGCTGCCATCTGGCTGCTCCGCATAGACGAGCCAGCCGCCGCGGCGCAAGGTCATGACAAGATGCTCCTGGTCGCCCGGCGACAATGCCGCATCCTCGCAGGTCATCAGCACCAGGACCGGCGGCCGCGGCGTTAGCCGGCGGTCTCTGGTGAGCGGCGCCTGGGGCGGCTGCCCGTCGTCATCGAAGCCTCGCAGAAATTGCACCATGCTGAACCTGCTCTTGTGGCGATATCCCAACCACAGAAGTGATTAAACTAAGCACCAAAGTAATTAAATCCCACGATCCAATCAGGCCGTGAAGACCTTTTCAGACCGATTGAGACAGGCTCGTGTATTGCGGGGTTACACCCAGCAGGATCTGGCGCGCGCCTGTGGCCTGTCCCAAAGCGCCATCGGCAGTTACGAAACCGGACAACGCCACAGCAGCCGCTCGGTACGGCGCCTCGCCCTGGCGCTGGAGGTCAATCTGGACTGGCTGGAGATGGGCCGCGGCCCGATGGAGTACGGCCCCATGCTGATGGAGCCCGCCCCAGTGCAGGCGCCGTCCGGCTGGCCCTTCAAGGGAATTCTGCCGCAACACCTCGCTGCGCTGTCGGCGCGCGACATGAGGCTGCTGGAGACCATGGTGCGCAGCTTCATCGAGACCTGCCGCAACGAGCCCGGCGCCGCCCAGCGCCCACGTCCGCGCCGCAGCCGCTGAACGCCACCGGCCGACGCCTGATGGCCCGGGCCCGGCCGCCCATGCCCGATCACCTATGTACTTAATTTAAGTACCAAGGTAAGCCCCGCCCAGGCTTCAATCAGCGGGTGAAGACCTTTTCAGACCGTTTGAGAGAGGCCCGTGTTTTGCGGGGTTACACCCAGCACGTGCTGGCGCGCGCAGCCGGCATTTCACAGAGCGCCATCGCCAGCTACGAGAGCGGCCGCTGCGGCAGCAGCCGTGCCATGCTCAGGCTGGCGCGCGTGCTGCATGTGCGGGTCGAGTGGCTGGCAAGCGGGCAGGGGCCGCGCGAACCGCAAGCCGCCGCCATGCTGCAGGAACCGGCCTCGCCCGCCCTGTCGGCAGCCCAATTGCCGGCACGCGACCGGGCCATCCTGGAGCACGTGCTGCGGGCCTATCTGCAGGCCTGCGCTGACTGGCCTGCCATGCCGCCCCCGCCCGAGGAGCCACCGCCGAACTGACGAGCGGGCATGAAAAACCCCGCCTCCAGGGCGGGGCCGGGATGGCAGGGCGAAACCCGCCTCAGTTGGCCGGCTGGCCGGCCGGCGCCGCAGCGGGCTCGCCACGGATCTGCGCCGCCAGCGAAGTGGCAGCCTGCACCGACGGCACGCCAAAAGCCAGCACGCCGCGATTGAGCGGCTCGGCGATCAGGGGAGCGACCACCAGTTCGTTATCGACCACCAGCGCCAGGCGCTTGCCGATATTGGCCGAGCTGGCTTCCGCCAGCTTGCGGGCGCCCGCCTCCGTAAAGCGCAGACCGACATAGTTCTGCCCCTGCGGATCGGCCATGGCCTGAGCTTCGGACAGGTCGGCACGGGTGAGCACCGGCATGCGCTGCATGTACAGCGTGCCATCGCTCACGCGCACGGCGGTCATGCCCGGGGTTTCCTCATTGGTCGCAATGTAGAACTCCACCGAAGGCTTGGTGGCCGCCGGCGTGCCGGCGGTCGCCGGCTCGGTCGACGTCTTTGCCGTGCCGTCCGCCCCCTTGGGTGCCGCGCATCCGGCCAACGCCAACACCGCGACCAGGGCGGCCGGCATGAGTTTTCGCATCGTCACTTGCATGGTGGTTTCCTTATGAAATTGGCATCAGCGCCGCGAGCCTGCCCCGGCGATCAGGAAAAGTTTACAGGGCCAGATCAAATTGACAACACCTGACTGATTCGAGATGTAAGTACGGAATACGGCCTATACTGCCCCCCACGCAGGGGTACTCGCGGCCGAAACGGTGCGCGTGTTGAGAGAGTCCCTTCGTACCAGTACGGATAATGCCGATGCTGGGAGCGTCCTTCCGCCAGTGCGCCTGGTGGAGGGAGATCCCGATTCGGCTCCAAATCGTTTCCTTGGAGCTTTCCCATGAATGCCAACCCGAAGTTCCTGGCCGCAACGGCCGAAGTGGATGCCGCCGCCGTCGCGCCGCTGCCCAAATCCCGCAAGATCTACCAGACTGGTTCCCGCCCCGACATCCGAGTGCCGTTTCGTGAAATCGAGCAGCACGACACCCCGACCATGTTCGGCGGCGAAAAAAACCCACCCCTGACCGTCTACGACACCAGCGGCCCCTACACCGATCCGCAAGCCCATATCGACATCCGTCGCGGCCTGCCCGAAGTGCGTCGCGCATGGATCGACGAGCGCGGCGATGTCGAGCTGCTGGACGGCCCCACCAGCGAGTACGGCCGGGGCCGCCTGGAAGATCCCAAGCTGACGGCCATGCGCTTTGACCTGCGTCGTCCGCCGCGCCGCGCCAAGGCCGGCGCCAACGTCACGCAGATGCACTACGCGCGCCGCGGCATCATCACGCCCGAGATGGAATACGTGGCGATCCGCGAAAACCTGCGCCGCGAACAGTACATCGAGTCGCTGCGCACCAGCGGCCCGGAAGGCGAGAAGCTGGCACGCCGCCTGCTGCGTCAGCACCCCGGCCAATCGTTCGGGGCCGCCATCCCCGAGAGCATCACGCCTGAGTTCGTGCGCGACGAGATCGCGCGCGGACGCGCCATCATCCCGGCCAACATCAACCACCCGGAAATCGAGCCGATGATCATCGGCCGCAACTTCCTGGTCAAGATCAATGCCAACATCGGCAACTCGGCGGTCAGCTCCGGCATCGGCGAAGAAGTCGAGAAAATGACCTGGGCCATCCGTTGGGGCGGCGATACCGTGATGGACCTGTCCACCGGCAAGCACATCCACGAAACCCGCGAGTGGATCATCCGCAACTCGCCGGTGCCCATCGGCACGGTGCCCATTTACCAGGCGCTGGAGAAGGTCGACGGCAAGGCCGAGGAACTGACCTGGGAAATCTTCCGCGACACCCTGATCGAGCAGGCCGAACAGGGCGTGGACTATTTCACCATCCATGCCGGCGTGCGCCTGCCCTTCATCCCCATGACGGCCGACCGCATGACCGGCATCGTCTCGCGCGGCGGCTCGATCATGGCCAAGTGGTGTTTGGCGCACCACAAGGAGAGCTTCCTCTACGAACGATTCGAGGAAATCTGTGAAATCATGAAGGCCTACGACGTCAGCTTCTCGCTGGGCGACGGCCTGCGTCCGGGCTCGGCCTATGACGCCAATGACGAAGCCCAGTTCGCCGAGCTCAAGACGCTGGGCGAGCTGACCCAGGTGGCCTGGAAGCATGACGTGCAGGTCATGATCGAAGGCCCGGGCCACGTGCCGATGCAGATGATCAAGGAAAACATGGATCTGCAGCTGGAGCACTGCCACGAAGCGCCCTTCTACACGCTGGGGCCGCTGACCACCGACATCGCTCCCGGTTACGACCACATCACCTCGGGCATCGGCGCCGCGCTCATCGGCTGGTACGGCACGGCGATGCTGTGCTACGTCACGCCCAAGGAACACCTGGGCCTGCCCAACAAGAAAGACGTCAAGGACGGCATCATCACCTACAAGATCGCCGCCCACGCCGCCGACCTGGCCAAGGGCCACCCGGGCGCCGCCGTGCGCGACAACGCGCTGTCCAAGGCGCGCTTCGAGTTCCGCTGGGATGATCAGTTCAACCTCGGCCTGGATCCGGACACCGCACGCGAGTTCCACGACGAGACCCTGCCCAAGGACTCGATGAAAGTGGCGCACTTCTGCTCGATGTGCGGCCCGCACTTCTGCAGCATGAAGATCACCCAGGACGTCCGCGACTATGCGGCCAGCCAGGGCCTGAACGAGCAGCAGGCGCTCAAGCAGGGCATGGCCGAGAAAGCGGTCGAGTTCGTCAAGAAGGGGGCCGAGGTCTACCACCGCAGCTAAGGCGCCAGCCCCTTGGCAAACGGCCCGCCCATGGCGGGCCGTTTTGCGTTTCAGGGGCGGTTTGCCTGCGCCTGGCGCTGCCCGGCCAGCCAGTGCAATCCGATGGCCAAGGCCAGCAGCGCCACCATCACCAGGCCCCAGAACACCCAGGCCGCCATAGCGATGACCGACGACAGTCCGCCCGCGATGGGCAGCAGGGTATTCAGCTGACGCGCCAGCTCCATCAGCGCCTGTTGCAACGGCGCCAGCCAGGCCGAATCGGCCCAGCCGGCGGCCCACTCCGGCACCGGCACGCCTGGCGGCAGGGCCGGCACCTGCGGCAGATCGGCAGGCAGGCGCGTCTGCGCAACCACGCCCAGGAGCCAATCGCTCAGACGCAACACCAGCATGATGGCGGCCGTCCACAGACCAGCCAGAATGACGAACGACAACCAGATGAGTTTCTTCATGCGCGCTCCGCGACAGTCAAACTGGAAGGATAGTGCGCCTCGGTCTCCCGAAAAATCAGAATCTCCCTGATAGAAGCTACGAAAAAACCGAAGCTTTGGCCTGATCCAGAATGCGTTGCACCAGGGGATGCTTCTGGCCGCGGCGGTTACAAATCGCATGAATTTCCTCGTGCACGCCATTGCCCCGCCCCAGCAGCCGCAGGCCATTGAGCAGCCGCACGTCCTCGCCGCCCATGCGGCTGAGCGGAAATACCCCCAAGCCCCGCGCGGCGAACACGGCCATCAAGGCACTGTCCTCGAATTCGCCCACGATCTGCGGCGTAATGCCCTGCTCCTCGAACCAGCGATCCAGCCTCTGACGCAATACCGAGTGGCCGGTGGGCAACAGCACAGGCAGGCGCGCCAGCGCCTGAGGAAAGGCCTGGACATCGGCGCGCCGGACCCAGCGCGCAGGCCCATACCAATCAACGGGCGCAGACACCAGCCGCTCGCTGCTCAAGCGCAGATTGGGATTGGGTGGCGCACTTTGCCCGGTTAGCACCAGATCCAGGTGATGCCGCGCCAGCTCGCCCAACAGCTCCTCGACCTCGCCATCATGGCAGGTCAGGCGCAGATCCGGCGTATCGAGCACCGGGCCCAGCAAGGCATGCACTGCCAGCTTGGAAATGCCATCCGACAACCCGATGGACAGACGCATGACCGGCCGGGTCGCGGCGCTGCGCACGGCCTCGCCCAGTTGCTCGCCGATCTGGAAGATCTCTTCGGCCCGAGCAAAGGCCGCCTGACCGGCATCGGTAAGCGCCACGCCCCGCCCCGCAGGCTTGAGCAACTGATGGCCCAGGCTGCGCTCCAGCTCACGCACCTGGGCGCTGATGGTCTGGATGGCCATGTCCAGGCGTTCGGCGGCGCGCGCGAAGCCGCCCTCCTTGGCCACGGCCCAGAAATAGTAGAGATGACGATAGTTGAGCATGCCGGTTCACTTCGGTTTTTTCGAACCTTAACTCAACTTCACACTGATTTGTCAATCATCCGAGTCGCCCGATCATGCCTCCTTCGTCAGACAAGAGATAAGGCATGGAAACCTTGAGCCCCTTTTTCCTACAGGATTTTCTTGGCACGCCGGTGTGGAGCTGGCTGCTGTTTCTCGGCGTCGTCGTAGCCTTGCTGGCCTTCGATCTGGGCGTGCTGCATCGGGAGGAGCGCGAGATCGGCGTGCGTGAAAGCCTGCTGCTGTCGGGCGGCTACATCCTCGCCGGTCTGGCCTTCGGAGGCTGGATCTGGTGGCAGATGGGCGCCGAAAGCAGCCTGGCCTACTACACCGGTTTTCTGATCGAGAAGTCGCTGTCGATGGACAATGTCTTCGTCATCGCGCTGATCTTCACTTACTTCGCCATCCCCCGCCGCTATCAGCACCGCGTGCTGTTCTGGGGCATTCTCGGGGTGATCATCCTGCGCGCGCTCATGATCGGCCTGGGCACGGCGCTGGTCAGCGAATTCGGCTGGGTGATGTATCTGTTCGGCGCCTTCCTGGTTTTTACCGGCATCAAAATGTGGCGCATGGTCGATGACGCTCCCGACATCGAGAACAACGCCATCCTGAAGTTCCTGCGGCGCCGCCTGCGCGTGACCGATGGCCTGCGCGGCAATGCCTTCACGGTAGTGGAAATCGATACGAAGACCCAGCGCAAGCAGCGCTATGCCACGCCCCTGCTGCTGGCGCTGGTGCTGATCGAGTTCGTGGATCTGTTGTTTGCGGTGGATTCGGTGCCGGCCATTTTTGCCATCACCACCGACCCCTTCATCGTCTATACCAGCAACATCTTCGCCATCCTGGGCCTGCGTGCGCTGTATTTCGCCCTCTCGGCGCTGATCCACCGCTTCCACTATCTGAAGTATGCCCTGGCGCTGGTGCTGGTTTTCATCGGCGGCAAGATCTTTGCGCATGGCCTGTTCGGCAAGGTGCCGGCCACGCTGTCCTTGTCGGTCACCTTCGGCCTGATCGCCGCCGGCATCCTGTTCTCGCTCTGGAAGACCCGCGCCTCGGTCGCCTCGAACTGAGGCCGTCCGAGCGCGCAAACGCGAGGGCGCGCCAGCCAGGCTGGCGCGCCCTCTTGCCGGCTGCCGCTTACAGCAGCTTGCCCGGGTTCATGATGCCCGCCGGATCCAGCAGGCGCTTGATGCCTGCCATCAGCCGCAGCTCCAGCGGATCCTTGGTGTGCAGGAAGTGGGTGCGCTTCAACTGGCCGATGCCATGCTCGGCGCTGATGCTGCCGCCATAGCGATGCACTTCGTCCAGCACCAGATCCGTCACGGCCGCGCCGGATTCAGCCGCCCAGGCAGGCGGCGCGCCGGTCGGACGCGACAGGTTGTAATGCAGATTGCCATCCCCGAAGTGGCCGAAAATGTATGGCCGCACGCCCGGGCAGGCCTCGCGCAGGCGGGCTTCGGCGCTTTCCATGAACGCCGGAATCTGCTCGATCGGCAACGACACGTCGTGCTTGAGGTGAGGACCATCGGCGCGCTGCGCCTCGGAGATCTCTTCACGCAGTTTCCACAGCCCCTGCAGCTGCGCCAGCGAGGCCGACACCACTGCATCCAGGCACAGTTCAGCTTCCAGCGCGCGCCCGATCACGTTCTCCAGCGTGCTGTTGAGCGCCGCCTCGTCTTCGGTATCGGCCAGCTCCATCAGGACATAACCCGGATAGCGCTCGGCAAACGGCTCCTGCACGCCCTGGGCGTGCTCCAGCACCAGATCCAGGCAATCGCCCGAAAAATACTCATAGGCCTGCAGGCGCGCGCCGCAGGCCTGGAACAGCAGCTCGTAGAGCGACAGGGCCTGCGCGGGCGAGGAGACGGCCGCCAGCACCACCGAGCGCACATCGGTGCGCGGCATCAGGCGCAGGGCCACTGCGGTGATCACCCCCAACGTGCCCTCCGAACCGATGAGCAGTTGTTTGAGGTCATAGCCGGTGTTGTCCTTGCGCAGGGTGCGCAGCCCATGAAAGACCTCGCCTGTCGGCAACACGGCCTCCAGGCCCAGGACCAGTTCGCGCGTCATGCCGTAGCGCACCACGTTCACGCCGCCGGCGTTGGTGGCGAGGTTGCCTCCGATCTGGCAGGAGTCCTCGGCCGCCAGACTCAAGGGCAGCAGGCGGCCGGCCTCATGCGCGGCACGGCGCAGGTTGCCCAGGATGCAACCGGCCTCGACCACCATGACGTTGGCCACGGTATCGATGCTGCGGATCGCCTGCATGCGATCCATGCTGAGCACCACATTGCGGGGCGAGTCGTCAGGCGTGGCCCCGCCGCACAGACCGGTATTGCCGCCACGCGGCACCACCGGCACGCCTTCGGCCTGGCACATGGCCAGGCAACGCGCCACTTCCTCGGTATTGCGCGGACGCACCACCGCCTGCGCCTGGCCGGTGTACAGGCCACGCCAATCGGACAGCCAGGGTTCGATGGCTTCGGGTTCGGTCAGGACCACATCCTGGCCCAGGGCCTGGCGCAAGCGTTGGGCGAAATCAGTTTGGCTCATAGGGAATCACAACGAAGAAAGGTCAGTCCGTGAACGGGAAATTCAGTTGCAGACGGGCGGCAGCATTGCGCAGGTGCCCGCGCGCAGCCTGGCGGGCCGCCTCCGGGCGGCCCGCCTCGATGGCGTCATAGATCGCGATGTGCTCGGCCAGCACGCTGTCTGCCAGACCGGGCTGACGGGCGGTGTTGGCGCGCGCGGCATCGACCGCCTGGCGCAGTTGCTGGTTGAGATACTGCAGCAGGCGCTGGTAGTGCGGATTGTGGGTCGCGGCCGCCACCGCCAGGTGAAAGCCGACATCGTGCTCGGCGCCCAGCAGGGGATCCTCCTGGTGGCGCGCCAGCGCGCTCAGGGCGGCCCGCATTGCCTGCAGGTCGCCGGCGTCGCGGCGTTCGGCGGCCAGGGCGGCTGCGCCGGCCTCCAGGTCCATGCGCAGCTCATAGACCGCGCCCAGGGCGCGGTGGTCGCGGCCTGCCTCCAGCGCCACCTGGAAACCCTGCGCGCTGCTGCGCGCGATGACCGTGCAACCCGACCCCTGGCGGCTACGCACCAGCCCCTGGGCCCGCAGCCTTTCGGTAGCTTCGCGGATCACCGCCGCACTGACGCCGTAGCGCTCGGCCAGCGCCCGGCCCGAAGGCAGTTTCTCGCCCACGGCATAGTGGCCGCGGCCGATGTCATCGGCCAACTGGCGTGATACCTGATCGGTCAAGGTCGTCGTCTGCATGCCGGCAGTATAGCCTGAACTAATCAGGTTATCTGATAACTTTCAAGAAAGTCGCTATCGCAGAAAACTGCTCAGCGGTCGCGGCAGACCGGGCAATCGGGGTCGCGCGGCACGTTCACGCTATGCCAACGCATGCTGCGGATATCCAGTTGCAACAGCCGGCCGGTCAGGGGCTCGCCCAGGCCGCTGGCCAGCTTGAGCGCCTCGGCGGCCTGAGTGGCGCCGATGATGCCCACCAGCGGCGCCAGCACGCCCGTGGTGGCGCAGCGCAGCTCCTCGGCATCGTCTGCCTCGGGAAAGAGGCAGTGATAACAGGGCGCATCGTCGCGCCGCAAGTCATAGGTGCTGACCTGCCCGTCATAACGGATGGCCGCCCCCGACACCAGCGGTTTGCGATGTTGCACGCAGGCCCGGTTGATGGCGTGGCGGGTGGCGAAGTTGTCGCAACAATCCAGCACGATGTCGGCCTCGGCCACGGCATCGGCCATGGCCTGCCCGGCCAGGCGCTCCACCCGCGCCACGACCTCGACTTCCGGGTTGAAGGCAGCCAGCATGTCTCGCCCCGACTCGGCCTTGGGGCGTCCCAGGCTGGCGGTGGTGTGCAAGATCTGGCGCTGCAGATTGGAGAGCTCGACGCTGTCGTCGTCGACCAGGGTGATATGCCCGATGCCGGCCGTGGCCAGGTACAGCGCAGCCGGCGAGCCCAGCCCGCCGGCCCCAAGAATCAGGACTTTGGTCGCCAGGAAACGCTCCTGCCCTTCGATACCGAGATCGTCGAGCAGGATATGCCTGGCATAGCGCAGCAGTTGCTGATCGTTCATTGCTTGCCGGCGGGCTCGACTCCGGACGGCGTGATCTTCAGGCGCTCGGTGGTGCCCGACAGATTGGGCTTGATGTCAGCCTTGGCCTGCGCGCGCGCCGACCCCTTCTGGACCGCCTTGCCCTGCAGCAGATTCAGGGCCTGCTGCAGCTGGAAGTCCTCGGGGCCGCCGAACTCGAACACCTTGCCCAGCGGGGCCTCAAGCGACTGATCGGCCTCGGACTTCACTTCGGAATCCGGGCTTTGCTGATTGGAGAGGTGGCGCTGCAGGTCGGCTTCGCGCGGCAGGCGGAACAAATCGCCCTCGGCGGTATCGGCCACGACATAGTCGGGTTCGATACCGGTGGCCTGGATGGAACGACCGCTGGGCGTGAAGTAGCGCGACGTGGTCAGCTTGACCGCGGAGCTTTCGCTCAGCGGCAGAATGACCTGCACCGACCCCTTGCCGAACGTGCGGTTGCCCAGCACCTTGGCGCGCTTGTGATCCTGCAACGCGCCGGCCACGATCTCGGAGGCCGAGGCCGAGCCCACGTTGACCAGCACCACCATGGGCACGGTCTTGACCCAGCCCGGCAGGCCGCTCAGGTAATTGCTTTCGCCGCGCGCATACTCGGACGGTGTGGCGAGATACTTGTGACGGGAATCCGGCGTACGGCCATCGGTGGACACCACCAGCGTGTCGGGCGGCAGGAAGGCGCCGGCCACACCGATGGCGCTGGTCAGCAGGCCGCCCGGGTCGTTGCGCAGATCCAGCACCAGGCCCTTGGGTGCGCCCTTGGCGCCGAGCTCGCGCAGCTGACGGGCCAGATCCGGACCGGTCTTTTCCTGGAATTGGGCGATGCGCACATAGGCCACGCCGTCATCGAGCATCTTGCTGCGCACGCTGCGCACCTTGATGATGTCGCGCACCAGCTTGACGACCACCGGCTGCGGACGGTCGGCACGCATGATGGTGAGGGTGATCGGCGATTTGGGCTTGCCGCGCATGAGCTTGACGGCATCATTGAGCAGCATGCCCTTGGTGGGGGTATCGTCGATCTTGATGATGAGGTCGCCCGCCATGATGCCGGCACGCGCGGCCGGCGTGTCCTCGATGGGCGAGATCACCTTGATGAAGCCGTCCTCGGCGCCAACCTCGATGCCCAGGCCGCCGAACTCGCCTTGCGTGGCGGTCTGCATTTCGCGATAGGCGTCCGCGTCCAGGTAGGCCGAATGGGGATCCAGATTGGACACCATGCCGGCGATGGCGTTGCTGATCAGGGTTTTGTCGTCGACCTGCTCGACATAGTTGTTCTTGATCACGGCGAAGACATTGCTGAGCTGGCGCAGTTCGTCCAGTGGCAGCGGACTGCCGCGCTGTGCAACGGCGGTCACACCGACGCTCAACAGTATGCCGGCCACGACACCCGTGGCGACCAGACCCAAACCGCGAAATTTGCGAGAGCTCATGCACGCATCCTGTGTTTTATCCCCGGCTCAAAGTGCCAGCCACTGGGCTGGATCGACCGGAGCGCCGCGATGGCGAATTTCAAAGTATAGGCCCGATTCCACCTGGCCGCCGGTCGCACCCACGGTCGCGATGGTATCGCCGGTGGCAACCCGGTCTCCGACCTGTTTGAGTACGCTCTGGTTGTAGGCATAGACGGTCAGGTACTGCTGCCCATGATCAACAATGACAAGATTGCCGAAACCACGCAACCATTGGGCATAGACGACGGTGCCCGGGGCCACCGACTTCACCGGCGTGCCTTCGTTTGCGCGTAGGACGATGCCACGCCAGACCCCGCCTTCCGGGCGTCCGAGACCAAAACGGCCCTGCACCTGGCCCCGCACGGGCGGCGTGAGCCCGCGCCGCAAACCCGCCCCTTCACCCACCAGGGGCCGGGCCTCTTCCTGGGCGGCGGCCTGGGCGCGCGACGCGGCAGGCGCTTGCTCGACAGGTTTGACCTGGACGGCGGGCGTTGGTTCACGCGTTTCGATCAGGCTCCCCTGGCTGCCCGGCACCGGCCGCAGGCCGGCGGCATCGGGGTCCGCCATGGCCACGGGGCCCGAGGGCCGGGCGGCCTGGGCCTGCTGGCGTGCGGCTTCCTCGCGCGCCTGTCGTTCCTGTTGTTGCTGTTGTTCCTGCTGCTGTTGCTGCCGCTGCGCCTGGGCGGCCTGGCGCTGGGCCTGGCGGGCGGCTTCGGCCTGGCGGGCCGCCTCGGCGCGACGCGCCAGTTCGGCCTGGCGGGCAGCCTCCGCCTTGCGAGCAGCCTCGGCGCGGCGCGCGGCCTCGGCGGCCGCGCGGCGGCGAGCCTCTTCCTCGGCCTGCCGGGTGATGGCCACGCTCAGGTCATCGATCAGCTGCGACAGGCGCTGATCATCGCGGCCCAGCCGGCTGGCCTCGGCCCGCTGGGCGGTAATCTGCCCTTCCAGTTGCACCAGCAGGGTGGCGCGCGTCTGCTGTTGTTTGACCAGGGCTTCTTTTTCACGCTCGGTGTCGCGGGTCAGGCGCTGCAGGTCGTCACGGCGCGAATCGGCACGCTTTTGCAGTGCCGACAACCGCTCGATATCCTGGCGCACCTCGATGACCGCCTGGCTGCGGGCGCGCGATACGTATTCCAGATAGCCCAGATTGCGCCCCAGCTCCTGGGGATCGCCACCGGAGAGCAGCTCGCTCCAGGGAGACAGGCCGCTGGTGTACTGGGCCTGCAACTGGCCGGCCAGTTCGCCGCGGCGCTGCGTCAGCACCGCAGACTGGCTGACGATCTGTTTTTCCAGCGCGGCAAGATCCGTCTCGGCTGCTCGGTGGCTGTCGGCCAGCTCCCGCAGGCGCCGGTTGATCGACGAAATTGCCGACTCGGAAGCCTGCAGCGCATCGGCCGCCTCCTTGCGGGCAGCCTCGCGCTGGTCGATCGTCTTCTGCAAGGACTCGATACGGTTGCGCAGCGCGGCCTGCTGGCGTTCGGCCTCGGACTGGCGACTGGCCAGATCCGTGGCGGCCGAAGACGCCAGCGGCGTGCCGGCCAAGATGGCCACCCCCAGCAAGCCTGCTGCAAACCGCATGGGATCAGTCCTTTTTGGCTTTACCCTGAGCCGCCACGGCGGCCATGGCCGCCTCGATCTCGGCGGCATCACCCAGATAGTAATGGCGGATCGGGCGCAGCGCCTCATCCAGCTCATAGACCAGCGGCTGGCCGGTGGGGATGTTCAGGTTGACGATGTCGTCATCGGAAATGTTGTCCAGGTGCTTGATCAGCGCACGCAGGCTGTTGCCGTGAGCGGCGATGAGCACGCGACGGCCGGCGCGGATGGCCGGGGCGATCGACTCATTCCAGAACGGCAGCACGCGCGCCACGGTGTCCTGCAGGCACTCGGTGGCCGGCAGCTGGTCGGCCGGAATCTTGGCGTAGCGGCTGTCGAAACGGGGGTGGCGGGGGTCGTCGATATCGAGCGGCTCCGGCGCAATGGCGTAGGCGCGACGCCACACCAGCACCTGTTCGTCGCCGTACTTGGCGGCGGTCTCGGCCTTGTTCAGGCCCTGCAGCTGGCCATAATGGCGCTCGTTCAGGCGCCAGTTCACGCCCACCGGGGTGTACATGGCGTCCATCGCATCCAGGGCGATCCACAGGGTGCGGATGGCGCGCTTGAGCACCGAGGTGTAGGCCAGGTCAAAGACATAGCCTTCCTGCTTGAGCAGTTCGCCGGCCTTGCGGGCCTGTTCGCGGCCGGTGTCGGTCAGGTCGACATCGGTCCAGCCGGTGAAGCGGTTTTCCAGATTCCATTGGCTTTCGCCGTGGCGCATCAGAACAAGTTTGTACATAGTTATAGGCTGGAATTCAGCAGGTTGGAGTTGAACAATGGGCTCATTTTATAATTGTGTGATTTTGCCCCAGGCTTAGCCTTCCCGGCGCATTATGCCGCCGGGCCGTCGCCATCAGGCGCCCAGGACGTCCAGACCCCTTTTCCGGCTGGCCGCCGCCGCGCCGCACTTCAGGATGCCCCGTGGATTTTCTGCAATTCTTGATCGACAAAAACAATATCCTCGTCGTGGGCGTCGCCCTCGTTTCAGGCGCGATGCTGCTCTTGCCCACCCTGCGCAAGGGGCGTGGGGGCTCGGCCCTGGACACCACAGCGGCCATCCAGATGGTCAACCAGCGCCAGGCCGTCTGGGTGGACGTGCGCGCCGCCGAGCAGTTCCAGGCGGGCCACATCGCCCAGTCGCGCAGCGTACCCGCCGACGAGCTGGAAAAGAAAGCCGCCGCCCTGCCCAAAAACAAGCCGCTGATCGTGGTCTGCGAACAGGGCCGCGCCGCCCCGCGCATGGCCCAGCGCCTGAAGGCGCTCGGCCATGCCGAGGTGTTCACGCTCGATGGCGGCATGCGCGCCTGGTATGCGGCCAATCTGCCCGTCACGCAGAAAGGTTGATTTCACGGCATGGGCGCATGGCGCCTCCCGATGCGGTCTAATGGTCTTAATTTAGCCTTCAGTCGAGGGAAACGATGCAAAAAGTTGTTATGTATAGCAAGGACTACTGCCCGTATTGCGCCCGGGCTGAAGCCTTGCTGCGCCAGCGCGGCGTCACCGACCTTGAAAAAATCCAGATCGACCACGACCCCGCCCAGCGCGACATCATGATCGAACGCAGCGGCCGGCGCACCGTGCCGCAGATATTCATCGGCGACACCCACGTGGGCGGCTGCGACGATCTCCAGGCGCTGGACCGCTCGGGCGGTCTGCTGCCCCTCTTAAACGGCTGACGGCGCAACCCGCCAACGGCTTCCCCGCCTTACAACCCCAAACCGGAATTTCTCATGGCCGATCAGGATCAAAACAACTCGCAAGCCGGCAACGAAGCGCCCGTGTTCAATCTGCAGCGCGTCTACCTCAAAGACCTGTCGCTGGAAATGCCCAATGCGCCTCAGATCCTCCTGGAGCAGGAAGGCCCGACGGTCGAAGTCACCATCAATGTCGGCGGTCAGCGCCTGGCTGAAACGGTGTTCGAATCGACCGTGACGGTCACGGTCACCACGCGCATCAACGACAAGGTGCTGTACCTGGTCGAAGGCACGCAGGCCGGCATTTTCGAACTGTCGAACATCCCGCCCGAGCAGATGGACCCCATCCTGGGCATCGTTTGCCCGACCATGCTCTACCCCTACCTGCGCGCCAACGTGGCCGACGCCATCACCCGCACCTCGCTGCCGGCCCTGCACCTGACCGAAGTCAACTTCCAGGCCCTGTACGAGCAGCGCGTGGCCGAAATGGCTCAGCAGCAGCAGGCCGAGCAAGGCCAGAGCGACTCGGGCATCATCCTGCCGCCCAACGCCACCCGCCAGTAATACGGCAACCGCCATGGTCAGCCCCTCTCCTGCTCCCGCCCTGCGCGTGGCCGTTCTCGGCGCCGGCAGCTGGGGCACGGCCCTGGCGGCGGCGGCCGCGCGCCGCCACCCCACCCTGTTGTGGGCCCGCGATGCGGCCCAGGCCCAAAGCCTGGCCGCCTCGCAGGAAAACACCCGATATCTGCCCGACGTGCGTCTGCCGGCCGCGCTGCGCTACAGCGCCGACCTGGACGCCGCCCTGGCCTTTCTCGGCCCCGATCCCACGCACGCCCTCATCATCCTGGGCGTGCCGGTCGCCGGCATGGACGACATCATGCGCCAGCTGGCGCAGCGCCTGCCGGCCCTGGGCATTACCTCCACCCCCATCGTCTGGACCTGCAAGGGCTTCGAATCCGACACCGCCCGGCTGCCGCACGAGATCGTGCGCGAGTCCAGCAGCGGACTGAGCTGCGGCGTGTTGTCCGGCCCCTCGTTCGCGCGCGAAGTGGCCCAGGGGCTGCCGGTGGCCCTGACCGTCGCCAGCGAAGACCTGAGCGTGCGCCAGGCCGCCACCGCCGCCCTGCATGGCGCTGCGGTACGGGTCTACGCCAGCCAGGACGTCATCGGTGTCGAAGTGGGCGGCGCCCTCAAGAATGTCATCGCCGTGGCCTGCGGCATTTCGGATGGCCTGGCGCTGGGCACCAACGCCCGCGCAGCCCTGATCACGCGCGGCCTGGCCGAAATGATGCGCTTCGGCCTGGCGCTGGGCGCCCAGGCCGATACCTTCGCCGGCCTGACCGGCCTGGGCGACCTGGTTCTGACGGCCACCGGAGAGCTGTCCCGCAACCGGCGCGTGGGCCTGGAGATCGGCGCCGGACGCAAGATCGAAGACATCCTCGCCAGCGGCGTGACCGCCGAAGGCGTGCGCTGTGCGCGCGCTGCGTTGCGCCGCGCGCAATCGCTGGGCGTGGAAATGCCCATCACCGAGGCGGTCTGCGCCGTCCTGTTCGAGGGCGTCGCCCCGATGACCGCCGTCTCGGCCCTGCTGGCGCGCGACGCGCGCGCCGAGGCCTGGCCGCCGGTCCCGCCCGGCCCCTGAGGCTGGCGCGCGCCGCCCCCCAACCCCTTTCGCCTTCATTTCTCTCTTTCCGTTCCCTAGGAGCACCTCCATGTCTGTCGCACGCCTGTTCTCACGCCTGCAGCGTGGCCTGGGCCTGGGCCTGGTCAGCGCCTTGCTGCCGCTGGCCGCCCAAGCCGCCTGGCCCGAGCGCCCGATCCATCTGGTGGTGCCCTATCCGCCCGGCTCCTCGCCCGACCTGCTGGCGCGCACCATTGCCGAGCCGCTATCGCAGGCCCTGAAGCAAGCAGTGGTGATCGACAACAAGCCGGGCGCCGGCGGCAACATCGGCACGCGCCAGGTCACCCAGGCCAAACCCGACGGCTACACGCTGCTCTATACGATCAACGGTCCGCTGGTGACCGCGCCGACGCTGTACAAGCGTACGCTGGGCTACGACCCGCTGACCGACCTGGCGCCGATCACGCTGGTGGCCACCAGCCCCAACGTGCTGACCGTAACGCCCAGCCTGGGCGTGAAGAACGTGCAGGAATTCGTCGAGCTGGCGCGCAAGCGTGCCGGTGCGCTGAACTACGGTTCGGTCGGCCCGGGCAGTTCGGCCCACCTGGCCATGGAAATGTTCAAGGAAGACGCCGGCATCGATCTGACCCAGATTCCCTACCCGGGCTTTCCTCAGGTCATCACGGCCATCATTGGCGGTGACGTGCAGGCCGGCTTCATGGTGCCGGCCATCGCCATGCCCCAGGTGCGCGACGGCCGCGCCCAGGCGCTGGCGGTGACCAGCCTGGAACCCAGCCCCGCCCTGCCGGGCATCCCCACCATGGCCTCCCAGGGCTACCCGGGGTTTGAATCCATTTCCTGGAACGCCATGCTGGCGCCGGCCGGCACACCCGCCCCGATCATCGAGCGCCTGAACCAGGAGCTGGCCCGCATCATCAACAGCGACGAGGTGCGCAAGCAGATGGCGCAGCAGTACTTCACGCCCGCGCCCTCCACGCCCCAGGAACTCACCGCGCGCATGCGCGAAGAAAAGGCCCGCTGGGACGCCGTCATCGAGCGCCTGCAACTGTCGCTGGACTGATGCGCCGGGCGGCCGCTCAGAGGCCGCCCGCGTAATCCTGCTGGCGCCAGGCCTCGAACACCGTCACGGCCACGGCATTGGACAGGTTGAGGCTGCGCTGGCCCGGCCGCATAGGCAGACGCAGGCGCTGGGCGGGCGCGAAAAGCGCCACATGCTCATCCGACAGGCCGGCCGTCTCACGCCCGAACACAAACACATCGCCCGGCAGGTACTGCATGCCCGCGGCGCTGCGCGCGCCCTGCGTGGTCAAGGCGAAGCGGCGCTCCTGTGGCGCGCCGGTGGCCGCGAGCGCCGTGGGCAGATCATCGTGCACCTGCATGGGCTGCCATTCGTGATAATCCAGGCCGGCGCGGCGCAGCCGCGCATCATCCAGCTCGAACCCCAACGGCCGCACCAGGTGGAGCTGCGCACCGGTATTGGCGCACAGGCGGATGGCGTTGCCGGTGTTGGGCGGGATTTCAGGGCAGACGAGAATGACGTGGAACATGGGGCGCGGCGCGTGAGAATGAATCCGGAAAAAGACGCCATGGCGAACCCGCGTGGCGTCAGGCGCTATTGTGCCAGCCCGGCGCCGGCGTCCTGGCTGCGGCCAGCACCCCCACGCAACGCGCCCCCGCCCGTCTGAGCGCCCAGACTGCCGCCTGGGCGGTTGCCCCGGTGGTCAGCACATCATCGACCACCAGCACCGCCTGCCCGGCCAGGGCCGGATCGGCCTCGAAGACTCCCCGCAGGCCGCGCCAGCGAGCGCGTCGGCTACGCCCGGTCTGGGGCGCCCTGGCACGACGGCGACGCAAGCCCCAGCGCGCCACCGGCAAGCCCAGCCAATCGCCGGCTACCTGGGCCAGCTCGGCGGCCGGATTGAAGCCCCGCCGGCGCAAGGCCTGCGCCGAGGCTGGCACCGGCACCAGCCACGCGGCCATCATGGGCCGCTCGCGCCGCCAGGCCTGTGCCATCAGCGCGCCCAGGGCATGCGCCAGCGCGAGCTGGCCGCCCTTGTAGCGCTGGATGAGCCAGTCACCCGGCATCAGATAATCGAAAGCCGTCACGCAACGGCCCAGGCGCAGGCGCCGCCGCAGGCAGGCCGCGCACAGACCGGCGGCCTGCGACGGCAGCCGCGCCCGGCACTCGCGACAACGCGCCGCGCCACCGCGCATGGAAGCCAGCACATCGCGGCAGCAGGGCCGGCACAGCCGCGCGCCCCGCGCGGCACCGCCGCACAGCGGGCAGGCCGCCGGCAGACAAGCGCCCAGACGGCGCCATCCATGCCCCGGCTGACGGCAGGGGCGACGCAGGGGCAAAGCAAGGGGATAGGCCATAATGACGCACGGCAGTCAGTCAGGCTGCCATCCCACCATATCGACGCGCCTGCCCGGTGCGCGCCTGCACGTTTATGTCTCAGCCTTCGACCCTGCCCGATCTGCCCATCAACCCGCATCATGTCGCGCGCCAGTTCGCGCGTCGCGGCGACCTGTCCGAAGCGCAGTTCCTCTACGGCGAGATCGCCCGGCGGATGATGGGCCGGCTGGGCTACATCCGCCTGCAGCCCGCCACCATCCTGGACGCCGGCTGCGGCACGGGCGACAACCTGCCGCTACTGCGCGAACGCGATCCGCAAGCCGCCTACATCGGGCTGGATCATTGCGAACCCTTGCTGGCGCAGGCCCGCCAGCGTTTCGCCCCTCCGCGCCTGACCGCCCTGGTCGGACGGCTGACCGGCCGGGGTCCGGCCGCGCCGCGCTTCATCAATGCCGACCTGGCCGCCACCGGCCTGGCGCCGGAGTCCCTGGACATGGTGTGGTCCAACCTCGCCCTGCACTGGCACCCCGCGCCACACGCTGCGCTGGCCGAATGGCGCCGCATCCTGCGCGTGGGCGGTCTGGCGATGTTCTCCTGTCTGGGGCCCGGCACGCTGCGCGAACTGCGGCAGGCCCTGACGGACGCCGGACTCGACACCGCCACGCCCGGCTTCGTGGACATGCACGACTTCGGCGATCTGCTGGTCGAGAATGGCTTTGCCGATCCGGTCATGGATCAGGAAACGCTGACGCTGACCTACGCCACGCCGCAGAAGCTGCTGGAAGATGTGCGTGCCCTGGGTGGCAACCCGGCGCGCGCGCGCCGCGCCGGGCTGGCCACGCCGGCCTGGCGCGCCCGGCTGTGCGCCGCCCTTGAAGCCCAACGCGGCGCCGATGGGCGCATCCCCCTGACCATCGAGGTCGCCTACGGTCATGCCTGGCGCGCCGCCAGCCATCGCGCCGCCGGCGAAACCCGGCTCTCGCTCAGCGCCATCGGCGGGCGCCGGGAAAGCCTCTAGGCCCCACGCTCCGCGTCCGCGCCTCAGTGCAGGCGCTGCGGCCAGCCCACGCCGGGCGCCATGGGCGCCATGGGCTCGGAGGTCGCACGGATACGGCGGCGCAGGGGCGTCGCGGCAGCCTGCTCGCCCCGGAAAGTCTGCGCCATGGCCTGTACCACGGCAGGCAGCTCACGATGGCGATGAAACTGGGCCCGCAGCCAGCGGGCGTCGTTGCCGGCGCCGCACAGTACGCTGTCATGCAGCTCGGTCAGCATGGGCGCCGTGCCCATTTCCTGGGCCAGGGGCATGAGCGTGGCGAACAGGGCCTTCAGATGATCGGACAGCCGCAGACGCTGCCCGTCGGCACTGACATAACGGCCGTGCAGCCCGAAGCGGCAGGCCTGGAAATGATTGCTGCGATAAGCCAGCCAGGCCCGCGCCGGCGGCGTGGGCTGATCCCGCAACCAGGCCGCCAGAGTCTGGGCGAACGCGGCCAGCTGGCAGGCCCGCTCCACGCTCAGCGGCGTGTCGCAGACCCGGATCTCGACCGTGCCGAACTCCGGCTTGGGGCGGATATCCCAGTAAAGGTCCTTGATGCTCTCGGCCAGGCCGCTCTCGCACAGCTGGCCCAGATGGGCCTCGAAGCCGTACCAGTCGTGTACCTCGGGTGGCAGATGGCCGGCCAGCGGGAAACTGTTGACCGCGTTCAGACGGGCGCAGGAAAACAGGGTATCGACCCCTTCGCGATAGGGCGATGACGCCGACAGGGCGATGAAATGCGGCACATAGGGAGACAGACCATGGACCATCCGGATCGCCGCGTCGCCCGAAGGCACGCCCAGATGAATGTGCTGGCCGAACACCGTGAACTGGCGCGCCAGGTAGCCGTACATCTCGGCCAGATACTGGAAACGCGGCGCATCGAAGATGTCGCGCTCCTGCCAGCGCATGAAGGGGTGGGTGCCGCCGCCGGCGACCACCACGCCGACGGCGTCGGCCGCTTCGCACAGGGCGTCGCGCATGCCGCGCATTTCGGCCAGCAGATCGGCCGGCCGGGTGTGTACCGATGAATTCAGCTCGATCATCGAGCGGGTGATCTCGGGTTTGATGAATTCGGCTGCCGGGTGGTTGACCAGTTGAGCCAGCAACTCATCGGCCGCGGCGGCCAGGTCGAAGCCTGCCGGGTCGATCAGTTGCAGCTCCAGTTCGATGCCCAAGGTGTTGGGGGATGAGGACGCAAACGCAATCTGTTCCATGATCCGCTCCTTGTCGTGGCGCTTGAAGGTGGCGCCGCCTGCCTTGCGCAAAGCCAGGGCACAGACCCTGATGCGGCTGCCGTTTTCCGCATGATAGCCGCGGTTTTATTGCAAATTAATGGAATTTGGCGACTTTTATAAGGCCGATGCGCGCAACCCGCAAAATCCCCAGAGACACGCCTGATAGTGGGTACTTACACTCGAGGATTCATGCGGCATGGCGCGTCATGATTGACGTAGAACCGCGCCAGTTGCGGGTTTTCGGGCCGGATGGGAAAACCCTGAAACTGGGTCTGCCCAGGACACTTTCGGGGTTTACTTGCGCCAGAACCAGGGGGTGAACAGCACCAGGACGGTCAACAACTCCAGCCGTCCGATGAGCATGGCGAAGGTGCAGACCCACACCTGGAAGTCGCTCAGCACCCCGTAGTTGCCGGTGGGCCCAAGCGCGCCCAGGCCCGGGCCGGTATTGTTGATCATGGCCATGACCGCCCCGAAGGCGGTGGTCAGATCCAGGCCGGAGAGCAACAACAGGCTGCTGAGCACCCCGACCGACAAGCCATAGACCAGCATGAAAGCCAGCACCGAAAAAATCACCCGCTGATCGACGATCCGGGTGCCGATGCGCACCGGGCTGACCGCGTGCGGGTGCAGCATGGTGATCAGCTCATTGCGCGCCTGTTTGATGAGCAGGATGACCCGGATCATCTTGATGCCCCCGCCGGTCGATCCGGCCGACGTCGCAAAGGCCGACAGCAGCAGCATGGTCAGGGGCGCAAACAAGGGCCAGCTGCCGTAGTCCGCGTTGGCGAAACCCGTGGTGGTCGCCACCGACACGGTGTTGAACATCCCGTAGCGCAAGGCCTGCAGCGGATCCGTGTAGACGTGCTTGAGCAGCAGGAAGACCGAAATCACCAGCCCGGCGCCCAGCACCACCGTCAGATAGGGAATCGTCTGTGGACAGGTCAGGTAGGGTTTGAAGCTGCGCTGGCGCAGAGCATTGAAGTGGGTGGCGAAGCTGATCCCGGAGATCAGCATGAAGAAAATCGCGACCAGCTCGACCGCAACCGAGTTGAATTGCAGGAAACCCGAGTCGTAAGTGGAAAATCCGCCCAATCCCATGGTGGTCGCCATGTGCGCCCAGGCGTCGAACCAGGACAAGCCCACCGCGCGATAGGCCAGGAAACAGACGATAGAAAAACCGAAGTACACCGCATACAACGCTTTGGCGGTGCTGGCGATGCGCGGCGTGAGGCGCTCGTCTTTCATGGGGCCCGGAGTCTCGGCACGCACCACCTGGTGGCCGCCGACCCCCAGCAGGGGAAGAATGGCGACAGCCAGCACCAGGATGCCCATGCCGCCCATCCAGATGAGCGTCACCCGCCACAGATTGATCGAGCGCGGCAGGTCGTCCAGCCCCGTGAGCACCGTCGCACCCGTGGTGGTCAGGCCCGACATGGCCTCGAAGTAGGCGTGTGTGAACGACAGCGGCTGGCCGATGTCGTGGTAATAGAGCAGAAAAGGAATGGAGGCCAGCAACGGCAGCCCCGCCCAGACGATCGACACCAGCAAAAAGCCGTCGCGGGCGTGCAGTTCGCTGCGCCAGCGGTGCGTCAGCAGCCACACCCCCGCTCCGATGCCCATGGCGATCCCGAAGCCCTCGATGAAGGCTTTCAGGCCTTTGTCTTCACCGAACCAGGCCACCCCCAAGGGGATCAGCATGGTCAGTGCGAACACCACCATGGTCAGGCCAAGCACATAGAGGGTTGCCAGCAAGCGCTTCATGATCGAGGCCGCCGCCACGCCGCGGCCGGCAGGAGGTTAGAAGAAAGACGCCGAAACCTGAAAGAGCTTTTCCACGCGCGGCATCTGCTGGCGCGTGGGCACGAACACGATGACATGATCGTCGGTCTCGATGACGGTATCGTCGTCAGGCAGCAGAATTTCATCCGCGCGCACCAGGGCGCCGATACTGGCGCCCTTGGGCAGGCGGATCTCGCCGACGCGCCGGCCGACCACGCGCGAGGTGGCGCGGTCGCCATGGGCGACCGCCTCGACCGCCTCGGCCACGCCCTGACGCAGGCGATGCACCGCCACCACGTCGCCACGACGCACATGGCGCAGCAGTTCGCTCATGGTGGCCTGGGCAGGCGAGACCGCGATATCGATATGGCTGCCCTGCATCAGTTCACCGTAGGCATGGCGATTGATGAGCGCGATCACCTTGCGCGCGCCCATCCGCTTGGCCAGCAACGAAGACATGATGTTGTCTTCATCATCGCTGGTCAGGGCCAGCCAGGTATCCATGTCCTGGATGTTTTCGCGCTCCAGCAGCGACTCGTCGGTGCCGCTGCCATGCAGCACCAGGACATTGGAGGGCAGCTCGGCAGCCAGCGCTTCGCAGCGTTTTTCATTGCGCTCGATGATGCGCACGCTGTAGCTTTCCTCGGCCAGCTGGCGCGCCAGGCGCAAGCCGATGTTTCCGCCACCGGCGATCATGACCCGATGCACGGTCTTCTCGGCCTCCCGCAGCTGACGCACGGCGCGCCGCGCGTGACGGGTATCGACCACCAGCACGACTTCGTCGCCGGGCGCCACCACCGTTTCCTGGCCCACGCGCAGCGGACGCCCCCCGCGCAGCACGTCGACCACGCGCGCCTTCACATCAGGCCAGGCCTCGCGCAGCTGTTCCACCGAGGTATTGGCCATCGGGCTGCCATGGCCGACCCGCACCGTGACCACGCTCAGGCGGCCTTCGGCAAACTCGACCACCTGCAAGGCTTCGGGGAATTCAATCAGGCTGTGCAGATAGGTCGTGACGCTGCGCTCGGGGCTGATCAGGGCGTCGATGCAGAAGCCCTCCTCTCCCATGAGCTCGGGATGGTCGGCAAACTCCGGCATGCGGATACGGGCGATGCGGCGCGGCACATTGAAGACCTGCCGGGCAATCTTGCAGGTCACCATGTTGACCGAGTCGGAGGCCGCACAGGCAATCAGCAGATCGGTATCGGCGGCGCCCGCGGCCTCCAGCACCGACACCTGGGTAGCGTCGCCCTGCATGACGCGCAGATCAAAGCGCTCCTGGAGATAGGCCAGCTGGTCGGTCTGGATGTCCAGCACCGTGATGTCGTTCTCTTCGGACACCAGGTTCTCGGCCACGCTGGTGCCAACGCGGCCGGCGCCGACGATCAGGATTTTCATGAGCCTCGCTTACGCGCGGATTCAATGCCGAGTTGTTTGAGCTTGCGGTAAAGATGGGTGCGTTCCAGGCCGGTGCGCTCGGAGACGCGCGTCATGCTGTGGTTCTCGCGCACCAGATGGTATTCGAAATAGATGCGCTCGAATTCGTCGCGCGCCTCGCGCAGCGGCAGATCGAGCGAGATGGTGCCCAGCAGGTTGTTGCCGCTGGCCGGCGCCTCGGGGCTGCCCAGGACGGGCGAGGACGTCGCCGGTGCATCGCGCTCGTCGTCGAAGGCGGTGGACGCCATGGGTGCGGCCACGGCAGCCGGCGCAGCCGCCGGGGCCTGTCCGCGCGCCAGGCCGGCGGCGATGGTCTTGAGCAGACGCTGGAGCGTGATGGGTTTTTCGAGGAAGTCCATCGCACCGATGCGCGTGGCCTCGACCGCGGTATCGATGGTGGCGTGACCACTCATCATGATGACCGGCATGTCGAGCAGACCTTGCGATGCCCACTCTTTGAGTAAGCTCACGCCATCGGTGTCCGGCATCCAGATATCGAGCAGGACCAGATCCGGACGCGAGCGCAGACGGGCCGCCCTTGCCTGGGCTGCATCCTCCGCCAACTCGACTGTATGCCCCTCATCGTAAAGAATCTCGGACAACAGTTCGCGGATGCCAACTTCGTCGTCGACCACCAGAATTCTGGCCATAAACCTTTCACCTATTGCGTTGCCGCATTATGCTTTTGTTGCAAGGTCGCGTCCATAGTATCGGACGCACTCGCCAAGCGGGTCAACAAAATGGACACTCGGGCGCCGCCCTCCTTGCGGTTGGCGAGATCAATGCGCCCCCCATGTTCTTCCACGATCTTGCGCACAATCGCCAATCCTAACCCAGTGCCATGTGCTTTCGTGGTGACATAGGGTTCAAAGGCACGCTGCATCACCTGCGGCGGGAATCCGGCGCCATTGTCTGCCACCGTAAAACGCAAGGCGGCGGTTTCCGACCCATCCGACTTGGGAATGTGGGTCAACTGGGTCACTACCCGGATACTGCCGGCCTCGCCCTGATTGGCCACCGCGTCGCGCGCGTTCGACATCAGATTGTGGATGACCTGGCGCAGCTGGGTCGTGTCGCCCTCGATGATGGGCAACCCCTCGCCCAGCGATACCTCCAGCTGCATGCCGCCGCCGCGCGATTGGCCCTCGGCGGCGTCCCAGCCATAGAGCGCCAGCACATCGGCCACCAGGGCATTGAAGTCGATCGGCTGCATGACCGCCGGCGGGGTGCGCGCGTATTCCCGGAAATCGTCGACCATCTGCTTGAGCGAGCCCACCTGGTTGACGATGGTGTTGGTGGCGCGCTCGAGCATCTGGGCCTCGGGCGGCGCCAGGTGGCCGGCCAGTTTCATGGCCAGGCGCTCGGCCGACAGCTGGATGGGGGTCAGCGGGTTCTTGATCTCGTGCGCGAGGCGGCGCGCCACCTCGCCCCAGGCCATGGTGCGGCTGGCCGAGATCACCTCGGTGATGTCGTCGAAGACGACCAGATAGCCGTTGGCGCGCCCATCGACCCGCAGATGGGTGCCGCGCGCCAGCAGCGTGATGGGCTGCGCGCCAGGCTGCGCCGGCGTGATTTCGAATTGCTGCTGCCAGTGCTGGCGTTCGGACCCTACGGCAGCATGGGCCGAGAAGGCATCGCGCGCGATGCGGGCGAAATCCAGCATGCCTTCGACGGTTTCCAGCGGCCGGCCGATGGCCGAGCGCAGATCCACCTGCAGGATGGATTGCGCCCCCTGATTGAACATGGTGACACGGAAGCTCTCGTCAAAGGCCAGCACGCCGGAAGACAGGTTGGCCAGCACGCTTTCCAGGTAGACGTTGCTGCGCTCGAGCTGGCGGCGGTTGCTTTCGACCATCTGACGCGCCTCGTCGAGCTGGCGCGTCATGGCATTGAAGGAGCGGGTCAGCTGGCCGACCTCATCGCGCTCGGGCGGCTCGGGCAGCGGCCGGAAGTCCCCCACGCTCACGGCCTGGGTGCCGGAGGCCAGGCTGAGCAAGGGCCGCACCAGACGCTTGGATAGCGCCAGCGCCACGGCGATGGCCGCCAGCACCGTCAGCAACAGCGCCAGCGTCAGGGTGATGCCATAGAGCTTGCGCAGACCCAGGCGCGACAGCGCCAGCTCCTGATAGTCGCGAAAGCCCTGCTGCACCCGGTTGGCATTGTGGGCAATCTGCTCGGGCACGTTCTGCACCAGCTGCAGCCAGCGCGGCTCGCCCGTGCCGACCAGCGCATGATCGAAGCGCACCGGCGTGTCCAGCGCGATCACGACCCGCAGCCGCAGGCCGCCATCGCTGCCCGGCACGCTGGACTCATCGGCTTCGGCAGCGGAATAGCCGCGCGACAGGCGCAGTTGATTGAGCACCGTCATGGGCGGGGTGGGCGGCAGCAACTGGCCATACTTGCTGGTGGAGAACGCCAGCGGCCGGCCGCTGGCGCTGAACACCAGCGCCTCCTGCACGCCATTGCTCTGGCGCAGCCGCGAGAGCGCCTGGGCCAGGTCGGCATCCGGCAGATTGTTCAGTTCGGAGGCCATGGCGCGGGCGCGCACATCCAGGTCGGCCAGTTGCGAATCAAGCGCGGCCCGCCCCAGGTTCAGGCCCGCCTCCAGGGCGTTGTCGACCCGCACGTTGAACCAGGACTCGATCGAGCGCGACAGGAATTGCACCGACAAGGTGTAGATCAGGGCGCCCGGCACCACCCCCACCAGGGCAAAAGCCAAGGCGAAACGGGCCGTCAGGCGGGCGCCGAACTGACGCCGGCGCAACTGGCGCGCCAGCCGGACCGTCAGCGCCACCACCCAGACGAACATTGCCAGGGCGAACACGCCGTTGAGCAGCAGCAAGCCGTCGTAATACTGGGCCAGCCGCGAGGCGTTGCCCGTGGACCAGACCAGCAGACCCAGCAACGCCAGGCCGCTGACTGCGCCGCTCACGAGGGCCAGGCGCAGCAGATATTTCATGAAGGATCCCTGGCGGGTTCGGTCAGGGTGAAGGAGAACTCGCGCCACGGGGTGGCAGGGGTCCAGGCGCTGCTGTTGAGCGCATTGACCTGGAAGGGACGCGCCAGCAAGGAGGTATCCAGCCGTACCCGCAACTGCCCGTGATAGACCGTGCCGGCCTCGAATTCGTCGGCGTCGGCCACCCGCCAGTCGCGGATATGGCGCACCACGCCCATGGCCTCGTCAAGCGAACCTACATTCAGGGACAGATCGCCCTGACCCACGCGCCATTGGCGCGTCAGGGCGTTGTAGCTCACTTTCCAGGTCGTGCTGGCGTCGGCGATCTCGCGATCGAACCACCACCAGCGCGAACGCGAAATCTTGATGTCGGCCGTGAAGTACAGCGGCACGCCGCGCTCCACGGCGTCACGCAATTGTTCGTTGAGCGGAAAGTCGATATCGGCGTTGATGGCCAGCCGCTTATCCGCGATGACCGGGTCGATCGACACCACCTTCGGCTCGGCAACGTGAGTCTGCCCCTCGGCGACAGGCAGAAGAGCGGACATAGCCAGCAGGAAGGCGGCAAATAAACGAACAATCATGGACTTTCACAGCGTCACGGCTTTGTCCCTATTCTTGGCGATTCAGCGCCGCTTGGCAAACAGGGCATAGAAAAAACCATCCTGCGCAAGCTCAGGTGTTGCATCCAGCGCAACGGGCAGCAATTGACCCGGCGCCGGCAAGGCCTGGGCGTCGGCATGGCGACGGGCGAACGCCTCGGCCTGGGCCTGGCCTTCGGCCGGAAAAATTGAGCAGGTGACATAGAGCAGATGCCCGCCCGGGGCCACCACCTGCCAGAGCGCGTCGGCGATGCGCGCCTGCTGGGCGGCCGTTCGCGCCACGTCCGGGGCGCGCCGCAGCCAGCGGATGTCGGGGTGACGGCGCACGATGCCCGAGGCGGTGCAGGGCACGTCGGCCAGCACCGCGTCAAAGGGCCGGCCGTCCCACCAGCCGGACAGGTCGGCTGCGTCGGCGGCCGCCAGGCGCACGCCCGGGCCATCCAGTCCCAGGCGCTGCAGATTCTCGGATACCCGTTGCAGGCGCCGTTCGTCGGCGTCGAGGGCCAGCATCTCCAGATCGGCCAGCTCCAGCATGTGGGCGGTCTTGCCCCCTGGCGCGGCGCAGGCGTCCAGTACCCGCATGCCGTCGGCCAGCGGCAGCAGCTGGGCGGCCAGCTGGGCGCCGGCATCCTGCACCGACCACCATCCCTCGGCGTAGCCGGGCAGTTGCAGCACAGGACGCGGCACCAGCACCATGAGGCCGGCCTGACCCACGGCGCACGAGGCGATGCCGGCCGCCTCGAATGCCGCCATCACCTGTTCGCGCGTGGCGCGACGCCGGTTCACGCGCAGGGTGAGCGGCGCGGGCACATTGGCGCTGCGCAGCAACTCCTGCCATTGCTGCGGGTAGGCCTGGCGCAGCAGCTTGATCCACCACTGGGGATGATTCCAGCGCGCGATGGGGTCCTCGGCCACGGCGGCGGTCAATGCCTCGCGCTCACGCAGAAAACGCCGCAGGCTGCCATTGATCAACCCCTTGTATGACGCCAGCCGCCGATGGCCATCGGCGGCGCGCACCGCCTGATCGACCACCGTATGCGGGGCATAGACCGGCATGCCCGGCACCGGCCCGCCGGGGCCGTCCTCCTGCAGCAGGCTCAGGGCCACCCGCAGCAGGGCCGCCGCCAGGGGCGCCGGATCGCGCGGCACCAACTGCAGCGCGACGGCATCGGCCCACCCCAGGTGACGCATGGCGTGAAAGGCCACCGCCTGCGTGGCCGGGCGCAGCCGCGCCTCGGTCTCGGCCAGCACCTCGGTCAGGGAACGCCCATGCATGACTTCCTGCACCGCAACGGCGCTGGTCAGCAAGATGGACGACAACGGGGGGGCCAGAACGGCCTTTTCTGAAACGGCAACCATGCGAATATCCCAATCAACAGGCGCTATGGTAGCTGGTGCCGCCGCCGGCCGCTGGCTGGCCCCGCGCGCCTCAGCCGGTCCGGGCAGGACGCAGCAGGGCCCGGCTGATGATCAGCTTCTGGATTTCGGTGGCGCCCTCGTAAATGCGCAGGGCACGGATATCGCGATACAGGCGCTCCAGAATGTGGCCGTGCACCACACCCTGCGCGCCAAAGAGCTGCAACATGCGGTCTATCACCCGCTGGGCCGATTCCGTGGCGGCCATCTTGGCCATGGCCGTCTCCAGGGTGCTGGCGCGTTGCTGGACATCCCGCACCCATGCCGCGCGGTAGGTCAGCAAGGCCGACTGGTCGATCTCGGTCGCCGCATCGCCCAGCGCCGCCTGCGTGAGCTGGAACTCGGCCAGGGTCTTGCCGAACAGGCGGCGCTGCCGGGCATGGGCCAGGCCTTCGGCCAGGGCCCGCCGGGCAAAGCCCACGGCCGCCGCCGCCACCGATGTGCGAAATACATCCAGGGTGCGCATCGCCAGCTTGAAGCCCTGACCCACCTCGCCCAGGCGCTGTGCGGCCGGCACGCGGCAATCCTCAAAGCGCAGCGTGGCCAGCGGATGCGGCGACATCACCTCGATCTGCGACTCGATCACCAGGCCGGGCGTCCCAGCCTCGACGATGAACGCGGAGATGCCGTCCGCACCCGCCTGCCCGGTGCGCGCGAACACGCAATAGAAGTCGGCCAGCCCCCCGTTGGAAATCCAGGTTTTGCGGCCATTGAGCACGTAGTCGGGCCCATCGGCCTGCGCCCGGCAAGCCAGGGCCGCCACATCCGAGCCCGCCTCAGGTTCGGACAAGGCAAAGGCTGCAATGCTGTGCCCCTGCGCCACCGCCGGCAGATAGGCCTGCTGCTGAGCCGGGCTGCCCGCCAGCGCAATGGCGCCACTGCCCAGGCCCTGCATGGCGAAGGCAAAGTCGGCCAGCGCGTGATGCTGCGCCAGGGTTTCACGCAGGATGCACAGGCTGCGCACATCGAGCTGCGGGAACATGCCACCCAGCACGCCGCCGGGGCCGGCCGGCACGCAATAGCGCAGCCAGCCTGCCTGCCCGAGCGCCCGCACCCAGTGGCGGCAGGTGGCCAAGGCGTCTGCATCCGGATCCGGCACGGGCTGCTCGCGGCACCAGTTGCGCAAATCCGCGGCCAGCTCACGGTGGCCGGGCTCCAGGAAAGGCCATTGCAGCCAGGCATCGGTATGGGCTTCGGACATGCTTCTCACTCCTTGACGGCAAACTGTTGCAATAACGGGGTCCAGCTGCGCAGCGTGTCATCCAGATAGCGGCCGAAGGCGGCCGCATCACGGAAATCCACTTTCAGGCCGAACTGATCGGCGCACTGGGCAAAAGCCGGTGTGCGGGCGGCGGCCTCGAACGCATCCTGCAGCGTCTTGACCACGGCAGCGTCCATGCCGGCCGGCCCGACGATGCCCAGCAGGCTGGGCGCCACCAGGTCATAGCCCTGCGCCTGCAGGGTCGGTGCGTCGAAACCCCTCATGGGACCATCGGTATAGACCGCCAGCAGCCGCAGCCGGCCATCGCGCACATACGGCACCCATTCAGCGGTCTGCGCCATGAAATCGACATCGCCACGCATCAGGGCCGACACCGTCTCCGGCCCGCTCTTGTAGGGCACGTGCACCCACTGCGCGCCGATGGCCTGGGCCATCCGTTCGGTGGTCAGGTGCTGGGGCGTGCCGACGCCCGCGGTGCTGTAACTCATCGGCGCCTTGCCCGCCTTGGCGGCCGCGACCAGGTCGGCCAGGGTCTTGTGCGGCGAGTCCGCGCGCACCAGCAGGCCCACCTGATATTGCGCCACCAGGGCGATGGGAGTGAGGTCGCGGCGCACGTCGTACTTGTTGCCCGGGTTCAGCACCTGATTGAGCACGCCCCCGGTGGACAGGGAGCCGATGGTGTAGCCGTCCGGGCGCTGGCGTTGGATGTAGGTCACCGACAGCGAGGATCCGGCCCCCGGCTTGTTCTCGACGATCATGGGCTGGCCCAGGCGCTGCGCGACATCCTGCGCCAGGATGCGGTTGCAGACATCGGTGCCGCCGCCGGCGCCGTAGCCCACCACCAGGCTCACCGGATTGACGGGATAGTCGGCGGCGCCGGCATGGGCCGCGGCCAGGCACAGGCAGGCGCAGGCCGCCAGCCTCGGGATGAAAGGGTGTGTCATGTCGATCTGTCTCCGTGGAATGCCGCACGGCCTTTGGCCGGCTGTTTTTGTAGCGGCCGGGACCCACCCCGGACCGGCTTTATTTTGCCCGGCTAATAGATCATATATATAGATGTTTGTACTAATGGTCTGGATGGAGGGCGTTGTTTACGCTGCGGGTATTCATCCGGAACCGTTCCGCCAAGGCGGCAGGAGACCCATGGCATGACCCCCAAACGCGTCCTCGTCACCGGCGCCAGCAAAGGCATCGGCAAAGCCATTTGTGAACGCCTGATCGCAGAGGGCTACGCCGTCACCGGCGTGGCCCGCACCCCTCCGGCCCAACGGCTCGCCGGCCTGGACTTCCATTCGCTGGATCTCAGCGACCGGGCCGCCGTGGAGGATTTCCTGGTGGCGCTGCGGCATGAAACGCCCTTCTACGGCCTGGTCAACAACGCCGGCATCGTGCCCATCGGCGCGCTGCCGGACGTCACGGCCGGCGACCTCTACCAGGCGGTCCAGCTCAACATCGAAGTCGCGATCCGCTTCACCCAGGCCCTGTCCGCCGGCATGCGCCAGCAAAAGCAGGGCCGCGTGCTGAACATCGCCTCGCGCGCGGCATTGGGCAAGCCCGAGCGCAGCATCTACAGCATGACCAAGGCCGGCCTGATCGGCATGACCCGCACATGGGCGCTGGAGCTGGCCGGCGCCGGCGTCACGGTCAACGCGATCGCACCCGGTCCGATCGAAACCGGCTTCTTTGCCGCCGCCAACGAGCCGGCCCGCCGCCAGGCGCTGCTCGACGGCATCCCCGTCGGCCGCATGGGCACGCCGGCCGACGTGGCCCACACCGTGGCCTATTTCATGGACGAGCGCTGTGGCTTTGTCACCGGACAGACTCATTTCGTCTGCGGCGGCCTGACCATCGGCGCGGCCTGATCGCAACCCACCTCCGCACAGAAGCAAAGGAAGCACATGAAGCGCTGGACGCATCGGCCGCAAGGCTCCAACTGGGGAGACTTCGGCGAACATGATCAACTGGGCCGGGTCAACCTGATCGGCCCGCAGCAGGTCCTCAAGGGCATACAGGAAGTCCGCCAGGGTCTGGTCTTCTGCCTGTCGCTGCCACTGGACCTGCCCGGCGGCATGGCGCTCAACCCGCGCCGCCAGCCGCCCCGCCTGAGCGGCACGCAACGCGATGGCGTGCCCTATATGAATTTCGCCATGGAGAATCTGGACCCTTCCTCCATCGACGTGCTCAGCGACGACCAGGTCGTGATGTCGCTGCAGTACTCCACCCAGTGGGATGCGCTGGCCCATGTCGGCGCCTACTTCGACACCGATGGCAGCGGCACGCCGCGCAAGGTCTACTACAACGGCTATCAGGCCGGCACGGATATCCTCGGACCCGACACGCCGGCCGACGCCGGCTGCTGCGGCGGCGGCCACGCCATGGGCGCGCTCAAGCTGGGCATCGAGCACCTCGCCGCCAAAGGCATGCAGGGCCGCGGCGTGCTGATCGACCTGGTGCGCCACTACGGCCGAAAGCGCCAGCTGATCGGCTATCGCGAGCTGATGGATGTGATGGAGAAGGACGGCGTGCAGGTCGAGCCGGGCGACATGCTGGTGCTGCGCACCGGCTTCGCCGAACTCATCATGGAGATGGCCGGCCAGCCGGACGCCGAACAGCTGCACCAGGCCTGCTGCGTGCTGGACGGCGCCGACGACGCGCTGCTGCAATGGATCACCGACAGCGGCATCGCGGCCATCTGTGCCGATAACTATGCCGTCGAGGCCTATCCGGCCCGCGAGCGCCCGGGGCGCAAATCGCTGCTGCCGCTGCACCATCACTGCCTGTTCAAGCTGGGGCTGCCCCTGGCCGAACTCTGGTACCTGAAAGACCTGGCGCAGGCCCTCGAGGCCGCCGGACGCCACCGCTTTCTGCTGACGGCCCCGCCGCTGCGCCTGCCCGGCGCGGTCGGCTCGCCCGTCACGCCCATCGCCACGCTGTAAGGAGACCGGCATGGACTTCACCACCTTGCTGCACCAGCATGCGCAGGCGCGCCCCGGCCATTGCGCCTTCCAGGACGCGGACCGGGCCCTGGACTACGCCGGGCTGCAGGCCGAGGTCGAACGGCTGGCCGGCCTGCTGCATGCGCAGGGCGCGCAGCGCGGCGAACGCCTGGCTCTGTGGATGCCGAACTGCATCGAATGGCTGGTCACCTTCCTGGCCTGCGCCCGCCTGGGCATCACGGTCGTGGCGGTCAACACCCGCTTTCGCGAACATGAGGTGGCCCAATTGCTCACGCGCGGCGAGTGCCGCTGGCTGGCCATGTGGCCGGCCTTCAAGGGCCTGCCCTTCGTGGACATCCTGAGCCGCCTGGACGCGGCCACCCTGGCCGGCCTGCGCGGCATCATCGGCGTCGGCGACAGCCAGGCGCTGCATGCGCTGACGTCGCTGCCGCCGGTGCTGGACTATGCCGCCGCCGCCCCCGCCGCCGCGCCCCGCCACGATGGCCGGCAAGACGGGGCGCTGGTGTACACGACCTCGGGCACCACCTCGGCCCCCAAGCTCGTGCTGCACCGCCAGGCCGGCCTGATCGGGCACGGGCGCATGGCTGCGGCGGCCTACGGCATCGACGCCGGCAGCGTGGTGCTGCTGGCCGCGCCGATGTGCGGCGCCTTCGGTTTTTCAACCTTGCTTTGCGGTCTGACCCAGGGGGCCACCCTGGTGTCGCTGCCGGTCTTCGAGGCCGCCGCCACTGCCGCGCAGATCCGCGACCACGGCGTGACCCATACTTTCGCCAACAACGAATTCATCGACCACCTGCTGCAGCAGGCCGGACCGACTCATCCGCCCTACCCCTCGCTGCGCTATGTGGGCTACGCCAGCTTCGCGCCCTCCATGGACGATCTGCCCGAGCGCGCCCGCGCAGCCGGCATTCCGATTGCCGGCCTGTATGGCTCCAGCGAACTGCAGGCCCTGGTGGCCGGCCAGCGCCTGGATGCCGACTGGGCGCAGCGGCGCCAGGCCGGCGGCACGCTGGCCGCGGCCCAGGCGCGTGTGCGCGCCATCGACCCGCAGACCGGCGCCGTCCTGCCGCATGGGGCCACCGGCCTGATCGAGATTCTTGCGCCCAGCCTCATGGCCGAGTACCTGAACGACCCCCAGGCCACCCGACAGGCCATCAGCGCCGATGGCTACTTCCGCACGGGCGACCTGGGCCAGACCGTCAATGAGCGCCAGTTCCTGTTTCAGGGCCGTGACGGCGATCAACTGCGCCTGGGCGGATTTCTCGTCTCGCCCCGGGAAATCGAACATTTCATCGAAGCCCTGCCCGGGGTCGCGGCCGTTCAGGTGGTAGGCGCCGAGCAGCACGGCAAGACCGTGCCGGTCGCCTTCGTGCGCCCGGCCGGCGGGCCGCTGGACGAGCAAGCTATCATTAGCGCCTGCCAGCGCGCCATGGCGAAGTTCAAGGTCCCGCGACGGGTCGTCTTCGTGGATGCGTTCCCCATGGTCCAGAGCGCCAACTCCAACAAGGTGCAAAAGCACGTATTGCGCCGGCAGGCCCAGGATCTCCTGGACCCGCCCGGATAACCTGACCACGACGTCTATGGCCGCCCGCCCCTCCTCCTTGCCGCAAGCCCACGCCTCCGAAGTCCTGTCGCGCAGCAAGCTTCCGCTTTACCTGCAGCTGGCAGCCGAGTTCCGGCGCAACATTGCCCAGGGCGTGTGGCAACCCGGCCAGCAGATCCCCTCGCTCGAAGCGCTGATGGAGCAGTATCGCGTGGCGCGCATGACGCTGCGCAATGCCATCGGCATTCTCGAGGAAGAAGGCTACATCCGGCGCGGACGCGGCATAGGCACCTTCGTGCGCAACAACATCCCCAGCGTGGCGGAGCTGCAGATCCCCTCCAACTGGGCCGAGACCGTGGCATTGAGCGACCTGCTGGGCACGGAAAGCCTCTATGACGGCAAACACGCCATCGCCGAACTGCCGGAGTTGGGCATGGCCTTCAGCGGACGCTTCGCCAAGGCCTACCGCCACCTGCGACGCCTGCACGTCAAGGACGGCGTGCCCTATTGCTTCAGCGAGGTCTACCTCGACGAGACGCTGTTCAAGCAGCACAAGGCCGCCTTTCTGAAAGCGGCCGCCGCCTCCGTGATCGCACGCATCCCCGGCCTGGAGATCCGCGAAGCCCGCCAGAAGATCACCATCGCCGACGCCGGCGTCGAATCCGCACGCGCGCTGGACCTGACCGTCGGCGACAGCGTGGCCGAGGTGCGCCGCTACGCCTGCGACGAACATTGCCTGATCTACTTCGCCCGCCTGGAATTTCCCACCAAGTTCGTGCGCCTGGAATTCGACCTCTGCCGCTGAGGCCGGCGCAGCGTCGGGCCGGCGGGACGTCTTGCGGCGGCGTGCGCGCCACGGTTTTGACCCCCGGCCGCACGCCACGCTGTGAGCCGCCCCGCCCGCACGGTAAAATCATCGCCAGCTTCGTTTCTCCGGGCGCTGCGTCGCCCCGCCCCTGCCCTGCATGGGCGACCTCCTGAAAAGCAAATCCATGAACGCTAAAGACCACACTCCGCGCGTGGGGTTCGTCTCACTCGGCTGCCCCAAGGCCCTGGTCGACTCCGAGCGCATCCTGACCCAGCTCCGCACCGAGGGCTATCAAGTCACGCCCGAGTACCACGACGCCGATGTGGTGGTCGTCAATACCTGTGGCTTCATCGACAGCGCCAAGGCCGAGTCGCTGGAGGCCATCGGCGAAGCCCTGGCCGAGAACGGCAAGGTCATCGTCACCGGCTGCATGGGGGTCGAGGAATCGGCCATCCGCCAGGTGCATCCCAGCGTGCTGGCCGTGACCGGGCCGCAGCAGTACGAGGAAGTGGTGCGCGCCGTGCACGGGGTAGCTCCCCCGCGCCAGGATCACAATCCCTACGTGGACCTGGTGCCGCCGCAAGGCGTGAAACTCACGCCGCGCCACTATGCCTACCTGAAGATTTCCGAGGGCTGCAATCACCGTTGCAGCTTCTGCATCATCCCCTCGATGCGCGGTGATCTGGTCAGCCGTCCGGTGGGCGATGTGCTCAACGAGGCCGAGCGCCTGGTGCGCGCCGGCGTGAAGGAACTGCTGGTGATCTCGCAGGACACCAGCGCCTATGGCGTGGACGTGAAGTACCGCAGCGGCTTCTGGAACGGCCGGCCGGTCAAGACCCGCATGACGGAACTGTGCGACGCGCTCTCCAGTCTGGGCGTATGGACCCGCCTGCACTATGTCTATCCCTACCCGCACGTCGACGAGGTCATCCCGCTGATGGCCGAGGGCAAGGTGCTGCCCTACCTGGACATCCCCTTCCAGCACGCCAGCCCGCGCATCCTCAAGGCCATGAAACGCCCGGCCTTCGAAGACAAGACGCTGGCGCGCATTCGCAAGTGGCGCGAGACCTGTCCGGACCTGACCATCCGCTCGACCTTCATCGTCGGCTTCCCCGGCGAAACCGAAGACGACTTCCAATACCTGCTGGACTGGATGAGCGAGGCGCAGCTCGATCGCGTGGGCTGTTTCCAGTATTCGCCGGTCGAAGGCGCGCCGGCCAACACCCTGGCGGACCCCGTGCCCGACGAGGTCAAGCAAGAGCGCTGGGAGCGCTTCATGGAGCACCAGCAGGCAATCTCCGCGCAGCGCCTGCAGGCGCGCGTGGGCCGCGAGATCGAGGTCTTGATCGATGAGGTCGACGAGGATGGCGCCGTGGGCCGCTCCAGCGCCGATGCTCCCGAGATCGACGGCTGTGTGTATGTCTCCAGCGAGCAGCCGCTCAAGCCGGGCGATCTGGTGCGCGCCCGCGTGACCGACGCCGACGAATACGATCTCTGGGCCGACCGTCTCTGAGACCCGGCCCGTGGCATGGGCGGCAATTGCGTAAACTAGGGTGGTCTAAACCCTGGTGCCGGCCTCTCGCCGGCGCCGCGCCTTTGCAGCCATGCCCCTGGAAAAAATCTGTGTCTATTGCGGCTCGAACAGCGGCCGCCAACCCGAATACCTCGAACAGGCCCGCGCCTTCGGCCGTGAACTGGTCAAGCGCGACATCGCCCTGGTCTACGGCGGCGCCGCCGTCGGCCTGATGGGCGCGGTCGCCGACGCGGTGCTGCAAGCCGGCGGCCGCGCCATCGGCATCATCCCCGAGCACCTCATCAACAAAGAACTGGCCCACAAGGGCCTGACCGAGTTGCACGTGGTGCAGACCATGCACGAGCGCAAGGCCATGATGGCCGAGCTGGCCGACGGTTTCGTGGCCCTGCCCGGCAGCGTCGGCACGCTTGAGGAAATCTTCGAGACGTGGACCTGGGCCCAGCTGGAGATGCACCGCAAACCCTGCGGCCTGCTCAACATCGCCGGCTACTACGATGCGCTGGCGACCTTCCTGGACCACACGGTGGCCGAGGCGTTCATGCGCCCGCAACACCGCGCCATGCTGGCCGTCGAGAGCGACCCTGCCGCGCTGCTGGACCGCTTCGCAAGCTACCAGCCGCCCACGGTGTCCAAGTGGATCGACCAGGCTGAACTGTGAACCCGACGCCCACCCCCCGCTACAGCCTGGCCGCTTTCGATTTCGACGGCACGCTGGCCGATTCGCTGCCCTGGCTGCGCTCGGTGCTGACAGAGGCCGCCGGCAAGTTCGGTTTTCGCGCCCCCGACGCCGAAGAAGTCGAGCAATTGCGCGGCCATGACGTCCTGCACATCCTCAAGCGGCTCGACATTTCCTTGTGGAAGGCCCCCGCCCTGCTGGCCTATATGCGCCAGGCGCAGGCCGCCGGCGGCATCGGGCTGTTCGACGGCATCGGCCACGCCCTGCAGACACTGCACCGCGGCGGCCTGCGCCTGGCGGTGCTCAGCTCCAACGCCGAAGCCAATGTGCGCGCCGCGCTCGGCCCCGCCCTGACGCCGCTGATCAGCGACTTCGCCTGCGGCACGGACATCTTCGGCAAGGCAGCCAAGATGGCGCACCTGCTGCGCCACAACGGGCTGCCCCCGCAGCAAGCCATCCTGATCGGCGACGAACTGCGCGACATCGACGCCGCACGCGAGGCTGGCGTGGCCAGTGGCGCGGTCGCCTGGGGCTACAACCGCGCCGATGCGCTGGCGGCCCGGCATCCCGATCTGCTGTTCAACCAGGTCAGTGACCTGGCCCCCTCCCTGCTCGCTCCCGCCTGACCTCAGGAACCCGCCATGACGCCCGATCCCCGCTACCGCATCACCGATGTCCAGGCCCTGGCCGAGCGCTATGGCGAGCCCGGCCAGGCCTCGCTCTCCAAAGAACTGGACTACCTTCATCCGCACTACCAGGCCTTCATCCAGGCCGCGCCCTTCGCGGTGCTGGCCACCAGCAGTGCCGAAGGGCTCGATGCCTCGCCGCGCGGCGACCCCGCCGGCTTCGTGGCGGTGCACGACGCGCACACCCTGATGCTGCCGGACCGGCGCGGCAACAACCGCATCGACAGCCTGCGCAACGTGCTGGAAGATCCTCGCGTGGCGCTCCTGTTCCTGATCCCGGGGGTGGGCGAGACGCTGCGCGTGAACGGCCGCGCCATCATCAGCGTGGATCCGCAGCTGCTGGAGCACTACGCCATGGATGGCAAGCCGGCACGCTCGGTCATGGTGGTGGCGGTGGAAAAGGTGTATTTCCAGTGCTCGCGCGCGGTGGTGCGCGCACGGCTCTGGGAGGCCGACAGCCAGATCCCGCGCTCGGCCCTGCCCAGCACCGGCCGCATGCTGGGTGATTTCAGCGCCGGCGAGATCGACGGCGCGGCCTACGACCGGGATCTGCCCGAACGCCTGGGCAAGACCCTCTACTGAGGCCGGGCCGCCCTCAGGGCTGCCAGCCGCGCACGAACACCTCGACCGGCTGGCGCTTGCCGCCGGCCTTCTGCAACTCCAGCAGGCGCAGCACGCCCTGGCCCACGGCGATGTCGACCCCTTGCGCGTCGGCGCGCAATACCGTGCCCGGCGCCGCGTCACTCGTCTGTTCGAGCGCCTGCGCCCGCCAGATCTTGACCGGCTCGGCCAGGCCCGGCAGGCGCACGCTGGCCCCCGGCACCGGATTGAAGGCGCGGATGCGCCGTTCCAGCACGGCCGCGCTTTCTTCCAGCGCAAGCAGCCCCTCGGCCTTCTCCAGCTTGGCGGCATAGGTCACGCCTTCGGCCGGCTGCTTGCGCGCCACCAGGCCGGGGCCCGCCAGGGCGTCCAGCGCCTCGACGATGGCGCGCGCGCCCACCTCGGCCAATGCGTCATGCAGCATGGCAGCATTGGTGTCGGCGCCGATAGGCACTTCGCGCTCCAGCAGCATGTCACCGGTGTCCAGCCCCTCATCCATCTGCATGATGGTGACGCCGGTACGCGCATCCCCGGCCTCGATGGCGCGCTGAATGGGTGCGGCGCCGCGCCAGCGCGGCAGCAGGCTGGCGTGGATGTTCAGGCAGCCCAGGCGCGGCAGTTCCAGCGTCCAGCGCGGCAGGATCAGGCCATAGGCGGCCACCACCATCACGTCCGGCGCGGCGGCGAGCAACTGTTCGCGCGCCTGGGCGGCTTCGTCGGGATAGCGCCCGTCCAGGCGCAAGCTGCGCGGCTGGGCGACCGTCAGGCCGGCTTCCAGGGCAGCGGCCTTGACCGGGCTGGGTGTGAGCTTCAGGCCGCGGCCGGCCGGGCGGTCGGGCTGCGTCAGCACCAGCGCGATCTCGTGGCCGGCCTGGATCAGGGCCTGCAGGGCGTGGCGGGCGAACTCGGGCGTACCGGCGAAGACTAGGCGCATCGGGAATCTTCCAGAAAAGAGGCCGCCCGCGGCAAGCGGGCGTACCAAGGGCTGAATGCTATTGTGAAACCGCCGCCCGCCAAAGACAAAGCCCGCCGCAAAGTCGGCGGGCCGCTGGCACGGGCGCGGCGTGTCAGGCGCGCTGGGCTTCGCGCTCGGCTTTCCTGAGGCGGGTCTTGATGCGGTCCTGCTTGAGCATGGACAGGTACTCGACGAACACCTTGCCATCCAGGTGATCGATCTCGTGCTGCACGCACACAGCCAGCAGGCCGTCAGCTTCGAACTCGTAGGGCTGGCCCTGAGCGTCGAGCGCCTTGCAACGGATGCTGGCCGCGCGCTTGACCTCGTCGTAGATGCCCGGCACCGACAGACAGCCTTCTTCGTAGACTTTCTGGTCTTCGCTGCGCCAGGTGATTTCCGGGTTGATCAGCACACGCAGTTCGTTGCCCTCTTCGGAGACATCGATGACGATGACCCGCTCGTGCACATCGACCTGGGTGGCGGCCAGCCCCACCCCCGGCGCGTCGTACATGGTTTCGGCCATGTCCTGGACGAGCTGGCGGATGCGGTCATCCACGATCTGTACCGGCTTGGCCACTTTGTGCAGACGGGGATCGGGATAGCGGAGGATGGGAAGCAATGCCATGAAAAGTCGGTTTTGCGGAACAATAAGACGTTGATTGATATGTTAGTTCAACCAGATCGAGATTTCTAATCGTTTTCCGCTAAAGCGCCCATAGACCCTTTCGTTTCAGGTGACCTGCGCGCGCGCCAGGAACGCCGGACGATCCCACGCCCGGGTGTCCAGGACGTCGCGCAGAATCTCGACCGCATCCCAGACGTCGGCATAGCCGAGATAAAGCGGCGTGAGGCCGAAGCGCAGCACTTCCGGCTCGCGATAGTCGCCGATCAGCCCACGTGCAATCAGGGCCTGCATGACGGCGTAGCCCTGCGGGTGGCGCAGGCTCACGTGGCTGCCGCGCGCGGCATGATCCTCGGGCGTGATGAGCGTGAGAGGATGCGCGGCGCAGCGCGTGCGCACCAGCTCGATGAACAGGTCGCTCATGGCCAGCGACTTGCGCCGCACCTCGGCCATGTCGGCCTGCAACGCCACGTCCAGGCCGCACTCGACCATGGCCAGCGAAGTGATCGGCTGGGTGCCGCACAGGTAGCGGCGGATGCCCTGCGCCGGCGCATAGCGGTCCGACATGGCGAACGGCTGCGCATGGCTCCACCAGCCCGACAAGGGCTGCCAGAAGGCGTTCTGGTGCTGCCCGGCCACCCACAGAAAGGCCGGCGACCCCGGCCCGCCATTGAGATACTTGTAGGTGCAGCCGACAGCGAAGTCGGCGCCATCGGCCTGCAGGGCCAGCGGCACGGCGCCTGCGGCATGGGCCAGATCCCAGATGACGAGCGCACCTTGCGCATGCGCCATGGCCGACACGGCCGCCATGTCGTACATGGCGCCGCTGCGATAGTTGACGTGCGACAGCAGCAGCACCGCCACATCGTCGCCCAGCGCCTCCTGCAGCGGCAGGCTTTCATCGACCAAGCGCAGGCTGTAGCCCTGCTTGAGAAAGTCGATCATGCCTTCGATCATGTACAGAACGGTGGGAAAATTGTCGCGCTCGGAAACGATCACGCGGCGCTCGGGCGCCTGGCTGTCCTGGATGCGCAGGGCAGCGGCCAGCACCTTGAAGAGATTCAGCGAGGTGCTATCGGTAACCACCACATCGTCGCCCGGCACCCCCAGCAGCGGCGCCAGCTTGGCGCCCAGGCGCGCGGGCAGATCGAACCAGCCCGCCGTGTTCCAGCTGCGGATCAGGCCCTGGCCCCACTCCTGGCTGACGACCTCCTGCGCACGCGCCAGGGCGGCCACGGGCTGCGCCCCCAACGAATTGCCGTCCAGATAGAGCACGCCCTGGGGCAGCGCGAACTGGCTCTTCAGGTGGGCCAGCGGATCCTGGCGATCGGCGGCCAGGCAGTCGTCACGGGTTTTCATGGGTTCGGTCCAGGCAAGAAAGTATCGGACTATGCTAGCAGCGCGACCACTCGCCTGCATTGCAAATTCCCCATGACAGGCCCGGAGATTTGCATGAAGATGCGAATATAGAAGCCAATACTGAAGGAATCTGCGAAAAATGACGCTGGATGGGATTGACTGCCGGATCATCGCCCTCTTACAGAAAGAGGGCCGCATCAGTAACCAGCAACTGGCCGACCAGGTGGCGCTGTCGCCGTCGGCCTGCCTGCGGCGCCTGCGCGCGCTGGAAGAAAGCGGCGTGATCCTCGGCTACCAGGCCATTGTGGATCCGGCCTTGCTGGGGCAACGTTTCGAGGCCATCGTACAGGTATCGCTGGATCAGACCCAGCCCGGCTGGCATGAGTCCTTCATGGCGCAATTGCAGGTCTGGCCCGAGGTGCATGAAGCCAGCATCGTGACTGGCGCAAGCAACTACGTCCTGCAGGTCAAGACCGCCGACCTGGAGGCCTTCTCGAACTTCGTGGTGGACAAACTCAATCAGACGCCCGGGGTACGCGACATCTGCTCGCACATCGTGATGCGCAAGGTCAAGAGCCCGCTGCGCCCGGCGCGCGCGTGACGCGCCGGGCGCAGCCCGGTCAGCAGCAGGCGATGCGCTTGCCGCCGCCGTAACGGGCGTCCTGCCGCTCCCGGAAGAAAGCCTCGTAACTCATGGGCTCCTGGTCCGGGTGAGTGCGGCGCATGTGGTCGACGTAGTTCTGGTAGTCAGGCACGCCGACCATCAGCCTGAGCGTCTGGCCCAGGTAGCGGCCCGCCGTGCCGGCCGCCTGTCCCAAGTTGTTGAACAACATACGCGCCTCCTTGCTCAGCTGGCAGTGGCTGCGGCCGTTTCCGGCGGCAGCGGTTCATACGCGGTTTCCTGGGCGGTCGGCTGGGCATTGGCGCGGGCGCGCCGCACCGAACGGATGCCGAACACCACGATGCTGATCACGACGAACATGAAGATGCCGCACAGCGCCGCGTTGATGTAGTCATTGAACACCACGCGACCCATTTCCGCCAGCGATTTGGCCGGCGCCAGCACCGTGCCTTCGGCAATGGCGGCGTTGTACTTGGCCGCATGCGCCAGGAAGCTGACGCGGGGGTCGGCATCGAAGATCTTCTGCCAGCCGGCGGTCAGGGTGCACACCAGCAGCCAGATCGTGGGCAGGATGGTGACCCAGGCGTAGCGGTCGCGCTTCATCTTGAACAACACCACCGTCCCGAGCATGAGGGCCACGGCCGCCAGCATCTGGTTGGCGATGCCGAACAGCGGCCACAGCGTATTGATTCCGCCCAGCGGATCGACCACGCCCTGATGCAGGAAGTAGCCCCACGCCGCCACGCACAGCCCGGTGGCGATCAGGTTGGCCGGCAGCGATTCGGTGCGCTTGAGGGCCGGCACAAAGGTGCCCAGCAGATCCTGCAGCATGAAGCGCCCGGCACGCGTGCCGGCGTCCACCGCCGTCAGGATGAAGAGCGCCTCGAACAGGATGGCGAAGTGATACCAGAAGGCCATCATGGCCGGGCCGCCGAGTGCCTGATGCAGGATGTGCGCCATGCCCACGGCCAGGGTCGGCGCGCCGCCGGCGCGCGAAATGATGGTGTTCTCGCCGACGTCCTTGGCGGTCTGCACCAGATCGGCAGGCGTGATCACGAAGCCCCAGCTGGAGACCACCTGTGCGACCTGCTCGGGCGACGTGCCGATGACGGCCGCGGGGCTGTTCATGGCGTAGTAGATGCCCGGCTCGATCACGCAGGCGGCCACCAGCGCCATGATGGCCACGAAGGACTCCATCAGCATGCCGCCATAGCCGATATAGCGCGCCTGGGTTTCGTTTTCGATCAGCTTGGGCGTGGTGCCCGAGGAGATCAGCGCATGAAAGCCCGACACCGCGCCGCAGGCGATGGTGATGAACAGGAAGGGAAAGAGGTTGCCCGACCAGACCGGCCCGGAGCCATCCACGAACTGCGTGAGCGCCGGCATCTTGAGCTGGGGCGCCACGAACAGGATGCCGATGGCCAGGCCGACGATGGTGCCGATCTTCAGGAAGGTCGACAGGTAGTCGCGCGGCGCCAGCAGCAACCAAACCGGCAGCACGGCGGCCACGAAGCCATAGCCGATCAGGACCCAGGTCAGGCCCACGCCGTCGAAGTCGAAGTACGGCGCCCAGGTGGCGCTTTCGGCCACGTCCTGGCCGAAGACGATGGCGGCCATCAGGGCGACGAAGCCGATGATGGAGATCTCGCCGATGCGGCCCGGCCGGATATACCGCAGGTACACGCCCATGAACAGCGCGATCGGCACCGTGGCGGCAACCGTGAAGGTGCCCCAGGGCGAATGCGTCAGGGCCTTGACCACGATGAGGGCCAGCACCGCCAGGATGATGACCATGATCATGAAGGCGCCAAACAGCGCGATCACGCCCGGGATGGTGCCCAGCTCCTCGCGGACCAGCTCGCCCAGCGAGCGGCCGTCACGGCGCGTGGAGATGAACAGGATGGTGAAATCCTGCACCGCGCCGGCGAACACCACGCCGGCCAGGATCCACAGCATGCCCGGCAGGTAGCCCATCTGGGCGGCCAGCACGGGGCCGACCAGCGGGCCGGCGCCAGCAATGGCGGCAAAATGGTGGCCGAACAAGACGTGCTTGTTGGTCGGCACATAATCCAGGCCATCGTTGTACTTCCAGGCCGGCGTCATGCGCGTGCGATCGAGCATGAACACCTTGTCGGCGATGAAGCGGCTGTAATAGCGGTATGCGATCAGATAAACGCAGACCGCAGCGATGACCATCCACAATGCGTTGACGGTTTCCCCGCGGCTCAGTGCGACGGTGCCGAGCGCAAACGCGCCCAGAATCGCCACCCCCAGCCAGACCATATGCTGGCCCAGTCCCTTGCTGGTATGCATGAAAGGCTCCTCCAGCGGGCTTCAGCGGCTGTGTCATTGCCCGGAGGCGGCCAGCCTTCACCCGCGATTCGTGATGGGGCGGCTCATCCCGTCCCCTGCCCGGATAGGGCGGCCAATAGTATTGACATTGGGCGGACCGGGAACAAGCGCGCCACTACGCAGCCAGGGTACGTATTACTACGTAATTGCTACGTAGTCGCATCAGGCGGAATGCCCGAAGGCCAATGTCAATTTGGGCGAAAATGGCGCAAAACGCAATCCCCTTCCCCCGCCCGTTCCGCCCCCCATGAGACTCCGATCCAAGATCCTGCTGCTGGCTGTGGTGCCCTTCGTGGTGGCCGTGACCATCATCGCGCTGGGCATCGCCCTGCAGACGCTGGAGCTGGCCAAACGCCAGAAAGCCGTGCTGGCTGCCGCCTGGATGGAGACCAAGACCACCGAGCTGCGTCACTACGTGCGGCTGGCGCAAAGCGCGATTGCGCCGCTGTTGCGTTCGGCCGACACCCGGCAGGCCCAGGAACAGGCGCTGGCCCTGCTGGCGAATATGCAATTCGGGCACGACGGCTACTTCTTCGTTTTCAATCTGCAGGGCGTGAACCTCATGCATCCGCGCCAGCCGGCGCTGGTGGGACGCAGCCACTGGGAGATGCGCGACATCGAAGGCAACCCGGTGATCCAGAACCTGCTGTCCGTGGCGCAGGCCGGCGGCGCACAGGGCAGCGCCGTGCGCTATCTCTGGGAAAAACCCTCGACCCATGAAACCGTCGCCAAGCTGGGCTATGTGCAGGCCGTGCAGCCCTGGGGCTGGATGATCGGCACCGGCATCTACATCGACGATGTACAACAGGCCCTGCATCAGATCGACGAGCAGGTGCAGGCCAGCATCGCCGTCATGATCCGCTGGGTGGGCGGCATCGCCGCGCTGGGGCTGCTGGTCGTGGCCTTCGGCGGGTGGGCGCTCAACATCAGCGACCATCGCCAGGCCGAGGCCAAGCTGCGGCTGTTGGCGCGCCAGGTCGTGCGCAGCCAGGAGGACGAGCGCGCCCGGCTGTCGCGCGAGCTGCACGACGGGCTGAGCCAGTTGCTGATCTCGATCAAGCTGCAACTGGAAGCCGCCCGCAGCCGGCTGCGGGCCGCGCCAGCGGCCTCTCAGGCGCCGGTCGATCCGCTGCTCGAAGGCGCGTTGCAGCGCCTGGGAGGCGCGGTAGCCGAAGTGCGGCGACTATCGCATAATCTGCGGCCCTCGCTGCTGGACGACCTGGGCCTGCCGGCCGCGCTGGAGCACCTGACGCGCGAAACCTGGGAAACGCCCGAAGGAACACTGCAGGCAGTGTTGCGTATCGAGGGCAAGCCGCATCCGCTGCCCGACCACCAGGCCACGGCCCTTTTCCGCCTGGCCCAGGAGGCCCTGGCCAATGCGCTGCGCCACGCCCACGCCAGCCGGGTCGAGATGCGGCTGCGCTATCTGCCCGAGGCCACCGAGCTGATCATCGACGACAATGGCTGCGGCTTCGACCTGCGCGCCGTGCGCAAGGACCCGCAAGCCGGGATCGGCCTGCACAACATGACCGAACGCATGGTCACGCTGGGCGGCGAACTCGACATCCAGAGCAACGCCCAGGGCACCACGCTTTGCGCCCGCCTGCCCCGCTAACCCTGCCTGTCCCGTTTGTCAGCCCAAGCAAGGAACCCCATCATGCCCGCCCCTCCCGCCCGCGTCCTGCTGATCGATGACCACGCCCTGGTGCGCGATGGCCTCAAGCTGCATCTGGAGGCCGCAGCCGGCCTGAGCGTGGTCGGCGAGGCCGACAATGCCCAGGCCGCACTGCGCTGGCTGGCCGAATGCGGTCCGGCGCAGATGCCGCAGATCATCCTGCTCGATCTCTACATGCGCGGCATGGACGGCCTGGAGCTGGCCACGCAACTGCACGAACGCTACCCCGAAATCGCCGTGCTGATCCTGTCCATGCACGACAACGTCGAATACATGCTGCAGGCCGTGCGCGCCGGGGCGCGCGGCTATCTGCTCAAGGACGAGCCGGCCGAAGAAATCATCAATGCCATCGCCGCGGTGCAGGCCGGTCAGCGCTATTTCAGCGCAAGGGTATCCATGAAACTGGCCAACAGCTGCGCGCCGGTGTCGCTGCTCACCCAGCGCGAGCGCGAGATTCTGCGCCACATCGGCGCCGGCCTGGCCAACAAGCAGATCGCCCAGACGCTCGATCTCTCGGTGCGCACGGTCGAGACGCACCGGCAGAACCTCAAGCGCAAACTCGGCATCGAGGGTCAGGCCGAATTGATCAAGTTCGCCATCGAGCACCGGGTGCTCTGAGCACGCGCGCTCCAAACGCCGCGCTGCGGGCTGCTCGCGCGCCTGGCGCCTGCTACGCTTGGCCCCTGAACCGCCTTCCCTCTGGTTTTCACCATGCCTCTGCTTCATGACCCTGACGAACTCGCCGCCTGGCTGCGCCTGTCGCTCGAGCCTGGCGTCGGCCCGGTGACGGCCTGCGGCCTGCTGCGCGCTTTCGGCCTGCCGCAGGCCCTGTATGCCCAGCGCAGCGCCGCCCTGATGCGCCAGCTGCCGCAGCCGCTGGCCCTGCAACTGGCCGCGCCCGCGCCGGCCGCAATGGCCGAACAGATCGCGCAAGCCCTGCAATGGGTCGAGGGCGAAGACCACTATGTCCTGACCCTGGCCGATCCCGGCTACCCCCAGGCCCTGCTCAGCATCAGCGATCCGCCGGTGCTGCTGTACGCCAAGGGCCGCCCCGCCTTGCTCAAGCAGCCCGCCCTGGCCGTGGTCGGCGCGCGTCACGCCACGCCCATGGGCGCGCAGAATGCGCGCGCCTTCGCCCGCCACCTCGCCAGCCATGGCTGGTGCGTGGTCAGCGGCCTGGCGCAGGGCATCGACGCCGCCGCCCACGAGGGCGCCCTGGCGGCCGGCGAAGCAGGCGCGGCCACCATCGCGGTGCTGGGCACCGGCGTGGACCGGGTCTATCCGGCCGCCAACCGCCAACTGGCCCATGCCATTGCGGCGCAGGGCCTGCTGCTATCGGAATTTCCCTTGGGAACGGGCGCGCAGGCTCATCATTTCCCGCAGCGCAACCGGCTGGTGGCCGGCCTGACGCGCGGCGTGCTGGTGGTCGAGGCGGCGCGCCAGAGCGGCTCGCTCATCACCGCCCGGCTGGCCGGCGAGAACGGGCGCGAGGTCTTCGCCATCCCGGGCTCCATCCATTCGCCGCTGTCGCGCGGCTGCCATGCCCTGATCCGCCAGGGCGCCAAGCTGGTCGAAACGGCACAGGACATCACCGATGAACTCGGCAGCCCGAACCCGTCGCCACGCCCTGCACAAGCTGCCCAGACGCCGCCAGCGCCGCATCCGGCCCTGCTGGCGTGCCTGGGTCATGACCCGCGCCACCCGGATGAACTGGCTGCGGAAATGGCGCTCGACATGGCAACGCTCAACGCCCAGCTCACCGAGCTGGAACTGGCGGGCTGGGTGGCCCGCCTGGAAGACGGCCGCCTGCAGCGCTTGCGCTGAGGCGGCGCGCGGCGCTTAACGCACCCCGGCAGACTTCAGCTCATCGCACATCTGCTTTTTCTGTTCGGCGCTGGCCTGGCTGATGGCCTGCTTGCCCTGCGCCTCACCGGCCGCAAAGGCCGCTTCGAACGCCGCGCCCGACATGCCGTTCTCGGCCAGCGCCTTCTGTTGCTTCGCTTTCAGGTCACGCAGCTGGGCATCGGTATAGCCGCCGCAGGACAGGGCCGCTGCCTGCATGACACCGCCCATGCGGGCCTGGTTGTTGAGCGCATCGGCGCCCTGCGCCATGGCAGCACCTGCCGCCAGGGACAGCGCAGCCGCGAGGGAAACATTCCGAAGATAAGTCCGCATATACCCAACCTTGATTCGAGATTGATCAACGCAGAAGGCTTGCCGCCTTCCGCCCGATTCGCGCTCCTGCCGACCGGGCGAACCCCGGGCAGCAGGCCGATCCGACCCAGGATAGCCCGCCCCTGGGGCCAGGAAAGCGACATTTAATTAATTCTTACCAAACATCGCCCGTCAGCAAATAAATCGAACAATTGGCCGGCCTCCCTTTGCTGCGCCGCCGCCCTCGCGGCTGCTCTACACTAGGCGGATTGCGCCGCCGGCGGCGCCCCGAATCAGGAACAGACATGTCTTTGCCCACCCGAGTCAAGATCGTCGAAGTTTCACCGCGCGACGGCCTGCAGAACGAAAAGGAATTCGTCCCCACCGACATCAAGGTCGAGCTGGTGGACCGCCTGACTGTCGCGGGCTTCCCCAATGTCGAGGCCGCCTCGTTCGTCTCGCCCAAGTGGGTGCCGCAGATGGCCGACGGCGCCGAAGTCATGGCCCGCATCACGCGCCGCCCCGGCACGCTGTATTCGGTGCTCACGCCCAACATGAAGGGCCTGGAAGGCGCCCTGGCCGCCGGCGCAGACGAAATCGTGATTTTCGGCGCCGCCAGCGAAGCCTTTTCACAGAAGAACATCAACTGTTCAATCGCCGAATCCATCGCCCGCTTCGAGCCGGTGGCCGCCGCCGCGCGCGAAGCCGGCCTGCGGGTGCGCGGCAGCATCAGCTGCGCCCTGGGCTGCCCTTACCAGGGCGATGTGCCCATCGAGAGCGTGGTTGACGTGGCGCGCCGTTTCCAGGCGCTGGGCTGCGATGAGTTCGACGTGGCCGACACCATCGGCGTGGGCACGCCGCGCCGGGTGCGCGACGTGATGGCCGCCGTCAGCGCGATCATCGATCCGGCGCGCATCTCGGGCCATTTCCATGACACCTATGGCCAGGCCCTGGCCAATATCCTGGCGGCCATGGAAGCCGGCATCGGCATCTTCCACACCTCCGTCTCCGGCCTGGGCGGCTGTCCCTACGCCAAGGGCGCCACCGGCAACGTCGCCACCGAAGACGTGCTCTACCTGTTGCGCGGACTGGATATCGACACCGGCGTGGACTTCGATGCAGTGGTCGACACCGGCCAGTGGATCGCCGCCCACCTGGGCCGCAAGGGCTCCAGCCGGGCCGGCAACGCCGTGGCGGCCAAGCGGGCTGCCTGAAGCCGCAGGCCGCTGCTGCCCGGGCCAGGCCGGCGGCCAGCGTAGAATGCGCGTTTACCGCCGGAGCCCCGCCATGACCACGCCTACTGCCGCGCCTTCGGCCCAAGACCACGCCGCGTTGCTGCGCGAGATCGGCCCCCTGCCCCTGTCGGGCCAGGCCTGGCCCGATTGGGTGCGTATCCTGGCCTGGATCCTGCTTGCCCTGCTCGGCATGCAGCTCATCAGCACCGGGATCCGGATGCCCGCCAGCCAGCTCAACACCATCCTGGCCGCAGGCGTGGGGCTGTGCTTCCTCGGCCTGGCCGTGGTGTCCTGGAACATGCAGGTTTCCATCACCACCATCGACGAGCGGGGCCTGCGCCAGCGCTGGTTCACCCGGCGCGAAGTCGCCTGGGAAGACATCCAGTCCGCCAGATTCGTGCCGCTGTTGTTTTCCAAGCGCCTGGTGATCTTCACCCGCCGGGGCCGCCCCATCGTGTTCCAGGGCGGCACGCGCGAATTGCAGTCCGCCTTCGCCAGGATTTCCCAGCTTTACCGCCGCCCCCTCTGAGCGCAGGCCGCCGCACTGACGGCGCTGGCGCTGCTGCGGAGCTGCCTGGCAGCCCGCCGGCAGGCCACCCGACCCTGTGCGGCCGGGCGATGAGCCGGCCGACCGCGCCTGACGACGCGGTCCGGCCTATCAGCGGATGGGCAGGGCGTACATCAGGCCGCCATCGGCCCACTGCGCATTCAGGCCGCGCTTGATCTTCAGCGGACTGCCCTGGCCGACGTTACGCTCGAAGCTTTCGCCGTAATTGCCGACCTGCTTGATGATGTTATAGGCCCACTTCTCGTCCAGGCCCATGTTCTTGCCGGCGCCCGGCGTCACGCCCAGGATGCGGCGCACGTTGGGATTGTCGCTCTTGAGCTGCTCGTCGACGTTGGCCGTGGTCAGGCCGTACTCTTCGGCCTCGATCATGGCCGCCAGCGTCCAGCTCACGATGTTCAGCCAGGCATCATCGCCCTGGCGCACGAACGGCCCGAGAGGCTCCTTGGAGATGATTTCCGGCAGCACCACGTAATCATCCGGCTTCTCCATCTTGGAAATACGGATCGAGGCCAGGCCCGAGGCATCCGTGGTGAACACATCGCAGCGGCCGGCGGCAAAGGCGTTGACCACTTCGTTGAACGTTTCGATCACCACGGGCTTGTAGGTGATCTTGTGCGCGCGCGCCCAGTCGGCCAGGGTGTTCTCGTTGGAGGTGCCCGTCTGCATGCAGATCGTTGCGCCATCGAGGTCCTTGGCGCTGTTGACGCCCAGTTTCTTCGGCACCATGAAGCCCTGGCCATCGTAGAAGTTGATGCCGGCGTGGATGATGCCCAGCGCCGTGTCGCGCTGCTGGGTCACGCTGGTGTTGCGCGTAAGCACGTCCACTTCGCCGGATTGCAGTGCGGTGAAACGCTGCTGCGAATTCAGGGGTACGACCTTGATCTTGTTGGCGTCGCCCAGCACGGCAGCCGCCACCGCCCGGCACAGATCGACGTCCAGGCCGCGCCAGACGCCCTGCGCGTCAGGCGCCGAAAAACCTGCAAAGCCGGTGGTGGTGCCGCACACCACGGCATCGCGCTTCTTGACGACGTCCAGGGTGGCCGCTTGCGCGCCCTGCAGGCCGGCCAACGCCAGCGTGGCTGCGGCAGCCAAAGTCGTGATCTTCATACCGTACTCCTCTTTTTTTCAGCAAGGCGCCCTGCGCCGGAACATTCGCAAGCGTAACGGCAGGCATGGCGCGCGCCAAATAAGCGATCGCCACGCCCTTATAACCACCGCCTCTGAAGCGTCGCGCCTCAGGCCGGCAGCGTGATCGAGACCGGCGCACCCGCCTCGCAGGCCTTGAGCGCCTGGGCCAGGCGCCGGATCCCCAGCGCAATGCGTTCCTCGTTCATGGTGGCGAAGGACATGCGCATGGCGTAGGGGTCGGCCTGCGTGCCTTCGACATAGAACGACGAGCCGGGCACATAGACCACCTCGTGCTCGATGGCATAGGGCAACAGGCGCGTGGCGTCGATATCGCCGGTCAGGCGGGCCCAGAAGAACATCCCGCCTTCGGGCTTGGAAAACGCCACTTCGCCCGGCAGTTCGCGCTCCAGCGCCTCGGCCAGCGCATTGCAACGCGAGCCGTAGGCTGCGCGGATGTGCGGCACATGCTTGGCGTAGCTGCCATTGTCCAGGTACTGCGCCACGATTTCCTGGATCCAGACCGGGCAGGCCATGTCGTCAGCCGATTTCGCCGTCACGCAGCGGCGGCGCACCGCCTGCGGCCCGACCAGCCAGCCGATCCGCAGGCCCGGGGCCATGGTCTTGGACATGCTGGAGATATAGACCGCCCAATTGCGCTGTTCGCCCTGGGCCAGGGCGGCGATCGGCGGCACGGTCTCACCCGAAAAACGCAGTTCGCCGTAGGGGTCGTCCTCGACGATCAGAAAACGGTGCTTGACCGCCAGATCCAGCAGGCGCAGGCGGGCCTGGCGGGTCAGCGTGGCGCCGCAGGGGTTGGAAAAGGACGCCACCACGCAAACCATCTTGGGTTTGACCTCGGCAGCCAAGGCATCGAGCGCATCCAGATCGATCCCCTCGGGGCCGGACGCCACCGCATGCACGGTCGCGCCGGTGTAGCGCAGCGCCTGCAGGGAATTGGGGAAGCTCGGGTTCTCCAGCACGGCATGATCGCCCGGCTGCAGCATCACCCGCGCCAGCAGCGCCAACGCCTGCTGCGAGCCGCCCGTCACCAGCAGCTCCGTGTCGGGATCGCAGGCCAGGCCGCGCGCCTCGGTCAGACGGCCCAGCTGGTGACGCAGGCTGGCTTCGCCATCGACGTTGGAATACTGCAGACAGGCGCCCAGACGCCCGAGCACCTGGATGCTGGCCTCACTCAGGCCGGGAATGTCGAACAGTTCCTGGGCGGGATAGCCGCCCGCCATCGAGATGGTGCCTTCGCGCAGGGCGTAGGGCATCAGCGAGCGGATCGGCGGGATATAAGGAGCCTGGAAAGCCGAGGCAAAGGCGTAGTCGGGTGCAGCAGTGGACATGGCGGCGATTGAAGGCGCTGGCGCAATGAGAGAAGTCGGCCCTTCGCCACGCCAGGCCGGCCTGTGAAGGGAAGTGTCAGAATCTTTCCTGATTCTATGCGGCCCATTGCCGGCGGGCAACGCACCTGCGTGGCGCGGCCCGCCCGCAGGCATACACTATGCGGGTTCGCCCCGCCCAGGGGCTGCCCCTTCCGCAGAGATTCGCATGACCGACTCCATGGCCAGCCGCCTGGCCGCCATCGAACATCGCATTTCCCAGGCCTGCCAACGCGCCGGCCGCGCCCCAGGCAGCGTGGCGCTGCTGCCAGTTAGCAAAACCTTCGACGCCCGGGCCGTGCGCGAGGCCGCCGCCCTGGGCCTGCGCCGCTTCGGCGAGAACAAAACGCAGGAGATCCGCCAGAAGGCCGATCCTCTGGCCGACCTGGGGTTGTCCTGGGTCATGATCGGCCACCTTCAGACCAACAAGGCCAAGGATGTCGCGCGCGACGTGGCCGAGGTCCAGTCGCTCGACCGGGCGGATCTTGCCGATGCCCTGCAACGCCGCCTGCACGATGCCGGCCGCAGCCTGGATGTGCTGGTGCAGATCAAGACCTCGCCCGAGCCCAGCAAGTTCGGCCTGGACCCCGAAGCCCTGCCACAGATGCTCGCGCACCTGCAGCAGCACTGCCCGGCCCTGCGCGTGCAAGGCCTCATGACCATGGCCGTCAACAGCGACGATCCGGCCGCCGTGCGCGCCTGCTTCAGGCGACTGCGCGAACTGCGCGAACGCCACGCCACCGCGGCGCTGCCGCTGGCGCGGCTGTCCATGGGCATGAGCGGCGACTTCGAGATCGCCATCGAGGAAGGCTCGACCGAGGTCCGCATCGGCAGCGCCCTGTTCGGCGCGCGCAGCTATCCCGCCTGAAGCCCTCAGCGCTTGCGCACCAGGGCGCCGGCGGCCGCCAGCACCGAATCGGTCAGCGCCTGCATGGCCTGCGAGTTGAGCCGCCAGTGCTGCCAGAACAGCGGCACATCCTCCCAGGCGCGGGCGCGCAAAGGCTGCAGGCGGCCGCTGGCCAGCTCGTCCTGAATCATGGGCAGCGGATTCATGGTCCAGCCCAGACCATCGAGCGTGGCCATCACGAAGGCACGCGAGGACGGCACCCACCAGACCGGCGGCTGCCAGGGTTCGCTACCCATGATGCGCCGCGCAAAGCGCGCCTGCAGGCCGTCCTTGCGGTTGAACACCAGCACCGGCGCATTGGCCAGCGTGCGGGCATTCACGCCGCCCGAAAAATAACGCTCGCGAAACGCCGGCGAGCAGGTCGCCACATAGCGCATGCTGCCCAGGGCATGGATGCGGCAGCCCTGCACCGGCTCGGCCAGCGTGGTGACGGCGCCCAGCACCGAGCCGTTGCGCAACAGCGCGGCCGTGTGATCCTGGTCTTCGGATTGCAGATCCAGGGTAATGCGCGAGCGCGCCGCGAAACGCACCGCCGCATCCACGAACCAGGTTTCCAGACTGTCATGGTTGACCGCCACCGGAATGCTGGCCTGTGTACCCTCGTCCTCGGGCATGCCCAGACGCAACATCGCATCGTGTTCCAGCACGGCCATCTGCTCGGCCAGCTGCACCAGCACCTGGCCATCGGCCGTGGCCCGGGCCGGCACCGTGCGCTGCACCAGCAGACGGCCGCTGCGGTCCTCCAGCGCCTTGATGCGCTGCGAGATGGCCGAGGGCGTGACATGCAGCGCGCCGGCCGCGCGCTCGAAGCTGCCTTCGCGCACCACGGCGGCCAGCGCCCGCAGGTGATCGTGATCGAATTTCATGAAAGCGCACTCCCTGTGAGCCGCAAAACCATCGTGCCAATTCCGAGGATCGGAAAGCGAAAAAGGGACATATTAAGAATTGCTTAATATGGTTTATGGAAATTAGCTGTATTTCATATCCAGGACAAGCCAGAATAGCCTCAACTTCATGGCGGCGCCCGGATACGGCCTAGCGGCATCCCGGCGCCTTGTCATTTCCCCCTTTTGTTTGCAGCGCCGACCATGTTCACCCTCGCCTCTCCCGCTTTCCTGACCGCCTGGGCCAGTGGCACCGCTACCGGCCTGGGCCTGTTCGCCGTCGTGGGCGCGCAAAGCGCCTTCGTGCTGCGCCAGGGCCTGATGCGCGCGCATCTGTTCACGGTGCTGCTGACCTGCGCCCTGATCGACGCCGTGTTCATTTTCGGCAGCGTCTGGGGCCTGCAGCGCCTGACCGAAATCATCCCCGGCCTGACTCAGGCCATCCTGTGGTTCGGCGTGACCTTCCTGGCCTGGTACGGGCTGCAGTCGGCGCGGCGCGCCTGGCGCGGCGGCCCGCTGGCCCATTGCCGCGAAGCCGTCCCGTCACGCCGTGCGGCGCTGCTGGGCGCGGTGGGTTTCTCTTTGCTCAACCCGCACTTCTGGCTCGACATGGTGGTGGTGGGTTCGCTGGCCCACGGGTTTGCGGACGCACGCATCGCTTTCGCCGCCGGCGTACTGACCGCCTCGGTGATGTGGCTGGCCGTGCTGGGCGTGGGGTCGCGCCTGTTTGCGCCCTTTTTCACTGATGCGCGCGCCTGGCGCGTGCTGGACGGCCTGATCGCCGTGGTGATGCTGCTGCTGGCCTGGTCGCTGGCCACGGGCGACCTGGCCCAGGCCGGCTGATCTCCGCAGCGCTAGTCGTCTTCCAGGCCCGCCACGTCGGCGCCATACCCCTTCAGGCCATCGAGGTTGAGCACGCGCACCGCGCCGTACTCGACCTTGAGCAGGCCCGCATCTTCCAGCTTGCGCAAGGCCTGGTTGGCGCGCTGGCGCGAGACCCGTGCGAGATAGCCGACCTCTTCCTGGGTGATCGTCAGGCGCATGCCCATGCCGGGATAAAGCATGGGATTGAAGAGCTCCGCCAGGCAGCGCGCCACCCGCGCATCCGGATCGAGCAGGCGGTCATACTCGGCCTTGCCGATGAACTGCGCCACGCGCTCATTGAGCTGGTGCAGCAGATAACGATTGAAGGCGATGCTGGTGTCCAGCAGCCATTCGAAGGTGGGCGCCGGCAGCCGCGCCACCACCGAATCACGCAGGGCCACGACGTCGTACTTGCGGATCTCGCGCTTGAGCAGCGAGCCCTCGCCGATCCAGCCCCCGGCCGGCACGCCGGTCAATGAGGCCACCTTGCCTTCGGCATTGCCGACCGACACTTTCACCAGCCCCGCCAGCACGCCGATCCAGGCCTGGGCGAGTTCACCCTTGCGCTCTATGATCGTTCCGGCCTGTGCGTGCTGCACGGAGATGTCGCGCTCGACCCGCGCCCGCTGTTCGCTGTCGAGCTCTCGGAACCAGGCTGCGGCAAGATGTAGCGAGTCGGTGAGCTGCATCGGGAATACCCTAAAAGTTCCTCGAATGTCGTGGTGGTGACAGTTGGCGACAACCCAACCTTATACCTTAACTGCAGCCGTAAACCTAAAACGAACTGGTCATGCGCCTGAACGGAAGCCTTTCGGCTGCCGTCGCCCGGCGCGCGAACCGGAGGAGACAACGTGGCGCATTCCCAGCCCTCGGCAGGACCGGCCGTGGCGCAGACATTTCCTGCACTATTGCTCGAACATGCCAGCGCGCGAGCCTCGCAGCCTGCGATCCGCGAGAAAGATCTCGGCATCTGGCAAACCCTTACCTGGGCCGAAGTGGCCGAACACGTGCGTCTGGCCGCCCACGGCCTGGCCGTGCTGGGCATCGGCACCGGCATGCACGTGGCCATCGTCGGCGAGAACCGCCCGCGCCTGTACATCGCCATGATGGCCGCACAGGCGCTGGGTGCGATCCCCGTGCCGCTTTACCAGGACGCCGTGGCGCAGGAGATGGTCTATGTGCTGCAGGATGCCGAGATCAGCGTCGCCGTGGTCGAGAACCAGGAGCAGGTCGACAAGATGCTGGAGGTGCGCGAAGACTGCCCCGCCCTCAAGCATGTCGTCTATGACGACCCGCGCGGCATGCGCAACTATCACGACCCCATGCTGCTGTCGTTCGAGACGCTGGAGCAGACCGGCCGCCAGCATGCCGACAAGCACCCGGACTTCTATCTGCAGACGGCGCGCAACGTCAAGCCGGACGACACTGCCGCCATGTTCTACACCTCGGGCACGACCGGCAAGCCGAAAGGCGTGGTGCTGACCCATCATGCGCTGATCGATCGCGCTCGCGCCGTGGCCGAGATGGAGGGCCTGGGTGACCGCGAGGACGTGCTGGCCTATCTGCCGCCGGCCTGGATCGGCCAGAACATGTTCTCGTACACGCAGCTGCTGGTGTCGGGATTCACGGTCAACCATCCCGAGTCGCCCGACACGGTCGCCATCGACATGCGCGACATCGGGCCGACCTATTACTTTGCGCCGCCGCGCGTGCTGGAAGAACTGCTGACCCATGTGATGATCCGCATGGAAGATGCCGGCCGCCTCAAGCGCAAGCTGTTTCACCTCTGCATGAATCTGGCGCGCCGAGTGGGCACCCGCATTCTTGACGGCGAGTCCGTCAGCGCCTGGGACCGCCTGCGCTACCGCCTGGGCGACATCCTGATCTACGGTCCCTTGCGCAACGCCCTGGGCATGAGCCGCGTACGCGTGGCCTACACGGCGGGCGAGGCCATCGGCCCGGATCTGTTCGTTTTCTACCGCTCGATCGGCATCAACCTCAAGCAGCTTTACGGCTCGACCGAGACCTCGGTATTCGTCTGCGTGCAGCCCGATGGCAAGGTGCGCGACGATACCGTGGGCCCGCCCGTCAAGGGCGTGGAAATCCGCGTGGCCGACAACGGCGAGATCATGGTCAAGAGCCCGGGGCTGTTCAAGGAGTACTACCGCAACCCCGCCGCCACGGCCGAGGCGCGCGACGAGAACGGCTGGTATCACACTGGCGACGCGGGCTATCTCGACGCCGACGGCCAGCTCAAGATCATCGACCGCGCCAAGGACGTCGGCAAGCTGGCCGACGGCAGCCTGTTCGCACCCAAGTACATCGAGAACAAGCTCAAGTTCTTCCCCCACATCAAGGAGGCGGTAGCTTTTGGCGCCGACCGCGACCAGGCCTGCGCTTTCATCAACATCGACCTGGAAGCCGTCGGCAACTGGGCCGAACGCCGCGGCATGCCCTATGCCGGGTACACCGATCTGGCCGGCAAGCAGGAAACCTATGACCTGATCCGCGACTGCGTCGAGAAGGTCAATGCCGACCTGGCTCAGGACCCGCGCCTGACGGCTTCGCAGATCCATCGTTTCCTGATCCTGCACAAGGAGCTGGACCCCGATGATGACGAGCTGACCCGCACCCGCAAGGTGCGCCGCGCCTTCATCGCGCAGAAGTACGGCGTGCTGATCGATGCGCTCTACAGCGGCAAGGATCGTCAGTTCATCGAAACCGAAGTCAAGTTCGAGGATGGGCGCACCGGCAAGATTTCGGCCGACCTGCGCATCAGCCCGGCCAAGACCTATCCCGCCATTCCCGCCAAGGCCGCGTAATCATGAGCACATCCACCCGCGACCAGCAGATCGGCGAGGTCATGCTGGACATGCAGAACATCTCGCTGTCGTTCGGCGGCGTGAAGGCGCTGACCAACATTTCCTTCAACGTGCGCGAGCACGAGATCCGCTCCATCATCGGCCCCAACGGCGCCGGCAAGAGCTCGATGCTCAACGTCATCAACGGCGTGTACACCCCGCAGGAAGGCGGCATCATGCTGCGCGGCGAACGCTTCAGTAAGATGAACCCGCGCCGTGCCGCCGAAATGGGCATCGCCCGCACCTTCCAGAACCTCGCGCTCTTCAAGGGCATGAGCGTGCTGGACAACATCATGACCGGGCGCAACCTGCGCATGAAGTGCGGTCTGCTGGCCCAGGCGCTGCGCCTGGGGCCGGCCGAACGCGAGGAAATCGCGCACCGCGAGTACGTCGAGAACATCATCGACTTCCTGGAGATCCAGGCCTATCGCAAAGTACCCGTCGGGCGCCTGCCCTACGGCCTGCAAAAACGTGTCGACCTGGGCCGCGCGCTGGCCATGGAACCTCGCCTGCTGTTGCTCGACGAGCCAATGGCGGGCATGAACATCGAAGAGAAGCAGGACATGAGCCGCTTCATCCTGGATGTGAACGACGAGTTCGGCACCACCATCGTGCTCATCGAGCATGACATGGGCGTGGTGATGGACATCTCCGACCGGGTCGTGGTGCTGGACTACGGCAAGAAGATCGGCGATGGCACCCCCGACGAAGTTCGGGGCAATCCGGACGTGATCCGCGCCTATCTGGGCGTGAGCGCGGACCAGGGCTGAAGGGACGGGACAGACGATGGGATTCTTTCTGGAAACCTTTTTGGGCGGTCTGATGAGCGGCATGCTGTATGCGCTGATCGGGCTGGGCTTCGTACTCATTTTCAAAGCCTCGGGCGTATTCAACTTCGCCCAGGGCGCCATGGTGCTGGTGGCCGCGCTGTCGATGGCCCGATTCTCCGAGTGGATACCGCAGTGGCTGGGCTTCCAGAACATGCTGGTGGCCAACGTGCTGGCCTTCATCATCAGCGCCGCGCTGATGTTCCTGCTGGCCGTGCTGATCGAGCGCCTGGTGCTGCGCCACCTGGTCAACCAGGACCTGACCACCCTGCTGATGGCCACGCTGGGCATCAGCTATTTCCTGGACGGTTCGGGCCAGATCATCTTCGGGAGCTCGGTCTACTCGATCAACGTGGGCATGCCCAAGGAGCCCTGGCTGGTGCTGGACTCGGTGTTCGAGGGCGGCCTGCTGATCAACCTCGAAGACCTGACCGCCGCGCTGATCGCCGCGCTGCTGGTGGCCGCGCTGGCGCTGTTTTTCCAGTTCACTTCCACCGGCCGGGCGCTGCGCGCAGTGGCCGATGACCACCAGGCCGCGCAATCCATCGGCATCCCGCTCAATCGCATCTGGGTCATCGTCTGGAGCGTGGCGGGCCTGGTGGCGTTGGTGGCCGGCATCATCTGGGGCTCGAAGTTCGGCGTGCAGTTCACCCTGTCCACGGCGGCGCTGCGCGCCTTGCCGGTGGTCATTCTGGGCGGGCTGACCTCGGTGCCGGGCGCCATCCTGGGCGGGCTGATCATCGGCGTGGGCGAGAAGCTCTCGGAGGTCTATCTCGGCTCGCTGGTCGGCGGCGGCATCGAGATCTGGTTCGCCTACGTGCTGGCGCTGGTGTTCCTGCTGTTCAGGCCGCAGGGGCTGTTCGGCGAAAAAATCATCGATCGAGTCTAGGCCGGAGGCTATCAACATGTTTTATCGTGAAAACGGCCAGTTCAAAACCAACTACCGGGCCGACCAACAGATCTTCCCCATCCGCCAGGACCGCATCTTCTTCGCGCTCCTGATGCTGGTGGCCTTCGTGGCCGTGCCGATGCTCTCGAGCGACTATCTGCTGCGCGCCATCCTGATTCCCTTTCTGATCCTGTCGCTGGCGGCGGTGGGCCTGAACATCCTGGTGGGCTATTGCGGCCAGATCTCGCTGGGCACCGGCGCCTTCATGGCGGTGGGCGCCTATGCGGCCTGGAACATCGGCGTGCGCTTTCCCGGCTCGCCGCTGCTGGTGCAGATCCTGATCGGCGGCGGCTTCGCCACGCTGGTGGGCGTGATCTTCGGCATTCCCAGCCTGCGCATCCGGGGCCTGTACCTGGCCGTGGCGACGCTGGCCGCGCAGTTCTTCGTCGACTGGGCGTTTCTGCGCATTCCCTTCTTCACCAACTACTCGTCCTCGGGCAACGTCTCGGTGCCGCCGCTGACCGCCTTCGGCCTGCCGGTGCAGACCGCCCTGCAGAAGTACCTGTTCGTGCTGATCCTGGTGGTGGTGTTCACGCTGCTGGCCAAGAACCTGGTGCGCGGCGCCGTCGGCCGCCAGTGGATGGCCATCCGCGACATGGACGTCGCTGCCGCCGTCATCGGCATCCGCCCCATGTACGCCAAGCTGTCGGCCTTCGCGGTCAGCTCCTTCATCGTCGGCGTGGCCGGCGCACTGTGGGGCTACATCCACCTGGGCTCATGGGAGCCGCTGGCCTTCGACCTGGGCCGTTCCTTCCAGCTGCTCTTCATGGTCATCATCGGCGGGCTGGGATCGATTCTGGGCAGCTTCTTCGGCGCCGCATTCATCGTGCTGGTGCCGGTGGTGCTGACCAACCTGCCCCACCTGTTCGGGCTGTCGCTGTCGGTCGACACGGCGGCCCACGTCGAACACATGGTGTTCGGCGCGCTCATCGTGTTCTTCCTGATCGCCGAGCCGCATGGCCTGGCACGTCTGTGGAGCATAGGCAAGGAAAAGCTGCGCATCTGGCCGTTCCCGCATTGACCTGACGCGGGCCGGGCAACCCTCCCGGTTCGCGCCACCCCTCACAACCCGGCTACAGACCGGGCCAACCCCGGTGTTAGACAAGCACCACGCAGGAGGTATTGGAGATGAAGCGTCTTAACCTGAAACTGGCCGCCGCCGTACTGGCCGCATCCGGCGCAATGGGCGCCATCGCGACGCCCGCCATGGCAGCCGAAGAGCAGTTCGTGCCGCTGATGGTGTATCGCACCGGCTCATTCGCTCCCCTGGGCATTCCATGGGCCGACGGCAAGCTCGACTATCTGAAGCTGGTCAATGAGCGTGACGGCGGCGTCAACGGCGTGAAAATCGCCTACGAGGAATGCGAAACCGCCTATGCCACCGACCGGGGCGTGGAGTGCTACGAGCGCCTCAAGGGCAAGGGTACCGGCGCCTCCGGCTTCGACACCCAGTCCACCGGCATCACCTTTGCGGTGACCGACAAGGCCTTCGTGGACAAGGTGCCGGTCGAGACCATGGGCTACGGCCTGTCGCAGTCGGCCGACGGTTCGGTGTTCGAGTGGAATTTCCCGCTGCTGGGTACCTACTGGACCGCCGCGGACTCGATGATCCAGGACATCGCCAAGAAAGAAGGCGGCATGGACAAGCTCAAGGGCAAGAAGATCGCCCTGGTCTACCACGACTCGCCCTACGGCAAGGAGCCCATCCAGCTGCTGCAGAAACGTGCCGCCAAGGAAGGCTTCGAGCTGTTGCTCTATCCGGTGACCGCCCCGGGCGTGGAACAGAAGTCCACCTGGCTGCAGATCCGCCAGCAGCGTCCCAACTACGTGCTGCTCTGGAGCGCCGGCATCATGACGCCCACGGCCATCCGCGAAGCGCAGGCCAGCGGCTATCCGCGCGACAAGATGTACGCCGTCTGGTGGGCGGGCTCGGAAGGCGACGTGCGTGACCTGGGCGACGTGGCCAAGGGCTACAACGCCATCACCATCCACAACAGCGGCGGCACCGGCAAGGTCTATGACGATCTGAAGAAGTACGTCTACGACAAGGGCCAGGGCTCCGACAAATCCGGCACCACCACGCTGGGCACCATTGCCCACACGCGTGGCATGATGATCTCCATGCTGCAGGTCGAGGCCATCCGCGCCGCGCAGGAAAAATTCGGCAAGGGCAAGGCGCTCACGCCCGAGCAGGTGCGCTGGGGCTTCGAGAATCTCAACCTGACCAAGGAGCGCCTGGACGAACTGGGCTTCGGCGAGATCATGCGTCCGGTCAAGACCAGCTGCAGCAACCACATGGGGGATGACTGGGCCCGCATCGTGCAATGGGACGGCAAGAAGTTCAACGTCGTCTCCGATTGGTACCAGGCCGACAAGAGCATCATCGACCCCATGGTCAAGGAGCTGGCGGCCAAGTACGCCAAGGAGAAGAACATCACTCCGCGCCAGTGCCAGGACTGATGTGCAGCGCGCCGCCGGCCAAGGCCGGCGGCCTTTGTATCCCGCAGGAAACGCCATGACCGACGCCACCCCTACCCCTTCCGCTCCGATCCTGCTCGATGTGAACGGCATCGAAGTGATCTACAACCACGTCATCCTGGTGCTCAAGGGTGTGTCCCTGCGTGTGCCCGAGGGCAGCATCGTGGCGCTGCTGGGCGCCAACGGCGCGGGCAAGACCACGACCCTGCGCGCCGTCTCCAACCTGCTCAAGGGCGAGCGCGGCGATGTGACCAAAGGCTATATCCAGTACCGCGACGAGCGCATCGAACGGCTTTCGCCGGCCGAGCTGGTCAAGCGCGGCGTGGTGCAGGTCATGGAGGGCCGCCATTGCTTCGCCCACCTGACGATCGAAGAGAACCTGCTGACCGGCGCCTACACCCGCAACCTGTCGCGCGCAGAGGTCGACGCCGCGCTCGAGCGGGTTTATCAGTACTTCCCCCGCCTCAAGCAGCGCCGCGGCAGCCAGGCCGGCTACACCTCGGGCGGCGAACAGCAGATGACCGCCATCGGTCGCGCACTGATGGCCAGCCCCAACATGATCCTGCTGGACGAGCCCTCAATGGGCCTGGCCCCGCAGATCGTCGAAGAGATCTTCGAGATCGTGCGCGATCTCAACCAACGCGAGCGCGTCAGCTTCCTGCTGGCCGAGCAGAACACCAACATCGCCCTGCGCTACGCCGACTATGGCTACATCCTGGAGAACGGCCGCGTCATGATGGACGGCGCGGCCGCCGACCTGGCCGAGAACGAAGACGTCAAAGAGTTCTACCTCGGCATCTCCAGCGGCGAGCGCAAGAGTTTCCGCGACCAGAAGTTCTATCGCCGCCGCAAGCGCTGGCTCGCCTGACCCGGTTTCACCGTCAAACCCACCCACGCGCACACAAGAGGGTGCAGATCCATGTCCGAGTTTTTCGATACCCTGGAAACCCGAGACCCCGCGGCACGCGAGCAGGCCCTGATGGCCGCGCTGCCCGGAGCCATCGCCCATGCCCAGGCCCACGCCCCGGCCATCGCCGCCCAATTGCGCGGCGTGGATCCCGCCAGCGTCACCAGCCGGCAGGCATTGGCCGGCCTGCCGGTGCTACGCAAGCACGAACTGCTTGCGCTGCAGCAGCAAAGCCGCGCCAGCCAGGCGCCGGCCGGCGCCGCCAAGGCCTTCGGCGGCTTCTCGACGGTCGGCTGGGGCCAGGCCGCGCGCGTGTTCGCCTCGCCCGGCCCCATCTATGAACCCGAAACGCCGCGCAGCGACTACTGGCGTTTCGCGCGTGCGCTCTATGCCGCCGGTTTTCGCGCCGGCGAGCTGGCCTATAACTGCTTTTCCTATCACTTCACCCCGGCCGGCTCCATGATGGAAACCGCCGCGCACGCCGTGGGCTGCACCGTGTTCCCCGGCGGCACCGGCCAGACCGAACAGCAGGTGCGCGCCATCCAGGACCTGGCGCCGGCCGGCTATACCGGCACGCCCAGCTTCCTGAAGATCATCCTGGAGAAAGCCGATGAGATCGGCGTGGCGCTGCCCTCGCTCAAGCGCGCGCTGGTCTCGGGCGAAGCCTTTCCGCCGTCGCTGCGCGACTGGCTGGCCGCGCGCGGCATCGAAGGCTACCAGGCCTATGGCAGCGCCGACCTGGGCATGATCGCCTTCGAAACCCCGGCGCGCGAAGGCCTGGTGCTGGGTGAAGACCTGATCCTGGAAATCGTGCGGCCCGGCACCGGCGAGCCGGTGCCTGACGGCGAGGTCGGCGAGGTCGTCATCACCACCCTCAACCCCGACTATCCCCTGGTGCGTTTCGGCACCGGCGACCTGTCGGCCGTGCTGCCGGGCGCCTCGCCCTGCGGGCGCAGCAATACCCGCATCCGTGGCTGGCTGGGCCGCGCCGACCAGACCACCAAGGTGCGCGGCCTGTTCGTGCATCCGTCACAGGTGGCCGACATCCTGCGCCGCCACCCGGAACTGGGGCGCGCGCGGCTGGTGATCACCGGCACCACCGGAGCCGAAACCATGACGCTGCACGTCGAGGCCGGGCAACTGGACGACGCCCACGCCCGGCGGCTGGCCGACTCGGTGCGCGACGTCACCAAGCTGCGGGCCGACATCGCCCCTGCCCGGCCGGGCTCCCTGCCCAACGATGGCAAGGTCATCGAAGACCTGCGCCGCTACGACTGAGCCCCTGGCCGCGCCGCGCTCAGCGGCGCGGCCCGGACCAGAGCGAAAAGGCCCCCATGCCCACCAGCATGGCGATGGCGAAGGTCAGCGCCTCTTCATAGCCCTGCGCGGCCGTCACGATGGCCGGCCCCGGGCACAGGCCAACCAGCCCCCAGCCCAGGCCGAACACCACCGCCCCGGCCAACAGACGCCGATCGATGCGCCATGCCGTCGGCCACTGCAGGGGCGCGCCGGCGGTCAGCGTCACGCCTCGTTTCTTGAGACGCGCATAGGCGGGTGCGGTGACCGCGATGGCGCCCAGCATCACCAGCGCCAGCGACGGATCCCACTGCCCGCCGATATCCAGGAACGCCAGCACTTTGGCCGGATCGGCCATGCCGGAAACCATGAGGCCCAGGCCGAACAGCAGGCCGCTCAACAAGGCAAATAGCAGGTGCATTTCAGGCTCCGATGACGTGACGCATGACGGCGACGACCGCCATGGCGGTCGCCATGAACACGGCCACCGCCGCAAACGAACGCGGCGCCCCGCGCGATAGCCCGCATACGCCGTGGCCGCTGGTGCAGCCCGAACCCAGCCGCGAACCGAAGCCCACCAGCAGGCCGGCCAGGATCAGCACCGGCGTCGATACCGTGATCTCGGGCGCATGCGGCGTGGCAAACACCCGGTACAACCAGGGCGCCAGCACCAGCCCGGCGACGAACGCCACCCGCCAGGCGCCGCCCGGCGCCGGCGGCACCAGCGCACCCAGGATGCCGCTGATCCCCGCGATACGACCCAGCGTCGCCATCAGGAGCACGGCGGCCGCGCCGATCATCAGGCCCCCGATCAGGGATGAAAAAGGCGTGAAAGACGCCCAGGCTATCGTCATGACAGAAGCTCCCGGGTCTGGCCGCAGAACAGCCCCGACAAGGTTTTCATGATTTGCGTGATTTCGCGGCGGGCCATGCGGTAGTAAATATATTTGCCTTCGCGCCGGGTGGCTACCAGGCCTTCATCGCGCAGCACGCCGAGCTGTTGCGACAGCGAAGGCTGGCGAATACCGCTGCCGGCCTCGAGCTCGCCGACATTGCGCTCGCCTTCGAGCAACTGGCACAGCAGCAGCAGGCGATCCGGGTTGGCCAGGGCCTTGAGCAGCGCGCTGCATTCGTCGGCCGAGGCGCGCAAGGCCTGGATATCTGCCGCAGTCAGAGGAGCATCCATGGGAGGGACTTGAATGAGGAAGAAAACATTATATTTATTGATATACTATAAATCAATAAATTATTAACCCAGGAGCGCCCGATGACGACACCGCATATCCAGGCTTTTTTCGATGCCGTGACCGGCACGATCAGCTACGTGGTCTATGACGCCCCGGACGGCCATTGCGCGGTGATCGACGCAGTGCTGGACTACGACCCCAAGTCCGGGCGGACCTCGACGGCCAACGCCGACCGCCTGGCCGTTTTCGTGCGCGAACAGCGGCTGCGCTGCGACTGGATCCTGGAGACCCACGCCCACGCCGACCACCTCTCTGCCGCCCCCTATCTGCAGAACCTGCTTGGCGGCGTCATCGCCATCGGCCAGGGCATCCGCGACGTACAGGCTACCTTCAAGCCCATCTTCAACCTGGAGCCGGGTTTTACGCCCGACGGCTCCCAGTTCGGCCATCTGTTTGCGCCCGACGAAACCTTCGCCATCGGCGCGCTCACCGCGCGCGCCCTGCATGTGCCGGGCCACACGCCGGCCGACATGGCCTACCAGATCGGTGACAGCGTGTTCGTCGGCGACACCCTGTTCATGCCCGATGTCGGCACGGCACGCTGCGACTTCCCCGGTGGCGACGCCACCCGGCTCTACCGCTCCATCCGCCACCTGCTGGCGCTGCCCCCGCAGACGCGGCTTTTCATGTGCCACGACTATCCCCCGCCCGGACGCGAACCGGCCTGGGAGTGCACCGTGGCCGAGCAGCGCGCCGGCAACATCCACGTGCGCGACGGCGTGGACGAGGCCGCCTTCGTCGCCATGCGCCAGGCGCGAGACGCCACCCTGGCGATGCCGACGCTGATCCTGCCGTCGATCCAGGTCAACATCCGCGCCGGCCAGCTGCCGGCGGCCGAAGACAACGGCACGCGCTACCTGAAGATTCCGCTGGACCGGCTATAAAGCTTCGGCGTGGCGCTTGCGCGGGCGGCGGTTATCACGCAACATCGGGCGCTGAATCGCCTACCGGAGCCTCCATGTTCAGCGAAGCCGAAACCGACCCCACCCTGTCGGCCGACGAATACAAACCCCGCGCGCTGCGATTACGCACTGCGCTGCTCAAGGCCCAGTACGCACGCCTGGAACGGGCCGATCGCAGCCTGCTCATCGTGGTCGCCGGCATCGATGGCGCCGGCAAGGGCCAGACCATCAACCTGCTGAACAACTGGATGGACCCGCGCCACATCCACACGCTGGCCTTCGGCGAACCGGATGCGCGCGAAAACCAGTTCCCGCCGCTGTGGCGCTACTGGAACGCCATGCCTGCCAAGGGCGAGACCGGCGTGGTGTTCGGTTCCTGGTACTCGCGACTGCTGCGCGAGTGCTACCGCAAGAAGTTCAACCCCGAGCGCGCCGAGGCGCTGGCCGCGCAGATCCGCCGCTTCGAAACCATGCTGACCGCCGAAGGCGTGCAGATCGTGAAGCTCTGGTTCCATCTGTCGCCCCAGGCTCAGGCCGCGCGCATAGAGCGCCTGAACGCCAGCCCGGAAACCTCCTGGCAGGTCTCGCCCGACGACTACAAGGTGCAGAAGAAGTTCGACCGCATCCGTGATGCGGCGCAACTCGCGCTGGCGCAGACCGATATCGACCACGCCCCTTGGGTGGTGATCCCCAGCGCCGACGACAATCTGCGCACCATCCGCTGCGCCGAGACCATTCTGGCCACCATGAAGCGCCGCGCTATCCCGGTGGTGGCGCGCGTCAGCCAGCAACTGCCGCGCCTGGGGCCCATCCCGGATCGGCTGGGCGAGCTGGATTACGACGCTCACGAAGCCAAGCACGACTACGACAGCGAACTGGGCCTGCTGCAGGGCCGCCTTGCGCGCGCCGTGCGCAGCCCTGCCTTTGCGCAACGCTCGCTGGTCCTGGCCTTCGAGGGCCAGGACGCCGCCGGCAAGGGCGGCGCCATCCAGCGCGTGGTCGAGTCCCTGGACGCCCGCCAGTACGACATCACGCCCATCGCCGCGCCGGCCGCCTATGAACAGGCGCGCCCGTATCTGTGGCGCTTCTGGCGCCACGTGCCGGCCCACAACCGCGTCGCCCTTTTCGATCGCAGCTGGTACGGCCGGGTGCTGGTCGAACGGGTCGAAGGCCTCACCCCGCCCGGGTTGTGGCGACGCGCCTATGGCGAGATCAACGACTTCGAACACCAGCTCACAGAAAGCGGCGCCATCGTGCTCAAGTTCTGGATGGCGATCACCCAGGACGTCCAGCTCGAACGCTTCAAAGAGCGCGAGGCCACACCCTTCAAGCGCTACAAGATCACGGCCGAGGATTGGCGCAATCGCGACAAATGGGATGAGTACGCCCTGGCGGCCAACGAAATGATGGCGCGCACCGATCTGCCGCACGCCCCCTGGCATCTCATCCCGGCCAACGACAAGCGCCATGCCCGCCTGCAGGTGCTGCGCGCCATCGTGAGCGCGCTCGAGTCCCGCCTCTAGTCTTGCCCGCCATCCACCAGGAGCCTCCCATGAGCACGATTACCATCCGTCCCGCCACCGCCGCCGACTTCGACGCCTGGCTGCCGCTTTGGCAGGGCTACCAGGATTTCTATCAGGTCGACATCGCCGATGACGTCACGCGCCAGACGTGGCAGCGCCTGCTCGACCCGGCCGAGCCCATGCACCTTGCGCTGGCCATCGACGCCAAAGGACGCGCCATCGGCATGGTGCACTGGATCTATCACCGCTCGACCTGGACCCAGGGGCCCTATGTCTATCTGCAGGATCTCTACGTGACGTCCGATGCGCGTGGCACCGGCGCCGGCCGCGCCCTGATCGAGCATGTCTACGCGGATGCCCGCGCCCATGACGCGGCGCGCGTGTACTGGCTCACCCACGAAAGCAACCAGACCGCCATCCAGCTCTATGACCGCATCGCCGACCGCTCCGGGTTCATCCAGTACCGCAAGGTGATGGCATGACCACACGCGACCCGGACTGTCCGCTTTGCCAGAGCGAGGGCGGCACGCTGCTCTGGCAAGGGCCGCAGCTGCGGGTGATCGAAGTGGACGATCCGGATTACCCGGGCTTTACGCGCGTGGTCTGGAACGCCCATCTGCCCGAGATGACCAGCCTGTCGCACCATGGCCGCGATCTGCTGATGCGCGCGGTCTACGCCGTGGAGCAGGCTCAGCGCGACACGCTGCATCCGGACAAGGTCAACCTGGCCTCGCTGGGCAACATGGTGCCGCACCTGCACTGGCACATCATCCCGCGCTGGCGCGAGGATCGCCACTTTCCCAACGCGGTCTGGGCGGCGCCCAGCTTCGGCGCCGGGGCCGAGCCGCCGGCTTTCCTGGCGCGCCGCGAAGCGCTCGCGCAGCGCCTGCCGCGCTACCGCAACCGCCTGGTCGAAACCATGGACAACTGGCTGCTGGGCGCCGGCTGAACACCGGCCTCAGCGCGTGGTTCCCAGCGCCACGCCGCGCAACAGGCGCAAGGCGGCCTCGCGCGCGCCGGGCTCATCCGGGGCGACCACGAACGGCACCTCGAAGGCCCGGCTCATTTTCTCGGCCTGCTGGCTGACGCGAATCAAGGCCTGAGGATCCGGCTGCACCGCCACGAAACCGCGGCACTTCTGGCGCAGACGCGGCATGTTGTCGGTCTGCCACCGCACCATCTGCTTGCGATCCTCGTGATCGATCTCGGCATCGAGATTCATCACCACCAGCACATAAGGCACCTCGCTGGCGGTCAGCATTTCCATCTCGCGGATCCATTGCTCGGCGCAACCCTGGGGCGCCTGGGCATGGCGCGCGAAAACCAGCGGGAACTGGCTCAGATCATGGTATTGAAAGTGCACGGGATTCATTCAAAAACTCCTTTGATCGCGTTGCGGCACTGCGCGCAACGCCCATACAGGGACAAGCTATAGCTGTCCAACACAAAACCATGGCGCGCGGCGCGGCGGCGCGCCTGTTCGGCGATGGCGGGGTCGCTGCTTTCGGCAACTGCCCCGCAGGCCGTGCAGACCAGATGGTCGTGCTGGCCTTTGGCGGCCAGTTCGAAAACGCTGGTCTGGGCATCGAACTGATGCCGTGCAAGCAATCCCGCGTGGGATAGCTGGCCCAATACCCGATACACCGTGGCCAGGCCGATATCCACCCTGCTCTGCATGAGCAGGCGGTAGACGTCGGCTGCGCTCAGATGACGCTCGGGGTAAAGCTCGAAGAGCTCTAAGATCTTCAAACGCGGGTAGGTCGCCTTCATGCCGGCTCCGCGCAAGGATGTCTGGTCCATCGAGGCTCTCCTGAAATGCGAACTCAATGAGAATGATGTACATTTTCATCACCGAGCGCTAACGAAAAGCCGTCATCAATTTGCTCAAAGCTGCCAATCCTCCCCCCGCACCGGATCCGCACTGGTTGCTGGACCCCCACATCCTGGCGCGCGAGCGCGAGCCGCGCGGCATCGCCGTGCCCCCGCACTCGCATATCGATGGCATGTTGTTGCTGGTCCAGGAAGGCCTGCTGTCGTTGCAGTGCGGCCAGGGTTTCGCGTCACTGACGCCGGGTCGACTGGCCTGGATTCCACCCGGCATGCCGCTGCAGGCGCGCTGGTTCGGCCGCGCGCGCGGCACCTGCCTGTTCGTGCGGGCGCAGGCCTGCCAGGCGCTGCCCGCCACCACGCACGGCTGGCGCACGACTCCGCTCACCGAAGCACTGTTCCTGCGGCTGGCCAACGGCCTGCCGGCCAGCATGGATGATCTGCATGCGCGCCGCCTGTTCGAGCTGCTGGTGGCCGAACTGGCGCTGGACACGACCTGCGGCCTGTCACTGCCGCTGCCGCAGGACGAGCGCCTGCTGCAACTGGCCACCACTTTGCTGGAAACGCCCGATGACGCACGCGGCATCGAAGCCTGGGCCCAGGCGCTGGCCATGTCGCCACGTACCCTGATGCGCCGCTTCCGGGCCGAGACCGGCGTCACCCTGGGGCAATGGCGCACCCAGGCGCGCATGCTGTGCGCGCTGGAGTTGCTTGCGCAGGGCGAGGCCGTCACGCAGGTGGCGCTGGCAGTGGGCTATGAAAGCACCAGCGCCTTCATCGGCAGTTTCCGTGAACAGTTCGGCGTGACGCCCAGCCGGTACATGGCCGGCCCCCCGCCGACGACGCTGCTGACGCCCTCAGGATCGATTGCAAGCCACTAGCAGGGCGGCGCCCAGCAGCAGCGCGGTCACCCCGGCCATCACGGCGAAGAATCCGGCATCGAAAGCGCCCTTGGCCATTCCGGCCAGCTGTGCGCCCGCCTCCAGCGGCAGGGTCTGCGCCATCGCCAGCGCTTCATCCAGGCTGTCGCGCACCCGCGCGCTCATGTCCTGCGGCAGGCCACGGGCATAGACGGCCGACAGCAACGACCCCATGAGGGTGACGCCCACCGCGCCGCCCAGTTCATAGGAAACCTCTTCGATCGAGGCGGCCATGCCGGCACGATCGGGCGGCGCGCTCTGCATGATGGTGCTGGAAGCCGCCGTCATGGCCGCGCCCAGGCCCAGCCCGAGCAATGCCAGCACCAGCATCTGCAATGTCTGGTCGCCGTCATAACCCAGCCAGTAGCCGCCTGCGCCCAGCCCGGACAGCAAAAGCGATACCGCCAGCAACCGCCGCTCGCCCACGCGCGGCAGCAGCCAGCCGGCCAGCGGCCCGGCCACGAAGGCGGCAACCGGAATCGGCAGGATGAACAGCGCCGCCTCCAGCGGCGAGTAGTCCTGCACCAGCTGCAGACGTTGGGTGAGCACCAGTTCCATGCCCAGCAATGCCGCGGTGGTGAGCACGGCCGCAGCCACCGCCGAGCAGAACAGGCGGTTGCGAAACAGGCTGAAGTCGATCAGGGGGTAGGCCATGCCGCGCTGGCGGCGCACGAAGATCCACAGGAAAACCACCCCCGCCAGCCCGGTTGCCAGCGCCACGTCCAGCGCCGGCGCGGGCCTGCCCAGCTCTTTCAGGGCATAGGCCGAGCACACCAGACCCACCATCACCTGCAGCGACCCGAGCACATCCCAGGGGTGGGCCGCCTGCGGGACGCTGCGCGCAATGCAGCGCCAGGCCAGCGGCAGGGCCAGCAGCACGATGGGCACATTTACCAGGAACACCGACCCCCACCAGAAATGCTCCAGCAGCATGCCGCCCACCACCGGCCCGACGGCCGCCCCTCCCGAAGCCACGGAGGCCCACACCCCGATGGCCACGGCGCGCTCGCGCGCGTCGGTAAACGTCAGGCGGATGATCGACAGGGTGGCCGGCATCATCATGGCCGCGCCCACGGCCAGCAGCACGCGCGCGGCGATCAGCACCGCAGCGCTGGGCGCATAGGCAGCCGCCGCCGAAGCCAGGCCGAAGATCGCCAGCCCGCCCATGAACATGCGCTTGTGGCCCAGGCGGTCGCCCAGGGTGCCCATGCCGGGCAACAACCCGGCCACCACCAGGCCGTAGATATTGACGATCCACAACTTGGCCGAGGCCGAGACCCCCAGCTCATGGGTCAGGCGCGGCAGGGCGGTGTACAGCACGGTCATGTCGACCACGATGAGCAACAGCGCGCTGGAAACGATGAACAGCACCAGCCAGCGCTGCGGCGTCACGGCGGCGGGCGAAGAAGAAGTCGGCACGGAAAGCATAGTGGCGCGATTCTCCATCTATTCAGGCGCCGGTACCAGTTAAAATCCATCAATAAAATAGATGGATAAAGCCATGCAATGGACGCTGGAACAGATGCGCCACTTCGTGGCCGCGGCCGAGGCCGGTTCTTTCTCGGCCGCCGCCCGCCACCTGGGCCGCGCGCAATCGGCGATCAGCACCTCCATCGGCCTGCTCGAAGCCGACCTGGGCATAGAACTGTTCGACCGCCGTCCCCGCAGTCCGGCGCTGACCGAAGCCGGGCAGGTCCTGCTGCTGGAGGCGCGCGAACTGCTGCGCCAGGCCGCCGGCCTGCATCAGCGCGCGCTGGCCCTGTCGGCCGGCGCCCAGGCCAGACTGGCCCTGGCCATCGACGAAGCCCTGCCCGACGCCGTGCTGGACACCCTGCTCAACGAGCTGTCGCAACGCCACCCCAGCCTGGAATTGACGCTGCTCTCGGGCACGGCCAGCGAAGTGGCCGACTACGTGCTCCAGGGACGCGCCAGCCTGGCCATGCATTTCGACCGGGGCGAACCGGCGCCGACTTTTGCCTACCGCCACCTGGGCAGCGTGGAGCAGGCCATCTATGTCGGCCGACGCCATCCGCTGGCACACCAGCCCGGGCTGCGCGTGCAGGACCTGGCGCGCCACCGACAGCTGGTGATGCACATGGATGACCGCAGCGACATGATTTTGAGCCCCAACACCTGGCGCGCCGACAGCTTCTACAACATCGCCGCCATGGTGGCGGATAACCTCGGCTGGGCCATCCTGCCCCTGAACATCGCCGAATACCGGGGTTACCGGGGCGATCTGCGCCAGATCCGCTGCGCCGAGCTGGTGCTGCCGCCGGTCGGCTTGCGCGCGCTCTGGCGCCAGGGCAGTATTGCCGGCCCTGCGGCCCTGTGGGTGCAGGAACGCATGCAGGAACTGCTGCACCGCCCTTGAAGGAGAACACCATCGCCCCCCTTGGCATCCTGGCCGCGCTGGCCGACGAAATCCGGGACCTGATCGCCGCCCTCGAACCGGGCGCGCAAGTCCACCGCATCGGTCTGCGCGATTTTCATCAGGGCATCCTGCACGGCCAGCCTTGCGTGATCGCCCTGACGCGCGTGGGGAAAGCGGCCGCCGCTGCAACCACCGCCACGCTGCTGCAGCGTTTTGGCGTAGGCCGCGTGATCTTCACCGGCGTGGCCGGCGGACTGCATCGCGATGTCCGCGTGGGCGACATCGTGATCGGCAGCCAGGCCCTGCAGCACGACATGGACGCGCGCCCCCTGTTCGCCCGCCACGAGCTGCCGCTGCTGGGGGTGGACCGGCTGCCGGCCGACCCTGCCCTGAGCGAACAGTTGCAGGCCAGCGCCCGGCGCTTCCTGGCCGGCCGCGCCAGCCGTGTGCATCGCGGCCTCATCCTGACCGGCGACCGTTTCGTGGGCGATGCCGGCACCGGCCATGAGTTGCGTGAACGGCTGCCGGATGCACTGTGCGTCGAGATGGAGGGCGCGGCCGTGGCCCAGGTGTGCCATGAATTCGGCGTCCCCTGGGCCGTGCTGCGCACCATTTCCGATCATGCCGATGCGCAGGCCGAACAGGACTTCCTGCGCTTTCTGCGCGAGGTGGCGAGCGTCTATTCGCATGGCATCCTGCAGGACTTTCTGCGTCGCCAGGTCGCGGCAGGCGACCCCTACCCTATGCAACAATGACGCCATGACGCCCGACAACCGCCTGCTCCCCGACACACTGGCCGCCCAGAGCGCCGCCCTGCCCCCGGCCTGGGCCCCTGCCCTGCGCGAGCCGGCCGTCAGCGAGGCGCTGCAACGCGTCATCGCCCATGTCGAGGCCCGCCTGGCCGCCGGCGCCGTGGTTTATCCGGCCACGCCCTTTCGTGCGCTCGACAGCCTGTCGCCGGCACAGGTCCGCGTGGTCATCCTGGGCCAGGATCCCTACCACGGCCCAGGCCAGGCGCAGGGCCTGGCTTTCTCGGTGCCCGATGGCTGCAAGTGCCCGCCCAGCCTGCGCAACATGTTCAAGGAAATCGGCCGCGACCATCCCCTGACCGGGCAGCCCGGACACGACCTGAGCTCCTGGGTCGAGCAGGGCGTGCTGCTGCTCAATACCTCGCTCACGGTCGAAGACGGCCAGGCCGGCTCGCATGCCAAGCGCGGCTGGGAAACCGTCACCGATGCGCTCTTTCGCTGCGTGGCGGCAGATCCCGCACCCAAGGCCTTTCTTCTCTGGGGCGCCCACGCGCAGGCCAAGGCGGCCCTGCTGGCAGCCGATCATCCGCATCTGGTGCTCTGCGCCAACCATCCCTCGCCCCTGTCGGCCAGCCGCCCGCCCGTGCCTTTCCTGGGCTGCGGCCACTTCACGCAGGTCAACGCCTGGCTGCAATCCCGAGGTCAAACCCCTATTGACTGGACCAGCAGCTTTAAAAAAATCCCCCAACAGGGAGAATTTGCGTTATGATCGCTGCGCTGCACAAAAAAGATTCGGCATTCATTCCTCGCCACTGAAGGCGATTTCGCAGTCTCAGCCCGCATACACAGGGCCCATGCCGAACCTCATCGCTTCCTGACCTCTTTCCTTTCGCCCCGCAGGCCATTCTGTTGCCTGCACCACGCGCACGGTTGATTCGGTCGGCACGATGCTTCCATCAACCGTTGCCTGGAACCGGCCTTTTATCCGCCCGTCTCCTCGCACCTGCGCCGCCGTGAGCGGCAAGGAAAAGTCATGTCTTTCGCAGACTTGGGCTTGGTGCCCAGTATTCTTTCGGCTGTTGAATCCGCGGGTTTCACCGAACCCACGCCCGTCCAGGCCGCCGCCATCCCGCGCGCACTGGCCGGCCAGGATCTGATGGTCTCCTCCCAGACCGGCAGCGGCAAGACCGCCGCCTTCATGCTGCCGGCCCTGAACCGCATCGCCGGCCAGTCGGCCAACCGCGGCGTCGGCGTGCAGGTGCTGGTGCTGACCCCCACGCGTGAACTTGCCATGCAGGTCAGCGATGCGACCACCGCCTACGGCGCCAACCTGCCGGGCCTGCGTACCGCCGTGGTCGTGGGCGGCGTGCCTTATGGCGCCCAGCTCAAGGCCCTGTCGCGCCGCGTGGACGTGCTGGTCGCCACGCCCGGACGACTGATCGACCACCTGAAGGCTGGCCGCGTCAAGCTGAACACCGTGCATACCCTGGTGCTCGACGAAGCCGACCGCATGCTCGACATGGGCTTCATCGAAGATATCGAAACCATCATCGAGCGCCTGCCCAACAGCCGCCAGACCCTGCTGTTCTCGGCCACCCTGGATGGCAGCGTCGCCCGTCTGGCCGAAAAGATGATGCGTGAACCCGAGCGCATCGAGATCGCCGGCCACCGCGACAAGCACACCAACATCACACAAACCCTGCTGTATGCCGACGACGCCTCGCACAAGATGCGTCTGCTGGACCACCTGCTGCGCGACACCCGCCTGGACCAGGCCATCGTTTTCACCGCCACCAAGCGCGGCGCCGACGATCTGGCCGACCGCCTGAGCGAGCAAGGCTTCTCCGCCGCTGCACTGCACGGCGACATGAACCAGCGCCAGCGCACCCGCACCCTGACCCAGCTGCAACGCGGCCAGGTCCGCGTGCTGGTGGCCACCGACGTGGCTGCGCGCGGCATTGACGTGCAAGGCATCAGCCACGCCGTGAACTTCGACCTGCCGCTGCAGGCCGAAGACTACGTGCACCGCATCGGCCGCACCGGCCGTGCCGGACGCGACGGCCTGGCCTACACGCTGGCCGTGCACGGCGAGCGTCACAAGGTGCGCCGTATCGAGCACTACATCGGCCAGACCATCAACCCGGAAATCATCGCCGGCCTGGAGCCGCAACGCCTGCCGCGCAGCAGCGGCCCGCGCACCGGCGGCCCCCGTCCGGGCGCTGGCGGCAAGCGCTTTGGCGATCGCCCGCAACGCAACTATGGCGACCGCCCCCAGCGCGACTTCAGCGATCGTCCGCAACGCGACTTCGCCGACCGCCCCCAACGCGACGCCGGCGACCGTCCCCAGCGCAGCTTCAGCGACCGCCCCCAGCGCGACTTCGGTGACCGCCCCCAGCGCAGCTTCGGCGACCGTCCCCAGCGCGACTTCGGCGACCGCCCCCAGCGCAGCTTCGGCGACCGCCCCCAGCGCGACTTCGGCGACCGCCCCCAGCGCAGCTTCGGCGACCGTCCCCAGCGTGACTTCGGCGACCGCCCCCAGCGCAGCTTCGGCGATCGTCCCCAGCGTGACTTCGGCGACCGCCCCCAGCGCAGCTTCGGCGACCGCCCCCAGCGCGACTTCGGCGACCGTCCCCAGCGCAGCTTCGGCGATCGTCCCCAGCGCGACGCCGGCGATCGTCCCCAGCGCAACTTCGGCGACCGCCCCCAGCGTGACTTCGGCGACCGTCCCCAGCGCAGCTTCGGCGATCGCCCGCAACGCAGCGGCGGCGGCAAGCCCTTTCACAAGCCGGCCGGCGCGCGGCGCGGCTAAACCGGCCAGTACCACCGGCGCCCTGTCGCCGGTGTAGTACACCAGGGCGGGCTCGGGTCATGGGAAAATACGCCCATGCAACCGACCCGCCCTTCTTCTTTGCCTGAACTGGATCCCGCGGCCCGCGCCCACAGCGCCGCCGTCACCGAGCACCTGCGTGCCCACATCGACGCCAGCAACGGCTGGCTGCCCTTCGAAGCATGGATGACCCAGGCGCTCTATGCGCCCGGGCTGGGCTACTACACCGCAGGCGCCGTCAAGCTGGCCAGCGACGTCGCCTCGGCCGCCCTGCCTGCCGGCGACTTCGTCACCGCCCCCGAACTCAGCCCCCTCTTCGCCCATACGCTCGCCCATCAGGTCGCCCAATGGCTGCGGGCCACCGGCACGACCGAGGTGCTTGAATTCGGCGCCGGCACCGGCGCGCTGGCCGAAGGCGTGCTCGCCGAGCTGGACCGCCTGGGCCTGCCCTGCTCCTACCGCATCGTCGAAATCTCGACCGATCTGCGCGCCCGCCAACAGGCGCGTCTGGCGCCCCTGGGCGATCGCGTCCAATGGCTCGACACCCTGCCCGAAGCGTTCGAGGGCGTGGTGCTGGCCAACGAGGTGCTCGACGCCATGCCGCTACGCTTGTTCCGCTATGACGAACAGGGACGGCTCCAGGAGCGCGGCGTAAGCTGGCAGAATGGCTTCATCTGGGTCGACCGCCCGGCTGAGCCGGCGCTGACCGAGGCGCTCGCCGCCCGCATGCCCGCGCTGCCGGGCTATGCCTCCGAAATCAATCTGCAAGCCGAAGCCTGGGTGCGCGAGATGGGCCGCTGGCTCAAGCGCGGTGCGGCCCTGCTGATCGACTACGGTTTCCCGCGGCACGAGTACTACCATCCGCAGCGCGCCGGCGGCACGCTCATGTGCCATCTTCGCCACCATGCCCATGCCGATCCTTTCGTCGCGCCCGGCATGCAGGACATCACCGGCCACGTGGACTTCACCGCCATCGCCGATGCGGCACTCGATGGCGGCCTGGAAGTCCTGGGCTACACCTCGCAGGCGCGCTTTCTCATGAACGCCGGCCTGCTGGACATGCTGGCGCGCCTGGATCCGGCCGACACGCGCCGCTATGCCCAGACGGTCGCGCCGGTGCAGAAACTATTGTCCGAAGCCGAAATGGGCGAGCTGTTCAAGGTCATGGCCCTGGGACGCGACGTGCCTTGCGATTCGATGGGTTTTGCTCGGGGCGACCGCCGCGCCACCCTGTAGCGTCACCCTTTGGCCGCACCCGGCGCGTCAGGCGCCCAACGCCGCCAGCCGCGCCTGGCGCAGGGCAACCTTGATACGTGCCGGCTCGCCGGCGCAGGTTCTGGCAATGGCGCCGGCGTCCACCCCGCGCACCGCCGCCAGCGCAGCCTGCCAACGCGGCGCGTCCACGCTGGTGACCACCCCCGCAGCCTGAGCCAGCGCCATGAAGCGCTCGGGCTTGCGCAGGCCATCGCAACGCTCGATCACGGCCAGCGCCGACTCGGCATCCTGCACCGGCTGGGCTTGCAGCCACAGCGGCAGCAGCCGGGCCTGATCGGCGCATTCGGCCGGCACGCGCAAGCGCGCCGCCAGGGCGTCGCGCCGCGGACTCAGGCGGCATAGCAAGGCATACCGTCCCGCCAGAGGCAGCCCCAGCCGCGCGGCATGATCCAGGTCGGTGCCGGCCTGCCCGGCCTGCTCCAGCTCGGGCATCACGCGCGACAAGGCGCCGACCGCCTCCCAGAGCTGCAACATGCGCGCGGGCTGGGCCTCCATGAGACCGCGCGACAACTCCTTCCAGACCCGCTCGGGCACCAGCGCATCGACCTCGCCATCGTCCACCATGCGGCGGCACAGCGCCAGGGTCTCGGCGGCCACGGCGAAGTCGGTGAAGCGGGCCGCGAAACGGCCCAGCCTGAGGATGCGCACCGGATCCTCGGCAAAGGCCTCGCCCACATGACGGAAGCAACGCGCGCGCAGATCGCCCTGCCCGTCCAGGGGATCGACCAGTTCGCCCTGCGGGCTGCGCGCCATGGCGTTGATGGTGAAATCGCGCCGGCGCAGATCCTGCTCCAGCGTGACATCGGTGCCGGTATAGAACGTGAACCCCTTGTAGCCGCGCCCCGATTTGCGCTCGGTACGCGCCAGCGCGTACTCCTCCTTGGTCTGCGGATGCAGGAACACCGGGAAATCGCCGCCCACCGGGATGAAGCCACGCCGCGTCATTTCCTGCGGCGTCGCCCCCACCACGACCCAGTCACGGTCGCCGGCTGGGCGCCCCAGCAACTCATCGCGCACGGCGCCGCCCACGATGTATACCTGCAGCCCTGCCACTGCGCGGTCAGCCGGCTCGCTCATGGCGCCGACGCCAGGGCGGCAGCCGTCGGCTGCACACTGCCCAGACGCTCCTTGAGCGATTGCGGCTGGCCGCTGAAGAGCGCCGCGTAATAAACCGCGTTGGACATCACGTTCTTGACGTAGAGGCGCGTTTCGGTGAACGGAATCGTTTCGGCAAACACCGCGCCTTCGACGGGATGCGCGAAAGCCGCGCGCCAGTTGCGCGGGCGGCCCGGGCCGGCGTTATAGCCCGCGCTGGCCAGCATCTGCGAGCCGTCCAGCCCCTGCAGCACGATGTTCAGGTACTGCGTGCCCAATTCGGTATTCACGTCGAAATCGTTCACGCTGCCCGGCTTGAAGTCGGTCATGCCGATCTTGCCGGCCACCCATTTGGCGGTGCCAGGCATCAATTGCATCAGCCCGGAAGCCCCTGCATGCGAGCGCGCATCCATGATGAAGCGCGACTCCTGGCGGATCAGCCCATACACCCATGCCGGATCGATATCGATGGCGCGCGCCTTGGCCGACACGCGACCCTCGAAGGGCGCAATGAAGCGTTGCGAGAAATCGTATTCCCGCTCGGTTCGCTCGGAGGTGTTGACCACCCGGTCGTAGATGCCTTCGGCGCGCGCCAGCTCAGCGGCGGCCAGCAACTGGCGGTCGGTCATGCCATGGAGCGCAAAATTCCACTCCGGCACGGCCTCGGCGCGCCAGCCCAGGCGAAACAGGTGCACGGCGCGCTGCAGGCCGGGATGATTGCGCGCCTCGCGCCACTCGGCCTCGGTGATGGGCGCCGCCTGCGGCGGCAGCACGATGCGCCGGCCCAGCTCCTCGGTGGCCAGCTGTCCGTAGAAATTGAACTGGTCGGCAATGCTGGCATAGCCGCGCTGCGCGGCCTCGTGCTGCCCCAGCGCCGCCTGCCCGCGCGCCTTCCAGTACACCCAGACCGCTTCGGACTGCTGCGCCGGCCCCATCGCGTCGATGGCGGCGATCACGCCCTTCCAGTCGATCCGTGGCTGGCGCAAGGCGGCCCGCACGCGCCAGGCATGGTTGTAGTCGGTCATGCGCTGGTCACCGGCGGCGCGATACCACTCATGCGCACGAGGATTCTGCGACAGCGCCGCTGTCAGCGCGTACTGTCCGCGCACCCAGGCCACGTGCGGCTTGGGCAGATGGCTGGCCCATTCGCGCTGCAGATAGGAGTCGGCCACATTGACATCATTGCGGGCCAGTCTGGCCAGGGCCAGCGTCACCAGCTCTTTCTCGTTGCGCCCCACCGGCGACTTGTCCTGGCGCACCAGCCACTTCATGGGGTCGCGCATCATCAGGTCATAGTTCTTGACGTCGGCCGGCTCGAACAGATACTGCACCAGCTTGCGCGCATCGGTCGTGCGATTGGCCTCGATGGCGTCGCGCAAGAACGGCAGCAGTTCGTTCCAACCCAGCACGTGATCGGCCACCAGCTGGTCGAACAGCGCCCAGCAGGCTGCCCCGGGCGCAAATACCGCCAGCGCCTCGCCAGCCTGGGCGCGCCGCCCGCTCATGTGACGCCCGTTGAGCTGGGCGCACTGCACCTGGGCGCTGGGCGATTTCACGTTGCCAAGCCGGCGCACGGTGTCGAAATCGCCGCTGCGCGCCGCAGCCAGCATCCAATCGGTGCGCAAACGGTTTTCGAGATAGCTGCCGGCATTGGCCGACAGAAAGCGTTGCAAGGCCTTGTCGGGGCGCTGCGTCTTGGGTTGCGTCAGCTGATAGCGCAACAGCCAGTACTCGGGGTAGGCGCCCAGCACGTCGCCTTGCGCCTGGGGCGCAAGCAGGCCCAGCGCCGACCACTGCTTGCGGTTCATGGCCTCGCGGGCCTCGACCACCGCCACCCGCGCCGCGCTGGGAGCCGCAGCCGGCAACGCCTCGCGCGCCACCGGGTCGGCGCGATGCACCGGCGAGAGCGAAGCCGTGGCGGCCGGCGCGGCCACGGCGGCGCGCTGCTGCGCATCGACCGGCGCACAGGCCGCCACCAGCAAGGCCAGCAAAGGCGACAGGCCGCGCCACGGCACCCTGCTGCCCCCTGCCCCGGCCAAGCCGCCGGAATTCTGATACCGTTGGGATTGACGCCCCGCAAAAGTCGTCGGCTTCATCGTCCGCCCCTTCATTCCTTACCGCTCTATCGGCCAGCCTGCATGCAGACCAGAAATACTGAAGAGAATACCGCAGTCGCGCTGCGGGCGCGATTGCGCCAAGAACGCGGCGAATTGCCCTTGAGCCAACGCAGCCGGGGCGCATTGCTGATGCGCGGCCGTCTGTTCACCTGGCTGAATGTTGCGCGCGAGCGCGCCCAGGCGCAGGGCCGCCGCCTGCAGACCATCGCCGCCTACTGGCCCATGAACGATGAGCCCGATCTGCGCCCGCTACTGGAACAGTGGGTCGAGGAAGCCGGCCTGACGGTCTGCCTGCCGGTCGTGCGCGAACGCGACGCGGCGCTGGTGTTCCGCCCCTGGACGCCTGACACGCCCATGGAACCCGGCGCCTACGGCATCGAGGCGCCCACCGGCGACACCGAAGTGGTGCCCGACGTGGTGCTCGTGCCCACCCTGGGCTACACCCCCGAGGCTGACCGCCTGGGTTACGGCGGGGGCTACTATGACCGCACGCTGGCTGCACTGAACCAGGCCGGCCACCCCTATATCGCCATCGGCATCGCCTGGGAAGAGGGCCTGCTGCCCGAAGACTACCAACCGGCGCCGCACGACGTGCAGCTGGCCGCCGTGCTCACGCCGGCCGGCTGGGTGCCTACCGCACCGCTGGAGACCGGCGGCGCCGCCGCCGGCAGCGCCAAGGTGTTCTCGCACACCCTGCGTTAATCCGGGTCGGCTGGCGGCGAGGCATCCTCGCCGGTCAACCAGCCGCGGTAGCGGGCGGCCAGCGCCAGCAGGCGCGCGTCATTGGCGCTGAAACGCCGGCAGCGCACGCACATCGCACGATGCAGGCCGCTTGCCAGACGCGTCGGCCAGGCGGCGTCTTCCCATTGGCCCGATGTCAGGCCGAACACATAGTCGCGGCATTTCATGAACGCCCCTCCCCTCTCAGCCCGTGCTCGCTCAGACAGGCCTGCAACTGCTTGCGCGCCCGGCTGAGGCACTGCCAGTAGGCACTGCGCGAAAGCCCCAGCACGCGGCAGATCTCGGGCGCCTCGCACTCCAGGAACATGCGCATGCTGAACACCTGTGCATGGTGCGGCGACAGGCGATGCACACAGGCATCCAGCAGGTCGAAGAACTCGCGCGTGCGGGCGTCGTCTTCGGGCCCGCGCCACAACGCCGGGGCCATCCCCGGCGCCCACTGGCCGGCCGCGCTGAACAGCAAGATATCCAGCGCCTCGTCATCGGGCAGGGCCACCGGCGCCCGGTAACGCGCTCGCAAGCGATCGACGATCTTGTGCCGCAACACGCCGAACAGATAGCGGCGCGGATCGCCGACGGCCGGGTGGCCGGCCAGCACGGCCAGCAGCGTGTCATGGACCGCGTCTTCGGCTTCCTCTTGCGAGGGCAGATGCAGACGGGCAAAACGCAGCATCGGCTCGCGCCAGCGTGCCAGCGCCTCGGCCTCCCAGAGGCCGGCACTATCCATCGCGCTTGCAGCGGGCGCAGCACAAGCGGCCAAGACCGTAGCGCCCGCCACCCTGCGTCAACAACACCAGCAGCATCAGGGCCAGCATGAGCGGCACCTTGAACCCCTGGCCATCCTCCGTTTCGATCTGGTTCCAGCCAGCCCAGCCAAGGTCGAAATGGACCGCCGCCACTGCCACGTACACCACGTAGAGCAACACGGCCGAGGCCCAGCGCACGCCCACGCCCAGGATCAGGGCCAGACCGAATACGATTTCCAGGCCTCCGGCCGCCACCCAGTTGAAATCGGCCGCCAGCCAGGATTGCGGCCAGGGAAAGGATAATTCGCGAAACCATTGCGGCGCCTGCCAGCCACCCCCAAGCTTGACCCAGCCCGCACGCAAAAACTCCATGCCGACCCACAGCCGCAACAACAGCAGGCCCAGGCCTGCCTCATCGACTTTCGCGCGCCACGAACTCAAGAAACGCATCGCATAAATCTCCGTAGTAGGGCGAGCTCCAGGCGGACTGCCGGATGAACGCCTTGATCAAAAGCCGCCAGGCGACCTCGCCCAGCCCGCCGCGCAGGGCAGGAAAGGCGCCATCGAGCATCTGGCTGACGCCCACATAGACCAGGTGGCGGTAGACCCTCATGCCGGCCGGGTCATAGCCGGCCGGCATGATCTCGCTGCGCCCCCTCACGTAGTCGAAAAAGCCCGCAGACATGCCAGCTCCCGGTTGAGGGCCTGCGGCCCGGGCAGATCGTGATCCCACTCCAGCAACACGGGCAGGCCGTGGTCCTGGTTCAGGCGACGCGCCTGCTGCAGCGTGGCCGGCGCCACCGGCCGGCTGTGGGTATCGATGAACAGGCCGAAGCGCGCGTCGAACTCATGGCCCGCCACATGCAGATAACTGACGCGCGCGAGATCGATGCGCGCCAGGAACGCCTCGATGTCGTGCACGCCATGGTTCTTGTGGTTGACATCGATGTTGTTGAGATCCAGCAGGATGCGGCAGTCGGCGCGCTCGGCGACTTCGGAAAGGAAGTCAGCCTCGCACATGTCGCCGATGTTCGTGTACCAGGTGGTGTTTTCGATCGCCATGCGCCGCCCCAGGATGTCCTGAGCCTGCCTGATGCGCCCGGCTACACGCAGCGCCTGGGCCCGCGTGAAGGGAATCGGAAACAGGTCATAGAGTTGATGGGCGTCGCCGCTGGCGGCCAGGTGGTCGGAATAGTGCTCGGCCTGCAACTCGTCCATCAGGGCGCGCACCGCCTTCAGAAAGGCGGCATCGACGGCACGCGCGCCCCCCAGGCTCAGCGACACCCCGTGCAAGGCGATCGGACACCCCCGCGCGCGCAGGCGATGCAAAGGCGCGCGGTCACGCCTCAACCAGTTCTCGGGCGCGACCTCGAAGAAATCCGCTTCGATGGCAGACAGATTCCAGTCTGCCATCTCGCGCCGGTAACCCAGGCCGATCACGAGGCATCCGGTTTCTTGCTGCATGCGGCATCTTTCTTGCCGCAGCTGGCGTCCTTGGACCCGCAACTGGCATCGGGCATGCTGGCAGCCTCAGCGGCCGGGGCGGCCTGCTCGGCCTTTTTCTCGTCTTTTTTCTTCTTGCCTTGAGGGGCCGTCTTGGAGGCATCGCCCTGGACGGTTTTCTTGCCGCAGGTGCCAGCGCCGCAGCGCTGATCGGCGGCGTTGGCCGTGGCGTTCGCCGCAGCGAGCAGGCCGGCAGCCAGGGCCGCAACGGTCTGCAGGGACAGGATGGGAGAGGAACGGGACATGGAAAGACTCCGGAAAAGGACGCCGCCATCGGCGTTACCTCCAGAGTCGTCGGCGGCCACTCATTCCTGACAGCCGGCGACGAAAAACCATCCGCATCCTGCCGCAATCAGACGGTCCGCCATCCGGCGCTCGTCCAACGAGAACGGCCACCCGCAAGGGTGGCCGTCAGGAATGCGCCGGCTTCAGGCCAGCGGACCGTCAGCGCTGCAGATTCTTCCAGATGCCCATGGTCGCTTCCGACTGGTTGAGCGTATAGAAGTGCAGCCCGGGCGCGCCGTTGTCCAGCAGGTTCTGGCACAGGTCGGTCACCACATCCTGGCCGAAAGCACGGATAGAGGCCTTGTCATCGCCAAACTCGGCCAGACGCAGGCGGATCCAGCGCGGCAGCTCGGCTCCGCACATCTCCGAAAAGCGTGACAGCTGGCTGTAGTTGGTGATGGGCATGATGCCCGGCACGATGGGGATGGTCACGCCGCGCGCCCGGGCCCGTTCGACGAAATCGAAATAGGCATCGGGATTGAAGAAGTACTGCGTGATGGCCGCATCGGCGCCGGCCTGGACCTTGGCCACGAAGTGGTTCAGATCAGCCGTCGGGCTGATGGCCTGCGGGTGCATTTCGGGATAGGCGGCCACTTCGATGTGGAACCAGTCGCCGGTTTCCTCGCGGATGAAACGCACCAGTTCGACCGCATGGCGCAATTCGCCGGCATCGCCGCCCATGCCCGAAGGCAGATCGCCGCGCAGCGCCACGACGCGGCGCACGCCCGCCTCGCGGTATTGCGCCAGGATGTCGCGCAGCTGATCGCGCGAAGCGCCGATGCACGACAGGTGGGGCGCAGCATCGCAGCCCATATTGGCCAGCGTACGCACCGTTTCGGCCGTGCCGGCGCGGGTGGATCCGCCCGCGCCGAACGTTACGCTGACATAGCGCGGCTGAATGGCCAGCATCTGCTTGGCCGCGCGCACCAGCCGCTCCTGCGCCGCGATGTCACGCGGCGGGAAGAACTCCAGGCTGAACGCAGGGGAAGAGGATTGGGTCATCAAGGTATGAGTTTGGAAAGCAGGCCGGCGATGATGCTGTACAGAATCGCGCCCGCCACGGCCCACCAGAAGCCATTGACCTGGAAGCCGCGCAGGATGGAGCCCGCCAGCCAGAACAACAGCGCATTCAGGACGATCAGGAAGAGACCGAGCGTGACGACGGTAATGGGCAGGGTCAGCACCACCAGCACGGGCTTGACCAGCATGTTCAGCAAGCCCAGCACCAGCGCGGCGATCAGCGCCGAACCAAAACTTGCCACCACGATGCCGGGCAAGAGGTAGGCCACGGCAAGCAGCGCCACAGCATTCAGGATCCAGACCAGAAGCAATGCCATATCGATCTCCTGTGAAAAAGGGGCGGCCCTCAGACCACCCCTATGCTACATCCATCAGTAGCGATAGTGGGCCGGTTTGAAGGGGCCTTCGACCGGCACGCCGATGTACTGCGCCTGGGCCGGCGACAGCGTCGACAGCTGCACGCCCAGCTTCTTGAGATGCAGGCGGGCGACCTTCTCGTCGAGGTGCTTGGGCAGCACGTAGACCTGGCCGCTGGTGTAGGCCTCGTTACGCGTGAACAGCTCGATCTGCGCAATGGTCTGGTTGGCGAACGACGACGACATGACGAACGACGGGTGGCCGGTGGCGCAGCCCAGGTTCACCAGACGGCCCTTGGCCAGCAGGATGATGCGCTTGCCATCGGGGAAGATGACGTGATCGACCTGCGGCTTGATCTCTTCCCACTGGCAATCTTTCTCGATCGAGGCGACGTCGATCTCGTTGTCGAAGTGGCCGATATTGCAAACGATGGCCTGGTCCTTCATGGCCTCCATGTGCTCACGCGTGATGACATGGTAGTTGCCGGTGGCCGTGACGAAGATGTCGGCGTGGGCGGCCGCTTCTTCCATGGTCACGACCTTGAATCCCTCCATCGCGGCCTGCAGGGCGCAGATCGGGTCGATCTCGGTGACCCACACCTGAGCGCGCAGCGCGACCAGCGCCTGGGCGCAGCCCTTGCCCACGTCGCCGTAGCCGCACACCACCGCGATCTTGCCGGCCACCATGACGTCGGTGGCGCGCTTGATGCCGTCGACCAGCGATTCGCGGCAACCATAGAGGTTGTCGAACTTGGACTTGGTGACCGAGTCGTTGACGTTGATGGCCGCGAAGGCCAGTTCGCCCTTCTGCGACATCTGGTAGAGGCGGTGCACGCCGGTGGTGGTTTCCTCGGTCACGCCCTTGATCTGCGCCAGGCGGGTCGAGTACCACTTGGGATCGCGCGCCAGCGTAGTCTTGATGGCGGCAAAGAGCACGCGCTCTTCTTCGCTGCCCGGGTTGTCGAGCACGGAGATGTCCTGCTCGGCCTTGGCGCCCAGGTGCAGCAGCAGCGTGGCATCGCCGCCGTCGTCCAGGATCATGTTGGCATGACGGTCTTGCGGCCACTCGAAGATCTTGTGGGTGTACTGCCAGTATTCTTCCAGCGTCTCGCCCTTGACGGCGAACACCGGCGTGCCCGTGGCGGCAATGGCGGCGGCAGCGTGATCCTGGGTCGAGAAAATGTTGCACGACGCCCAGCGCACTTCCGCGCCCAGGGCCACCAGGGTTTCGATCAGCACCCCGGTCTGGATGGTCATGTGCAGGCTGCCCGCGATGCGCGCGCCCTTGAGCGGCTGGGTGGCGGCGTACTCTTCGCGAATGGCCATCAGGCCCGGCATTTCGGTCTCGGCGATGGCCAGCTCGCGGCGGCCCCAGCCCGCCAGGCTCATGTCGGCGACGATGGATTCGGAAAGGGCTTTGTCAGACACTGCATTCATGGTGTTGCTCTCCACGTGTAAACGGACGGCGCGCACGCGGCCGGAGAGAGAACCATGAAGCAGGCGCTCGCCCTCGCCGGCCTGGCGGCAAAGGTGAGCGCCGTTGCAAAGGCCGCGCGCAAGGCGCGGCCTGGACAAGGATTCCTGAGCCTGGCGAACCGGCTTGGCCGGCTATCGTCGCAGCGCTCCTCAGGGACAGCGGCATTGTAGCGGTTCAGGCCCCGGCCCGAAAAGCCCCGCAGCCACTTCAGGCCTGCATCACGCGTGACGGCGCGCTGTCCTGCGCCATGCCGCCGATGGGCGCCAGCGCGGCCAGCAGGTCCTGGGCGATGGCCTCCCAGCCACGCGTCTGCGCCCAGGCACGCACCGCACGACGATCCAGGCGACGCGCAGCCACGCAGGCGCGCCCCAGGTCATCGTCCAGCATACCGGTCTCGCCCGCGCGCACCACGGCCAGCGGGGCCTCACTGCGGAATGCCGCCACCGGCGTGCCGCAGGCCATCGCCTCCAGCATCACCAGACCGAAGGTGTCGGTCAGGCTGGGGAAGACGAAAACATCGGCTGCGCTATAGAGGGCCGGCAATTGCGCATCGCCCTGCGCGCCCAGGAAGTGGGCCTCCGGGAAACTGCGGCGCAGGCGCGCCAGATCTGGCCCGGCGCCTGCCACCACCTTGCTGCCGGGCAGATCGAGACTCAGGAAGGCGTCCAGATTCTTCTCGCGCGCCACCCGGCCAACCGATAGCCAGATCGGGCGCGGCAAATGCGACAGCACCTCGGAGGCCACCGGCTGAAAGCGCTCGGTATCCACCCCGCGCGACCAGATCTGCAAGTTGCCCAGCCCGCGGCCGGTCAGCACCGAGGCCACGGTGGGCGTAGGCACCAGCACCCGTTGCGACGGGCGGTGGAACCAGCGCAGATAACGCCAGGGCAGGCCGGCCGGAATGCCCATGCGAGCCTGCAGATAATCCGGGAACATCGTATGGAAGGAGGTCGTGAAAGGCCAGCCGCGGCGCAGCGCCAGCCGCCGCGCCGCCAGCCCCAGCGGCCCTTCGGTGGCAATGTGCAGGGCATCGGGCACCCAGTCGCCCAGCACCCGTTTGACCTGCCGTCCCGGCCTGAGGCTGAGCCGCAGCTCGGGCTCGGAAGGCGCAGGCACGGTAGGCCCGCCCTCGGGGCTGACCACGCGCAGCTCATGCCCCCAGCTGGTCAGCAGGCGCTGCATGGTGGTCCAGGTACGGACCACGCCATTGACTTGCGGATGCCATGCATCCGTGACGAGAGCAATACGCATGTCTGGGCCCCGGCGAGACGATAAGCTCGATTAGGCCCGCCCCGTGTGACAGGGCCAAGACAGGGCGTCAGGGGTTGTTGCGGCGCGGATAGCCCTGGGCGCGGATCCGGATCCAGACGGCGCGCTTTTCTTCCTCGTCCATGAACACCCAGTTAGCCACTTCCATGGCCGTGCGGCCGCAGCCACGGCAGATATCGTCGAACAGGGTGGAGCACACGGCCACGCAGGGCGAGTCCGTGGCGGCGAAAGCGCCGGCGGCAAGCGCAGGGGAGGATTCTTCAGAACGGCTCATGGGGCGCAAGCTTAGCACCCGCCCTGCGACCCTTATTTTTTAGCCCTATTGCCGACTGGCGATTACTTGACAGCCCGGCAGGACTGGCCTGCCTTTCAAAAAAAACAGCGCCCCCCCGGGAGGGCGGCGCTGCAGGGTCGTGCGAGGCGGGCGCGGGCCCGCAAACCGGCAATCAGACGGCTTGCTTGAGCGCCTGGACCTTGTCGGTGGCTTCCCAGGTGAACTCGGGCTCGGAGCGGCCGAAGTGACCATAGGCGGCCGTCTTGGTGTAGATCGGGCGCAACAGGTCCAGCATGTTCACGATGCCCTTGGGACGCAGGTCGAAATACTCGCGCACCAGCTTGGCGATCTGCTCGTCGGGAACGACGCCCGTGCCTTCGGTGTAGACCGTGATGTTGATGGGTTCGGCCACGCCGATGGCGTAGCTGACCTGCACCTGGCACTGGCGCGCCAGGCCGGCGGCCACGATATTCTTGGCCACGTAGCGGGCGGCGTAGGCAGCCGAGCGGTCCACCTTGGACGGATCCTTGCCCGAGAAGGCGCCGCCGCCGTGCGGGCATGCGCCACCATAGGTGTCGACGATGATCTTGCGGCCGGTCAGGCCGCAATCGCCCTGCGGGCCGCCAATCACGAAGCGACCGGTCGGGTTGACCAGAAAGCGCGTCTTGGCGGTGATCAGGCCATCGGGAAAGCAAGGCTTGATGATGTCTTCGATGACGGCTTCGTGGATGGTGGACTGCGAGACCTCGGCCGCGTGCTGGGTCGACAGCACCACAGTGTCGACCTCGACCGGACGACCGTCGACGTAGCGGAAGGTCACCTGCGACTTGGCGTCCGGACGCAGCCACGGCAGGCGGCCGTCCTTGCGCAGCTCGCTCTGGCGCTGCACCAGGCGGTGGGCGTACCAGATCGGCGCGGGCATCAGATCGGGGGTTTCGTCGCAGGCGTAGCCGAACATCAGACCCTGGTCGCCGGCGCCCTGGTTGAGGTAGTCCTCGGATTTGCGATCCACACCCTGGGCGATGTCGGGCGACTGCTTGTCGTAGCCGACCAGCACGGCGCAGCCCTTGTAGTCGATGCCGTAATCGGTGTTGTCGTAACCGATGCGACGGATGGTGTCGCGCGCAACCTGGATGTAATCGACGTTGGCGGTGGTGGTGATCTCACCGGCCAGCACCACCAGCCCGGTGTTGCACAGCGTCTCGGCGGCCACGCGGGCGTTGGGATCCTGCGTGAAGATAGCGTCGAGAATGGCGTCGGAAATCTGGTCGGCGACCTTGTCGGGGTGGCCTTCGGAAACCGATTCGGAGGTGAAGAGAAAATCGTTGTTTGCCACGGATGCGTCCTTACATGCATACCCGGCACCATGCCGGATTCGGGTTGAACGAGGCGCGCTGCGCCCCGGATCGTCCTTCAAGCACTTCAGGAAATCTGGGCGCGACGCTTTAGCGGATTTGGCGCGCCCGAAAGCGCACCGTCGCCCCGCAAGTTGTCGGTTAACTCGGCGACTGATGTCATTTTAGGCCAAAATAGGCGGCCTGGCGGGGAACCGTTGTGAGGCGCCATCCTGCCGTTTTTTACCAACCCCGGCCCGCTTGCCCTAATTTTCAGACACATGCTGCTCGCCTTTTTCCGCTTTCTTGCCGCACTGCCGCTGCCCCTGCTGCAGTGTCTGGGCCGGGGCCTGGGCAGGCTGGCCTACGCCTGGCCGGGCAAGTATCGCCAGCGCCTGCGCGCCAACGCCACCCAGGCCGGCTATCCCGAAGCCGCCTTCGCGCGGCGCGCGGCCGGCCAGGTCGGCGCCATGATCCTGGAGATGCCCAAGATCTGGTTCCGCGAGGCCGACAGCCTGGCGCGTGCCCAGGTCGGCGAAGACTTCAAGATCGTCGAGCAAGCCATCGCCGAGCGGCGCGGCATTCTGTTTCTCACGCCGCACCTGGGCTGTTTCGAAATCACCGCCCGTCACATGGCGCACAAGGTGCCGCTGACGGTGATGTTCCGCCCACCGCGCAAGGCCGTGCTGGCGCCCTTGCTCGAAAGTGCACGCAACAACTCGGCGGTGCGCGCCGTGCCGGCCAATATGCAAGGCGTGCGCGAGTTCGTGCGGGCGCTGCGGCGCGGCGAAGCGGTGGGCCTGCTGCCCGATCAGGCGCCGGGCGTGGGTGAAGGCGTGTGGGCGCCGTTCTTCGGCCGCATGGCCTACACCGTGACGCTGACCGGCAAGCTGGCCGCCCAGACCGGCGTGCCGGTCATCCTGTGCGCGGCCGAACGGCTGCCACGCGGCCGGGGCTGGCGCCTGCACTACGTACGTGTGCCCGAACCGCTGCCCGAGGATCCCCAGGCTCAGGCCGCACTGTTCAACCAGTGCATGGAAACGCTGATACGACGTTTCCCCGACCAGTATCTCTGGGGCTACAACCGCTACAAGACGCCGCGTGGCGCGCCCGCCATGCCTGACACATGAGCACCCGTTTCAAGATCCGCCTTCTGGACGGTTTGTTTGGCTGGTTCGGCCGCATGAGTCCGCGCGCGCGCCAGCGCGCCGGCGCTTTCGTGTCCTGGCTGGCCATGCGGCTGGCCAAGTCACGCGTGCGCATCGTGCGGCGCAACCTGGAAATCTGTTTCCCCGCCGAAAGCGCCGAGACGCGCGAGCGCTGGGTACAGGAACACTTCCGCGCGCTGGGCCAGTCCATCGTGGACCGGGGCGTGCTCTGGTACGGCACGCCGCAGGCCATCGAGGCCATGGCCTCGGTCAGCGGCGCCGAACAGATCCACGCACTCACCCAGGCCGGTCGCCCGGTGATCCTGCTGGCGCCGCACTTCATCGCCCTGGATGTCGCGGCCACCCTGCTGAGCCGGCGGCTGCCCACCGCGGCCACCATGTATACGCCGCAAAGCGATCCGGCCGTCGACGAGGTCGTGCGCCGGGGCCGCGCGCGCTTCAACGAGGTGTTCCTGGTCAGCCGCAAGGACGGTGTACGCGACCTGATCCGCCATTTCCGCGAGGCGCGCCCGGTCTACTACCTGCCCGACATGGACTTCGGCCCCAAAGGCTCGGTGTTCGTGCCCTTCTTCGATGTGCCGGCAGCCACGCTGGTGGCGACCGCGCAGCTGGCGCGCAAATGGAACGCCGCCGTGCTGCCCATCCTCGATTTCTGGGATCCGCACACCGGCCGCTACCAGATCGAGGTGCTGCCGCCCCTGGCCGACTTCCCCGGCGATGACTCCCTGGAAGACGCCACCGCGCGCCTGAATCGCGAACTGGAGGGCTGGGTGCGCCGCTGCCCCAGCCAGTACTACTGGGTGCACCGCCGCTTCAAGACCCGCCCGCCCGGCACGCCCAAGCTCTACTGAGCCCGTCGCCCGCGCCTGCCCGAACCCGGACGAATGGGCGATAATCCCGCCATGACCTGGAACTTCACCAAAATGCAGGGTGCGGGCAACGACTTCGTCGTGCTCGACGGCGTGCGCCAAACCATCGAAATGACGCCCGAACGCGCCCGCGCGCTGGGCGACCGTCATTTCGGCATCGGCGCCGACCAGATCCTGCTGGTCGAGCCCGCCACCCGGCCCGATGCCGATTTCCGCTATCGCATCTTCAATGCCGACGGCAGCGAAGTCGAGCACTGCGGCAACGGCGCGCGCTGCTTCGTGCGCTTCGTCCACGAACAGGGCCTGTCGGACAAGAACCCGCTGCGCGCCGAGATCGCCACCGGCATCATCGTGCTGGACGAGACCCCTGCAGGCGAAGTGACGGTGGACATGGGCGTGACGCGTTTCGAGCCGGCCGCCCTGCCCTTTGACGCCAGCGGTCTGGACACCCTGCCGCAAGGCGAAGACACCCTTTACCGCCTGCCTCTGCGCGAGGCCGCTGTCGATCTGTCGATCGTAGCGATCTCCAACCCGCACGCCGTGCAGGTGGTCGAGGACATCGCGCTGGCCGACGTCGCCGGCCAGGGCCCGCAGATCGAGTCGCACCCGCGTTTTGCACGCCGCGTGAACGCCGGCTTCATGCAGATCGTCGACCGCCGCCACATCCGCCTGCGCGTGTACGAACGCGGCGCCGGCGAAACGCTGGCCTGCGGCACCGGCGCCTGCGCGGCCGTGGCCGCCGGCATCCGCCGCGGCCTGCTGGACAGCCCGGTGCAGGTACAGACCCGCGGCGGCATGCTCACCGTGGCCTGGAACGGCCAGCAGTTGCGCATGACCGGCCCGGCCGAATCCGTTTTCCATGGCCAGGTCGATATCGACAGGCTGGTTCTATCCCTGGCGACGCGCCGCTGAGCGCGCCCCCGAGAACGCCCCTTTCCCGAATAAGCCCGCCCCCATGACCACGATGACCCCGAACGCGCACGAGATTGCGCGCTTTCTCCAGGAACAGCCTTCGTTCTTCGAGGAACATGCCGAAATTTTCGCCAGTCTGCACGTGCCCAACCCGCACGGCGGACGCGCCATCTCGCTGGCCGAGCGCCAGATCCAGACCCTGCGCGAGCGTGTGCGCGGCCTGGAGTGGAAGCTGAACGAGCTGGCCCACAACGCCGCCACCAACGAAAAGATCAGCCAGCAGATCGCGCGCTGGACCCAGACTCTGCTGGGCACCGTCCAGGCCGCCGACCTGCCCACTGCCATCAGCGGCGGACTGGCCGCCGAGTTCGGGCTGGAGCATGCGGCCTTGCGTCTGTGGAACCTGCCCGGCCTGCCCGACGACAGCGATGCGCTGTCCGAGAGCGCCGATGCGCGCGCGTTCGCCGACAGCCTGCAGACCCCTTATTGCGGCCACGAGACCGGCTTCGAGGCGGTGCGCTGGCTGGGCGGCACGCCCAAGTCGCTGGCGCTGGTGGCACTGCGGCTGCAGCCGCAGGCGCCCAGCATCGGGCTGCTGATCCTGGGCTCAGAGGATGCCGCGCGCTTCAGTCCCGATAAAGGCACGGCCTTTCTGGATGCCATCGGCCGCCTGGCCTCAGCCGCGCTGCAACGGCTGGCCGCCGCCTGAGCCAGCCATGGACGACGCCGCCCTGACCGGCCCGCTGGCGGACTGGCTGCGGCATCTGCAGACCCAGCGGCGTTACTCGCCACATACCCTGTCGGCCTACCGGCGCGACCTGCTGTCGCTGGCCGATCTGGCGCAACGCACCGGCCTGCCGCTGCAGGATCTGTCGGCCGGCCACATCCGCCAGGCAGTGGCGCAGCTGCATGCGCAGGGCCTGGGGCCGCGCAGCCTGGCGCGCCGCCTGGCGGCCTGGCGCGGCTTCTATCACTGGTGGGCCCCGCAACAAGGGCTCGCGGCCAATCCGGTCGCCGGCCTGCGCGCGCCCAAGGCGCCACGCTCGCTGCCCAAGGCGCTGGCGGTCGACCAGGCTCAGGCCCTGCTGGATCATGCGCCCGCGCGCCTGAATCAGGAGCCGCCCGGCCTGCGCGACCTGGCGATGTTCGAACTGTTCTATTCCAGCGGTCTGCGGCTGTCGGAGCTGGTGGGCCTGGACACGCACTATCACCGCGAGGCAGGCGCCGAACCGCGCGGCTGGCTCAATCGCGGCGAGGCCGAAGTGGTCGTGCTCGGCAAGGGCGGCAAACAGCGCAGCGTGCCGATCGGACGCGCCGCCCTGCAGGCCCTGGATGCCTGGCTGGCCGTGCGTGGCGCATTGCTCAAGCCCGCCACGCCAGCGGCCGACCGGCATGCCCTGTTCCTGGGCGCGCGCGGCGCGCGCGTGGCCCCGCGCGTGGTGCAGCTGCAGCTCGCGCGGCTGGCGCAGGCCGCCGGCGTGCCGGCCCATGTGCATCCTCACGTGCTGCGCCACAGCTTCGCCAGCCACCTTCTGCAATCGGCGCAGGACCTGCGCGCAGTGCAGGAACTGCTGGGCCACGCCAACATCACCACCACCCAGATCTACACCCGGCTGGACTTCCAGCATCTGGCCAAGGTCTATGACCAGGCGCATCCCCGCGCCACCCGCAAGGGCGGCGCCAAGGACTGAGGCCGGCCTCAGTAGGTCATGCGCACCCCAAGCATCACCGAGCGGCCCGGCAGGGGCGCAACCCGCGCCAGGAAGGAGGCGTGGTTGTAGGCCAGCTTGTCCAGCAGGTTGTGGCCGCGCAGGTAGACCTCGTATTGGCCGCCGGCCGCCGCGAAGCGGTAGCTCAGATTGGCATTGACCATGCCATAGCCCGGGGTTTCGCTCTCATAGGCAGCAATGTCCTTCTGGCGGAATACATAGGCATATTCCAGGCCGCCGGCCCACTGCTGCCATTGCGCATTGGCGCGCACCCCGATCCGGCCGGCCGGAATGCGCGGCAGATTGCCCTGGCCTGCGGTCAGTTTGCCGCGCACATAATCGCCGAACACCGCGCCCGACCAGACCGGCGTGAACTGCTGCCGGATCTCGCCTTCCACCCCGGTGAATTCCGCATCCTGCTGGGTATAGGCGATCAGACGGAAATCTTCATGGCGATCAAGCGTCTTGCCGTAGATGTAGTTGTTGACCCGATTATGGAAGGCGCTCACGGTGAAGGTCGTCGCGCCCTCGTGCTTGCGTAGCGTCAGATCGATATTGCGCGACGTTTCCCGGCCCAGCCTGGCATCGCCGATCTCATAGGTATTGGTGGCTAGGTGCACGCCGTCGGCATACAGTTCCTGGGCGCTGGGCATGCGCTGCGAACGCGACACCGACAGCGCCAGTGAATATTGCGGCGCGAAGTCCCAGGTGGCCGAGGCAGACAGCGACGTGCCCGACAGCCGCGAAGCCTGCAGGCCATCGGCCGGCGAGACACGCTGCCAGTCCTGGCGCGCGCCGGCCTCGAAGCGCCAGTCGTTCAGGCGGTACTCCTCGATCAGGAACAGCCCGTGGGCGCGCGTCTTGCTGCGCGGCAGGAAGGCCTCCTCGCCATCGGCGCGAAAGTCGCTGTAGGCGGTCTGCAGGCCGATCACCCCGCGCAGGCCGCCCCAGGGCTTGTGCTCCAGTTCCAGACGCGCGTCATAGCCTCGGTTCTTGAAGCGCGTGGCGACTTCGTCGCCCTCGATCTCGTCGTGGCGATAGTCGGTGACGCCGCCGCGCAAGCGCAGCCTGGCAAAGCCGGGCAAGGGGTCGAGATACTCGGCGCGCAAGTCGCCCCGGTTGCTGCGCAAGCGCACATAAGGCAGCCCGCCGTGTTCGTGGTCATGGTCATGATCGTGCGCATGGCCGTGCCCGTGGTCATGCCCATGGCCGCCGCAATGCAGGTGATCGCCGTGCGGATGGCAATCCGCATACTCGTGGCTGTGTCCGGGCAGGCCGTACTTGCTTTCGATATGGGTGAAGGCCACGCCAAGATAGCCGCGCGGACCGATCCAGGACATCCCCACCGACCCTTGCGATGACTCGCTGTACGAACCGGCCAGCTTGCCGTGCTCCCAGTCGGGCACCCGGTAGTCGCTGCTGCGCCGCTTCAGGCCTTCGACGCGCACCACGAAGCTGTCGCTGCCCGCCGTGATGCCGATGGCGCCGGCGCGCTCCCTGGTGCCCGTTGCCGCGCGCAACTCCGCTTCGGCTTCCAGCCCGCCAGCCGGCGCCTCCGTGGGAATACGCTTGTCCAGCACGTTGACCACCCCGCCGATCGCGCCGCCGCCATAACGCAACGTGGCCGGCCCGCGCAGTACCTCGATGCGATCGGCCAGAAGCGGTTCAACGGTAATGGCATGGTCAGGCGAAATCGCCGAGGCATCCATCAGCTGCGAGCCATCGGATAGCACCGTCACGCGCGGCGCCGTCTGCCCGCGAATGACCGGGCGGCTGGCCCCGCCCCCGAACGTATCCGAGTGAATGCCCGGCAGACCTTGCAAGGTATCGCCCAGGGTGCCCTGACGGCGCAGCACCAGCTCCTCACCCTGCAGCACGGTCGTCGGCAGAGCGCTGCGATCGGCCTCCTGGCCAAGCGGATCGGCCGACACCCGGATGGGGGCCAGCTCCACCGCCTGTGGCGAGGGCGACGATTGGGCCCAACTCAAGGGGGTGGCGAAAACCAGGGCGAGCGCGGCGTAATGCGGCTTCAGAGGCGAAGGCAGGACAAGCGGCATGATTTATCCAAAACGTTATAACATTACAAATACGGAATAGAATGATATAACATATCTTTTCTATCAACCATGCCCGCTTGCATCCGGGCGGGCAACTCGGACGACGCTTAGCCGTCGGCGAGATGGCCCGCCAGCAGCAGCAGGCCCAGCAGCAACACCGCCAGCGACGCCACGGCCTCGATGGCATAACGCAGGCGGGCGGCGGCGCGCTCTGAAATACGGGCGCTGCGCCGAGCCAGCGTATCCTTGGACCACACCGCCGCCATGGCCAGCGCGGCCACCGTCAGTCCGGTCCCCAGCCCCATGGCCAGCGCAGCGGCCACGCCGGCGCCGAACAGCTTCTGCGACAAGGCGAACACCAGCACGATGAGGGCCCCGCTGCAGGGCCGCAGGCCGACGGCGGCAATGGCGGTCCAGGCGCGCCGCCAGTCCAGCCGGCCACTCATGAGCGCCAGCGGGGGCACATGACCGCAGCCACAGCCCTCATGATGACGATGTCCGGATGGCACGGCGCGCAGCCAGGGCCGCAGCGTCTTGGTCCACACCAACCATCCCCCCAGCGCCACCACCAGCGCCGCAGACGCGGACTCCAGCCAGCGCGTGCCGGTGTTCATCACCTGCGCGGTGACATTGAAAACGCCCGCCAGCACCGCCACCAGCGCGATGGCCACGAACGCCTGCAACAGGGCCGACAGCAGGGCCAGCACGGCACCATTGCGCGCGCTCTGGTGATTGGCCAGCACAAAGGCCGATATCACCGCCTTGCCGTGGCCCGGCCCAAGCGCATGCAACACGCCATAGACAAAGGACAGACCGATCAGCAACCCGGCGCCCTCCTCGCGCCAGGCTCGCACCGCGCCCGTCAACTGACGATAGAAGTGAGATTGCCAGGCCGTGATCTGACTCAACCAGGATGGCCCCGCCGCCCCCGCCTCGGGCACGGCAAAGGGATGAGCCTGGGCCAGGGCCTGCCCGGCCAGCACCAGCAACAGCAGGCCTGCGGCCGCTGGCATCCACCGCCGCCTCATGGACAGCGCAACAGATTGTGGTGGGTCAAGCCCTTGGTGATGGCGAACAGCTCATCGGGCAGGGTATCGATATCGGCCGGGATGGCCGCCAGTTGCTGCATGGTTTTCCAGTCCAGCGCCTGCGGGGCGCGATAGTGCTGCCGGCACGCGGCGGGCGCGTCTTTCAGGGTCCAGGCTTGCGGCGCATCGAAAGCATAGGCCACGAAATAGGTCGGGTCGAAGATGTCGACGGCGATGCCCTCGGCGCCCGGCGCGACCGGCTCGGCAAGCGGCAGCGTGAACGACAGGCGCAGGCGCTCGCCATCCCATTGCACGTCGGCATCCTGCGGCGTGCCGAAGGCCAGCGTGCGTCCGCCGTGGGTCAGCCGCGTGAAGTAGTGCGACACCGGTTCACCCAGTGCCGTCATCCAGTCACGCGCCATGCGCTCGCGGGTTTCGGCAGCCAGCCCGCCATCGGCCTCGCGCGCCAGTCCCTGCATGGCGTAGGCGCCGAACATCTCATCGAACTGCCATTGCTGGCGCACCGCCGTCACCCTGCCTTCGGCATCGAAAGCCACCTCGGCCCGGGCGTCGATCCACATATGCGGATGCGCTGGCGCCAGGGCCGGCGCGGCGGCCAGCGTCAAGGCTGCAAGGCTTTGAGCAATTGTTTTACGTTCCACTCGAACATCCCCAGATAGCTTGCGCCCGGCTCGCCCGCCTGAGCCAGAGCGTCGGAATACAGCGTACCGCCCAGTTTGGCACCGGTTTCGCGTGCCAGTTGCTCGGCCAGGCGGGTGTTGCCGATGTTCTCGACAAAAATGGCCGGCACCTGCTCCTCGCGCATCTGCGCCACGATGGCGGCAAAGCCGGAGGCCGACGGTTCCGACATCGTGGACAGCCCAGCGACGGGAATGAAGCGGATGCCATAGGCATCGCCAAAGTAGCCGAAAGCCTCATGCGAGCTGGCCACCTTGCGACGCGCCGCAGGAATCGCGGCGAAATCCGCCTCGGTGCGCGACTGCAGCGCCTGCAGACGGGCGACATAGGCGTCGGTGCGCGCACGGTATTGCCCGGCATGCGCCGGATCCGCCGCCTCCAGCGCCCGGCCGATATTGCGCGCATAGATCATGCCGTTGCGCAGGTCCTGCCAGGCATGAGGGTCCTGCGGCCCGTGGGAGTGACCGTGATGGCCATGACCGTGTTCGTGCCCATGATCATGATCATGATCATGATCGTGGTCGTGGTCGTGGTCGTGGTCGTGGTCGTCATGATCATGTCCTTCGCCCGCCTCGCTGAAGGCGCGCGCCTTGACGCCCTGCGAAGCCACCACCGTCTGCCCCTTGAAGCCCGACGCCCGGGTCAGACGCGGCAGCCAGGGTTCGAATCCCAGGCCGTTGACCACCAGCAGCTGCGCATCGGCGAGCTTGCGCGAATCCGCTGCGCCGGGCTCAAAGCCATGCGCATCGCCGTCGCGTCCCACCAGGCTTTGCACCTCGACCTGCGGCCCGCCCACTTCCTTGACGAGGTCCTCCAGGATGGAAAAACTGGTCACCACCTTGACCGGCGCCGCCCAGGCGCCCAAGGCCGGCACCAAAGCCAGGGCCACCAGGCCCAGGCGACGCGCCCAATGCATGTTCATGTTCATACCTCGCGAGGGAAAACCGGCCGGGGCCGGCGCAACAGCGTGCGCAGGCCATCCTGCGGCCCCGCCACCATGGAGAAGAGATACAGCGCGCCGGCGGCCAGGATGATGGACGGCGAGGCCGGCAGATCGGCATGAAACGAGGCCAGCAAGCCCGCCCAGCACGCCAGGCTGGCCAGCGCGATGGCCAGCAGCATCTGGCTGGCGATGCTGCTGGCCCAGAAGCGCGCGGCCAGGGCCGGCAACATCATCATGCCCACCACCATCAGCGTGCCCAGCACCTGAAAACCCGCCACCAGATTGATCACCACCAGCGCCAGAAAAACAAAATGGGCCAGCCAGCCTCGCGCCCCGACGGCACGCAAGAAGCCCGGATCAAAGCACTCCATCACCAGCAGGCGGTAGATGAGCGCCAGGCACACGAGGGTCAGGGAGCTCACCACGCCGGCCAGCCAGAGCGCGCCATCGTCCAGGCCCAGCACCGTGCCGAACAGCACATGCAGCAGATCGACGTTGGAGCCGCGCAGCGACACCAGCAGCACGCCCAGCGCCAGCGAGATCAGGTAAAACGCCGCAAAGCTGGCGTCTTCGCGCAGGGGGGTCAGCCGCGTGACCAGCCCCGACAGCAAGGCCACGGTCAGCCCGGTGAGGATGCCGCCGACCAGCATCGCACCCAGCGACAGGCCAGCCAGCAGGTAGCCGGCGGCCACCCCGGGCAGGATGGCGTGCGACATGGCGTCGCCCATCAGGCTCATGCGGCGCAACACCAGAAAGACGCCCAGGGGCGCGGCGCCGAAGGCCAGCGCGACCGCGCCGGCCAGGGCGCGCCGCATGAAACCGAAGTCCGCAAACGGCGCCAGCAAGGCCTGCCATACGCTCATGCCGCCTGCTCCCGTCGGGCCAGCACCTGCGCCGTCGGCCCCCAGGCCAGCACACGGCCTGCCAACAGCAGGGTGTGCGGAAAGTGGGCCCGCACCAGCGCCTCATCGTGCAGCACGGCGATCACCGTGCGGCCCTCGGCATGGCAGGCGCACAACAGCCGCATCAGGGCGGCAGTGGTCGACGCATCGACCGCTGCGAAAGGTTCGTCGAGCACCAGCACCGGCGCCTCCTGCATCAACAGACGGGCAAACAGCACGCGCTGCAGCTGGCCGCCGGACAGGGCCTGCAACCGGCGGTCGGCGCAATCCTGCAGGCCAACCCGGGCCAGCGCCTGCCAGGCCTGCTGCGTCTGCCCGGCGGACACGGCGCGCCAGGCGCCGACCCGCCGCCAGCCGCCCATCACCACGGCGTCGAGCACCGTGATCGGGAAATCGCGCTCGAGCTCGGCGGCCTGCGGCAGCCAGGCCACCTGGGCCCCGCCCCCTCGCAGGCGCCCCGCCAAGGGCGCGAGCACGCCGGCCAGCCCCTTGACCAGGGTCGACTTGCCGGCGCCATTGGCGCCGACGATGGCCGTCATGCTGCCGGGAGCGAAGCAGCCGCTCACCGCCTGCAGCACCGGCTGCCCGCGCCAGCCGAAGCTGGCCTGTTCCAGAACGAGGGGGGCCGGGGTCATGCCAGGGCCCAGCCAAGCAAACCCCAGACGCACAGGCAGGCCGCAAGCGCCCAACCCAGTCGCCAGCCCAGCCCCTGCCGCAGCACGGAAGAAGAAAACGAAACCATCACAATCCGGGCCATTACGGCCGATTTCCAAGTTTTATTATGTTATATCATAACAATCGTGGGGCGGATCCCCGGAGCCAGGTGTTTTCTGATACCTTCGCCTCATTCCTGAACCGTCTGTTCCCGCGCCATGTCTGCCCCTGACCGCTCCAGCCGCGCCGACACCATCGGCGAACAACTCCATCTCGCCGAATCCCTCTGCGCCGAGCGCGGGCGCCGGCTCACGCCGATCCGCCGCAAGGTTCTGGAGCTGCTGCTCACCCATGGACGCAGCCTCAAGGCCTATGAGCTGCTGGAGGCGATGCGCGAAGTGCATCCGGGCGCGGCTCCCCCCACCGTCTACCGCGCCCTGGATTTTCTGATGGACGAAGGACTGATTCACCGTCTGGACGCCGTCAATGCCTGGACAGCCTGTCATGACGCGGCCGGCGCGCCGCATGACCTGCTGGTGGTATGCACCGGTTGTGGCGCCGTGGCCGAGATCAGCGATCCGGCCATGAGCCAGCAACTGGCCGAGCGTGTGGCCCTGACGGGTTTCGCCCTGGCGACACACGAAACCGAAATCCGCGCGCTCTGTCCGCAATGCCAGAAAAAAGCCCCCCCGGCGCATACCCATCCCCACTGACGCCCGGCGAGGTTTGGCGGGTTTTGCCCCCATTTGCAGGGATTACCCCGATATTGGCCGCCTAAGGGCGGCGATCTGCATCAAAATGCAGCGCGCGCAGAAAGCGGGGTTTGCCCCTGACAGCCGACTGTGCTGTAATCCTGCGTCCGGTCGCGATTGGCAACCCCCGAGGGCGCATCGACCGCCCCAGGGAACCCCCAGTCTCGACAGCCCCAACTCGAGCCGCGAGTTGTCGCATTCACGTCGCCGGCACAGGCTGGCGTGCGTCGGGGCGCTTTCCCCAGGCACGTCAGCCGCTGGCGATGGCTTAACGACAGGCACCCCCTGTCGGTTCAGCGTTTGCTCACACCCGTAGCCGATTTACGCACCCAGCATCGTCATGACTACCCCGCGCAATTTGGACAAAATGGTTCCCGTCACCATCCTCACCGGCTTTCTCGGTGCCGGCAAGACGACCCTGCTCAAGCGCATCCTGACCGAGTTCCACGGCCGCCGCGTGGCCGTGATCGAAAACGAGTTCGGGCCGGAAAGCATCGACAACGACCTGCTGGTCCAGGATAGCGACGAGGAGATCATCGAGCTGTCCAACGGCTGCGTGTGCTGCACCGTGCGCGGCGACCTGATGCGCACGCTCAATGAGCTGCGTACCAAGCGCCAGGCCGGCGAGCTGACATTCGAGCGGGTCATCATCGAAACCACCGGCATGGCCAACCCCGGCCCGGTGTGCCAGACCTTCTTCATGGACGACGACATCGCCGAGTACTACCGCCTGGATGCGGTCGTGACGGTGGTCGACGCCAAGCACGGCATGGCCACGCTGGACGCCCAGCCGGAAGCCCAGAAGCAGGTCGGCTTCGCCGACCGCATCCTGGTTTCCAAGCGCGACCTGGTCAACGATGCCGATTACGAGGCGCTGCGTGCGCGTCTGGTGCGCATCAACCCGCGCGCCCCGATCACGCCGGTGCATTTCGGCGAAGTCGAGCTGAAGTCGATCATCGACATCAGCGGCTTCAACCTGAATTCCATCCTGGACATCGACCCGGAATTCCTGGCCGATGAACATCCGGACGCCAAGCACGACCATGACCACGGGCATGGCCACGGCCACGATCATGACCATGACCATGACCATGACCATGAGTGCGGCGCGCATTGCAATCACGACCATCATCACCATCCCGCGCACGATGACGAGATCGGCGCCTTCGTGTTCCGTTCCGACAAGCCCTTCGATCCGGCCCGCCTGGAGGAATTCCTCGGGGGCGTGGTGCAGGTGTATGGCCCGGACCTGATGCGCTACAAGGGCATCCTCTACATGAAGGGCATCAACCGTCGCATGCTGTTCCAGGGCGTGCACATGATGATGGGCGCCGAACCCGGCAAAGCCTGGACCTCGGCCGAGAAACCGTCCACCAAGATGGTGTTCATCGGCCGCAAACTGCCGCAGGAGATTCTCACCCGCGGCCTTGAACAGTGCCTGGTGGGTTGAACCCACCCCGGCAGACCCGAGTAGAACCGTACTGCAAGGACTCTTTAGCGCCAGTCAGATAGGTTATACGGCCACCCAGGCGGCGTCTTCGGATGCCCTCTGGATTGATTCATAGTGGAGTGTTTTCATGGCTACGAAGGCAGCAACCAAAAAATCAAGCAAGTCGGCGAACGATACGGCGATTGATCTGCCCAGCGAAGAGGAATTGCTGGCCATGCCCGAGGCCGACTACATGAACGACCGCCAGCTGGCGTTCTTCAAGGAACGGCTCAGACAGCTCGAGCAGGACATTCTGGCCAACGCCGGCGAAACCACCGAGCACCTGCGCGAGACCCAGTTCGTGCCCGATCCGGCCGACCGCGCCACGATCGAGGAAGAACACGCCCTGGAACTGCGCACCCGTGACCGCGAACGCAAGCTGCTGAAAAAAGTGCAACAGGCCATTGCCAGCATCGACAGCGGCGAATACGGCTGGTGCGAGGAAACCGGCGAACCCATCGGCATCCCGCGCCTGCTGGCCCGGCCCACCGCCACGCTCTCCCTGGAAGCCCAGGAGCGCCGCGAAATGCGCCAGAAGCTGTACGGCGACTGAGTTGCCCGCCTGACGGGCCGCCAGCCGGAAAGGGCTATGCTGAGCAATCGGCATAGCCCTTTTTTATGCCTTGAAATGCGCGACGACGCCCCCACATCAATCCTTCATAGGAAGGAAAGCATGGAACAATTTCACGCCACCACCATCGTGTGTGTCCGCCGCGGCAACCGCGTCGCCCTGGGCGGCGACGGCCAGGTCACCCTGGGCAATATCGTCATCAAGGGCACGGCGCGCAAGATCCGCCGCCTCTACCATGACAAGGTGCTCGCCGGCTTCGCGGGCGCCACCGCCGACGCTTTCACGCTCCAGGAGCGCTTCGAAGCCAAGCTCGAAAAACACCAGGGCCACCTGATGCGCGCCGCCGTCGAGCTCACGCGCGACTGGCGCACCGACCGCGTGCTGCGCCGCCTGGAGGCCATGCTGATCGTGGCCGATGCCGAGCACACCCTGGTGCTGACCGGCAACGGCGATGTGCTCGAACCCGAGCACGGCCTGGCCGCCATCGGCTCCGGCGGGGCCTACGCGCAAGCCGCCGCCCTGGCACTGCTGCACAACACCGAACTGCCGCCCGAAGACGTGGTCAAGCAAGCCCTGACCATCGCCGGCGACCTGTGCATCTACACCAACCAGAACCACGTGATCGAAACGCTGGGCGGCTAAGGCCGCACAGAGCCGCAAGGATTCAGCCATCATGTCCGCCTCGACCATGACGCCCGGAGAGATCGTCTCCGAACTCGACAAGTTCATCATCGGCCAGAACCGCGCCAAGCGCGCGGTCGCCGTGGCCCTGCGCAACCGCTGGCGTCGCCAGCAGGTCGCCGAGCCGCTGCGCAACGAGATCCACCCCAAGAACATCCTCATGATCGGCCCGACCGGCGTGGGCAAGACCGAGATCGCGCGCCGCCTGGCGAAGCTGGCCAACGCGCCTTTCATCAAGATCGAGGCCACCAAGTTCACCGAAGTGGGTTACGTGGGCCGTGATGTCGACACCATCATCCGCGACCTGACGGAATACTCCATCAAGCAGACCCGCGAACAGGAAATGCGCCGCGTGCGCAGCCACGCCCAGGACGCCGCAGAAGACCGCATCCTCGATGTGCTGGTGCCGCCGGCCCGCAATGCGATGGGCGAGCCGCAGCGCGACGAAGCCAACACCACGCGCCAGACCTTCCGCAAGCGCCTGCGCGAAGGCCAGCTCGACGACCTCGAAATCGAGATCGACGTGGCCCAGCCCATGCCGCAGATGGACGTCATGACGCCCCCCGGCATGGAAGAAATGGCCGAACAGCTGCGCGGCATGTTCGCCGGCCTGTCGCGCGACAAGACCAAGCCCAAGAAGATCAAGGTCAAGGAAGCCTTCAAGCTCATCATCGACGAAGAAGCGGCCAAGCGCGTCAACGAAGATGATCTGCGCGCCGCGGCCATCGCCAACGTGGAGCAGAACGGCATCGTGTTCCTCGATGAGATCGACAAGATCGCGGCACGCCAGGAAAGCGGCGGCGCCGACGTCTCGCGCCAGGGCGTGCAGCGCGACCTGCTGCCGCTGGTCGAGGGCACCACGGTCAACACCCGCTATGGCATGGTGCGCACGGATCACATCCTGTTCATCGCCTCGGGCGCTTTCCACCTGTCGCGCCCCTCGGACCTGATCCCCGAGCTGCAGGGCCGCTTTCCCATCCGCGTCGAACTGGATTCGCTGACGGCCGAAGACTTCGTGCGCATTCTCTCGCAGACCGATGCCTCGCTGGTCAAGCAATACTCGGCCCTGCTGGGCACCGAAGACGTCACGCTCGAGTTCACCGACGAAGGCATCCAGCGCCTGGCCGAACTGGCTTTCTCGGTCAACGAGCGCACCGAGAACATCGGCGCGCGCCGTCTCTACACGGTGATGGAAAAACTGCTCGAAGAGCTGTCTTTCGACGCCAATGCCCAGGGTGGCCAGGCCGTGCGCATCGATGCAGCCTATGTGGACGCCCAGTTGTCCGAAGCCGCTGCCAGCCAGGATCTGGCCCGCTACGTGCTGTAAGGCCCGGATCGGGATAACGAAAGGCCCGCGCGTCAGCGCGGGCCTTTTGCATGGATGAAGCCCGGACTTACTTGGAGATCTCGGTCACGACGTACTTGCCGTCCTTGCGCGTGGCCGTGAAACGGACCTTGTCGCCCGGTTTGAGCGAGGTCAGCAGCGCGGGTGCGGCCTGATAGACCAGCGTCATGGCCGGCAGATCCAGCGCCGAAATGGCGCCGTGCTTGAGCGTGACCGTACCAGCCGAGGCATCGACCCGGCGCACTTCGCCGCTGGCCTGAGCGGACTGCGCCAGCGCCTGCGGGCTGGCCAGAGAAACCACCGCCACGGCGGCCCCCAGGGCCAGCGAAGCGGTGTACTTGCGGGAAAAGCCCATGATTCATTCCTCCTGCGTGGCCATGCGGCCACCATGCATCAAGAATACCGCGATCCCGCCCTGCCCCGCAGCCCGTATTGGCAGCCAAGCGCTGCCAGATGCTGCGATTGGCTACAGACCCCCCTGTCCGTGCGGCCAGCGGTGTATCCCCTAGAATAGCGACCCAGGGGCGTTTCGCCCGCTTCAACACAAGGATTCGACATGGGTAACCGCCTCTCGGTCATCGTCACCCGCACGGGCGACGACGGCTCCACCGGCCTGGGCGACGGCAGCCGCGTGGCCAAGGACGATGCACGCGTGATGGCCATGGGCGATGTCGACGAATTCAACAGCCTGCTCGGGGTGTTGCGCTGCGAGCCCCTGCCTGAGGAAGTGTCGGCCGACCTGCTCACCATGCAGCATGATCTCTTCGACATGGGCGCCGAACTCTGCATCCCCGGCCACGTCGCCCTGAGCCGCGAACAGGTGGCCCACCTGGATGCCCGCCTGGCGTTCTACAACGGCGTGCTCCCGCCCCTGCGCGAGTTCATCCTGCCCGGCGGCTCGCGCGCGGCAGCGCTGGCCCACGTGGCCCGCACAGTGGCGCGCCGCGCCGAGCGCGCGGTGATCACGCTGGCCACGCAGGCGCCGGTCAATGCGCCGCTGCGCCAGTACCTGAACCGCAGCTCCGACCTCATGTTCGTGCTGGCACGCTACCTGAACCAGGCGGCCGGACACCCCGATGTGCACTGGAGCAGCCGCCACTCGCGCATCACATCGGGCTGAGCGGCCCGCGCCAGAAAGACAAAACCCACCCGCAAGCGGGTGGGTTTTTCTTGGCCGTGGCGCCTCAGTTGACGCCAGCGGCGTGGGCCTGCTCGTCGGCGTGGTACGAGGACCGCACCATCGCCCCCACCGCCGCATGGGAGAAACCCATGGCGTAGGCTTCGCGCTCGAACATCGCGAAGGTGTCGGGATGGACGTAGCGCAGCACCGGCAGGTGGTGCTCGGAAGGCTGCAGGTACTGGCCGATGGTCAGCATGTCGACATTGTGCTCGCGCATGTCGCGCATGACCTGCAGGATTTCTTCGTCGGTCTCGCCCAGGCCCAGCATCAGGCCGGACTTGGTCGGGACTTCGGGATGCAGCGCCTTGAACTCGGCCAGCAGCTTGAGCGAATGATGGTAGTCCGAACCCGGGCGGGCCTGCTTGTAGAGGCGCGGCACGGTTTCCAGGTTGTGGTTCATGACGTCGGGCGGGCCGGCGTTCAGGATGCCCAAGGCGCGATCCAGGCGGCCACGGAAGTCGGGCACCAGGACTTCGATGCGGGTCGTGGGCGACAGCTCGCGGATGCGCGTGATGCACTCCACGAAGTGGGCCGCACCGCCGTCGCGCAGGTCGTCGCGGTCGACCGACGTGATGACCACATAGGACAGCTTCAGAGCGGCGATGGTGCGCGCGAGGTTCTCCGGCTCGTTGACGTCGAGCGGATCCGGGCGACCGTGGCCGACATCACAGAAGGGGCAGCGGCGCGTGCATTTGTCGCCCATGATCATGAAGGTGGCCGTGCCCTTGCCGAAGCATTCGCCGATGTTCGGGCAGGAGGCCTCTTCACAGACCGTGTGCAGATTGTGCTCGCGCAGGATGCGCTTGATGTCGTAGAAGCGCGAGCCGGGCGCGGCGGCACGCACGCGGATCCATTCGGGCTTCTTCAGGCGCTCTGCCGGAATGATCTTGATCGGGATCCGGGCGGTCTTGGCCTGCGACTTCTGTTTCTGGGTAGGATCGTAGGCCGCGGTGGCGGCCGGGACGCCGTTCGCGGGCGGATTAGCATCGGGCTGCGTGGACATGAGACACCTTCTGGACCGCCCCGGACGCGTCAGGCAGTCGGAACCAAAAATGGCATTCTACTCCCCCGCCACCGCCGCGCCCGCGGCCGATGGAATGCGGGACAGCCGGCGAACCATCTGGGCCGCCAGCGCCTGACCCGCATCGTGCAGGCTGCAGGAGACTCCGCAAGCGGCCATATCGGTCGTGCGCAGGCCCTCATAGCCGCAGGGGTTGATGCCGGAAAACGGCGCCAGGTCCATGGCCACGTTCAGGGCCAGGCCATGGTAGGCGCATCCGTTGCGAATCTTGATGCCGAGCGCGGCGATCTTGGCCAGCGCGCCGTCGGCCTGGCGCACATAGACGCCGGGGGCGCCGGGCTGGCGCTCGGCGGCCAGGCCGAAGCCCGCCAGCATGGCCAGCGCCGCGTCTTCGAGCAGCGCCACGTAATCGCGCACATACAAGCCGGCGCGGCGCAGGTCGAACAGGCTGTAGGCGACCACCTGACCCGGGCCGTGATAGGTCACCTGCCCGCCCCGGTCGCAGCGCACCACCTCGATTCCGCCAGGATTCAGGATATGGCTTTCACGCCCCGCCTGGCCAAGGGTATAGACCGGCGCATGCTCGCACAGCCAGATCTCGTCAGGCGTGGCCGGCCCACGGCTGGCGGTGAACGCCTGCATGGCCTGCCAGACTTCGGTATAGCCGGCCTGGCGCGCAAGCCAGGCCACATTCACATCCATGAAGACACGCTACAGGACGATGGACACCATGGGGTGCCCGTGCAGGGCACGGTACAGGGCATCGAGCTGTTCGCGCGAGGTGGCGCGCACGGTGAAGGTCAGGCCCAGATAGTTGCCGCCCTTGCTGGGCCGCATCTCGACCGTGGCCGCATCGAACTCGGGGTCGAATTGCAGCACGACATCGGTCAGGGTCTGTGCGAGCTCCGGGTGGTGCTTGCCCATCACTTTGATGGGAAAGTCCGAGGGATACTCGATGAGGGATTCTTCGGGGGGGATAGTGGTCATGTCGATCTCGCTGCCGGATGGCGCAACGCGCCATCCGGCGTCAGGCCGCGATCAGAGCGCGGCAATGCGGGCATCATAACCCGCGCGCAGCTTGCGATACACCGGCCCCGGGCGGCCATCGCCCACCGGCTTGCCATCCAGACGGGTCACCGGCAGCACCTCCTTGGTGGCCGAGGTGATCATGATCTCGTCGGCGCTTTCGACCTCGGCGCGCGCAATCGGACGCGACTCAAAGGCCACGCCGGCAGCCTGGGCCAGTTCGGCCATCAGGCCATAGCGGATGCCTTCGAGGATAAGGTGGTTCTTGGGCGGCGCCAGCAGTTTGCCGTCGCGCACCACCCAGACGTTGCTCGAAGAGCCTTCGGTCAGGAAGCCATCGCGGAACTGGGCCACTTCGTCGACGCCGGCATCGACAGCCTGCTGACGCGCCAGCACATTGCCCAGCAGCGACACCGATTTGATTTCGCAATGCAGCCAGCGCTCATCGGGAATGGACACCAGGCCCAGGCCTTCTTCGCGCTGTTTTTCCGTGGGCGGCACCATGGGCGTGACCATGGCGAACACGGTCGGCGCGATGGCTTCGGCGGGGAAGGCGTGGTCGCGCTTGTAGACACCGCGCGTGATCTGCAGATAGACCATGCAGGTGGGCGAGGACGAAGCCGCCACCAGCCGCTCGATGATCGCGATCAGTTCGGCGCGCGGCATCGGCGCCGCGATGCGGATGGCGGCCAGACTGCGCTCCAGGCGGTCCAGGTGCTCGGCCATGCGAAAGGCCTTGCCCCGGTACACGGGAACGACTTCATAGATGCCGTCGCCAAAGATAAAACCGCGGTCCAGAACCGAAATCTTGGCCTGGTCGGCGCGGGTGAACTCACCATTGAGATACACCAGGCTATCGCCCGGCATGCCCGGAATCATGCACAGCTCCTCGAGTCGCATGCGGCCCCTGCCGCATGGGCTGATGGCGCGGACGACGCCCGCGCCGCATCATGCCGGACAATAGCTTACACCCGCGGCCCGCGCCTTAGTCGAACCAGCGCTTGACCGTATCGGCCATGCGACCGAAGAAACCGGCGCGCTCGACGTCTTCCAGCACCACCAGCGGCTCGGTGCGCAGCACCTTGCCGTCCAGCGTCAGCGACAAGGTGCCGACCTGCTGGCCCTTGACCAGCGGCGCGACCAGCGGATCGGTACGTTGGGCCACCGGCTTGATCTCGGCCGCCTTGCCGCGCGGCACGGTCAGCCAGATGGGGTTGGGCGGGCCCAGCTTGACGTTATCGATCGTGCCTTCCCAGACGCGCGCCTCCAGGCCCGGCTGGCTCTGATCGTAGAGCTTGACGGTATCGAAGTTCTGGAAGCTCCAGTTCAGCAACTTGAGGCTCTCTTCGGCGCGCGTGGCTTCGCTGTCGGCCCCCACCAGCACGGTAAGGATGCGGCGATCGCCGCGCAGGCCGGTGGACACCAGGCAATAGCCGGCCGAATCGGTATGACCGGTCTTCATGCCGTCCACGGAGGGATCGGCCCACAGCAGACGATTGCGGTTCGGCTGCGTGATCTTGTTGTAGGTGAACTCTTTCTGCTTGTAGTAGTGGTAGTACTCGGGGTGGTCGCTGACCAGGTGGGTCGCCAGCGTCGCCAGATCGCGCACCGTGGTCACGTGCTGCGGGTTGGGCAACCCGGTGGCGTTCATGAAGTGCGTGTCCTTCATGCCCAGGCGCTGCGCCTGCTCGTTCATGAGCGCGGCAAACGAGGCTTCGCTGCCGCCCACGGCTTCGGCCAGGGCCACCGAGGCGTCGTTGCCGGACTGCACGATCATGCCCTGGATCAGTTCGTCGACCGTCACGGGCTTGCGCGGCTCGATGAACATGCGCGAGCCGCCCGTGCGCCAGGCGGTTTCCGACACCGGCACCTGCTGCTCCAGGGTCAGGCGCTTTTCGTCCAGCGCGTTGAAGACCACGTAGGCGGTCATGATCTTGGTGAGCGAAGCCGGCTCGACCTTCTGGTCGGGATTCGATGCGGCCAGTACCTGGCCGCTGTTGACATCGATGGTCATCCAGGCGCGCGCCGCAATGGTGGGCGCCGGCACCGACGACAGCTCGCCGACCGTCACGACCGCCGGCGCCGCACTGCCCGCGGCGGCCATGGATGTGGCAGGCGACACGGCAGCCGGCGTCTGTGCTGCGGCCGGCAAGGACCAGGCCAGCATGGCCGCCAGCACGGCATGGGAGAGCACGCGGCGCGGCGCGACAAAGGAGACGGGAAGAGAGGAGGGAGGCAGGAGTTTCATCGGCGAGAGTTCAGAAAGGCGCCGGTGGGCCGCGGGCACGGCCCCCGCGCGGCGCTCGTCAAAGATTATAGGCAGCGTATCCGACAGGGCCCGCCATCAATCGTTCCCAGATGATGCCGAACATGCAACCCGATGCAACCCCGGCGCTCAGGCCAGGGTCAGCGCCAGCCGCTGGCTGACCAGTTCGCGCAGCGTCAGCAGCTTGCCATGGAAGAAGTGCGACGCGCCCGGGATGACCACCACGGGCAAGCCGCGCGGACGCGCCCAGTCAAGCGCCTCGGCCAGGGGGACGACCTCGTCGACCTCGCCATGGACCATGAGGGTGCTCTCGGGCAACTCCACCTCGCGGAACTGGAAACGCCCTACCGCCGGGCCCATGAGCATGAGCGCATCGGGCTGGGCGTGCTGCTCTGCCAGCGTGGCGTAGACCTGCGCGGCCACGGCCGTGCCGAAGGAAAAGCCGCCCAGCACCCAGGGTGCGCCGGCCAGTTCGGGCAAGGCCTCGCGCAACTGCGGGATCAGGCCCAGCATATCGGCGGTTTCACCCACACCACGGTCGAATTCGCCCTCGGAAGCCCCCACGCCACGGAAGTCGGGGCGCACGGCCACCAGGCCGGCATTCACGCAGGCACGCGCCATGGTGGTGACCACCTTGTTGTCGCGCGCCCCGCCATGCAGGGGATGCGGGTGCAGCAGCAGCGCCCAGCCGCGCGGCGAACCGTCGGGATAGTCCAGCGCGCATTCGATGCGGCCGGCGGCGCCGGAGAAAACCTGGACTTCAGTGCTTGCGGACATGACCCTACCTGGAAAAACGCGAAACCCCGATGTTAACCGCCTGTCGGCAGGACGGTCGCCAGCCAGGCCGCGATCTCGTCGGCGGCGGCGTCCGTGGCACGGCGCAGCGCCTGCACGCCGCCGGCGGCATCCTGGCTGGGTGCATCGGCCTGCTGCGCAAAACGCCGCTGGGCCAGCACCTTGCCATCGTGCAGCAACACGGCCTGCAGCACTACCTGCCCCTGGCTGCTCGCGCCATCGGGCGAGAACACCTGCTCGAAGCGGCTGAGCGTGACCTGCAGCTGGGGCGCTTGCGCCACGCTGCCGGCGCTGGCGAGCACGGCGCCTTCGCGCGACAGGCGTTCTTGCAGGCGCTGGTCGACCAGCGCGGCGGGGGGCTCGCTCCAGCGGTAGCCGGCATAGGCCTTGGGCGCAGGGCTGTCGGCCAGACGCCAGATCACGCCCGTGTCGCTCAGCGAGGGCGCGGCGCGGAAAACCAGTGCGATGGGCGCGCGCGCCGGCAGCGTCTGACTGCTGGCGGCCTCCGGGCCCAGATCAAAGCGCGCGGCCTGCGGCGCCACCCGGCCCACGCTGCAACCCGCCAAAGCCACGGCCAGCACGGCCGCAAGGCAGAGTTTCTTCATGCTTATCTCCTAAAGCCGGCAAAGCCGGGCTCGCCCGGGCCGGGCTCGACCGGCGCAGGCCCAAACAGAACCGATTGCGGCGTCTCGCCAAAGCGGCGCAGCACCGACTGCGCGCTGCGCGCGGCCTCATCGACCGAGTGCGCCATGCCGCTGACGGCAGGCAGCGTGTCACTGCCCAGACGCGCGGCCGCGCGGGCGATTTCCTGCAGGCTGGCGCCCGCCGTGGCCAGCGGGCCGTCCGGGGCGTTCAGACGCGCCAGCGATTGCTGCGCCGAACGCATCAGCACCGACACGTCGTTGGAGTTCTGCACCAGCGAATCGACCAGCGGCCCCACCTTGCGCAGCGCCGGCCCAAGCGCCTCGCTGGTGGCCTTGAGCTGGGCGCTGATCTCGGCGGTGTTCTGCAGGGTGGTGCTGAGCGCCTGGACGTTGGCCGGGCTCATCAGCGCATGCAACTCGCTCGCGGTGGACTCGAATTTCTCGATCAGGGCGTTGCCGCGCTCCTGCAGGCGATCGAACAGCCCCGGGCGCAGGGGAATGTCGGGGGGCTCGCCATTGCTGGCCACCAGCAACTGCCGCGAACTGCCGTCGTCGCGCAATTCGATATTGGACAGCCCGGTGACGCCCTGCACGCCCAGTTCCGCCCAGGTGGAGGCGGTAATCGGGGTGTCCGGCGCCACGCCGATGCGGATGCGCACCTCGCCCGGACGCGCCGGGTTGAGCGACAGCGACTGCACCTTGCCCACCGGCACGCCCTGATAGCGCACAGAAGACTGCGCCGTCAGGCCGCTGACCGGCGTGGAAGAGACGATGACATAGGGCTTCAAAGGCACGCGGTCGCGGCCCACCCAGATGGCGACCAGGGCGGCCGCCGCCAGCAGCACCAGCGTAAAGAGGCCCGCCAACAAGGCATGACTACGATTTTCCATTACCCGTTTCCTTGGGTGCGAGATCCCCCAGCGCGCGCCTGCCCCGCTCGCCAAGGAAAAAGCTATGAATGAAGGGGTGGTCGATCTTGAGAATATGTTCGACCGTATCGCAGGCAATCACGCGTTTCTCGGCCAGCACGGCCACACGGGTGGCCAGCGCCAGCAGGGTATCCAGGTCATGGGTGACCATGACGACGGTAAAGCCCAGCTGGCGGTGCAGGCTCTGGATGAGCTCGACGAACTCATCCGAGCGCACCGGATCCAGCCCGGCCGTGGGTTCGTCCAGGAACAGCAGTTCCGGGTCGAGCGCCAGGGCGCGCGCCAGCGCCACCCGCTTGATCATGCCGCCCGACAGGTCGGAGGGGCTTTTGAGCGCATCCTGAGCGCTCAGGCCCACCATGGCCAGGCGACACATGACGACCTCCTGGATGAGGTCTTCGGGCAGGGTGCGCAGCTCGCGCAGCGGCAACGCCACGTTGTCGAACACCGTCAGCGCCGAGAACAGCGCGCCGGCCTGAAACAGCATGCCCCAGCGCTCGGACAGGCGCTGGCGCTCGCGGATCGACAGCTGGGTCAGGTCGTGGCCCAGGATGCGCACCTGGCCGCGCGCCGGGCGCGCCAGGCCGATGATCTGGCGCAGCAGCACGGTCTTGCCCGAGCCCGAGCCGCCCACCAGCACCAGAATTTCGCCGGGATAGACGGTCAGGTTGAGATTGTCATGCACGACGTGGTCGCCGAAAGCCGTGCGCAGGCCGGTCACCGAAATGACGGGCGGCACGGTCAGCGTCTCGACGGGGGAAGAGTCCGGAGTCATCAGATCCCCATCTGGCTGAAGATGACCGCGTACAGGGCATCGACCAGGATCACGCCGGTGATGGCCGTCACGACCGACGTGGTGGTGCCGCGGCCCAGGCTTTCGGTGTCGGGCTTGATGCGCAGGCCGAAGTGGCAGGCCACCAGTGCGATCAGCACGCCGAAGGTCATGCCCTTGAGCAGGCCTATCCAGTAGTTGGTCAGCGTGATGGCCGATGGCAGCGACTCGATGAACCATTGCGCGGACACGCCCAGCTGCATCTGGGCGGCCAGCATGCCGCCCATCAGCGCCATGGCGTCGGTCCAGAGCACCAGCAGCGGCATGGTCACGGCCAGCGCCAGCACGCGCGGCAGAATCAGCCGCTGACTGTGCGAGATGCCCATGACTTCCATGGCATCGAGCTCCTGGGTGACGCGCATCACGCCGATCTGGGCCGTGATGGCCGAACCGGAACGGCCCGCCACCAGGATGGCGGCCAGCACCGGCCCCAGCTCGCGCACGATGGACACGCCCAGCAGACGCACGATGAAACGGTCGGCCCCGAAGATCTGCAACTGCTGGGCCGACAGATACGACAGCACCACGCCGATCAGAAAACCCACCAGGGCAGTGATGCCCAGCGCCTGCGCCCCGCTGCGATAGATCTGGGCCGAGATTTCACGCCAGGGGCCGCGCGCCGGACGCAACAGCAGGCCGACCAGGTCCAGCATGAGCTGACCCAGCATGCGTATCATGGCCAGGCCATGGTGGGAAGCATCGAAGACGGCCTGACCGATGGCGCGGACCGGGCCCAGCAGATCCCTGGCCGGCGGCGCAGGCGGGGCTTCGCCGGCATTGGCCTGCAACGTCTGGAATACCTCGCGCTGGCCGTCGGTCAGGCGCAGCCGCTCGGGCAGCTGTTCTCCCCAGGCATGCCACAGCAGATTGGCGCCAATGGTGTCGAGCCGTTCAATGCTGCGCAGGTCCCAGGTAGCCTGAGCGCCCGCCTGCCCCAGGGCGCGCCGGCGGGTCTGCACCTCGCCCGGCAGCGCCAGGGCCTGCAGGCTCCAGTCGCCGGCCAGGCTGACCACCTCGCCGTCCCTGCGCAGGGCGGGCGCCTGGCAGTCGCGCTCCGGCAGTGATTGCTGATGCATAAGGTGATAAAAACGGAAACGCCGCAATCCGGCGCCCGTACATCATAAACGAGCCGCGCACGACAAGCCCTGCCGCAGCCGTGCCCTACAATTCGCCCCATGTCCGCCCTGCCCCGCCCCGCTTCCCTCGATCTGCCCGCGCCCGCCGACCTTGCGCGCGCCCTGCAGGATCGCTTGCCCGGCTTCACCCATGTCCAGTGGGTCGAGAGCACCGGTTCGACCAACGCCGACCTGCTGGCGCGCGTACGCCAGACACGAACGCCCAAACCCTGGCTGCTGGGCGCGCACCTGCAGGAAGCTGGCCGCGGACGCGCCGGACGTCCCTGGAAGAACCGAAGCGGGGCCGCCCTGATGTTTTCCTGCGCCTTCGATGTGCGCCTGCCGCCGGCCCAGCTGCCGGCCATCTCGCCCCTGGCCGGCCTGACCGCCTGCGAGGCGCTGCGCCGCCTGAGCGGCAATGACGGGATCGGCGTGAAGTGGCCCAACGATGTGCAATGGCGCGACGCCAAGCTGGCCGGCGTGCTGGCCGAGACCACCCGCAATCCGGACGGCGACGGGCATACCGTGGTGATCGGCATGGGCGTGAACCTGTGCGATGCCGTCATGCTGTCGGCCGCGCTGGAGCGCGACATCGCCGACTGGACCCAGGTGGACCCCGGCGCGCACGTCAGCAACGTGGCCGACATCGTGCAGGCCTCGGCGCTGGCCTGGCAGCAGGCCATGAGCGACCTCGAAAGCGCAGGCTTCGGCGCCTTTATCGAGCGCTATGCCCAGGCCGACGCACTGGCCGCACGCAACGTCAACGTGATCGACCGGGGCACCATCACCCTGAGCGGCCAGGCCGCCGGCGTCGATGCCTTCGGCCGCCTGCAGGTCCTGGGGCCGCAAGGCGCAGTGGCCATCACGGCCGGCGAGATCTCGGTGCGGGCCCAGGCATGATTCTGCTCATCGACTCCGGCAACAGCCGCCTGAAAGTCGGCTGGCTGGATCCGCTCAGCGGCCACCGCGAGGCGCAGGCCGAGGCGTTCGACAACCTCGATCTGCAGGCGCTGGCGCGCTGGCTGCCCACGCTGGCCGTCAAACCGGTCCGCGCGCTGGGCGTCAATGTAGCAGGCCAGGCGCGCGGCCAAGACATCGCCGCCATCCTGGCGGCCAGTGGCTGCCCGATGCACTGGGTCCAGCCGCAACGCGACGCCCTGGGCATGACCTGCGCCTACCGCGATCCGGCCCAGCTGGGCGCCGACCGCTGGGCCGCCATGCTGGGCCTGAAGGCGCGCCTGCCCCAGGGCCACGGACCCGCCCTGCTGGCCTCCTTCGGCACCGCCACCACGCTCGATACGCTGGGGCCGGACGACTGCTTCATCGGCGGCCTGATCCTGCCCGGCGCGGCGCTGATGCGCGCCTCCCTGGCGCGCGGCACCGCCAACCTGCCCCTGGCCGAAGGGCCGCTGGCCGACTTCCCGACCGGCACCCATGAAGCCATCACCAGTGGCGTGGCCGCCGCCCAGGCCGGCGCCCTGGTGCGCCAGTGGCTGGCCGGGCGCGAACGCTACGGCCAACCGCCCGCGCTGTATGTCTGTGGCGGCGGCTGGCACGAAGTGCGCGCCGAGGTCGAACAGCTGTTGCCCCGGCTGGCCGATGGCGGCCGCGCCGCGCCGCTGCCGCAGGCGCTGCACTCCCCCGTGCTCGACGGACTGGCCGCCCTGGCCGCCGGCGGGTTGGCCTGAAAACGCGAGCGAGACTCCCGATGCGCATTCTCTTCCTGGTGATCGTACTGGCCAATGTGTGGGTCTACGCCCTGGGCCAGGGCTGGCTGGGCCCGCGTCCGGTCGATGAGGGCCGCCAGACGCAACGCCTGGCGCAGACCCTGCAGGCCGATCGCATCACCCTGCCGGGTCGGCCCTAGACACCCGGCCGCAAGGGGCCGAGCCAATCCTGCAGGGCATCCAGGCTGCGCTCGACCGCGCCGGCATGATCCGCCGTCCAGGCCAGCGCGGCCCGGGCGCGCTGATCGAGCAAGGCCGCATCGGCCAGCCATTGGTCGGCCAGCGCCAGGGCCTGCTCGGCGTTCTGCACCCGTTCGGCCGCGCCAGCGGCGATGGCATCCTGGGTGGCTTGCTCAAAGTTGAAGGTGTGCGGGCCGGTGATGACCGGCGTGCCCGCCACGCAGGCCTCGATCAGGTTCTGCCCGCCCAGCGGCGCAAAGCTGCCGCCGATGATGGCGACGTCGGCAGCGGCGTAATAGAAGGCCATCTCTCCCAGCGTATCGCCCACCAGCACATCGACCTCGGCCAGATCCTGCGCCACGGAATCGCTGCGGCGGGCCAGCCGCAGCCCGGCGTCGCGCACCTGCTCGCAGGCCGACTCGAAACGCTGGGGATGACGCGGGATCAGCAGATACAGGGGGCGGGGGCCGGGCCGCTGCCGCATGGCCTGCGCAAACAGGGCATCCTCGCCTTCCCGGGTACTGGCAATCGCCACCACCGGACGGCCAAGCGCCGCGCGCCAGGCGCGCCCCTGCGCCAGCAAGGCCGGCGGCAGACTGATGTCGAATTTGAGATTGCCCGTGACCTGCACCGCCTGCGCGCCGCCCTCGCGCAAACGCACGGCATCGCGCCCGGTCTGGGCCAGCACCCGGTCCAGGCCGGCCAGCGCTTCGCGCATGACACGTCCCAGGCGCAGCGACAATCGCAACGAACCAGCCGAAAAGCGCGCGCTCACCAATGCCATCGGCAGGCCGCGCGCACGCGCGGCAGCCAGCAGATTGGGCCAGATCTCACGTTCGATGATCAGCCCGCAGGCCGGCGCATGGGTGTCCAGAAAGCGCCGCACGGCGCCGGGAAAATCGTAGGGCAACCAGGCCTGGCGCAACTGGCCGCGCGCCAGCGCGGCGGCAAACAGGCGTGCGCCTTCGGCGCGCCCGGTGGCCGTCATGTGAGTCAGCAGCACCGGCAGACCTCGGGCCAGCAGGGCATCGACCAGGGGCTGGGCGGCCCGTGTCTCGCCCAGACTGACCGCATGGACCCAGACCGCGCCCGGGGCGCCGGTCTGCCCGTCAGGATGGCCGAACCGCGCGCGGCCCAGCACCTCCCATTGCCCGGGGACCCGGCGCGAACGCCGCCACATGCCCAGCCAGAACAGCGGCGCCAGCGCGTAGAACAATCCGGTATAGAGGCCGCGCCGCATCGCCGGGCCCGACCTCAGGAGGCGGCCAGCGCCTGTTCGACGGCGGCCATGACGGCTTCGCGCGAAGGCGAAGCGCCGCGATCGCCCAGGCTGGCGGTGTAATTCGGCCCCACCAGCGGCGTGCGTACGGGCGTGGAGGCGCGATAGATGCCGATGGTCGGGCGACCCAGCGCCGCCGACAGATGGGTCAGCCCGCTGTCCAGGCCAACCATCATGCGCGCACCGGCCAACACGCGGGCCACCGCGCTCAGATCCATGCGCGGCAGCACTTCGACGCCCTCCATGCCGGCCACCAGCAGACGGGCACGCTCGGCCTCCTGTTCATTGCCGGCCAGCAGCCGCAGGGTGCACCCGGCGTCCTGCAGACGCCGGAACACGGCGCGCCAGTCCTCCTCGGGCCAGAGTTTGTCGTCGCGGCTGGCCGACGGCATGATCACGGCATAGCCCCGGTCGCTGGCCAGATGATGCAGGCGACGCCCTTCCTCGGGCAAGGCCGAGGCATCGGCCTGGGCCGCCCGCGCGAAAGCCTGCAGGCCGAAATCGGGGGCGCCGGCATAGGTGTAGCCGAAGGTCAGCGCGGCCAGCTTGCGCTGGCGGATGACCGCCGGCTGCCAGAACTCGACCCGGTGACGCACGTTGTAGAACAGCGAGGCCAGCGGTTCACGCGCCGAACGCCAGTCCAGCCCGTGGCGCACCCCGCGCGTCTGACGCACCAGCCAGGCCGACTTCATCAGGCCCTGCATGTCCAGCACGATATCGTAGGGTTCGCTGCGCAAGCGCTCGGCCAGCGCGTGACGTTCCTTGCGCACGGACTCGGACCACCAGGCCTTGCGCCAGCGGCGATGCGCCACCTTGATGACGTTTCGCACGGCCGGGTGCCAGCCGGGGATCTCGGCGAACGCTTCTTCCGCTATCCAATCGATCTCGGCGTCCGGCACATGGCGGGCGATATCCGAAATGGCGGGCAGCATGTGCACCAGATCACCCAGCGAGGACGTGCGAACGATCAATATGCGTGTAGGCATCAAAACGGGTGGCGCCCGGGATGTCGGGCGCGGGTTCGTGTAAACCCCCGGAATTTACAACATTTAACTCCCGGCAGTCGGAGGATCGGCGCGCTGGCCGGGCAGCTGCCCGGCGGCCAGCGCCTGCGCCAGCCCGGGCGCCTGGCGGTCACGCGGCGACATCTCCTGCGCAGGCGCCGGCCAGCCGATGGCCAACTGCGGGTCATCCCAGCGCAGGCAGCGCTCGCTGGCGGGGGCATAGTAGGAAGTGACTTTGTAGAGCACCTCGCTGCCCTCTTCCAGGGCCAGGAAACCATGCGCAAAGCCTGGCGGGACCCACAGGCTGTGCCGGTTGGCCGCCGACAGCAGCACGCCGGTCCATTGCCCGAAGGTGGGCGAGGCCGCACGGATATCCACCGCCACATCGAAGATCGCGCCAGCCAGCACGCTCACCAGCTTGCCCTGCTCATGGGGCGGCAGCTGGTAATGCAGGCCGCGCAGCACGCCGGCGGCCGAACGCGAATGATTGTCCTGCACGAAGGGCGGCGGTGGCGGCAGACCCAGGGCACGCAGGCCCGCTTCGAAGCGGTCCTGGCGAAAACGCTCCATGAACCAGCCCCGCGCGTCACCCAGCACCTCGGGTTCCAGGCGCACCACGCCGGGCAAATCAGTGGCAAAGCATTTCATGGCAGAGGCTCCTGCAGCAGTTGCAGCAGATACTGGCCGTAGCCGGTCTGGGCCAGGCGGGCAGCCTGGCGGGCCACCTGGGCAGCGTCGATCCAGCCCGCGTGGTAGGCGATCTCTTCCAGACAGGCGATCTTCAGACCCTGGCGCTGTTCGATGGTGCTGACGAAATGTCCGGCCTCCAGCAAGGCTTCGTGGGTGCCGGTATCAAGCCAGGCAAAGCCGCGCCCCAGACGCTCGACGGTCAGCGCGCCGCGCGCCAGGTAATGGCGATTGATGTCGGTGATCTCCAGTTCGCCGCGTGCCGACGGCCTGAGCCCGCGCGCGATATCCAGCACCTGGTTGTCATAGAAATACAGCCCCGTCACCGCGTAGTTCGAGCGCGGCTGGCGGGGTTTCTCCTCGATGTCGATGGCGCGGCCGCAATCGTCGAAGGCCACCACGCCGTAACGCTGCGGATCGCTCACCCGGTAGCCGAACACCGTCGCGCCCTCGCGGCGCCGCATGGCGGCCTGCAGATGGGGGGTGAAATGCTGGCCATAGAACAGGTTGTCGCCCAGAATCAGGCAGACATCGTCGGCGCCGATGAAGGAGCGGCCGATCAGGAATGCCTGCGCCAGCCCGTCCGGCTGCGGCTGCTCGGCATAGCTCAGGGCCAGCCCGAACGCCGAACCGTCGCCCAGCAGGCGACGAAAGGCCGGCAGATCTTCGGGCGTGGAGATCAGCAGGATGTCGCGGATGCCTGCCAGCATGAGCACCGACAGGGGGTAATAAATCATGGGCTTGTCATGCACCGGCAGCAGTTGTTTGGACACGCCCAGCGTCACCGGGTAGAGCCGGCTGCCGCTGCCCCCGGCCAGCACGATGCCTTTGCGCGTCATGGCGCGTCCGCCCAAGGGCTGGCGCACCACTGGCGCAGCAAACGGTCGATGCCCTCGCGCCAGGGCGGCAGGCGCAGGCCGAAGACGGCCTGCAGCCGCGCGCAATCCAGGCGGGTGTCCAGCGGGCGCACGGCCGGTGTCGGATAGCACGCGCTGGACACCGCCGTGATCTCGCGCAGCCCCAGCGGCCGGCCCAGGGCGCGCGCCTGCGCGACCACATGGCGCGCATAGTCAAGGCGCGATACCGCCCCCCCGGCGGCCAGATGGTACAGGCCCGACCGCCCGGGCCTCAGGCGGCGCAAGGCGTGCGCCGTCACATCGGCGATCAGGTCGGCGCCGGTCGGCGCACCCACCTGATCGTCGACCATGCGCAACACGGGCTGGCTGGCAGCCAGGCGCAACACCGTCCGCGGAAAATTCTCGCCTTGCAGGCCATAGACCCAGCCGCTGCGCAGCACCAGATGGTGCGCCCCCGAGGCGGCCACCGCCTCGTCGCCGGCAAGCTTGCTGCGGCCATACTGATTGAGCGGCGCGGCCGGACTGTCCTCGGCATAGGGCGCGCCTTCCTGGCCGTCGAAGACGTAGTCGCTCGAGTAATGCACCAGCCACCCCCGGCTGGCGCGCATTTCGCGGGCCAGCAGCCCGGGCGCCTCGGCGTTGACCTGCCAGGCCGATTCAGGCTCCTGCTCGGCGCGATCCACGGCGGTATAGGCTGCGGCGTTGACGATCACGTCGGGCGCGACGGCGCGCACCGTGCGTTGCAGCGCAGCCGGGTCGGCCAGGTCGCCGCTCAGGCCCCGCCAGGGCTGGCGGCCCAGGGCCACCACCTCGCCCAGCGGCGCCAGGGCCCGGCCCAGGGCCTGACCCAGCTGACCCTGGGCGCCCAGCAACAACAGCTTCATGGGGCCGCCCCCAGCCAGCGGGCTCGATAGGCGCCGCTTTCCACATCGGCCACCCACTGCGGATGCGCCAGATACCAGCGCACGGTTTTCTCCAGCCCGCTGGCGAAGTCCTCGGCGGCACGCCAGCCCAGTTCGCCGGCCAGCTTGGCGGTGTCCAGCGCATAACGGCGGTCATGCCCGGGGCGATCCGGCACGTGAGTGATGAGCGCACGGTACTGCCCGCTTGCGGCCGGCCGCAGACGCTGCAGGATGTCGCACAGCTGCTCCACCACGTCCAGATTGCGCAGCGGCGCATTGCCACCCACGTTGTAGTGCTGGCCAGGCCGGCCTTGCCGCAGCAGGAGATACAAGGCCCGGGCGTGGTCTTCCACGTAGAGCCAGTCACGCACCTGATCGCCCGCGCCATACAGCGTGATGGGTTGGCCGCGCAACGCCGACAGCAATGACAGCGGAATCAGCTTCTCGGGAAACTGACAGGGACCGTAGTTGTTGCCCGCATGGCTGAGCAAGACCGGCAGGCCATAGGTGCGATGCCAGGCGCGCGCCAGATGATCGGCGCCGGCCTTGCTGGCGGCGTATGGCGAACTGGGCGCGTAGGGGCTGGTTTCGTGGAAACACCCGGGCTGCTCGCCCAGGTCGCCGAACACCTCGTCGGTCGAGACCTGCAACAGGCGGAAAGCCGCCTGGGCCTGCTGCGGCAATGCGGCCCAATAGGCGCGCGCGGTTTCCAGCACGGTATAGCTGCCGACCAGATTGGTCTGAATGAAGGCCTGCGGGTTGTCGATCGAGCGATCCACATGCGACTCGGCCGCCAGGTGGATGACCGCGTCAGGGCGGTGGCGTGCGAAAACGTCCTGCAAAGCGGCGGCATCGCAGATATCGATCGGTTCCAGGACATGGCGCGGATCCGCGGCACACTCGGCCAGGGAAGCCAGGTTGCCGGCGTAGGTCAGTTTGTCGACGTTGACCACGCGATGCGAGGTGTCGCGGATGAGGTGGCGCACCAGGGCCGAACCGATAAAGCCGGCGCCGCCAGTGATCAGGATATTCATGAGTGCAGGAACCGCAACGCGGCAACCGGGGCGGCCGCCGCCAGACATTGTAGCCAGTCCGGCCGGGCCGCCCGGCCCCGGACGGCCCCAAGACAGCCCCGCCACGGGGGGCGGATTCCCTATAATGCGGCAGCGCGGCCGCTGGCCAGCGCCGCCTGCCCGCCTTTCCGAATCCTCCTCCCGCGTCATGTTGAACCGTGCCTGCTCCTGGCTGCTGATCCTGTCGGTCATCGCCATGCCTCCCCTGCTGCTGACCACCGCCAACGGCGGCAGCGCGGCTTTCTATCTTGCGCTGCTCAGCAGCATCGTCGTGCTGGCCACGCGCGAACCCGGCCCACGGCCGGCTGATTTCCGGCTCCTGTGGATCGCGGCCAGCCTGCCGCTGGCGGCCACGCTGCTGAGCGCGGCCCTGCATGGCGACTGGCCCGGCAGCGGCGCCGAACGCGGCCTGCGCCTGGCCCTGGGCCTGCCGCTGCTGCTGGCCGCGCTGCATGCCTGCGGCATCGAGCGCCTGCGACATGCCCTGTGGGGCCTGCTGGCTGCCGGCTGGGCCGGTGCCGCCGTGCTGGTGAGCCTCATCATCCGCCACCCGGGCGAGCGTCCGGTCACCACCGAGTACAACGCGGTCGGCTACGGCAACCTGCTGCTGCTGTTCGCCATGATCAGCCTGTTTTCCTTCAGCTGGCGCCTGACGCCCTACCGGCGCGCCGAAGCGCTCTTCAAGAGCCTGACGCTGCTGATCACCTTCGCGGCCTTCATCCTGACCCAGACCCGCAGCGGCTGGCTGGCCCTGCCGGTCTTCGTGCTGCTGGGGCTGGTGGTCTATGCCGCCAGCCGCCGGCCGCTGCGCCTGGTCGGCGCGCTGACCGTGATCCTGGCGGGTCTGCTGGCGCTGGGCTCGCTCAGCCCGGCCCTGCGCGACCGCGTCCAGGATGGCGTGACCCAGTACCAGGAATGCGAACGCGACCCCGTGGCCGATACGTCGATCTGCATCCGCCTGCAGCTCTGGCGTTCGGCCTGGGCCATGCTGGCCGAACATCCGGTCGCCGGGGGCTGGCCCACCGGTTTCCCTGCCCATCTCCAGGCACGCAGCGCCGAAGGGCAGGTCTCGGCCTACGTAGCCGAGAACTTCGGCGAACCTCACAACGACATGCTCGACGCGCTGGCCCAGTACGGCGTGCCCGGCGGGCTGGCGCTGCTGCTGCTCTATCTGCTGCCCTGCCTGGTATTTGCACGCCGCCTGCACCGTCGCTGGCCCCAGCCGGTGCGCGCCGCTGCCGCCATGGGCCTGTGCGTCTGCCTGGGTTTCGCCATCTTCGGGCTGAGCGAACACATGTTCCGGGGCATGCGCACGGTCGGCCTGTACGCCATGCTGATCGCCCTGTTTGCCGCGCTGTCCAACCCCAGGTCCGCCGCCGCGCAACAGCCCATGCCGTGACACCCACCGGGTTTGGGCGCACAATAGGCCGGGAAACAGGCCAGAAAGCAGGCCAGCCAGGCCTTGCCACGGCCTTCCACGGCCCGCGCCACACCCGCGCAGAACGGGGCGGCGGGCACGGATCGCCCGGAGACCGCGATGCGTACTGCCGATGCCCAATGGATTCCGTCCTCGCCGCAGCAGACCTGGGACGCCCTGCTTGACCCAGCCGTCCTGCAGGATTGCCTGCCGGGCTGTGTCCGTGTCACCCAGATCGCCGAACGCGAATACGAGATCGCCGTGCGCGCCACGGTCGCCGGCCTGGAGGCCGAATACGAGGGCGAGGTGCTGCTCTCGGATCTGCGGCCCGGCGAAAGCCTGGCCCTGGCGTTCGAAGGCAAGGGTGCCGCCGCCGGCATGGCCATCGGCACCGCCCAATTGCAACTGACCCCCAAGGACCACGGTACGCGCCTGGCCTATACCCTGGCCGTGATGACCGGCGGCCCGCTGGCCGCACTCGGCGAGGCCGCCCTGACCAAGGCCGGCCAACGCCTCATCGAGAAGTTCTTCTCCCGCTTCATCGAGCACATGGCGCGTCAGCCCCGCCAGGCTCCGCCTCCGCCGCCGCCCGAGCCGCCCGCCAAGGGCCTGGCCGCCTCGCGCTGGTCATGGGTGGTGGTGGTGCTGGTCCTTGCGCTGCTGGTGAGCTATCACCTACTGTTCAAATGAGCACTGCCAGACGATGATATTCTTCGCGGCATGAGCCAGGAATCTCCTACAAACGAATCAAACGATACTGGCCGGTCTCGCCGCGATCTTCTGATGGCGATGGCCGGTGTCGCATCCACCGTCGTCCTGGTGGCCTTTGACTCCACCATCGTCAGCACCACCTTGCCGCGCGTGGCGGTCGCCCTGAACGGCATGCCGCTGTATGCCTGGGTCGGCACCGGCTACCTGCTGGCCATGGCCGCCTCCATCATAATCTTCGGCCGGCTGGGCGACCTGTTCGGCCGCAAACCCCTCATGCTGATCTCGGTATCCGTGGTGGCGCTGGGCTCGATCGCCTGTGGCCTGTCGCAATCCATGGAGCAGTTGATCGCCTTCCGGACCCTGCAGGGCATCGGCGGCGGCATGATGACCGCGACCGCCTTTGCTGCGCCGGCCGACCTGTTCCCGGATGCGCGCGAGCGGGTGCGCTGGATGGCGCTGGTGTCGGCGGCCTTCGCCATGGCCAGCGGCATCGGCCCGGTGCTGGGTGGCGCAGCCACACAGGCGCTGGGCTGGCGCGCGGCCTTCTTCATCGCCCCCATCGCTGCCCTGGTGGCGCTGTTTCTGCTGGCGCGTTACTTCCCCCGCATCCGGCCCATGCATACACAGGGGCGCAAGATCGACTGGCTGGGCGGGCTGCTGCTCATCGTGGTGGTGGGCGCGCCGCTGGCCGCCATGGAGCTGGCCTTTGCGCCGGGCGACCGTGCCCAGCCCATGCTGGCCGCCGGGCTGGCGCTGGCCGGCCTGGTCGCCATCGCCTGTCTGCTGCCCTATGAGCGCCGCGTCTCCTCGCCGATTTTCCCGCTGCGGGTGCTGTCCGGCGCCGAACCCCGCCTGCTCAACCTGGCGGCGGTGGCGGTCGGCGCGACCATGTTCATCCAGATTTTCTACGCGCCGCTGCTGCTGCAGAAAGTTCTGCACTACAGCCCCAGCGAGGCGGGCCTGTTGCTCACGCCCCTGGTGGCCGCGATTTCCCTGGGCAGCATCATCAACGGCCGGCTTTTCCCCAAACAATCCGAGCCCCAGCGTCTCATGGTGTTCGGCGGCCTGATGCTGGCGGTGGGCTCGCTGATGGTGCTGGCCATCGGCGAAGGCACCTCGGTGTACTGGATTTTGCTCGCCTTTGCCGTCAATGGCACGGCGCTGGGCTTTCTGCTGCCCAACCTCACGCTGTTCATGCAGATGCTGAGCGAGCAGCGCGATCTGGGCGTGGCCTCGGCCCTGGTGCAGACCACGCGCGCCATCGGCAGCGCCGCCGGCACCGCGCTGGTGGGCATCGCCATCTCGCACACCTCGGTGCTGCATGGCGTACGCATCGGCCTGGGGCTGTGCGTGGCCCTGTCGCTGGCGGCGGCCGTGATCGCCCACCGGGTCAAGATGAAGAACGTCGTCACCCGGCGGGCGCGCCGCAACTGATATGCAACGTCGCGATCTGCTCGAACTGCTGGGCCTGGCCGCCGTGTGGGGGGCCTCCTTCATTTTCATGCGCCTGGCCGTACCCGAGTTCGGCCCGGCCGCGCTGATGGAGCTGCGCGTGGGCCTGGCCGCCCTGGTGCTGCTGCCGCTGGCCATCGCGCGCCGGCGTCTGGGCGTCATGGCGCGCCACTGGAAGGCGATCCTGGGTGTGGGCGTTTTCAACAGCGCCCTGCCCTTTCTGCTCTATGCCTATGCGGCCCAGTCGCTGGGCGCGGGCTTTCTGTCGGTGGCCAACGCCGTCACCCCGGTGTGGGGCGCCGTGATCGGCTGGCTGTGGCTGCGCGATCGCCTGCCGGCCTTGCGCACGGCGGGTCTGATGATCGCCTTCTCGGGCATCGTGGTGCTGGTCTGGAACAAGCTGGATTTCCAGCAGGGCGGCACCGGCCCGGCGGTGCTGGCCGCCATCGCTGCGCCGCTTTGCTACGGCATTGCGGCCAACTGGACCAAGCGCTACCTGACCGGGGTGGATGCGCTGGCCAACGCCACCGGCAGCATGCTGGGTGCGGCGGCCGTGCTGCTGCCGCTGGCCATCCTGAGCTGGCCCGCTGAGCCGGTGTCCTGGCAGGCCTGGAGCGCCACCATCCTGCTGGCCGTGCTGTGCACCGGCATCGCGTATGTGTCCTTTTTCCGCCTGATCGCCTCCATCGGCCCCACGGCGGCCGTGAGCGTGACCTTCCTGGTGCCCATCTTCGGGGTTTTCTGGGGCGCCACCCTGCTGGGCGAGTCGGTCAGCCGCAATATGCTGCTGGGCGCGGCCGTCATCCTGGCCGGCACGGCCCTGTCGCTCGGTCTGGTCGGCCCGCGCCGCAAGCGTCAGTAGTCGTCGCGCCGGCCGGTCAGGGCCGCCGCCAGGCGCAACGCCCGGTAAGCCAGGGCATCGCCGGCACGCCGCCACCAGCCACGCTGGCGGTAGGCGCTGGCCCGCACACGCTGCCCGCCTTCGGCGATGACCTGCTCCAGGCTGGTCTGCAGGCGCTGCGCAAAGGCCGCATCGTCGACCAGGACATTGGCTTCGCGCGCCAACAGCAGACTGAAGGGATCCAGGTTGGAAGACCCCACGGTGGCGATGCCGTCGATCACCGCCACCTTGGCGTGCAAGCCCGACGGCATGTACTCGTAGATCTCGATGCCGGCCTGCAATAGCGGCTCGTACAGCGCCCGGGTGGCGAAATACTGCAAGTAGTAATCCGGCTTGCCCTGCAGCAGCAGGCGCACCCGCAGACCGCGCGCGGCCGCCCGCAGCAGCGCCTCGCGAAAGCGCCGGCCGGGGAAGAAATAGGCATTGGCAATCAGGATCTCACGCTGCGCATTGTCGATGCCGGCCAGGTAGATGCGTTCGAAAGTGCGGCGATAACGCAGGTTGTCACGCAGCACCAGGGCCGCTCGCAACGGCCCCTGGCCGGACGCCGCATGGCGTCGGCCCAGACCGTGGCGCCAGAGGCCGGGATGACGCGCCCAGTTCAGGCGCAACCACAGCGAGGCCTGGGCCTGCCTTGCCTGCGCCACCAACGGGCCTTCGACACGCACCGCGTAATCCAGCCGGGGCGCGACCCGGGCCGGATCGGCGTCGTCGTGGTCATCGACGATGTTGATGCCGCCCACGAAGGCGATGCGACCATCCACTACCGCCACCTTGCGATGCAGGCGGCGCAGCCGCCGGCGCGAGAATTTCAGCCAACCCAACCGGCTCGGCTCGGGCCGGTAGATACGGCACTGGCCACCGGCGGCGCGCAGACGCTGCACCAGCATCTCAGCGCTGGCGGCGCTGCCGAAACCATCGAGCACCAGCCGCAACCGCACTCCCCGGCGTGCGGCCCGCTCCAGCGCCTGCAGCACGACCCGGCCGCTGCGATCCAGGCGGAAAATATAAGTTTCGAGGTGAATGCTGTGCTGCGCGCCTTCGATGGCCGCACACAGGGCGGGGAAGAATTCCGCCCCGTTATGCAGCAACTCGATGGCATTGCCGTCCGTCCATGCCAGACGGCCGGACGTGGCGCTCACGGCAGCTCCAGTTCCGTCAGCAAGGGGGCGTGGTCGGACAGCTTGGCCCACTGACGCCCGCGCAGCACGCGCGCGCTGCGCACCGCGAAGCCGCGTTGATAGATGCGGTCCAGGCGGAACCACGGGAAGACGGCCGGGAAGGTGCGCGGCGGCGGCAGCGGGCAATAGGCCCCGCCCATGCCCAGCTGGTTGCTGCGCTCGAAGACCGCCGCGTTGCCCGGCACGCCGCGCAACACATTGGTGAGCTTGCGCATGGAGTCGCGCAGGCGCGGCAACTCGCCGCCCGAACTGCGTGGCGCATACGAGAACACTTCGTAGAGGCTGAGCTGCTGCACGAACAGCGGCGCGAGCTTGTCGCCCCAGTCATTGAAGTCGCCCGCAATCAGCAGCGGAGCATCGTCGGGCACGGTCTCCCGGATGCGATCGATCAGGGCCTGGATCTGACGCTGACGACTGCTGGCAAACAGCCCCAGGTGCACGACCAGGCAATGGACCTCGGTGCCATTGACGTCGATGCGCGCATGCAGCAGACCGCGTTGTTCCAGCCGGTGATCGGAAATGTCCTGGTTGTAGTGGTCCAGGATGGTGTAGCGCGAGAGCAGCGCGTTGCCGTGATCGGTATCGGTGCGCACGGCATTGCGGCCATAGGCCACATTCAGGCGCAGCGCCGCGCCCAGCGATTCATGCTGGGCATGCAAAAAAGAGCTGCTTTCGTTGCGGCCCTGCACTTCCTGCAGAAAGACCAGGTCCGGACGCAGGCCATACAGCCCGAGACGCAGGTCATTCAGGGACTCGTAGCGCCCCAGCGAGGAACGCCCTTTATGAATGTTGTAGCTGACGACTCGAATAAGCGACATGAAACCGATGGCGCCTCATCTGGTCAGGAGTACCAGCAGACACGGCCTTTGGTCCTCCTGCGGTCCGGGGCCGTCGTGGCGCCGCCTCACGCGGCGCCACGCCCCAGCTTACTTCATTTCACTTCGGCGTTGCGCAGGCGGATATGCAGCTCGCGCAATTGCTTTTCGTCCACCGCCGAAGGCGCCTGCGTGAGCAGACACTGCGCACGCTGGGTCTTGGGGAAGGCGATCACATCGCGGATCGACTCGGCGCCGGTCATCATGGTGACGATGCGGTCCAGACCGAAGGCAATGCCGCCATGGGGCGGCGCGCCGTACTGCAAGGCATCGAGCAGGAAGCCGAACTTCTCGCGCGCTTCCTCGGCGCCGATCTTGAGGGCGCGGAACACCTTGCTCTGCACTTCCTCGCGATGGATACGCACCGAGCCGCCACCGATCTCCCAGCCATTGAGCACCATGTCATAGGCCTTGGCATAGGCCTTGCTGGGATCGGTTTCGAGGAAGTCCTCGTGGCCGTCCTTGGGGCTGGTGAAGGGGTGGTGGGCGGCAACGTAACGATCGTCTTCTTCGTCGTACTCGAACATCGGGAAGTCGACCACCCACAGCGGACGCCAGCCGCCGGTGAACAGGCCGGCTTTCTTGCCGAATTCGCTGTGGCCGATCTTCACGCGCAGCGCGCCGATGGCGTCGTTGACGATCTTGGCGCGGTCGGCGCCGAAGAAGATGATGTCACCGTCCTGGGCGCCGGTGCGCTGGATCAGTTCGGCCAGCGCGGCGTCATGCAGGTTCTTGACGATGGGCGACTGCAGGCCCTCGCGGCCGCGGCCGGCCTCGTTGACCTTGATGTAGGCCAGCCCCTTGGCGCCATAGATACCGACGAACTGGGTATAGCTGTCGATCTCGCTGCGCGAGAGCTCGGCGCCGCCCGGCACGCGCAGGGCCACCACACGGCTGCCCGGCGTGGTCGCGGCCGAGGCGAACACCTTGAAGTCCACGTCGCGCATGACGTCGGTCACGTCGGTGAACTCCAGGTTCACGCGCAGATCGGGCTTGTCCGAGCCGTAGCGCGCCATGGCTTCGGTCCAGCTCATGATGGGGAAGGTCTCGTCGAGATCGACGTCCTGCACCACCTTGAACACGTGGCGGATCATGCTCTCGAAGACGGCGCGGATCTCTTCTTCGGTCAGGAAGGAGGTTTCGCAGTCGATCTGGGTGAACTCCGGCTGGCGATCGGCGCGCAGGTCTTCGTCGCGGAAGCACTTGGTGATCTGGTAGTAGCGGTCAAAGCCCGACACCATCAGCATCTGCTTGAACAGCTGCGGCGACTGCGGCAGCGCGAAGAAATGCCCGGCGTTCACGCGCGAGGGCACGAGATAGTCGCGCGCGCCTTCGGGCGTGCTCTTGGTGAGCATGGGGGTTTCGATGTCGATGAAGCCCAGCTCGTCGAGGAACTTGCGCACCTCGATCGAGACGCGGTAGCGCAGCATGAGGTTGCGCTGCATCTGCGGGCGGCGCAGGTCCAGCACGCGGTGCGTCAGGCGGGTGGTTTCCGACAGGTTGTCATCATCCAGCTGGAAGGGCGGCGTGACCGAGGCGTTCAGGATCTCGACTTCGCGGCACAGCACTTCGATTTCGCCCGAGGCCAGCTCGGCGTTGGTGGTGCCTGCCGGGCGCTCGCGCACCAGACCGGTCACGCGCACGCAGAATTCGTTGCGCAGACGCTCGGCCGTGGCGAAGGCCGGGGCATTGTCCGGATCGAAGACGATCTGGGCAAGGCCGGCGCGGTCGCGCAGGTCGATGAAAATCACCCCGCCGTGGTCGCGGCGGCGGTTCACCCAGCCGTACAGGGTGACAGTCTGGCCGAGATGGTCACGGCAAACCTGGCCGGTGTAGCAGGTACGCATGCGGGATAACTCCGTTGTTTGGCTTATGAGCGTCTAAAAATTACGGTTCGGCGCGAGGCGCCGCTTGCGATGGGTCGCGGCGCATCGCGGATTGCTCCGGCGGCGTCACCACTCCCATGGAAACGATGTACTTCAATGCCGTGTCGACGGACATGTCCAGGTTGATCACCTGGTCACGCGGCAACATCAGGAAAAAGCCCGAGGTCGGATTGGGCGTGGTCGGGACGTAGACGCTCAGGTGTTCACCCGGCAGATACGACGCGACTTCGCCGTTCGGCGCTCCGGTCAGGAAGGCGATGGTCCAGGAGCCGACGCGCGGATACTGGATCAGCACGGCCTGGCGGAAGGCCCGGCCGTTGGGCGCCAGGACCGTATCGCTGACCTGTTTGACTGAATTGTAAATCGAGCGCACCAGGGGGATACGTCCGAGGATGCGCTCCCATTGTTCGATCAGGCTGCGGCCCAGCAGATTGGCGGCCAGCACCCCGGTCAGCAGCACCACCGCGATGACCAGCACGAAGCGGAATCCCGGGATCTCGACGCCGAACAGCGCTTCGGACGAGAGAAAACCGGGGACGAATCCTTCGAACGTGGTCACCAGCAGACCCAGGACCCAGACCGTGATGGCCAGGGGCGCCCAGATCAGCAGGCCGGCGATGAAGTACCGCTTGAACATGGATCAGGAAGGCGTAGAAGGCGCCGCCGGCGCCGGGCTGGCCGGCGCCGGCTCGGCTGCCGGCTTGGCGGCGGCCCCGCCGTTATTGCGGAAATCGGTCACATACCAGCCCGAACCCTTGAGCTGAAAGCCCGCGGCGGTCACCTGCTTGCTGTAGGTGCTCTTGCCGCATTCCGGACAGTCGGTCAGCGGGGCATCGGAGATTTTTTGCAGCACGTCCTGGGCATGGCCACAGCTGCCGCACTTGTAAGCGTAAATAGGCATGAAATCAGAACTCCCTGCCTGACTGGCAGTACTACCGGCCCGAGCGCCCCCCGCAACGTGCGGAAAACCCGTCGGGCACAGCTGGAAACTACGGGAAAGTACTGAATTCTAGCGGTTTTTTGCTCCGCCTCCGCCGTGCGCGGCCGGGCAGCGCCCGGCCTGACGCCTCAGCCCGGCAACAGGAACAGCGTGGCGGCCACCAGGGTGGGCGCAAGCGCGGCCAGAAACAGCCTGCCCGACGAAATGCTGCCATCGGGGAAATGGTTCTTGAGAATGGCGAATCCGGCCGGGTTGGGAGCATTGGCGATGACGGTCAGACCGCCGCCCGTCACGGCCCCGGCCACCAGCATGTAGCGCCATGTTTCGCTGGTGCCCTCGACCAGCGAACCCAGGTAGGTGAGCGCGGCATTGTCGGTAATGGCCGTGAGCGCCGTGGCGCCCCAGAACAACACCATGGGCTGCAGACCGCCCAGCAGATCCTGCAACCACCATTTCTGCAGGCCTCCCAGCACCACCAGGCCAGCCAGAAAGAAGCCCACCATCAGTCCTTCCTTGATCATCAGGCGACTCTGGTAGCGCTTGTAGGCCTCCGCGAAGCCGATGAACATCATCATGAAGCCCAGGAACACGGCCGGATGATGGGCGGTGAGTACCACCCCCACCAGAAACACCAGGTGGACGGCGATGACCCAGGCAGGCACCGGCGGGCGCTTGTCCTGGCCGCCGTCCTGGCCGCGCTCCCCGCTGGCCAGCAGGACACGGCGACAAACCAGCGTCAGCACGCCGGCATTGATGAAGACTGCGATGGCGGCGCGCCAGCCGAAATGGCTGGCCATGAAGGCGGTGTCCCAGTCGAAGGTGGACGCCACCATCAGCACCGGCGGCGCCGCATACGAGGTCAGCACCCCGCCGATGGAGACATTGACGAACAGCACGCCCAGCGCCAGGTACTTGAAGCCGGCCTGCCCATGCACGCGGAAATAGCCATCGCGCAGCAACAGCGCGGCCAGCGTCATGGCGGCCGGCTCGGTGATGAAGGAGCCGCCCAGCGGCACCACCGACATCACCACGAAAAAGGTGGCCAGTTCGCGGCGCACCGGCAACAGACGGGCCACGCCGCGCACCAGCAGGTTGACCAGCTCCAGGATGGGGCGGCTGGAGGCCACCACCATGATCACGAACACGAACAAGGGCTCGGTGAAATTGCGCGTGTCCATATAGGCCACCGCCTGCGCGCTGCCCTGCATGGCCGCCATGGCCACGACCAGCGCAAACGCCCAGACGCCGAAAACCGCCTCGACTTCGGACAGCAGGTGCCAGACGCCGGCATGCGGGCCATTGCGATGCGCCAGGCGCGCGAACACCGGCACGGAAAAGGTATGCAGGACAGCCACGGCAAACAGGAGCGTGGCGATGATTTCGATAGGTTCGGGCATACAGCGATAGCATGGCCCTCGCTGTGGCGTGAGCCGGCAGCGTGCCATGACACAGGGATGAAAGCGGGAAAACTATACCGCACCGCCCGGCCCGCCCCGGCCAGTGACTCTGCGTGATTTCCCCTACACGCTACAGCCGAGCACCGCCTCAGGGGCGGGCCTGGCGCAGCAGCTGGGCCCCTTTGGAAGCGATCATGATGGTCGGCGAATTGGTGTTGCCCGAGGTGATGGTCGGCATGATGGACGCATCGATCACGCGCAGGCCGGTCACGCCGCGCACCCGCAACAGCGGGTCCACCACGGCGCGCTCGTCCACGCCCATGCGGCAGGTGCCCACGGGATGGAAAATGGTGGTGCCGATCTCGCTGGCTGCGCGCGCCAGATCGTCGTCGGTCTGGACCGACAGGCCGGGTTTGTATTCGTCGGGCCGGAAAGCCGCCAGCGCCGGTTGCGACACGATGCGGCGCGTCAGGCGGATGCTGTCGATGGCAACCTGGCGATCATCCTCGGTAGACAGGTAGTTGCACAGGATTTCGGGCGGCGTGGCCGCATCGGGCGCGACGATGCGCACATGGCCGCGGCTGCTGGGACGCAGATTGCACACCGACGCCGTGAAGGCCGGGAAGCGGTGCAGCGGCTCGCCGAAGCGCTCCAGCGACAAGGGCTGCACGTGATATTGGACATTGGCGCGGGTCTGCAAGGCACTGGAGCGGGCGAACGCCCCCAGCTGTGAGGGCGCCATGCTCAGCGGCCCGCTGCGCGACCAGGCGTAACGCCAGGCCATCGCCGCCTTGCCCCACCAGCTGGAAGCCATGGTATTGAGCGTACGGGCGTTGCTCACCCGGTAAATCAGGCGCAGCTGAAGGTGGTCCTGCAGATTGCCGCCTACCCCGGGCGCATCATGCACCACCGGCACGCCAAGCGACTGCAGATGCGCGCCCGGCCCCACCCCGGAGACCTGCAGCAGCTGCGCCGAGCCGATGGCCCCGGCGGCCAGCAGCACTTCGGCGCGCACCTGGGCGGTGTGGCTGCTGCCGTCCTCGCGGCGATACTGCACGCCGATGGCGCGGCGCTGCTCGAACACGATGCGCTGCACCTGTGCGCCGGTCAGCACGGTCAGATTGGGGCGCTTGCGGGCCGGGCGCAGAAACGCCTTGGCGGAGGTCCAGCGCACGCCGGCGCGCTGGTTGACCTCGAAATAATCACAGCCTTCATTGTTGCCGCGATTGAAATCATCAATCGGCGGGATGCCGGCCTGGGCGGCGGCCATCCGGAAGGCGTCCAGCAGCTCCCAGGACAGGCGCTGGCGCTCGACCCGCCATTCGCCCCCGGCGCCGTGGAACTCGCTGGCCCCCCCGTGGTGGTCTTCGCAGACCTTGAAGTGCGGCAGCACGTCTTCCCAGCCCCAGCCACAATTGCCCAGCGCCGCCCAGCCGTCATAGTCGGCGCGCTGGCCGCGCATGTAGATCATGCCGTTGATCGAGGAGCTGCCGCCCAGTACGCGGCCGCGGGGATAGCCCAGACTGCGCCCGCCCAGGCCGGGATCGGGATGACTGCGGTAGCACCAGTCGGTACGCGGATTGCCGATGCAATACAGGTAACCCACGGGGATGTGGATCCAATGCCAGTTGTCCGGCCCGCCCGCCTCCAGCAGCAAAACCTGCAACGACGGGTCTTCCGACAGGCGGTTGGCCAGCAGGCAGCCTGCCGAGCCGGCGCCCACGATGATGTAGTCGAATACCCGATCGGTCGTGGCAGCAGGCGCGCTCATGGGGCAAGAGTCTCCAGGGTCGCGCCGGGGCGCGGGTGTCGGCAAAGCCGTGAGGGGCAGTTGTAGTCCACCATCGCCTGCTCTGCCAAGCCGGATCGCCCCCAACTGGACGGCTCAGGCCATCGGATAGCGGCGCTCCAGATCCGCAAAAGCCGCCTCCAGCTGCGCGATCAGCGCCAGGCTGGCCGGCGCCATGGGCGCGCGCAGCTGCTCGCTCATCCAGCCCTGGCGTGCCAGCAGCCCCTTGAGCGGGCCGGGATTGGGTTCAGCGAACATCAGGCGCATCAGGGGCGCGAGCGCATGATAGATCTGTCGCGCCAGGGCCACCTGCTGGGCCTGCATGGCCTGGAACATGGCCACGTACAGATCGGCACGCACATGCGCCGAGGCCGCGATCAGCCCGCTGCCGCCCATGGCCAGGATGGCCAGCATCTGCAGGTCTTCTCCCGCCAGCACCTGCAAGCCGCCATGGGCGATGACGGCCTGGGTCTTGTCGATGCAACCGCCGCAGTCCTTGATGGCCCGGATGTTCTCGTGCCCGGCCAGCGCCAGCAGCGTGTCCGTCTCGATCTGCGCGCCGGTGCGATAGGGAATGTCGTAGAGAATGAGCGGCACCGCCGAGGCGTCGGCCAGGGCGCGGAAATAGTCGGCCAGCCCCGCCTGACCAGGACGCACGTAATACGGCGCAGGCGTGAGCAGCCCGGCCAGCGGACGCGAGGTGAAAACGGCCTGGCGGCGCAGCACGTCGCGCTGGTGATTGCCGGCCAGCCCCATCACCACCGGCAGCCCGCCGGCTTCGGCCAGAACGGCATCGAGCGTCACCAGTTGCTCGTACTCGTCCATGGCGGCGGCTTCGCCGGTGCTGCCGCAGACCACCAGCCCATCGACGCCGCACTGGCGGTAATGGCGCGTCAGGCGGCGCAGGGCGGGCAGGTCCGGCCCGTCTTCATTGAACGGCGTGACCAGCGGCACCCAGACACCATGAAAGGAGGCGGGCCTGGCTGGGGCGGCCGGACGGGTTTCGGCCTGGGCGGCGGGGGTGGTGATCATCGACATGCAAAACTCCTTCGGTATGGGTTGGCCCGTACAGAAGTTCGACGTCGAGGAGGAAAAGGGAATGCGCCTGTCGCGCAGCCGGCTTCGCCGCTGTTCCGTCGCCCATCTGACGGAACAGCACGCTCCGGTCAGATGAGCGGCTGTTTTTTGGATTTCAGGCCGAATGCGGCCGTCACGCACGGAGCGTGGCGGGAAATCGCGCAAAGACGGGCCTGAACGGTCATCGAAAAAACATCGAAAATGAAAGTGCGGCGTTGAATCTACGCCGCACCGCCTGCCTTGTCAACGCGCCAGGCTATCCAGATACACCCGGCACAGGCCTTCCATGCCGACCCTGTCGGCATCGTCGAAGCGGCCCGGCATCGGGCTGTCGACATCCCACACCCCCAGCAGACGCCCGTCGAGAAACAGCGGCACTACGATCTCGGCGCGCGAGGCGGCGTCGCAGGCAATGTGGCCCGCAAAAGCGTGCACGTCGGGCACCAGCTGGGTCACCCCCTGGCTGGCGGCCGCGCCGCACACCCCGCGCGACAAAGCGATGCGCACGCAGGCCGGCTTGCCCTGAAAGGGGCCCAGCACCAGCTCCCGGCCATCAAAGAAATAAAAACCCGCCCAATTGATCTCCGGCACGGACTGCCATACCAGCGCCGCCAGATTGGCGGCATTGGCGATGCGGTCGTGCTCGCCGTCGAGCAGCGCGCGGGCCTGAGCCTGCAGGCCGCGGTAGAAATCGGGTTTCGAATCGGTGGGAAGCGCGTCAGCCTGGAACATGAGAGTCGGAAACGATGAGAAGGTCGGAAACAGCGTGCACACCCCGGCCGGCAAGGCCATGTAACAAAAAACGACTGTACCGGCAAAAATCGTACGTGGTGATTCCACCCCCGGGACCCGCAAGACGGTCCGGCCCCGGGCGCTGTGCCACAATAATCAGACCTGCATTATCTTCCTATGACAGAAAGCCACATGGACAAGCCCCTAGAACCCGCCTGCATTTTCTCGGAACGCGCCCAGCAACTGACCAGCTCGGCCATCCGTGAAATCCTCAAGGTCACCGAACGACCCGAGGTCATTTCCTTTGCCGGCGGCCTGCCGGCGCCCGGCGGGTTCCCGGTAGAGGTTGTACGCGCGGCGTTCGACAAGGTGCTGGCCACCAATGGCCGCGCTGCGCTGCAATATGGCCCGACGGAGGGCTATGCGCCGCTGCGCGAATGGGTCGCGGCCGACCTGACGCGCGCCGGCGCGACCGTCAGCGCCGACCAGATCCTGATCGTCTCCGGCTCCCAACAGGCCCTCGACCTGCTGGGCAAGGTACTGATCGACAAGGACAGCAAGGTGCTGGTCGAAGACCCCAGCTACCTGGGCGCGCTGCAATCCTTCAGCCTGTACCAGCCGCAATTCGTGCCGGTGCCCACCGATGAAGGCGGCCTGATCCCCGAGGCCATCACCCCCGAGCTGGCCGCCGGCGCCCGCGCGCTGTACGCGCTGCCCAACTTCCAGAACCCGACCGGCCGCACTCTCAATCTCGAGCGCCGCAAGGCGCTGGTGGCACGCGCGGCCGCCCTGGCCCTGCCCATCATCGAAGACGATCCCTATGGCGAACTGCGTTATGCCGGCGAGCCCCAGCCCGGCCTGCTGGCGCTGGGCGCCAAGGCCGGTGCGACCGTGATCCGCCTGGGCACCTTCTCCAAGGTGCTGGCCCCGGGGCTGCGCCTGGGCTATATCGCCGCACCGCAGGCCATCATCCAGAAGCTGGTGCAAGCCAAGCAGGCCACCGATCTGCACACTCCCACCCTGACCCAGATGGCCGTCTATGAAATCGTCAAGGACGGCTTCCTGGACGAGCACCTGCCGGCCGTGCGCGAAATCTACCGCCGCCAGGGCCGCTGCATGCTGGAGGCCATGGAGCGCGAGTTCCCCGCCGGCGTGAGCTGGACGCAGCCGGAAGGCGGCATGTTCCTGTGGGTCACGCTGCCGGCGCATGTCGACAGCAGCGCCCTGCTGGCCGAGGCCATCGCCCAGAACGTGGCCTTTGTACCGGGCGCGCCGTTCTATGCCGGCAAGCCCCAGGCCAACACCCTGCGCCTGAGCTTCGCCACGGTGCCGGAAGACCGCATCAAGGCCGGCATCGCCATTCTGGGCAAGCTGCTGGCCACCCACGTCTGAGCCAGGGCCAGCCGCAGCCTTGCGGTATAGTCGGGCGCTCGGCCATCACAGGCCGCGCGCCCGTTTTCTTTCTTGCAACCGGTATCGCTCAACGTGAGTTCCTCCCCCTCCCGCCCGACCGATCTGAACGACATCGTCCTGGATGATTGGGTCGAACGCTGGCTGCCCCGCCCGTGGCGGCCCTATGCCCGCCTGTGCCGCCTGGACCGCCCCATCGGCACCTGGCTGACGCTGCTGCCCTGTATCGCCGCTCTGATCCAGGCCGCCGGCGGCTGGCCCGACCTCAAGCGCCTGATCGTCTTCTCACTGGGGGCGCTGCTGATGCGTGGCATCGGCTGCACCGTCAACGACATGTGGGATCGCGACATCGACAAGCATGTCGAGCGCACCCGCTTTCGTCCCCTGACCAGCGGCCAGCTCAGCATGCGCCAGGCGGTGGTGTTCCTGCTTGCGCAGTTGCTGGTGTGCGCCTCGCTGCTGTTCTTCATCAACGAGCAAAGCCGCTGGTGGGCGCTGGGCGTGCTGCCCTTCGTGGCCATCTACCCCTTTTGCAAGCGCATCACCTACTGGCCCCAGGCCGTGCTCGGCATCTGCTTCAACTGGGGCATGCTGATGGCCTGGACCGACACCCAGAACCACCTGCCGCTGGCGGCCGTGGCCATGTGGCTGGGCGCGGTGCTGTGGCAGATCGGCTATGACAGCATCTACGCCTACGTGGACATGCGCGATGACCGCAGCCTGGGCCTGCGCTCGACCGCCATGCGCTTCGGCGACCGCGGCAAGGCCTGGATCGGCGGCTTCTACCTGGCCACCGTGCTGCTATGGGCCTGGGGCGGCTACGCCATGGGCCTGGGCCCGCTCTATCTGGTGGGCATGATGCTGGTCGCGCTGCACCTGAGCTGGCAGCTGGCCGTCTTCGACCTCAAGCGCCCCGACCGCAATTTCAAGCTGTTCCGCGCCAATCTCTGGACCGGCGTGCTGCTGGTCGGGGCCGCCCTGGCCGGCACGCTGCCCTGAGCGCGACCGACGCCGCCCGCCAAGCCACCCCCCGGGTGGCTTTTTCTTTGGGCCGGCGATCACGCGGGAAGAAAAACAACCCTACAGTTGGAATGTTCTGGTTAGTTCCCGGTTTATTACATCGAAAATTGGAACAATGTTTTCTGATACCAAGGGTTTATCCCAGGATCATAAAAGCACAGAATGACTTCACACGGAAACAAACCGAGGCTAAGCAAACCCTCCAGCCCCCGTTTGAATCCTCAACCGATTTGGAGGATCCATCATGAAATCATTCGCCACCGCCGCCCTGCTGTCCCTGTCCGTCATGGCTGGCGCCCAAGCCGCCGACACCACCCCGACCCGCGCCCAGGTGCAGGCCGAACTGGAACAGGCCAAGGCTTCCGGTCAATACACCTTCGGTGAAGAAGGCTATCCGGTGATCGTGTCGCACGGCGCCAGCCTGTCGTCGGCCCAGGTGCAAGACGAACTGGCTCAGGCGCGCAACGCCGGCCAGATGGCATCGAGCGAGCAGGCCTACCCGCCCGTGACGGCAGTCTCGGCAGCCACGCCTGACCGCGCCCACGTGCGCGCCGAACTGGAGCAGGCCCGCGACGCCGGCCTGGTCACCTTCGGCAACCTGGACTACCCGCCCACCCACGGCTGATTCCCCGCGCCGGGGTCCCCCCGCCCCGGCAGGCCCGGCCCGTAAGGGTCGGGCCTTTTTGTTTTTGTCAGGCACGCGCCCTCAGGCCCATCCCTCCAGACGCAGGGTCGCGCGCACCAGCCTTTCGCCTTCCTGTTCGATTTCCTTCAGGCTCTGCCGCACGCTGTTGACGTGCTCGGTGGCGGCTTTCTGCGCCTGATCGGGCAGGCGGCCGATCACCGCGTTGAACAACCGCGTGTGCTGGCGGTCGATCTGCTGTTTGTGCGGCTCGCGGTGATAAAGGTTGTCGACACAAGCGAACACGGACCCCAGCATCAGGTCGGTGAGCGACTGCAGCGTATGCACCAGCACCGGATTGTGCGAGGCCTCGCAGATTGCCAGATGAAAGGCATGATCCAGATGCGCATGCGTCGCGCTGTCGGTCTGCACACCCTGGGCGGCCATCATGGCCTCGTAGCGCCGCCGGATCAGAATGAAATCGGCCTCGGTGCCACGGATCGCCGCCAGGCGGGCGGATTCGCCTTCCAGTAGGGCGCGCACTTCCAGCAGGTCATACAGCGTGCGCGGCTGCGAGTGGAACAGATGCACCAGCGGGCGCGCATCCACCTGGGCGATGCGCGCCACGAAGGAGCCCCGCCCCTGCTCGGTGCGGATGATGCCGCGCGCACGCAACAGGCGCAGCCCCTCGCGCAGGGCGCTGCGCGACACCCCCAGCTTCTCGGTCAGCCGCCGCTCCGACGGCAAAGGCTGATCCGCCTTGAGCACGCCGTCGACGACCAGCTGCTCGATTCTCTCGGCCACGACTTCGGCCACCTGGCGGCGCTTGCCGCCGTGCTCCGTCACGATTGCATCCACTGGTATGACCAGCTCGTGGCTGGCTCCGGAAAAAAGGAAATCGGATACTCAATACCCTGAAATATAACCAGTACTGCCGGAATTCTCCGGACGACGCACTGCACAAACTGGTATGACCAGTGCCCTCATGGGTAGACATTGCCGTCCCCCTCGCCGATCATTTCCGCATCGCGGCATGCCGCCAGGGTTTCCTGACTTTTCTCTTTTCCGAGCACCATCATGAGCGAACGCATTGCCCAATCCGGCCTGCAGGTGGCGGCCGAACTGCACCATTTCGTCGAGCGCGAGGCGCTGCCCGGCTCGGGCCTGGACAGCCAGGCCTTCTGGGACGGCTTTGCCGCCCTGATCCATGAGTTCGCCCCGCGCAACCGTGCGCTGCTGGCCGAGCGCGACCGCCTGCAGGCGGCACTGGACGACTGGCACCGCGCCCATCCCGGCCCGGTCCGCGATCCGGCTGCCTATCGTCGCTTTTTGCAGGAGATCGGCTATCTGCAACCCGTGCCGGCCGAGGTCCGGGCCCGCACCGCCAACGTCGACGACGAAATCGCCCGCCAGGCCGGCCCGCAGCTGGTGGTGCCGATGTCCAATGCGCGCTATGCCCTGAACGCGGTCAATGCGCGCTGGGGCAGCCTGTATGACGCGCTCTACGGCACCGATGCCATTGCTGGCCCGATCGGTCCGGACTACGACCCCGTGCGCGGCCAGGCCGTGATCGAGCGTGCGCGCGCGGTGCTCGACGGCGCGGCCCCGCTGACACAAGGCTCGCACCGGACGGCCACCGCCTACCGCGTGCGCGATACGCAACTGCGCGTGACCACCGACGCCGGCGAAACCGGCCTGAAGGATCCGGCCCGGTTCGTCGGGTATCGCGGCGCACCCGACGCGCCCGAGGCCATCCTGCTGTGCAACAACGGCCTGCACCTTGAAATCCAGATCGATGCCCGGCACCCGGTGGGGGCGAGCGACCCGGCCGGCGTGAAAGACCTGCTGCTGGAAGCCGCCCTGACGACCATCATGGATTGCGAAGACTCGGTGGCCGCCGTGGACGCCGCCGACAAAACCCATATCTACCGCAACTGGCTGGGCCTGATGCGCGGCGACCTCACCGAGCAGGTCTCCAAGCAGGGCAAGACCTTCACGCGCCGCATGAATCCGGACCGCGACTATCTCGACGCCCGGGGCCGGCCCTTCACCCTGCCGGGCCGCTCGCTGCTGTTCGTGCGCAATGTCGGCCACCTGATGACCAACCCCGCCATCCTGGACCGCGACGGCCAGGAAGTGCCCGAAGGCATCATGGACGCCGTGCTGACCTCGCTGGCCGCGCGCATCGATCTGCAGCAGCGGCGCAATTCGCGCCAGGGCTCGATCTACATCGTCAAGCCCAAGATGCATGGCCCGGCCGAAGTCGCCTTCGCCGACGCCCTGTTCGCGCAGGTTGAAGCGCTGCTGGCGCTGCCCCCGAACACGCTCAAGATGGGCATCATGGACGAAGAGCGCCGCAGCAGCGTCAACCTCAAGGCCTGCATCGCCGCCGCAGCCGAGCGGGTGGCCTTCATCAACACCGGCTTTCTGGATCGCACCGGCGACGAAATGCATTCCGTCATGCAGGCAGGCCCGATGCTGCGCAAGGGCGACATGAAATCGAGCGCCTGGATCCAGGCCTATGAGCGCAACAACGTGCTGGTCGGGCTGGATTGCGGCCTGCGCGGACGCGCCCAGATCGGCAAGGGCATGTGGGCCATGCCCGACCTGATGGCCGCCATGCTGGAGCAGAAGATCGCCCATCCCAAGGCCGGCGCCAATACGGCCTGGGTGCCTTCGCCCACCGCCGCCACCCTGCATGCGCTGCACTACCACGAGGTCGACGTGAGCGCCGTGCAGCAACAACTCGAACAGACCCGGCTGGCCGAAGTGGCCGACGACCTGCTGGCCGGGCTGCTGACCCTGCCCATCGGCGACCCCTCGGGCTGGAGCGCCGAAGACATCCAGCGCGAGCTCGACAACAACGTGCAAGGCATCCTGGGCTATGTGGTGCGCTGGGTCGACCAGGGCGTGGGCTGCTCCAAGGTGCCGGACATCAACAACATCGGCCTGATGGAAGATCGCGCCACGCTGCGCATTTCCAGCCAGCACATCGCCAACTGGATGCTGCATGGCATCGTGACGCAGGAGCAGGTCCAGGCGAGCTTCGCGCGCATGGCCGCCGTGGTCGATCGCCAGAACGCGGACGATCCCGCCTATCTGCCGATGGCCGGCCACGCCGAGAGCTCCTATGCCTTGCGAGCCGCCCAGGCCCTGGTGTTCGAAGGCCTGGTACAGCCCAACGGCTACACCGAGCCGCTGCTGCACGCCTTCCGCCTCGCCTTCAAGGCGGCGCGCGACTGACGCCCGGTGGCGTCCCGCCGGTGCCTGACGCGCCGGCGGGCCGTCAGTGCGGGCGCACCCCCGGAATGACACCTCGGCGCCCCGAGCGGGGCGCCCGCCACGCTCAGGCAACGGCCCCGATCATCCTGATCGGCACGGCCCTCCCCCACGCGGGCCCTACCCGCCCGACACGCAGCGCCTGCTCGCTTTTTGATATCCCCGCGTGACCGGCGAGGCGCCATTGCCCGCGCGGCCAGACGACGGCATGCGGCCCATGTCGCGGCGCAATACCGCCAGAAAACAATAATGAATCTTATTAACCAATCGACATGCCTCGAAATACCAACCGGCCATACCCTGTCGATAACGATGAATCCCTTTTTCAAGGTATGAATTGGGTGCATGGACCGTACTTGATTTTGGGTTTGGAACCCGAATCACGGTAATATTCTCTGACACTCCGCAGGGCCATTTCCTGCTGAATAAAACCGATAACACCGATCCGCGCGATCCCGCCTCTCACATGACCCCTATTTCTGATCGAAAGATCCGTTTTGCCCTGGTAGGCTGCGGACGGATCTCCAAGAATCATATTGCCGCCATCGCCCAGCACAGCGATCGCGCCGAGCTGGTCGAGGTGTGCGACACCAATCCCCAGGCCCTGCAGGCGGCAGCCGAAGCCACCGGCGCCACGCCCTATGCCTGTCTGACCGATCTGCTGGCCAACAGCCGCGCCGATGCCGTCATCCTGGCCACGCCATCGGGGCTGCACCCCTGGCAAGCCATCGAGATCGCCCAGTCCGGTCGCCATGTCGTCAGCGAAAAACCCATGGCCACGCGCTGGGAAGACGGCAAGCGCATGGTCAAGGCCTGTGACGAAGCTGGCGTGCGCCTGTTCGTGGTCAAGCAGAACCGCCGCAACGCCACCTTGCAACTGCTCAAGCAAGCCATCGAACAGAACCGTTTCGGCCGCATCTTCATGGTGACCGTGAACGTCTTCTGGACCCGCCCCCAGGAGTACTACGATGCCGCGCGCTGGCGCGGCAAGTGGGAATGGGACGGCGGCGCCTTCATGAACCAGGCCAGCCACTACGTGGACCTGCTGGATTGGCTGATCGGGCCGGTCGAGAGCGTTTACGCCTATACCGCCACGCTCGCGCGCCGCATCGAGGCCGAGGATACCGGCGTGGCCGCCCTGCGCTGGCGCCACGGCGCCATGGGCTCGATCAACGTCACCATGCTCACCTATCCGCAGAACCTGGAAGGTTCCATCACCGTGCTCGGTGAAAAGGGCACGGTGCGCGTGGGCGGCGTGGCCGTCAACCGGATCGACGAATGGAAGTTCGCCGAGCCGCATGAAGACGACGACAAGATCCGCGACGCCAGCTACGAGACCTCGTCGGTCTATGGCTTCGGCCACCCGCTCTACTACGACAACGTGATCCGTACCCTGCGCGGCGAATGCGAACCCGAAACCGACGGTCGTGAAGGCCTGCAGTCGCTGGCCCTGCTGACGGCCATCTACCGCTCGGCCCGCGACGGCGTTCGCGTGCCGCTGCCCCTGGACTGACGCCATGACCATACATCCCAGCGCCATCGTCGATGATGGCGCCCGCATCGGCGCAGGAACCCGCGTCTGGCATTGGGTCCATATCTGTGGTGGCGCCGAAATCGGCGAGCACTGCTCGCTCGGCCAGAACGTGTTCGTGGGCAATCGCGTGCGCATCGGCAACCGCGTCAAAATCCAGAATAACGTCTCCGTCTATGACAACGTGTTCATCGAAGATGATGTGTTCTGCGGCCCCAGCATGGTGTTCACCAACGTCTACAACCCGCGCGCGGCCATCGAGCGCAAAAGCGAATACCGCGACACGCTGATCCGCCAGGGCGCCACCCTGGGCGCGAACTGCACCATCGTCTGCGGTGCGACCGTCGGCCGCTATGCCTTCATCGGCGCCGGCGCCGTGGTGAACCGGGACGTGCCCGACTTTGCCCTGATGGTGGGCGTGCCCGCACGTCAGATCGGCTGGATGAGCCGCCACGGCGAACAGCTCGACCTGCCCCTGAGCGGCGACGGCCAGGCCCGTTGCCCGCATACCGGCGACCAATACCGCCTCCACAACGGCGTCTGCCAACTGGTGTGAACCGCATGCAATTCATCGACCTCAAAACGCAATACCGGGCTCTGCGCGACCCCATCAATGCCCGCATCCAGACCGTCCTCGACCACGGCCAGTACATCATGGGTCCGGAAGTCAAGGAGCTGGAGACGGCGCTGGAGCACTTCAGCGGCGCACGGCACTGCATCACGGTGTCCTCCGGCACCGAGGCGCTGCTGATCGCGCTGATGGCGCTGGGCGTGAAGGCCGGCGATGAAGTGATCACCACGTCGTTCACCTTCGTGGCGACGGCAGAGGTGATCGTGCTGCTGGGCGCCGTGCCGGTCTTCGTCGATGTCGAGCCCGACACCTGCAACATCAAGGTGGCCGACATCGAGGCGCGCATCACCGCGCGCACCAAGGCCATCATCCCGGTGTCGTTGTACGGCCAGTGCGGCGACATGGACGAGGTCAACGCCATCGCCGCCAGGCATGGCATCGCCGTGATCGAGGATGCGGCCCAGAGCTTCGGCGCCACCTACAAGGGCAAGAAAAGCGGCAACCTCTCGACCATCGGCTGTACCAGTTTCTTCCCGAGCAAGCCGCTGGGCTGCTATGGCGATGGCGGCGCCCTGTTCACCAACGATGATGCGCTGGCCCAGGCCATGCGCGAGATCCGCGTGCACGGCCAATCGGCCCGCTACTACCATACCCGCGTGGGCGTGGGCGGCCGCATGGACACCCTGCAGTGCGCCGTCGTGCTGGGCAAGCTGGAACGTTTCGAATGGGAGCTGCAGGAGCGTCGCCGCATCGGCGCGCGCTACCAGGCGCTGCTGGCCGACCTGCCCGGCGGCGCGCGCACCGTCACCGTGCGCCCTGACCGCGACAGCGTCTGGGCCCAGTTCACGGTCATCGTGCCGCAACGCGATCAGATCGCAGCCCGCCTCAAGGAGGCCGGCATCCCGACCGCGATCCACTATCCGCGTCCCATCCACGCGCAACCGGCCTACGCCGAATTCGCCGCAGGCGACACGCCGGTCTCGGACATGCTGGCCGCCTCGGTGATGAGTCTGCCCATGCACCCCGATCTTGATGCCGAGACGCAGGATCACATCGTCCAGGCCCTGAAAACGGCCCTGAACCAACTCTGATGCCCAAGAAAATCCTCACCGTCCTGGGCGCACGCCCGCAGTTCATCAAGGCGAGCGTCGTCTCGGCGGCCATCGCGGCGCATCCGCAGTTGCAAGAGGTGGTGGTTCACACCGGCCAGCACTTCGACGCCAACATGTCGGATGTGTTCTTCCAGGAACTGGGCATGAACGCCCCGCAGCACCACCTGGACATCCATGGCGGAGGCCATGGCGAGATGACCGGCCGCATGCTGATCGCGCTGGAGCGCGTCCTGCAGCAAGAGCGCCCCGACACCGTGCTGGTCTACGGCGACACCAACTCGACCCTGGCCGGCGCCCTGGCGGCGGCCAAGTTGCACATCCCGGTGGCGCACGTCGAGGCCGGCCTGCGTTCCTTCAACATGCGCATGCCCGAAGAGGTCAACCGGGTGCTGACCGACAGGCTCTCCAGCCTGCTGTTCACGCCCACCGACACCGCCACGCAGCACCTGCTTGCCGAAGGCATGGACGCCGCGCGCATCCAGCAAGTGGGGGACGTCATGCTGGACGTGGCGCGCTTTCATGGCGCACGCACCGGCGAGAATGACGATCTGCTGCGCCGCCACGGGCTGGTGCCGGGGCAGTACATCCTGGTCACCATTCATCGGGCCGAGAACACCGATCATCCGCAGCGCCTGCGCGCCATCGTCGCCGCCCTGCTGGAGACCGCCCGCTCGCAGACCGTCGTCTGGCCCCTGCACCCGCGCACCAAGCAGATCCTGCAGCAGCTGGGCCTGGAACAGGAACTGGCCAGCCGCATCCGGCTGATCGACCCGGTCGGCTATCTGGACATGGTGCGCCTGGAGAAACACTGCGCACTGGTGCTGACCGACTCCGGCGGCGTACAGAAAGAAGCCTTTTTCCATCAGCGCCCCTGCGTCACGGTGCGCGACGAGACCGAATGGACCGAACTGGTCGAGGCCGGCTGGAACCGTCTGGCCCCGCCCGAATCGGCCGGGATCATCGTGCAGGCGGTACAGGCGGCCTTGACGGCCACGCCCGGCCAGATCCAGCCTTATGGCGATGGCACCGCTGCCGTTCGCATCGCCGAGAGCCTCGCCTGATATCAGGGCCGCCGCGATGCTGCAGCGGCCCCTTTATGCCTATCCTCCCGGGACTATGTTCCAACCTGTCGCTCCGATCCGACGCACGTTCGTCAATCTGCCCCGGCGTGGCAAGCAGGTGCTGGCCATCGCGGCCGACACCTGCCTGCTGTTCGTCGCCTTCCAGCTCGCCAGCTGGCTGCGCTTCGAACTGTTCTTCTTCGACCACCACTACCTGCTGTTCAATCTGGTCGCCTGTGCGGCGGGCGTGAGCGCCTTCGCCGCCCTGGGCTTGTACCGCTACATCCTGCGTTACATGAACGAACGCGTGGTGTTGTCCATCATGGGCGGCATCATGGTTTCGATGATGGCCGTGGTGACCGTGGACCGCTTCCTGGAACTGGGCCGGGGCCTGTCCCGCGGCCTCCTGGTGATCTACGGCCTGGTGGCGCTGGTGCTGCTGGTGGGCATGCGCATCTTCGCGCGCCGCGCCCTGTTCCCGCGCACCGGCATGATCTCGGCCGAGCGCAGCATCCCGGTCATCATCTATGGCGCCGGCGGCGCCGGCTCGCAACTGGCCTCGGCCCTGCATGCCGGCCCCCACTATCGCGTGGTGGCGGTGCTGGACGACGACCCCCGCAAGCAGGGCCTGATGATGGCCAGCATCCGCATCCACGCGCCATCCCGCCTGCCGGCGCTGATCGCACGCCACAAACCGCGCCAGCTGCTCATCGCCATGCCGTCGGCCTCGCAGGGGCGCGTGCGCGAGATCATCGAAAGCGTCTCCGAGCACGCGCTGCGCATCCGGCTGGTGCCCAGCATGCGCGAACTGGTCACCCCGAGCGACGGCCCGCGTCTGCGCGATCTGCAGATCGAGGACCTGCTGGGTCGCGATCCGGTCGCCCCCCTGCCCGATCTGCTCGGGCGCTGCGTCACCGGCCGCGTGGTGATGGTCAGCGGCGGCGGCGGATCGATCGGCTCGGAACTGTGCCGCCAGATCCTGGCGCTGCGCCCCCGCAAGCTGGTGATCCTGGAGATCTCCGAGGCTGCGCTCTATCTGGTCGACCAGCTGCTGCGCGGCCAGGCCGATGCCGCCGAGGTCGAGATCGTGCCGGTGCTGGGGTCGGTGCGCGACGCAGCGCTGTGCCGGCGGGTCTTCCAGACCCACGGCGTGCAGACCATCTATCACGCGGCGGCCTACAAGCACGTGCCCATCGTCGAGTACAACCCCGCAGAGGGCGTCCTGACCAACGCCTTCGGCACCCTGACCCTGTCGCACTGTGCCGTGCAGTGCGGCGTGCAGGACTTCGTGCTCATTTCCACCGACAAGGCCGTGCGCCCGACCAACGTCATGGGAACGTCCAAGCGCCTGGCAGAACTGGTGCTGCAAGGTCTGTCGCAGACCAGCGCGGCCACGCGCTTTTCCATGGTGCGCTTCGGCAACGTGCTGGGCAGCTCGGGCAGCGTGGTGCCGCTGTTCCAGAAGCAGATCCTCGCCGGCGGCCCCATCACGCTCACCCATCCCGACATCACGCGCTACTTCATGACCATCCCGGAGGCCGCCCAGCTGGTGCTGCAGGCCGGCTCGATGGGCGAGTCCGGCTCGGTGTTCGTGCTGGACATGGGCGAGCCCGTGCGCATCGTCGACCTGGCCCATCGCATGGTGCGCCTCTACGGCCTGACGGTACGCAGCGGTCCGCAGAACGATGGCGACATCGACATCCAGATCACCGGCCTGCGCCCGGGAGAAAAACTCTACGAAGAACTGCTGATCGGCGGCGATGTCTCCCAGACCGAGCATCCGCGCATCCTGAAGGCCCGCGAGCGCGACATCCCCTACGATGAACTGATGCGCCGGCTGGACGAGCTGCAGACGGTGCTGGCCAGCGGCGACCGCAAGGCCTTGATCGGCCTGCTCACGAAACTGGTGCCCGAGTTCCACCCCAGCACACAACCATGAGTTTCCGCCGCAACGTCCTCGCGATGCTCACGGGCACGGCCATGGCCCAGGCCATCCCGCTGGCCATCTCGCCCCTGCTGACGCGGCTGTACTCTCCCGAGGCCATCGGCCTGCAAACGCTGTTCATGGGCTGGGCGGCCGCGCTGGGCGTGGCGGCCACCTGCCGCTACGACCTGGCCGTGGTGCTGCCCGACAAGGAAGAAGACGCCGACCACCTGACGGCGCTGGTGCTCGCGCTCAGCGCAGGCGTGCTGCTGTTGCTGGCCCTGACCGTGATGCTGTTCGGCCCGGCGCTGCGCGAAGCCGCGGGCTATCCCGGCCAGCACAGCTGGTTGTGGCTGCTGCTGCCGATGCTGGCCGGCACCACCCTGACGCTGCTGGCCAGCGCCCATGCGGCGCGCGCCCGTCATTTCACGCCGGTGGCGCGCGCGGCCGTCTTCAACCAGGCCGCCTATGCCCTGATCGCCGTGGCCATCGGGCTGATCGGCGCCCAGGCCGATGGCCTGGTGTGGGCCAAGGTCGGCGGACAGGCCGTCGCCGCCGCGACGGTGCTGCTGGTGTTCGGTGCCAGCCTGCGCCGCGCCTTGCGCGGCATCCGGTGGGCCTCGCTGCGCGCCAGCGCCGCGCGCTACCGCCAGTTTCTGGTCTACAACACACCCTATAGCCTGATCGGCACCGTCGCGCGCGACATGCCGATCTTTGTCTTCGCAGCCATGTCGGCCACCAGCGCAGCCGGCTTCTACGGCCTGACGCGCAGCGTCCTGATGGCGCCCACGCTGCTGGTCTCCAATGCCCTGAGCCAGGTGTTCTACCGCGAGGCCGTGGCGTTGCGCGGCAGCCCCCGGCTGCTCGCGCTGACGCTGGCGCTGCTGCGCCTGGGGCTGATGGCAGGCGCGCCGCTGTTCGCTTTCTGCGCCCTGTGGGGCGATGAGGTCTTCGCCCTGCTGTTCGGCCCGGGCTGGCGGCGCGCCGGCGAGTACGCCATGATCATGGCGCCGGCGGCCTGGATGGCCCTGCAGACCGGCTGGCCCGAACGCCTGTTCGAGGTCTGCATGCGCCAGGACCTGTCATTCAAGGTGCAGATCGGCGCCGACATCGTCATGGCCGCCTCGGTCATCGTGCCGCTGGCGCTGGGCCATGATGTCATCGTCGCCATCGCGGCCTTCACGGTCGCCAATCTGCTCTATCACCTGGTGTACCTGGGCGCCATTTTCCGCGCCGCCGGCTTCGAGGCGACGAGCCTGGGCCGGCTGCTGGGCGCGGGTTGGCTGCGCTTCGCGCTCATCTGTCTGGCGCTGGCCATCGTGCGCGAACTGAGCGACGCCTCGCTGGCCGCCGGCGCACTCCTGGCCGTGCTGTGCGCCGGCGGCGCCCTGCTGGCGGCCCGGACCCACTGGCGCCAGGTCACCACTCTCATGCAAGCCAAGGAAGCTACCCCATGATCGCCATCGTGGACTACGACATCGGCAACGTCGGCTCGGTGCTGAACATGCTGCGCAAGGTCGGTGCGCAGGCACAGATCACCCGCGATCCGGACACGCTGCGCGCCGCCGACAAACTGGTGCTGCCCGGCGTGGGCGCCTTCGACGAAGCGGTGGCCAACCTGCGCCGTTTCGGGCTGTGGGAGCTGCTCGACGAACTCGTGCTGCAGGCGCGCAAGCCCATCCTGGGCGTGTGCCTGGGCGCCCAACTGATGACGCGCTCCAGCGAAGAAGGCAGCCAGCCCGGCTTCGGCTGGCTGGATGCGCGCATCCAGCGCTTTCGGTCGACCTCCGAGACGCCGCTGCGCGTGCCGCACATGGGCTGGAACCTGGTCACGCCCACGCGCCCCGACATCGGCATCTTTCAGGATGTGCCGACGCCCATGCGCTTTTACTTCGTACACTCTTACCACATGGTGACCGACGATCCGGCGCTCGCGCTGGCCACCACCCCCTACGGACAGCCCTTCGTGAGCGTCCTGGGCCGGGACAACATCCTCGCCATGCAGTATCACCCCGAAAAAAGCCATAAATACGGGCTGCAGATCTATCGCAACTTTGCCGAGCGCTTCCCATCGTGCTGAAGACCCGCATCATTCCCTGCCTGCTGTTGCGCGGCCGCGGACTCTACAAGACCGTCAAGTTCAAAGACCCTACCTATGTGGGCGACCCGGTCAACGCGGTCAAGATTTTCAACGAGAAAGAAGTCGATGAACTGATCCTGCTCGACATCACCGCCACAGCCCAGCAACGCGGGCCCGATTTCGAACTCATCGAAGACATCGCCAGCGAGTGTTTCATGCCGCTGAGCTATGGCGGCGGGGTGACCTCGCTGGAACAGATGCGCCGGCTCTACCGGCTGGGCGTGGAGAAAATCTCGCTCAATTCGGCGGCCTATACCAACCGGCAACTGGTGCAGCAAGCCTGCGCGACGTTCGGCAGCTCCAGCGTGACCGCCTCGATCGACGTGCGCAAGACCTTCCTGGGCAAGTATGAGGTCTGGATCAACGCCGGCAAGACCAACACCAAGGAAGATCCCATCCGCTACGCCCAGGCCCTGTCGCAGGCGGGCGTGGGCGAGATCCTGGTCAACAGCATCGACCGTGACGGCACCATGGCCGGCTACGACCTGGCCTTTCTCGAAAAGCTCGCCGCCTCGGTAGACACCCCCATCATCGCCTGCGGCGGGGCCGGCTCGCTGGCGCACATGCGCGAGGCCGTCGATCGGGCGCACATCCCCGCGCTGGCGGCAGGCAGCCTGTTCGTCTTCCATGGCCGCCACCGCGCCGTGCTCATCAATTACCCGTCCCAGCAGGCCCTGGAAGCCCTGTTCGCCTGAGCCCCGCCGCCGCAGCGGAATCAGTGCCAGATCCCCTTGCCCGCCCCGCCACGGGCGGGCAAGGGTCAGTAAAATCGGATATCCAGCCCTTGACGGCATGATGCCGCCCATGGTGGCGCTGCCGCCGGGCGCAGTCATGCGACGCGCGGCCATGCGCCGCAATATGCAACAGGAAACTATGAACTCTCGCCCTTATCAGCAATGTACCCGGTGCGTCATGGACACCACGGACCCGGACATCACATTCGATGAGCAGGGGCTGTGCAGCCACTGCCAACGCTACGACCTGATGGTGCGCGACATCGTCGATCGCGCCACGCGCGACGAGCGTCGGGCCGAGCTGGAAGCGGTGGTCGCCCGGATCAAGGCTGCCGGCCAGGGCAAGGACTACGACTGCATCATGGGCCTGAGCGGCGGGGTCGACAGTTCGTACATCGCCTACCTGACCCGCGAACTGGGCCTGCGCCCGCTGGCGGTGCACTTCGACAGCGGCTGGAACTCGGAGCTGGCCGTCAGCAACATCGAGAACATCGTCAAGCGCCTGGGTATCGACCTCTACACCCATGTGGTCAACTGGGATGAGATGCGCGACCTGCAACTGGCCTTCTTCAAGGCATCGGTGGCCAACTGTGACATCCCGACAGACCATGCCTTCCCGGCCATCCTGCTGAGCCAGGCCGCCAAGCACGGCATCAAGTACGTGCTGTCGGGCAGCAACTACGCCACCGAGTTCATCCTGCCGTCGTCCTGGGGCTATCAGTCCGGGGACCTGCGCCACCTGAAGGACATCCACCGCCAGTTCGGCCAGGGCCGCCTGCGCGAGTACCCGACCATCGGCTTTTTCAAGCAGTACATCTGGTATCCGTACATCCGTCGCATCAAGACCGTCAAGCTGCTGAACTACCTGCCCTACAACAAGTTCGAGGCCAAGCAGATCATCATGCGCGAGCTGGGCTGGCGCGATTACGGCGGCAAACACTATGAGTCGGTGTTCACGCGCTTTTTCCAGGGCTATTACCTGCCGACCAAGTTCGGCTACGACAAGCGGCTGGCCCACCTGTCCTCGTTGATCAACTCCGGTCAGCTCAGCCGCGAGCAGGCGCTCCAAGAGCTGCGCGAACCGACCTACGACCCGGCGCTGCAGGCCGAGGACAAGCGCTTCGTGGCCAAGAAGCTGGGCGTGAGCGTGGACCAACTGGACGCCATCTTTGCCCAGCCCAACAAGGACTACACCGCCTACAAATCCTACGCCAAGCTGTTCGACGTGGGCCTGAAGGTCAAGCGCTCCTTCACCAAGCTGTGACGCCACCCATGCGGAAGGTGCTTTCGCAGCATCGCGTCTTCGTCATCTACTGCGCGTCGCTATTGTGGCTGACGATGACGGCCCTCGGCCATGCCCTCTGGAACGGCCGGGGTCCGGGCCACGCGCCGTTTCTGGCGGGGCTGCTGCTGACCACCATCCTGGCCTATCTGGCCCTGTGGACGCTGACGGACCGGCTGGCGCCCCGGGCAACGGCCTGGACCCGCGAACGTCCACGGCACGGCACTCCTCTGAAACCCTGGCAGCACGGGCTGCTCTGGGGGCTGGCCCTGCTGCTGGCGGCCATCTTCGCGGCCCATCTCCTGCGGCTGGGACAAATTCCCCTGCTGGCCGCGCTGGCCGCGCCCGACGATGAAACCACCACCCTGATCCGTCAGCAGGCCTACCTCGATCTGCCACGCTGGCAGCGCTATCTGAGCGACTACGGCATCAAGGCGCTGGCGCCGGCCTTGTTGCTGATCAGCGTTTTTTACCGTCAGCGGGTTTTCTGGTTCGTCCTGTGCATTGCCTGCCTGTATGCGGTGGCAATGTTTGCCCGCATCCTGCCGGTGATCGTGCTGCTGCCGCTGCTGGTGTATCTGCTGCTGGAGCGCCGCTGGCTGGCGCTGGCGCTGAGCGCAACGCTGCTGGGCGCGCTGCTGGCCATCTCGACGGCCGCCTCGGCGCCTTCCATCCGCGCCAGCTTCGCCACCGCGCTGGCGCCGGCGGCCGCTGCCCAGGCCGCACCCGCCCCCGTCGCCGACGCAGCGCCCCCGAACCTGATGCAGCGGCTGCGGCACGACTCCGTGCTCTACGCGGTGGCCAAGCGCGCGCTCTACATTCCCGGCCAGGTCATCGACCAATGGTTCGCCTTCTATGCCGACCCGCAGGCCCGCGAAGGCGGCTGCGGCTACCGGCTGATGGCGCGCGCCCTCGGCTGCCCCTATGTCTCCGTCCCGGCCAAGCTCTATCAGGCCTACTATCCGGAGAACGTGCGCAACGGCATGAAGGGCAACTTGAATGCCGCATCCTTCATGCTTGATTACGCCAACTTCGGCCCCCTTGGCGCCTTGCTGGGCGCCGTGCTGGCCGCGTGGCTGTTCTGTCTCATCACGCTGATCTATCGCGACCACCCGCTGGCCGTGCCGATGAACCTGCCCCTGGTGCTCGCCAGCATGGAAACCAGCCTGCTCACGGCGCTGAACTCCGGCGCCGGCTGGCTGGCCATGACAGCGTTGTTCCTTCTCTTCTTCCGCACACCGAAATGACTTCAGCTCCCTACCCGCAGCGGCCCTACCAGCAATGCACGCGTTGCCTGATGGATACCTCGGACCCGGTCATCACCTTCGACCAGGATGGCGTATGCAACCACTGCACCCGCTACTTCACCCGCGTGCAGAACGAAGTGCATCGCGGCGCGGCAGGCGAAAGCATGCTGGCCCGCATCGCCGAACGCATCCGTGCCGAAGGGCGCGGCAAGGACTATGACTGCATCGCCGGCGTGAGCGGCGGCGTGGACAGCACCTTCGTCATCTACAAGCTCAAGCAGCTGGGATTGCGCCCGCTGGCCGTCCACCTGGACAACGGCTGGAACTCCGAACTGGCCGTGCAGAACATCAAGAACGCCCTGGACGCGCTGCAGATCGATCTGCAGACCTACGTGATCGACTGGGAAGAGTTCAAGGACCTGCAGATGTCCTTTCTGCGCGCCTCGGTGCCGAACTGCGAAATCCCGACCGACCACGCCATCACCGCCACGCTGCTGAACACCGCCAGGCGCATCGGCACTCCCTATGTGATCAACGGCAGCAACGTGGTCACCGAAGGCATCCTGCCGATTTCCTGGGTCTATTACAGCCACGACCTCAAACATATCCGGGCGCTGCATGCGCGCTTTGGCACGCAGCGGCTGAAGACCTTCCCGCAGATCGGGCTGCCGTCCTTCACGCTGCGCATCCTGCGCGGCAAGTACCGCATGGTGAACCTGCTCAACTACCTGGATTACGACAAGGCGGCGGCCATGCAGACCATGCAGAACGAGCTGGGCTGGAAGTACTACGGCGGCAAGCACTACGAGTCCATCTACACCCGCTGGTATCAGGGCTATTACCTGCCGACCAAGTTCGGCTTCGACAAGCGCCGCGCCCACCTGTCGGCCCTGGTCTGCGCCGGCCAGATGACGCGCGAGCAGGGGCTGCAGGAAATGGCGCACGATCCCTACCAGCACAACGACCTGGCCGGCGACACCGAGTTCGTGCTGAAGAAGTTCGGCATCAGCCAGGGCGAGCTGGACGCGCTCATTGCCGCGCCCAACCGCAAGCACACCGACTATCCCAACCAGGCCCGCTTCATCGAAGGCATGGCTAGCTTTCGCCAGTACATCCGCCAGCGGGCCAAGAACGTCTAACGATGGCAGATCGACTCAATCTCCACATCTACCCCTCGCCGCTGACGCACGAGAGCCGCATCCTGCGGCTGACCGATGCGCTGGCGCAGGCAAATGTGTTCGACCGCTTCGAGGTCATCGGCGTGGCCGCCGAAGGACTGCCTGCGGAACAGGATGTCGACGCCCGGCGCCGCTTCGTGCGCGTGCCGCGCAAGGCCTTCGCCGCACGCAACTCGCTGGTCGCCAAGACAGTCAAGACGGCCGAATGGTCCCTGCGCGTGCTGGCGCGCCTGCGCAAACGCAAGGTCGCCTGCATCAACGCACATAGCCTGGCCGTGCTGCCCTTGTGCTATGTCGCCAGCCGGATCACCGGCGCGGCGCTGGTCTATGACACCCACGAGCTCGAAACGGAAACATCCGGCTTCAAGGGGCTGCGTCAGAAGCTGGGCCGATGGGTCGAGCGTCTTTTGATCAAGCGCTGCCATACGGTCTTTGCCGTGAGCGACAGCATTGCCGACTGGTACGTGCAGCGCTACGGCATCGCGCGCCCGACCGTGGTGCGCAACATTCCCCAGTTCCGCGCCCCGGCCGACGAGGCGCGCGATGGCCGCTGGCTGCGCGAGCGCCTGGGCATCCCGACGGATGCGACGCTGTTCATCTACCAGGGCGGTTTCATTGCCGGACGCGGACTGGAGCGTCTGCTGCGCGTGTTCCGGCAAGCGAATCCCGACCGGCACCTGGTATGCATGGGCAGCGGCCCCCTGACCGGGCTGGTCGCGCAAAGCGCGGCCGAGGCCGCCAACATCCACCTGCTGCCGCCGGTCAGCCCGCAGGAGGTCCTCGGCTACACCTGCGCGGCCGACGTCGGCATCTGCCTCACCGACGACTCCTGCCTGTCGCATTACTACTCCTTGCCCAACAAGATATTCGAGTATCTGCACGCCGGCCTGCCCATCATTGTGAACCCGCTCATCGAGCAGCAACGCATCGTCGAACAGTACCGCTGCGGGTGGGTCGCGCCGGCCGAGGATGAGGCCCTGCTGACCCTGCTCAATGGCATCGACCGCGCCAGCCTGGCCGCCTGCGACCCGCGCCCTGCCGCCGAGGCCTTCAACTGGCCGGCCGAGGCGCAACGCCTGGTCGAACGTTACCGGAGCGATGGCCTTGACCACTGACGCCCCCCGCCTCATCCGCAACATCTGGTACGTGCACCCCTATGCGGGCGGCCCGGGCGTGGGCCGCTACAGCCGCCCCTATTACCTGAGCCGCCAATGGCAGCAGCAGGGCGTGCGCGCCACCATCATCACGGCCGCCTTCCACCATCTGCTCGATGAGCCGCAGCAAGCCGGGCATCGGCGCATCGGCGGGGTCGACTACGCCTTCCTGCCGGCCCACGCCTACCAGGGCAATGGCCTGGGGCGGCTGCGCAACATGTTCGGATTCAGCGCCCGCCTTTATACCCAGGCCGGCGCCCTGCGCGAGCGCTACGGCACGCCGGACCTGATCATCGGCTCCAGCCCCCACCCTTACGCCTTCCCGGCCGTCCAGGCGGTGGCCCGGCGATTCGGTGCGCAATCGGTCTTCGAGGTGCGCGATCTCTGGCCGCTGAGCCTGGTGGAGCTGGCCGGCGTCTCGCCCGGCCATCCGCTGGTGCGCCTGACCGGCGCGATCGAACGCCATGCCTATCGGCGCGCCGACTACGTGGTGTCGTTGCTGCCCTGCACGCGCGACTACATGGAAGCCGCCGGCCTGCCGCCGGCGCACTGGCGCTACATCCCCAACGGCGTGCACACCGACGAGAGCGCCGATGCCGGCGCCGGCGCCGGCGAAGCCTGCGTGCAGCTGGCGCTGCGCTGGCGGGCCGAAGGCCGGGCCGTGGTCGTCTACGCGGGCGCGCTGGGCAAGCCCAACCACGTCGACTCCCTGGTCAAGGCCATCGCCCGCCTGAAGGCCGAAGGCCAGAACCACATTGCCGCCATCATCGTCGGTCGCGGCGAACTGCAGGACAGCCTGCGCGCCGAGATCGAGGCCGGCGGCCTGAGCGACCAGGTGGCCCTGTTCGGGCAGATCCCCAAGGCCGCCGTGCATACCCTGCTGGCCAGCGCCTCGGTCGGCTATATCTCGCTGCGGCCCGAACCCTTGTTCCGCTTCGGGGTCAGCCCCAACAAACTGTTCGACTACATGCTGGCCGGCCTGCCGGTGCTGTTCGCCGTACAGGCCGGCAACGATCCCGTCGGCGAAGCCGGCTGCGGCGTCTCGGTCAACCCGGGCGACCCTGCCGCCATCGCCGACGGCCTGAAGCAGCTCTGCCTGCAGGACGAAGCCGCCCGTCAGGCCATGGGACAACGCGGCCGCGACTATGTCCTCGCGCGCCACAGCTACGAAGCGCTGGCGCAGGCCTACCTGAACCTCGCGACGGAGCCGGCGGCATGAGCGCGCCGATCCTCGTGACCGGCGCGGCCGGCTACATCGGCCAGGCCACGGTGGCGCGCCTGCGCAGCGCAGGCATCCCGGTGCGCGCCCTCACGCGAAGGGCCGCGCCGCCGGCCCTGCCCGGCCTGAGCTGGATCGTGCGCCCCGATGGCCTGCCGCAAGCGGGCGACCTGGACGGCTGCCAGGCCGTCATCCACCTCGCCGGACGCGCCCACACCGGCACCGTCATGCACCAGGGCGTCGACCTCTTTGACGCCGCCAACCACCTGCTGGCGCGTGACTGCGCCCTGGCCGCGCGCCAGGCAGGTGTGGCCCGCTTCGTGCTGGTCAGCACCCTGGGCGTGCATGGCAATGTGTCGCAGCGGCCCATCGACGAAGCCTCGCCGCTGCTCGGCGACACCCCCTATGCGCGCGCCAAGATCGCCGGCGAAAACGCCGTGAGCGCCGCGCTCGAGGGCAGCGCCACGCGCCGCGTGACGGTACGCCCGCCGATGATCTACGGCCCGCACTGCCCGGGCAACTTCAGCCGCCTGCTGCGGCTGGTGCAACGCGGCCTGCCCCTGCCCTTCGGCTCGGTACGCGCACGACGCTCGTTCATGCACGTGGACAACCTGGCCGACTTCCTGGCCTATTGCGCCGCCGACACCCCTGCGCAAGGCCTCTACACCGTCGCCGACGGCAGCGACTACACCCTGCCGCAACTGATCGGCCGCATCGGCCAGGGCCTGGGCCAGCCCGTCCGCCTGCTGCCCTGCCCTCCGGGCCTGTTGCGCGCGCTGGCCCGGCTGGCCGGCAAAGCCCGCGAAGTCGACAGCCTCACCCGCCCCATGCTGGTGGACTGGCGTCACGCCCGGGCCAGCGGCTGGGCGCCCCCCCTGCCCCCCGACAACGCCCTGGACCAAGCCATCCAGGCCTACGCCACCCCACGTTCCTGAGCGCCCGATCCAGACCATGCTCGCCCTTACGCTGTTCTACGCCCTGACCTTTCTGTTCGCCATCGCAGCGACCCGCGCCAGCCTGGCCTGGGCGCTGCACAAAGCGATCATCGACCAGCCCAATCACCGCAGCTCTCACACCCGCGCCACCCCGCGTGGCGGCGGCCTGGGCATCGTGGCCGCCTGCGTGCTGGCGCTGGCCGCCGCCACCCTTACCGGCTGGCTGGAACCCCGTGTCGCCGGCGCGCTGGCCTGCGGCCTGCCGATAGCCCTGACCGGCTACATCGACGACCGGGTCTCGCTATCGGCACGGCTGCGCCTGCTGGTGCAGGCGCTTTGCGCCCTGGGCGCGCTGACGCTGCTCTCGCCCCTGCCCACGCTCGAGCTCTCCGGCTGGACGCTGCCGGCGGCCGTGACCTTCGGCCTGTACTTCCTGGCCACGATCTGGCTTACCAATCTGTTCAACTTCATGGATGGGATCGACGGCATCGCCGCCGGCCAGGCCATCGCCGCCGGCCTGGTGTGGTACGTGCTGCTGGGGCCTGCCATCGCCCTGCCCCTGATCGTGCTGGCCGTGGCAGCCGCCGGCTTCCTGGTCTACAACCGTCCGCCGGCGCGTATCTTCATGGGCGATGTCGGCAGCGCCTTCTGCGGCTTCTACATCATGGTCGCCACCCTGGCCATGGGCCAGCAGGCCGGGCTGTCCTGGCCGCTGGCCTGGTTCCTGCCGGTCGCCCCCTTCATCCTAGATGCCACCCTCACCCTGATCACGCGCATCCTGCGCGGCCAACGCCCCGGCCAGGCGCACCGTTCGCATGCCTACCAGATCCTGACGCGCCGTGCCGGCCGCCACGGCCCGGTCAGCGTCGCCTACACGGCCATCGCCGTCGTCTGGTTCGGCGCGGCCACCTGGCTGGCGATCCGCCCCGACGCGACCCTCACGTTGGCGGTGCTGGCCATCGCCCTGCTGCCGCCGGCATTCGCCCTGCTGTGGCTGGGCGCCGGACGCGAAGACCGCTGAAGCGCCCCCCCGGCCGCCCGCCTCGCGGGCGGCCCGATGACTAGTCATTCCGGCCAGTCCCCCCTGGCCGCCAGACCAATGGCAGGTGCATCCCCTGCGCCTTAGGCTATGCGAGTCTTTTCGCCGGCCTTCCGAGCGCATCATGCCCGCAGCCCCTGCCCCGCACCGCCACACATCCTGGCGTGTGCTTCTGTCCAGCACCTTCGCATTCACCATCTGTTTCGCCGTCTGGGTGATCTTCGCCGTGCTGGCCATTCCCATACGGCAACAGCTCGATCTGTCCGAAACCCAGTTCGGCCTGCTGGCGGCCATGCCGGTGCTTTCGGGTTCGCTGCTGCGCGTGCCGCTGGGCATCTGGACCGACCGCTATGGCGGACGCCCCGTATTCATGGCGCTGATGCTGGCCACCGTACCTCCGCTGTGGCTGCTCTCCTACGCCACGGCGTACTGGCAGTTTCTGGTGCTGGCACTTTTCATCGGCGTAAGCGGCGCATCGTTCTCGGTCGGCACGCCCTATGTGGCGCGCTGGTTCGCGCGCGAGCAGCAAGGCCTGGCCATGGGCGTGTTCGGGGCCGGCAATTCCGGCTCGGCCATCACCAAGTTCGTCGCCCCGGCCCTGATCGCGGCCGCCGGCGCCTGGACCATCGTTCCCAAGGTCTACGCCGTGGCGCTGCTGGTGACGGCCGTGGTCTTCTGGAGCCTGTCGGCCAGCGATCCCGCCCACCTCGTGAGCCAGCGCACCAGCCTGCGCGACCAGCTTGCCCTCTTGCGCGACAAACGCGTCTGGCGCTATTGCCAGTACTACTCGGTCGTGTTCGGCGGCTACGTCGCGCTGGCGCTCTGGATGACCAAGTACTACATCGGCGAGTACGGCTTCGGCATCGCCGCCGCCGCGCTGCTGGCGGCCAGCTTCTCGTTGCCGGGCGGCGTGCTGCGCGCACTGGGCGGCTGGATCGCGGACCGCTATGGCGCCTTTCGCACGACCTGGTGGGTGATGTGGGTGTGCTGGGTGGCCTTTTTCATCCTCAGCTATCCCCAGACGCATCTCAGTATCCAGACCACCACCGGCACGCAGCAGTTCGACCTTGCGCTCGGCCCGGTGCCCTTCACGCTGCTGCTGTTCACGGTAGGGGTGGCCATGGCCATCGGCAAGGCGTCGGTCTTCAAGTTCATCGCCGATGAGTTCGGCCAGAACATCGGCGCCGTCTCCGGCATCGTCGGCCTGGCGGGCGGCCTGGGCGGATTCCTGCTGCCCATCCTGTTCGGTGTCCTGCTCGACCTGACCGGCGTTCGCTCCAGCGCTTTCATGCTGCTCTACGGCACGGTCTGCGTTTCGCTGATCTTCATGCATTACAGCTTCCGCGCCACCGCGCCCCGGGACGCTGCCTGAGCGTCTTCCAGTACCTGTTTTCCTGCACGGAGTTTTTATGCCCCAATACGTCCTACAACAATGGGAGCCGGACGATCCGGCATTCTGGAAGCAGCGCGGCGCGCGCATCGCACGCCGCAACCTGTGGATCTCCATTCCCGCCCTGATGCTGGCCTTCTGTGTATGGCTGCTCTGGAGCGTCGTGGTGGTCAACCTGAACCGGGCCGGTTTCAGCCTCACCAAAGACCAGATGTTCTGGCTGACGGCCTTGCCCGCGCTGTCCGGCGCGACGCTGCGCATCTTCTATTCCTTCCTGGTGCCCATCGTCGGCGGACGCCGCTGGACCGCGCTGTCGACCGCCTCGCTGCTGGTGCCCGCCATCGGCATGGGCATCGCCTTGCGCGACCCCTCCACCTCCTACGGCACGCTGCTCGCACTGGCCTTGCTGTGCGGCCTGGGCGGCGGCAACTTCAGCTCCAGCATGGCCAACATCAGTTTCTTTTTTCCCAAGGAACAGAAAGGCCTGGCCACCGGGCTTAACGCCGGCATCGGCAATCTGGGCGTCTCGCTGGTGCAGTTCACCGTGCCGCTGGCGATCTCGACCGGGCTGTTCGGCCCGCTGGGCGGCGCGCCCCAGGACGTCGCCGGCCACGCACCGCTATGGTTGCAGAACGCCGGACTTATCTGGGTCATTCCCATCGCCGTGACCTCGCTGGCCGCCTGGTTCGGCATGAACGACATTGCCTCGGCGCGGGCCTCCTTCACCGAGCAGGCCGTGATCTTTCGCCGCAAGCACAACTGGGTGATGTGCTGGCTCTATGTCGGCACCTTCGGCTCCTTCATAGGCTTCTCGGCAGGTTTCGCCATCCTTTCCCAGACCCTGTTCCCGCAGGCCGACCCGACCGCCTATGCCTTTCTCGGGCCGCTGGTGGGCTCGCTGACGCGGCCGCTGGGCGGCTGGGTGTCGGATCGCGTGGGCGGGGCCCGCGTCACCTTCTGGACCTTCGCGGCCATGATTGCGGCCGTGGTGGGCGTGCTCGCCTTTCTGCCCCCGGCCGGCCAGACGGGCGGCAACTTCGGCGGTTTCCTGGGCATGTTCATCGTGCTGTTCGCCCTGACCGGCGTGGGCAACGGGTCGACCTTCCGCATGATCCCGGTGATCTTCCTGCAGCAACAGCTGAGCGCGGCAGGCCAGCAGGCCCAGGCCCAGCAACAGGCCCGCAGCGAAGCGGCAACCGAGTCGGCCGCGGTGCTCGGATTCTCCAGCGCCATCGGCGCCTATGGCGGCTTCTTCATCCCGCGCAGCTTCGGCAGTTCGCTGGCGCTGACCGGCGGCGCCCAGGCCTCGCTCTACGGTTTCATCATCTTCTATGCCAGTTGCCTGCTGGCGACCTGGTGGTGGTACGCGCGCCGCAACGCGCCCGTGCCCTGCTGATCCACATCCACTCACTGGAGACACGCCATGAGCCGTTTTCTGGATCGCCTGAATTTCCTGCGGCGCGAGACCGCCCCCTTCGCCGACGGGCACGGCCAGACCATCAATGAAGACCGCCGCTGGGAGAATGCCTATCGCATGCGCTGGCAGCACGACAAGATCGTGCGCTCCACCCACGGCGTGAACTGCACCGGTTCCTGTTCCTGGAAGATCTACGTCAAGAACGGCCTGATCACCTGGGAAACCCAGCAGACCGACTACCCGCGCACCCGGCCCGATCTGCCCAACCACGAACCTCGCGGCTGTCCGCGCGGGGCCTCGTACAGCTGGTACGTCTATTCGGCGCAACGCCTGAAGTACCCCCTGGTGCGCGGCCGGCTGATGGCGCTGTGGCGTCAGGCACGCCAGACCATGGACCCCCTTGCCGCCTGGGAATGGATCAGCCAGGACGAAGCACGGGCGCGGCAGTACAAATCGGTGCGCGGCCTGGGCGGCTTCGTGCGCGCCGACTGGGATACCGCCAGCGAGATCATCGCCGCGGCCAATGCCTACACCATCAAGCGCTATGGCCCCGATCGCCTGTTCGGCTTCTCGCCCATTCCGGCCAAATCCATGATCAGCTATGCCGCCGGGGCCCGCTACCTCAGCCTGCTGGGCGGCGTGTGCCTGAGCTTCTATGACTGGTATTGCGACCTGCCGCCAGCCAGCCCCCAGACCTGGGGCGAACAGACCGATGTGCCCGAATCGGCCGATTGGTACAACTCGACCTACCTGATGGTGTGGGGCTCGAACGTACCGCAGACACGCACACCCGACGCCCATTTCTACACCGAGGTTCGATACAAGGGCACCAAGACGGTCGCCGTCTCCAGCGACTACGGCGAGATGGTCAAGTTCGGCGATCTGTGGCTGGCGCCGCGCCAGGGCACCGACGCCGCACTGGCGTTGGCCATGGGCCACGTGATCCTCAAGGAATTCCATCTCGGCGAAGGCTCGGCCTATTTCCGCGACTATGTGCGCCGCTACACCGACATGCCCATGGCGGTGCTGCTGCGCCCGCATGGCGAGGGCTATGTGCCGGACCACTTCCTGCGCGCCAGCCATCTGGACGGCGCCCTGGGCCAACACAACAACCCCGACTGGAAAACCCTGGTCTTCGCCGAAGACGGCCAGACCCTGCATGCCCCGCAAGGCAGCATCGGCTTTCGCTGGGGCGAGGCGGGCGGGCGCTGGAATCTCGAATCCCGCGATGCCGCCAACGGCGAGCCCCTGCAGGCCGCGCTCAGCCTGATCGGCTGCGCCGACGAGGTCGTCGAAGTGGGCTTCACCGACTTCGGCGGGGCGGGCCCGCGCCTGTACCATCGCCGCGTGCCGGTGCGCTGCCTGCGTCTGGCCGACGGCAGCCTCGCGCGGGTCGCCACCGTGTATGACCTGCAGCTGGCCCACTATGGCGTGGACCGCGGGCTGGGCGGCGCCAACGTGGCCGCCTCCTATGACGACGATCAGCCCTGTACGCCCGCCTGGCAGGAGCGCCACACCGGCGTGCCACGCCACCTGGTGATCCAGGTGGCGCGCGAATTTGCCCAGAACGCCCACGACACCGAAGGCAAGTCCATGGTCATCGTGGGCGCGGGGCTGAATCACTGGTACCACATGGACATGACCTACCGCGCCATCATCAATCTGCTGATGATGTGCGGATGCATAGGCAAGAGCGGTGGCGGCTGGGCCCATTATGTGGGCCAGGAAAAGCTCCGTCCGCAGTCCGGCTGGGCCCCGCTGGCTTTCGCCTCCGACTGGGCGCGTCCCTCGCGCCAGATGAACGGCACCTCGTTCTTCTACGCCCATACCAGCCAGTGGCGCCACGAGAAGCTGCCGGTCGGCAGCCTGCTGGCGCCCAGCGCCGATGCCGCGCGCTACGCCGGCCTGAGCCTGATCGACCTGAACATTCGCGCCGAACGCATGGGCTGGCTGCCCTCCGCCCCGCAGCTGCGCAGCAACCCCCTGGACGTGGTGGCCGAGGCCGAGGCCGCCGGCCGCGATCCGGTCGAATACGCCGCCGAGGGCCTGCAAAGCGGCCGGCTGCAGCTGGCCTGCGAAGCGCCCGACGATCCCGCCAACTTCCCCCGCAACCTGTTCGTGTGGCGCTCCAATCTGCTGGGCTCCAGCGGCAAAGGCCACGAGTATTTCCTCAAGTACCTGCTGGGCACCCAGCACGCTCTGTTCGACGAGGAAGACGAGGCCCTGCCGGCAGCCGAGGTCTGTCGCGGCAACGCCGCGCAAGGCAAGCTCGACCTGCTGACGGTGCTCGACTTCCGCATGAGCACCACCTGTCTGTATGCCGACATCGCGCTGCCCAGCGCCACCTGGTACGAAAAGGATGATCTGAACACCTCGGACATGCATCCTTTCATTCATCCCCTGTGCGAAGCCGTGCAGCCGCTCTGGGAAAGCAAAAGCGACTGGGAAATCTACAAGCTGCTGGCGCAACGCTTCAGCGAGATCGGCGGCCCGGCCCTGGGCACGCGCCGCGACCTGGTGCTCACGCCGCTGCTGCACGACACGCCCGCCGAACTGGGCCAGGCGCTCGAGCCGCTGGACTGGAAGCACGGCCAATGTCCGCTCATCCCGGGGCGCACGGCGCCCGCCATGACTGTGGTCGAACGCGACTACCGCGCCATCCATCAGCAGTTCACGTCCGTCGGGCCGCTGCTCGAGAAACTGGGCAACGGCGGCAAGGGCATCAGCTGGCCTGCCGCCCCGGAGGTGCAGGAAGTGGCCGCCCTCAACCAGCGGGTGACCGAAGCCGGTCCCAGCGCCGGGCGTCCACGCCTGGACAGCGCCATCGACGCGGCAGAAATGATTCTGTCGCTGGCGCCCGAAACCAACGGCCATGTCGCGGTCAAGGCCTGGCGCGCGCTGGGCGAACGCACCGGGCGCGATCACGTGCACCTGGCCGCCGGGCGCGAGCACGACAAGATCCGCTTCCGCGATCTGCAGGCCCAGCCGCGCAAGATCATTTCCTCGCCCATCTGGTCGGGCCTGGAAAGCGAGGAAGTCAGCTACAACGCCGGCTACACCAACGTTCACGAGCTGATCCCGTGGCGCACGTTGACCGGACGCCAGCAGTTCTACCAGGATCATCGCTGGATGCTGGACTTCGGCGAAGGCTTCTGCACCTACAAGCCCGCCATCGACACCGGCACGGTTGCGCCGATGCTGGGACGCTACCCCAATGGCGAGACCGAACTGGTGCTCAACTGGCTCACGCCGCACCAGAAGTGGGGCATCCACAGCACCTACTCCGACAACCTGCGCATGCTCACGCTCAGCCGCGGCGGCCCGCATGTCTGGATCTCCGAGAGCGATGCGCAACGCGCCGGCCTGGCCGACAACGACTGGGTCGAGGCCTTCAATCTGAACGGCACGCTCACCGCCCGCCTGGTGGTAAGCCAGCGCGTGCCGCCCGGCATGTGCCTGATGTATCACGCCCAGGAAAAGATCGTGAACGTGCCCGGCGCCGAAACCAGCGGCAAGCGCGGCGGCATCCACAACTCCGTCACCCGTGCGGTGCTCAAGCCGACCCACATGGTCGGCGGCTACGCCCATCAGGCCTACGGCTTCAACTACTACGGCACGGTCGGCAGCAACCGCGATGAGTTCGTCATCCTGCGCAAGATGCGCCGGGTCGACTGGCTCGAAGGTCCGCTGTCCGAAACCGCTCAGGAGCAACAGACATGAAAATCCGCGCGCAGATCGGCATGGTGCTGAACCTGGACAAATGCATCGGCTGTCACACCTGTTCGATCACCTGCAAGAACGTCTGGACCAATCGCGAGGGCGTGGAATACGCCTGGTTCAACAACGTCGAGACCAAGCCCGGGGTGGGCTATCCGCAGCAATGGGAAAACCAGGAAAAATGGCAGGGCGGCTGGCAGCGCAAAGCCAATGGCACGCTGCAGCCGCGCCAGGGCGGCAAGGTGCGCATCCTCACCAAGCTGTTCGCCAATCCGCGGCTGCCCCAGATCGACGACTACTACGAGCCCTTCAGCTACAACTATGCCCGCCTGCAGGACGCGCCACTGTCGCAGACGCCGCCGACCGCCAGGCCGGTGTCGCTGCTGACCGGCAAGCCCATGGACAAGATCCACTGGGGCCCCAACTGGGAAGACGACCTGGCCGGCCCGTTCAGCGCGCGCAGCCAGGATCCCCTGTTCGAGCAGGTGCAGAAAGAGCTCTACGCGAGCTTCGAGAACACCTTCATGATGTACCTGCCCCGGCTGTGCGAACACTGCCTGAATCCGGCCTGTGTGGCCAGCTGTCCGTCGGGCTCGGTGTACAAGCGCGAGGAGGACGGCATCGTGCTGGTCGACCAGGACAAATGCCGCGGCTGGCGCATGTGCGTCTCGGGCTGCCCGTACAAGAAGATCTACTACAACTGGCAAAGCGGCAAGGCCGAGAAATGCACTTTCTGCTATCCCCGCATCGAGGGCGGCCAGCCCACCGTCTGTTCGGAAACCTGTGTGGGCCGCATCCGCTACCTGGGCGTGATGCTCTATGACGCCGACCGCATCGCCCAGGCTGCCGCCGCCGAGACGCAATCGCTCTATCCCGCCCAGCTGGACGTCTTCCTCGACCCGCACGACCCGGCCATCATCCACCGTGCGCGCGAGCAGGGCATTCCCGAGGAATGGCTGCAGGCCGCCCGCCGCTCCCCGGTCTACAAGATGGCGGTGCAATGGCGCGTGGCCCTGCCGCTGCACCCTGAATACCGCACCCTGCCCATGGTCTGGTACATCCCGCCGCTCTCGCCCATCCAGTCGGCGGCGGCAAGCGGCAAACTGCCCATGCAGGCGATGGGGTCACGCGTGCGCGTGCCCGACCTGGACAGCCTGCGCATCCCGCTGCGCTATCTCGCCAACCTCCTGACCGCGGGCGACGAGGCGCCGGTGCGCCGGGCCCTGCAGCGCCTGTTGGCCATGCGCGCCTACAAGCGCCTGGAAACCGTGCACGGCGAACAGGACGCCGACGTCCTGGCCGCCGCCGGCCTGAGCGCCGAGGATGTGCAGCAGATGTATCAGCTGCTGGCCATCGCCAACTACGAAGACCGCTTCGTGGTGCCCTCCAACCACCGCGAACTGACGCACGACAACTTCAGTGAGCAGGGCCAGTGCGGCTTCAGCTTCGACAACGCCGGCGGCAGCGGCTCGCGCTCGCTGTTCGGCAGCCAGCCCGCGGCGGGCGAGGTGCGCGTCGACCTGCCCCGTTCGCGCAAGCGCGCCGCCACGCCCTGAGCCCGGAGCCTGCCATGACACCCTACCGACTCCTGAGTGTGCTGCTGAGCTACCCGCAGCAGGACTTGCTGGACGCCTTGCCCGATATCGACGAGCGTCTGGCCGCCGACGAAGCGGCCGCCCGCAACCTGGCGCCCCTGCTGGCCTATCTGCGCAGCCAACCCCTCATCACCCTGCAGGAAAACTACGTCGACACCTTCGATCGCAATCCCGCCCACGCGCTGCATCTGTTCGAGCACGTCCACGGCGAGAGCCGCGCACGCGGACAGGCCCTGGTCGATCTGCTGCAGACCTACCGCGCCCACGGACTGGCGCCGATTCCCAACGAACTGCCCGATCACATCCCGCTGTTTCTGGAGTTTCTCGGCACCATCGACGCGGCCGCCGCGCAAGCGTTGCTGGAAGACGCCCTGCCGGTGCTGGCGGCGATCGGCGAACGCCTGGCGCGCCAGGACAGCCCGTATGCCGGCGTCTTCGCCGCTCTGGGCACGCCGACGCGCACACTGGCGGCCACCCCCAGCCACCCCATGGCGCAGGTGCTGGCCTGCCAGGCATGTGCACCCGACGGCAGCGAACCGCTGCTGCAACCCGATGTCACGTCCGCCAAGGAGCCTCCCTCATGCCTGCCCTGAACGACTTCTTCTTCGGCATCTATCCCTACATCGCGCTGACCATCTTCCTGTTGGGCAGTTTGGTGCGCTACGAACGCGCACCCTACAGCTGGAAAAGCGACAGCTCCCAGTTGCTGCGCGGCGGCTGGTTGCGTCTGGGCAGCCCGCTGTTCCATGTCGGCGTACTGGGCCTGTTCTTCGGCCATCTGGTGGGTCTGCTCACGCCGCTGGCAGTCTGGCGCGTACTGGGCATCTCCCACGAAACCAAACAGCTCACCGCCATGATCGCGGGCGGCGTGCTCGGCCTGATCTGCCTGACCGGGCTGCTCATCCTGATATGCCGCCGCCTGAGCGACCCGCGCATCGCCGCCACCAGCCATCGAGGCGACCGGCTGCTGCTGGCATGGCTGCTGATCACGCTGCTGCTGGGCCTGAGCACCATCGTCCTGTCCGCCCGTCACGTGGACGGCGCAATGATGGTGCAGTTGATGGAGTGGGCCCAGCACATCGTGACCTTCCGTCCTGGCGCCGCCGATCTGCTGGCGGGTGTGCCCTGGCTGTTCAAGCTGCACCTGTTCATGGGCATGACGCTCTTCGTGATCTTCCCGTTCACCCGCCTGGTGCATGTCTGGAGCGGCTTCGCCTCGCTGGCCTACCTGGCCCGCGCCTGGCAACTGGTGCGCCCCCGCTGACCCGGCATTGCAATGAAAGTCCGGCTCCCACGGTAAGGGAGTCGGATTTTCTTGTTGCATCCGGAACGAAGCGCCGTTGTGCCGCAAGCGGCTGGCATACTCCCGGCGGGTCAAGCGCAACGCGTATCCCGGCCCGCCTTCCGCCTCACTTCAGATCCCCCCCTGCTGGCATGCCTCTTGTTTTCGGCGTCGTCGGCCGCTCCGGCAGCGGCAAGACCACTCTCATCGAAGCCATGTTGCCCTGGTTGCAGCAGCGCAGCCTCGCCGTCAGCGTCATCAAGCATTGCCACCACACCATCGACCTCGGACCGCCCGGCAAGGACAGCTCACGCTTCGTGCGGGCCGGCGCCCGGGAAGTCATGGCGGTGTCGCCACGTCTGTGCGCCTTGGTGCACGATCATCACGACCAGCCGGCGCCCGGCCTGGATGCGCTGCTGGCGCGCATGGCGCCGGTCGACCTGGTGCTGGTCGAGGGCTTCTCACTCTTGGACATGCCACGCCTTGAGGTCTACCGGCCCGGCCACGGGCGAGCGCCCCTGTATCCTCACGATCCCTCCTTGAGTGCCGTCGCCAGCGACACGGCCTTGCCGATCGCGCTGCCCTGCCTGCCGCTGAACGACCCGCCACAGGTCGCCGCCTTCATCTGTCGCACCCTGGGCCTGCCCCGCGACGCCAGCCGGCCGGGATGAGCGCACTGCCGCCACTGCGTCAGCGCCTGTCGATCCGCATCGTGGCCAGCTCCACGGGCGCCCTGCTGGTGATATCGCTCATCGTGGGCTGGACCTTGTTGCTCTCATGGCAATTGCAGGGCGCCGGCGCGGCCATCAACGACACCGGCAGCCTGCGCATGGGCGCATATCGGGTGGCGGTCGAACTTCTGCGCGCGGGCCCCGCCCGTGCGCCGCGCAGCCAGGCGCGGATGCAGGAAATCGATGCCACGCTCGAACGACTGGCGCGCGGCAACCCCGAGCGCCCCTTGTCCCTGCCCCATGACCACACGATCGACCTGCAATGGCGTGGCGTGGCCGGCTACTGGGCCGACACGCTCAAACCGGCCGCCCGCCGCGCCATCGACGGCGGCGATGCCACCCCCTACCTGCAGGCCCTGCCCGAGTTCGTGGCGCGGGCCGACGCGCTGGTGCGCATGATCGAGCACGACAGCGCACGCAAGACCCGCCTGCTGCGAATGTCGCAGATCGTGCTGGCGGTCATCGCGGCGCTGGGCACGCCCTTCATGATCTGGCTGCTCTACCTCTGGATCATCACCCCGCTGCTGCGTCTGCGGCAGGGCCTGCAACGCATGGCTGCGCATGACTTCAGCGTGCGCCTGCCGGTCGTGCGCAAGGACGAATTCGGCCTGCTGGCCGAAGGCTTCAACCGCATGGCCGACGAACTGCAGGCGCTCTACACCCAGCTGGAGCAGCGCGTCAGCCAGAAAACGGCCCGCCTCGCGGCCCGCAACCGCGATATCGGCACGCTCTACGCCGTGACCGCCTTCCTGAACCAGCCCGCAGACGCCAGGGCCCTGTGCGAAGGCTTTCTGCGCCGCCTCATGCGGCGCTTCGATGCCGCCGGCGGCAGTGTCAGGCGCTTCGATGACACCAGCCGCCAGCTCAAGCTGCTGGCATCGGTCGGGCTGCCCGAATCCCTGATCTCGACCCCGCGCTGCCTGTCGGCCCAGCATTGCGCCTGCGACCGCGCCCTGCGCCGCGATGCCCTCATCACGTTCCGCCGCAAATCCCGCCCCGGCGAGCCGCCCTCGCCCCCTTGCAAGGAAGCCGGCTTTACCAGCGTGGCCATGATCAGGGTCGCCGGCCTGGGTTCGTACGCCCTGCACTTTCGCCAGCCCAGACGCCTGAATGCCTCGCAGATCCAGGTGCTGCGCACCCTCGGCCATCACCTGGGCGTGGCGCTGGAAAATCGCCGCCTGAGCGCGCAGGCGCGGCAGTTGGCGGTCATCCAGGAACGCAACCTGGTCGCCCAGGGGCTGCACGACAGCCTGGCCCAGGGACTCAATTTCCTGAATCTCCAATTGCAGCTATTGCAGGCCGGCCTGGACGCCGGTGACCTGCAAGAAGCGCGTCAGATCCTGCCGCTGCTGCGCAACGGCGTCGACGAAAGCTACCGCGACGTGCGCGAACTGCTGCACAACTTCCGCAGCCGCCTGCCGCAAGGCGATCTGCGGCTGGCCATCGAAGACACGGTCGCCCGCTTCCAGTCGCAGGCCGGCGTACAGGCCTGCCTGCGCTTCGGCCAGGACTGGGGTGCGCCGCTGGCCCCCGAACAGCAGCTGCAGGTGCTGTTCATCCTGCAGGAAGCACTCTCGAACGTGCGCAAGCACGCGCAGGCCCGCCACGTATACATCCAGGTCGACAACGGCCGTGACTTCGTCCTGGATGTGCGCGATGACGGCCTCGGCTATGACCCGGCCGTCATTGCCACGGCCAGCGGTCACCATATCGGCCTGCATATCCTGCGCGAACGCGCCGCCCGGCTGCACGGCCGCATCGTGCTCGACGCCCGCCCCGGCGGCGGGGCGCGCGTCACGCTCACCCTGCCAGGCCGCCAGCGCCATGGCGCCTGACCTCCGACACCCATGCCCATCCGCATCCTGCTGATCGACGACCACACGCTGTTTCGTTCCGGCCTGCGGCTGCTGTTGCAACGCCAGCCGGGCTTCGAGGTGGTGGCCGAGGCCGGCGATGGCCTGGAGGGCCTCAAGCGCGCCAAGGCGCTCAATCCGGATGTGATCCTGCTCGACCTGGACATGCCCGGCCTGTCAGGCCTGGAAACCCTGCAGCTGCTGACCCAGGACCGGCCCGGCTGCGCAGTGCTCATCCTCACGGTGTCCGAAGCCGCCGACGAACTCGCCCAGGCCTTGCGTCATGGCGCACGCGGCTATCTCATCAAGAACATCGATGCCGCCGTGCTGGTCGATGCCATCCTGCGCGCCGCCGCCGGACAACCCGTGATCGCCGACAGCATGACCGGCAAGCTGGTCGAGCAGTTCCGCGACCAGGCCAACAGCCTGGATGCCGACCGCCACCGCCTGACCGCACGCGAACATCAGATCGCCTGCTGCCTGGCGCGCGGCGCCAGCAACAAGACCATTGCGCGCGAACTGGGCGTCAGCACCAGCACCGTCAAGATCCATGTCCAGAACATCCTGAAGAAGCTCAACTTCACCAGCCGCGTGCAGGTGGCCGCCTATGTGGTCGCGCAAGGCTGGCAGGCCGCCGGCGGCCCCCCCCAGGAAAAGCCCCCCGGGCTGCCGTAACAAGCGCGACATTCCATCTCCACGACGGGCAATCCCGCCCCGCAGGCAACAGTCGGCAAAGCCTGGTTACGGCATGAGTCCATCTGGCAGACGCCGCACGCTACGGTAGCTCCGTCGAGACAGGCAGCACGCCACGCGCCTTGACGCGTCAGTCTCTTTCTTCTGCGGCTCGGGTAAATCATGAAAAAAATCCTCTCGCTCTCCTGCCTGCTGTCAGCCGGCCTTCTGTTCTCCGCCAGTGCCAGCGCCTGGGACGGCTGGGACGATTCACGCGGGCGCCGCCATCATGCCCACGGCAGCCACAAGCAGGAATACTGGGACGGCGCCTGCAAGGTCAAACGCAAGTGGAAGGGCAACGGCGAATACAAGGAAGAGCGCAAGTGCAAACCCGCCTATCACGGCCATCGCGGGGCGCCCGGCTACTCGGTCTATCCGCAGATCACCGTGCCAGCGATACCCGGCATTGTCATCCAGGGCACCGCCGTGATCCGCTGATGCCTTGATTCCGTCTGACCCCGACGCTGGCCGGTGGGCCGCATCCGAGACCGCGACAACGCCCGCCTGCCGTCACCTCCACCACGCAAACCCGCGCCGGGCGTAGCGGTCCGGTCGCAGCGGGATCACGCCGTCCATGGCCGGCGGCGCTGCCGGCAGGCCGGAGCCGGAAAACTGCCGCAGTGAACAGACCAGGCCATGCCAGAATGGAGCACGCCGATCGGCGGCCGCCGGCCGCCCCTTCAGGAGCCGTGCTTGCCTCAGCTTTTACTGGTCGACGACGACAGCGCCAACGCAGAATCCCTGGGCGACTATCTGGCCGGCCTGGGTTTCGAGATCGATTTCGCGCACAGCGGGCAGGCCTGCATCGAACTGGTGCTGCGCGGCGCCTATGACGCAATCATCATGGACATGATGATGCCCGGCCTGGACGGCGTGGCCACCTGCCAGCGGCTGCGTCAGCGCCACGGCCGCCATATCCCCATCCTGTTTCTTTCGGCCAGCGATGCGCTGCAAGACAAGATCGAAGGTTTTCGGGCCGGCGCCGACGACTATCTCGTCAAACCCGCCCACCCCGAAGAGCTGCGCTGGCGCCTGCAGGCCATCCTGCGCCGCGTGCAGGCCGGCGGCAGCGCGCAACAAACGCTGGGCGAACTGGTGATCGACGCCCGGATGCAGCAGGTCTATCGCAACGGCATCCCCATCGCCCTCACCCAGACGCCGTTCCGGCTCTTTCAGGCACTGGCCGATGCCGCGCCACGCGCCCTGACCAAGGCCCAGCTGGAAAACCTGCTCTGGGAGCAGGCCACGCCCGCCAGCCTGCCGCTGCGCACGCATATCTATCGCCTGCGCCAGGCCATCGACGCCCCCTTCGAGCACGCGCTGCTGCGCACCGTGCATGGAGTAGGCTACCGCCTTGCCATTCCAGACTGAACCGCCCCCCGCAAGCGCCATGAAGACACTCGTTCGCCTTAGCGTCTGCGCCCTGATCGCATTTGCCATCAGCCTGGCCGCTGCCGGGCTGTTCCTGCCGCTCTATGGGGCCTTCCAGGCGGACCCTTACACCTGCCTGGATGACGGCATCAACGCCTGCCTGGACGTCATCACCCTCAGCGCCCTGGTCTACGGTCCGCTGTTCTGCCTGGTGGGCACAGGCATCGGGACGCCGTTGCTGATGGCCCTGGGCGTGGCGGGGCGAAACGCCGCACGCTAGGCCGGCAGCGCCAGCCGCCGGCGGTAGCTGCCCGGCGGCGTGCCCGTCCAGCGCCGGAACGCCCGATTGAAGGCCGCCGGATCCTCGAATCCCAGGTCCGCCCCGATGGCGCCGATGGCCTCCGCCGTGCGGGAAAGGCGCGCGATGGCGGCATCGCGCAGCAGGCCATCCTTGACTGCCTGGAAATGCGTGCCCTCGGCCTGCAGACGGCGGGCCAGCGTGCGCGGCGACATATGCAGCGCGTGCGCGATGCTTTCGACGGTCTGGGCCTGCCCCAGCCTGGCATCGAGCAGATCGCGCACGCGGTGCGTGACGAAACGCTCGCCCACCGACACATGGATCCAGTCCATCGGCGCACGCTTGAGAAACGCCGACAGCGCGCGCTTGTCCTGGCGGATGGGGGCATCGAGATAGGCCGCATCCAGCGACAACGCGGTGACGGCGCAGCCGAACTGCGCAGGTCCCGTGTAGAGATGGATGTACTCGCCGGCGTAGGCCGGCGCCGGATAGGCCAGTTCGATCCGGTTGAAGAGAATCTTGCGATCCAGCATCCACGAGGCGATCCCCTGCACCAGCATCAGCATCAGCTCCAGGGCCAGCACCCGCACCGCGCCCAGATCGCGCCGCTCGATCAGGCGGATCTGCGCCACGGAGCCGCTGCTGGCCAGTTCAAAGCGCAGGTCGTCGAGCAGCAAGCGGAAGAACTGGCAATAGCGATGCAGCGCCACCCTCAGATTAGGCGCATCCAGCAAACCCAGGCAGAGAAACTTCAGTGTCCCGGCGCGCAGGGGCGAGGCAAACAGGCCCGGCGTTTCATCGTCGAGCTCGATGGCCAGGCTGCGATAGAACGCGGCGAACTGCTCCACCGTTACCCGGGCGGACTCCTGCGCCAGCAGCGCCGGGGCGATGCCGGCCCGCTCGATGCTGTCGGCGACCACCCCGGCGCGCTCGCCCAGATGACGGGCCAGCTCTGCAACGAAACGGATGGGGATCGTGGCCGAACGCGTCGGCGCGCCCGACCCGGTGTCAGGCGAATAGGCTTCTGGCATGGCAGGAAAAGACAATTTGTCGGCTTTCTCGATCATCCCATTTGCAGGCAGGACGGTCTAGTATGAAGGGCAGATCCAAGCTGTAACGTAAAAAAGCCGCGTCAACCGGTCAATGCCCTCCCACAAGGAGCCATCCCGATTGGCATAGAGAGCACAGCACGCCGAACGTCTCCCGCAAGAGCGCCGGCCGGAGGAGACACCATGCATCCAGGCTGTACCGGGGCCCTGGCCCCGGCGCCGGGCAGCATCGGCGCGCCGCAATGCCGCCTGCGCGCCCCTGCCCGCCCCCATCCCGCCGCCCTCCGGGGCCGGCCCGCCGTCGCCTGTACCGGAGCGCCCCATGTCTGACCCGACCTGCGGCGTCCTGCTCGAGCACGACGGCCCCATCGCCCGCCTCACGCTGGACCGCCCCGCCTCGCGCAACAGCCTTGACCTGCCCCTGGCGCTGGCCCTGCGCGACGCCGTGCGCAGTCTCGAAGGCGACGCCGCGCCGCGAGTGCTCATCCTGCGCAGCAGCAGCGCCCACTTCATGGCCGGCGGCGACGTGCGCCGCTTCGACGCCTTGCTGCAAGACTCGCCTGCCGCCTGCCAGGCAGAGCTGGCTCGCATCATCGGGGCGGCCAACGACACCGTGGCACGGCTCACCCGCCTGCCCTGCCCCGTGATCGGCCTGGTCGGCGGCAGCGCAGCCGGCTTCGGCCTGTCGCTGGCGCTGGCCTGCGACCTCACCCTGGCCGCCGAGGACGCGCGCTTTCTCTTTGCCTATGGCGCCATCGGCGCCACCCCCGACGGCGGCGCCAGCTGGCATTTGCCGCGACGCATCGGACTGCAGCGCGCCCTGGCCATGGCTTTGCTCAATACGTCTCTGGACGCCGCACAGGCCCTGGCTGCCGGACTGGTTTGCCAGGTCGTGCCGGCCGCCGAACTGGACGCGGCCGGCCAGCGCCTGGCCAGGCAATTGGCCGCCGGCGCGGGCCAGGCGCAGGCCGGCATCAAACGCCTGCTGCGCGCGGCCCTGGACAGCGATCTGGACACCGCCCTCGACGCCGAAGCGGCAAGCTTTCTGGCGCAAGCCGAGGGCCCCGATTTTGCCGAAGGCGTACGCGCCTTCTGCGAACGCCGGGCCGCGCGCTTCGACCCGTCCTCGACCTGAATTCCATCCCCGATATCCGTCAGGCGGCCTGCGCACGCAAGCCGCCTGCACGCAGGTTCTACCGCGCCGCCCGTCGGGGCGGCCCCAGTGAGGAGTCACGATGCAGTTCCAACTCAGTCCCGAACAACAGGAAATCAGCACCCTGGCACGGCGTTTCGCCGAACGCGAGATCGTGCCCCGCGCCGCCCAGGCCGACCGCGATGGCGCCTTCGCCGCCGATGTGCATGAACGCGCGCTGCAACTCGGCCTGCTCAACGTCAACCTGCCCGAAAGCGTGGGTGGCAGCGGCCTGGGTTGCCTCGAACTGGTGCTGGTCACCGAGGCCCTGTGCCGGGGTTGCCTGGGCATCGGCACCGCGCTGTGCGTCAACGCCCTGGCCACCGAGCCGATCCTGATCGCCGGCAACGCCGAGCAGCAACGCCACTACCTCGGCCTGGCTGCCCAGGGCGCCATCGCCAGCTTCGCCATGACCGAGCCGGCAGCCGGCTCCGACGTGGCCGGCATCCGCACGCGCGCCGAACGCGTGCCCGGCGGCTATCGTCTCTCGGGCAGCAAAACCTGGATCTCCAATGCCGACCGCGCCGCCTTCTTCGTCGTCTTCGCCAAGACCGACCCCGAGGCCGGACATCGCGGCCTGAGCGCCTTCATCGTTGCGCGCGACAGCCAGGGGCTGTCGGTGGGAGAGCCGCTGGGCAAGATGGGCCAGCGCGCCGCGCCGACTGCCGAAGTCTTCCTGGATCAGGTGTTCGTGCCGGATGACCATCTGCTGGGCGCCGAAGGCCAGGGTTTCGAGATCGCCATGAAAGTCTTTGATCACTCGCGCCCCATGGTCGCCGCCTTCGGCGTGGGCCTGATCGAACATTGCCTGGACGAAGCCCTCGCCTATGCCCGCGAACGCAGTTCGATGGGCCGGCGCCTGATCGAACACCAGGCCATCGCCCACAAGCTGGCCGAGATGCGCATGAAGCTGGATGCCGCGCGCCTGCTCACCTACCGCGCCGCCTGGCTGGTGGATCAGAAACAGCCCAACACCATCGAGGCCTCGGTCGCCAAAGCCTTTGCCGCGGATGCCGCCATGTGGGCCGCCACCGAAGCCGTGCAGGTCTTCGGCGGCATGGGCTATTCGACCGAATACCCCGTCGAAAAATTGTTCCGCGACGCCAAGGTGCTGCAGATCTACGAAGGCACCAGCGAGATCCAGCGCAACATCATCGCCCGCGAATTGCAGCGGGCCTGAGCACAGGAGTGTTATCCATGAATGCCCATTCGAACCGCGAGCCGCTCATCCTGGGCGCGGTGCGCACGCCTTTCGGCCGCCGCGGCGGTGCCCTGCGCGAGACCCGACCCGATGTGCTGCTGGCCGGCGTGCTCGATGCCGTGCTCACGCGCGCCGCCCTGCCGGGCGATCAGGTCGGCGACGTGCTGGCCGGCTGCGTCAGCCAGGCCGGCGAACAGGGCGGCAACATCGCGCGCCAGGCCGCGCTGCTGGCGGGACTGCCCGCCGAGGTGCCGGGCGTATCCATGAACCGCATGTGCGGCTCCAGCCAGTTCGCGCTGCACGCAGCCGCCCAGGCCGTGGCCGCCGGCGATCTCGATTTCGCCATCGGCTGCGGCGTCGAGAGCATGAGCCGGGTGCCGATGTTCCTGGACCTCACGCTGGGCCGGGGCGACTTCCAGGGCTTCGATGATCTGCACCCCGATCTGGTGGCCCGCCACCCGATTCCGCATCAGGTCGAAAGCGCCGAACGCATCGCCGAGCACTGGTCGCTGGGCCGCGCCGAACTGGACGACTACGCCATCGAAAGCCACCGCCGCGCCGAGGCCGCGCGCCAGGCCCAGCGCCATGAGGAAATCATCCCCGTGGCCGGCATGGACAAGGCCGGCCAGCCGCTCACCCTGGCGCACGACGAAGGCATCCGCGCCGTCATCGACACCGACCGCATGCGCGGCATGAACCCGGTGTTCCGCGACCCGGGCGCCGGCGTGGTCACGGCGGCCAACGCCAGCCAGATGTCCGATGGCGCATCGGCCGTGCTCGTCGGCAGCCAGGCTGCCGCCCGGTCGCACGGCCTGACGCCGCTGGCCCGTTTTCGCGCCCGCGTGGCGGTCGGCTCCGACCCCGTCATGCAATTGACCGGCGTCATCCCCGCCACCCGCAAGGCGCTGGCCATGGCCGGCCTGAGCCTGGCCGACCTGGACTGGATCGAGGTCAACGAAGCCTTCGCCAGCGTGGCGCTGTGCTTCGCGCGCGAGTTCTCCCCCGACCCCGACAAGATGAACCCCTGGGGCGGCGCCATCGCGCATGGCCACCCGCTGGGCGGCACCGGCGCCGGCCTGATGGCCAAGATGCTGGCCGGGCTCAAGGCCCGCGACGGCCAGTTCGGCCTGCAGGTCATGTGCATCGGCCACGGCATGGCCACGGCCACCATCGTCGAACGTCTCTAAGCACAAGGAAAGCACATGAAAATTGCAGGATCGGTATTCGTTGTCACGGGCGGCGCCTCCGGGCTGGGCGCGGCCACCGCGCAGCACCTGGTCGAACAGGGCGGCAAAGTCGTGCTGGCCGACATCGGCGAAGCCGCCGGCGCCGCGCTGGCCGACAAGCTCGGCGCCGCGGCGCGCTTCGTGCGCTGCGATGTCACCGACGAAGCCTCCATGCAGGCCGTCATCGACACCGCGCTGGACGCGTTCGGCGGGCTGCATGGCCTGGTGTGCTGCGCCGGCATCGCGCCGGGCGAGAAAGTGGTCGGCCGCGACGGCCCGCACGCGCTGGATACCTTCGTGCGCGGCCTCATGGTCAACCTGGCCGGGACCTTCAACCCCATCCGCCTGGCCGCACATGCCATGAGCACGGCGCAACCCAACGCCGACGGCGAGCGCGGCGTGATCATCACCACCGCGTCGGTGGCCGCCTTCGACGGCCAGATCGGCCAGGCCACCTATGCTGCCTCCAAGGCCGGCGTGGTCGGCATGACCCTGCCGATCGCGCGCGAACTGGCGCGCTTCGGCATCCGAATCATGACGATCGCCCCGGGCATCTTCGAGACCCCCATGCTGCGCGGGCTGCCCCAGGAGGTCCAGGACTCGCTCGGACGCACCGTGCCCTTCCCCTCGCGCCTGGGTCGTGCCGGAGAGTACGCTCAACTGGTGCAGGCCATTTGTGAAAACCCGATGTTGAACGGCGAGGTCATCCGCCTCGACGGTGCGCTGCGCATGGCAGCCAAGTAACGGCAAGCCGCCGCCCGGCTCTCACGCGATCCCTCCGGAGAACAGAGACATGAGCACTTCCTTGCATCACGACAACACCCCGGCACAGATCCAGCGCGCGCGGCGCGACCTGATCGGCGATGCGCTGGCGCGCGCCACGCGCCGCCATGCCCGCCGCGAAGCCCTGCGCTTCGAAGACCGCAGCTGGACCTACGCCCAGCTCGATGCCGCCGTCAACCGGGTTGCCCATCGCCTGCTCGGGCTGGGCCTGGTCCAAGGCGACCGCGTGGCCGCCTACGGCCGCAACTCCGACGCCTATGTGCTGCTTTGGCTGGGCTGCGTGCGCGCCGGGCTCATCCACGTGCCGGTCAACTACGCGCTCATCGACGACGAGCTGCGCTACATCATCGACCAGTCGGGTTCGCGCGCGCTGTTCTGCGACCTCGACATCGCCGAACCCGTGCGCGCCCTGGGGCCGACCCTGGGCTGCGCCATCCAGGGCACCCTGCATGGCGGCGAGGGCCATGACGTGCTGGCCTGGGCGCAGGGGCCGGGCGACGACAGCGCGCCGCATCTGGATATCGATGACGAACATATCGCCCAGCTGCTCTACACCTCGGGGACCACCGCCGCGCCCAAGGGCGCCATGATGAGCCATCGCGCCCTGCTGGCCGAGTACACCAGCACGCTGCTGGCCACCGACATCCGTGGCGAAGACCGCTCGCTGGCGGCCCTGCCGCTCTACCACTCGGCCCAGATGCATGTGTTTCTGATGCCCCAGCTTCTGGTGGGCGCCAGCACCCTGATCGTCTCGGCGCCGCACCCCGAACGCTGCATCGAACTGATCGCGCGCGAAGGCATCACCTCCTTCTTTGCCGCGCCCACCGTGTGGATCGCCTTTCTGCGCCATCCGGCCTTCGACCCCGCCAAGCTGGCCTCCTTGCGCAAGGGATATTACGGCGCTTCCATCATGCCGGTGCCGGTCTTGCAGGAGCTGGCCGCCCGTCTGCCCGCGCTGCAACTCTACAACTGCTACGGCCAGAGCGAAATCGCGCCGCTGGCCACCGTGCTGCGCCCGGAAGAGCACGCCGAGCGGCCCGCCTCGGCAGGCCGCCCCATCCTCAACGTCGAGACCCGCATCGTCGATCACGACATGCGTGAAGTCCCGCCCGGCACGCAGGGCGAGATCGCCCACCGCTCGCCGCAGCTGATGAGCGGCTACTGGGACAAGCCCGAGGAAACCGCCGACAGCTTTGCCGACGGCTGGTTCCTCTCCGGCGACGTGGGCTACCTCGACGACGAGGGCTACCTCTACATCACCGACCGCGTCAAAGACATCATCAAAAGCGGCGGCGTGGTCGTCTCCAGCCGCGAAGTCGAGGAATGCCTCTACACCCACCCGGCCGTGGCCGAGGTGGCCGTGATCGGCCTGCCCGACGAGCGCTGGATCGAAGCCGTCACCGCCGTGGTCGCGCTCAAGCAGGGCGCGCAGGAGGATGCCGATGCCCTGATCGCCCACGTGCACGCGCGCCTGGCCCCCTTCAAGGTGCCCAAGCGCGTGTTCTTCGTCGACGATCTGCCGCGCAACGCTTCCGGCAAGCTGCTCAAGCGCCAGCTGCGCACGCAATACGGGGAAGATCCGGCCTAGCTTTCGCGCGCCTGGCCGGCAAACGGCGCCACGCCGGCCAGCGCCAGAAACTCGCGCTCGACCGCGGACTCGGGCTCATTGCGGTGCACCAGCCACATGGCCGAGCGGGCTTTCTTCTCGCGCAAGGGCCGGTAGGTCACGCCCTGCACCGCGATGCTCTTGAAGGATTCGGGCACCAGCGACACCCCCAACCCGGCGGCGACCAGCCCGATGATGGTGGTGGCCGAGCGGGCCTCCTGCACCACCTGCGGCGCGAAGCCGGCCTGGTGGCACAAAGCCATGATCTGGGCATGAATGCCCGCGCCGCTTTCCAGCGGATAGATCACGAAAGCCTCGTCACGCAAGGCCCCCACCGACAGGGCGGCCGCGCTGCCGGCCAGCCGGTGCGCCGCCGGCAATGCGGCCAGCAAGGCATCCTCGAACAGACGCACGGCCCCGAAGGAGGCCGGCGGCAGCTCGGGCGCCTGTGCGCCACGCACGAAAGCGAAGTCCAGGCGGCGCTCGACCATGGCCGACAACTGCTCGTGGGTCGTGAACTCCTCGATGTGCAGGCGCACGCCCGGCCAGCGCTGGCGATAGCTCAGGATCAGGCGCGAGACCGCCTGCGTGAGGGCAGCGGTGCTGACCACGCCCAGCCGCAACTCGCCCTGCTCGCCACGCTCGACCCGCGCGGCCACCTGGGCGGTCTTGGCGGCCTGCTCCAGCAAGCGGCGCGCCTCGGGCAGCAGGGCCTGGCCGGCGGAAGTCAGTTCCACGCGCCGGTTGCTGCGCTCGAAGAGCTGGGCGCCCAGTTCGCGCTCCAGCACCCGGATCTGGTGGCTCAGCGGTGGCTGGGCAATTGCCAGGCGCAGCGCCGCCTTGCCGAAATGCAGGGTTTCGGCCAACACCACGAAATAACGCAGACGGCGCAGATCCACCATACCTATCTTGTATCAATAACGGCTTAAATCATATTGGATCATAAGTCCGCCGGGTGCCAGAATCCAAGGCTTCAAGGGCATTCGAGCAGGCAATGGGATCACCTCAAGCGGCAGACAATGCGCCCGCCCTGAACCGGCAGGCCATCGCGGCAGTCATGCTGGGCACCGTCGTGGTCGCGCTGGACACCTCGCTCACCAGCACCGCCCTGCCGGCCATCGCCCGTGGCATGGACGTCAGCCCCGCCCGCATGATCTGGATCATCAACGGCTACTTCCTGGCCGTGGTGGCCGCCCTGCTGCCATTGGCCGCGCTGGGCGAGATCCTCGGGCACCGCCGCATCTACATGGCTGGCCTGGCCGTCTTCCTGCTCGGCTCGGCCGCCTGCGCCCTGATGGAATCGCTGCCGGCGCTGATCTTCGGCCGCGCGCTGGTCGGCATCGGCGCGGCGGCCGTCTCGGCCACCACGCCCGCCCTCATCAAGGCCATGTACCCGCCCGCCCAACTGAGCCGCGGCCTGGGCCTGTACGCCATGATCGTCGGCCTGGCGGTCGCGCTCGGCCCCACGGCGGCCTCGGCCATCCTGGCCATCGCCACCTGGCCCTGGCTGTTCATCTCCAACGCGCTCATCGCGCTGACGTCCATTCTGCTGGCCGGCAAGGGCGTGCCCGCCACCGCGCGCTCGGCGCGCCCCTTCGACGCCCTGTCGGCCGGCCTGTGCGCGCTGATGTTCGGCTGCGTACTGTTTGCCATCGGCAGCGGCGCGCACCTGGGCTGGCGCGCCGTGCTCATCAGCGCGGCCGTCGCCCTGCTGCTGGGCCTGTGCCTGCGCCGCCGCGAAGCCGGCCAGCCCGCTCCCATCCTCGCCTTCGATCTCTTCCGCCGCCCGCTGTTCACCCTGTCGGCCGCCACCTCGGTATGCGCCTTCACCATCCAGGGGCTGGTGATCGTCGTGCTGCCCTTTCTGTTTCAGTTCAAGCTGGGCTACAGCCAGGTGCAATCCGGCCTGCTCATCACCCCCTGGCCGGCCACCCTGGCCCTCATGACGCTGGTGGCCGCGCCGCTGTCGAACCGGATCGCCCCCGGCGCGCTGGGCGGCGTCGGCCTGGCCATACTCTGCCTCGGCCTGATCACCCTGGCCCTCATGCCCGCCATCGCCGACCCCTACGCCATCAGCTGGCGGCTGGTGCTATGCGGCATCGGCTTCGGCCTGTTCCAGTCGCCCAACATGGTCGCCCTGATGAGCAGCGCCCCCAAGGAGCGCAGCGGCAGCGCCGGCGGCATTCTCGCCACCTCGCGCCTGCTCGGCCAATCCCTGGGTGCTGCCGCCGTCGCCTTCTGCCTGACCGCCTGGCCCGAAGGCGGCATCACCTACACCCTCTGGGTCGGCGCCGCCGTCGCCGTCCTCGGCGGCGGCGTCAGCCTGGCACGGCTGGCGCCATCGGTGCGCCGCGCCTGAGACGCCCTGCCCAACCAAACAAAAAGCCCGCGCCCTGTGAGCGGGTGCGGGCTTTGCGGGCATCGAACCCGGCAAGGCCGGATTCGGGAATTCAGAACGGAATATCGTCGTCCATGTCGGCCAGGTTGGCGGGGTTGCCGCCGGCGGGGGCGGCCGGGGCCGGGCGGGGCTGGGGGGCCGGGCGCTGGGCCGGGGCGCGCTGCTGGCGCGGTGCGTCGTCAAAACCGCCGCCGCCGCCGCCACCGCCGCCACCGCCGCCGCCGTAGTTGCCGCCACCGCCGCCGTAACCGCCGTCGCCGCCGTCACGGCCGCCGAGCATCTGCATCTGGTCGGCCACGATTTCGGTGCTGTAGCGGTCGGCGCCGGTGTCCTTGTCCTGCCATTTGCGGGTCTTCAGGCGGCCTTCGATGTAGACCGAGCGGCCTTTCTTCAGATATTCGCCGGCGATCTCGGCCAGGCGGTTGTACATGACCACGCGGTGCCATTCGGTTTCTTCGCGGCGCTCGCCGCTGGCCTTGTCCTTCCATTGCGACGTGGTGGCCAGCGACAGGTTGCAGATGGCCGCGCCGTCCGGGCTGTAGCGCACTTCGGGGTCGCGCCCCAGGTTGCCGACGAGAATGACTTTGTTGACCGATGCCATGGCGATGTCCCTATTGCCGGACCGGCCGGCGCCCCGCCTTGGCGGGTGGCGGCGCGGCCGCGCCCGGTCTCTGGATGTTCAAGATGATGGCCTTAACAAACACGCCGGTCTCGAAGGGAGGACCGGCGCGGATGCAAGGTGCTGAGCGTGCAAAGCAACCTTGCGAAAACGTCCTGTCAAGGCGCTGAAGTTAAGCGCCATTATCGACGATTACGGCCATCGCCGCCACCGGGTCGGGACAGGGCTGTCCCGGGCGATTTTGTAACCGGTGCTTAACGCAGCGGCTGCATGCGCCAGGCGGCCAACAGCCACAACAGGGCCAGCACCGCGGCAGCCATGAAAACGCCGTCCGCGCCGGCGGTGGCCGCCAGCCAGCCACCCAGGGCTCCGCCGCAGAACAGCCCGGCCGCCTGGGCCGTGTTGTAAAAGCCCAGGGCCAGGCCCTTGTGCTCGGCCGGGGCCACGCGCGACACCAGCGAAGGCTGCAGGGCCTCCAGCACATTGAAGGCCACGAAAAAACCGGTCAGCGCCAGGGTGAGCAGCAGAAAGCTGTGGGCCGCCAGCGGCAGCAAGGCGCACACTGCCACCAGGCCAGCCACCGACAGGCGCAGCGCCGCACGATGGGCGCGGCGTTTCTCGGTCACGAAAATGATCGGCACCATGCCCACGAACGAAAGCAGGATGACCGGCAGGTAGACCCGCCACAGCGCCTGGGCATCCAGCCCCCCGGTGCGCGCCAGCAGCGCCGGCACCACCACGAACAGCGCCACCTGGATCAGGTGCAACACGAAGACGCCGAAATTCAGGCGCAGCAGCTCGCCATGCCGCATGACCTCGGCGGCCGGCGCCTGCGTCATCGAGCGCGCATTGCTGCGCGGCACCACCGGCACCACCCAGCGCGCGATCGCCAGGCTGAGCAGCCCCAGGCAGGCAATGGTCCAGAACAGGCCATGCAGGCCCCACCAGCCAACTAGCACGGGCGCCAGCACCAACGACAGGGCGAACGACAGGCCGATGGAGCCGCCCACCATCGCCATGGCGCGGGTGCGCACTTCGTCGCGCGTGGCGTCGGCCAGCCAGGCCGTCACGGCAGCCGAGATGGCGCCGGCGCCCTGGATGGCGCGGCCCAGCGTGATCCACAGCACGTCATCGGCCTGGGCACACACCACGCTGCCGGCAATGAAGAGCAGCAAGCCCGTGATCACCACCGGACGGCGCCCCCAGCGGTCGGAAGCCAGACCGAAGGGAATCTGCATGATGGCCTGCGTCAGGCCATACATGCCCAGCGCCAGGCCCACGCGGGCCGGATCGTCGCCGCCCGGCAGACCCTGGGCCGCCACGGCAAACACGGGCAGCAGCAAAAACAGGCCCAGCATGCGACAGGCAAACAGCCCGGCCAGCGCCACGCTGGCGCGGCGCTCCGAAGAGGTCAGTCGTAACTTCTGGTCTACCGCCATGGATTGCAAAGCGCGCAGGGCGCATCGGGAAGAAGGGGGAAAGAACGGGCCGCAGGCCTGGGGCGGCGATCACGCGCACCCTGGCTGGCACGGCGCGCTATAGTACCAAGTTGGCCTTTGAAACTGCTTAAACCCTCCCTCTAGCCGGGGCAAGGAAGGACGCGAGAATGAACGAGAGAACGGACGAGATACGCATACGCGGTGCCCGTACCCACAATCTCAAGAGTGTCTCGCTGGATTTGCCGCGCCATCGCCTGGTGGTGATTACCGGCCTGTCCGGCTCGGGCAAATCATCGCTGGCCTTCGACACGCTCTATGCCGAAGGCCAGCGGCGCTATGTCGAAAGCCTGTCGGCCTACGCGCGCCAGTTCCTGCAGCTGATGGACAAGCCCGACGTCGACCTGATCGAAGGCTTGTCGCCGGCCATCGCCATCGAACAGAAAGCGGCCGGCCACAACCCGCGCTCGACCGTCGGCACCATCACCGAGATCCACGACTACCTGCGCCTGCTCTACGCCCGCGTGGGCACGCCCTATTGCCCCGAGCATGGCCTGCCGCTGCAGGCGCAGAGCGTGGCCCAGATGGTCGACGCGGTGCTGGCCTGGCCGGCCGACACCCGGCTGGCCATCCTCGCGCCCATCGCGCGGGCGCGCAAGGGCAGCTTCGAGGACGAATGCGCCAGCCTGCAGGCGCAGGGCTATGTGCGGCTGCGCGTGGACGGGCAGATGGTCGAGATCGACCAGATGGCGCCGCTCAAGAAAACCGAGAAGCACGATATCGACGTGGTGGTCGACCGGCTGCGCGTGCGTGCCGAAAGCAAGCAGCGCCTGGCCGAGAGCTTCGAGACCGCGCTGCAGCTGGCCGACGGGCGCGCCATCGCGCTGGGCATGGACGACGGCCACGAGCAGGTATTTTCCAGCCGCTACGCCTGCCCGGTATGCAGTCACAGCCTGCCCGAACTCGAACCGCGGCTGTTCAGCTTCAACAACCCCCTGGGCGCCTGCCCGAGCTGTGACGGCATCGGCCAGGTCGGCTTCTTCGACCCCAAGCGCGTCGTGGCCTTCCCGGAGCTCAGCCTCGCGGCCGGGGCGATCCGCGGCTGGGACAAGCGCAACGCCTTCACGCACTCCTTGCTCACCAGCCTGGCCACGCACTACGAATTCGATATCGAGGCCCCCTTCGAGTCGCTGGCGCCCGAAGTGCGCGACAAGGTGCTGTACGGCTCCGGTGACGAGGAGATCGCGTTTTTCTATCTCAACGAGAAAGGCCGCAGCAGCGTCAAGCGCCATGCCTTCGAAGGCGTGATCCCCAACCTGGAACGGCGCTGGCGCGAAACCGATTCGGCCACCGTGCGCGAAGAGCTGGGCAAATACCGCAACATCAAGACCTGCCCGGACTGCGCCGGCTCGCGCCTGCGCGCCGACGCGCGCCACGTGCTGATCGGCGACGAGCCGGGGCGTCACGAAGAGCGCGGGCTGGCCATCTATCAGGTAGAGGCCATGCCGCTGTCGGCCTGCCTGGCCTGGTTCCAGGCGCTGCAGCTGACCGGCGCCAAACAGGAGATCGCCCAGCGCATCGTGCGCGAGATCGAGGCGCGCCTGAGCTTTCTGAACAACGTCGGCCTCACCTATCTGTCTCTGGACCGCAGCGCCGACACCATCTCCGGCGGCGAGGCGCAGCGCATCCGGCTGGCCAGCCAGATCGGCTCGGGCCTGACCGGCGTGATGTACGTGCTGGACGAGCCCTCCATCGGCCTGCATCAACGCGACAACGACCGCCTGATCGGCACCCTGCAGCACCTGCGCGACCTGGGCAACAGCGTCATCGTGGTCGAACACGATGAGGACATGATCCGCCAGGCCGACTGGGTCGTGGACATGGGGCCGGGCGCAGGCGAACACGGCGGCCAGGTCGTGGCGCAAGGCGCGCCCGAGGCCATCCAGACCGATCCGGCCTCGCTCACCGGCCAGTACCTCAGCGGCGCTCGCGCCATTGCCATCCCGCAGCGCCGCCCGGTCAACGACGAGCAGCCCTGGCTGGTGCTGTCCGGCGCCAGCGGCAACAATCTCAAATCGGTCACCCTGCGCGTGCCCGCCGCCCGGCTGGTGTGCGTGACCGGCGTCTCGGGCTCGGGCAAGTCCACCCTGGTCAACGACACGCTGGCCGTGGCCGCCGCGCGCCAGCTCAATCACGCCCAGGGCGAACCCGCCCCCTATGCCAGCATCACGGGCCTGGAACACTTCGACAAGATCATCACCGTCGACCAGAGCCCCATCGGACGCACCCCGCGCAGCAACCCGGCAACCTACACCGGCCTGTTCACGCCGATCCGCGAACTGTTCGCCGGCGTCCCGGAAGCGCGCACCCGGGGCTACGACCCGGGCCGCTTCAGCTTCAACGTCAAAGGCGGACGCTGCGAGTCCTGCCAGGGCGACGGCGTGGTCAAGGTGGAAATGCACTTCCTGCCCGACATGTACGTGCCCTGCGACGTGTGCCACGGCAAGCGCTACAACCGCGAAACCCTCGAGATCCGCTATCGCGGCCGCAACATCAGCGAAGTCCTGGACCTCACGGTGGAACAGGCACTCGACTATTTCGAGTCCGTGCCGGCCATCGCCCGCAAGCTCCAGACCCTGATCGATGTCGGCCTGTCATATATCCGGCTGGGGCAATCGGCCACCACCCTGTCCGGCGGCGAGGCACAGCGCGTCAAGCTGTCGCTGGAACTGTCACGGCGCAGCACCGGACGCACCCTGTACATCCTCGACGAGCCCACCACCGGCCTGCATTTCCGCGACATCGAACTGCTGCTGCAAGTGCTCAACCAGCTGGTCGAGCAGGGCAACACCGTGCTCATCATCGAGCACAACCTGGATGTCATCAAAACCGCCGACTGGCTCATCGACATGGGTCCGGAAGGCGGCAACAAGGGCGGCCAGGTCGTGGCCCAGGGCACGCCCGAAACCGTGGCCGCCCACCCTGACAGCCATACCGGCCACTATCTGGCGCGCCTGCTGCCCACCCCGGGGCGATGAAACGGAGGTGGCGCCGGCACAACGGCAGCAGGCCCTGATCCGTCCCCTAGGACAAACACGGATGGTCCTGTCAGGGGAATCGGGTATGTTTGACGTAAATTGGGTGCGGATCATTTTTCCGCCCCGTGCATTTTACGTAGACCCCGCGCCATGGATTCCGCCCAAGAACTCCGCATCGCCAGCGCCCTGTATGCCGGGGTTGCTGACAATGGTCTGTGGCGTCAGGCGTTGCGGCAGACGGCACAGGCCCTGGACACCGAGCGGTGCGTGGTGCTGGCCCGGCACACCCCGACCGAGCAGATCCTCGTGGTCGACAACGCCGGGCTCGACGCCTGCATCCTGGAAGAGTACGAAGGCTACTACCACACGCTGGACACCCTGCTGGAAGCGGCCCGAGACGTGCCGACCGGCGCCCTGCGTCGCGACCGGCAGATCATGGATGAAGACGCCATCCGCCGCTCGCCCTTCTACAACGAGTTCCTGTTCCGGCACGACATCGGCTCGATCATGTTCTCGCAGACCCTGCGCGAGCGGGAAACCGACTGGCTCATCGCCTTTCATCGCAGCCGCGACATCCCGCATTTCGATCCGCATCATGAGCGCGTCCTGGGCCGTCTGGCGCCGCACCTGCAAAACGCACTGAGCCTGCGCCTGCGCCTGCAGGGGCTGGAGCATCGCAGCCGCCTGGGCATGGCCGCCCTCAACTCTTTTGCCACACCCCTGCTGCTGGTCAGCGGCGGGGCGCGTCTGCTGCTTGCCAACACCGCGGGCGAAAGCTGGTTCAGCAGCCAGGCGGGTTTTCTGGCTCGCTCCGAACGCTGGCGTCACGCCCTGGCGACCGCCACCGGGCGGCTTGGACCGGCTCTGGCCGAAGGCCTCAGCCTGCCCGATGGCACCCACGTGGTGGTCCTGCCCGCCCCGTCGGCCTTCCAGCCTCAGGAAGGCGGTCCATCGCGTCTGGCCCTGGTCTTGGTGCATACGCCCCAACAGGCCACGGCCCCGGCGTCCGGCATGCTGAAATCGCTATTCGGCCTGAGCACCGCCGAATACCGGCTGCTGGAGTTGCTGATGGTAGGCATGACGCTGTCGCAGGCAGCCCAGCACCTGGGCGTGTCGGTTGAAACGGCCCGTACACAGAGCAAAGCGGTGCTCCAGAAGACCGGCTGCCGGCGGCAGACAGACCTGATGCGCCTGATGAGCGCCCTGCAGCGCCCCATGACCCAGGGATAGGCGCGATCCCGGCCCGGGCCTGGCATGGACAAAAAAACCCCGCCGACTCTGATGCGACGGTAGCCCCGAATCGCATCACAGTGGGCGGGCAAGCACGGCGAATGTGCTGACCTCAATGCTAGAGGTCTTGGCGCAGGACCGCATCCCCCCAAGGGGGGAAAGGTCAGCTCAGGTCGTTGCCGTGCTACCCATTTCAAAGAGCCGCCGGTGCTCGGCGATGGCATAGCGGTCGGTCATCCCGGCAATATAGTCGGCGATCGCGCGCGCCTGCCCATTGTCGGTGTCGCGACGGTAATCCGGCGGCAAGAGCCGGGGATCATCCAGAAAAGCCTGAAACAGTTCGCGCACGATGCGCCGCGCCTTGGTGGTCATGCGCAGCACCTGATAGTGACGGTACAGGTTGTCAAACAGAAACTTCTTCAGCGCGTCGGCCTCGCGGCGCACCGGCTCGGAGAAAGCCGCCAACGGCGGCGCGCTGCGCACGTCGTCGGCGCTGGCCGGCGCCGCCTCGGCAATGCGCGCCTGCGAGGTCGCCGTGAGATCCATGATGAGCGTGTTGATCATGCGCCGCACCGTCTCGGCGGTGGCGCGCCGCGCGGCCAGCGCCGGGTAATGGGCGCGCACCTCGGCGTAATGGCGCGCAAAGAAATCCACCTCGCCCAGTTGTTCCAGGGTCAGCAGTCCGGAGCGCAGGCCGTCGTCGATGTCGTGGTTGTTGTAGGCGATCTCGTCGGCCAGATTGGCCAGCTGCGCCTCCAGCGAAGGCTGGGTACGGTCGAGAAACCGCTTGCCGACCTCGCCCAGCTGGCGCGCGTGGGCCTGCGAGCAATGCTTGAGAATCCCCTCGCGGGTCTCGAAGCACAGATTCAGGCCATTGAACTCGGCATAGCGTTCTTCCAGTTCGTCGACCACACGCAGGCTCTGCAGATTGTGTTCGAAGCCGCCTGCGTCCGGGGCCAGCTCGCGCATGCAGGCATTGAGCTCATCCTGACCGGCATGGCCGAAAGGCGTGTGGCCCAGGTCATGGGCCAACGCGATGGCTTCGGTCAGGTCTTCGGACAACCCCAGGCTGCGCGCCAGCGTGCGCGCGATCTGGGCCACCTCCAGGCTGTGCGTCAGGCGCGTGCGGAACAGATCGCCTTCGTGGTTGACGAACACCTGGGTCTTGTATTCCAGCCGTCGGAAAGCGGTGCAATGGATGATGCGGTCGCGGTCGCGCTGGAATTCGCTGCGATTCTGCGCGGCCGGTTCGGAATGACGCCGCCCGCGCGTTCGGGTCGGGTCGGATGCGTAAGAAGCCAATTCACTCATGACACTGCCGTCCCGTCCTTCTGGATGATTGTCAGGGGGTGGTCTGTACGGTCCGCTCGAGCACTTTGCCCAGCGCAGCATGCGGCACGGTGCGCGTCTCGGCCTGGCCAATGCGCGGCATCAGCACGAAGTGGATCTCGCCGGCGGTGGATTTCTTGTCCACCATCATCAGCGACACCCAGCGCTCGAAGCCCAGGTCGGGCGCCATCACCGGACAGCCGATGGCCGCCACCAGTTCGCGCACCCGCTGCACGTCGGCCAGCGCAAAGCCATGCACCTCGGCCGACAGTTCAGCGGCCTGGACCATGCCGCAGCCGACGGCTTCGCCATGCAGCCACTGACCATAGCCCAGGCCGGACTCGATGGCATGGCCGAACGTATGGCCCAGGTTCAGGATGGCGCGCAGGCCCGACTCGCGTTCGTCCTTGCCCACCACCTGCGCCTTCAGCTCGCAAGAGCGGCGGATGGCGTAGGCCACCGCCTCGGGCTGCAGGGCGCGCAAGGCCTGCACGTTGTCCTCGCACCACTGCCAGAAGGCAGCATCCAGGATCAGGCCGTATTTGATCACCTCGGCCAGACCGGCCGAAATCTCGCGTGCCGGCAGCGTGGCCAGCACGTCGGTATCGATTTCCACCGCCACCGGCTGGTAGAACGACCCGATCATGTTCTTGCCCAACGGATGGTTGATGGCCGTCTTGCCGCCCACCGACGAATCGACCTGGGCCAGCAAGGTGGTCGGCACCTGCAGAAAGCGCACCCCCCGCATGTACACCGAGGCGGCAAATCCCGTCATGTCGCCGATCACGCCTCCGCCCAGGGCCACCAGGACCGCGCGGCGGTCCAGGCGCTGCTCCAGCAGGGCGTCAAAGATCAGGTTCAGCGTCTGCCAATCCTTGTGGGTCTCGCCATCGGGCAGCTCGATGCGCACGATCTTGCGGCCGGTGCGCGCCAGCGCGGCCTCGGCGCGCGCGCCGTACAGCGCAGCCACGGTGGGGTTGGTGACCAAGGCAATGGCGGTGGCATCCGCCGGAATGCACTCGTCGAGCCGGTCCAGACGGCCCGGTGCGATATGGATGGGATAACTGCCTCCCGGGGTTTCGACCTCAACAGTATTCATTACTTCTTCTCGTAGGCTTGCAACTTGGGCAGGATGGTTTTGATCAGCGTGGCGATCGGCGTCGAACCGGTCTCGATGACGAGGTCGGCCACTTCGCTGTAGAGCGGCTCGCGCTTGACCATCAGATCGCGCAGCGTGCCGCGCGGATCTGCGGTCGCCAGCAACGGCCGGTTGCGGTCGCGGCAGGTGCGGCGAAACAGCTCATCCACGCTGGCGCGCAGATAAAGCACGACGCCGCGCTCGCGCAGCAGGCGGCGGTTCTCTTCGGCCAATACCGCTCCGCCTCCGGTTGCGAGAATAATTCCGCGCCGTTGAGTACACTCTTGCAGTGCCATGGACTCACGCTTGCGAAACCCGGCCTCGCCCTCGATCTCGAAAATGATGGGCACGCGCACGCCGCAGCGCGCCTCGAGCTCGTGGTCCAGATCGATGAACTCGCGGCCCAGCGCACGCGCCAGGCCGCGCCCGATGGTGGTTTTGCCCGCTCCCATCATCCCGACCAGGAAAATGGGCAGATCGTGCGGCAGCGGCGTCGAGGGCTCAATGGCCTCGACGGCGGCCGTTTCGGCGGCGGCGGCGGCGTCGGACGGCAGATCTTCCAGGCCGGCGCAGGGATTTGCGGTGAGGTTCATGACGCCATTATCCCATTGCCGCAAGTTGCCCGCTTACCACACCGTATATTTTGTTACTGCCCTGGCGGCCAGCCGCAGGGGGCGGTTTGAAGAGATCACCGTAAAATCGCCGCGATGAGCAAGCGCACCAATTCCTCCAAGCAGGACCAGCCCGCCCCGGTCGGATCGACGTTCCTGCGGTTTCTGGTCAAGACCGGTATTCTCTTCTGTGGCCTGATCCTGTGCGGCCTGGTGCTGGCTGGCATGGCGCTCGCGCTGGCCTGGCCCAACCTGCCCAATCTGAACGCCATGACGGACTACCGTCCACGCGTGCCGCTGCGCATTTTCACCGCCGACAAGGTCCTGATCGGCGAGTTCGGCGAAGAACGCCGCAATGTGCTGCGCTTCAACGAAATCCCCGATGTCATGAAATCGGCCGTGCTGGCCGCCGAAGACGACCGCTTCTACCAGCACGGCGGCATCGACTGGACCGGCGTGGTGCGCGCCGGGCTGACCAACCTCATCAGCATGTCCAAGTCGCAGGGCGCCAGCACCATCACCATGCAGGTGGCGCGCAACTTCTACCTGTCTTCCGAGAAGACCTATTCGCGCAAGTTCTACGAACTGCTGCTGACGTTCAAGATCGAGTCGGAGCTCACCAAGGACCAGATCCTGGAGCTCTACATGAACCAGATTTACCTGGGACACCGCGCCTATGGCTTCGCGGCGGCCTCGCGCACCTACTTCGGCAAGCCCCTGTCGCAGATCACGCCGGCCGAGGCGGCCATGCTGGCCGGCATCCCCAAGGCGCCGTCGCGCTTCAACCCGATCGCCAACCGCCCCCGCGCCGAGCTGCGCCAGCGCTATGTGCTCAATCGCATGCACATGCTGGGCTACCTGACCGAAGCCGAATACAAAGAAGCGCTGGCCCAGCCCATCGTCATCAAGTCGGCCGAAGGCACACCGGCCGGCGGCTATGCGATCCACGGCGAATACGTGGCCGAGCTGGCCCGCCAGCTGGTCTATGGCGTCTACCAGGATGAAGCGTACTCGCGCGGCATCAACGTCTACACCACCGTGCTCTCCAAAGACCAGGAATCGGCCTACCGCGCGGTGCGCGACGGCGTGCTGCAATACACGCGCCGCGCGCCCTACCCCGGCCCCGAGAAGCAGCTCGACATGCCGGCCGGCATCGAAAATGACCCGCAGGCGCTGGACGACTTCCTGGATGGCGTTTTCGAGAAATACACCGACAGCGCCGACCTGCTGACCGGCGTGGTGCTGTCGGCCTCGCCCAACGAACTCAAGATCGCCCGCAGTTCGCGTGAAATCATCACCCTGACCGACAAAAAGGTGCTGGGCGTGGTGGCACGCGCCCTGGCCAGCAACGCCCGCGCCGATCAGCGCCTGCAACGCGGCTCGGTGGTCTATATCCGCAAGATGGACAACGGCGAGTGGGAAGTCATCAATATGCCGGCCGTGCAGGCCGCCTTCGTGGCGTTGTCGCCGCAAAACGGCGCCATCCGCGCCATGGTCGGCGGCTTCGATTTCTATCGCGGCAACTTCAACCGCGTCACCCAGGCCTGGCGCCAGCCCGGCTCGAACATCAAGCCCTTCATCTATGCGGCTTCGCTGGAGCGCGGCCTGACGCCCGGCACGCAGATCTCCGACCAGCCCTTCGAGCTGTCGGCCGCGCAAACCGGCTCCAAGCCCTGGCGCCCCAAAAACTACGGCAACAGCTACGAGCCCATGCTCACCATGCGCCAAGGCCTGTACAAGTCCAAGAACATGGTGTCCATCCGCATTCTGCAGGCCATCGGCCCGCAGTACGGCCAGGAATACCTGACCCGCTTCGGCTTTGACAAGGCGCGCCAGCCGGCCGTGCTGCCCCTGGCGCTGGGTGCAGGTTCGGTCACCCCGCTGCAGATGGCGGGCGCCTACTCGGTCTTCGCCAACGGCGGCTTCCGTGTCACGCCCTTCCTGATCGACCACGTCACCGACAGCAGCGGCAAGGTGCTCATGCAGGCCCGCCCGGTCATCGCCGGCGACGAGGCTGCGCGCGCCATCGACCCTCGCACCGCCTGGCTGATGGACGACATGCTGCGCGGCGTGGCCACCAGCGGCACCGCCGCCCGGGCCCGTGCCACCCTCAAGCGCAATGACCTGGCTGGCAAGACCGGCACCACCAACGACTCCTATGACGCCTGGTTCTCGGGCTACAACCCCGACCTGGTGGCCACGGCCTGGCTCGGCTTTGACCAGCCGCGCTCGCTGGGCGCACGCGAAACCGGCGGCGGGCTGGCCCTGCCGATCTGGCTGGATTACATGCAGGATGTCCTCAAGGGCACGCCGGAAATCAAGCAGCGCCCCCGTCCCGAGGGCCTGCTGGCCGAAAACGGCGATTTCTTCTTCGCAGAGTTCCCGCCGGGGCAGTCGGTGGCCCGTCTGGGCTTGCCGCAACCGGGCGAAGACGCCCTGGGCGATTTCCTGAATGGCCTGGGCGGGCAGGCGGCCCAACCCAAGCTGCGGGTCGCGCCCGGCGTCGGTGGCCAGGCACAACCCTGGAACCAGGACCTGATGTTCTGATTCCAGTCACGGCGGCCCTGCTGGGCCGCCGTTTTTGCATCAAACGCGTACCGTCAGCGGCACGCCGGTCGTGGCCGAACAGATCTGCGACAGCGCATCGGCCAGATTAGGGCCGCCACGCGTGTCCAGCCACTGCTGGCCGTCGTAACGGTAGTGAAAGCCGCCGCTGCGCGCGGCCACCCACAGCTCCTGCATGGCGGCCTGGCTGTTGATGACCATCTGGCTGTGATCTTCAAAGATCAGTGTCAGGACATTGCCGCTGCGGCTGGTTTCGATATCCACGTCATGGGTGGCCATCCAATCGTCGGCTTGGCGTTCGATACTGTCGAGCACCTGTTCGGTCAACGCAAGAAATTCGGTTTCAGTCATAATCCATACCTGCAACGATTACGGAGTTACCAGTGTCCCTTATGGCCATAAGCCGCAGGATTCTTCGCATTGTAGCCACGCTTTCAGTCTTTGGTCTGATCTCAGCCTGTGGCTACAAAGGGCCGCTTTATATGCCGCCCAGCCAAGACTCGGACCGCTCCAGCGCGACGCCCGCTCATCCGAAGGCACAGGATGAACGGCCCCGAATCCCCTCGAATCCGACGCTGCCATGACCTCGACTGTTTCCCTGCCTCAGCTGGCCGGACACCCTCATTTCCATTACCAGAACGGCGTGCTGCACGCCGAGGGCGTCGCGCTCGATACGCTCGCCCGCGACCTCGGCACGCCGCTGTATGTCTATTCGCGCGCCGCGCTGCAGGCCGCCTACGACAACTATCGCCAGGCCATCGGCGAACGCCCGGTGCTGGTGTGCTTCGGCATGAAGGCCAACTCCAATCTGGCGGTGCTCAAGGAATTCGCCCGCATGGGCGCGGGCTTCGACATCGTCTCCGGCGGCGAACTCAAGCGGGTGCTGGCCGTCGGCGGCGATCCGGCCAAGGTGGTGTTTTCCGGTGTTGGCAAACAAGAATGGGAAATGCGCGACGCCCTGCAGGCGGGCGTGAAATGCTTCAACGTCGAATCCACCGCCGAGCTGCGCCGCCTGTCGCGCGTGGCCCAGGTCACCGGCCTGCAGGCGCGCGTGTCGCTGCGCGTGAACCCCGACGTCGACGCCCACACCCACCCTTACATCTCCACCGGGCTGAAGGAAAACAAGTTCGGCATCGCCATCGAAGAAGCGCTGCAGGCCTATGAGCTGGCCGCCTCGCTGCCGGGCCTGAAGATCGTCGGCGTGGATTGTCACATCGGCTCGCAACTGACCGACATCAGCCCGTATTTCGACGCCCTGGACAAACTGATCGACCTGATCGAACGCCTGGCCCAGGCTGGCATCACCATCGAGCACCTGGATCTGGGCGGCGGCCTGGGCATCCGCTACACGGATGAGGTCCCGCCCTCGCCCAAGGCCCTGCTGGACGGCGTCTTCGAGCGCCTGAAGGCCCGTGGCCACGGCCACCTGCACCTGGTGCTGGAGCCGGGCCGCTCGCTGGTGGGCAACGCCGGCGTGCTGCTGACCACGGTGCAATTCCTCAAGCACAACGACGCGCGCAACTTCGCCATCGTCGATGCCGCCATGAACGATCTGCTGCGTCCCACGCTGTACCAGGCCTACCACGGCGTGGCGCCGGTGGTGCCGCGCCAGGACTGCCCGGCCCAGATCTATGACGTGGTCGGCCCGGTGTGCGAAAGCGGCGACTGGCTCGCCAAAGAACGCAGCCTGGCGCTTGCCGAAGACGACGTACTGGCGGTCGAATCGGCCGGTGCCTATGGCATGGTCATGGCCGGCAACTACAACACGCGCCCGCGTGCGGCCGAAGTCATGGTCGATGGCAGCCGCTTTCACATCGTGCGCCAGCGCGAAACCCTGGACGACCTGCTGCGCGGCGAATCCACCCTGCCCTGAAACAGCCCTTGCGACGCGCCCCCTGGCGGGGCGCGTCGCCCGTCCGGCCTACAGCTCGCCGTAGGAGTGCAGGCCCGACAGGAACATGTTCACGCCCAGGAAGGCAAAGCCGGTGATCAACAGCCCGATCAGCGCCCAATAGGCGGCCATGGTGCCACGCAGGCCCTTGAGCAGGCGCATGTGCAGCCAGGCCGCGTAGTTCAGCCACACGATCAGGGCCCAGGTTTCCTTCGGATCCCATTGCCAGTAGGCACCCCAGGCATCGGCCGCCCACAGCGCGCCCAGCACCGTTGCCACGGTAAAGAAAGCGAACCCCACGGCAATGGCGCGATACATGATGTCATCGAGCACTTCCAGCGGGGGCAGCGCCTGCGCAATGCGGCGGCGCGCCAGCAGAATGGCGCTCACGATCACCACACTGACCCCGCCATAGATCATCCAGGTGGCCGACAGCCCCTCGCTGCGGAACACCATCGGCTCGGCGCACAGCAGCACCCCCAGCACGAATAGCGGCACCAGCTTGCGCCATGACGCGGTTTCCCCATGCTGCTTGACCAGATAGGCGAAACCCACCATGGCCGCCAGCGAGAAGGTGCCGTAGCCGATGAAGTTGGCCGGCACGTGCAGCTTCATCCACCAGCTCTTGAGCGCCGGCACCAGGGGCTGGATCTGGCCTGCGTCGCGGGTGAAGGCATACCAGAGCAGGAACACCATCGCCGAAGAGATCACCAGCAGCACGAAGCCGCCCAGCGCCCGCGTGGCGTACTTGCGTTCGTAGTAGAGATAGAACAGCGCCGTCATGAGCGCGAACAGCACGAAGACTTCGTACAAGTTGCTCACCGGGATGTGGCCCAGGTCAGGGCCCATCAGATGGCCTTCGCGCCAGCGCACCAGCAGCCCGGTCACGCCGGCAAACACCGCGCCCCAGGTCAGGGCCGTACCCAGCCAGGCCGCCGTGGGGCTGACGATGCCGATCCAGTAGCAGGCCGTGGCCAGGATGAACAGCATGCTCATCCACAGGATGGCCGATTGCGACGAGAACAGATACTTGAGCCAGAACACCTCATCGGCGCGCCCCAGATCGTTCTGGTAGAGCAGCAGGGCAAGGCCGGTTGCCAGAGCACAGGCGAGCATCAGGCGGCGCAGCGGCCGCCACAGCCATCCCAGCCAGGCCAGCACGGGCACCGTGCCGCACAGGATCAGCTTCTCGTAGTAATCCATCGCCTGGCTGTAGCGCGTCAGGGCAAAGCCCGCGCCCAGCGCCAGCAACAGGAAGAACACCGCATCGGTCCAGTCGGGCCGGCCGCGGCTGACTCGGCTGTCGCCGGTCTGGGAAAAACTGCCCTGCCAGACAGGGCTGCGGGTGGACGTGCTCATTGCTCACCTCGGGAGGGGCCCAGCGCGGCCCGGAAACGCTCGAATTCCTGGAAGTAGTCCAGTGTACGCTTCTGCGATGTCATTGCCGCCTTGACCTCGCTGCCCTGGGCCTGCGGCTTGATCCAGATCCAGACCCGGCGATCGCGGATGTAGAACATGGCGAATACGCCCAGGATCAGCAACAGACAGCCCAGATAAACCGCGTTCTTGCCCGGCGTACGGCTGACCTGGAAGCCGCTGGCCTGCACCTGCCGGAAATCGCTCAGCGTCAGCAGCACCGGCGCCGGATACAGCGCGAGATCCGACAGCGCCGCCATGGCCGCCTGCTGCCAGCGCGCCTGCTGTTCGGCCTGCGCGCCGCTGTCGGCCAGCGCGGGCATGCCCTGGCGTTCACGCATGATGGCGCGCACATCGAACAACGTGCTGTTGAGCAGGCGCAGCACCACATTGGCCGCACGGTCGACATCGGCCGGATCGGTGGTGCCTTCCAGCAACTCCGACAGCGCGCGCAGCCCGCCATTGGCGAAGGTGTCCAGGCCCCGGCTGGCCGCGCCCGTCAGGGCGGCGCGGTCGGCGCCCGGCGGCAGGTTGCGCTCGACGAACCGGTGCACCGCCTCGGCGCGTACGGCCGGATCGGCCAGCGCCGCGCGCAGCTGCATGAACTCGTCGAGCGAGCCCTGCTCATCGGCCGGGATGCGCAGGTAGGCGTAGTTCTGCGAAGGGTTCTCGCGCACACCGGCCAGGAAAACCTCCAGCCCGTCGAGATCGACCGGCACCATGTAGATGCGGTACTCCTGCGCCTGACCGGCGTTGTCGATCAGCTGGTATTCCACCGTGGGCCCCAGATTGCGCAGACGCTCGTTCTTGCGCCCGGCAGCGCTGCCGGTGACCGCCGCCACATGTTCGCTCAGGCCGCTGCGCGGCGGCGTGGGCGCACCGCCCTCGCCGATGTCTTCCACGTTGATCGGCCGCAGCGCCGTGACATTGAGCTTGTAGCTGTCGGTGGCTGCGCCCGCCACGCTCGCATTGAGCTCATTGCTCTCGCCCACCACGCCCTCGACCTGGAACGTGGCCGGCGAGGTGCCACGCAGCGGGTAGCCGGTCAGCGTGACGGCGCTGCCGCCATCATCGAGGTTGGACTGATAGACCGTGACCCCCTTGTAGCGCAGCGGCTCATTGACCTCGATCACGCGCTTGAAGCTGCTGCCGTCGTCCGGATCGATGATCTCGACATGGCTGGCAAAGCGGCTCGGCATGCCGGTGGAGTAATAGTCGACGTCGAATTTCTCCAGCTTGATGGTAAACGGCAGCGGCTGCACCAGCACGCCATCATCGACCATCACCAGGGCGGTGTTGCGCTCGGCCCCCTCGGGCACCAGCACGTTGGCGCGAAAGCTCGGGTTGCCCAACGGCAGCCGGCCGCTGGCCGGCACATCGGCGATCAGCATGTTCTCGACAATTGGCTGCTTGCCGCCGAACAGCACCTGCAGCCGCACCAGCAGCTCGCTGTCGAGCAGGCCGCCGATACAGATCACCACCATCGCCAGGTGGGCAAAGATATAACCCAGCCGGTTGCTGCTGCCCTTCTTGGCGGCCAGCAGGACGCCGCCAGCCTCGCGCCGCTCACGGACCGCATAGCCCTGGCTGCGCAGCACCCCGCGCAGACGCGCCTCAGCCGCCTCGGGCGTCTCGGGCAAGTCCAGTTCGACGCGCTCAGGAAAAGCCCGCAGGCTGCCCTCTCGCACATGCTCGCGAAACGAGGCGGCATCGCGCAGCATCTTGGGGGCATGACGGATCACGCAGATCGACGTCGACACCACCAGAAAGCCCATGATCAGCAGGAACCACCAGCTGTTATAGACATGCCAGAGCGAGAACTTGTCGAACACCTCGAACCAGAACGGGCCGAACTGATCGACATAGGTATTAGGCGGGCGGTTCTGCGGCAACACTGTGCCGACGATGCTGGCCACGCAGATGAACACCAGCAGGCTGATGGCAAAACGCATCGAACCCAGAAGTTCGAACAGGTCGCGCGACAGGCTGTGGCGCGCAGAGCGGGAATCGGTTTGTGTCATCGCGTATCGGTGAGGGCGCGCCATCCCGTGCCGGCAAGGGCGGGGCATGGTTGCGCCGGCGCTCCAGCGGCTGCGCCGCAAAAGCGTTTAACGTAAGCCCGCAGCATAATCTGCCACAGATTGAATGTCTTGATCCGACATGCGGGAAGCGATGTCCTGCATCACCGGACTCACACCCCGCTCGCCGCTGCGCAACAGCCGCAGTTGCTCCTCCAGATAGGCAGGAAACTGCCCGGCCAGGCGCGGATACTGGCCCGGCAGACCCGCGCCCGCCGGGCCATGACAGGCCGCGCAAGCCGGAATATTGCGTTCCGGCAACCCGCCGCGCCACAAGCGCTGCCCATGCCCGCCCACGTCCTCCTGTGTCGAGGCAGCCGGCTGCCGCAATGGCTGCTCGGCCAGGTAGCGCGCCACGTTGGCGATGTCTTCGGGGGTCAGAGGCTGGGCCATGGGCGTCATGGCAGTGGGCTCGCCTTGCGGGCCCAGGCGCGCCGGCAGCGACGCGCCATCGCGGATCTGGAAATTACGCAGCTGCTGCGCCAGATACTCGTGCGGCTGGGCGGCCAGATTGGGATAAAGGGGAATGTCGCTGTTGCCGGCCTCGCCGTGACAGGATGCACAGGCCAGAATGCCGCGCTCCATGTCACCGTCCAGGTAAAGCCGCGCCCCGGCTGCCGCGTCGGGGCCCGCAGCCACCGCCGGCCCAGCCAGCGATAGGCAAAGCAACACGCCCAGGGTGACGGCCATTCTTGACGGCGCAGGGTGCATCGGTAGACCTCGACAGGCACTGGCCGGATCCGGACGCCCGCCCCGCGAGGGGCGTGCAGCCTGCCGCGGCATGGCCATCCATCGCGACCCGGTGAGCGGCGCCGCAGACCGGCGCCTGGGCACTCAGGCCCCGGCCGCAAACGGGCGATTATACAATGGGGGCTACAACCACCCGATTAGGCGACCCGTGTCCCTTCTTCAACGCGCCTCTTTTTTCGTTTCGGCAGCCCGCCTTGACCAGTTGCCGCCAGCCGGTGCGCCGGAGGTGGCCTTCGTGGGCCGCTCCAATGCGGGCAAGTCCACCGCCATCAACGTGCTGTGCAACCAGCGCCGTCTCGCCTTCTCCAGCAAGACGCCCGGGCGCACGCGCCTGATCAACATGTTCGACCTGCCCGACCCGCTCAATCCCGAACAGCCGCTGGGCTTTCTGGTCGACCTGCCCGGCTACGGCTACGCCTCGGTCGCCGTGAGCGAAAAGGAAAAGTGGGCCGATGTCCTGGGTGGCTACCTGCGCGACCGCAGCTCGCTGGCCGGGATCGTGCTGCTGATCGACATTCGGCGCGGCGTCACCGACCTGGATCGCCGCCTGGCCGACTTCATCGCCCCCACCGGCCGGCCGGTGCTGGCGCTGCTGACCAAGGCCGACAAACTGCCCTATGGCCAGCGGGTACGCACCGTGTTCGCGGTACGCAAGCAATTGGCGGATATCGGTGCGCTGCACACCGTGCCCTTCTCCGCCACGGAGCGCATCGGCCTGGAAGAAGCCAGTGCGCAAATCGAGAACTGGATCTCTCCCAAGGTAGTGCCATGACCCCGAAGCTCATCACCCCCGCCTTTCCTGTCGCGCGTGCGCGCCGCCTGCGCCGTGACGACTTCACCCGCCGCCTCGTGCGCGAGAACACCCTGACCACCGACGACCTGATCTATCCGGTCTTCGTGGCCGAAGGCAAAGGCCTGCAGCAGCCGGTCGCCTCGTTGCCCGGCGTGGTGCGCTATTCGCCCGATACCCTGATGCCGGTCGCCGAACGCTGCCTGGAGCTGGGCATCCCGGTGCTGTCGCTCTTTCCGGCGATCGACCCCGCGCTCAAGACCCCCGATGGCATCGAGGCAACCAACCCCGACGGCCTCATCCCGCGTGTGGTTGCCGAACTGAAACAGCGCTTCCCCGAACTGGGCGTGCTGACCGACGTGGCGCTCGACCCGTACACCAGCCACGGCCAGGATGGCGTAATCGACGCCGACGGCTACGTCGTCAATGAGCCCACCGTGGAAATCCTGGTGCGCCAGGCCCTGGTGCAGGCACAGGCGGGCGTGGACATCGTCGCACCCAGCGACATGATGGACGGGCGCGTCGGCGCCATCCGCCAGGCGCTGGAAGCCGACGGCCATATTCACACGCGCATCATGGCCTACTCGGCCAAGTACGCCAGCGCCTTCTATGGCCCGTTCCGCGACGCGGTCGGCTCGGCCAGCAATCTGGGCAAGTCCAATAAAATGGCCTATCAGATGGACCCGGCCAACATCGACGAAGCCCTGCGCGAAGTGGCCGGCGATCTGGCCGAAGGCGCCGACATGGTGATGGTCAAGCCCGGCATGCCCTATCTGGATGTGCTGCGCCGCGTGAAAGACACCTTCCGCGTGCCGACCTTTGCCTATCAGGTCAGCGGCGAGTACGCCATGATCAAGGCGGCTGCCGCCAATGGCTGGCTCGACCACGACAAGGTCATGATGGAAGCCCTGCTGGCCTTCAAGCGGGCGGGCGCCGATGGCATCCTGACCTACTTCGCCATCGAAGCGGCGGAACTGCTGCGGCGCGCCTGAGCGACGCGCCTCCGGCTGCGCGGCTAGCGGCGCGCCTGCGCCGCAGCCTCATCCAGCGAGGCGGCGAAACGCGCCGCATCCTGGAAACCCACCACACGCGGCTCGGCCAGCTCGCGCCCGCCGGGCGCAAAGAACAGGATGCCCGGCGGCCCGAACAGGTCGAAGCGCTTGAGCAAGGCGCGGTCATCGGCATTGTTCTGGGTGACGTCGGCCTGCAGCAGCAACATGCCCGCCATGCGCTGCGCCACAGCCGGATCGCTGAACGTGAAACGCTCCATTTCGCGGCACGATACGCACCAATCGGCATAGAAATCCAGCATCACCGGCTGGGTGCTGGCGGCCAGGGCGGCGTCCAGCTCGGCCACCGTGCGCACCCGCTTGAACGTCGGATGCGGCGCTGCCGCCACGGCCGTGCCTTCTCGCGCGGCCAGGTGCCCCAACGGCGCCAGCGCATCGCGCCCGCCGCTGGCCAGCCCCACGACCCACGCCAGCGCGGCCAGCGCCAGCAGCAGGCCCAGACCCTTGGCGAACATGCGCGCCGCGCCGGCCTGCGCCGGCAGCGGCTCGAAGGCGCGCAGCATCACCGCACTGACCAGCGCCAGCAGGGCCCACCCCAGCATCAGCGCCCAGGCCGGCACCACCGGGATCAGCATCCACCAGGCCGTGGCCAGCAACAACATGCCGAACAGCCGCTTGACCCCTTCCATCCAGGGACCGGCCTTGGGCAACAGCGCGCGCGAAGAGGCCCCCACCAGCAGCAACGGCACACCCATGCCCCAGGCCATGGCGAACAGGGCCGCAGCCCCCAGCGCCACATCGCCCGTCTGGGAGATGTACAGCAGGGCGCCCGCCAGGGGCGCCGCCACGCAGGGGCCGACGATCAGCGCGGATATTGCCCCCATCAGCCAGGCGCCCGCATAGTGCCCGCCCGGAATGCGGTCGGCGCGCGCGCTCAGGCGGGCTTGCCAGCTGGCCGGCAACTGCAGGGTATAGGCATCGAACATTGCCAGCGCCAGCAGGGCCAGCAGACCGGCAAACAGCGCCAGCACCCAGGGCGTCTGCAACCAGGCCGCCAAGCCGGCGCCGCTCAAGCCGGCAGCCACGCCCAACAGGGTGTAGATCAGCGACATGCCCAGCACATAGGCGGCCGCCAACCCCAGGCCGCGTCGTCGGGAGGCGTTGGCCGCCCCGCCATCGCGACCGATGATGATGGACGAAAGAATCGGAATCATCGGCAGCACGCAAGGCGTGAACGCCAGCAGCAGCCCCAGGAGGAAGAAAACACCCGCCGTCTTCAGCAGGCCCAGTCCGCCGATCGCATCAGCCAAGCCGCGGTCACCGGACTCCAGCAAGGCGCCCAAACCGCCCGTCGGCGTCGACACGCCGGCTGCGGCCGGGGCGGGGCCGGCCTGCAACGCCTGGGCCTCCTGACCTGGCTCGATGGCGCTCACGCGCACCTCGGGCACACCGTCCCGCGGCGTCACGGACACCAGATGCGACATCGGGGGATAGCACAGCCCGGCATCGGCGCATCCCTGGCTGGTCACGCGCAGCCGCGCCGCCTCGCCCCGCAGCGTCATGGGCAACCGGATCCGCACATTGTCGTGATAGACCTCCATGTCCTGCTCGAAGGTCGGGTCGTACTTGACTTCGCCGGCCGGAAACTCGGCCTGCGCCGTATCGATGGCTCCCGCAGGCACGGCCTCCAGGTCGAAGCGCTCGCGGTACATGTAGTAGCCCGGCGCCACCTTGAAGTCCAGTTCCAGGGCGTTGTCGCCCACGGCGCGCGCCGTCAGGCCGAAGGCCTGTTCCGGGGCCAGGAAATCCTCCTGGGCCTGAGCCGTCGCGGCGGCCAGCGCCAGCCAGAGGGCCAGCAAGGCCGCCAAAACGCCGGCCCACGGACCGCCACGCCGATTCAACACTCGCTGCATTGCATCCTCTTAATCCGAAGCCGGCTGGCGGGTCTGCTCGCGCACCCAGTCCAGGTAGGCCGTCAGGCCGCCCGTCACGGGCAGCACGATGATCTCCGGCACCTCATAGGGGTGCAGACGGCCAAGCGCCTGCACCACCGCCTCCTGGGCGCCACGAGTGGTCTTGATGGTCAGGGGGATCTCTTCGGCCTGTTCGACCGCGCCCTGCCACCGATAGACAGACACGATGGGCGCGCCAAGGTTCACGCAGGCGGCCAGCCCCTGTCCGACCAGACCCTGCGCAATCTGCCTGGCGATCGCCGTATCCGGCGCATTGCTGACGATCAGCACAACGTCGTCATCTCGCAACATGTACGCTCCCCCTCAAAGACCTGCACGCTCGACTCGGGGTATTTTATGGGATCGATCAAGGGGCCGGATCCACAACGCCCCGCTCAGGAGACCCAACCATGCAGGACAGCTGTTTGTTCTGCCGCATCGCGCGGCACGAGCTACCGGCCCACATCATCCACGAAGACAGCCGCGTGCTGGCTTTCCTGGACATCCATCCGGTGCGCCGGGGCCACGTATTGATCATCCCCAAGCAGCACTATCCCTACTTTGAGGACATGCCTGCCGATCTGGCCGGACATATCGTCAATCTGGGTCAGAAGCTGGCCCGCCACATGAAGCAGATCTACGGCGTGGAACGCGTGGGCCTGGCCTTCACCGGCATCCATGTGGCGCATGCGCATGCCCACATCATTCCCATGCACCACCCCCAGGACATCACCTCCACGCAGTACATCGCACAGCGCGACCTGGACTTCATCATGCCGCCGCAGGCCGACAGCGCCCTGCTGCAGGCCGCAGCCGACGAATTACGCCAGGCGCTGGGCGCCTGATCCGGGCGGACATAAAAAAAGCGGGCCGAAGCCCGCTTTTTCCGCTGAGGGCAATGCCTTATTCGGCAGCGCCTTCCGCTTCGGAAGCATCCACTTCCGGACGGTCAACCAGCTCCATGAAAGCCATGGGAGCGTTGTCGCCCTGACGGAAGCCCATCTTCAGGACACGGGTGTAGCCGCCGTTGCGGGCCGCGTAGCGCGGGCCGATTTCGGCGAACAGCTTGACCACGGCGTCGCGATCGCGCAGACGGGCAAAAGCCAGGCGCTTGTTCGCGAGCGTGGGCTCCTTGCCCAGCGTGATGAGGGGTTCGATGACGCGGCGCAGTTCTTTCGCCTTCGGCAGCGTGGTCTTGATCGCTTCGTGGGTGATCAGCGAAACAGCCATGTTGCGGAACATGGCCAGACGATGGCTGCTGGTGCGGTTGAGTTTGCGCAGTCCGTTACCGTGACGCATGGTGATTTTCCTTTGAATCTAAAAGATGGCGTTTCCGCCATCGGGTTGCCGGCTCTTCTATCGACGCGCCAGGGGCGCGCCGCGGTCCGGTGGAATCGGGTTACCCGGCCGAAGCCGGTCGGGCGCGGCGAAACGCCGCGCCCTTTGACAATTACGGACGCTCCAGGCCCAGCGGGGGCCAGTTTTCCAGCTTCATGCCGAGCGTCAGGCCGCGTGCGGCCAGGACTTCCTTGATTTCGTTGAGCGACTTGCGGCCCAGGTTCGGGGTCTTGAGCAGCTCGTTCTCGGTACGCTGGATCAGGTCGCCGATGTAGTAGATGTTCTCGGCCTTCAGGCAGTTGGCCGAACGCACCGTCAGCTCCAGATCGTCGACCGGGCGCAGCAGCACCGGATCGATCTGCGGGGTGCCGCGCACCGGCGCTTCGTAGGAGTCGCCAGCACCTTCCAGGGCGGCGAACACCGAGATCTGGTCCATCAGGATGCGGGCCGACTGGCGCACGGCTTCCTCGGGCGAGATCACGCCATCGGTCTCGATGTCCAGCACCAGCTTGTCCAGGTCGGTACGCTGCTCGACGCGGGCGCTCTCGACGGCATAGCTGACGCGACGCACGGGGCTGAACGAAGCGTCCAGCACGATGCGGCCGATGGTGTGGGTGCGGTCTTCCGACAGCGCACGCACGTTGCCCGGCACGTAGCCGCGGCCCTTCTCGACCTTGATCTGCATCTCCAGCTTGCCGGCATCGGTCAGGTTGCAGATGGGATGGTCGGGGTTCACGATTTCGACGTCGTGCGGCAGCTCGATGTCGCTGGCCAGCACCTGGCCGGCGCCGGTCTTGCGCAGGATCAGCGTGACTTCGTCGCGGTTGTGCAGCTTGAACACCACGCCCTTCAGGTTCAGCAGGATGTCGACGACGTCCTCGCGCACGCCCGGGATGGTCGAATACTCGTGCACCACGCCCGTCATCTGCACTTCGGTCGGCGCAAAGCCGGTCATCGAAGACAGCAGGATGCGGCGCAGGGCGTTACCCAGCGTATGGCCGTAACCGCGCTCGAAAGGCTCCATCACGATCTTGGCGTGGTTGGGGCCGATGGGTTCGACCTCGATGGAGCGCGGTTTCAGAAAACCTTGATTGGACATGGAGCAAGTTCCTTTTCAATACCCTCGGCTCGTTACACCGATAAGGCTGATGGAAATGAATCGGTAATCAGCCGCCTGACGGGCAAACCCGCGGGGCCGTATGACTGCGGGGGGTAAACACCGCAAAGCCCGCCAGGGCCAACAGGCCTGGGCGGGCTGGATTCGCAGTATAACCGAAGCGGGCGCGAGCCCGCTGCAGATTAACGCGAGTACAGTTCGACAACCATCGACTCGTTGATGTCGCGGGCGACATCAGCGCGGTCGGGAGCCGACTTGAACGTACCGGTCAGCTTGTTGGTGTCGACTTCCACCCACTGCGGCATGCCAATGCTCGAAGCCAGATCCAGCGATTCGCGGATACGGGCTTGCTTCTTGGCGCCTTCACGGATGGTGATGACGTCGCCGGCCTTGACCAGCATCGAGGCGATGTCGGCGGTGCGGCCGTTCAGCTCGATGGCGCGGTGGCTCACCAGCTGGCGGGCTTCAGCGCGGGTCGAACCGAAACCCATGCGATACACCACGTTGTCCAGACGCGATTCGAGCAGCTGGATCAGCGTTTCGCCGGTGTTGCCGCGACGACGCTCGGCTTCAACGAAGTACTTGCGGAATTGCTTCTCGAGCACACCGTACATGCGCTTGAGTTTTTGCTTTTCGCGCAGCTGCAGACCGTAGTCAGAGGTGCGAGCACCCGAAGTACGGCCATGCTGGCCAGGCTTGGAATCCAGTTTGCACTTGGAGTCCAGCGAGCGACGAGCGCTCTTCAGGAACAGGTCAGTACCCTCGCGGCGCGAGAGCTTGCACTTGGGACCAATATAACGAGCCATGGAGGTTCCCCTTAGATACGACGACGCTTCGGCGGACGGCAGCCGTTGTGCGGAACGGGCGTGATATCGGCAATGCTCGAAATCTTGATGCCCAGCGCGTTCAGAGCACGCACCGACGACTCGCGGCCGGGGCCGGGGCCCTTGATGCGGACTTCGAGGGTCTTGATGCCGTACTCCATTGCCACGCGGCCAGCCGTTTCGGCGGCGACCTGAGCAGCGAACGGGGTCGACTTGCGCGAGCCCTTGAAACCGGCACCACCCGAGGTTGCCCACGACAGGGCGTTGCCCTGACGATCGGTAATGGTGATGATGGTATTGTTGAACGACGCGTGAACGTGCGCGATGCCGTCCGAGACGTTCTTCTTAACCTTTTTGCGCACGCGCGAAGCGCCGCTGGTGGAAGCTTTCGCCATAATCTAAATCCTCGATTATTTCTTCAGGGACGCAGCAGCACGACGCGGGCCCTTGCGGGTGCGAGCGTTGGTGCGAGTGCGCTGGCCGCGCACCGGCAGACCGCGCTTGTGACGCATACCGCGATAGGTTCCCAGGTCGATCAAACGCTTGATCGAGAGCTGCACTTCACGACGCAGGTCGCCTTCGACGGTGAACACGCCAACGTGTTCACGGATGCGTTCCAACTCAGCGTCGGTCAGATCTTTGACCTTTTTGGTAACGGGCACACCAGCAGCTTCGCAGATCTTGCGGGCGCGCGTACGACCGATGCCAAAAATGGCGGTCAGGCCGATCTCGGCGTGCTGTTGCGGCGGAATGTTAATGCCAGCAATACGGGCCATGACTGTTCCTTGATTTAATCCGTTGCGTAACGCTAACCAGGGTTAGCCTTGACGCTGCTTGTGACGCGGGTCGGTGCAGATGACGCGCACCACGCCGTGACGTTTGATAACTTTGCAATTGCGGCAGATCCGCTTAACCGATGCCATTACTTTCATGGTTGACTCCTAATTTTCCGTAATCCGGTTCCGCCTATTTTGAGCGGAAGACAATCCTGGCCCTCGTCAGGTCATAGGGCGTGAGCTCCACCGTGACCTTATCTCCGGGAAGGATCCGGATGTAATGCATGCGCATCTTGCCGGAAATATGGCCCAACACCACGTGGCCGTTTTCGAGCTTGACGCGAAATGTCGCGTTGGGGAGGTTCTCAAGAACCTCGCCCTGCATCTGGATGACGTCGTCCTTTGACATGCTTTCTGCTCAAGGCTAGAGAACATCTATCGCATAGGCAAACCCGCACCCTTGAAGTTGGCCTTCTTGAGCAACGAGTCGTACTGGTGAGACATCATGTAGGCCTGAACTTGCGCCATGAAATCCATCGTCACCACAACAATAATCAACAGAGACGTCCCACCGAAGTAGAACGGTACGTTCCAGCGCATCACCATGAATTCCGGCAGCAAGCACACAAGCGTGATGTAGAGGGCACCAGCCAGCGTGAGACGCATCAGAATCTTGTCGATGTAGCGCGCGGTTTGTTCACCAGGGCGGATGCCCGGGACGAACGCACCACTCTTCTTCAGGTTATCTGCCGTTTCGCGGCTGTTGAACACCAGAGCCGTGTAGAAAAAGCAGAAGAAGATGATCGCGACAGAATACAGCGTGATGTAGAGCGGTTGACGAGGTTCAAGCGCAGCAGCCAGATCGCGCAGCCACCCCAGGCTTTCGCCCGTGGCAAACCAGCTGGTGACCGTAGCCGGGAAGAGAATGATCGACGATGCGAAGATCGGCGGAATCACCCCTGCCATGTTCAGCTTGAGCGGCAAATGCGAGCTTTGACCGCCGTAGATCTTGTTGCCCACCTGGCGCTTGGCATAGTTCACCGTGATCTTGCGCTGTCCGCGTTCGACGAACACCACAAACGCCGTCACCAGCACGACCAGAGCCACGATGAACAGTGCGGAGATCACCGACATCGAGTTGGTGCGCACCAGGTCCAGCAGCCCCGCCAGCGCCGAGGGCAAGCCCGCGACGATACCGGTGAAGATCAGGATCGAAATACCATTGCCCAGACCACGCTCGGTAATCTGCTCACCCAGCCACATGACGAACATGGTGCCGGTGACCAGCGTCACCACCGTGGTGAAGCGGAACAACATACCTGCATCGACCACAAGCCCCGGCTGGGACTCCAACGCTACCGAAATGCCCACAGCCTGCACCAGCGCCAGCAATACCGTGCCGTAGCGGGTGTACTGAGTGATCTTGCGCCGGCCGGCTTCGCCCTCTTTCTTGAGGGCTTCCAGCGACGGCATCACCACCGACATCAACTGCATGATGATGGATGCCGAAATGTACGGCATGATCCCCAGGGCAAAGATCGAAAAGCGCGAGAGCGCACCGCCCGAGAACATGTTGAACAGGCCCAGGATCCCGCCCTCGTTCTGGCGGAACAAGTCCGCCAGCGCGTCCGGATTGATGCCCGGGACAGGGATGTGGGTACCAAGACGGTAAACCACCAGGGCGAGGATCAGAAACACCAGCCGGCGCTTCAGATCACCGTACCGGGATCCGGTCTTACCCAGTGCCTGCGCTTTAGCCACGCGTCACCTCGCGATCAGGCAAGCGAGCCGCCCGCGGCCTCGACAGCGGCGCGAGCGCCAGCCGTCGCAGTGATGCCGCGAAGCACCACTTTGCGCGAGAGTTCACCCGACTTGATGACCTTGGCGAAACGCACTGCCTGGCCAACCACACCCGCGGCCTTCAGCGCCTGAAGATCGATTTCCTCGATATCCAGACCCTGCAGCTCGGACAGACGCACTTCGGCGAACAGGTGACGACCCAGCGGGGTGAAACCACGCTTGGGCAGGCGACGCTGCAGCGGCATCTGACCGCCTTCGAAGCCAACCTTGTGGAAGCCGCCCGAACGCGACTTCTGGCCCTTGTGGCCGCGGCCACCGGTTTTACCCAGGCCCGAGCCGATACCGCGGCCAAGGCGACGCTTGGCGTGCTTGGCGCCCTCGGCGGGCTTGATGGAATTAAGTTGAATTTCCGACATCGTGATTCCTTAGCCTTCCGACACGGAGACGAGGTATTCGACCTTGCGGATCATACCGCGCACTTCCGGGGTGTCGACGAGCACACGGCTGCTATTGAGACCGCGCAGGCCCAGGCCGCGAATGGTATCGCGGTGGGATTGCTTGGTGCCAATGACCGAGCGCACGAGCGTAACTTTGATCTGCTTCTGAGCCATGACTTACCCCAGGATCTCTTCGACGGTCTTGCCGCGCTTGGCAGCAACGTCCGACGGGGTCAGGGAATTGCGCAGGCCGTTCAACGTGGCGCGAACCAGGTTGTACGGGTTGCTCGAGCCCAGGCTCTTGGCAACGACGTTACGCACACCCATCACTTCGAAAATGGCGCGCATCGGGCCACCGGCGATCACGCCAGTACCTTCAGCGGCCGGCGAAATCAGCACCGTCGAGGCGCCGTGCTTGCCCACCACGGTGTGGTAGAGCGTGCCGTTCTTCAGGGCAACCTTGAACATGCCGCGACGGGCCTGTTCCATTGCCTTCTGGACCGACACCGGCACTTCGCGCGCCTTGCCCTTGCCCATGCCGATACGACCATCGCCGTCGCCGACCACGCTCAGCGCAGCAAAGCTCATGGTGCGACCACCCTTGACCACTTTGCTCACGCGGTTGACCGCGATCATCTTCTCGCGCAGACCGTCGTCGTTCTCTTTTTCCGCGGCGTTCTTGCCTTGTACTTTAGCCATGTGACTGATCCTCGCTTAGAACTTCAGGCCGGCTTCACGCGCGGCTTCGGCCAGCGCCTTGACGCGGCCATGGTAACGAAAGCCCGAGCGATCGAAGGCAACCAGTTCGATACCAGCAGCCTTGGCCTTCTCGGCCACGCGCTTGCCGATCAGCGCGGCAGCAGCGGCATTGCCACCAGCGCCGGCGCCAGACAGCTGCGCACGCACTTCGGCTTCCAGCGTCGAGGCGCTGACGACCACACGATCGCCTTCCGGCGAAATGATGTTGGCGTAGATGTGCAGGTTCGAGCGGTAGACCGAGAGGCGATGAACGCCCAGCTGCGCGATCTTCCGGCGGGTCGGTACCGCACGACGCAAACGGGAAACTTTTTTGTCCATGATTCGTCCTTGTCGCCTTTACTTCTTCTTGGTCTCTTTGATGACGACGCGTTCATCAGCGTAACGCACGCCCTTGCCCTTGTAGGGTTCGGGTTCGCGGTATGCGCGGATTTCAGCGGCCACCTGACCGACGACTTGCTTGTTGGCGCCCTTGATGATGATTTCCGTCTGCGAGGGGCATTCGGCCTTCACACCAGCAGGCAGCTGATGCAGGATGTCGTGCGAAAAGCCCAGTTGCAGCTTGACGGCATCACCTTGGACGGAGGCGCGGAAACCCACGCCGACCAGGTTCAGCTTGCGCTCGAAGCCCTTGCTCACGCCGGTCACCATGTTGGCGACCAGAGCGCGCAGGGTGCCCGACATGGCGTTGGCGTGACGCGAGTCATTGGCAACGATGAACGACAGCTTGCCGCCGTCTTCGTTGATGATGACATCGCCGGTCAGCGACTGCACCAGCGTGCCCAGCGGGCCCTTCACGGTGATCTGGTCCGACTGGATGTTGGCTTCAACACCCTTCGGCAGTTCTACCGGATATTTAGCGATACGTGACATTCGACTCTCCTTAGGCCACGTAGCACAGGACTTCGCCGCCCACGCCATTGGCGCGAGCCTTGCGGTCGGTCATCACGCCGCGCGAGGTCGAAACGATAGCCACGCCCAGGCCGTTCATGACCTGAGGAATGTTGCTGCGGCCCTTGTAGATACGCAGACCGGGGCGCGAGACGCGTTCGATGCGCTCGATGACCGGGCGGCCGGCGTAGTACTTCAGGGTGATTTCCAGCTCAGGCTTGGCCTGGCTGCCCTTGATTTCAAAGCCGTCGATGTAGCCTTCGTCTTTCAGCACAGCGGCAATGGCCGCCTTCAGCTTCGAGGAGGGCATGTTCACCGTGGTTTTGTCGACTTGCTGCGCATTGCGAATGCGGGTCAGCATATCGGCGATGGGATCGCTCATGCTCATATTCGTTCTCCTACCAGCTGGCCTTGGTCATGCCGGGCACTTCGCCCTTCATGGCCATTTCACGCAGTTTGTGACGGGTCAGGCCGAACTTGCGGAACACGCCGCGCGGACGACCGGTCACCACGCAACGATTGCGCTGACGCGTCGGGTTGGCATTGCGCGGCAGCTGTTGCAGCTTGAGCCGAGCCTGGTAACGTTCTTCGTCGGTCTTCGACTGATCGTCGATGATCGCTTTCAGTTCGGCGCGGCGAGCGGCGAACTTGTCAGCCAGCTTGGCGCGCTTGATATCGCGATTGATGAGGGAGAGTTTAGCCACGTCATCAGCCCCTTAGTTGCGGAACGGGAAGCTGAAGGCCGCAAGCAGCGCCTTGGCTTCGTCGTCGGTCTTGGCGGTGGTGGTGATGCTGATGTTCAGCCCACGCAGCGCGTCGATCTTGTCGTACTCGATTTCGGGGAAAATGATCTGCTCTTTTACCCCGATGTTGTAGTTGCCACGGCCGTCAAATGCACGACCCGACACACCGCGGAAGTCGCGCACGCGAGGCAGCGCAACCGCCACCAGGCGATCCAGGAATTCGTACATGCGTTGACCACGCAGCGTCACCATGCAACCGATCGGGTAGTTTTCACGGATCTTGAAGCCGGCGATAGCCTTGCGCGTCTTGGTGACGACGGGCTTCTGGCCGGAGATCTTGGTGAGGTCCGAGACGGCGTGTTCGATGACCTTCTTGTCAGCCACGGCTTCCGAGACACCCATGTTCAGGGTGATCTTGGTGATGCGCGGGACTTCCATCACGGTCTTGTAGTCGAACTTGGCTTGCAGGTCGGCAACGACCTTGCTCTTGTAGAAATCTTGCAAACGAGACATGTCTTTCGCCCCTTACGCCTTGGCGCCGACAACGGCACCATTGGAACGGAACACGCGAACCTTGCGACCGTCCTCTTCCTTGATGCCCACGCGATCACCCTTGCCGGTGGCGGGGTTGAAGAGAGCCACGTTCGAGATGTGGATCGGGAGCGTCTTTTCGACGATGCCGCCGGGGTTGTTGGCCATGGGGTTGGCCTTCATGTGCTTCTTCACGACGTTGACACCCTCGACCAGCACGTGGTCGGCGTCAACGATGGACAGCACGGTGCCGCGACGCTTTTTGTCGCGGCCAGTCAATACGATGACTTCGTCGCCTTTACGGATCTTGTTCATCGTGGGCTCCTTACAGCACTTCCGGGGCCAGCGACACGATCTTCATGAACTTGTCGTTACGCAGTTCGCGCGTAACCGGTCCGAAGATGCGGGTGCCGATCGGCTCCAGCTTGGCATTGAGCAACACGGCGGCATTGCCACCGAAACGAATCAGCGAACCGTCCTTGCGGCGCACGCCCTTGGCGGTACGAACCACCACAGCGTTGTAGATCTCGCCTTTCTTGACGCGTCCGCGGGGGGCCGCATCTTTGACGCTCACCTTGATGATGTCGCCGATACCGGCATAGCGGCGCTTGGAGCCACCGAGCACCTTGATGCACATGACGGCACGCGCACCAGTGTTGTCGGCCACGTCCAGCGTGGTCTGCATTTGGATCATGATTTTTCCTGTTCCAACTTAACTGAAAACACGCCCTTCCCTTGTTGGATAAGGCCCGTGCTTCCTGCCAGTTTTGGTCCCGTCAGGTCCGCGCTGCCTGCTGGCAACAACGACCCTGGGTTGAAATCCTGCGGAAGTTTCCCCTGAACGTCGGTCAAACCGGCACAAAGCCCTTCATCTCCCCTGAGGCGGCGCCTCGGAGGTAACTCTTGGGATGAACCGCCCGCAACTGAATCCGGGAAGTTATCCGGGGTGTTTTACCACCACCGAGCTTGGGCCAACCCAACCAACAATTTGGGAAAGCTGCTTATTCTATCCCAGCCAGATTTTTCATGCAAGCCATATTCAGGCACGAAAACAAAGGCTTGCCGTATCCGCGCCACAGTCGCCTGCCGCGCAGGGCGTCCCTATTTTTTCTCGTAGTACGCCTGCTCCCAGGCGTCGTGATTGGCCTTGCCGCGGCGGATCTCGTCGCTCATGGGCGCCAGCGCCAGCACGAGTCGGTTGAGCCAGCGCACCGGCGCGCGGCAGGGCCGCTCGAAATCCACGAACAATACCGCCCTCAGGCCCGCCGTGTCGTTGTGCACCTGATGAGGGTAGAGATCATCGAAGATCACCGCCTCGCCTTCGCGCCAGTGATAGCGCTGGCCATCGACCTCGATCCAGCAGCGCTCGCGCGGCTGCGGCACGCGCAGCCCCAGATGCAGACGCAGCACGCCGTTGTATGGCCCCTTATGCAGGGGAATGCGCTTGCCCGGCTCCAGGATGGAGAAGAACGCCGTACGCACCCCCGGGATGCCGCGCAGGGCCTGAGCCGTCGCCGGGCAACGCGCCAGGTTGCGCGCCGAGCGCATGCCGTAGCCCATGAACACGAAGGTCTTCCAGTGCTTGTCGCCGGTGATCATGCCGACATCCGGGGAAATCTCGTGAAAGGCGGGCAAACGTTCGCGATCCTGCAACAGCCGCTCCAGCTCATCACGGATGGCTGGCGTCTGCGCCTCCAGCGCCGGCACCCATGGGAAAGCCTGGTTGTCGAAAATCGGCCGGTCGCCCACCAGCGAGGCCCGTGCGATCCTGACATGCAGCCAGGAAATGAAACCGAACAACAGGCGGGAGAACAGGCTCTGGCGGGTTGGGGAGGCGGAATTCGGCGTCACGGGGCGTGGTCTGTGCGGATAGGGCGCCCTGCCTGGACCTTTCCTGGCAGCGGCAAGGGCAAGCTGCGAACAAAGTAGGGAACGATCATACCCAATCCGACCCCCTTGCCACCCCCGGGCAATCCCGGGCTGCGGCATTGGCCCCTTCCAGAAGATCCACAGTGGTGCAGACCACAACCGTCAAGCTGGTTTAGACTGACTCTTGTCGGGTGTGGGCATGCGCCCCCCTTTTTTTTCATTCCTCCCACTTCCTCCAAGGAAAGATTGGCATGTACGAACAATTGGCTTTGTATATCGATGGTGAGTTTCTGTCCGGCGAAGGCCGCAAGACTCAGGATGTGATCAACCCGGCCACCCGCGAAGTGCTGGGCCAGTTGCCGCATGCCAGCCAGGCTGACCTGGATCGCGCCCTGCAGGCTGCCGAACGCGCCTTCCAGACCTGGAAGCGCACCTCGCCGATGGAGCGCGCCGCCATTCTGCGCAAAGTGGGCGAGCTCTCGCGCGAACAGGCCAAGACCATCGGACGCAACATGACCCTGGACCAGGGCAAGCCGCTGGCCGAGGCCGTGGGTGAGATCGTCAGCTGCTCCGAGCATGCCGACTGGCACGCCGAAGAGTGCCGCCGCATCTACGGCCGCATCGTGCCGCCGCGCAATCCGGATGCCCGCCAGATGGTCGTGCGCGAGCCGATCGGCGTATGCGTCGCCTTCACCCCCTGGAACTTTCCGTACAACCAGGCCATTCGCAAGATCTGCGCCGCGCTGGGCGCCGGCTGCACCATCGTGCTGAAGGGTCCGGAAGATTCGCCCAGCGCCGTCATGGCGATTGCCCGCCTGTTCCACGAAGCCGGCCTGCCCAAGGGCTGCCTGAACATCGTCTGGGGCGAACCGGCCAAGATCTCCGATTACCTCATCCGCTCGCCGATCGTGCGCAAGGTGTCGTTCACCGGCTCGGTGCCGGTGGGCAAGCAGCTGGCCGCCCTGGCCGGCGCCCACATGAAGCCGGTGACGATGGAGCTGGGCGGCCACTCCCCGGTGCTGGTGTTTAACGACGCCGACGTCAAGCGCGCCGCCGACATGCTGGCCCGCTTCAAGATCCGCAACGCCGGCCAGGTCTGCATCTCGCCGACCCGTTTCTATATCCAGGAAGGCGCCTACGACGCATTTGTGTCGGCCTTCACCGAAGTCCTCTCCGGCATCAAGGTCGGCAATGGCCTGGATGATGGCGTGCAGATGGGCCCGCTGGCGCATGAGCGCCGCGTGCCGGTGATGACGCAATTCATCGAAGACGCCCGCAAGCGGGGCGGCAAGGTGGTACTGGGCGGCGACGCGCCTTCGGACAAGGGCTTCTTCTTCAATCCGACCGTCATCACCGACGTGCCCGATGACTCCATGCTGATGACCGAAGAGCCCTTCGGCCCGGTGGCTCCGATCGTGCGCTTCAAGGACACCGACGAAGTCCTCAAGCGCGCCAACAGCCTGCCCTTCGGCCTGTCTTCGTATGTCTTCACCGAGTCGCTGAAGACCGCCACCAAGGTGTCCAACGCCCTGGAGGTCGGCATGGTGAACATCAACCACTTCGGCAGCGCTCTGGCCGAGACGCCCTTTGGCGGCGTCAAGGACAGCGGTATCGGCAGCGAAGGCGGCCAGGAAACCTTCGACGGCTACCTGGTCACCAAGTTCATCACCCACGTGTGAGGATGAGCCCGCGCGGGGCATCTCCGCCCCGCGCGTGACGTCATCCGTCGATGGCGTCGCGCCGCCCGCCGGCCTGGCGGGCGGCTGCCCGGTACTCGCGCGCCGTCATGCCAAAACGTTGGCGGAACTGACGACTGAAATGCGCGGCATGGGCAAAACCGCTTTGGAACGCCAGCTCGGCAATCGAGCGATGCGCATGGGCAGGATCCTGCAGCAGGCGGCGGCAGTGTTCCAGGCGCAGCGCGTACAACTGCGACTCCACCCCCAGCCCCGCAGCCTGAAAGATGCGGTGCAGGTAACTCAGCGAAATTCCGCAGGCCAGGGCGACCGAGGCCGGTGTCAGCGCAGGATCGGAAAGCTGGCGACGCATGTACGCCAGGGCGCGCTCACGGTGCGCCAGCGTGACGCTGCTGTCGAGTTCGGAGGCCTGTGCCGCCTGCGACTGCACCAGGAACAGCACGATCAGATCGATCAGATGCTCACCCAGCGCACCCACCTCGGCCTCGCTCCAGGCCGGCATGCCGCCCAGCAGATGATCCAGGTAGCTCTTGAGCAGCAGGCCCTGCGGGCCGCCGTCATCGACGCGAAGTTTATAGAACGACTCCAGCCGGCCAGCCCGCTGCGCCAGAGCGGCGCGCGGAAATGAAATGCTCAGGCTGCGATAGCCGCCGTCCCCCTGGGCAACGGCCTGGTAGGGCGCGCTCTGGTTCATGAGATAGACGCAGCCGGGCTCGACCTCGAAGCGCCGGCCCTCCTGCAGTACCGCCAGCGGCCCGGCCAGCGGCAGCCCGAAGGTGTAGAACTCTTCGTCGAGTTGCGACACGTTGCCGCGCGTGCGCTCGAGTTTCTGTCCCTGGTAGTGCAGATCGTTGAACTGCAGATTGGCCCGGCGCAGATAGCGCAGGCGACCGGCGAACGCTCCGCAGCCCTGCCCGGCATGCACCTCGAAGGGCCCGAAGGCGTCGGCCAGCGCTTCGCGCCAGCTGTCGAGCCGGCGACGCGGATCAACCTGCGTCGTGGCAAATGTCATGTCGGCCATGCTGTCTCCCGGCGGGCAGAGCCCCACTCATTTGATGCAGCGTGCACATTCTTTTGATCCAGCCTATTGCCGCAGCGGTGGCGCATTGTTGCCGCATTAGCGTCAAGTCTATAGTCGGCCCGGATAGAGAACAACCTGGGATATCTGGGAGGAGACATGACGGCATTCTTGCCGGCCTCGCGCTATGCGCGCGTGCTGGGCCGCGAACTGCATTACATGGAATGGGGCCCGGCTGACGCACCCACGCTGGTCATGTGGCATGGCCTGGCGCGCACCGGACGCGACTTCGACGACCTGGCCCAGGCGCTTTGCCGGGATTGGCGCATCCTTTGCCCCGACACACTGGGCCGCGGGCTGTCGCAATGGAGCCCGGCCCCGCGCGAGGAATACCGGCTCGACTTCTACATCGGCCTGGCCGCCGGCCTGCTGGACGCCCTGCACATCGAGCGCGCCGCCTGGGTCGGCACCTCGATGGGCGGCGCCATCGGCATGCTGGGTGCCGCCACGCAGTTGCGTGGGCGACTGAGCCACCTGGTGATCAACGACATCGGCCCGACGCTGCCGCGCCCGGCCATCCGGCGCATTCTCGACTACGCCAGCCAGCCGCCCGCCTTCGACACGGTAACCGAACTGGAGACCTGGTTGCGCGGCGCCTACCAGCCTTACGGCTGGCAAAGCGACGCCCAATGGCGCCGCATGGCCGAGACGTCGCTGCGGCGTCTGCCCGATGGACGCCTGACCCTGCACTATGACCCGGCCATCGTCGGCCAGTTCGAACACTACCCCGACGACTACGAGCGCTGGATGGAGTACGACAGCCTGCGCCAGCCGCTGCTGCTGCTGCGCGGCGAGGAATCCGATCTGTTGCTGCCGGAGGTGGCGCAAGCCATGACCGAACGCGGTCCGCGCGCGCAATTGCTTACCTTCCCCGGCTGCGGTCATGCCCCCAGCCTGAACGTTGCCGCCCAGATCGAACCGGTACGCCAATTCCTGGCGCACCACCGCGCCTGAGGAGAACGCCCATGAAACGCCTTATCGCCGCAGCCCTGACCAGCATCGCGCTGTGCGCGCCCGCCTGGGCCGCCGACCTGGTCATCGCTCATGTCTACGACAAGACCGGCCCGCTGGAGGCCTACGCCAAACAGACCCACAACGGTCTCATGATGGGGCTGGAGTACGCCACCGGCGGCAGCATGGAGGTGGCCGGCCGCAAGATCCGCGTGATCGAGAAAGACAATCAGGGCAAGCCGGACATCGCCCGCGCCCAGCTGGCCTCTGCCTATGCCGATGACGACGCCGATCTGGCCGTCGGGCCGACCTCCTCGGGTGTGGCGCTGGCCATGCTGCCGATCGCCGAAGAGTACGAGAAGATCCTGCTGGTCGAACCGGCCGTGGCCGATTCCATCACTGGCGAAAAGTGGAATCGCTATATTTTCCGCACCGGCCGCAACTCATCACAGGACGCCATCGCCAACGCCGTGGCCTTCGACCAGGAAGGCACCCACATCGGCATGCTGGCACAGGACTACGCCTTCGGCCGCGACGGGGTGCGCGCCTTCAAGGGCGCCCTCAAGAACGCCAAGATCGTGCATGAAGAGTACCTGCCGGCCAACGCCACCGATTTCACGGGCGGTGCGCAACGCCTCTTCGATGCCCTCAAGGACAAGCCCGGCCGCAAGATCATCTTCATCATCTGGGCCGGCGCCGGCAACCCTTTCAAGATTGCCGACCTGGATCCCAGGCGCTACGGCATCGAGATCGCCACCGGCGGCAACACGCTGGCCGCAATGACGCCACTCAAGAGCCTGGCCGGCATGGAAGGCGCGACCTATTACTACTACGGCATCCCCCGCAACCCGGTCAATGAGTGGCTCGTGGCCGAACACCAGAAGCGCCACGGGCAGCCCCCCGATTTCTTTACCGCCGGCGGCATGGCATCGGGCATCGCCATCGTCGAGGCGCTCAAGAAGACCGGAGGTGACTCGGATACCGACACCTTGATCAAGGCAATGGAAGGCATGAGCTTCGAGACCCCCAAGGGCCGCATGACCTTCCGCGAGCAGGACCACCAGGCCATGCAATCGATGTATCACTTCCGCATCAAGGATGACCCCTCCGTTCCCTGGGCTGTCCAGGAACTGCTGCGGGAAATTCCTCCCGGGGAAATGAACGTGCCGGTCATGAACAAGCGTTGAACCCATGCTGGAAACCCGCTCGCTCACCATCCGCTTCGGCGGCCACACGGCCGTCGACGATGTCAGCGCCCGGTATGCACCGGGGTCGCTGACCGCCATCGTCGGCCCGAACGGCGCAGGCAAGACCACCTACTTCAATCTGATCTCCGGGCAGCTGCGAGCCAGCCAAGGCAGCGTGCTGCTCGATGGCAGCGACCTGACCCACCAGGGCGCTGCCGCGCGCATGCACGCCGGACTGGGCCGCGCCTTCCAGCTCACGCAGCTCTTTCCACAACTGAGCACGCACGAGAACCTCCGGCTGGCACTGCAATCGCGCAAACAAGGCGCGGGCTGGCGCCATATCCGTCTGTGGCGCAGTTGGCGGGCCGAGCGCGATCTGATCGAGCAGGCCGACACCCTGCTGGAACGGGTCCGTCTGCAGGCGCGGCGCGATCACAGCGCCGCCTCGCTGCCGCACGGCGATCAGCGCAAGCTTGAAATTGCCATGCTGGCCGCGCTGCGCCCCAAGGTCTTCATGTTCGACGAACCGACCGCCGGCATGAGTGTTGACGACGTGCCGGTGGTGCTGGACCTGATCCGCGAACTCAAACAGGATCGCAGCAAGATCATTCTGCTGGTCGAGCACAAGATGGATGTCGTGCGCGAACTGGCCGACCGTATCGTGGTGCTGCACAACGGCCGCCTCATGGCGGATGGTCTGCCGGCCGAAATCATGGCCTCGCCGCTGGTCCAGCAGGCCTATCTGGGTACGGGAGCGCCGGCATGACGGCCTTACTCCGACTTCGGGATGTCCACACCCACATCGGTGCGTACCACATCCTGCATGGTGTCGACCTGGAGATCGCCCAGGGCGGCGTGACGATGCTGCTGGGCCGCAATGGCGCGGGCAAGACCACGACGCTGCGCACGATCATGGGACTGTGGCCGCTCTCGCAGGGTGAACTGCAACTGGATGGCCTGGCTATCCAGGCCAGCCCGCCCGAGATGGCGCGGCGCGGCATCGCCTACGTGCCGGAGAACATGGGCATCTTCGCCGGCCTGACGGTCAAGGAGAACCTCTTGCTCGCCGCCCGCCAGGCGCGCCGCGCCCGGGACATGGACAGCGACCGGCTGGAATGGATCTTCGGTTTCTTCCCGGCGCTGCGCAAGTTCTGGCTGTACCCGGCTGGCAACTTGTCGGGCGGACAGAAGCAGATGCTGGCCGTCGCACGCGCCATCATCGAGCCGCGCCGCCTGCTGATCGTCGATGAACCGAGCAAGGGGCTGGCCCCGGCAATCGTGCAGAACATGATCGACGCCTTCCTGGAGCTCAAGCAGGGCGGCACCACGATCTTGCTGGTGGAGCAGAACTTCGGTTTCGCGCGCCAGCTGGGCGATCACGTCGCCGTGATGGACGACGGCCGCGTGATCCATCGCGGCCCCATGGCCGCACTGGCCGAAGACGATGCCCTGCAACAGCGTCTGCTCGGGCTATCCCTCGGGAGTCATCAATGAACGCGACCCTTTCCGCTGTCGACGAACGCCTGCCCGCAGCGCGGCGCGACTTCCTGCCTGCCCTGCTGGTGCTCGGCCTGGCATTGATCGCGCTGCTGCTGGTGGGATCCTGGTCGACCTGGCTGACGCTGACGCTGGCCGGTCTGGCCATGGGCATGATCATCTTCATCGTCGCCTCCGGCATGACGCTGGTCTTCGGCCTGATGGACGTCCTGAATTTCGGCCACGGCCTTTTCATTGCCATCGGCGCCTACATGGCAACCACCGTGCTGGGCGCCATGGGTGGTTGGACCGCCAGCCCTAGCCTGCTGGCCAATCTGGGCGCCATCGTGCCGGCCATGATCGTGGGGATGCTGGTCGCAGGCGCCATCGGCGCGGTGTTCGAGCGCGTGATCGTTCGCCCCGTCTATGGCCAGCACCTCAAGCAGATCCTCATCACCATGGGCGGGCTGATCATCGGCGAAGAACTGATCAAAATGATCTGGGGTCCCCAGACCCTGTCGTTGCCGATGCCTGAGGCCCTGCGCGGCGCGTTGCTGCTGGGCGATGCGGCGATCGAGAAATTCCGGCTGCTGGCGCTGGGAAGCGGCGTGGCAGTGCTCTTGCTGCTGGTCTGGATCCTCAACCGCAGCAAGCTCGGGCTGCTGATACGGGCAGGTGTCGAAGACCGCGAAATGGTCGAGAGCCTGGGCTATCGCATCCGGCATCTCTTCGTGGCCGTGTTCGTCGCCGGGTCCATGCTGGCCGGGCTGGGCGGCGTGCTGTGGGGGCTTTACCAGCAGTCCGTCGTGCCGCAGATGGGCGCGCAGGTCAACGTGCTGATCTTCATCGTCATCATGATCGGCGGGCTGGGGTCCACCGTGGGCTGCCTGATCGGCGCGCTGCTGGTTGGCCTGATGGCCAACTACACCGGCTTTCTGCTGCCCAAAGCCGCCCTGTTCTCCAACATCGCCCTGATGGTTGCCATCCTGTTGTGGCGTCCGCAAGGCGTCTATCCCGTCGCCCAGCCGCGCTAACCCTCCGCCATGCCTGTACAGATCCTTTCCGGCGATCCGCCCCGCAGCCGCCTGCTGGCGTTGCTGCTCATCCTCATCGTGGTGCTGCTGGCCATCGCCCCTTTTGCCTTTCCCGGTCCGCGCGCACTGGCCGTGGCCGCCAAGATCCTGGTCTTCATCGTGCTGGTGGCCAGCTATGACCTGCTGTTGGGCTACACCGGCATCGTCAGCTTCGCGCACACCATGTTCTTCGGCATCGGCGCCTACGGCGTGGCGATCGCCAGCACCCGGATGGAACCGGGCTGGGCAGCCGTCGGCACGGGCGTGGCCCTCGCACTGGGCGTATCGCTGCTGTTTGCCCTGCTGATCGGCCTGGCGAGCCTGCGCGTGCGGGCCATCTTCTACGCCATGATCACACTGGCCGTGGCTGCGGCCTTCCAGACCCTCAGCTCACAGCTCTCGGCGCTCACCGGTGGCGAAGACGGCCTGAATTTCAAAGTGCCTGCCCTGCTGCGCCCGGCCTACAGACTGTTCGCCGAGCCGGTGCTGGGTCTGAGGATCGATGGCCGCATCCTGACCTACTACCTGATCTTCTTTGCCGCCCTCGTGCTCTTCCTGCTGTTGCTGCGCATCGTCAATTCGCCCTTCGGTCGGGTGTTGCAGGCCATTCGCGAGAATCCCTTCCGCGCCGAAGCCATCGGCTACCGCACGGTAATCTATCGCAGCGCATCGAACGTGCTGGCGGCGCTGTTCGCCACTCTGGCCGGCGCACTCTACGCGCTCTGGCTGCGCTACAACGGGCCCGACACCACGCTCTCTTTCGAGATCATGCTCAACATTCTGCTGATGCTGGTGATCGGCGGCATGGGCACCATGTATGGCGCCGTACTGGGCGCCACGTTGTTCGTGTTTGCCCAAAGCTATCTGCAGGATGGTCTGCAGATTCTGCACCAGGGCGCGACCAGCCTGGGGCCGCTGGCTCCGTGGCTGGAGCCGCTGCTCACCCCCGAACGCTGGCTGCTCTGGTTGGGTGTGCTGTTCGTGCTGTCGGTCTATTACTTTCCTGGCGGCATCGCCGGCAAGTTGCGCCGCACTCCCTGAACCGGGGACAGCGCCCATAAAAAAACCGGCAGGGATCGCTCCATGCCGGTTTTTCTTTTGCTGCCGCCCTGGGTCGGACCCGGGGCGCAGCAGGCACAACTTAGATGATGCGCGCCGCTTCGATCAGACGCACCACGCTCCACGCCTTCGAGCGGGAGATGGGGCGGCCTTCTGCGATTTCGACGGTATCGCCTTCGTTGTATTGGTTCGATTCATCATGAGCCTTGTACTTGGCCGAGCGCATGATGATCTTGCCAAAGATGGGGTGCTTGACGCGGCGTTCGACCAGAACGACGACCGTCTTGTCCATCTTGTTGCTGACGACCTTGCCAACCAGCGTACGCTGGCGCTTGGTAACCTGGGTGTTTTGCGTTTCGCTCATGTTTATTTCCCTGCCTTCTCAGTCAGCAAGGTACGCACACGCGCGATGTCGCGACGCACATTGCGCAGCTGGCTGGTGTTGCCGAGCTGCTGCGTGGCCTTCTGCATACGCAGACCGAATTGCGCCTTCAGCAGGCTCTCGAGCTCTTTGCCCAGCTCGGCGGCGTCTTTCGAACGGAGTTCGCTAGCTTTCATATTTGTACCCCTTAAGCACCGATATGACGCGCGACGAACGTGGTCGAGATCGGCAGCTTGGCAGCGGCCAGGCGGAACGCCTCGCGCGCCAGCTCTTCGCTGACCCCTTCCATTTCGTACAGCACCTTGCCCGGCTGGATTTCGGCGACCCAGAACTCCGGGTTGCCCTTACCGTTACCCATACGGACTTCGGCGGGCTTCTGCGAGATCGGCTTATCCGGGAAAATGCGGATCCAGATACGGCCGCCGCGCTTGATGTGGCGGTTGATGGCACGACGAGCGGCTTCGATCTGACGTGCGGTCAGACGACCGCGGCCGGTGGCCTTCAGACCGAACTCGCCGAACGACACTTGCGCGCCGCGAGTGGCCAGGCCGGTGTTGCGGCCCTTTTGCTCTTTGCGATACTTTCTGCGAGAGGGTTGCAGCATGGTTATTCTCCTTCAGGAGCCGGAGCCGCGTCCGCCTTGCGGGGAGCACGACCACGACCACCCGGACGGCCGTTGCGGGCGCCATCGGGGCGATCGCCACGGGGCGCACGGCGCGGACGGCGCTCATCTTCACGCGGGGCAGCGGTTTCGGCCGGCAGCTCGCCATTGGCCAGCATGTCGCCCTTGTAGACCCACACCTTGATGCCGATCACACCGTAGGTGGTATGGGCTTCCGAGGTGCCGTAGTCGATGCTCGCCTTCAGCGTGTGCAGCGGCACACGGCCTTCGCGATACCACTCGGTGCGTGCGATTTCGATGCCGTTCAGACGGCCCGAGCTCATGATCTTGATGCCCTGGGCGCCCAGACGCATGGCGTTCTGCATGGCGCGCTTCATGGCGCGGCGGAACATGATGCGCTTTTCGAGCTGCTGGGCGATCGAGTCGGCGATCAGCTGAGCGTCGGTTTCCGGCTTGCGGATTTCCTCGATGTTGACGTGCACGGGCACGCCCATCAGACGCTGCAGATCAGCCTTCAGGTTCTCGATGTCCTCGCCACGCTTGCCGATCACCACGCCCGGACGAGCCGAGTAAACGGTGATGCGGGCGTTCTTGGCAGGACGCTCGATGACCACGCGACCGACAGAAGCGCTCTTGAGCTTCTTCTTCAGGTACTCACGTACGCGGATGTCTTCGGCCAGCATGCTGCCGAAAGCCTTGTCGTCGGCGTACCAACGCGAGGACCAGTTACGGGTGACCGCGAGACGGAACCCAGTGGGGTGAATTTTCTGACCCATCTTGACTCCTTACGCTCCGACCTTGACCGTGATATGGCAGGTCTGCTTCTCGATACGGTTGCCACGGCCCTTGGCGCGAGCCGAGAAACGCTTCATCGATTGCGCCTTGTCCACGTAGATCGTGGTGACTTTCAGCTCGTCGATGTCAGCGCCGTCGTTGTGCTCAGCGTTGGCGATGGCGGATTCAACAGCCTTTTTCAGGATGCCGGCAGCCTTCTTCGGGGAGAAGTTGAGGATGGTCAGCGCCTGAGCGACCGACTTGCCGCGGATCATGTCCGCAACCAGCCGGGTCTTCTGGGCCGAGATGTGAACCCCACGGATAATGGCAGTAGTTTCCATCGCTTACCTCTTCGCCTTCTTGTCCGCGGCGTGACCCTTGAACGTACGGGTCAGCGCAAACTCGCCGAGCTTGTGGCCGACCATGTTCTCGTTGATATAAACCGGAACGTGTTGGCGGCCGTTGTGCACAGCAATGGTAAGGCCGATGAACTCGGGCAGCACCGTGGAACGGCGCGACCAGGTCTTGATCGGCTTTTTGTCCTTGCCCGACACGGCAGTTTCCACCTTTTTGATCAGGTGTGCGTCGACAAACGGACCTTTCTTGATCGAACGTGACATAGTGTTCGCCTCTTACTTGCGCTTGCGCCGTTGGACGATCATATTGCTCGTCCGCTTATTGCGACGGGTCTTGAAACCCTTCGCCGGAGTACCCCAGGGGCTGACCGGCTCGCGAGCTTCGCCGGTGCGGCCCTCACCACCACCGTGGGGGTGATCGATCGGGTTCATGGCAACACCACGAACCGTCGGGCGGACACCGCGCCAACGCATGGCGCCGGCCTTGCCGATCTGGCGCAGGCTGTGTTCTTCGTTACCCACTTCGCCAATGGTGGCGCGGCACTCGATGTGCACGCGACGCACTTCGCCGGAGCGCAGGCGAACCTGAGCGTAGGTGCCTTCACGGGCCATCAGCACCGCCGATGCGCCGGCCGAGCGCGCCATCTGGGCGCCCTTGCCAGGGATCATTTCGATGCAGTGGATCGTGGTACCCACCGGGATGTTGCGGATCGGCAGCGTGTTACCGGCGCGGATCGGGGCTTCGATACCCGAGATCAGCGTGGCACCCACTTCCAGACCGCGCGGGGCGATGATGTAGCGGCGCTCGCCGTCGGCGTAGCACAGCAGGGCGATGTGGGCGGTACGGTTGGGGTCGTATTCCAGACGCTCAACCTTGGCCGGGATGCCGTCCTTGTTGCGACGGAAATCCACCACACGGTAGTGCTGCTTGTGACCACCGCCACGATGGCGCACAGTGATGTGGCCATTGTTGTTGCGGCCGGAGCCACGGGTCTTCTTCTCGAGCAGCGCGGTGTGCGGGGCACCCTTGTGCAGCTTCGGGTTGACGACCTTCACCATGCCACGGCGGCCGGCCGAAGTCGGCTTTACTTTAACGAGGGCCATTTACTTCACCTCCGCAAAGTCGATTTCCTGGCCGTCCTTGAGCGAGACGTAAGCCTTGCGCTCATTGCGACGACGGCCAACGAAACGGCCAAAGCGCTTGACTTTGCCCTTACGGTTGAGGACCTGCACGGCTTCGACCTGCACCTTGAAGAGCAGTTCGACGGCAGCCTTGATTTCCGGCTTGGTGGCGTCGGCCACGACACGGAAGGCGATTTGCTGGTGCTTCTCGGCGACGAACGTGGCTTTTTCAGTCACGACCGGCGCCAGGATGACTTGCATCAAGCGTTCGGCGTTCATCCGAGCATCTCCTCGAGTTGCGCGATGGCCGGCTTGGTGATCAGCACTTTCTTGTAGTGGATCAACGACAGCGGATCGGCATAGCGGGTCTCGACCACGGCAACGTGCGGCAGGTTGCGGGTGGCGAGGTAAACATTTTCATCCACCGAGTCGGTGATGATCAGCACGGATTCCAGACCCAGCGACTTCAGCTTGGCGGCAGCCAGCTTGGTCTTGGGCGACTCGAGCGAGAAGGAATCAACCACGGCGATGCGGCCTTCGCGGGCCAGTTGCGACAGGATCGAGCGGATCCCGGCACGGTACATCTTCTTGTTGACCTTCTGGCTGAAGTTCTCTTCAGGCGAGTTCGGGAACGCACGACCACCCCCACGCCACAGCGGCGACGAGGTCATGCCGGCGCGAGCGCGGCCGGTACCCTTCTGGCGCCAGGGCTTCTTGGTGCTGTGCTTGACTTCGGCACGATCCTTCTGAGCGCGGTTGCCGCTGCGAGCGTTGGCCTGGTAGGCCACGACGATCTGGTGCACCAGCGCTTCGTTGAAATCGCGACCGAAAATGGTGTCGGGCGCGCTGAAGGTAGCGGCTTCACCTTGGTCGTTCAGGAGCTTGAGATCCATTTACTTACGCCCCCTTCTTGGCCGGCGCCTTGACTGCCGGACGCACGATGACATCACCACCAGCGTGGCCCGGGACAGCGCCCTTGACCATCAGCAGGCCGCGCTCGACATCGACGCGCACGACGTCGAGGTTCTGAACGGTACGGGTCACATCACCCAGATGGCCAGCCATGCGCTTGCCCGGGAAGATACGGCCCGGATCTTGCGCTTGGCCGATGGAGCCAGGCACGCGGTGCGAGCGGGAGTTACCGTGCGAAGCACGTTGGGCGCCGAAATTGTGGCGCTTGATGGTACCGGCAAAGCCTTTACCGATCGTGGTGCCCGTCACGTCGACCTGTTGGCCGGCTTCGAACACCGATTCCACAGCGATCACGGCGCCAGGAGCGAACTCGGCGGCGCGGGTGGGATCAAGGCGGAACTCTTTCAGGATGCTGCCGGCTTCGGCACCGGCCTTGGCAAAGTGACCGGCTTCAGCCTTGGTCACGCGCGTGGCGCGGCGGTTGCCATAAGTCACTTGGATGGCGGCGTAGCCGTCAGTTTCCAGGGACTTGACTTGGGTCACTCGGTTGTTGGACACGTCCAGCACAGTGACCGGAATGGACTCGCCATCCTCGGTAAAAATGCGGGTCATGCCGACCTTGCGACCCACCAGACCCAGCCGATGGGCGGCGGGCGTGGGCGTCGTATTCGACATTGTTTTCTCCATTCCCGACTGCGATTGGTCGGGGCTAATCAGGCAAAGGGTAACGGCCTTCGCCCTACAGGGCTAAGAACTCCGAAGTAACGTCAGTGGAAACACAGGAATATCCGGAAGATATCGCCTGGGAAGGCCTGACCCGACGCCGCTCCATAGTTTTTGTTGCCACAAAATGGCAAGCCTCGCATATTAGCACGGTTTTTTCTGCTGGCACAAGTACTTAGCGCACGCGGGCTTGCGATGTGGCCTTAAAAAAACGGGTCGGATCGAACTGCCCCCGCCCTGCAAAGAAAAAGGCCGCACCCCGAAGAGGTGCGGCCTTTTGCCGGGCCCGTGCCAGGCACAAACCCGTGGCGTCTTGCTTACTGCAGCGCGATCTCGACGTCTACGCCAGCCGGCAGGTCCAGACGCATCAGGGCGTCAACGGTCTTGTCGGTGGGGTCCACGATGTCCATCAGGCGTTGATGGGTGCGGATCTCGAGCTGGTCGCGCGACGTCTTGTTGACGTGCGGCGAACGCAGCACGTCGTAGCGACGGATGCGCGTGGGCAGGGGAACCGGACCGCGCACGACAGCGCCGGTACGCTTGGCGGTGTCAACGATTTCCGCTGCGGACTGATCGATCAGCTTGTAATCGAAAGCCTTCAGACGGATGCGGATCTTTTGGTTTTTCATGACGTTTCCTAAAGAACGAAAAACGAAGGCGGCCTACGGCACAGGGCCGCCTTCGTGATGGGGTCTTGCTTAGGCGATGATCTTGGCGACCACGCCGGCGCCGACGGTACGGCCGCCTTCGCGGATGG
>NZ_FKBR01000047.1:0-5479 GCF_900078335.1 Bordetella trematum
ATCCCTGATATCTGGGGTGGCAATCCATTCCAACTTGCTTTCGGCATGCTGGGAGCAGTCCGGGCACTGCACGGTATCCAGAATGTTGCCAACGGCGCCGTGATCGTCGCAGGTCAGGCAAACCGGACGCATCCCCCGCACCTCGGCCAGCACATCCCCAATCGTCGTGCCGTTTTCCTTCGCCCGCTCCAGCAGGCTGATGATCTGTTGCTTCATGAGGCCTCCTTTTCGCCGCCCAGGGCATCGACCAGCTCGGTCAGCAGCTTCGCCAGCTCGCCGGTCATCAGGGCGAAATCCGAATCAAAACGCTCGTCGCTGGTCTGGCTGGGGTCTGCGCCTTCCTTCAGCACATCCAACGGGGTCACGCGCTTGATATCCAGGCCCTCGGTCAGCACGAAGGACACGCGATCAGCCCAGGTCATGGCCAGACGAGTGCATTGCTTGCCGGATTGGATGTGGCGGCACACGTCATCGGCGTCCACGCTGTGCTTGATGTAGCGGACTGTGGCCTTGCTGGTCCCGCTCGCGCGTAGCTCGGTGTCCTGGTCGATGGTGAAGTTATCGGGCGCTTCGTCTGTCGCCAGCCAGCCAGTCATGGCAGCAGCCGGGGACTGCGTCACGTAGAGGCATTCCAGCGGCAGCGGGTCGACCGTCTTTGCGAGCAGGCCTATGACCTCGTCGGCTTTGCCATCAGCCGCTGCGTCAATCACCAGCCAGCCGTTCTTCGTGTCGATCCATGCGCGGGTATCGCGGTAGACGGACAGGGCGCGCGGCATCAGTTCGTCGGTGACGCGCTCCTTGATTTCCTTCATCTGCTTGCGGCCGGGCTTGTAGCCCTGCTGCTCTTCGATTTCCTTCGCGCGGGCCTTGGCAGCCTGATTGATGGCCGACGACGGCAGTACCTTTTTCTCGGCGCGCAGCGAAAGCAGGATCTGGCCGTTGACGGCATGGGACAGCTGGCCGTTCTCGCGGGGCGACACCCAGCCAAGGCGCTGCATTTCCAGATCGTTGCTGGGCTGGTAGGCATGCTTCGCCAGTGCAGCTTCGAGCGTTTCGCCCAGGCGCGGCCAAGCGGCCGAAAGGCGATAGACCTTTAGGTTTTTGAACCACATAGAGCTTTCCAGGTAAGGATATTACGGGCGGGGAGGGTGCCTAAAGTCTGCTGGCAGCTTAGAATCCACCTCCATCGGACCACGGGACAGCCAATGTTGAATCTGCGTAACTTGCGTGATGTTTCAGTGTGGCCTGAAGAGCTTGAGGCGCTAGGTTCTGGCGGCCATTTTGGCGAGCTAGAGACCTTTGAGGACTGGCTGCCGCGCACTCGACATTTGACTGGCGGACTTCCAAACGAGGTGTTGGAACAATGGCCTTATAGGCATGGGTCACAATCGCCGATGCGATTTATCGACTTAACTTCAGTGTCGTGCCATGAGGAAAGTTGGGCTCCAACGTATTTTTTGAAGTCTGTAGGCACGATCAGAGGGCACGAGCCGATGGACCCAGAGCATGACTACAAGGTCTTTTCTGGTAGCCCCGCCAGCGGTGGGCCTCTGCGCACTGCGGCAGCGATGAACAGGGGAAACTGGGACTATGCCCCAATTGTTCTCGCAACCCCCGGTGGCTTTCTGTGCGCGATCGGTGAGCACATAGAAAAAGAATTTCTACTGATCGAGGGCCATAAGAGGCATCGATACTTGAATGCGCTTGAATTTATGGGGAAGCGGCTTGGCCCTCAGCGTATTTTTGTTTTGACTCTTACCTAGAGCGGAATCAAAATGGAATATCGTCGTCCATATCCGCGAGGCTGGCGGCAGGCGCCGGCCCGCCGCGCTGCGCCGCATACTGGCTCGACTGCGGCTGCTGACGCGCCGGAGGCGGTGCGGCCTGCGCTTCGCGTTGCGGCGCACTGCCAAATTCCAAGGTGGTAATGCGACCAGCCAGTTTGTGGCCCGGCGTGCCGTCACGGCTTTGGAATGTTTCGATATGCACATCATCAAGGGTTACGCTGATGCGGCCTCCCTTGAGCAGATAGGGCGCCAGAGTTTCGGCTCGCTGGCCCCAGAGTGAGCCATCCACCCACTGGGTCGGCCGCTTGCCGTCTTGGCCCTTTTTCCCGTAATCAAAGGCCAGGGAAACACTGGCCACTGCTTCGCCGGCCTGGGTATAGCGGACTTCCACGTCGCGGCCGATCCGGGCCATTCCAAAAAGCTGTGCCATGGTTAAGCTGCCTCCTTGCGCAGCATGGTTTCGTACCGAGTGACAGTGCGCTTGAATTCCATCAGGTCGGATTCCAGCGCCTCGATTGCGTTGTCGTCCCGCTTGATCCGCACGATCGTCAGGTGGCGGCCGATCGGCTCAAGGTCGGGGGCCCACAGGACCAGGTCAACCCATTGCCGGCCGAGCAGCCACATGGCGCCGTTGCACTGGTCGATGTAGCTGCTGATATCGCCTTCGACCACAGCCTCGAACAGCGTGCCGGACGAAACCATCGTCTTGATTTCGATGATTCCATCGGCCTCCACCAGGCCGTCGACGCTCACGCCGAACAGCCGGTCATCGGTGGTGATGAAGCCGGCTTCTTCCACGAAATTGCCGGTCTTGGCTTCATAGGCGGCACGGGCGAAAGGCTCTTGCTCGGTACCAAGGCGCATGGCGCCATTCACGAATACGTCAGCGGCACGTCCGCCGGCGCGCTCGCGCGCAACGTCCATGGCGTAAGACAGGCAGGCCTTCGATGGCGCGCCGCTTTTCAGCCGGTCGCGGCAGTCCTTGAACCGGCTGCCAGTAATGACGCCGCGCCGGGCTTCCAGCCACTCCGGCGTGCCTTGCGGGGCGGTGTGATAGATCAGATCCATCAGGCTTCTCCTTGTTTGAGCATGGCCCGCTTGTCGGCGTATGCCTGTTTGAAGGCAGCGAAGGCCCCCAAATTGTTGGTTTTGCGAATGGCGTCGCAGCCCTGCTGCCAGATTCCTGCCGCCTGGGCGGCCGTGTCGGCCTGGGCAATCTTGCTGATCCACTCGTCGCGCAGGGCGGCATCTTTCTCCGCGCCCGCACCGTCGTTGTCGTCGCCTTTTTCGGAGACGCCCGTGATTGCCTTCAGCGTGTGGCGCTGGAGGTAGGTCACCGTCGAGGCAATGGCCTGGATGCTGTTTTTGTTGCCGCTCTGGTCGGCGCTAGCTTCCAGGGACACGGAGTCGCTGTGGCCCTGGCGGTGCTTGAGAATGCAGGTCACGCGAATCTGCCCGGCGGGCTGCTCCGTGCGCCAGCTCCAGGAGAACCCGTGCCTGGAAAGGGCAGGGCCTACGGCTTCCACAACGTCCGACAGCTCTGCGTGCTTGTAGTGAGTGCGTCCCTTTTGTGAGGTGAAATCTACGGTCTTGCTCTTCAGCACCTCGACCGCCTCGGCCTTGAATGCCGCCAGAGCATCGTTGAACGCTTTTTCGGCCTCGCGGTGCTCCCAGCGCTCCTGCAGGTCCATCATTTTCTCGACCTGCTCAAGAGTTGCACCTTGACGCATTGCCGCCAGCATCATCCCCATGGGGGAGTTTGCGGCCGGGCCTTCACTGTGCGCGGCCAGATCCCGGGCCGGCGCTTCGATAACTTCGTTCATATCTGCCTCAATAGGTGATCTTCACTGCCGGGATCCTCCCCAGGGCAATGAGGGTGATGGCCTGCTTGGCGCAGTCCTCGGGCATTCCGCCAGCGACGAAGGCGGCCAGGGCCGCGCGATTGATGCGCCGGCGGTGTTCTTCATCGGCAGCCCGGCTGGCGGCGAGAGCTTCCTCGGCTGCCCTGGCATCGGCCTGGCGCTTGATCTCGGCCAGGCGCGCGGCTTCAGCGGCTTGCTTTTCTCGCTCGATGGCCGCCAGGCGCTCTTGCTCGGCGCGCTGCTCGGCGGCCAGGCGGTCAGCTTCTGCCTGGGCTGCGGCGCGTTGGGCCTGTTCGGCCTGCAGCTTCAGCTCCAGCTCGCGGCGCTCGGCTTCGGCCTCGCGCTTTGCAGCGGCGTCACGCTCTGCCTGGGCGCGCGCCTCAGCTTCGCGGGTGGTCCGCTCTGCGGCCTCTCGGGCGATGCGCTCCTGCTCGTCTCGCTTCCGGCGTTCTTCTGCCTCGGCGCGCAGGCGCTCAAGATCGGCCTGGTCGGCTTCGTATTTCTCACGGGCGGCCAGCCGGTCGCGTAGGCCGGCGAGGGCCTTTTCCTTGGTGCGGGCTGCCTCGGTTTCGAACTCTTCCCAGTCCGGCCCGATTCCAATAGCCTCCACCGCGATGATGGCGGCGCGCAGAGAGTCAGTGCATTCGCCGTAGTCGGCCACAATGGAGATCATTCCCGCGATGGCGCCTTTGTGCCGCTGTATGCGATCCTCCTCGGCCTGCTCCCATTCGTTCAGCGGGGCGCGCACTTCGTCGGCCAGCGCATCCAGAACGTCACGCATGCGCTTGCGCTCGGCGTCGATCAGCTTCGGGATTTCCTTCAGCCGATCGACTTGCTCCTTGCCCAGGCCGTCGAGTGCGGTCTTGATCTTGCGCACCTTGAATGCCCGGCTGGCGATGGCTTCCCGGCCCTTCTTGGTGCTCAGGTCGGCGGGCTGGCCCAGGACCTCCCGGCGCACGCGCTCAATGTAAGGATCCAGGCCTTTCGGCGTCTGGTAGACCTGCAGCGCGGTTTTCGCCGGCGGCAGTTCAATCAGTTCTGCGACGGACATGTCACTCCTTCGCCGCATACGCGGTCTTTCCGCCATCGCTGGCGGTGTGGATGGGTTCGCCGTGGGCGTCGAGGGTCGGGCCGATGACGCCGGTCATCAGCAGCAGGGAAAAGACGATGGCGGCGCCGCACAGGCCGTAGCAGGCGACGTTGATATCCCACTGCTTGCGGTAGGCCAGCAAGTACAGGGCCAGGGCGCGGCGGGAGAGGGTGCGGAGGCGGGTCATTGGGCACCTCTGGCTGCCGGGCGGATCCATTCGGCGTCAAACGCTGTCATCGCGGAGGCAGGTGTATCGCCGAACCCAGCGACTCCGACCTGAATGTCAGGCCCATAGAGCGCGCACCACTGATCTCCATCGATGGACAGGCTCGGCCGGAACAGAACAGACGGGCGCACCGCTTCGTGCGCTGCTACCCTTTGTGCATCCGCAGCCGCAGCGAATTCGAACCTGACGCTTTCGATGGCATAGCTCAGGCCACTGGCTTCCTGGGACACAGCGCTGCGGACGGCTTCACTCAGGTCACCGCCTTGGATCCGGCTGCGGACCGCGTCATAAACTGCTTGGTAGGTGTCGATCATGCTGTCTTCCTCAGAAACGCCATAGCGCGATCACCGGCCAGGGCAAAGGGATAGGCGGCAGCGAGGCCGCACAGGATGAAAAGGGCGGTGGTCATTGGCGCGCCTCGAAGGTGATGCGCGGCCCAACCAGCTCAGCGGCAACCAGATCGGCAAGCGCGGCTTGTTTTGCCATCGTCAGCCAGCGATTCAGCAGGGACAGC
>NZ_FKBR01000047.1:5489-40997 GCF_900078335.1 Bordetella trematum
AGAGGGACGGGTGGCCGAGCGCACCAGGGCAGCGAAGGCGTCCCGCACCTCAGGGGTTGCGCAGTCATTGAGCAGCGCTGCGGCCCGATCCGGATAGACGCTGCCGATCTGGCCGACGTCATGGTCAAGCTGCAGCGCGCGGTCGAACAGGGGCGCCAGACGCGCCTCAATCCTGTCGCGCAGGGTCTGCTCGTCTATGGGCTGGCGCTCCCGTGGCCCCTCGAAGGGCGGCGCAGTGCGCAGCGGGTCGTCAAGAGTCGCTGACAGGTTCATGGCTTGTTCCTTCTTGGGGAGAGTTAGGTGCAGCACCCGGTCCGATCCTCACGGCCAGCCGCCACCACGCTGATTGCGCATCTGCGGTATGGGCGGGGAGGCTTGGAGGGGGAGGGGTGCTGCGGGGAAAGTGGCGCGCCCGGCAGGAGTTGAACCTGCAACCTACGGCCTAGAACACCGCAGCTCTATCCAGTTGAGCTACGGGCGCGAGGGCGCCGGGTTTCCACCGGACTGCCAGCCTGGGTTTCGCGGCTGTCTACTCCCCACCTCCGGGGACGCATTTGAAGATGGTGGAGGGATTCGAACCCTCAGACCTGCCTTGGTGCGAGCACCTACAAAGGACAGGATGCCGTTCACCATCAAGGGTGCCGGCTGGCCTTGCCTATGCTTACCGGCCGGGTTTTGCCTCGGGTCTGGCCAGGATGGCACTCTTGATGGTCCTGCGCACTGACCCGGCGCAGGTTAAGGTGATGTTGCGGCATGACGTTTGCCCAATCGCGCCTGAAACTGCGGGCCTTTCGGACGGTTCTCCGTGCCATCACATAGGCGGGCCGGGCTTGATACCGGCTTGCGGGGTGTTCATGGGCACTGCACCTCTCGGATAGCCTCCGCGCCCCTAAGCGTGTCCTTCCACGCCGCCGCCTATGTGATGGCCCTCGACACTGACGCGGTCGAGGTTTACGGTCTCTGCCTGAACGCGCAAACAAGGCAGGCGGTGGGGGTTTCTCGGCGCGTTTGCCATCATGAAGGGCATCCCCGACTCATCGCTCCCTGCTCGGCCTATGCCTCGCTCTGCTGCGCGATGCCCTTCATGATGGCCCTCCCATATAGCGGGGAGGGTGCCTGAGCCTGGGTGCTGCTCATATCCCAGCTATGCAGGCGTTGAGGAGTCGTTTGGCGATGCGGGACTTTGTTGTCCGCTCATCCATGGGCAATGAAACACTAGGGCCTGTTCCGATGCCCCCCCGTAGGAGGTGTCCTCATAAACCCTGACGTACAGGTCGAGGGTTTGCTGACGTCCTACGATCTTCTTCACTGCCGGGCTGGCCACGGCTTTGCTGTAAGCGTCACTGCGGTCTCGCGCTTTGAACTCTCCGACCAGCACCGGCCGAGTCAGGCCGCTGCGCGAATGAACAAATGCGTAATAGGCCATCTTGGTCTCCTTGTTCATCGGTCTGCGTCCTGTCACGGCGCAGGCAGATGAATCCGCGCCAGCCAAGAAGCCACGATGGCTTGGCGCGGGCTGCCGACTTGCACGGCGCTACCCGGTTGGCCCGGGAGTCGTCACCCTGATGCGCTCAGGGCGGGCGGCGCCGAGATTCCAATCGGCATGACCATTTCTGTTCTTGGCTGTCTACGCCTCACCCTCTTGACCGTGTACCGCGCTTGGCGGACTGGATACGGCGGGGATGCCGCGCAGAGCTACGGCCATGCCCGTAGGTGCGATTGAGCCGGACGAACACCCCACAGGTAGGGTGAGCAACATCGGCTGGCTGGTTGTTAAAGAGCGGGTACTGCTGGCACTTCAACGCGGCCCTACTAGCTGGCTTCCGCCTAGGCGTTCTCTGCTGCGTTCTGCACTTCCGTTTGCTGGGCTTTGCCCTAGGCGGTTGGAAGTGCATGAACGAAGTATAGAAAAATCTATACAGTCTAGTCAAGAGAAATCTAAACATTCTTTACGCAAGGAATCGGCTACGATTGCAGATTGGTTTTGTTACTTTTTGGCGGGAGTAGTGCGAAGCGGGTTTTTGTGCGTAGCACGGTGGCGCGTGCCACTCTCGATCGCTGTTCTTACGAGATACGAGTTTCGGATGAAAAAGATAACTTTTGCTGCACTCGCGGTTTGTGTTTCGGTTGCGGGCTGCGCCTCGTCAGGCGTCCGCGTTAAAGATGAGCAGCTTGCTGAATTTGTCCCAGGAAAGACGACCAAGCAGGATGTAATTGCTCGCCTGGGCGTGCCGACATCTTCAATGAGGAATTCTGACGGCAGCAGCATGATCATGTACACCTACTCAGAGGCGCGCACCCGGGCGACTACGTTCATACCTATTGTGGGGCTCTTCGCCGGCGGCGTAGATACGAACGCTACAAATGTGATGCTTCAGTTCGATCCTGAAGGCAAGCTCTTGAGCCATTCTTCATCTGAGACGGCTTTGGGCACAGCCACAGGCGTGGCAGCAGGATCAGTCGACTCCGTGCCAGATCAGCCGAGGAAGCCGTAGGGGAGGGATGCTCAGTTTGTCAGGTCGTGACGGTAGCCCGGCATCATTAGCACTTGCCCCAGTGAAGTCGTGACGTTCTCATTTGTCAGGCGGGCCACGCCGTGACCCCACAACCTGATATGAGATACATCATGAATCTGGAAAAAGCAAAAGCTGAGCTGGCCTCTCTTTGGGAGCAGATCGACCGCCTTCCCGAAAATCTCCCTGGGGAGTTCCGCAGAGCGCTGCTGATGGACCAAGCGCTTCGGTACGAGCAGATCATTGCTGAGGAAGAGGCTACTAGAGCGGCGAGCTCCTACGCCTGAGCCCAGAAAGCACAAAGCCCCTTTGGAGGGGCTTTTCTTTTAGGGGTCTAGCCCGGCTACGGTACCGCCCCGCGCTAGGCGCCGTTCAAATGAAAAAGCCACCCGGAGGTGGCTTCGTTCACTCAAAGAATACTTAGCAAGTACTCAAGTTCTTTACGGTACTTGGTTTGCGACTGATTCACCTGGAGTCGGCTGCCGTTGACCGTATGGAATTGACCCACTTTCAGTTTGGGTATTGGAATCCCTTCGGCTCCACTGATCCGACCAGCAGACATGAAATCGTCCGTGATAGCAAAGGCGTCAGCCGGGTCATCCACATCAAACAATTCTGGATACTTGGCTGCGGTCGCGTAGGCGCGTTCTACGTACATCTGCGATGCACGATCTTTGACACCCTTTTTCGGGCTCCGTGCCCCAACCATCGTCATAACAATGGATGCGACCTTCGGGGCAGGAACGCCTCCGGCTCGGTCAGCCCAAACATTAAAGTCGCTCGCCGGGTTAGCCAGCATGCCAAGGGTGATATCCAAGGACTCAATGGAATGTTCATCCACCCGCACCGGGATGATAAGCGCATCAGCCGCGCACCAAGAAAGGTGAGTGCCACCGCCATAGAACGGGCTGCAATCCATCAAAATTCGACTGCACTTCTTCTCTTTAGCCTCCTCGGCCAGCACATCGCGCAAACTGAAAAGGATGTTGGCCACCGCTTTCTTGTTACCGGCCGCCATAGCTTGCTGTAACTGCTGGTAAAGCGCGGACGGAAAGGCAAAAAGAGCGCCGTCCCCAGGCACGAGAAAGCCTGACTTCGCTCCTTTGAAGTGATCATTCAGCGAGCTCGCCCGATAGGAAATATCCTCGGGAACTTCGCCAAAGGCTGGCCCAAGGACTTTCGGGTTAAGCGCATGACTGACCGTCACCTCAGGCTTCTGCCCGCGCATTATTGACTCAGTCAAGTTCCGCTGAGGACAAAGATCGGCAACCAATGTCGAGTGGTGGCGAGTGAACATCCATGCTAGGTTGAAAGAAAGCGTGGACTTGCCGATGCCTCCGCGCAGATTGGTGACCGCGTAGGATTTCCGCTTGAGCTCTATCGGTCCGTCGTAGGGTTCTTCAAGAGATCGATCGTGGTTCGCGATGATGCGAGCGAGGCCAGAAGTCATATTTGCGCGTCCAGGGTTAGGATGCCGAGCAGGTTACGTGGAAATCAGCAGGCCGTCAATAAAACTGCAGGTCGCTCGAGAAACTGCAGGCCGTTTCAAATCCCGCAGTTCGTTGCTATGTGCGCAAGTTAACACCATTTATGCAGGCTGACTGTATGCGCGTAATTCGTGCCGCCGTCCGTCATTGCCGACCGGCGCCCTACGACCGCACCCACTGCCCCCGCTCATCCTCTCCAAGCTTGGCGCCAGCCCAGACGACTCGCCCCAGCACTCTGACCGAGGCCTCACCCTCTAGAGGGATATCAGGGTGCTGCGCATTGAACGACCGCGCCACCCAGCGCCCCGTCAGCCGATCCTTGGCCACGGTTTTGACGATCATCTTCCCGTCGTAGTTGATGGCGTACACGCCGCCGGCGGCCACGTCAGCCAATGTCAGGCCTAGATCCGGCACTACAAGAAGGGCAGCGCCGTCGCGGATGATCGGCTCCATGCTGTCGCCTTTTGCGTACACGACCCGACCGCGGCCGGCATCCGCGCCAACGGAGCGCAGGAACGAGCGGCGGAACTGGACGAAGCCAGTCTGTTCCTCGGTATGGTTCTCGATACCCTCTCCGGCAGCCAGGCGCACATCGCCGAGCTCGGGAACCTTCTCGAATCGCTCATTTGCCGCCTGGGGCTCACCCGGGGCCACATTTGCTACGACCGTCCTATCCAAGTTCAGCCTTGGAGGCGGGGCATGCTCTCGGTCATCGACAGGCTTCCCACCTTCCCATGGAGCCAGCTCGACCGGCGCCATCGGGAACGGATCTTCCTCATCCGGGCTGGGGACGTAGACGGCGCCCACTTTGGGCGGCGCTTGTTGTCCAGAGGTGGCGCGTACCACCTCCAGGCCGATATCCAATTGCCCTAGAGCTAACGCGATGGCGCCCTCGATTTGACTGATCTGTGGAGCAGACAGAGACCTGATACGGCCCTCGGAGATGGACGGGAACGGCCACCATTGGCCCGGCGCGGGTTCGCCTGCCTCATTGGCCCTGTCGAGCCAGCCGGGGGCCACTCCAACTCGACGCTCTAATTCGGCGGCTGCGTTCTCGCCAATGCTACGGCCCTTGTTGTAGCTGGCGGACAAGAACTGTGATACCTGCGCCCGCTCGTACCCGTACCGCCGGCCGAACTCAGCGGCGTTCCCGTTCGTGCGCTCATCTATCAACTGCCGCAGTCGCTGGCGGCGTAATTCGTGCTTGTCCATGTGGCGATTAGACAGGAAGTTTTCTAAACAATGGTCTAGATAATTCTTGACTTAAGGTATAGATATTTCTAAACTCAGGCCATGAACGCTACTCAGATCATCGAAATTATGGGCGGGCGGGCCAGAGTCATGAAGTTGACCGGCCTGACGAAAGGGCGGATTTCCCAATGGGCCAAAGAGGATCACATCCCGAAGGCCTGGATGCTGGCTTTCCACAGGATGAAGCCTCGGCAGATCCCGAGCCCCGCTGTCGAGCGACCCAAAAAGCCCACCCCCCAGGAGCAAAGCCATGCGTGATCTCTACATCAAGGTCGCGCTCTGGTTGCTCGGCCCCGTTCTCCCAAAGCTAAGGGAGACTTTCATTTCCGAGGTCGTAAGCGAGATGAGGGCTCACGGTTCAAAACTGCATCAGGCCGATGAAATTAATGCTCTGTTTGCGGGGGTGCCTTGGAGCCACCCTGTTTCAGCGCAGCCTGAGCAAGCCCATGCGCGGCCTCAGGAGTCAGGCGAATTGGAATGGACACTTTTTCGCCAACAAGCAGGTGAAGAGTAATGGCTCCGTCTTCATTGCTTTGTCGGCCTACGCCTAAAAGTTCGAAAGGGAATGAATTCCAGGGCACCCCGTCCGATCTGCCGCGGGTGGAGAAGATGCTTTGCAGCAGTTCGAATGCGGCGTTTGGCGACAGGTTGAGGTCGAGCAGCCGTCCGTCGTGGCTCGTCAACTTTACCTCTACGTTTCCGTCCGCAGACCGGCGTGAGGCAAAAACCGAATGCGCAGAGAAGTTTTGTTTATCGCTCATGGTCAGTCCCTTTTGGATCAGATTGGGTTTGTGGAATCTCGATCATATCCGCCTGGGGCTGGCCGCCAATTTTCGCCGCCTCCAGTCGCTCGACCTCTGCCAGCGTCTCAGAGATCAAGGTCAGGGTCATTGTCCCGAGCAGGAATGCTCTTGGCTTCTCGCTGGCTGGTTTCTTAGTGGAGCGTTTGGCCATGGTTGATCTCCTCCTCTTGGTAGCGCGCCGCGTCGGCTTCTTCGCAAAGGCGGCGGAACAGGTCCATCACAACGTTATCGCACGGGTTCTCAAAGTGGCGACGCGCCATGTCTTGTGCGCTGGCCAGAAGTTTCTCGGTTTCAGTCATGAACCACTCGCTCTTTATGAATAAGGAAGTACTCGATGAGCACCCAAACAGTATCGGTCGATCGTCAGGAAATCACCCGCAAGAACGCTGCACGGATTGAATCCGAGATATTGCGGCGGCTTGCACACGTCACGCAGGTTCGTGCAGCCGAATTGATGGGAATTGATCCCAGCACGGTCAGTCGGCAAAAAGAGGGCCTGGAGCAGTTTTGCTTGCTCCTGGCAGCCGTCGGCCTGCAGGTTTCGCCCAAGAACTCGGTCATCACCACGCCGCACGACCAGAAGGTCCTCAAGCGCTGGGCTGCAAATTGGCTTCTCGCCGAGGTGGAGAACGAGGATGAGGCTTAACTGTGGCCAAGATCGCCCTGAAACTGGATGAGCGAGGCAAGCTCGCCGGCCTGACGCCATTCGATGATCGGGCATACACCCGATTTAAGAAGAAGCTAGGCTCGCTGCGCCCGGGTGACACGATCAGTTTTGAGCACCGCTTTCCGCGCAGCCCGAAGTTCCACAGGCTGCACTTCGCGCTGTTGGGCGCCATCTTCGACAACCAAGAGCAATTCGCCAGCCCTGAGGATCTGCGCAAGTGGATTGAGGTGGGGGCAGGCCACTGTCAGTTCGTGCCCGGACCGAAGGGGAGGCTGGTGGCGCTGCCGTTGTCGATCGCCTACGACAGCCTGGATGACGCCGAGTTTTACGAGCACCACACCAAGGTGGTGGCTTTCCTGCGTTCGCCGGCAGCGACTCGGTTCTTGTGGCCGACCGTTGAGGAGCGGGCTGCGTTGGCCGGTATCGAGGCGATCCTGTCGGGGTTTGGCTCATGAAAGGCCGCAATCCCACCGCTGAGCAAAAACGCTTCTGGGACATGCTCGCCCAGCACATTGGATGCGTGGCATCGCGCATGGATGGCTTCTTCGATAGCCAGTGTTCGATCCATCACATCGAAGGGCGCACCAAGCCCGACGCGCATTGGCTGGTCTTGCCGCTGTCGGCAGGCAACCACCAGGACGGGACGGGGGCGCCTGGCCGCATTGCCGTCCATCCCTGGAAGGCGAGATTTGAAAAGCGCTACGGCAAACAGCGTGATTTGCTGGTCTGGTGCATTGAACAACTGCAGGCCCAAGGCCTGACCGTCCCTGATGGCGCATTGCGCGCCGCCGGGATGCTGGAGGTTGCGTAATGGCGAATGAATGGTTTCGGCTCTGGCATGACATGCCGAATGACCCGAAGTGGAGAACGATAGCCCGAGTCGCTGGGCAGCCGGTTTCGCTTGTCCTGTCCGTGGCGTTGCACGTCATGGCGGACGCGTCACGCAACGTCACGCGGGGTCACGTTGATGTCACGACGGAGGATCTTGCAAGCGCGCTTGACGTGACAGAGGCAGATATTCAAGCGATCCGCGATGCAATGCAAGGCCGGGTCATGGATGGCGATCGCCTCACCGGTTGGGAGAAGCGCCAGCCTAAACGGGAGGACGTTGGCAGCCCAGAGACCGGCGCTAAGTCTGCTGCAGAGAGGAAGCGGGCCCAGCGCGAGCGTGAGAGAAGTGCTGCAGGCGGGGACGCGTCACTGCAGGGTCACGACGGGTCACGCAAAGTCACGACAGATAAAGATAAAGAGAAAGAAAAAGATAAAAAACAACCACCCCCTAACCCCCGCCAGCGGGGGCAGTCGTTCGACGCTTCCGCGATTGATCTGCCTGACTGGCTCGACCGTGAGGACTGGGCGGCCTGGGTTGCTGACCGCAAAGCCCGCAAGAAGCCGATCACGGAGAAAGCCGCCGAACTGCAGATCAAGCAGCTTGCAGGCCTCCGGCAGCAAGGGCATGCGCCTGCCGACGTGATTGCCCACAGCATCGCCAGCAGCTACCAGGGGCTGTTCGCTCCCAGCACGTCAAACCGTACCGCCCAGCCCGGCAAGGCCCAACGCCTGGCCGACTGGAATGACGAGCTGAGGAACGTGCTGGCTGAAAGCGGCCGCCCGGCGGAAATTTTCATGGGGACGATTGATGCAACTCACTGACCACCACCAGACGACGCTTGGCGCGCTGGTCATCAACGAAATGCGGCTGATGTACGGCACGAAGTTCGGCCAGCAGTGGCAAGGCCTGACTGCGCGAGAGCTGAAGGATTCCTGGGATCAGAAGCTGTCCGGCATGACTGAGCGCGAAGTCCGCACGGGCCTGACGGCCTGCCTGACCCGCGACTGGCCGCCGAGCCTGCCCGAGTTTCTGCGCTTGTGCCGCCCTTGGATGAACCCCGAAGTCGCCTATCACGAGGCCGTGGTGGGCATGGCCGCGCGCCGGCGTGGCGACATTGGCACCTGGTCGCACCCTGCGATCTACTGGGCGGCCGTGGCGGTTGGCCCTCACGACCTGCTGAACAGCACGTTCAGCGTCATGCGGGCCCGCTGGGAGAAAGCCTTTGGTGATGAGGTGGGGAAGGGCGAATGGCATGCCATCCCCGAGGTGCGCGAGGCACTGCCGGCGCCAGGCCAGACCCAGGCCACTCGTGAAGAAGCTGAGGCGGCGCTGAAGGCAATGGGTGCTGACAAGGCGCTGCAGAAGAAGCCGGGCCGTGACGCTCGGGCGTGGGCGGCAAAGATCCTGGCCGAGCAGGCAAAGAAGGGCGGCCGGCGCTATCCGTTTGCCGTATTGACGATGGCCAAACGGGCGCTCGGGCTTGAGCTCAATCCGGGGGAGGCGTGATGAAAGTCCGGAGATTTCACACGAACCAAACGGGGCGGGATTTCGCAGTCGGCGACATCCACGGCTGCTTCTCCAAGCTGCAGGCCTCTCTCGACCTGATCGGCTTCGACCCTGCCGTTGATCGGTTGTTTTCTGTTGGCGACCTGGTCGACCGTGGGTCCGAGAGCAATGCGGTGCTCGAGTGGCTGGCACGCCCGTGGTTTCACGCCGTGATGGGTAACCATGACGACATGGCCCTGCGTTGGCCGCGCGGGAATATGGAAGGCGATATCTACCGACGCAACGGCGGTGGCTGGAATATCGACCAGCCGCGCGAGACGCAGGAGGCGATCGCCAGCGCCATGGCGCTCCTGCCCGTGGCCATCGCAGTCGAGACGGCGTTCGGCACGGTCGGCGTTGTCCATGCTGACGTCCCAACGCCCACATGGGCGGGGTTTGTCGATGCGTTGGAGGGCGGTGTCGGCATCCGTGCCCGATCTGCTGCTGATGCGGCTATGTGGTCGCGTGGGCGCATAACCGTGGGCAACACATACCGCGTGCCCGACGTGCGGGCTGTCGTGGTTGGGCATACGCCAGTTCCGCAGCTCGTGGTGCTCGGCAACGTCTATCACATCGACACCGGCGCAGTGTTTGGGCGGCCGTTCACGTTGCTGGATCTGGCGACATTGGAGGTGGCGTAAATGCAGATCCTGACGCTCCCTTTCCCACCCAGCGTGAACGGCTACTGGCGACATCCGAGTAAGGGCCAGCTGGCTGGCCGGCACTTGATCTCGGAGAAAGGCCGGCAGTACCGGCGCGCCGTTGCGGACTTCGTGGCCCTGCATCGGATTGGCCGCGTTACCGGTCGGCTTTCGGTGTCGATCGAGGTGTTTCCTCCAGACCGGAGAAAGCGTGATCTGGACAACTTGCCTAAGGGCGTCCTGGATAGCCTGGCCCACGCCGGGGTCATCGCGGACGACGGCGATATCGACAGCCTGCTTATTGAACGAAAGGGAATCCACAAGGGCGGCATGGTCCGCGTGTTTGTTGCCACATTGCCAGGAGAGAACAATGGCGCACCCGAGCACTGCTGAGCAATCCGACCGCTATTGGCGTCAGGCCGCCGTGGAGCGCCTGCGCGGAATGGGTATCAAGCTCAACCGATATCGTCAGAACACCGAGGGCGTGGCGGCCGAGATCCGGCGCATTGAGCCGGCCTACCGGGGCGGCGACTCAAGCATGGTGATCCGCGCCTGGATGGGGGCTGCCGCCGCGCCCAGGGCGGAGGTTGCTCATCGGCCGCTGGCGCTCAGCCCCGCCATGCGCTTTGCCGCGGCGCGCAGCCGCCTGGCCGAGCCGTCGCTGAAAGGCTTGGGCGCGAGCTCGGCCAGGGAGTATCCGTAAGGGGTGGCCATGCGAAAGCTGACAGGAGATGACCTGCTTTGGAATTGGGCGCGCTGGTGCTGGTCTGGCGAGACCGTGGGGAACATGACTGTCTATGTTTCCTGGGAGGACGACGTCCGGCCCATCAATACTGATCATGCGCGGGCTGTGGAGGCTATGCATGCCGCGCTGCCGTGGCACGAGCGGATGATCGTGATTGCCGAGTACACGAAGAAAAACTCGCTATTCGCCGATCTCAGCGCGGGCGAGCGCATCAGGAAGGCTCGCCGGTGGATCGAAGAGGTAACGGGGGTATCCCTGACCGAAACGCAATACAGGCTGTACCTGGGCCTATTCAGGGACTATGTGGAAAGGAGGCTGGCTTGAAGTACGCGCACGAGGTGATTGATTTGATGGGCGCATACCCCGGCAGGTCGTTTCGGGTTGTGGAGCTTGTGCGGCACGTTACGAAAGGCAGGGAGCTGTCGTCGCGGGAGAGGGAGGCCGCAAGAAAGGCAGTTCGAAGAGTGCTCGCGGCCATGGTGGAAAATGGGACCGCTCACTTAGCGTCATCGGCTGAAATGCAAGGGGGGTACGATGAATACTCAATGTCCCACAAGTGGGACATGACGTCAGAAAAAGTGGGACAGAAAGTGGGACAATACCCGCAGAGAGCTTGCGTCTACTAAAAACGTAGAACTAAACGACCTGCTGATTATTGGGCTCGGCGGGTCGTCTAGGCTGCTTATCTGGATGATTGCTGACGCTTAGTTTTTTCCAGAAAAATTAGGCGCCAAGCTATAACGGTAATTGCACAGCAGATGAAAAGTCGCGGTGCGCTATAAAAACCGGGGTAATTGCTGTATGAGTTCTGGAAGACGTAGTAGAAAAGCGTTAACGAGATGGCCGTCCCTATTGCGATGATTAGGGCTTCGCTAGATCTACGGTAGTTCTGGAATGCCTGATCTGAGGTGAAAAATCGCAGCACCTTCTTGATGGCCCATTCTATGGGCTTAGAAACTAGAGTGATGGCTATTACCGCGCCGACCAAGGGCGCGAAAGCAAGCTCAAAAACTTCACTCTTGGAAAAAATAAAGGTGGTTGCCGCAGCTATAACGAGGCACGCGGCTGCTTTCAAGAGCAGCATAGTTAAACTGGCGGCGCTTTTAAGGAAAGGAGTTGAAGCCGTTTTAATGGAGCCAACGATTTTTTGGCGGTCCGCCTTCTTAAGCTGTTCGACGCGTAATCGAACATACTCTTTCTTTTGAGAGGATTGGCTTGACTGTTCTTCTGTGTTGAACCACACCTTGGCCATGATGCCGGCGTCCGCGTTTCCGCTATCGAACTCCTCAACTGCAATCCGGTACATCTCGCTGTCTTCCACGGTCTCACCTAGTGCTTAAATGTTGTTAAATGATACAAGCTGCTATCACAATTCTAGCCTGCGAGATTAGTGAAGGGAAACGGTTTGCACGTCCGTGCCTGTAGTGCCTGTACGTAGTAGGACGGTATGTTGTGTGATCGTCCGGTTATGAGAAAAGCGAAGCCCGCCGTCAGCGATGACTGGCGGGTTTTTTAATAGGCGAATGGTAAAGACATGATTTTTGAAACCATGCTGGCCGCGATTGGCTCAGGGGTTGTTTCTGGTGGCGCCGTCGGGGTGATTGCGAAGAAGTGGATGGATTACTCCTTCAGCGTTCGCCTGGCCGAGATCGAAGCCAAAAACCAGATCTTGGCGCATGAGCATCAGGTCCGCTTTACTCGGTACGATGAAAAGGTAACCGAGGTCATCGAGGGCGCATATGCAATCGTGTGCGAGTATCTGGATGCTATCACCGAGGCGTTGAGCAAGGCGGCCGCTTCTGGCGGTCAGGGCGAACTAGAGCCGCCCGAAGCGGTTTCCCGTAGATTCGCTACCTTCATGCAGCGCCAATCAATTTACTTGCCTGAGGATGTTGCACAAAAGCTTGTTTCTGTGCGGGCCGAACTCAGAGACGCTTATGCGCAGCAACTGACTCGGCTGCGGAACGGCAGCGAGCTCTCCGGCTCTGTTTTGGATCGCGTATATCGAAACGCCGAGTTCCAAAGGCAGGCCGAAGATATTCTTTGGGATCTCCAAGAGTTGGCGAGACAGCACCTGCGACGGTTTACGGTCAGCGACTGACTCACAGCAAAGCAAGCCGCCCTACGGGGCGGTTTTTATTTGGAGCGTTATGCATGGCGCAGCAAGAGAAACCAGCCGCGCCAGACTGGGAGCGCATCGAAGCGGATTACCGGGCTGGCCTGCTGTCAGTACGGGAGATAGCCAGCTCGAATGGCGTGTCACACGTAGCCATTGGGAAGCGCGCAAAGCGTGACGGCTGGGAGCGCGATCTTCAAGCAAAGATCAAGGCGAAGGCCGATGCGCTGGTTACCAAAGCCGAGGTTACCAAGGAAGTTACCAGTGAGCAGGCGGTAACCGAGCGTCGGATTGTTGATGCGAACGCCCAGGTGATCGCCGATGTGCGTGTGTCGCACCGCCGGGATATCGCCAGAGCTCGAAGCCTCGCCATGAAGCTGCTGGATGAGCTGGAAATCCAGACCGACAACATCGACTTGCTGGAGCAGATCGAAACTGCGCTGGCGAATGGTGACGATGCGCCAGATGGATTGATGCGTGTTTTCCAGCGCGTGACCTCAATCGCTGGCCGGATCGACAGCGCTAAGAAGCTGGCCGAAGCCATGAAGGTGTTGGTCGGCATGGAGCGCGAGGCATACGGAATCGTGGAGGCCGCTAAGGTGGAGCACACCGGTAAGGATGGCGGCCCGGTCGAGGTTGTGCACATGACGCCGGAAGCAATCCGGGAGGTGATGGAGAAAGATGACTGCTGAAGCCAGTATCCGGGCGGCGATGTGCAAGGCAGACGGCCTGTACTTTGCCCGGTACTTCTTCAAGCATCGCATGGGTGCCAAGATGATCGTGGCGCCCCACCACCAAGTGATCCAGCGCACGCTGCAGCGAGTCATTGATGGCGAGATCACGCGGTTGATCATCAACATCCCGCCGGGCTACACCAAAACCGAGCTGGCCACGATCAACATGATCGGGCGCGGTCTGGCGCTGAACAATCGCGCCCGGTTCATGCATCTGTCGTACTCGCACAACCTGGCGCTGCTCAACAGCAGCACAGCGCGGGGCATCGTCAAGTCTCAGGCATATCAGTCCATGTGGCCGATGGCGCTCAAGGACGATGCGGACAGCAAGGCCATGTGGTGGACTGAGCACGGCGGCGGGGTGTACGCATCCTCGGCTGCCGGTCAGGTGACCGGCTTTCGGGCCGGACACATGGAGCCGGGCTGGCAGGGCGCGCTGATCATTGACGATCCGGTCAAGCCTGACGACGCCTACAGTGACACGGTGCGCGGCGGGATTAATGACCGCTTCAACGAGACGATCAAGAGCCGGCTGGCCATCGAGACAACCCCGATGGTTGTCATCATGCAGCGTATTCACTACCACGACCTGAGCGGCTACCTGCTGCGCGGTGGGTCGGGGGAAATGTGGCATCACCTGAATCTGCCGGTGATCATCGACAACAGCGAGGCGTACCCGAGCGAGAACACGCACGGCATCCCTGTCGAGCACGGCCTGCCGGATGGCTGGCTATGGCCGTACAAGCACAACGAGAGCCACCGAGCGGCGCTGTTCTCTCACCGGCGAACGGCTGAGGCGCAGTATATGCAGCGCCCGCGCCGGTTCAATGCCGAGGGTGCGCTGTGGAATGAGCAGCTGGTAGCTGCTGCCCACGCGCTGGATCTGCGGCAAGACCTGCTGCGCACCGTGGTGGCGATCGACCCCCAGGCCACCAATAGCGAGGAAAGCGACGAAACCGGCATTGTGGCCGCCAGCGTCTACGGATCTGGCGATACCCGCCAGTTCTCGGTAGACGGCGACTATAGCGGCAAGTTCAGCCCGGCAGGCTGGGCCAAGAAGGCCATGGGCGCCTATGAGCAGCACCAGGCAGACGCCATCGTCATCGAGACGAACCAGGGAGGCGACATGGCCGAGGAGACCTTGCGCAATGCAGGGTTCAAGGGGCGCATCGTGCGCGTCCACGCAAGCAAGGGCAAGTTCGCCCGGGCCGAGCCCATCTCGGCGTTATACGAACAGGGCAGGGTGGCGCATCGCGGCGCTCTGTACCTATTGGAAAACCAGCTCATGGAGTACGTGCCGGCCACAGCGAAGAAGTCGCCCGACCGGCTGGACGCCATGGTCTGGGCATTGACTGAACTGAGCGGCGCGCAGGCCATGGGCCTGATGATCCCCAAGCGACTTTTACAGGGCCGGTAATGGCGATATTCAAGGTTTCAGCGCGAGACGGCAGCGTCTCGCTGGTGATCCGTGCGCGCTGCATTTCCTGCGCCCGGCAGATCGCCGTGCAGCGGTCGCCGTCAACCGAGGTGCGTCTGTGGCGCGACCCGGCGAGGTCGGCTGTCACTTTGATAGAGAACCCGGAGCAGTATGGCTACCTGAGGGAAGGCCGGCAGGGCTTCATTGAGCGGATTCAACATGGCTAACGCTGACAATCTTGCGCTGGCGGTCAACCATGCTGTGAGTCAGCTGGCGGCCGCGCGCTCGCGGATGGCGCTGCTCAACCCTGGCGGGATGGGCTTGGACGCCAAGCGCAATGCGGCCTGGTGCGAGTATGGGTTCAAGGAGACGCTGACGTCTCAGGACCTGTACAAGCTGTACCGGCGGGGTGGCATTGCACATGGCGCAGTCAATAAGCTGGTGAGTACCTGCTGGAAAACGCCGCCGCAAGTCATCGAGGGGGATGCCCAGGATGACGCCAGGAAGGAAACGCCCTGGGAGCGTAGCCTGAAGCCGACGTTGACCGCTTCGCTTTGGCGCGCCTTTGCTGAGGCCGATCGTCGGCGCCTGGCAGGACGCTTCTCCGCGCTGATCCTGCGCATCCGCGATAGCCGGGGCTGGGATCAGCCGATTGCCGCCGGAGGCCGGGAGCTGGTCGAGGTTATCCCGGCCTGGGAGGCGTCATTGACCCCCGCGGAATGGGATACCGATCCGCAGTCGGAGGGATATGGCAAGCCCAAGGCATGGCTGTATCAACAGGTTGGCGGCAACGGTCAGTTGGGCGAGATTGTCACGATCCATCCAGATCGGATCTTCATCCTTGGCGACTACTCGCTTGATGCCATTGGCTTTCTTGAGCCTGCCTATAACTCATTCGTGAGCATCGAGAAGGTCGAGGGCGGCAGCGGCGAGTCCTTCCTGAAGAACGCAGCGCGCCAGTTGAACATCAACTTTCAGGCTGAAGGCATCGATTTCAACAGCCTCGCGGCAACGTACGGGGTGAGTGTTCAGGACCTCCAGGCCAAGTTCAACGAGGTCGCAGTTGAAATGAACCGTGGCAATGACACGGTGCTTGTGACCCAGGGAGCGACGACTACGCCCTTGGTGACAGCGGTGCCCGACCCCAGTCCGACCTACAACATCAATCTGCAGACCGTCAGTGCAGCGCTGGACATCGCCAGCCGTGTCCTGGTGGGCAACCAGCAGGGTGAGCGGGCCAGCACTGAAGACCTGAAGGCCTTCAACAGCCGGTGCCAGTCTCGTCGCAACGGCGATTTGACGCATGAACTCCATAGCTTCGTCGGCCATCTGATCCGTATTCGCGTGGTCAAGCCAGTGGCCGAGTACGCGATTGTCTGGGATGACCTGTCGGAGGCGACCCAAGCTGAGAAGCTGGGCAATGCCAAGACCATGAGTGAGATCAACCAGACGGCCTTGGCCAGCGGCGAAGAGGTGTTTACCACCGACGAGATCCGCACGGCTGCCGGGTATGACCCTGCTGAGGGCGGGCCAGCATTGCCTGACAACGATGATGACGAGGACGACGATGAATAACCGCATCCGTTGGCTTTGGGGCTTCCCTGGATGGGGCTGGCGCATGTACGGCGTGGCTAGCTTTCAGGCTGGGCGCATGTGGTTCATCGGCTTCAGTAAGCAGGAGGTGAGGCATGGCAAGGAAACCAAGCCCGCCGATCCTCCCGCGTAGCCAAGAAGACCCGACAGGCGTTGACCGGCTTGAGCGCGGGGCGATGCGGGAGTTCAAAGCCCGCCTGCGCAAGATTGCCCGCGGATACGTCGCACTGCTTGACCGGATCCCGGCCGAGCCTGCGGTGAACAAGCGCTATGCCTTCCGGCTCGATCCGACGCTGTTGTCGGCCCTCCTGGCCGAGGGCGACATGCTGGTCAATGCCATCCTTATGGAAGGTGGCGAGCGCAATCTCTGGCTGTTTGAGTCGTATGTGGCGGTCGCCTACCAGCGCGGCACGGCTCAGGAGTTCGCCAGCCTGGCGCAGCAGTCGCCGGCATACAAGGCGGGCCAGCAAGACTTGGCCAGCTTGCTCCGCAGCGAGCCGTACCAGCGCCGTCTGGCGCTCATCCGGGCGCGAGAGTTCGAGGAAATGAAGGGGCTGGCCGGGCAGGTCAAGGCGGACATGGGTCGCATCCTGACCGACGGCCTTGGGCGCGGGCTGAATCCTCGCGACATTGCCCGGAACCTGACCGACCAGGCTGGGATTGAGGAGCGGCGAGCTAACAGGGTCGCCCGATCAGAGGTAACAACGGCGCTGCGTCGGGCCCGCTGGGACGAGGTGGACGAAGGTGCCGAGCGGTACGCCTTGCAGGGCAAACAAATGCACCTGTCTGCGCTGTCTCCGACTACGCGCCGGACACATGCCGAGCGGCACAGCAAGCTGTTCACCACTGATGAAGTGCGTGATTGGTACGCAAAGGATGGCAATTCGATCAACTGCAAGTGCAATCAAGTCTTCGTGCTGGTGGACGAGCACGGCAGGCCACTGGTGCCGGGCATTCAAGAGCGCACACGCGAAACCTATCAAAAGATGGCTGCCCGTGAGGACAGCGAATGGACGAAGGAGTGACCATGCCGATGCAGGTCAACGTGACCACGCAGGTCAACAGCAAGCAGATCCGCCGCGAGACGCACAACGGGCGGGAGCATTGGGTCGTGCCGAGTCACACGCTACCGGCAAATGTGGTCATGAACGGCGGGCTGTACACGGCCAGTGAGATTGACGCGCACTTCCATAAGCTGGAGGGCACGCTGGCGCCGCTGGGGCATCCCCAGGTGAACGGCCAGTTCGTGAGCGCCTTCAGCCCCGAGGGCATCAATGTCGGGCATGTCGGCGCCTGGAACAGGAATGCCAAGAAACAGGGCAACCGCGTTTATCTGGAAAAGTGGATCGACATCGAGGTCGCCCAGCGTACGGAAGGCGGCCAGCGGCTGATTGAGCGACTGGAGGCCCTGGAGCGCGGCGACGACGTGCCGCCTGTGCACACCAGCGTGGCTGTGTTCCTTGATCGGATCGAAGCCAACGAACAGCAGAAGAAGGGCGGCTATGACTGGATCGCCAAGATTCACGGCATGGATCACGACGCCATTCTTCTGGACGAGCCTGGCGCGGCGACCCCGGAGCAGGGCGTGGGGATCATGGTCAACGCGGACCTGGCCCAGCCCCTGCAGGCCAATGCCGGCGCGCTGGTGGGCGAATCCTTCCGCGAGCGCGAAACGCGGATCCAAAACGCAGCTAAGGCGCGTTTTGCACCTGGCCAGGACGATTACGTCTGGGTCGCAGATTTCACCGATAGCCAAGTCGTGATCGTCAAGAACGGCGGCACGCCCGAGGCCTACGGTTACACGTCCGAGGGCGGAAAGATCGTCTTTGACGATACGGGCAGCCCCGTCATGCGTCAGGAGTCCTGGGTGGCGGCCGCCTTCAATTCCCTGAAACGAGTTTTCAACCAGCAGGCCCGGCCTGCAGCAACCAAGGAGGGCGACATGCCCCTGACCCCCGAAGAAAAGGCCGAGCTGACCACCGATATCAGCAAAGCCGTTACCGCCAACATGGCCCAGGCCGTCGCGGATGCGCTCAAGCCCGTGTCCGAAGCCGTTCAGACTCTGCAGGCCAATCAGCAGGCCCTGTCCGACACGCTGACAGCGAATGCGCGCGCCGAAGAGGCTGACAAGCGCAAGGCCGTCGCCGCCGTGCATGGCGAGATCGTGGCAAATGCCCTGTCGGGCGAGCCGCTGGACGTCATGTTCAAGGCCCTGGGCACCGCCGCGCCGCTGGCCCCGGGTCTCATCCAGACCAACAGCGGCGTGCTGACTGCCGATGTGTCGGCTCTGCCCAAGGAGTAAGCCATGAGCCGCTATCGTCGCGTCAATCTGGACGGCCTGTCCGTCTCTGAAACCCGCTCGGCTGCAGCCGCACTGCTGCCGGGTACTTTCGCCACCATCAGCGCCGCGGACAAGTTTGCCCAAGCAGCGACCGCTTCCGGCCGGCTGTATGTGGTCAACCCCGCGTATCACCAGGGCCTCAGCATCCGTGATGCCGTACCCGTCGATGACTCTGCCGTGGGCGAGTACGTCGAGGAGGGTCGCGAGCTGGCCGTCTTGTGCCCGGCAGGTACCTACGCCAAGGACACCCCCATCAAGTTGGGCACCAACGGCCAGGGCGCCATCGCCTCGGATGATACCGACGGGGTCCTGGGGTACAGCCAGGACGCGGCCACGCTGACCGCGCCGGACTTCATCCGGGTGCGTTTCCGCGTCGGCACGGTTGCCGCCCCGGCCCCCTAAACAGGAGAGCAGACAATGTTTCTGACCCAATCCGCAATTTCTGCCCACCCGCGCCTGATGGGCCACCTGCAGCAACTGCAGGCCAACCGCAACATCTGGAATACGCAAAACGCCGCGTTGATCGAGGTCAATCGCGCCTCGATGACGCCGGAAATGCTCCAGGCCAACGCCCTGGCGGGCCTGGGCCGCGAATTCTGGCAGGAGGTTGACCGCCAGGTCATTCAGTTCCGTGACCGGGAAACCGGCATGGAGATCGTCAACGACCTGCTGGGTGTTCAGACCGTGCTGGATATCGGCAAGACGGTGAAGAGCTACAACATCGCTGGCGATATTGCCGACGACGTGAGCATCAGCATCGACGGCCAGGCCCCGTACAGCTTCGATCACACCGAGTACGACAATGACGGCGACCCTGTGCCCATTTTCACGGCTGGCTATGGCGTCAACTGGCGCCACAACGCCGGGCTGAACTCGGTCGGCATCGATATGGTGCTGGATTCCCAGCAAGCCAAGCTGCGCAAGTACTACAAGAGCATCGTCAGCTACACCCTGACCGGCTCCGAGCGCATCCGCGTGGACGGCAAGCCCGGGCAGGGCCTGAAGAACCACCGCAACACGGTCAAGATCAATCTCGGAAGCGGCGCCGGCGGCGTGAACATCGACCTGACCACCGCTACCCAGCAGCAGATCATCGACTTCTTCACCAAGGGCGCTTTTGGCCAGGCAGCTCGGGCCAACAAGGTGGATGCCTATGACGTGCTGTGGGTGTCCCCGGAGATCTACGCCAACATGGACAGCGACTATGTCAACGGCGGCGTGATCAGCGGCACGATTGGCGACCGCGTCAAGGCACGAGCGAAAGTGCGCGATATCCGCGAAACCTACGCTTTCTCGGGCAATGAGTTCCTCGCTTACCAGCGCCGCCAGGACGTTGTCTCCCCGTTGGTGGGCATGGCCACGGGCGTGGTGCCGCTGGCCCGTCTGCGCCCGCAGGACAATCACAACTTCCAGATCATGGGCGCCATGGGCATGCAGGTGAAGCGTGACGGCGACGGCAAGAGCGGCGTGCTGTACGGCGCCAACCTGGCCTAAGGAGCGAGCCATGGCGAAATATCAAGTTGTGCGCCCCTGGCACGGCGTTAAGAAAGGTGCCGTGCTGACCCTCGACCGCGTGCATCCTGCGCTGGCCGCCAACGTGATGGAGATCACGGACGACAGCCGGTTGGGTCACGTGACTGTGGATGTTTCGACCATCGCCACCGAGCAGGCCGAGCGCATCATCGCGGAAGCGAAGGAGACCATCGACACGATGGTGAGCGCCGCGCGCACCGAGGCCGATGAGATCGTGCTCGCAGCCCATGAGGAGGCGGGGCGGATTCGCGCCGGGGCGACTGCTGGCGAGGCGGGCGGCACGCTGACTCCGGCCACGCCGGACGCCACGGCTGCCAAGCGTGGCCGGCCGCCGAAGGTCGGCTCCAGCAGCGAATAACCGCCCTTGAGGCGGTTTTTCTTTGCCCGCTCGCTGGCGGGCATACGCTTCATAGCAGCCTTGAATCGGTAGCTACCGAGCCCGCAAGGGTGGGTGAGCTTTGAAAAGTCCGGGGCTGCTCCTTTCGGGGCGGCCCTTTTCTTTTCTGAGGTCGATATGAAATCTCTGACAATATGCGATACCTCGATTGGCCGGGATGACGGCGGCCGGTATAGCCTAAATGACCTACACCGGGCATCGGGCGGAGCCAAGAAGCATCAGCCCGCGATGTTTATGCGGTTGGGATCCACCAAGAACCTGATTGCAGAGATCCAGTCTACAGATATGCAGAGTGCATTCCGGACGGTGAATGGCGGTCCGATGAGAGGCACATACGTCTGCAAAGAACTGGTCTACGCCTACGCCATGTGGATCAACTCAGCGTTTGCCTTGAAGGTAATTCGGGCCTATGACGCCATGCAAACGACTGCGCATGGACTGTGGAAAGAAATGCAGGCGCTTATCGCTGAAGAAGTCTCCACACAGGTTCGCGCATCATTTGGGTCGCGCCTCATGCTCGAGCGAAAACGGGCCATGCCTGATTTCAGGCGTCGCCGAGAACAGCTTGAGGCGCGGATTCAGCCATCCCTTATTCACTGACCCGGCCAAGCGCCGGGTTTTCTTTTGGGGCACACCATGCTGACCAACGAGCAGGGCAAGCAATACCTGCAATCCCAGGGCATCGAGAATGTGCCCGACTTCATCCTGGCGGCCTGGGTCGAGCTGGTGAACAGCATCCAGCCATGTCTCGATGAGCATTATCCGGCTGGTGTCGCGCTACTGATTCAGTCGTACCTGCTGGCACTTATGGCCTACGGGCAGGGCGACAAATACATCGCCAGCCAGTCGGCCCCGTCCGGCGCCTCCCGTTCGTTCCGCTATCAAGGCTTTGCCGAGCGCTGGCGCGGCATGATGGCGTTGTTGCGTGGGCTAGATACGAAGGGCTGCGCAACTGGCCTGATTCCGCCCGATCCGACGCAAACCGCGCACGCCGGTATCTGGATCGGCAAGGGTGGCTGCCATGTGGGTGGCGGGCGATGAGCGCGACTGCTGCCTGGAGTTACACCAACGTCGCGACGATCAAACCGCGTATTGGAGAAGACAGCTGGACCGGCGAGGTGCAGTACGGCCCCGAGTACGAGATTGCCTGCACCTGGGCCGCTGAGACGACACAGGCCCGCGACGACAATGGAGCTGAATTCGTCGGCCGGCACACCATCTACACGGAGGATCTGCGGCCGCAGTTCCTGGATCTGATCAGGTTCCAGGGCTCCAGCGGCTGGGAGGAAATCCGCAGTCGCACGGAATGGGATATGAGCCCGTTTGGCGAAGCCCCAGACGTGAAACTCATCACATAGGGGGCGCAATGCCAGTCATAGGTATCGAAAGAGTTCGACGCAACTTCAGAGATGCGGTTGTGCGGATCGAGAAAGACAAAACCGAGCTGGCCGTCTTTGCTGTCCTCAGCCAAGGTGCGGCCCTGGCCCAGACAATGGCGCCGGTTGATTCGAGCACGCTGGTGAATAGTCAGTACGCGCCCCAGATTGAGCGCCGGGCCGGCCAGACTGCTGGGCAAGTAGGGTACACGGCGGCGTACGCCGCAGCCGTGCATAACGCGCCGGGCACGCTTAAAGGGTTGCCTCGCGCAAGCGGCAAGGGGCAGTACTGGGACCCGAATGCGAAGCCGGGCTTCCTTGAGGATGGGTTTGAGCAACTTAAGCCGTCCATTCCGGCAATCCTGAGGGGGATTTACCGTGTTTGATGAGTTCAAAGCCTGGGCCGAGGCAGTGCTGGGGAGCCGGTACAGCTACACGCAAGGCCAGTGGGAAGAAACAACCGCCAATCAGGCGGCTTTTTTTTGCTCGCTCCATTCGTTGGGCGGGCCCAGCCCTGACGTTGACGATCGCCGACCGCGCTATCGCGTCCTGTTGCTGGGCCCGCGGGGCCAGAGATCAGCGGCGCAGCAAACAAAGGTCGATATCCAAACTCTGGCGGAGGCCGCCGTGGCGAGCGATCTCATCCCCTGCGGCGCCGCCTCTATCCGCGCGCTTGGCGAGCCGGCCGGGCCTGGATACACAACGGAGAACCGGGCCTGGTGGTCGCTGGATCTCCAAATCACTTACTAGGAGGGCCGAATGGCTACCTGCAAATCTCAGAAGTACACGGGCCGCGTGGCGGTGTTGGAATATGCCATCGGCTGCGGTGATGCCATGCCGACCGCTGCTGAATGGAAGCGCCTTGGCGCGATGCGGGCCAAGGAGCTGACCATCGAATGGGAAACCAATGACAGCACGGCGGACGACTCGATCGGAGCGCTGCGCGAGGATATCGCCTCGTTCCAGACTCTCAGCGTGTCGGGCGACGGCACTCTGAAGGCGTCCGGCGCTGGGGCTGCCGCGCTGATCGCCTTGACCAAACACGTGGTCCGCCCTGACGCAACCGGTGGCCAGCCCGTGGCTTGGATTCGCCTGACGTTCCCTGACCTGACGTTCATCTTCTACGCCATCGTCACCAACATGAGCCGCTCCGCTCCCTATGATGATGTGGCGACGTACTCGTTCGAAGCCAGCGCCACCGCCAGCGATTTCGGGTTGATCGTAGAAGACACTCCCGATCCCGACGCGGAAGACGTGGCCAGCGTCACCGTCACCCCGGCAACCGGCGCCATCCCCGTTGGTGGCACTGTGGCACTGTCTACGGTCGTGGCGCCGGCCGGCGCGCCGCAAGGGATCGTTTACCAGTCGTCGGATACGTCGATCGCTACGGTCACGCAAGCAGGGCTCGTAACCGGCGTGGGCGAGGGCGTGGCCGAGATCACGGTCCGCAGCCTGGCCGACGGCACGAAATCCGATATTGCGGAAATCACCATCACGGCCTGACCATGATCCTGACCGATATCGGCGAGGTCGGGGTGCACGCGGGGGAGCGGACGCACGTGTTGCGCCCGTCTCTCTACGCAATGAGCCGCCTGGGAGAGCCTGCGGAGATTGTGGCGTTGTTCGTGTCGGTCATGGGCGAGGCTCCAGCCATGGCAGACGCTCTGGCCGTGCTCTATGCCTGCTCGGAAGATGACCTCTCCCCCATGTTCGGTGCCATGGAGATCCAGTGCGATCGAGTGGTCTATGTCCCCGGGCTTGCAGATCCTGCGCAGATTATCCCGATCGCTCGCTGTCTGCTGCGGCACGGCGTGACCGGAGCGCTAGATCCCTTGCCGCGCGCCGCCGACGAGGAGCCCGAGTACGTACAGGAGTTCGATGCTCGAGCTCATGTGGCGCTCGCAATGGCCCATCTCGGAATCCGAGAGCGCGATGCCTGGCAGATGACCATGACCAGTCTGGTTGGCGCGTTGCGAGCCAAGTTCCCGCAGCAGGCCCCTGGCGCCAGCGCCCCAAGTATCGAAGAAACAGAAGCCGCGCTGGAGTGGCATGACCGCGTGCTGGCTAAGAAGTCACAGTGAGACGAAGGGTAAAAAATGTCTGAGAACGTCGGCACTATCTATTACACGGTCGAGGCCGACACGGCCAAGCTGCTGGACAGCATTAAACCGGCAGACTCAAGCCTGGACAGCCTAGGCAAGACCTTTGGTCGAACCGACAAAGCCGCGAATGCCGCCGAGTTCCAGCTGACCAAGACGGCTGCGGCCGTCAAAAGCCTGGGCCGCGAGTCTTCCGGCGCCAGCTCGGCGCTGGGCGGTCTGGGCAAGGTGCTGGGTGGTCTGCTGACGCTGCAGGGCGTCAATAGCCTCATCCAGATGGCAGACGGTTATAACGCCATGGCAGAACGAGTGCGCATGGCTACCGCCTCCCATGAAGAGTACGAGATGGTGCAGCAGCGCCTTTTGGCGACTGCAAACACCACCTACCGCGCGATGTCTGAGGCCCAGGAGGTCTATATCCAGACCGCCGACAGCATCCGCGCAATGGGGTACAGCACCTCGCAAGCCCTGGATATCACAGATAGCCTCAGCTATTCATTCGTCAAGAACGCCACCGCGGCAGATCGCGCCCAATCCACCATCCGAGCCTATGACCTTGCCCTTAACAAGGGCAAGGTCGACGCCATCGGCTGGCTGACCATTGTGGGGGCCATCCCGACTGTCGTCGGTGACATTGCCACGGCGATGGGGAAGACCGAGGCTGAAATTCGAAAGATGGGCGCTAGCGGGGAGATATCGGCCCGGATGCTCAACGAGGGCCTGCTGCGGTCTGTTGGCGCAAACAAGGCTGCAGCCGAAGGCATGGCCACTACCGTGGCCGATGCCTTTACCAAACTCCGCAATAACCTGGCCGCATATGTTGGTGAGGCTAATCAGGCGACCGGCGCCACAGGCATTCTTTCCTCTGCGATTGAAGGGGTAGCGGAGAACATAGACCTGATCGCAAAGGGGCTGATGGCTGCAGGGGCTGGAGCACTGGCTTTGTACATTGCCCGCGCTGGGCAGGCGGCGCTGTCGAGCGTTGCAGCCAGTGCGGCGGCAAGGAAGGCCGCCTCTGCTGCTCTGGTTGAGGCCCAGGCCCGCGTCAGCGCCACTCAGGCCGCCTTGGCCCAAGCGCAAGCAAATGCGGCCCTGGGTGGTTCCTACACCCACCTCACTGCAGCACAGGCCGCGAATGCGGCCGCCACCGCAGCATTGACCACGGCTCAGCGGGCGGCGGCTACTGCCAGCGCAGGCTTGCTGAGTGTCTTGGGCGGGCCCGCAGGGATCATCGGTATGGTGGCCTCGGTGGCTGCCGGCATGTACCTGTTCAGCGACAGCTCCGATCAAGCGACAGCCAGCCTCGAAGGAATGGATGGCACGCTGGGCTCTGTCAAGGAAAAAATGAAGGAGCTTGGCGAAGCGCAGCGCCAAGTCATGATGGATAAAGCTGAGTCCAGCCTGGCCGACGAGTTGAAGAAGCTCGACAAGGCATTTGATAAATTGGCGCGCGGATCGCTTGCCGATGGAACCAGGGCAGTAGCCGCATGGAGAGCGGCCAATTCGAACGCCATCGAGGAATTGATCGGCCAAGCCAAACGGGGGGAAATCTCTTACAAAGACCTCGACGCCTCGCTGCTGGGTATGGTGCGCACCTACGCCCAGGCGAATGGACGATCCGAAGAGTGGGTCAGCCAGATGACGGGCATGATCGCCACAACAGCGCAGGCCGCTCGTGGCACAGAAGAGGCCCGAGCAAAAGCGGATAAGTTGCGGCAGGCGCACGACGAGCTTGCCGCTGCATCGCGCAATGCAGCGGCAGCCCAGGGAGAGCTCAATGACGCCTTCGACAACACCGACGCGCAAGCCTATCTGAACAAACTCAGGGAGCGGCAGGCTGCCATTGAGGACGGCAACAGCGCTGTGAAACAAGCTGAGCGGTTCATCAAATCGCTTACCACTGCGTCTCCCGAAATGATCTCTCAGATCCGGGCGCAAGCTCAGGCGACGGACGCTGCTCAGGCTGCGCAAGCGCGCCTCAAGGGCGGGGTGTCCGCTGCCTCCAAAGCCGTATCCGAGCAGAAGTCGGCCGCAGCAGAGAACATCAAGGCGATTGACAAGCTGGCTGAATCACTGATGTACGCGGGCCTCGAGGGTGAGGCTCTGGCCGTCGCGCAAGCCAAAAGTAGCCTAAACCAGTACGCCACGCCTGAGCAGATCGCGGCGGTCGAGGGGCTGGCCAAGGCCATGCACCAAGCTGCCGAGGCCAAAGCGAATCTTGAGGCCCTTAAGCAGGTTGACCCTTTTGCGGGTGAGAAGGCCCGTTTTGACTCTGAGTTGGCTCAGTTGCGCAAGCTCAACCAAGCCAAGGCAATCGAGGATCAACGATATCTTGACCTGAAGGCGCAGGCAGAGCGGAAACACGGGGACGCAATGTTCGCGTTGCAAGAGGAGAATTTCCGCGCGCAGTCGACGTGGAACAACTCGCTCATGTCGAGTCTTGATGCGATGGGGGCAGCAGGTGCGCAAGTCATATCCGGGCTGGCTGTTGGGATGACCTCGGGGGCGCAAGCTGCTCAGATGCTTGGACAGGCAGTCTTAAACGAAGTGGTGAGCTCCTACGTGAAGCTAGGCATCGCTCAGGTCAAGGCTTGGGTGATGGGCAAGGCTGCTCAGGCATCCGCAGCAGCTGGATATGTGGCATCAGTCAGCGGGCAGGTTGCAGCAAATACGGCGCTGGCGGCGCAGGCGGCTTTCGCTTCGACTGCCGCCATTCCGATCGTTGGGCCGGCAATGGCACCTAGCGTTGCGGCCGCATCCGGCGCGGCAGCTGCTTCCTTGGGCGCTCCTGCCGTTGCCGCCGCTTCCGCTACTTTGGCCGGCGGCCGTCAGTACGGCGGCCCAGTCGGGGCCGGCAAGATGTATCGCATCAACGAAACCGGCAAGCCCGAGATCCTCAATACCGCCAGTGGGAAGCAGTACTTGCTTCCCAACACCCGTGGCGAGGTTGTGAGCAACAAGGATGCAACTCGGGCTGGGCCAGCTTCTGCCGGGGGCGTTGTCGTCCAGCTTTTCGAGAATCCTGATCGTGGCGGCCAGGTAGAGAGCTATCGCGGTGCGGATGGTGAGGAGGTCATTGCGCTGTTCGTTGCAGACATCCGCGGAGGCGGTCGGGCATCTCAAGCGATTGAGGGCACTTATGGTCTGACCAGGAGGGGCATGTGATCGAGACGGATATCTACTACCCGGAGGGGCTGCCCCATCCCTTGCGAGAAGGGAAAACCACTCGGCACGTCCAGCCATTCCGTCGCACGACCATGGCGGATGGGCGTGCAAGGCAGCGGCGGGTTTTCACGAGCGTCCCAAGCATCGGCAGCTATCGCTTCATCTTTGATGATGCGCAGGCCGCTGCGTTTGAGGTCTGGTTCAAAGTTGCACTGCAGGACGGTGCGGCGTGGTTCAACATGCCGCGCCGCACCCCTTTGGGCCAATCTGTCCTGGTCTGCCGCTTCACAGGCATGTACCAGGGGCCGGATGAGCATGGGCTCAACCGCTGGGCTGTCTCTGCGGAAATGGAGGCCTGGGAGCGTCCGTTGCTGCCTGATGAGTGGGGCTTGCTGCCGGGCTTTGCGGCGCAAGCCGACATCTTCGACATCGCGATGAATCACCATTGGCCGGAGGCGAAATGACGATCCTTGCTGTCGTTTATGCCAGCGCGCCTGATGACGAGGTGATCATCCCGTCCCTGGAGATTTCCGTTCCAGGGCTGGCCCCCATTCGGATCTGCGCTGGCTTTGAGGATCTCGAACTTGGGGTCGATGGGCAGCTTCACCTCTTCGAGGCTGGCTCACTCCAAGTGGCGCTGCCGGCGAGCAACGCAACGGGCCAGCAGACTCTTACGTTCGGCGTGGCCAATGTGAACGGCGTGGCCCAGCGCTACGCCGATGCGGCGCTCGAGGCTGGCGAACGGGTAGCGCTCATCTATCGGGAATACCTTGCAAGCGACAAGTCGGCGCCCGCCCGCCGGCCGCTTGTGATGACCATGACGGGCGGGCAGTTCTCCAATGGCGAGGCGCAATTCGAGGCGGGCTACTACGACCTGCTGAATGCGGCCTGGCCGCGGCAGCGCTACACGGTCGAAAACGCTCCAGGGCTCAAGTACATGCGATGAACCGATACCTGCAAACACACTACGTGAAAGGAGGGCGCGGGCCGCTGGAGTTGGATTGCTATGGCCTTGTCCGGCTGGCGCGCACGGAGCTTTACGGGAAGCCGCTGCTGCCCCTGTGCGCCGAGGCCAGGCCGGGGGACCTCCGGGCGATCACCCGCGCGGTCGAAAACGTGGCAGTCCTGGAGGGCATGCATCCAGTCGCGCCGGCACCGGGGGCTATTGCCACCGCCTGGCGCGCATCGCTTTGCGTGCACGTCGGGATTGTGGTCGAGGCAGACGGGCGGCTTTGGATCCTTGAGACGGATGAGCCGACTGGCCCGTGCCTGACGCGAATGGCTGATTTTGAGCGGCGATATACAAAGGTGATGTTCTATGACGATCAAGGTCTACCCGAGCCTGCTTCCCGGCTTGCCGATTGAGGAGCATGCCGCCGAGGGAGTGACGCTGGGCGAGTGGCTGAGCTCGAAAGGGATCGACTATCTAGCGCACGAGATCCAGCCCGTGGAGGTATGGCGGAACGGGCAGCGGCTGGCGGCCGAGGACTGGAGCTCTGTGGTTATTCGTCAAGCTGACGACGTGCAGATCCGCCTGATACCCAACGGCGGGGTTTTCAAAGCGCTCGGCTCGATCATCGGCAAGGTGTTCAATCTGGCGTTCGGGTGGCTGATGCCCAAGAGCCGCAGCCAGTCGCACCGATCCCCAGAGCAAGGCAGCCGGCTGGAGAACAGCCAAGCCACGGCCAACTCAGCAAAGCTGGGCGAGGTCGTGCCTGAGTTAGCGGGCCGCTTCCGGAGATTCCCTGACTACCTGACCCCGCCGCGGCGGCGCTTTGTTGGACGCCGCGAGCAATGGCTGGAGTTTCTCTGTTGCGTCGGCCCAGGGCGCTACCAGATCGACCCTGCCGACGTGAAGATCGGGAACACGTCGTTCTCCGCGCTGGGTGATGATGCGCAGTACGAGATATTGGAGCCTGGCGAGCTTGTGGCGGGGCGCCCTGGCCATGAGCACTGGTATACCGCTGATGAAGTTGGCGGGACCTCATCGGGCACGGCGGGCCTGGAGTTGAGCGCTGAATTCTCTTCGGAGGTCAACCCTGACGCTACCAGCTATGACGTTGACGGAGCGCTCCTGACGATGCACGGCGCCACCGTTCCCGCTGGTTGGGGCGCTGGCACGATGATGGCAATCGCCGTCTATATGAACTATGAGGTGTCGCGGGACGTGTTCAGCACGTTCCCAGAAACCACCTATATCAACCGTTTCACTGGCAATTTCCGCGAACTCTCTCCCGGATATGGCATGACTGTCGATGTCGGCTATGGGGGCGAGATCATCACGGCCAAGATTCGTGATTATTCGGTCGACCAGGATGGTGTGGGCTGGGTCACGCTGGTGCTCGATGACGGGGTTCCGTTCAATGCCCTGGAACCTGGGACGCATTCTATGCGCTTCTTTATTCGCAATCGGCGCTACCGGGCTATCGCCTTTCCTGCTGAAAATCAGGTCGAGGTCGTAGCGAATGAGGGCGATATAGATGTGGTCGGCTGGCGCGGGTTCGCTCCGTACCAGGGTGGAGTGTCGGTGTCGGTAGATTCCGCAACCATCTATGGCGACTGGTCGGGGACGTTCCTGGCATGCCCGCCGGGGGAGCTCACCGATGCAATGGAGGCAGACTTCTTCTTTCCGGGCGGGCTTGGCTACGTTGCAGACAATGGCAGGCTGCGTGACTGGTCGGTTCGGGTAGAAATCCAGTACCGAGATGCTCGCGCTGGCGGCGCGTTCTCGTCCCAGCTGCTTATATATAGTGACGCAACGCTTGATCAGATCGGTTTCACTGAGCGGATCGACTTCGGCGGGATGATCCGCCCCGAGGTCAGGGTACGTCGGCGCGGGGCTCAGGACACGTCTACTCAGGTCAATGACAAGATCCAGTGGTATGGGCTGCGCACCCGGCTGAGCACCCGGGATGAGTATCCGGATTGGACAACCATGTCGGTCCGAATTCGAAGCGGCGGCCGGCTCGGCGCTCAATCTGAGAATCAGGTCAACGTGGTGGCCACCCGGGTTCTCCCCCGGCTTCAGTCTGACGGCGCCTGGTCGCCGCCGCAGCCAACGCGTGACATATCCGCATTTGTCCGCCACATCGCAGCAAGCATCGGCTACACGGATGCAAATCTGGATATGGACGAGTTGCGGCGGCTGCATGCAGTCTGGGCTGCGCGCGGCGAGGCATTCGATCACGTCTATGACGCGACGACGGTCAAGGACGCGCTTAACCTCACACTGGGCGCAGGCATGTCCGAGTTCACCGTGCACGATGGCCTGATCTTGCCCGTTCGGGATGGGTTGCGGGCGCAATTCGAGCAATCCTACTCGCCCCACAACATGACGGGGCCACTCGTCCGGGCGTTCAGGGCCCCTCGCGTAGACGACTTCGACGGGGTTGAAGTCGAGTACACCGATGGCGAGACATGGGCCCAGGAAACGGTCAAGTGCCTGCTGCCTGGGGATCAGGGCTTCAAGCTGGACAAGATCCAGCTGCGTGGCGTGACAGACCGCACCAGGGCCTGGCGCGTCGGAATGCGACGTCGGCGCGAGCTGCGATACAGGCGCTGGGACTATTCGTTCCCCACAGAGATGGATGCGCTCAACAGCCGGTATCTCAGCTATGTGCCATTGATCGGGGATGATCCTGGCTACGGGGCGTCAGCGATTCTCAAGCATATCGAGCCGGCTGGGGGCTCGGCGCTGCTTCACGTGAGCGAGCCGGTCAACTGGGAGCCAGACGCTCAGTATGTGGTGGCATACCGACGCCCAGACGGAACGCTCGCCGGCCCGTTCTCGGCGCGGCCAGGCGATGACGAGTACGTCATCCTCGCCGATATTCCCCAGCCCTGGCCGGCGGTGACGCTCAAGCAAGATCCCCCGCATGTCTATTTCGGCACAGTTGAGCGCTGGTGTTTCCCAGCCCTGATAACCGGGATACGTCCTAGCGGCATGGAGTCGGCCCAGGTCGAAGCGGAAAACTACGACCCCCGCGTCTACGCCTCAGACGACGAGCAGCCCTCAGGCTGACCCTTTCACGATTCAACACAGCCCCTTTCGAGGGGCGTTTTTTTATGGGCGACAGAATGGCCAAATACAACACTGGGAATCCCATGGGGAGCAAGTCCCCGAAGGATCTTTCGGACAACGCCCAGAACCTGGACGACGCGGTCAATGATCTGGGCAAAGACACGTGGCTTGATCGTTTCGGGAAAACTCGGGTCACCCTGAGCGGGTACGGCCGAATGTTCTCGTTGTTCATAGCTCAATCTGTAGCGCGCTTTCAGCAGTTCATGACCAATGCCGCCAGTCGATTTGAGCAATTTCTGATCAGCTCTGGTTATCAGGACCTCGGCGACTACCGGCCTGGCCTGAAGATCACAGAGCGGAACCAGATTTTCTGGAAAGATGGCGAGCTGTACCGCGCTGGCGCCAGATTGGGCTTGCCATATACCACTACGGGAGATTGGGCTGATGAAAGTTCCGACTTCGTCTCAATTGGGGACGCAGCTTTGCGCCAGGAATTGGGCACGGCAGGTCCAGGAGTGGCTGGAGCTGCCATCGTCGCATTTGAAAGTGACGTAGCAGGAGCCGTACCGCGGACGGTTGAAGAGAAGCTGTTCGAAGTTCCCACAAGCGCAGACGACATTGGAGCTGCCGGTGACGGAGTTTCTGATGACACAGTGTTTTTCGCTGCGCTGGAAGCGGGTACCAGCGGTCAGCCCATCAATCTCCTCGGGCGGACGTTTGCGGTGTCAGCGCTGCCTAACGGCAACGACTATTTCAATGGTGCCTTTGTCGTTGCCGGCCAATACATGCCCCAACACAATCTTCCCCAAGCTCACCCCTGGGCTAATCCTGCACCGCACTTCAAAGCGATCAGTGCCGGCTATGACGCAGTTCGTGGCTTGAACGCGGCCTTCCTGCCCTTACCGTCAACTGCGCCCATTGCATACCGGAGCCAAGCCCTGCTGATTTGGCGTGAAGGAAGATATCACACGTTTGAAACGACTTCATCTATCAAGATGGCCCGCACTTACGATGCCGGGTCCACTCTTTTCGACGAAAAGGTGATCTTTAAAGATGCAGCAGGACTGGATGCGCGGAACATGAACTTCGCCTTTATGGGTGGAACGCGCATCGGTGTATTTGCGGGGCGGTACAGCGCTAGTGCACCGACTTCCCAATACGCGCCCGTGTTTCTATATTCGGATGACTTCGGGGCCAACTGGAGCTCGGTTGTTCTGACCCTTCCTAGCGGAGCGCTAGGGGGCTCGCCATGTTCGCCGTCGGCTGACGGCGGCGTCATTCATCGCTACCCCGCTTCTGTGGGCGGGCACGACACGGATGGATGGATCACCTATGTCTATGGTCAGACGGGAAACAACACAGCTACCGGGTACTTCGTCACGTTGGACAATGGTCTCACGTGGACTTTCGGGGCAATATTCAGCCACATGGGGCCGGAGCGCTTGACGGAAACCTCCGTCTGCCGTGTGGGCGCCGAGAACAAATGGCTGATGGTGATACGCGACAATCGTGTGGCGACTGCGCCAGCGTACCTTGTTAGCAAGTCGACCAATATGGTCGATTGGGAGCCATGGGTAGCGAGTGCAAGTGCAGCGGGCCGCAACCCGCCGGCGTTGATCTACGACCGCGGGTCGTTTTATCTCTTTGCCCCATCACGCCAGGCGCGCGAGATTTTGATGGACCGCGGGAGCCAACTGCTCTACATGAAGGTCAACGCGCGCGCGGCGTTTGAGGATCCCGTGGGAATCTGGAACACGCCCTGGCGGGACCTTGGGGCTATGACGTACTGGCCCACTGGACCGCTGTTCATGCATCGCGATGAGCGCGGCCGTTGGTTCGGTCTATTTCAGACTGGTGAAACGGGCCAGGCGGGCGCGGACCAGGACAGCCTTCAGATGGTTCTGATCTCGAACAGCCCCACTGTGACTGCCGACGCAAAGGAAGTTGTCCGGCTGATCCCGAAGCGAAACATCTTCGTAAACGGAGACTTCCAGATTTGGAACGAAGGAACGACCCGAGAATCTGCGGCTGGTCGCGTATTTGGCCCGGAGCGCTGGAGCCTTGGTCGCACGAGCTCCCCTTCGACGGGAGCATCTATATCCAGGGTGGATGGCGTTAAACGCCAGTTCGCAACCCGACTGCAACGTATCGCAGGAGATACGAACTCCGCCGGCGCCGTGAACTTCGGCTACACCTTCGAGTTGGGCGAGACATCTGAGATCGCGGGCAAGGCGATTACCGTTGGCTTTGATATCCGCCGAAGCCCCAACATGGACTCCCATATTTTCTTGAGGTTCAGCTACTCAACCAGCTCCAGTGAGCAGGCCGTAACAGCACTTAATGGAACTTTCACCGTTGGCAACGTTACGGCGTCGGACCTGGCTGTTCCAGTTGACCCCTTCACTCGCCACGCGGTATTCCGATACGACATACCGCTGGACGCTAAGCAGGTTCGGTTCTCGGTTCTGATGACTGGTGGGGCTGCTGTTGCCGGCGCAGACCACTGGGTCGATATAGAGGGCTTCTATGGTGTTCTGGGGCAAGTGGATAGTCAGCCCCTGCCGCGTTCGATTGCCGAGGATTCTATTTTGTGCGCTAGGCACTGCAATAAGACCTATGGGCCCGCCGACATACCGGGCGCTGTCACAGACGCTGGAGCCCTGCAGGAGCGGTCTCGTGGCGCTGAAAGTTCGGCAGCGGTGAACATGGTCTGGAGATTCCCCATTCCCATGCGGGCTACTCCGACTGTGACGGTTTTTTCTACCACGGGTGCCAGTGGGAATCTGCGCAATGTGACGGGTGGCGGTGACGTGCCTGCGATTGCTGATGCTGTCGGCCAAAGTGGCGCAACGATCATCAACAATGCTGCTGTGACCAGCGGCGCAATCTGTCGGGCGCATGCCCTAGCAACAGCGAGGCTTTGAAATGTACATGACTCTAAGCACAGGTGCAGTCTGCCGGCTCAGTGACAACGCGGTTATCCCCGCCGACCCACTCAATGGAGATTACGCGGAGTTTCTTGCGTGGGCGGGCCTGGGGAACATGCCCGCCAAACGCCTAGGGGATACGAATGCCGCACTTATCGCAGCTATTGAGATGAGACTGACCGAAATTGATCAGTTGAGCGTCCGCCCGCTTCGCGCAATAGTGGCCGGAGCGGCACAGCAAGAAGACCGCTCCCTACTTGCTGAATTGAATGCCAAAGCGGCAAGCCTTCGAGCGGAGGTGGAGAGTCTTACGTCGGAGATTTCCGAATGATGTTGATAACCGACCCACTCAGAGTGGAGGGGAGTTTTGCCGCAATAGACGCCTGAAACCACGACATGAATTTTTTGACGTCTGGATTGTTGATGTTCTCTACGAGCTGGGCGTCGTACTCGGCAATCGGCTCAATAAAGGTGGCAAAAAGGGGATTGCGATGAAAAAAAGCAGAAGCGTAGCGGTCAATGACTTGCATCCCGTTCTTCGCGCAGAACTCCTCTAGCTCGATCCTAGAGAAGTGTGCCAAAGTCCCAAAGACCTTGGCCCTAACCTCGTCAGCAGGCAGGCTCAGGAGGGCAGCCGCGGTATCGATGGCTTCGCTGCTGAATGAATCGAAAATGATGTGGCCGCCATCGGCGACGTAGTCAGAGATGCGCTTCAAGAAGGCGCCGAAGTCAGGGTAGTGGGAAAACACGTTCCGGCAGGTAACCGCGTCGAATTTTTCGTCCGGGGGCCGCATCTCAAAGATGTCGCCAAATATCAGTCTGATATCCCTGCCGGCAGCATTCTCCTTAAAGACCTCAAGCATCCCATTGGAGACGTCTAGACCAGTCGTTTGGTAGCCCGCGTCGTGCAGAGATATCGTCAGATAGCCAGTTCCACAGCCTACATCTAAAACGCGGCCCGAAGGTAGCAGGGGCCGAAGCGCATCGATCATGACATCGCGAACATGCGCGCCTGTTGGCATCGTCTTGTAGATGTTGTCTATTCGGCGAGCCTTAGCGACGGGATATGCACTCCAGTGCTGCGTCCTTGCTTTGCGTGCGTTTTCTTGGGAAGTGGCGTCCATCTTGATCCAGAATTTTTGGAGTGAAGGAGGATTGATTGTATTGCAGCGACCTTAATTATCTGCACAGATGCGTTGATTAGTAACTGACGACCCCGCTCCGGCGGGCTTTTTTTCGTCTATCGGGAGGGCAGCAATGCAAACCCATCAAAGGAGCAAGTGTATGGAACCGAGTACCACGGGG
>NZ_FKBR01000048.1:0-30452 GCF_900078335.1 Bordetella trematum
CGCCGGGGGTCGCGGGTTCGAGCCCCGTCCGCTCCGCCAAAATTCAAAGCCCTGCAGGCAAGCGCCTGCAGGGCTTTTTCTTTGCCGCACCGCCGCGCGCGCTTTCGTTTTTCATCATTTCCTGCAGCCCTTGCGTCCCGGGGCCGACAGCAATGCGGATATTTACATAGAGAAACAATTTTCCCGGGCCTTCCAGAGCCTGGAAGATGACGTCATCTTAATTGACCCCGCACCGCATGTTTGGGTCATTTTCATGCAACTACCACTTAAAAGACAATAAATACCCCAATTTGACATGCATTGCTTTCCTGCAGCCGCCTTTCTACGATCCGCCGAAGCACGTTTCGTTTCTGGAGAACTGCATGCAAGTCATCCCCCTGCCCATCCGCCCGGCCACCGGACGCTGGCGTGTCGCCGATGTCCTGGCCCTCTACGAGTTGCCCTTGCCTGAGCTGCTGTTCCGCGCCCAGAGCGTGCATCGCGAACACTTCGACCCCACCGCCATCCAGATCTCCAGCCTGTTGTCGATCAAGACCGGCGGGTGCCCGGAAGACTGTGGCTATTGCTCGCAGTCGGCACGCCACGACACCGGTCTGGCGGCAGACAAGCTCATGCCGCTGGATGAAGTGCTGGCCGCCGCCCGCGCCGCCAAGGAAAGCGGCGCACACCGCTTCTGCATGGGTGCAGCCTGGCGCAGCCCCAAACCGCATCACCTGGAAGCCGTCGCGGAAATGGTGCGCGAGGTCAAGGCGCTGGGCCTCGAAACCTGCGTCACGCTGGGCATGCTGCAACCCGGCCAGGCAGAACAGCTCAAGGACGCCGGGCTGGACTATTACAACCACAACCTGGACACCTCGCCCGAGTTCTACAGCAACGTGGTCACCACCCGCTGCTACCAGGATCGTCTGGATACGCTGGAGCGCGTACGCGATGCCGGCCTGAACGTGTGTTGCGGCGGCATCATCGGCATGGGCGAGTCACGCCGCGAACGCGCCGGCCTGATCGCGCAACTGGCCAATCTGGAGCCCTACCCCGAGTCCGTGCCCATCAACCACCTGGTGGCAGTGCCGGGCACGCCGCTGGCCGATGTCGAGCCCCTGGACGTGTTCGAATTCATCCGCAGCATTGCCGTGGCGCGCATCACCATGCCGCGCGCCAAGGTGCGGCTGTCGGCCGGGCGCCAGGATCTCAGCGAAGCCGAGCAGGCCATGTGCTTTCTGGCCGGCGCCAACTCCATCTTCTACGGCGAGGCCCTGCTGACCACCCCCAACCCGCAAACCCAGGCCGACCAGGCCTTGATGCACAAGCTCGGGCTGCACGCGGACCCCGCATGAATCCCGGCTTGCTGTATCTGCCGCTGAGCGTGGCCTGTAGCGTGGCCATGGTGGTGGTGCTGAAGCTGGCGCGCCGCCATGGCCTGGACGTGCGCCAGGCCATCCTGGTGAACTACGCGGTGGCCAGCACGCTGTGCCTGCTGCTGCTGGGCGCACGCCCCGCCCTGCCGGCCACCCCGGCCCTGTGGCTGGTGCTGCTGGCGCTGGGCGTGCTGCTGCCCGGCGGCTTCATGGCCCTGGCGCAATCGGTCCGCCACGCCGGCATCGTGCGCACCGACGCCGCCCAGCGGCTGTCGCTTTTCGTGGCCCTGGCGGCCGCCTTTCTGTTCTTCGGCGAGACCTGGAACCTGCACAAGCTGGCAGGCACCGCGCTGGCTGGCGGCGCGCTGTACTGCCTGCTGCGCAAACCCGCCGACGATCTGCCCGATGGCGAACACGCGCGCTGGCTCTGGCCGCTGGCCGTCTGGGGCGTCTACGGCGTCATCGACATCCTGTTCAAGGTGATGGCGCGTGCCGGCGCGGCCTTCGCTCCGGCGCTGCTGGGCGTATTCCTGCTGGCCGGGCTGCTCATGCTGGCCTGGCTGCTGTGGCGCGGCACGGCCTGGCGCATGCGCGACCTGGCCGCCGGGCTGCTGCTCGGGGCCATCAATTTCGGCAACATCTACAGCTACATCCGCGCCCACCAGAGCCTGCCGGAACAGCCGGCGCTGGTGTTCGCCTCGATGAACATGGGCGTGATCGTGCTGGGCACCGCAGTCGGGGCGCTGGGCTTTGGCGAAAGGCTGTCGGCCCTGAATGTGGCAGGCGTGGCGATGGCGCTCGGCGCCATCGCGGTGATGCTGCCCTGAGGCCCTAGCCGGCCGCAGCGCTCCGGGGCGAGTCCTCCCCGGGCGCATCTTCGACGTCCACCACGGTGGCGTGCTCGCCCGGCTCAGCCACCACATTGTCGAACGCGGCGGCCCCGGCCGGCGGTTCGGCCGGCGGCGCCGGCGGCTGCATCACGTCCGCCTCAGGGGCGACCATTTCCATGTCGGGGTCGGCGTCGGGATCCACCCGCGGATCCAGCGCCACCACCGCCGGGGAAGACTGCAGGGTGTCCGGCATGGGCACGAACTGCACCGGCGCTTCTTCCACCTGGTGCACACCCGTGACCGCACCGGGGCGCACCCGCCAGACCAGAACCAGCGCACAGACAGGCACGAATACGTAATACATCGCCGGACCCGCCACCGACATCAGCATGCCGGCCACCAGCGGCCCCAGGCAGGCGCCTACGCCATAGACCATGAGCAGCACGGCACTCAGGCTCACACGGCGATCGGCCTCGACGTGGTCATTGGCCAGCGCCGCGCCCAGCGGGTACAGCGTCAGTTGCAGCACCCCGAAAATGCCCGACAGCACCAGCAACAGCCAGAAAGGCAGCTCCAGCCAGCCCCACATGAGTACGGGCAGCAACACGAGCACCGCAGCATTGAAACGGATCAGGCCAGCCCGGTTGATGCGATCCGACAACCAGCCTATCGGCCACTGCGACAGCAGACCGGCGGTCACGCCGACCGCCACGAACAAGGCCACCTGCGGTGTGTCCAGCCCATACTTGGACGCATAGACGGGCGCCAGCCCGTAGAAGGCGCCGCCCAGATTGCCGGCGATGAACAGCACCGTCATGGCCAGCGGCACCCGCTTGACGAAAAAGAAAAAATCCAGGGGTGCGGGCTTGGGCGTGGGCGGGTGCGAACGCGCCGTGACGGCGATCGGCACCAGACAGAGCACCAGGCACATGGCCACCAGGATGAGCGGACCGTTGTCCAGGGTGCCGTAGAGCGTCAGCGCCAGTTGGCCCAGCACCGTGCCGAGCCCCGACACCACCATGTAGACGGAAAACACGCGTCCGCGCTGATGATTCTCGGTCTGCTCATTGAGCCAGCTTTCGATGACCATGAATTCGGTCACCATCATCAAGCCGGAGATCACGCGCAGCAGCAGCCAGAACGGCAACGAGTCGGTCTGGGCCTGCAACAGGATGGTGCTGGTGGCCACTGCGGCACAGGCCCCAAAGGCCCGAATGTGTCCGACCCGCACGATCAATTTGTGGCCCAGTCGCGCACCACAAACCAGCCCGAGGTAATACCCCGCAATCATTGCCCCAACCCAGATCTCGTTGACGGACTGCGACGTCAGTTTCAACCCCATGTAGGTGTTGAACAGACCAGTGCCGACGAGCATCAGCAGGGTCGCGAAATACAGGGAGGAAAACGAAAACAGCGTCGAAACCATGGAACCTCGGGCTGCAAAGATTAGCCCGGCACAAGGCCGGGACAGCCAAGCAGGGTCAGCCTGCGGAAATAGCTCAGGCCTGCGACAGCATGGTGGCCGCGTCGCTGACTTCGAACTTGCCGGGGGCCTCGATGTTCAGCTGCTTGACCACGCCGTCTTCGATCAGGGCCGAATAGCGTTGCGAGCGCACGCCCATGCCGCGGGCGACCAGATCCAGCTCCAGACCCAGCGCGCGGGTCCAGAGAGCCGAGCCGTCGGCCATCATGCGCACCTTGCCGGCGGCCTGATGTTCGCGGCCCCAGGCCCCCATCACGAAGGCATCGTTGACCGCCACGCACCAGATCTCGTCGACGCCCTTGGCAGCCAGATCGGCGGCCGCGGCGATGTAGCCCGGCAGGTGGTTATTCGAGCAGGTCGGGGTGAAAGCACCCGGCACCGCAAACAGCGCGATCTTCTTACCCTTGACCAGATCCGCCACCTGAAACGCGTTGGGGCCGAGCTGGCAACCCGCGGTTTCGGTGTCGATGAACTCGGTGAGGGTGCCGTCCGGCAGGCGTTCGCCAACGGAAATGGTCATGAAATTCTCCAACAGGAACAAAGTTATCAATGGAATGGACAAGGCTACGCAGGCCCTGCGCCCTCCATCATAGTGCCTGCAGGCGGGCGCTGCGATGCCGGACACAGAGGAAAAGCCCGCGCACAGACGGATACGAACGCATACTTGCGCAAAAGGCTTGTGCGGCGCTCGAGCGGCCATAATGAAACGTTGGCAACCCGCGACGCAGGAGATTGGCTATGCGAGCATTTTTGATCGCCGCCGCCGTCGTGCTGACGCACACGGCCCACGCCGGCGAAGACCAGACCATATTCGAGCAGATCGTGACTTCGGCCGGCGCCACCCAGGGCGCGGCCCGCAGCTGCGGCGCCGCGGAACCCGATCTGCGCGAGCATGCCGCCAACTGGCATGTGCACCTCAAGCGCTACGCCCAGGAGTACGGCTTCGACGCCAGCGTGCTGCCCGAACGCTTCGCCGAAGGGGAAGCGCAGGGCCGCGCCATGATGGAACAGATGCGTGGCAGCGGCGAAGACGGCTGCGCCGGCGTGATGGGCAGCTTCCAGCGCGAGCGCGCCATCGGCTACAGCGAAATGAAACAGGCCATCGCCGAGGTCACGGACGGCCTGCCGGAAAAGGGGCGTTAAGGCGCTGCCCCTGCGACGCAAGCCTCGTCTATCATAGGGTTGCGCGCCAGCCGGCGTGCAGCCCTATCGCCCCCAAAGATCAAGGTTTGCGCTTCGAGATGACCCACGCCCCTTCCTCCCTGAGCCACCTGGACGAAAGCGGCCAGGTCCGCATGGTCGACGTCGGTGAGAAAACCGATTCCGACCGTCTCGCCATCGCGCAGGCCACGGTACGCCTGAGCCCGCACGCCTATGCCCTGCTGACCCAGCCCGGCCAGGGCAAGGGCGAGGTGCTCAACACTGCCCGCGTGGCCGGCGTGCTGGCCGCCAAGCGCTGCGCCGAACTTATCCCCCTGTGCCACAGCCTGCCGCTGGCTTTCGTGGGCATCGAGTTCTCCCTCGATGATCAGGCCCACCGGGTGCAGATCCGCGCCACCTGTCGCACGCGCTACAAGACCGGCGTCGAAATGGAAGCCATGACCGCCTGCAGCGTGGCGGCGCTGACCATCTACGACATGTGCAAGGCGGCCGACAAGGGCATCGTCATCGAGGAACAGCGGCTGGTCTACAAGGCAGGAGGTAAAAGCGGTGAATGGCGCAACGATTGAACTCTTGTATTTCGCCCGCGTGGCCGAAATGCTGGGCCGGCGGGGCGAAACCCTGCCACTGCCCGAGCCGGCCGATACGGCCGGGCTGCGTGCGGCACTGACGGCACGCTACCCGCAGCTGCAAGGCGTGGCGCGGCTGCGCATCGCCATCAACCAGACCCACGTGAAGGGCGATGCCCCGCTGGCCGCCGGCGACGAAGTGGCCGTCTTCGAGCCGGTCACCGGAGGATGAGGCCATGATTTTCGTGCAGGAGGCTGATTTCGACACCGCCGCCTTGCTTGCCGGGCTGCGCGCCGAGGCAGGAGCGGCGGCCGGCGCCATCGTCACCTTCACCGGTTACGTGCGCGACTACGCACCCGGCCAGGCCACCGATACGCTCTACCTGGAACACTACCCCGGCATGTGCGAGCGCGAGCTGGCCGGGATCGCGGCCAGCGCCCGGGCGCGCTGGCCGCTGGCCGGCACGCTGATCGCCCACCGCGTGGGCGCGCTCTCGCGCGAAAGCCAGATCGTTTTCGTGGCCGCCGCCAGCGCACACCGGGGCGACGCCTTCCGGGCCTGCGAGTACATGATCGATGCCCTCAAGACACGCGCGCCATTCTGGAAGCGGGAAACCCTCGCCGACGGCAGCCGCTTCTGGGTAGAACAACGCGCCAGCGACGCGGCGCGCACCCGCGCCTGGGATGGCGCCAAGGAGACACCATGACGACCGACCCCACCCCGGTGGCGCTCAATTGCGCCGTCCTGACCATCAGCGACACCCGCAGCGCCGCCGAGGACACCTCGGGAGACCTGCTCACGCACAGCCTGGCCCAGGCCGGCCACATCTGCGTGCGCCGCAACCTGGTGCCTGACGACATTTATCAGATCCGCCGCGTCATCAGCGACTGGATCGCCGATCCGCAGGTGCAGGTAATCCTGACCAACGGCGGCACCGGCTTCTCCCATCGCGATCACGTGCCGGAGGCCGTGCGCCCCCTGTTCGACAAAGAGATCGACGGATTCGGCGAGCTCTTTCGCCAGATTTCCTTCGAGGAGATCGGCAGTTCCTCGCTGCAATCGCGGGCGCTGGCCGGCTACGCCAACCAGACCGTGATCTTCTGCGTGCCCGGCTCCAACAATGCCTGCCGCACCGCCTGGACACGCCTGATCGCCCCGCAGCTCGACAGCGCCCAGAAGCCCTGCAATTTCGCCACCCACCTCTCGCCGCGGAGCCCCGCATGATGGAATTCGACCAGGCCCAGGCCCAACTGGCTGAGGCCGCCGGCGCGCTGACCCGACGCGAAACCCTGCCGCTCGCGCAGCTGGCCGGCCGCGTCCTGGCCCAGGACCTGCAGGCCGCGCTCGATCTGCCGCCGGCCGACAACAGCGCCATGGACGGCTACGCCTTGCGCGCAGCCGACTACGCTGCCGGGCGCAAGCTGCCGCTGATGGCCGAACGCATCTACGCCGGCCTGGCGCCGCAGCCGCTGTCCCCGGGGCATGCTGCGCGCCTGTTCACCGGCAGCCTCATGCCCGAAGGCGCCGACACCGTGATCATGCAGGAAGACGCGCACGAAGCCGATGGCAGCGTGACCTTCCTGCAAGCCCCCACGCCCGGCCAGCATATCCGCCGCCGGGGCGAGGACACCCGCGCCGGCGAACCCCTGATCGCCGCCGGCACGGTGCTGCAGGCGGCCCACATCGCCCTGCTGGCCTCGCAGGGCATCGCCCAGGCGCAGGTCTACGCGCGGCTGCGCGTCGGCATCCTGACCACCGGCGACGAACTGGTCGCGCCGGGCCAGCCGCGCGCCCTGCAGCAGATCTACAACTCCAACGGTGCCATGCTGGCCGCCATGGCTACCGGCATGGGCGCCGAGGTCCCGCTGGTGCTGCATGCCCTCGACGATGAGGCCAGCCTCAAGCAAGCCTTCGAGCAGCTGCTGCAAGCGTGCGATCTCGTGCTCAGCGTGGGCGGGGTATCGGTCGGCGAACGCGATCTGGTCAAGCCGGTGCTCGAAAGCATGGGGGCCTCGCTGGTTCTGTGGAAGGTCCGCATGAAGCCGGGCAAACCCGTGGCGCTGGCGCAGGCTTGCGGCAAACCCCTGGTCTGCCTGCCCGGCAACCCGGTCTCGGCCTTTTCGGTCTTTACGGTGCTGGTCTCGCCGCTGGTGCGCCGCATGCAGGGCCGCCGCGACATCTTCCCCGCCACGCCCCTGGTGGCCCTGCGCACCGAGCGCACACGCCGCGACGGGCGCGAGGAGTTCCTGAGGGTCCAGTATCGGGCAGGCGACTTCCCCGAACTGCATCCCTACCGCAACCAGAGTTCCGGGGTGATGAGCTCGCTGCCCTGGGCCGACGGCCTGGCGCGCCTGCCCTACGACACCGACATTCCGGATGGCACGCCGGTGCGCTACTACGACTATCGCCTGTGGCAGCGCTGAAGCGCGCCGCTAGCTGAAATCGGCGAGGGTATTGAGATTGAGGAACGCCGCCGGCATGTCGTCGAAGGCGACCTCCACCGCCCCGGCCTGATCCTGCCAGCGGCCCACCTTGCGCTCACCCGCATCCAGGCAGGCTCTCAGGTTGTCGAGCAGGGTCACGCGCAAGGCCATGCAGACGGCATGACGCCGCCCCTGGCTGGCGGCCACCGCCAGCGCAGCGCCTGCCGCGCTGGCGCTGCCGATCAGCCGCACGGCCAGGTCCTGCGGAATCAGCGGCGTGTCGCAAGGCACGCAGACCAGCCAGGGCTGACGGCAGGCCGCCAGCCCGGCGGCCAGCCCGCCCAGCGGGCCTGGCCAATCGCCCCAGTCGGTGGCGTCTCCCACCACCTCGCCATAGGCCGCGTAACGCGCCGCATTGCGATTGGCGCTGATGATGAGCCGATGCACCTGCGGCGCGAGGCGGGCCGCCACCTGCTCCACCAGGACACGCCCGCGCCAGGGCAACAGGCCTTTGTCGGCTTCGTTGACCCGCCTGCCCTGCCCGCCCGCCAGGATCAGGCCATCGGCCGCCGGCAAGGCCTCAGCCACCGATGTAGCTCATTTCGATTTTCTCGTCGGCAGCGCCGGCCTGGCCGCGCCGCTCGGAGTAGTTGTCGTGGCGCTGCGCCCAGATACCATTGAGCACCCCGGCAATGGCGGCGTCGTCGGCCGCACCGCGCAACAGGGCGCGCAGGTCATAGCCGCGCGAGGCGAACAGGCACAGGAAAAGCTGCCCCTCGGGCGACAGACGGGCCCGCGTACAGCCCGCACAGAAGGCATGGGTGACGCTGGCGATCACGCCGATCTCGCCAGCCCCGTCGAGGTAACGCCAGCGCTCGGCCACCCGCCCCATGGCCGCCTCGGGCACGGCCTGCAGCGGGAACTCGGCATGGATGCGGGCGATGATCTCGTCGGCCGGAACCACATCGTCGAGGTTCCAGCCGTTGCTGTTGCCGACGTCCATGTACTCGATGAAGCGCAATTGCTGGCCCGTGCCACGGAAGTGCCGCGCCATGGCGAGGATTTCGTCGTCGTTCACGCCCCGGCGCACCACCATGTTCACCTTGACCGCCAGCCCGGCACGGGCGGCCGCCTCGATGCCGTGCAACACGTCGTCGGGGGTGTAATCGGCATCGCTCAGGCGCGCGAAGCGCGCCGGATCCAGGGCGTCGAGACTGACGGTCACGCGGCCCAGGCCGGCGGCCTTGAGCGCCTGCGCCTTGCGCGCCAGCAGGCTGGCATTGGTGGTCAGGGTGAGGTCCAGCGGCTGGCCCGCGGGGGTGCGCAATTCGGCCAGCATGGCGACCAGGCGGTCGACGTCCTTGCGCAGCAGGGGCTCGCCGCCGGTCAGGCGTATTTTTTCCACGCCCAGCCCGACGAACTGGCGTGCCAGCCGCGTGATCTCTTCAAAGGACAGCAGCGCCGAATGCGGCATGAAGCGATAGTTGGCGTCGAACACCTCGCGTGGCATGCAATAGCTGCAACGGAAGTTGCAGCGATCGGTCACGGAGATGCGCAGATCGCGCAGGGGCCGGGCGCGCCGGTCGCGCGCCGGCTCGCCCGGCGGCGGCAGCGCAAGAGCGGCGGGAGTGACGACCCGCTCATCGGTCAGGTAGATCACGGACGACATGACAGGATGATAGTCGCAGGAAGGGCGGCCGGGGAAACTCCGGGGGAAAACCCAGGCACGATCCCCGGGTCGGACCGACCCGGCATGGTATACAGAGGTTTCCCCGGCGGCGCTGGCGCACCGACCGGAACCGGCCCAATCCCCCTCTGACTCCGCCATGACCTCAGCCTGCGACGCCGCCCCACCCTCCGCTCTGCAGCCCTGTGCGGTGCTGCGCGTGCGCGACGGGCAGCGCGCCAAAGCTCCCCAGGACGACTGGCTGGCCGAAGAAACGCCGATCGCCCTGGAATTCAACGGCATCAGCCATGCCACCATGCTGGCCACGCCCACCGACCTGGAAGATTTCGCGCTCGGGTTCTCCCTGAGCGAAGGGATCGTCGAAGCCGCGCACGAGATCCGCGGCATCGATCTCGTGCCCCGGCGCGACGGCATCGTGGTGCAGCTGGAAATTGCCACGGCCTGCATGGTCCGCCTGAAGGAGCGCCGCCGCGCCCTGGCCGGACGCACCGGCTGCGGCCTGTGCGGCGTCGAGACGCTGCCCGAAGTGCTGCGCCCGGTCGCCCCCCTGCCGACCGGCGCACCGCTGCCGCTGGCGGCCATGCTGGCTGCGATGAAGGCGCTGCGCGCCAGCCAGCCGCTGCATGCCAGCAGCGGCGCCACCCATGCAGCCGCCTGGGCCGGTCCCGATGGCCAGCTGATCCTGCTGCGCGAGGATGTCGGCCGTCACAATGCGCTGGACAAACTGGTAGGCGCACTGGCGCGCGCCGGCCTGCCCGCCGGCCAGGGCATGGCCCTGGTCTCCAGCCGGGCCAGTTTCGAAATGGTGCAGAAAACCGTCAGCGCCGGCATTCCCGTGCTGGCCGCCGTATCGGCACCCACGGCGCTGGCCTGCCGCCTGGCCGAACAGGCCGGCCTGACCCTGGCTGGTTTCGTGCGCGAAGATGCCGCCACCCTCTATACCCACCCGCAACGGCTGAACTGATCCGGGTCTGCGCAGCCCCTGCGGCTTCGCGATGCTTCAAAACCCGCTACAGTGCCGCCTCATATGTCTGCTCCCGCTCCCGCCCCCGCTCCCGATGCCGCCACCCTGGTCCACTGGACCGATAACGACGGCCATGCCCGCCAGGCCCGCTGGCAATCCGAGAACGGCGCGCCGCCACCGCGGCGCATCGTCTGCATCGACGATCGCACGCCGGCCGACACCGCCTATCGGCTGGCCTGCGAAGGCACCTCGCTGCTCTGGCATGGCGACTTCCAGAATGCACGTCAGTTGCTGGGCGCCATGGCACGCCGGCTGGACAAACGCCCGCCGCGCCTGCCCGACGAGCTGCCACAACGCTTTCACCAGCACCGGATGTGGCAGGCGCAACGCGCCCGCACGCTGGGACGGCTGCTGATCGAACTGCAACCCGGCTACCGTCTCGAACTCAGGCGCGCGCCGGTGGTGGCCGAGGCCTGCGCAGCCGCGGGCCTGCCTGCGGACTCGCCCTGCCTGCTGTCACTGCGTGAGCTGCAAGGTCTGCTGGGGGCCGGGCAATGGCAGCGCAAGGGCGTGGCCATCCGGGCGCTGCAGGGCGCGCACATCCACCCGCGCTACGGCGTGTACTCGCCGGTACGCGGCGAGTACCTCGATCTGGTCGCCCAGGCGCCGCTGCCGCCCGGGCCGGCCTTCGACATCGGCACCGGCACCGGCGTGCTGGCGGCGATCCTGGCACGGCGCGGCGCCCACCCTGTGATCGCCACCGACCTGGATGCCCGCGCGCTCGCCTGCGCCCACGATAATCTGCAACGCCTGGGCCTGCTGCAGGCCGTCACGCTGCAACGCGCCGATCTGTTCCCGCCAGGGCAGGCCGCCGTGATCGTGTGCAATCCGCCGTGGTTGCCGGCCAAACCGGGGGCGCCCATCGAACATGCGCTCTACGACCCCGACAGCCGCATGCTGCGCGCCTTCCTGCAGGGCTTGCCGCAGCACCTGCTGCCCGGCGGTGAGGGCTGGCTGATCCTTTCCGATTTGGCCGAACACCTCGGGCTGCGCGCCCCGGATGACCTGACCCACTGGATCGAACAGGCCGGGCTGCGCGTGGTGCAACGCCATACCGCCCGCCCGCAGCATCCACGCGCGCAGGCCGAACAGGACCCCCTGCATGCCGCGCGCTCGCGCGAAATCACCTCGCTCTGGCGTCTCGCGCGCCAGGGCTGATCCACTGCCGCCAGGCCGCCCCTACCGCCGGCCGGCCTGGCCCCGAAACACTTGCCGTAGAATCGGCGGCAGCCCTTCTGCCAGCCTTCCATGTCCCGTCCGCTGCTGTACCCCGTTCTCCTGCTTCTGATCGCCATGGCCTCCATCCAGGCCGGCGCCGCGCTCGCCAAAAGCCTTTTCCCCGCCGTCGGCGCACAAGGCACAGCCGCGCTGAGACTGCTGTTCTCGACCCTGATCCTGCTGCCCATCCTGCAACCCTGGCGGCTGCGCCTGGACGCGCGCGGCTGGCGCGACATCGCGCTCTACGGCCTGACGCTGGGCGGCATGAACCTGCTGTTTTATCTGGCGCTGCGCACGGTGCCGCTGGGCCTGGCGGTGGCGCTGGAGTTCACCGGCCCCTTCGCCGTGGCCGTGCTGACCTCGCGCCGACTGCGCGACTTCGCCTGGATCGCCCTGGCCGGCGCCGGGCTGCTGGCGCTGCTGCCGCAAGACAGCAACGCCGCCGCGCTGGACCCGCTGGGCGCGTTCTGCGCTTTAGGCGCCGGGGTCTGCTGGGCGCTCTACATCCTTTTCGGACAACGCGCGGCTCTGCGTCATGGCGCGCGGCCGCTGGCGCTGGCGGCGGCCATCGCCACCGTGTTCGTGCTGCCTTTCGGGCTGGCCCATGCCGGGCCGGCGGCGCTGTTCGCGCCGTCCCTGCTGCCCTGGGCCATCGCGGTGGCGGTATTCTCCAGCGCCCTGCCCTATGCCCTGGAGATCGTGGTGCTGCGTCATCTGCCGGCGCGCACCTTCGGCACCCTGCTGAGCCTGGAGCCCGTTTTCGCCGTGTTTTCCGGCCTGCTTTTCCTGGGCGAAACCCTCACCCTGCAACAATGGCTGGCCGTGGCCGCCATCGTGACCGCCTCGGCCGGCATCACGGCCAGCGCCCGGCAACGCTAGGCGGCATTGCCGATCTGTCCGGGCGCTGTTCAAATCCCCCTATTCCCCCGCACACGGAGTCGCCATGCAAAACCAGAAAGTCGCGCTTCTTACCGCTGCCGGCAGCGGCATGGGAGCGGCCGCCGCAAGGCGCCTCGCCGCCGACGGCTATCACGTCGCCATTCTCTCGTCCTCGGGCAAGGGGGCTGCGCTGGCCCAGGAGTTGGGCGGCCTGGGCGTGACCGGGTCCAACCTGCACACCGACGACCTGGCGCGCCTGGTCGACGAAACCATGGCACGCTGGGGCCGCATCGATGCCGTGGTCAACAGCGCCGGGCACGGTCCCAAGGGCGGCCTGCTGGCCCTGAGCGATGCCGACTGGACCCGCGGCATGGAGTTCTACCTGCTCAACGTGGTCCGCATCACGCGCCTGGTCACGCCTATCATGCAGGCCGCCGGCAGCGGCGCCATCGTCAATATCTCGACCTATGCCACGTTCGAGCCAGAAGCCGATTTCCCGACCTCGGGCGTGTTTCGTGCCGGGCTGGCAGCCTTCACCAAGCTCTTCGCCGACGAATACGGCCCGCATAACATCCGCATGAACAATGTCTTGCCGGGCTTCATCGACAGCCTGCCCGAAAAAGAAGCCCGCCGCGCGCGCATCCCCTTGGGACGCTATGGCAAGGCCAGCGAGGTGGCCGACCTGATCGCCTACCTGGTCGGCGACAGCTCCCGCTACATCACCGGACAGAACATCCGCATCGACGGCGGCATCACCCGCTCCGTCTGATCCAGGATCCCCCAATGACTGCCCTGTATGCGCTTTCCCGCGGCGACGCGCCGCTCCTGATCAACCTGCCTCACGTGGGCACCTGGGTGCCGCCCGAACTGCGCGCCCACCTGCTGCCCGAGGCCCAGTGCGTACCCGACACGGACTGGCACGTCGATCGCCTCTATGACTTCGCCCGCGGCCTGGGCGTGACGCTGATGGCAGCCACCCACTCGCGCTACGTCATCGACCTGAACCGTGACCCGCAAGGCGGCGCGCTGTATCCGGGCGCCTCGAACACCGAACTGTGCCCGACCAGCCGTTTCGACGGCGGACCGGTATGGGCAGACAGCGCGGCCCAGGCGCCGGCGCTGTCGGTGGCCTTGCGCCGCGAACGCTACTTCACGCCCTATCACGCGCGCCTGGACGCCGAACTGCAACGGCTGCACGCCCGGCACGGCTACGCCATCCTGCTGGACGGCCACTCGATCATTTCCCGTTGCGAACGCTTCTTCGATGGCCAGCTGCCCGACCTGAACCTGGGCACGGCCGATGGCGCCAGCTGCGCGCCGAGCCTGCAGGCCGAGGCCAGCGCCGTGCTGCAGGAGGCCGCCGGTTTCAGCGCCGTGACCAATGGCCGCTTCAAAGGGGGGTGGATCACACGCCACTACGGCCGCCCGGCGCAGGGCTACCATGCCCTGCAATTGGAAATGGCGCTGTCGGCCTACATGACCGAAGCGCCACCCTATCATTTCGAGCCCGAACGGGCCGCCGCGCTGACGGCGGTGCTGCACCGGCTGGTCGAACGCCTGCTCGCCTGGCAACCCTGAGATCCGCAGGCGGGGCCGGCAGGCCAGCCCCGCCGCGGAATCAGTCGCGGAAGTTGTCGAACTGCAGCGGCAGATCGACGTCGGTCTTGCGCAGCAACTGCATCACTGCCTGCAGATCATCGCGCTTCTTGCCGGTGATGCGCAGCTTGTCGCCGTTGATCTGGCTTTCTACCTTGAGCTTGCTGGCCTTGATGGCCGCGATCAGTTTCTTGGAAATGGCCTGCTCGATCCCCTGCTTGATGGTGACCTTCTGGCGCGCGCCGCCCAGGTTTTCCAGCGGGCTGTCTTCTTCCAGGCAACGAACGTCGATGCCGCGCGCCGATAGGCGCGCACGCAGAATGTCCAGCATCTGTTTGAGCTGGAAGGCGCTGGGCGCAATCTGCGTCACCACATAGCCTTCCAGTTCGAACTTGGCGTTGCTGCCCTTGAAATCGAAGCGCGTGGCAAGCTCCCGGTTGGCCTGGTCCACCGCGTTGGTCAATTCGTGCTTGTCCACCTCGGAAACCACGTCAAAACTCGGCATGAAACACATCCTGAAGAAAAAACCGACAAGGCCGCACGATGCTGCGGCCCCCCTCCCTACAGTGTAAGGGATTGCCCGCCTGCGCCGGCTAGCGCGCCGGCAGCACGCCGCTGGGATCGACCGGCTTGCCGTTGCGCCGCAGCTCGAAATACAGCTGGTTGGTATTGGCGTCGCTGTCGCCCATTTCGGCGATTTTCTGGCCCTGCCTGACCCGCTGGCCGGGTTTGACCAGCAGCTTGCGGTTGTGGGCGTAGATGGTGAGGAAGGCCGAACCATGGCGCACGATCACCAGATTGCCATAACCGCGCAGACCGCTGGCGGCGTAGGCTACGTCGCCGTCGGCGGCCGCCACCACAGGCGTGCCCGCGCTGTTGGCAATCGTCAGCCCCTGGGAGGACGAACCATTGAAGCGGCGGGTCACCGTGCCGGCGGCCGGCCAGACCAGCCGGATACCGGTCACGGGAGCGCTTTTGACGGCAGGCGCCGCCCTCGTCACGGCAGGCTTGGCCGGCTGGGCGCCGGCAGCTGCACTGCCCGTGCCGTCGGGGCGCTGCACGCGCAGCAGCTGGCCCTTGTTGATGCGATTGGCGCTGGGCAGATTGTTCCAGCGCACCAGATCGTTGACGTTCTGCTTGTATTTGCGTGCGATGCTGGTGAGGGTTTCGCCGCTTTGCACGCGGTGATAGCCGGGCTTTGCGCCCCCGCCCGACGAAGCACAGCCGGCCAGCACCGCCAGCAGGGACACCACGAGCCAGAGACGGGCCCGGGAAAGCAGGATTGCGCAGAAACGTGGCAAGACAGTCGGACAGAGTGTTAGGAAGGCGACAGTCCACAAGCGTACCAAGAATTGCATCGGCTTGCGGGCCCGCCATGCCCGCCCGCCCTCGCCGCGGGCTGCGCCATACACCTCTTGAAACAATATGGGGCCTGTCGGGCGGCCCGCCGGCGGCTGGCGGCGGGATTCATATCGGACTGTTTGACCTTCTGGTGATCCGGGCAGCCAAGTACGGTCGCAGGGTCATCACAACCGTCCGCCCTCCACACCATGTCTTACGCCGCAGCCAATCTCAGCCATGGCCGTACCCGCTCGCTGCCCGCCGTGCGCGAACGCCTTCTGCAACTGGGCGATCTGCCAGACTGGCCGGTTTCGCGCCAGCTCGACCTGCTGGAAACCGTGGCCGACAGCGAACTGGGGGCATTCCTGCTGCAACATGGCGGCCTGGACGCCTACTGGACCGACGTGGTGGTGGGATACCGCCCCGGCGACCCGGATGCCGGCGCCGGCGAGCGCCTGCTGCTGGAGCGGCTTCCCGCCGCCCTGGCGACCCGGGAACGTTTCGCCCTGTCCACCCGGCTGCTGCAGGCCGCCCTGGCGCCCGATGTCGCGCTGGGCAGCCTGCCCTGCGGCACCCTGAGCGACCTGCTCGCCCTGGACTACCGCCATGCGCCCGGCGCGCAACTGAGCGGCCTGGATCTGGACGCCGCCGTCCTGGCTACCGCCCGGCACCGCGCGGCCCGCCGCGGCCTGCCGGTCGAGCTGGTGCAGGGTTGCGCCTGGCAGACGACCCTGCCCGGGCCGCTGGACGTGCTCTCCTGCCACGGCCTGTCCATCTACGAACCGGACAGCACACGCCTGCTGGATCTGTACCGGCGCTGCGCCGCGCCCCTGAAACCGGGCGGACTGCTGATCACCAGCTTCATGACGCCGCCGCCCGGGCTGCCCACACCGTCGCCCTGGCGCCTGCAGGCGCTGCAGGCCGAAGACCTCATGCTGCAGCAGGTGCTGTTCTCCCGTCTGGCCGATGTCCGCTATAGCGCCTGGCGCACCCACGACGAGACGCAAGCCTTGCTGCGCGAGGCCGGCTTTGCCGAGATCGTCTTTCACGAAGACCGCGCCTGCATGTTCCCGGTGGTCAGCGCGCGCCGCTGCTGACCCAGGCTCCGGCCCAGAAACGCCAACGGCGCCCCGCAGGGCGCCGTTGGCGTTCATGCCATTCCCTTATCAGGAGGGCATGGGGTGCATCATGTTGGCGTTCATGTTGTGCAGCACCCAGATCGAACCCCCGACGATGATGGCAATCGTCAACACCGTGAACAGGAAGGTCGACAGGTTCTCGCGCTGGCCCTTGGAGGCGCCCATGTGCATGAACAGAATCAGTTGCACCAGCAGCTGGGCAACACACAGCACCAGCAGGCCGATCATGGCCGTCGGGCGCGAGAAGCCGCCGCTCATGACCATGTAGAACGAGCCCACGGTCAGAACGATGGAGAGGATAAAGCCGACGATGTACGACTTCAGCGTGCCGTGGTCAGCGTGAGCAGCGTCATGATGAGCAGACATCAGATGGCTCCCATGAGGTAGACGAAGGTGAAAACGCAGATCCAGACGATGTCCAGGAAGTGCCAGAACAGGCTCAGGCAGGCCAGGCGGCGCTTGTTGGCCGGCTCCAGGCCGTAACGGCCGACCTGGTGGATCATGATCAGGATCCACAGCAGACCTGCGGACACGTGCACGCCGTGGGTGCCGACCAGGAAGAAGAAGGCCGACAGATAGGCGCTGCGATCCGGCCCGGCGCCCTGATGAATCAGGTGCTGGAACTCATAGAGTTCCATGGCGATAAAGCCCGCGCCGAACAGGAAGGTCACGAACAGCCACAGCCGCACCTTGCCGGCATGGCCGGCGTGCAGGTTGAGCATGACCATGCCGAAGGTGAAGCTGGAGATCAGCAGCAGCATCGTTTCGACGAAGACGAACTCCAGGTCGAAAAGATCGCGCCCCGTCGGGCCGCCCGCGGTGGCGTCAGACAACACCGCGAACGTGGCAAACAGCACCGAGAAGATGAGCAAGTCGCTCATCAGATAGACCCAGAAACCGAAGACGGTTTTGGATCCATCGTCGTGGTGCTCGTGAGCACCGTGAGAGGAGTTGGAAACAGCGTGAGTCATTTGGATCAGGCCGCCTTTTTCAATTTGGCGAAACGTTCGTTCTCGATGCGCTCGACTTCGGCCGCGGGGACGTAGTAGTCGATGTCGCGGTCGTAGGCGCGGACAATGAAGGAGCCGATCATGCCGACCAGGCCGGCGATCGACAGCCACCAGATGTGCCAGATCAAGGCGAAGCACATGACCAGACCGAAGGCGCCGATCCACACCCCAGCCGCCGTATTGCGCGGCATGTGGATGTCTTCGTACTTCTTGGGCTGCTCATAGGCGACGCCGCGCTGCTTGTCTTCCCAGAACTGGTCCAGCGAGTCGATGTGCGGCACGTGGGCGAAGTTGTAGAAAGGCGGGGGCGAGGACGTGGCCCACTCCAGGGTACGGCCGTTCCAGGGGTCGCCGCTGATGTCCTGATTCTGCTTGCGGTCGCGGATCGAGATGACGACCTGCTGCAGCAGGAACAGAATGCCCAGGGCGATGAAACCGGCGCCGACCAGGGCGACGATCAGGTAAGGCTGCCACTCGGGGTTGTTGTAGCTGTTCAGGCGACGGGTCATGCCCTTCAGGCCCAGCAGGTACAGCGGCATGAAGGCCAGGTAGAAGCCGATGAACCAGCACCAGAACGAATACTTGCCCAGACGCTCATTCAGCTTGAAGCCGAAGGCCTTCGGGAACCAGTAGGTCAGGCCGGCGATACAACCGAACACCACCCCACCGATGATGGTGTTGTGGAAGTGCGCGATCAGGAACAGGCTGTTGTGCAGCACGAACGACACGCCCGGGATGGCCATCAGCACGCCGGTCATGCCACCGATCACGAAGGTGATGATGAAGCCGACCGTCCAGAGCATCGGCACCGAGAACACCACGCGCCCCTTGTACATCGTGAACAGCCAGTTGAACACCTTCACCCCGGTCGGGATGGAGATGATCATGGTGGCGACCCCGAAGAAGGCGTTGACGTTCGCGCCTGCACCCATGGTGAAGAAGTGGTGCAGCCAGACCAGGAAGGACAGCACACCGATCGACGCCGTGGCGTAGACCATGGACTTGTAGCCGAACAGGGGCTTGCGCGAGTAGGTCGCGACAATTTCCGAGAACACGCCAAAGCACGGCAGGATCAGGATGTAGACCTCCGGGTGACCCCAGATCCAGATCAGGTTCACGTACATCATGACGTTGCCGCCAAGATCGTTCGTGAAGAAATGCATGTCCAGATAGCGGTCGGCGGTCAGCAGCGCCAGGGTGGCGGCCAGCACCGGGAAGGCGGCAACGATCAGGGCGTTGGTCACCAGGGCGGTCCAGGTGAACACCGGCATCTTCATCATCGTCATGCCAGGAGCGCGCATGCGCATGATGGTGACGATGAAGTTCACGCCGCTAAGCGTGGTGCCCAGGCCTGATATCTGCAGCGCCCAGAGGTAGTAATCCATCCCCACGCTCGGGCTGTACTCCGAACCCGACAGCGGCGGATAGGCCAGCCAGCCGGTCGCGGCGAATTCGCCGACGAACAGCGACAGCATGATCAGGACCACGCCCGCCATGAACAGCCAGAAGCTCAGCGAGTTCAGGAAGGGATAGGCCACGTCGCGCGCACCGATCTGCAGCGGCACGACCAGGTTCATCAGGCCCGTGATGAAGGGCATCGCCATGAAGAAGATCATGATGACGCCGTGGGCGGTGAAGATCTGGTCGTAGTGGTGCGGCGGCAGGAAGCCCGGCGAGTCCCCGGCGGCCACGGCCAGCTGGGTCCGCATCATGATCGCGTCGGCGAAGCCACGCAGCAGCATGACGATCGCCACGATGATGTACATCACGCCGATGCGCTTGTGATCCACGGTCGTGAACCATTCGGTCCACAAGTATTTCCACTTGCCAAAGTAGGTGATCGCGCCTACGAGCGCGATGCCCCCCAAGACAACGGCGGCCAGCGTTCCCATGACGATAGGGTCATGGTACGGAATGGCCTCTAGACTGAGTTTGCCGAACATCAATTACTCCGCAACAGCGATCAGATTCTTCGTGACAGGCGTACACGTCGCAGGGTCTACACCGGCCATCTTGCTCATTTGGTTGTGCATGATGAAGTCGAACATGCCGGCCGGGACGTCGGAGTACAGCGTGACCGGGTTACGTTCGCTGGGCTTGGCCAGGGCTTCATACACGGCAGGCGTGAGCGCCTGGCCGGAGTCCTTGGCCTGCTTGACCCAGTCTTCGAACTTCTGCTGCGAGGTGGCGATGGCGCGGAAACGCATGCCCGAGAAGCCGCCGCCGCTGTAGTTCGCCGACAGACCAGCGTAATCGCCCTCTTCGTTGGCGATCAGGTGCAGTTTGGTTTCCATGCCCGCCATCGAGTAGATCTGGCTACCGAGCTGCGGGATGAAGAAGGAGTTCATCACGGAGTTGGACGTGATGCGGAAGTTCAGCGGGGTATTCACCGGGAACACGATCTGATTGACCGTGGCGATGTCGTACTCCGGATAGATGAACAGCCACTTCCAGTCCATCGACACCACCTCGATGGTCACCGGCTTGACGTCGGATTCCAGCGGCTTGTACGGGTCCAGCGCGTGCGTGGAGCGCCAGGTGATGACAGCCAGGATGATGATGATGATGCAGGGGATCGTCCAGACCACGAACTCGATACGGCCCGAGTGCGACCACGTCGGCAGGTATTCCGCCTCGGTGTTGCTCGCCCGGTACTTCCAGACGAACCAGATGGTCATGAAGATGACGGGCACCACGATCAACAGCATGAGGCCGGTGGCGGTGAGGAGCAGGACTTTTTCCTGGGCGCCGACTTCTCCCTTGGGAGAGAGAAGCTCCAACGAGCAGCCGCCAAGCAGCAGAACTGCTCCGACGGCTAACATTCGCGCGAGAGTCGCAAGGTGGGGGTGTTTCACGTACAGCCTTGTGATGGATAGTGAAAGGGTTTGCTGGACCTATAGCAGGACCCTGGAATGTAGCCACCCCGGCCGTCCAGGGGGGTGCGACGGAATGACGCACAGAATGGCGCACATCAGGGCCGGCGCATGGTAACAGGCTTGTTACCCAGGCAGCGACGGCTCCGGAAGTAGGACTTGATGGTGCGACAATATGCCGCACCCCTTATCCGGAACTTGAAGCAGATTTGCTACTCGATGACCGGCTCGCGCTCGGGACCGGGCTTTTTCATGAGTTTTCGCTGCAAGGAGCGGCGGTGCATGCCCAGCAACCGGGCGGCGGCCGAAACGTTGCCGCCGGTTTCGTGCAGGGCCTGCTGAATGTGTTCCCATTCCAGGCGATGCAAGGGCGTCATGGTGGCTTCGATGGCGACATTCTCGGCCTTGAGCAGCCCCAGTGTACGCAGAATCATGGGCGCGGTGGCGGGTTTGGGCAGGTAATCGTCGGCGCCGCGCTTGATGGCCTCCACAGCGGTGGCCACGCTGGCATAACCGGTTACCAGCAGAATGCGCATATCATCGCGCAGCGCACGCAGCGGCCGGATCAGGGTCAGGCCCGAATCCTCCCCCAGACGCAGGTCGACCAGCGCGAAAGCCGGGCGGATCTCTTCGGCCACGCGCAGGGCTTCGGCAATGTTGCAGGCGATCTGCGTCTCCAGGCCCCGGCGCGCCAGGCTGCGCTGCAGGGTACGCAGATACAGTTCGTCGTCGTCGATCAACAGACCGACCTGGGAAATCGATTCCGTCATGGTCATCATGCTTGCTTGCCCCCGGCGCCATCGAGCGGCAGGTGAAAACTGATGCGCGCCCCGCCGCCTTCGGCAGCAACAATTGTCATTTCTCCTCCTAATTGTTCCACTGTGGCATGGGATAGCGCCAGTCCGACGCCCAGGCCGTCCGGTTTCTGACTGTTAAAGAGCGTGGTGGCCGGCAACAGCGTACGCGAGGGATTGAACCCCCGCCCATGGTCGCGCACCTCGCCCAGGAGCGCCCCGTCACGGAATTCCAGGTGCAGCTCGACCCGGGGATCGCCGTGTTCTTCACCCGCGTCGGCGGCGTTGTTGAGCAGCGCCTGCAGGAGATGGGCGATGGCCGGCTCGACCCGCAGCGCCCCCGGCAACGAGCCGGTGCGGCGCAGATCGATCGTGGGCCGGATCAAGCGCCACTGACCCACCACGCGCACCAGATCCACCTCGGTCGGCACGGCCAGGTTGCGGATGCGTTCGCGGCACAGCGCCAGGAGTTCGCGCAGGGTCTGGACATCGGCGCGCAGGGCCGGATCATCGGTCTCATCGCGGATCTCGTCGGCCAGCAGCGTCATGGTGGCCAGCGGCGTATTCAATTCGTGGGCCATGGCGGCGGCATGAGTCGCCAGCGCCACAATGCCCTCGTTGCGGGTGAAGCGCTCACGCAGCAAGGCCAGCTCGCGCTCGCGCGCCTGCAGGTCGGCGGCCTGGCGCATGGCAAACACCAGCACCAGCACGGCGGAAATCAGGAAGTTGGCTCCCAGCCCCCAGAGCAGCAGCCCGTAGCTGTGGGGGCTGTCGGGCAGCGGCAAGCCGAAAATCGCCGCCGCCGCATACCCGGCCAGACTGGCCAGCGCAGCGGCAAACGCCCACCCCCGGGGCAGCCCGAAGGCCGCCAGCGCGATCAGCACCAGGAACATCGTGCCGAAGGGATTGGTGATGCCACCGCTCCAGCCCACCATCCAGGCCAGCACGGTCATGTCCACCAGCAGATGGGCAAACGCCGTACCCGGCGGGATCTCGCCCGAACGGTGCAGGCGCAACCGCAGGGTGGCGTAAAGGTTGAAGATCACCAGCGCCCCCACGCCGGCCCACAGGGGCTGCCAGGGCAGCGGCAGCTCCAGCAGCGTGCCGCTCACCAATACCGCGATCGCCTGGCCGCCGATGGCCAGCCAGCGCAGGCTGCACAGGGTGCGCAAGAAAGAAGTGGCAGAGCTACCGGGCATGGACGGCGAAGAAAACAGCCGGCGCAGCGGCGCGGCGAGAGTCAGGAAGTCAGAGCGGGCGGGCCGCCGTCTGGGCTAAGTCTTGGATTGTAGGAGGATTCCCCTGGTATCGCTTGCCTGCGCCGGACGCCGCAGCGCCATGAGCCGAACAACCTATAAATAACAATCATTATCAAATATACTCAGACCCACCTCAACCGCCGGAAGCTCCTGCCCGGCCTGTTTTCTCTGGAGGTCGCATGTCCGTGCTGTCTGAAACCGAGCAATTGCGCTCGGAACACGCTGCCCTGCTGCAAGCCTATGGCCGTATCCAGGCCGATTGCTCCCAGCGCCTGCAACGCCAGGCCCGGCGTATCGAACAACTGGAAGCCGCCCTGACGCAGGCCCGCATCGGGATCATCCTGCGTGACACCCGGCAAGCCTGGCTGGCCGAAGCGCAGCAGAGCCTGACGCTGGACGCCAAGCTGCCGCGCCGCCGCCTGCTGGCGCGCCAGGTCGAACAGCTGCTGGAACGGGTGCGCCAGCTAACCCGCCAGCGCAGCGCGGCGGCAGGACCCCGCGCCGTGCTGAGCCTGGGCCAGGACGCCGGCGCCACGCGCCTGGCGCGTCAACTGGTGGAAGTCGGAGGCGGGCGCTTTCTGACCCACGAAGGCGATGAGCGCGCGCTGGAAACCAGTCTGCGCGCTGCCGACCTCGTCATCTGCCAGACCGGTTGCCTGAGCCACGACGCCTACTGGCGGGTCCATGACCATTGCAGGCGCACCGGCAAGCCCTGCGTAATGCTGGATCAGACCGAAACGCTGGCCGTGGTGCAACCTCCCGTTTCGCGCCGCCCGGCCTAGGCAGCCTCAGTTCAGCCGCGCCGGCTCATCGAACTCCTGCGACAGCCGCCGCAAGGCGCCCTGCACGGCCTCCTCCAGGTTCCGGAACGGATCGCCCGGCTCCTCGAGCAAGGGAAAGCCGTAAACCCGCACCCGCGGCACGAACCCCTGTTCGCCAGCGGCGACCTCGATATCGAAATTACGATCTCCGACCCAACCGCTACGGGCAGTTTTCCAATCCATGAGCAGGACTCCTCGCAAGAAGGACGGCCGCGGCCGTCCGGGTTGATCACAGCCCCTGACGCAGGGCATCGCCATGCTCGCCGATCAAACCTCGTCTGACAACCCGCAAGGCCCCCACGCTACAGACGCGCCCGTCGCAGATGGAATACCAACCCTAATTCTGATTACAAAGCCACCCTTGTGGCTGCTTGCCCCCAGGGCCGCAGCGGCCTGCGCAAGATCAACAGATGCGCCGATTCCTGGCGGCAAGGCCGGCAACGGGTTGGCAAAGCCCTTGCCGAGGTTTAGGCTAGGATGCATCCGACGTGACGTTCACGCCGGAACAGACTCTACCAACCTGAAAGGAGATGCTTGTATGGCCAAGAAGCTGGATCCGAAACAGAAGAGTGCTGCCACGACTCGCCGCAAGCGCCCGCTGGCGACGCCCACCGATCTGTCCCAGGTCGCAACCCGTGACATCTCCGCCGCGCTCAACCAGATCCTGGCTGACGTGTTTGCGCTGTATCTCAAAACCAAGAACTTCCATTGGCATGTCAGCGGCCCGCACTTTCGCGATTACCACCTGCTGCTCGACGAGCAAAGCGATCAGCTGTTCGCCATGACCGATCCCCTGGCCGAGCGCGTGCGCAAGGTCGGCGGCACCACGCTGCGTTCGATCGGCCACATCGCGCGGACCCAGCGCGTGCTGGACAACGACGCCGATTACGTCCAGCCGCAGGATATGCTGGCCGAGCTGCGCGAAGACAACAAGGCGCTGGCCGCCGCGTTGCGCGCCGCCCATGATGTCACCGACGAACATCACGACATCGCCAGCTCCAGCCTGCTGGAAAACTGGATCGACGAAACCGAACGTCGCACCTGGTTCCTCTTCGAGGCCAGCCGCGACGCCGACCGCATCGGCAACTAAGCCCACGCCCGGCCGGGCTGCCCCGGCCGGGCGCTGGCGCATCAACCGAGCGCCAGCTCGGTCATCATGCCCATCTGCAGATGCGGCATATGGTGGCAGTGCAGCATCCAGCGCGCCGCCTCCCCGGCATCGAACGCAATCGTGACATGGGTCATAGGCGGCACGTGTACGGTGTCGCGCCGCGCCCCCGCAAAACGCCTGCCATTGATCGCCACCACCTGGAATACATGCCCATGCAGGTGCATGGGATGCGCCATCATCGACATGTTGTGAAAGCTCAGCTCCACCCGCTGCCCCGTCCGGGCCGTGAGCGGGATGTGGTCGCCCCAGGTGCGGCCGTTGATGGCCCAGCGGTACGGCTGCATGGAACCGCTCAACATGACCCGGTAGCGCACATCGGCCGCACGCTGCGGCAGGGGGTCCAGCCCCACCAGGCTCTGCTCCTGCATCAGATCGGTGTCGAAGGCTGGCGCCTCGCGCGTGGACAGCGCCCCGATCTTGCGCACCATCGCGCCCGGCGTGGCCACCACCAGGCCGCTACGCTCGCGGGCGCCTTCGCGCAACGCCAGCAGCGGCCAGGCTCCGTCCATCTGGGGCAGGTCGATCTCCAGATCGAGCCGCTGCCCCATGGCCAGGCCGAAGCGCGTGCCCGCCTGGGGCTGCACGGCATGTCCATCGACCGCCACCAGACGGGCGTCCAGTACGCCGCTGTCGAACCAGAAAACCGTCGCCGAAGCGGCGTTGATCACGCGTACCCGCAGGCGCCCTCCCCGTTCGACCCGGATCACCTCGGGATCCGACAGCGTACGGTCGTTGGTCAGGTAGGCGTCCCAGTCATAATCATTCAGGTCCATGGCCATGCCGCCCATGCCCCCATGCGACATACCGCCCTGGCCCATCATCATGCCGCCGTGGCCCATGCCATGCCCCATCCCCTGCCCCATGGGGCGTCCCATCGCAGGCGCGCCGCCGTCCGGAGCCGCGGCATGGCCGCCATGACCGGCCGCCGCGGCGCTGCCGGCAATCTCCTCCATGATTTCCTGGGAAGACTTGAAAGCGAAATCGTGCAGGAACATCACCACTTCCTGGCGATCCTCGGCGACATCCTGGGGACTGCGCACGATCAGCGGCGCGGCCAGCAAGCGCATTTCCTGCAGCGGGATGTGCGCGTGCATCCAGTACGTGCCCGGCAACGGCGCGTAGTCGTAGCGCCGGCTTTCGCCCGGCGCCAGCGCAGGCAGCGGCAGATCCGGCACGCCGTCCTGGACATTGGGTGGAATCTGCCCGTGCCAATGGATCAGCGTGGCCTCATCCAGCGCGTTGTGGAGGTCCACCAGGAAGCGTTGCCCTGGATTCAGCACCAGGCCCTGCCCGGCCGGGCCCTGCAGCCCGAACACCGTGGCCGCACGGCCGTCGATGTCCAGCACACGCGTTGCCGCCTTGAGCGGGAGAGCGCCCGGCTGGGCCAGCGCCATGCGGGGAAATGGTGCGGCGGCGCATGCCGCAGCACCAGCGGCCAGAAAGCCGCGTCGAGTCATACCTGCCATTTTCATTGCTCCTGGGCGCGCCACAGGCCCGCCCGAATCCGGAATCGAGGAAAAACGCCCGTCGCCCGAAGGGGCGCCGGGCGCGCAAGGTCACACGACGAAACTGGGCGGGCGCTCAGGCAGGGGCAGGATGACGCCAACGGGCAGCATGGGCGCACGCAGGACGTGGCGGTGCCGGGCCTGCAGCTGGGGCAGTCGCGGCACGGCCGGATCGATGACGAACAGGGGGGCACAGAGCAGTGAGCAGATCGCGCCATGATCGGCGCAATGCGCGGCGACGACACAGCCGCTATCCACAGGGGCCGGGCCGACGCAGGTCTCGTGCGGCATCGGCGCCTGGCTGGCGGCCAGCGGCATGCCCGCCTCGGCGGAAACCGACAGGGCGCCGAAGCAGAAGACGGCAAAGATCACGAACCAGGCACGGATCATGCAGACAGTTTACCTCCACTTGCGACAGGGTCTTGCCGGGCAAGTGCGACTGCGGTTTACGCCCCCGCCGTCCTGCAGGCACAATCGCCGGGTTTACAGGAGGCAGCATGGATCTTTCCGCACAAACCGTTCTGGTCACCGGCGCCGGGCGCGGCCTGGGCGCGGCGATCGCGCGCGCAGTGGCGCAGGCCGGCGCGCGCGTGGTCATCAACTATCGGCAAAGCCGCCAGCAGGCCGAGGCGCTGGCGCATGAGCTGGGACCGCTGGCCGTGGCCCTGCAGGCCGACGTCACCGATGCCGCCCAGGTTCAGGCCATGCTGCGCGAGGCCAACGAACACCTGGGCCTGCCGGTCACGTCGGTCGTGAACAATGCCCTGGCCGATTTCAGCTTCGATGGCGACGCCCGCCCGGCGCTGGGCAACATCCGCTGGGAACGCTTCCAGCACCAGATCGACGGCGCGCTCAAGGGCGCGTTGAACACCATGCAGGCCGCCCTGCCCGCCATGCGCGAGGCCGGCGTCGGGCGCATCGTGAACATCGGCACCAACCTGGTCCAGAACCCGGTCGTGCCCTATCACGACTACACCGCCTCCAAGGCCGCCTTGCTGTCGCTGACGCGCACCGCCGCGCAGGACCTGGGGCCTGACGGCATCACGGTCAACATGGTTTCGGGGGGGCTGCTGCGCACCACCGATGCCAGCGCCAGCACGCCCGCCGAGGTGTTCGACCTCATCGCCAGCCTGACGCCCCTGCGCCGCGTGACCACGCCGCAGGAGTTCGCCGATGCGGTGCTGTTCTTCCTGTCGCCCTGGGCGCGCGCCGTGACCGGGCAGAACCTGGTGGTCGACGGCGGACTGGTCAAGAACTGATACCGCCCTCAGCGCAACAGCAGATACACCACCGCCGGGGTGACCAGGATATTGCACAGCCCGGCCAGCACCATCACCAGCCCGGCGATGGCGCCTTCATCGGCGGCGATCTCGCGCGCCTTGGCCACCCCCGCGCCGTGCGCGCCCATGCCGAACAGGGCGCCGCGCGCCAGCGCCGAACGCAGCCGCAACAGCCTGCGCAACGGCTGCCCCATCAACGCGCCGATCACCCCGGTGAGGATGACGAACACGGCCGTGAGATCTGGAATCCCGCCCAGGCGCGCCGACAAAGGCATGGCGAACGGTGTGGCCACCGAGCGCGGCAGCAGGCTCAGGCGCATGGCATCGGGCACGCCCAGCCAGCTTGCCAGCAACCAGGCGCTCACCCCGGCCAGCGCGCTGCCCACGGCCACGCCGACCAGCAGAATGGGCCAATAGCGGCGGATCATCGCCCGCTCCTGGTAGAGCGGCAGCGCAAAGGCAACGATCACCGGGCTCAGCATGGCCATCAGCCAGTGGCTGCCGCGCATGTACTGGGCGTAATCGGCATGCAGCAACCCGGCCAGGGCCAGCAGCAGCACCGGCGCCATCACCAAGGCCGAACTCCACCAATAGCCATAGCGGCGCTGCACGGTACGCGCGCAGAGATAGGCCACCACCGTGGCCAGCGGCCAGAAGATCGCCTGCAGCCACTCAGCGCCCATGACGATGCATCCAGCGATAGCACAGGTCGATGGCGACCGCCGTGCCGCCCATGACCAGCAGCGTGCCGACGGCAATGACCAGCAGAATCTTCAGGCCCAGCCAGCCCACCAGCTCCTGGTGATCCAGCAGACACATTACCGCCGGCACGAAGAACAGCAACATCTCGGCCAGCAACCAGTCGGCCCCGCGCCGGATATGGTTCAGGCGCACCCCGCCCGCGGCCAGCAGCGCCAGCAACAGGGCCAGGCCAAGCACCGCGCCCGGCACCGGCAGCCCGGCCCATCCCGCCAACGCCTGCCCGACTCCGGCAAACACGGCCAGCACCCCGATCTGCAATACCCGGCTGCGCCGCAGATAACTGCGGCCCAGCGTCCAACTACGCGCCAACATGAAAGACTCCGTTGCGTCCGCCCGTCTCTGATCGCGGTTTGCGAACGCCAGTGTCTGGTTTTACGCCGTTCCTGCACATAGATAAAATGAATTCATTTCATTTTACCTATACCCAATTGGAATAACCATGGATCTCCGCGCGCTGCGGGCCTTTTGCGAGGTGGTGCGCCAGGGCGGCTTTTCCCAGGCGGCACGGGCCATCCACGCCACCCAGCCTACCGTCAGCAAGGCCGTGCGCCAGCTCGAAGACGAGATCGGCATGCCCTTGCTGGACCGCCAGCGTCAGCCGCCTCGCCTGACGGCCGCCGGTGACATCGTGTTCCGTCGCGCCCAGGCCATGCTGGCCGAACGCGAAGATCTGGTGGCCGAGCTGCAGGAGTTGCGCGGCCTGCGCCGCGGCGTGCTGCGCCTGGGGCTACCCCTGCTGGGCAGCAGCATCCTGTTCGCTCCGCTGTTCGCACGATTCCGCAGCCGCTACCCCGGCATCGAGATCAGCCTGGCCGAGCATGGCAGCCGCCGGCTCGAAGACATGGTCAGCAGCGGCGAGATCGAGCTGGGAGCCACGCTCACGCCGGTGCCGCCCGCCTTCGAATACCAGGCCGTCACACGCGAACCCCTGATGGCGTTGATACCGCCCGACCACTGCCTGGCCGACGCGCCGAGCCTGCGTCTGGCGCAACTGCGCGACACGCCTTTCATCCTGTTCGATAGCGGCTTTGCGCTCAACCCCCTGTTGCTGCAGGCCTGCGAACGGGCCGGTTACAGCCCGGCCGTGGCGGCGCGCAGCGGCCAGATCGACTTCATCGTCGCCCTGGTCGCTTCGGGCCTGGGCGTGTCCTTCCTGCCCCGCCCGGTGGCCGAGCAACGGCGTCAGTCCGGGGTGCGCCTGGTCTCGCTGGACGAGCGCGACGCCATCTGGGAAATGACATTGATCTGGCGTCGCGGCGGCTACCTCTCGCATGCCGCCCAGGCCTGGCTGGCCCTGAACCGCGAGGTCTATGCCACGCTGCCTTCTGCTGCGGCCGATGCGCCATTGTCCTGAGCGAGCGGGCCGTGGTCGACCACGCTTTCGAAGCGCTGGCTGTCCTGCGCCTTCAGGCGATATGGGACATCGAATACTGCTGGACGCCACGCGCCGACGCCGCAGTCAACGCTTGAGCCTGCGCGGCTGCGGCGCCACCCCGATGCGCGCATCACGTGCCAACGCCAGACGCACCAGCGCCGCGGCCTGCGTCTCGAAAAGCGGATCATCCTGGGGCAGATACAACCACTTGCCCAGCTCCGGGTGCATCCGCAAAGCCGGAAACTCCGCCTGCAACGCCCCGTGCCGCGTCCTGTCGGTGCAGACCAGCAAGCCATCCCAGGGCGGCTCGCGATCGCTCAGCACCAGACACAGCAAACCATCCAGATAGGCCGCCTCGCAACCAAACATCCGCCGCCGGCCATACCCCGCATCGGCCTCCAGCGGCTCAAACAGCCACAACAGACCATTCTCGCGCCCGCGCTTGCCGCGCGGCGGCGGATCAAACAACCCACCCCGTCCCATCGCCCCCTCCCCACAAAACCCCAACGCCCAGCTCAGCCCTCATAGCGTAAAACCAAACCCCAGGTAGACAGCAAGCACAGCCTGGAAACCCTCTACGCCAAAACAGCCACCCCGCCGCCGGGCCGCCCCAAGGCGGGGCAGCCCCCCCGGGGGGCAGCAAGCACGCCAAGCGTGCGCAGCGTGGGGGCTCCTACACTCAGCGTGGGGGCACTCCATGCAAAAACAGCCGCCCCGCCGCCGGGCCGCCCCAAGGCGGGGCAGCCCCCTCGGGGGGCAGCAAGCGCGCAAAGCGCGCGCAGCGTGGGGGCTCCTACACTCAGCGTGGGGGCACACACCCGCAGCATGGCAGCTCTCTCTACGCAAAAACAGCCGCCCCGCCGCCGGGCCGCCCCAAGGCGGGGCAGCCCCCTCGG
>NZ_FKBR01000048.1:30462-59542 GCF_900078335.1 Bordetella trematum
TACACTCAGCGTAGGGGCACTCTCTACCCAAGAACAGCCGCCCCGCCGCCGGGCCGCTCCCAAGGCGGGGCAGCCCCCTCGGGGGGCAGCAAGCGCGCAAAGCGCGCGCAGCGTGGGGGCCCACACACTCAGCGTGGGGGCCCACACTACCTCCCGATCGCGTACGCCTGCATCAGGCGCGGCGTCGCCGCGCCATGCAACAGCCCATCCTCGTCCCGCGCGGCGGCCGTCAGCCGGCCCACGCTCCAGGCTGGCTGGGGATCGATCACGTGGCCGCGCTCGCGCAAGGCCTCGATGACCTCGGGGCTGAAGCTGCTTTCGATCGCCAGGTGCCCCGGCTTGCGATCCCGCGGATAGAACGACGTCGGGAAGTGCTGGGTATGGGACATGGGCATGTCGATGGCTTCCTGCAGGTTCAGGCCATGATGCACATGGCGCAGGAAGAGCTGCAGTTGCCATTGCTCCTGCTGATCGCCGCCCGGCGTGCCGAACACCATATAGGGTCGGCCGCGATGCAGCGCCAGCGACGGCGTCAGCGTGGTGCGCGGGCGTTTTCCGGGCGCCAGTGTGCCCGGCAGGTCCGGTTCGAGCCAGAACATCTGGGCGCGGGTATTCAGGCCAAAGCCCAGCTCCGGGATCACCGGCGACGACTGGAACCAGCCGCCCGAAGGCGTGGCCGACACCATATTGCCCCAGCGGTCGATGACATCCACGTGAGTGGTATCGCCGCGCTTGGCCGCGGCCACCGGCGTGGCGGGCGCCACCGGCGTGACCTTGGACAGACGCGCCAGCGTGTCCATGACCCGCTCCCACTGCCCCTCGAAACCCGGAATGCGGCCCGGGCGCAGTTCATGCGAGGCCCGCTCGCCGATCAACTCGCGCCGGGCAGCGTTGTAGTCATCCGACAGCAGGATCTGCAGCGGCACCTCGCAGAAGGCCGGATCGCCGTAATAGACCTCGCGATCGGCGAAGGCCAGCTTCATCGCCTCGGTCAGCGTGTGAATGAATTCGGCGCTGTCCGGCCCCATGGAGGCAAGGTCGAATCCCTTGAGCAGGGCCAGGGTCTGCAGAAACACCGGCCCCTGACTCCAGCCGCCCGCCTTGGCCACGGTGTAGTCGCCATAGTCGTAGGTCAGCGCCGGCTCGTAGCTGGCCGACCAGCCTGCCAGATCGCTGGCGCGCAGCACGCCGCGATGGGCGCGCCCGCTCTCATCCATCACTTCGGTCTGAGCGAAGCGATCGATGGCCTCGGCGATGAAGCCGCGGTAGAAGGCATCGCGGGCCGCCTCGATCTGGCGATCACGATCCGCGCTGGCCGCCTCGGCCGTCTCCAGCACCCGGCGCCAGGTGCGCGCCAGAGCGGGGTTGCGGAACAGCTTGCCGGCCTGCGGCACCTGCCCTCCGGGCAGGTAGACCTCGGCCGTGCTGGGCCAGTGCTGCGTGAAGAAATCCTGCAGACCCTTGATCGTGTTGCTGATGCGCGGCATGAGCGCATGACCGGACTCGGCGTAGAAGATCGCCGGCTCCAGCACGTCGCGCAAGCGCATCGACCCATGATCGCGCAGCAGCAGCATCCAGGCATCGAAAGCGCCCGGAATCACCGCCGGCAGCAACCCGTTGCCTGGGATCAGATCCAGCCCCAGGCCACGATAGTGCTCCAGCGTCGCGGCGGCCGGCGTCGGCCCTTGCCCGCAGAGCACCTCCGTGCGGCCCGTCCTGGCCGAGTGGAAGATCACCGGCACTTCGCCGGCCGGCCCGACCAGGTGCGGCTCGACCACCTGCAGCACGAAACCGGCGGCCACGGCCGCGTCGAAGGCGTTGCCGCCACGTTCCAGCAGCCCCATGCCGGCGGCGCTGGCCAGCCAGTGGGTGGAGGTCACCACGCCGAAACTGCCCAGAATCTCCGGGCGGGTGGTGAACATGCGGTGTCCCGAATCCATGACGCTTACTTGCCCGCAGCCTTGACGCCCTTCAGGCGGATCAGGCCATCGGGGTAGGGTTCAAACCCCTGGATGCTCTGCTGGGCGCCGAAAATCCACGGCAGGTAGAACAGATAGATCTGCGGACGCTCGACCTGCATCTTCTGCAGCACCTGGCTGTAGAGTTCGCGGCGCTTGCCCTCATCGGACACGGCGCGGGCCTCGTCCAGCAGTTTGTCGATCTCGGCGTCGCAGAAGCGGCCGTCGTTCAGGTTGCCCTTGCAGGCGACGTACTGGTGGATGTTGCCGCTCGGGTCGACCCGGCCAGACCAGCCGGTCTGGCCGATCTGGAAGTCGCCTCGCGCGAGCGCCGCCTGCACGGCGGCAAACTCCAGCGGCCGCAGGGTGATGTCAAAGCCGGCCTCGGCCCCCATGGCCTGGATCAGTTCCATGACCTGCTGCATGGTGGTGTTGTTGCCATAGGTCAGTTCGAACGCCACGCGATCATGGCCGGCCTCCTTGAGCAGCGCCCGGGCTTTCTCCGGGTCGCGGCCGCTGTGCTCGACGCTGGTATCGAAGGCAAAGCTGGCCGGCGCGAACGGCTGATGCGCCGGCTGGAACATGCCCTGGCCGACCACCTGGTTGATCACGTCGCGGTCGATGGCCAGTTCGAGGGCCTGACGCACGCGCTTGTCCTTGAAGGCCGGGTTGACGCGATCGCCATGGGCGACGTTGACCGCCACCGCCTGAAAACCCAAGCCGGTGACCGGCGCGAAGCGCAGCTTGGCGTCACCCTTGACGGCATCGGCATCGGTCGGGGCAATGCGCTCGACGATGTCCAGGCCGCCGGCGCGCAGGTTGTTCAGTCGCACGGTGGAGTCCGGAATCGGCGTGAACACCACGCGATCGAAGTGATAGTTGCCGGCGTCCCAGTACTGCGGGAATTTCTCCAGCACGATGCGATCGTTCTGCACCCGCTCCTTGAAACGATAGGGGCCGGAGCAGACCGGCTTGCTGCCAGGATCCTTGTCGAAAGTCGCCGGCGAAATCATCATCCCGGCGCGATCGGACAGTTGCGACAGCAAAGAGGCGTCCGGCGCCTTCAGATGCAGCACCACCGTGCGGGCATCGGGGGCGTCCACGCTGGCCACGGCCGACAATTCGCTCTTGCGGTTGCTGTCGGGCAGCGTCATGGCCCGGTCCAGGTTGGCCTTGACCGAGGCGGCGTCGATGGGATTGCCATCGTGATAGACCGCCCCTTCGCGCAAGGTGAAGGTCAGCGTCTTGCCGTCGTCGGAGGTCTTCCACGACTCGGCCAGTTGCGGCACGAACTTCAGATCCGGCGTGATGTCGACCAGGCGGTCGCACATCGAGGCGAACACGATACGGCCCACGAAGGTGCGCGCACGGGTGGGATCCAGCACATCGGGATCGTCCTGCAGGCCGATGCGCAGGGTGGACTGGGCCGACACGGCGGCGCTGGCAAGCATCCCGGCAACAGCCAGGGCAAGGCGGAGTTTGGACATGAGAAACGGCTCAAAAAATCAGACCAATCTCAATTCTAACTCCGCCCTGGGGGGCGCCTGGGACACTGACTCTCAGTACTTGTCCAGCGCCAGGTAGCGGCTGGTCTGGATGATTTCCTCGCGCTCCTTGAAGCTGGCCAACTGGCCGGCCACGCCGCTGGAGTCGCCCGTGCTGCGGATCTGTGCGAGGGTCTGCTGGATGGCATGGATGGCTGCGCGCTGCAGATCGGATGGAATGATGACCAACTGATAACCCAGCCGGGTCAGCTCCGGCACCGGCACCAGCGGCGTCTTCCCGCCATAGAACATATTGATGAGTTTGGGCCCGGGCAGGCGACGGGCGATCTCGTGGATCTGTTCGACGCTTTCCGGAGCCTCGACGAAGATCATGTCGGCGCCCGCTTCCACGTAGCGCTCGGCGCGCGCGATGGCGGCCTCGAAACCTTCGACAGCGATCGCATCGGTGCGCGCGATCACCAGACAATCCGGATCGCTCAGGGTCTGGCGCGCGATGCGGATCTTCAGGCACATCTCGCTGGCATCGACCAGGCTTTTGTCATCCAGATGGCCGCAACGCTTGGGGAAGGACTGGTCTTCGATGTGGAACGCCGCCACCCCGGCGCGCTCGAAGGCCCGCACGGTGCGCTCGACGTTGGCGCTGCCGCCAAAGCCCGTGTCGGCATCGGCGACCACCGGCAGGCCGCTGGCGTCCACGATCTTCTCGATGCGTTCGAGCACCTCGGTGAAGCTGAGGATGCCCAGGTCGGGATAGCCGGCCGCGCGCGCAATCGCGCCGCCGCTGGCATAGACGGCCTCGAAGCCGGCCAGCGCCACCAGGCGTGCCGACAGACCGTCATAGGCGCCCGGGGCCACCAGCGTGGCGCCGCCCGCCAGGGCCTGACGCAGTTTCTGGGTGGGTTTCATGGATGACACTCCTTGCAGGGATGGGGCGCCCCCTGGCAGCCCCGACCCGTGCATCATGGTCTTGCCTGATAGAAATGTCTAATATATTGAATATTCATAATCAGCACATATTAAATATCAATAAAAGTCATGGAACTCAGGCACTTGCGTTATTTCGTGGTCACCGCGCAGACCGAGCACTTCACTCGCGCGGCCGAACGTCTGGGTATGGCCCAGCCGCCCCTGAGCCAGCAGATCCGCGAACTGGAACGCGAGATCGGCACGCCGCTGTTTGACCGGGTCGGGCGGGGCGTGGTGCTCAACGCCGCCGGACGTGCCTTTCTCCCCTGCGCCCAGGACATCCTGGCGCGCGCCGAGCAGGCGCGCGATGTGGCACGGCGCGCCGCCCGCGGCGAAGCCGGCATGCTGAAGCTGGGGTTTACCGAATCGGCGTCGTTCAACGATACGGTGATCCGCGTGCTGGGGGCCTACCCCGAAAAGCACCCGGGCGTGGAGCTGCGGCTGGAAGAAGCGCCGAGCGAAACCCTGATCCAGCGCGTGGCCGACGGCGCCCTGGACGCCGCCTTCGTGCGCCCGCCCTTCTCGGCCAGCGGCCTGATCCGTTATGTGCCGCTGACGCCCGAACCATTGATGGCCGCCCTGCCTGCCGGCCATCCCCTGGCCGGGCGCGACACGCTGCAACTGGCCGACCTGAGCGATGCGCCCTTTATCGAATACACGCGCCAGTCCGGCTATGGCCTGTCGGCCGACATCATCGCCGCCTGCCGGCGCGCAGGCTTCAATCCCGCCATCCGCCAGCGCGCGCCGCAATTGTCATCGGCCATCAACCTGGTGGCGGCCGGCCTGGGCGTGGCCATCGTGCCGGCTTCCATGCAGCACGTGCGGGTGCGCGGCATCCATTACCTGCCGCTGCGACTGGACTGGCCGCGCGCCGTGCTGGGGCTGGTGATACGCCATGACGAACGTTCCAGCCTGGTGAGCCACCTGCTGGACCTGCTGGCGCCCGATACGACCGAATCGCTGCAGACCGCTAGCCAGACCCCCTAGCCGCGCGGCGCGAGCGCTGCCGCCAGGCTGTTTTCGGCCAACCGGCCTGCCTGCCCGCGCGTCATTCCCAGGTGCTCGTGCAGCGCCACGAAGTTATCGCCCACGTAGCCGCCGAAGTAAGCCGGATCATCGGAGTTGACGCTGACATTCAGGCCGCGTTCGAGCATCTTCAGAATGGGATGCTCGGCCAGACGGGGAAATACCTGCAGGCGCTGGTTCGACAGCGGACAGACCGTCAGCGGCATCTGGATATCGACCAGGTGCTGCACCAGGCGTTCGTCTTCACAAGCTCGCACGCCGTGATCGATGCGCCGCACCTGCAAGCATTCCAGGGCCTCCCAGATGTACTCGGGCGGCCCTTCCTCGCCGGCATGCGCCACGCCTGGCAGGCCTTCAGCGCGGGCGCGCGCGAACACCCGCTCGAAAAGGCGGGGCGGAAAGCCGGCTTCGCTGCTGTCCAGGCCGACCGCGATGAAGGCGTCGCGATACGGCAAGGCCGCCTCCAGGGTCTGCATGGCGGCCGCCTCGGGCAGATGCCGCAGGAAGCTCAGGATCAGGCCGCTGCTCACGCCCAGCTCGCGGCGGCCATCGGCCAGCGCCGCCTGGATGCCTTCCAGCACGACCGGCAGCGCAATGCCCCGCTCGGTGTGAGTCTGCGGGTCGAAAAAGGGTTCGGTATGCACCATGCCCTGGGCGGCGCTTTGCTTCAGATAGGCCCACGTCAGGTCATAGAAATCCTGGGCTGTCTGCAACACCTGGGCGCCCTGGTAATACAGATCCAGGAATGCCTGCAGATCGCGATACTGGTAGGCAGCCCGCAAGGCATCGATATCGGCCCAGGGCAGCGCCACACGGTTGCGCTGTGCCAGCGAGAACAGCAGCTCCGGCTCCAGCGCTCCCTCCAGGTGAATGTGCAGCTCGGCCTTGGGCAGGGCAATCAGCCAATCACGCATGGTCCATCCTTGAAAGTCGGCTAAGTCGGCCATGATAGTCCGCCAGACAGTCGCTCACATCCATGAAAAAGAACATCATGTTTTTTATATTCTCAAATAGAGAATCAACAGCTATGCTGCGCGTATGACCCTCCCAGACATGGAACTCTCCGATCTGCGCATTTTCCTGGCCGTGGCGCGCGAGCAAAGCATTACGCGCGCGGCCCAGGCGCTGGACCGCGTCCCCTCCAACGTCAGCACGCGCATCCAGCAACTGGAGGCCGCGCTGGGCGTGGCGCTGTTCGAACGCCCGGCGCGCCGCATGCGACTGAGCCCGGCCGGCCAGACCCTGGTCGGCTACGCCAGCCGCCTGCTCGATCTGGCCGAACAGGCGCACCAGGCGGTAGCCGCGCCGGCGCCGGCCGGACGGCTGCGCCTGGGCGCCATGGAAAGCAGCGCCGCCAGTCGCCTGCCGGCGCCGCTGGCCCGCCTGCACGCCCGCTGGCCGGCGCTGGAGCTGCAATTGCGCACCGGCACCAGCCGCTTCCTGGCCGACGCCGTGCGCAGCCATGCGCTGGACTGCGCCATCGTGGCCCACCCGCATGCCGAGCGCCCCGACGATGTGCGGGCGCTGGGCGCCGACCTGGACGGCGACTATCTGCACAGCGAAGAACTGCTGCTCTTGCAGGCCCAGCCGCAGACCCAGCCGCGCACCCTGGCGACCTTCGCGCGAGGCTGCGCCTATCGCGAACGCGCCGAACAGTGGCTGCGCCAACACGGCGAGGACCTGGCCGGTTGGCAGATCCTGGAGCTGGGCTCGTATCACGCCATCCTGGCTTGCGTGCTGGCCGGCTCGGCCGTGGCGGTGCTGCCACGCTCGGTCTGGGCGCTGCACGCCAGCGCCGCTCATCTGTCGTCCCGGGTCATCGGCCCGGCCCACTGTTTTCTCATCCGCCGCAAAGGCCAGGACAGCGCCAATATCCAGGCACTGCTCGAGGCCCTGCGCGCCTGACCCCACGGAGCAACGCCGCATGACTGCCACCGACTTCACCACCCGCCTGGGCATGAGCCTGCCCATCATCCAGGCCCCCATGGCCGGCGTAAGCACGCCCGCGCTGGCCGCCGCCGTCAGCCAGGCCGGCGGCCTGGGGGCGCTGGGCCTGGGAGCCATGGACGCCGAAACGGCCCGCCTGGCCATCACCCGCACCCAGGCACTGACCGACCGGCCCTTCTGCGTCAATCTGTTCTGCCACCATCCCGCCATCCCGGATCCGGCGCGCGAAGCGGCCTGGCTCGCCTGGCTGGCGCCGCAATTCGCCGCCTTCGGCGCAACCCCACCGGCCGCGCTCAAGGAGATCTACACCAGCTTCGTGGCCGACGACGACATGCTGCAGATGCTGCTGCAGACCCGGCCGGCGGTGGTCAGCCTGCATTTCGGCCTGCCCCCGCGCAAGGTGCTGCAGGCTCTCAAGGCGGCCGGCATCTATCTCATGGCGACCGCCACCCAGCTGGACGAGGCGCGCCGCATCGCCGAGGCGGGCGTGGACGCCATCGTCGCCCAGGGGATCGAGGCGGGCGGCCACCGGGGCACCTTCGATGACACCGCAAGCGACGAGGGCCTGGGCGTGCTGGCGTTGACGCAGTTGCTGGCCGAGCGTCTGTCACTGCCCGTGATCGCCGCCGGCGGCATCATGAACGGAGCCGGCATCGCCGCGGCGCTCGCGCTGGGCGCGCAGGCCGTCCAGATGGGCACGGCCTTCGTCAGCTGCCCCGAATCGGCCGCCGACGACGCCTATCGCCAGGCGCTGCTGGGGCATGACTACGTTGCCACGCGCTACACCCGCGCCATCTCGGGGCGACCCGCACGCGCCATCGTCAATCGGCTGGTCGAGCTGGGGGCCGCACCCGATGCGCCGCCTGTGCCGGCCTATCCGCTGACCTACGACGCCGGCAAGGCCCTGCATGCGGCCGCCCGGGCCCAGGGCGAGAACGGTTTCGCTGCCCAATGGGCCGGCCAGGGCGCGGCGCTGTCGCGCGGCCTGCCGGCCGCCGAACTCATGGCAGCGCTGGCCGAGGAATGGCGCCAGGCCCGCTGAACAGCTTTCAGCGCGCGGTCGTTGCAACGACCGAAAACTGATCTACATCAAAACGCCCCCGCCCCCCGGGGGCGTTATGCTTGCGCCTGCACGCGCGCACGCCCGTCCCCGGCAGCGAACCTGCTAGGCTAAAGGAGCGGCGCGACATCCAAGCCCTTCGATATCCCGGCCTGCCTCCACCCGAAGCAGGCCGGTCAGTCATGGCGAGCGCCTGACGTTCGCCCCATCATTACAGGAGCATCCGTTGTACAGCCTGTTGATTGTCCTGGCCGCCCTGGCCTTTCTGATGTTGGCCGCCTACCGCGGCTACAGCGTCATTCTGTGCGCACCCATCGCCGCCATGGGCGCCGTGCTGCTCACCGACGCCTCGGCCCTGGCGCCCGTGTTCTCCGGTATCTTCATGGAACGCATGGCGGGCTTCGCCAAGCTGTACTTCCCGGTGTTCCTGCTGGGCGCCGTGTTCGGCAAGCTGATCGAGCTTTCCGGCTTCTCGCGCGCCATCGTCAGCGCCGTCCTGCGCATGATCGGCCCGCGCCACGCGGTGGCAGCCATCGTTGCCGTCTGTGCCATCCTGACCTATGGCGGCGTCTCGCTGTTCGTGGTGGTGTTCGCCGTCTACCCCTTCGCGGCCGAGCTCTTTCGCCAGAGCGACATGCCCAAGCGCCTGATCCCCGGCACGATTGCGCTGGGCGCCTTCACCTTCACCATGACGGCGCTGCCCGGCACGCCGCAGATCCAGAACATCATCCCGGGCAGCTTCTTTGGCACCACCGCCTGGGCCGCTCCGTGGCTGGGCATGATCGGCGCAGCCTTCATCGTGGTGTTCGGCCTGCTGTACCTCCAGTGGCGCATGCGCACGGCGCTGGCCAACGGCGAAGGCTATGGCACCGACCTGCGCAACGAACCCTCGCCGGCCGCCGGCGAAGGCCGTGAACCGAACGCGCTGCTGGCGCTGCTGCCCCTGGTGGTGGTGGGCGTGGTCAACTATCTGCTGACGCAGTGGATCCCGCTCTGGTATCCGGCCGGCAGCCAGGTCGATCTGCCCGGCCTGCCCCAGCCGCTGCCGGCCAACGCCGGTGCGCAGCTGGCCATCTGGGCCGTGATGGGCGCCTTGCTGGCAGGTATCGCCACCATTCTGCTGTTCTCGTTTCGCCGCATCGCCGGCCACTTCGCCGAAGGCAGCCGCGCGGCGGTCTCGGGCGCGTTGCTGGCGGCCATGAACACGGCCGCCGAATATGGCTTCGGCGGCGTGATCGCGGCACTGCCGGGCTTTCTGCTGGTGGCCGAAGGCCTCAAGAGCATCGCCGATCCGCTGGTGGGCGAAGCCATCGCCGTCACCACGCTGGCCGGGATCACCGGCTCGGCCTCGGGCGGCATGAGCATCGCCCTGGCCGCCATGTCCAGCACCTTCATCGAAAACGCCAACGCGGCCGGCATCCCCATGGAAGTGCTGCACCGCGTGGCCGCGATGGCCTCGGGCGGCATGGATACCCTGCCCCACAACGGCGCGGTCATCACGCTGCTGGCTGTCACCGGCCTGACGCACCGCCAGTCGTATGGCGACATCTTCGCCATCACCCTGATCGCCACGGCTGCGGTCTTTGCCGTGATCGGCGTGTACTACCTCACCGGCATCGTCTAGCGCCGGCAGGGCGCCGACGCCCTCAGGGGCGTTCGGCCCCGCAGCGCCAGCAGGCGCTGAACTGCGCCTCCAGGTGTTCGCCGCAGGCCGGGCAGAACCAATCCAGCGCCGGCGCCGCCGGCTCGCCGGCCAGGCCGATCACGCGCATTGCCAGCTCGCGGTCGGCCTCGTTGTCGATCCATATTTCGGGGGCGCACTGGTCCACCGGGATCTCACCCATCACGCCCTGCAGATGGGTGTTCTGCAAAACGGCCGGCACCCTGGCCTGCTGCAACAGATTCAACCAATGCTGCGCCAGCAAGAGACTGGGCGCGCGCGTCAACCTGGGCATGAGCCCCCTCCCGCACGTGGAAAAGCGCCATGCTAGCCCAGGCCCGGCGCACAGGACAGACGCTTTGCGTTAGCCTATGACGCGTCCTGTCTGCCGGATCCCATTGTGGCGCTACGCAAATCCTCATTCTTCCTGCGCTTTCTGACCCTGGGCGTGCTGGCCCATCTGTATGTCGGGCTGCGCCTGATCCCCGATGCGCCGGTCGGCCCCGACTGGCGCATCGCCGCCGCCCTGGGGCTGCTGCTGTCCTGCATCCTGATTCCGCTGGGCATGCTCAGCCACGCCAGCGGCCGCCAGCCCTGGGCCGACAGGCTCGCCTGGGTGGGCCTGCTGTGCATGGGCCTTTTCTCCATGCTGTTCGTATTCACGGTGCTGCGTGACGTGTTGCTTCTGGCCGCCTGGCTGGTGTCGCTGGCCAGTGGCAGCGGGCCGCTGACCCGGCTGCGCGCGGCCTCGGCGCTGGCGGTGCCTGCCCTGGCCCTGGCCGGCACCCTGCTGGGGCTCCATAACGCGCGCCGCCTGGCGCACGTCAAACGGGTGGACGTGCCCATCGCCGGGCTGCCCCCCGCCCTGCAGGGCATGACCATCGCCCAGATCAGCGACGTGCACGTCGGCCCCACCATCAAGGCCGGCTACGTGCAGGCCATCGTCGATGCCGTCAATGCGCTGCGCCCGGAACTGATCGCCATCACGGGCGACGTGGTCGACGGCAGCGTGGCGGCCCTGTCGGCCCATACCGCGCCGCTGGGCAAGCTGCATGCGCCTGGCGGTGTCTTCCTGGTGACCGGCAACCACGAGTATTACTCGGGCGCCAGCGCCTGGGTGAACGAATTCCGCCGCCTGGGCCTGACTGTGCTGCAGAACCAGCACAGCGTGATCGAGCGCGGCGGCGCCCGGGTGGTGGTGGCTGGCGTGACCGACTATGGCGCCGGCGCGTTCGACCCGGCTCAGCGCAGCGATCCGCGCGCCGCCCTGCAAGGCGCGCCGGCGCAGGCCGGCCTGCGCCTGCTGCTGGCCCATCAGCCACGCAGCGCCCGCGCAGCCGCGCCATTGGGCTACGATCTGCAACTCTCGGGGCATACCCATGGCGGCCAGTTCTTCCCCTGGGGTTTCTTCGTGCGCTTTCAGCAACCCTTTACCAGCGGCCTGCATCGCGAAGGCGCCATGTGGGTCTACACCAGCCGCGGCACCGGCTATTGGGGGCCTCCGCTACGACTGGCCGCCCCGTCCGAAATCACCTTGCTGCGCCTGGTGGCGGCGCGTTGACCGCGTCATGCGACAATGCCGCCCCGCCGCCCATCCGCTTTTTCCGCCACGGTCATGCCCTCTTCCCCTGCCCCCGCCGACTCCCGCCGCCGCGTTGCCGTGATCGGAGGCGGCCCGGCCGGCCTGATGGCCGCCGAGACCCTGGCCCTGGGCGGCGCCCGGGTCGATCTTTACGACGCCATGCCCTCGGTGGGACGGAAGTTCCTGCTGGCCGGACGAGGCGGACTGAACCTGACCCACAGCGAACCGCTGGCCGACTTCATCGGCCGATTCGGCGCACGCGCCCCGCAAGTCGCCGCCTGGCTGCAAACCCTGGATCCCCAGGCCTTGCGCGAATGGACCCACGCCCTGGGCGTGGAAACCTTCATCGGCACCTCCGGACGAGTCTTTCCGCGCGAGATGAAGGCCGCTCCCATGCTGCGGGCCTGGCTCAGCCGCCTGCGTGCCCAGGGCGTTCGCCTGCACATGCGCCATCGCTGGCTGGGCTGGCGCGAGCCGGCACAGGCCGGCCCCGGCTGCCTGCGTTTCGCCACGCCCCAAGGCGAGCAGGAGCACGCCGCCGACGCCGTGATACTGGCCCTCGGCGGGGCCAGCTGGGCCCGCCTGGGTTCGGATGGCAGCTGGCTGGCGCCGCTGCAGGCGCTCGGCGTGGACAGCGTCCCGTTCGCCCCCGCCAACTGCGGCTTCGACGTTGACTGGAGCCCGCATTTCGCCACCCGCCAGGCCGGGCTGCCGCTGAAATCCGTGGCCCTGTCGCTGGCCGAAGGCCAGCCGGGCCGGCGCGGCGAGTGCATGGTGAGCGCCACAGGCATCGAAGGCAGCCTCGTCTACGCCCTCTCGGCGCCGCTGCGTGAGCAGATCCGCCAGCAGGGCCAGGCCATCGCCTGGCTGGACCTGCTGCCCGACTGGAGCGCAGACCGCGTGTGGCAGGCGCTCCATCATCCGCGCGGCGCACGCTCGTGGTCCAGCCACCTGCAAAGCCGGCTGTCCCTCAAGGGCGTGAAGACCGCCTTGCTGCGCGAATGCCTGCCCGCTTTCGAGGATCTGGATCTGCTGGCGCGGCGCATCAAGGCCTTGCCTATCATCCTGCGCCGCCCTCGCCCCATCGACGAGGCCATCAGCAGCGCCGGCGGCGTGCGCCTGGAGGCGCTCACGGACGCCCTGGAGCTGCGCGCGCTGCCGGGGGTGTTCTGCGCCGGCGAAATGCTCGACTGGGAAGCACCCACCGGCGGCTACCTGCTGACGGCCTGCCTGGCCAGCGGCCGGGTGGCCGCAGGCGGCGCGCTGGCCCGCGACGGCCTCGCCGCGCAGTCCGACGACGCGCCAGCTTGCGGCAAAAGCCAGTAAGGGCGATCACTGCACTGCCGCGATAGCCGGGGGCCCCATGCCTCGCATGGGGATGCAGCCGGTTTGCCGCCGGCGCCCCCTAGCCCTGCAGCATCAGATCCAGATTCTGCACCGCCGCACCGGAGGCGCCCTTGCCCAGGTTGTCGAACACGGCCGCCAGCACGATCTGCCCATGCCCGGCATGCTCCAGCACATGCAGATGCAGGTCATTGCCGCCATTGGCCGCCCGCGGATCGAGCTCCGCCGGCGCCTGCTCCTGCACCTGCACATAGCGGCTGCCGGCATAATGGCTCGCCAGGCGGGCACGCAAGGCCTGTCCGCTGACTCCGGCTGGCAACAAGCGTGTCTGCAAGGCAATGGTCAACACGATGCCCTGGCGAAAAGCGCCGTAGGCCGGCAGGAAAACCGGCCGCGCCGACAGGCCCGCATAGCGTTCGATCTCGGGCGTGTGCTTGTGCTCCAGGCCGAGGCCATAGGCCAGATAGGGCGGCGCATCTCCCCGACCGCCCTCGTACTCCTCTACGCCGGCGCGCCCTTTGCCCGAATAGCCGGACACGGCATGCACCGTGAACGGATAGTCGGCCGGCAACAGCCCGGCCGCCACCAGCGGATGCAACAGCGCCACCGCCCCGGTGGGGTAGCAGCCCGGGTTCGTCACGCAGCGGGCCTGCGCGATGCGTTCGGCCTGGCCCGCCCGCATTTCGGCAAAGCCATACTCCCAGCCCGGCGTCAGGCGGTGCGCCGAACTGGCATCCAGCACCCGCACGGCCGGATTGCGGATGGCGGCCACCGCCTCGCGCGCCGCCGCATCCGGCAGGCACAACACGGCGATATCGCAATCGTTCAGCGCCTCGGCGCGGTGCCGGCTGTCCTTGCGCAGCGCTGACGGCAGCGTCAGCACGCGGATGTCATCGCGGCCGCGCAGCCGTTCGTGGATCTGCAGGCCGGTCGTGCCCTGGTCGCCGTCGATGAAGACACGAGTCTGTTGCATGAGAGTTTCCTTTTCCAGAGATCGGATCGGCTTATCTTCGGCCATGCCATAGAATAGGAAAAGTTGAATTTCATGACTTATAACTTCAGATTTACTGAATTAACTTCCCATGCGTGAAATCAATCTCGACCGGCTGCGCACCCTGGTGACGATCGCCGAGCTCGGTTCCTTCGCCCAGGCCGCCGCCGCCCTGCATCTGGCAGCGCCCACGGTCAGCCTGCATGTGGCGGACCTGGAGGCGCGCATCGGCGCGCCACTGTTGACGCGCCGTCGCGGTCAGGTGCGCCCCACGCCGGTCGGCGAGACCCTGCTCGAACGGGCACGCCGGCTGCTGGCCGAGGCAGACCAGGCCCTGGACGACGTGCAGCGTCAGGTACAGGGCCTGGTCGGCCGGGTGCGCCTGGGCGCCTCGACCGGCGCGCTGGCCTATCTGCTGCCCCAGGCGCTCGAAACACTCGGGCGCGACCACCCCGACATCGACATCCAGGCTGCGGTGCTGACCTCGCAGGAAAGTCTGTCGCGGCTATCCGAGGGCAGCCTGGATATTGCGCTGGTGGCCTTGCCGCTGCCGCCGGCCGCCGGCCTCGTCATCCAGCCCTGGCGACGCGACCCGGTCATGGCCTTCGTGCCTGCCGCCTGGGCGCCGCCGGCGCGCGTCACGCCGGCCTGGCTGGCCGGGCGCGCCCTGATTCTGAACGACAGCACCACGCGTCTGTCGCGCCAGACTGCCGAGTGGTTTGCGCGCGCCGGGCTGCATGCCCGGGCGCGCATCCACCTGAACTACAACGATGCCATCAAAAGTCTGGTGGCCGCCGGCTATGGCGCGGCCTTGCTGCCGCAGGAAGCGGCCGCGCCACAGCCGGACGCGCGCATCGCCATGCGCCCGTTGCGCCCGGCGCTATGGCGCCCGCTGGGCCTGGCGCACCGTGCCGGCCCGCTGGAACGCGCCACCGGCCACGTGCTGCATGCCCTGCAGGCGCTGCGTCAGCGCTGAGCGCCGGTAGAATGCTCCCCCATGACCCGCTCTGCGATTTCACTGACCCTGCGCCGCTGGCAACCTGAGGGCCCGCCCAGCGCCGAAGCCCTGGCCGGGCTCTGGCTGCGCTCGGTGCGCGCCACCCACGACTTCCTGGACGACGCCACGATCGACGCCCTCCATCCCGAGGTGCGCGACCAGTACCTGCATGCCGTGGCGCTCTGGCTGGCCGAAGACGAGCAAGGACGCTGCCTGGGATTCATGGGCCTGCAGGCCTGCGAAGACGGCGCCGACGTCGCCATGTTGTTTCTCGACCCGTCGGCGCGCGGCCTGGGCGTGGGCCGACGCCTGCTTGACCATGCCCGGGCGCTGCATGGCCGGCTCACCGTGGATGTCAACGAACAGAACGCGCAGGCCGTGGGTTTCTATCGCCATTATGGTTTCCGGCCCACCGGCCGCTCTCCCCTGGACGGCCAGGGACGGCCCTATCCGCTGCTCCATATGGCGCTTCCCCCGTCTGCCGCGGCATAAGGCCGGCCCGCTCATCCCCGCCGCACCGGACCGCCATGTCAGAAAGTCCCGCCCTCATCCTGCGCCGCAGCGAACCGGCCGACGCCCCGCATCTGCCCGACATCGAGCGCGATGCCGGCCAACGCTTCCTGGAAGTACCGGGCCTGCAATGGCTCGCCGCAGATGCCGGCATCGACAGCGCCGGCCATCTCTCGCTGATCGCTGGCGGCTGGTCCTGGGTGGCCGCGCTGGAAGGGCGTTTGCTGGGTTTTCTGCAGGCCAGCCGCCACGGCCAGGACCTTCATATCGTGGAACTGTCGGTGCGACGCGCGCAACAAGGGCGCGGCCTGGGCGGCGCCCTCATGGCCGCCGCCCGCCAGGCGGCAAGCGAGGCCGGGCTGAGCCGCCTGACACTGACCACATTTCGCGACCTGGCTTTCAACGAAGCCTTCTACCGGCGCCTGGGTTTCGTCACCTTGGCCCGGCCCGGCGCGCGCCTGCAGGCCATCCTGGCCGAAGAGGCCGGCGCCGGCCTGCCGGGACGTTGCGCCATGGCCCTGACGCTGCCCTGACGCTGCAGCCGGTTCAGCGCTCGCGCGCGGCGCGCAGTTTCTTCCACAGCGTGGTACGCGAGATCCCCAGCAATTTGGCCGCCTGGCCCATTTGCCCGCCCGACTCGGCGATGGCGTGCTGGATGGCGCGCAGCTCTGCCTCGGCACGCAACACGCCAAGGTCGGCCGCCGCCTCGCCCAGACGGGTTTCGGGAAACAGATCGGCCGCCGACAGCACCTGGCCGTCGGCCATGACGGCCGCGCGCGCGATACGGTTCTTGAGTTCGCGGACATTGCCCGGCCAGTCATGCTGCGACAAGGCCCGCTCGGCCGCGGCATCGAATGAGAGGACTGCGCCTTGCGGCTGTTCGCGCAGCAGGCAGCGCGCCAATGGCAGCAGCGCATCCTGGCGCTGGCGCAACGGCGGCAAGCGCAACTGCCCGACCGCCAGACGGAAATAGAGATCGGCGCGAAAACGCCCTTGCGCCACGGCCTGCTCCAGATCGACTTGCGAACTGGCAAGAATGCGGCAGGGCGCCGGCTGCGCCGCCGCCGCGCCCAGCGGCATATAGCGCCCCTCCTCGAGTACCCGGACAAGCACAGCCTGGGCCTTGGGCACCAGATCGGCCACTTCATCGAGAAACAGCGTACCTTCGCCTGCCTGCGCGAAAATGCCTTCGCGCGCCCCGCCCGCTCCGCTGAAAGCGCCGCGCGCATGGCCGAAGAGCTGGCTTTCGACCAGGCCTTCGGTCAGGGTGGCACAGTTCAGGGCCACGAAGGGACCCAGACCCTGGCGGGAGCGACTGTGGATGTAGCGCGCCGTCATGTCCTTGCCCACGCCGGTTTCCCCTTCCAGCAGCAGCGGCAGGCTGCTGCCGCCCAGGCGCTCGATCTGCAGCGCCAGGGCCGCGCCGGACTCGCCCTGGGCAAATGGATTCTCGGCCACACCGCCGGCCGCGCCGGACTCGGCCGCCGCCGCGATCGCCACGCGAATCCGCTCGACCAGCGCATCGGTGTCGTAGGGTTTGGTGAGGTAATCATTGGCGCCGGCAGCGACCAGTCGCACCGCCTGCGCGATGTCGCCATACGCCGTGGCAAACACCACGGTGGCACGCGCCAGATAGGGGATGAGGTGACGATAGAGCGTCTCGCCCGAGCCGTCGGGCAGGCGGATGTCCGCCAGCACGAAAGCCGGGCGCATGCGCAGACGACGCAGCAGCTCCAGCGCCTGGGCGCCGCTCTGGGCCCAGCGCACCGAGATACCCTCCAGCTGCAGACGCTGCTGCAAGGCCCCGCCCAGCACGGTGTCATCCTCGATCAGGAGCACATCGACATCGGTCATCAGGCCTCACTCCGCTTCATGTAGGGCAGCCGCAGCGAGATCCGCGTGCCCGGGTTCAATTCGGTAGCCATCAGCCGGCCACCCAGCCCGCGCACCAGATCACGCACGATCCCCAACCCCATGCGATCGCCCTCGGTGCGCCCCAGCCTCAGGGCGCGGCGAGCCGGCTCGGGCAAGCCGGCGCCCATATCTGAGACATGCAGCGCCAGCGCCCCGGCCCGCGCCCGGGCCACGACGTAGACCGTATCGCCGGACTGCGAAGCCTGGATGGCATTGAGCACCAGGTTCAGGAGAATCTGCCGCAATGGCGCGGCCGGCAACGCAAGCGGCTCGGTGTCGATGCCATGGCAGTGGATCTGCACCGACACCCCGACCCGGCTCGCCTGGGCCTGCACCATCAGGCGGATATCCTCGATATCGGCCCGCTGCAACAAGGCATCGCCGGGACGGAAGGTACGCAGGCTGGCATCGACCACTGCCTGCAAGGCCTGCACGCCGCGCTCGATGAAGGCCAGCGACTCCTGGCGGACCTCGGGACGATCGCCAAACTGACGCAAGGTCTGCAAGGCCGTGCGCATGCCGCCCAGCGGATTGCGGATCTCATGCGCCAGCGCCGCCGACATGCGCCCCAGCACCGCCTCGCGCTCGATGCGGGCATGGCGCTCGGCCAGGTCTTCTCGCTCGCGCGCGCCCTGCGCCATCCAGTTATAGGCGTCCAGCAATTCCTGCAGTTCGGCATCGTGGGCAAAGGCAGTCTCTCCCAACTCGCGCGGTGGCTCGCGACGCGCCTGGCGCAGGCGTTCGGTCAGCAGGATGATGGGGCGCTGCAGCCTGCGCGCCATCCCAAAGCACAGCACCGCGCCGACCAGCCCGATCGCCAGCCCCACCAGCACCAGTTCGTAAGCCAGCTCGCGGCGCTGGCGCAGAAACTCGCTGACATCCAGGTTGGCCACGGCGATGCCCAGCTCCGGGTGATCGGCATCCAGCGCGCGCCAGGTCCAGACGCCGGCCGAACGCGAACTGAAAAGATTGCCGGAGCTGCGCGAGGCCAGATCCAGCGGCAGCGGCTCGACATCGGGATAGCGCGCCACATGGGCCAGCAGCGTGCCATCGGCAGCCGCCACCGCCAGCGTGCGATCCACCACGCCGATATGCGTATCCAACGCGCGATTGAGGACATCCACCATCTGCTCACGGTCGCCCGCGCGCACGGCCGGCAGCACGGCGGCCGACAGGCCGTCGAGATAGACCTGCCCCATGTCGGCGATCTGCCGGTCGAATTGGCGCGACACCCCATGCAGCGCCAGGGAGATCAAGGCGCCCGAAATCACGAGGAACAAGAGGGAGACGGCCAGGGGAATGCGGACCGTGAGCGGCAAGGGAAACATGTCAACGCGGAAAACCGGAACAACCCGATTATGCCGTGACCGCAGAGGCCTCCAAAGTTGAAAACATTGGCAATTCCGGAACGATCCGGCAAAAACCATGCCAGCCCACAAAAAAGCCTGTCCAGCGGCCCGTATGTTCATTTTTGTGAACATACCTGCGAACAACACGTTAACCAGCCGAAACCCATTAACCCGCCAGGCTCCGGACCCTATGGTTTACCCGCAGAAAACCATCACGAGAACGAAAGCTAATTGGAAGGACGGGTTTCTAAAGTGCCGCCTTTTCGGCCACGGACGCATGCCGCCTGTGGCCTATTCAACAAGAAAGGGGGCAAGCGATGCGCAGCACCACATTTTTCAGAAAACGCGACCTATGGGGCGGTGCATTCGTCGCCCTGTGCGGCGCACTCACCATCATGGAGGCCAACACCTACACCATTGGTGAATTGGCGCGCATGGGGCCGGGCTACTTCCCGATGGTCATCGGCTGGTTCCTGATCGCCCTGGGCATCCTGATTCCGCTCACGCCCGACCCCGAAGAGGCTGAGGAAGATGCGCAAGCCGAGGAAGCCGCGCGCGCCAATCCGCAGGACCGTCCTTCGCGCGGCGAACGCCTGCGCGGCGTGGCCTGCATCACCGGCGGCATCGCCCTGTTCATCGTGATCGGCGAATACTTCGGCTTCCTGCCGGCGACCTTCGTGCTGGTGTTCGTATCGGCCCTGGGCGACACGGGCAATTCCGTGCGCTCGGCCGCGCTGCTGGCTGCCGCCATGACGCTGTTCGGCGCGATCGTTTTCTCCTGGGCCCTGCAACTGCAGTTCCCGATGCTGCGCTGGGGTTGATCCATGGAACTATTTGATAACGTCATTCACGGTTTCACCATTGCCTTCCAATGGGAAAACCTGCTGTGGTCGCTGTTCGGCGTCTTCATGGGCAACCTGATCGGCGTGCTGCCGGGCATGGGCGTGCTGGCCGCGATCTCCATCCTGTTGCCGCTGACCTACGCCATGACGCCGACCGCCGCGCTCATGATGCTGGCCGGCATCTATTACGGTGCGCAGTACGGCGGGGGCATCACCTGCATCCTGCTGAACCTGCCGGGCACGGCCTCGCACGCGGTGACCTGCCTTGACGGCAACCCGCTGGCATTGCAGGGCAAATCGGGTTCGGCGCTGTTCATGCTGATCCTGGCCTCCTTCATCGGCGCGGGCGTGGGCATCATCGTCATGATCCTGTTCTCGCCGGTGCTCGTGGAAGTGGCCTTCCAGTTCGGACCGGCCGAGTACTTCTCGATGATGATGCTGGGCCTGTTCGCCGGCTCCACGCTGGCCAAGGGCTCGCCCGTCAAGGGCGTGGCCATGGTGTTCCTGGGCCTGCTGCTGGGCGTGGTGGGCACCGACGTGAACACCGGCACCATCCGCTATGCCTTCGGCGTGATCGAGCTGAGCGACGGCATCCAGCTGGTGGCGCTGGCCATGGGCCTGTTCGGCCTGGCCGACTTCCTGGCCAACGTCAACATCATCGGCCGCGGCACCAAGGTGCGCGACACCAGCAAGATGTCGGTGCGTCCCGAGCCGGGCGACATCAAGCAGTCGCTGGCGCCGATTGCCCGCGGCAGCGCCATCGGTGCGGTGCTGGGCATTCTGCCGGGCACGGGTGCGACCATCGCCTCGTTCATGTCCTATGCCGTGGAAAAGCGTGTCTCCAAAACGCCGCAGCGTTTCGGCCGCGGCGCCATCGAGGGCATCGCCGGCCCCGAGTCGGCCAACAACTCCGCGGCGCAGACCAGCTTCATCCCGACCATGAGCCTGGGCATCCCGGGTGACTCGGTCATGGCGCTGATGCTGGGCGCGCTGATCATCCACGGCATCCAGCCGGGTCCGCAGATGGTGACCGAGCACGCCGACCTCTTCTGGGGGCTGATCGCCAGCTTCTGGATCGGCAACCTGCTGCTGGTGGTCATGAACCTGCCGCTCATCGGCATGTGGGCCAAGATGCTCAAGGTGCCCTACAAGTACCTGTTCCCCTCCGCGCTGTTCTTTGTCTGCGTGGGCGTCTACAGCACCAACAACACGCTGTTCGACGTCGCCGTGGTGCTGGCAGTGGGCGTGCTGGGCTACCTGTTCCTGAAGCTGCGCTTCTCGCCGGCGCCCTTGCTGCTTGGCTTCGTGCTGGGCCCCATGGTGGAAGAAAACTTCCGCCGTGCCCTGCTGCTGTCGCGCGGCGACATGGCGATCTTCGTTGACCGTCCCATCAGCGCCGGCTTCATCTACGCCATCTTCGCGCTGGCGGCCTGGCTGGTCTTCTCATCGGTGCGCGCACGCCGCCGCATGCGCGCCATGGCGCAACAACAAGCCTGACGCGCTCTTAGGCCCAGGCTGCGCCCAGCCCGCCCCTGCAAAGGGACGGGCTGGGTTTTCCTATTGGGAGAATGACGTGACGACACCCCGCCGCAACAGCACGACAAGCACGCTCGATCAGGTCGCAGTCATGCGTCCGCTGGCCTTCGTCGAGTTGATGGAGTTGCTGGAGTTCAACCTGCTGCGCTTCGACTCCCCCGATGACACCCCCGCCGACGCCCGCAGCGATCCCGCGCTGGTCGGGGTACAGGACTGGATGTGCGAGGCGCCCGAACACGAACTGCCACCTTCGGATGTCTACGTCTGCTCCACCCTGGGCGCCTTGCAGCAAGCCCTGCTTCCTCCGGACGATACGCAGCTTCGCATCGACATCCAGCCGGAAAATACAGTACGCTTGCAGGCCATTCAACATACGGAATTACCCACTGCGCCGCTTTCCTCGCTGCGCGTGGATCTGCCCGCCCTGATCCAGCGCGTGCTGGTGCCGGCGGGCACGCCCACCTCGCTTTACGAGCTGGTGCAACATGTCGTCAAGACCCGACTCTGGGTCGATGTCTCGCGCGTCTGACCGCGCCGCCCCACCCAACCGAGCCCAAACCCCGTGACCGACAACTCTCTCGACCTCGTTGCCGCCCTGGTTTTCGCCATTGCCCTGCTGCACACATTCAGCGCCCCCCTGTTTCTGCGCCTGGCCCATCGCAGCAAACGCCATGCCGGCCTGCTCCACCTGCTTGGAGAGGTGGAAGTGGTGTTCGGCTTCTGGGCCGGCATTCTGCTCATTCTGATGGCCCTGCTGGCCGGAGGCCAGCAGGCCCTGCAATACGCCGACTCGCGCAATTACACCGAGCCGGCCTTCGTGTTCGTGGTGATGGTGATCGCCGCCTCGCTGCCGGTGCTGACCGCCGTGATGCGCGTGGTCGAGCGCCTGGCGCGCCTGATGCCAGTGGCCGACACCACGGCGCGCGCCTGGCTGTGTCTGGCCCTGGTGCCGCTGGCCGGATCACTCATCACCGAGCCGGCGGCCATGACCATCGCCGCCCTGATGCTCGGGCCCCAGGTGTTCCATCGCCAGATGCCCGAACGCCTGAAGTATTGCGCCCTGGGCGTGCTGTTCGTCAACATCTCGATCGGCGGCACGCTCACCTCCTATGCCGCGCCCCCCGTGCTGATGGTCGCCTCGACCTGGGGCTGGGACAGCGCCTTCATGTTCGTCACCTTCGGCTGGAAGGCCGCGCTGGCCGTGCTGGTCAACGCCACCGTACTGACCTACTTCCTGCGCCCCTATCTGCAGCAATCCGACGTCATGCACGTGGGCGCCTCGGGCAAGCCGATGTCGCTGCTGGTGATCGCCGTACACCTGGCCTTTCTGGTGGCAGTGGTGCTGGCCGCCCACCATCCGATCATCTTCATCGGCCTGTTCCTGTTCTTCCTGGGCTATACCCAGGCGTACAAGGAACACCAGAACCGCCTCATCATCAAGGAGTCCTTGCTGGTGGGCTTCTTTCTGGCCGGTCTGGTTGTGCTCGGCGGCATGCAGCAATGGTGGCTGCAGCCCATCGTCACCGCGCTCGAGCCGGGCGTGCTGTTCTTTGGCGCGCTGGGCCTGACGGCCATCACCGACAACGCCGCCCTGACCTACCTGGGCTCGCTCATCGACGGCATTTCCGAATCCGCCCAGTACATGCTGGTCGCCGGCGCGGTAGCCGGCGGCGGGCTGACGGTGATCGCCAACGCCCCCAACCCGGCCGGCGTGGCCCTGCTGCGCGGCAGCTTCAATAACGGCGCTGTCGGCATGCCGCAGCTGCTGGCCGGGGCGCTGGCGCCGACGGCCGTCGCCGCCGCCGCGCTGTTCCTGCTTTAAGCCGCCAGGGCTGGCGGGCGTTGACGCAACGCCCGCCAGCCCCGCGGCCGGAACCAGCGCAAAGCAAAAGGCCTGAGCCCGGTGTCGTACCGGGCTCAGGCCTTTTACTTTCCGTGGTCCACCCTGCACCGGCTGGGGCTTGGCTCGCTTGCGCGGGCTTGCCCCAGCCTCCGGGCGCAAGCACTCACTGCGGCGTTTCGGGCCCCAGGAAGACGAACGGCGCAGCAGGCTGGAACTGCGACGTAGCATTGCCGGCGTAGATGCGGCTCTGGTTGGGGCCCAGATCGAGCTTCTTCACCTCGCCTGTCTGCGGCGAAAAATCGATCTGCTTCAGGTCGACCCAGAAAATGTTCGGGCTGACCGCCGACTCGAAGAAGTACAGCTGGCGCTTGTGATCGACCACCGTGCGCCAGCGGGTCGACGAGATGTTGGGCTGATCCGGCGTCGAGATGCCGTAGGGTACCGAGACGTTGCGGATCACGCTGAACACGCTGGCCAGGGCCAGGTCGGGATTCTCGACCTTGGGTACGGCGTTGATGTAGAACGTGGCCCGCGCGAAACGGTCGGCCGAACGGTTGGTCCCCGGCAGCACCACCGTGCCGCCGATGTCGCGCCAATAGCTTTCCTGCGCCAATTGCTGCGAGAAAACGGGCGAATTGGTCATCACCTGATAATCCCGCGAATGGTGGATCACCTGCTTGCCGCCGATGTATTCGACGATGGCGCTGTCGCCGCTCTTGTCGGACAGCGACAAGTGCAGGGTCGCCAGGCGCTCTTCGCCCGGAACGTTATCGGTCACGATGACGAAGGGCTCTTTTTCAAGCGCTTCGACCGCTTCCTTGACGCTGCCGAAGTTATCCAGCATGTACTGCGCCCAGAGCGCCAGCGACAGCGGCGGTTTGTCGGAGGTATCTTTGGGGTACTCGGACTCAACCAGCCACAGCAGGTTGGCGACCAGGCCGGCCTCGTTCACGCCGTCGGTAGTGGCCAGGTCATAGCCGGAAGCGATGACGCTGCCATACTTGGCCGTCCATTCGGGCGTGCCGGGCCCGCCGGCGCCGTTGCGGACCATGCCTCGCGGAAAGATCCAGAGATTGGTGCCGGTATCGACCTTCCAGTCCATGGAGCGGGCGGTCATGATGTTGCCCTGCGGGCCGAGATACACCACGCGGGTGCAGGCCTGCGCGATGAGTGGCGCGCAGAAAAGCGCGGCGCACACCATGGCCGCCAGACGTTTGCGACGCGCCCGTCGGGGGGTGGCGGGACGAGGTTCTTGCATTACGGCGACTTGCCGGGTCATGACGGCTCCCATTGCGCTGGCCAGAAAAGGAATCAGCCAAACTTACCCCAGGGGTTGATACAACGCAATTGCGTTGCATCAACCCCTGCCGGCCTAGGCCGGCTGCGGCACGTCTTCCAGGCCACGCGTGAGCTCCAGCGCCTGACGCTCGAACAGACGACGGTAGACGCCGCCTTCGCGACGGATCAGGGCGTCATGGCTGCCCTCTTCGATGACCCGCCCGCGATCCATGACCAGCAGACGATCCAGGGCGCGCACGGTCGACAGGCGGTGCGCCACCACCAAAGTGGTACGGCCCTGCATCAGCCGGCCCATGGCCTGCTGGATCAGCACCTCGCTTTCGCTGTCCAGGCTGGAAGTCGCCTCGTCCAGGATCAGGATGGGCGCATCGGCCAGGAAGGCGCGCGCGATCGCCACCCGCTGGCGTTCGCCGCCGGAGAGCTTCACGCCACGCTCGCCGACCAGGGTTTCATAGCCTTTGGGCAAGGCCATGATGAAGTCATGCGCGCTGGCCTGGCGAGCCGCCTCCTCGATCTCGGCGCGCGAGGCATCCGGACGCGCATAGGCGATGTTCTCGGCCAGCGAGCGATGAAACAGAATGGGTTCCTGCTGCACGATGGCGATCTGCTGGCGCAGGCTGGCCTGACGCACCAGAGCGATGTCCTGCCCGTCGATGAGGATGCGCCCTTCGTCAAGGTCATACAGGCGCTGGATCAACTTGATGAACGTAGTCTTGCCCGAGCCCGAGTGCCCCACCAGCCCGATGCGTTCGCCCGGGGCGATGTGCATCGAGAAGTTCCGGTAGAGCGGCTTGCGCTGGGCGCCATAGCGGAAGGTGACGTCCTCGAAGCGGATATCCCCCTGCGTGACCTGGATCGCGCGCGCGTCGGGCGCGTCGTCCACCCCCAGCGGCAACGCGTGCAACGCCACCAGCTCTTCCATGTCGTTGACCGAACGCTGCAGGTTGCGCAGATCCATGCCGACTTCGCGCAGATAGCCCTTGAGCACAAAGAACATGGTCATGGCGAAGGTGATGTCGCCCACGCTGGCGCGACCCGTCATCCACAGATACAGCGACGCGCCCATCATGGCCGTCTGCAGACCCGTCATCATCAGCCCCTGGATCGAACCATTGAAGGTGATTCGACGCCAGGCGCGCAGGGTGCGGGCGCGCCACTTGTCGATGACGCGCTTGAGGCGAGCCTCTTCACGCGCCTCGGCGCCAAAGGCCTTGACCACGGCATTGCACCCCACGGCGTCCGCCAGCGCCCCGCCCATGCGGGTGTCCCAGGCATTGGACAGGCGTGCCGCAGGCGCGACCAGCTTGAGCATCAGCGTCAGGGTCACGGCAATATAGAGTGCCGCGCCAAGACCCACGACCAGGCCCATCAATGGCCAGTTCACGCCCAGCACCACCGTGGCGCCCACCAGCATCACGACCGACGGCAGCAACGCGGTCAGCAAGGTGTCGTTGAGCAGGTCCACTGCCCACATGCCGCGCGTCACCTTGCGCACGGTCGAGCCGGCGAAGTTGTTGGCATGCCAGTCGGAAGACAGGCGCTGCACCCGCAGGAAGGACTCATTGGCCATGCCGCGCATCATGTTCAGGGTAAAGGGCAGACTGTTGAGAAACGCCCCCTGGCGCAGCAGCGTGCCCGCCACACCCAGCGCCACCAGCAGCCAGAAGGCCGTCAAGGCCGCCTGAACCGCCGTCTGGTCGGATGGCGCGCCCGACGCCACGGCGTCCACCAGGCGCCCGGCATACATCGGCGTAAGCACATCGGCCACCGCCGACAGCAAGGCCAGCAAGGCCACGGCGGTCAGCCGCCAGGGCTGCCTGGCCCAATGACGCAAAGAAAAGCCCAGGACGTCACGAAACGCCTGACTACGAGGTTTTTTATGGATTCCAGCCATAGAGATAGGCCGGCGCGAAGGCCGGCGCGCAAAAAAAGAGAATACGGATGACGACCGCGCCAGGCGGCACGGGAATCAAAGATCAGCGGATAAAAGCTGAAGGCGAGCACGGGCTGCCACGCCAGGCCTGAACCGGGCGCGAAGACCGCGCGGGCGACGACTTAGCAGTGTCGCGGAGTGACGCGCGGGTGGGCTAAGAACTGCATCTCAAGCCTCCCTTGGCGGTAGTGGAAGAAACGGCATGACAACATGCCTATCGGTCGATTCTAAAAGAGCATGCGGGTTAACCCAAGTATTCCGCCCCGTTTTCAGCGTAAATACAACACCGGCCCAGGACCTGCCCTGAACCGTTATCCTGAACAGTCCCCATTGCCTGGAGAGTGCCGCATGAACCGTGCCCGTTACCTCCCTCTCGCGCTTGCCCTGGGCCTGAGCGTCTGGCTGGCCCAGCCCGCCCAGGCGCGCGAAGCCGTCCGAGGCTGCGCAGCCAAGCAGCAGGCCATCGAACGTGAACTGAACTATGCGCGCGAGTCCGGCAACACGCATCGCGTGCGGGGCCTGGAGCGCGCCCGCGACAACGCGCGCCACTGCGATGACGGCCAGTTGCAGCGCGAGCGCGAACGCGATGTGGACCGGGCCCGCTCCAAGGTCCAGGAGCGCGAACGGGAACTCGCCGAGAAGCAGGCCAAGGGCAAAAGCCGGGACATCGCCAAGGCGCAACGCAAGCTCGACGAAGCCCGTCATGACCTGCAACGCGCCCAGGTGGAAATCCATCGCTGAACGCCGCCCGCTCACGGGCCCGCCCATTTGTTTCCAGGCCGTTACACTCCCTGGGAAGATGACAGGCCGGCGCGTGTAAACTGCTGGCTTTTTGGTTCTGCTGCATGGTGCAATCGCCCCGGCGCGCAGGCGTCGGCGGGCCGGCTTTTATCCGCCTGCTGACCCGCCTGACCTGTGCCGACGCTCCCGAATCCGGACAAGGCCTCTCGGACCGCCTCAGCCAATGGCTGGGCTGGACCGACGGGCTCGCCCTGGCGGCGGCGCTCAAAAGCAAGCCCGTACCGGGCCAGGCACGCCTGGACCGGGTTCAAGAGCGCGACCTGATATTGCTGCGTGCCGGCCTGTCCAATGCCATTGCACGCGACATCGCCCAACGCGGCCCCTCACCCCTGCGACCGCAGGACAGCCCTGCCGAGGATGATTACAAGACCTACCGGCAGCAGTACCTGGCCCTGCAGCAGACCATGGAAACGCGCATCGGCAATCTGCGCACCCGGCTGCGCGCCACGCTGGCCTCGACCACGTCCGAGCTGACGCGGCTGGCCATGCTGGACGCCATCATGGAGCGCGGCCTGCTGGTGCGTGAACGGGCCCTCTTCGGAAGCGTGCCCACCCTGCTCGAAAGCCATTTCGAGCGCCTGCGCCAGACGCGCGCCAAGTCCGGCGACGCCTGGCTCGATGCGTTCCGCAAGGATATGCAAAGCGTTTTGCTGGCCGAACTTGAGGTTCGGCTACAACCGGTCGAAGGCCTGCTGGCTGCCCTTCGCTCCCGCTAACCAGGACGTTATGAATCGCCTTCTTCATCTGATCGTCTTTCTCGCCGGCCTGGCCGCCATCGTCTGGATCGGCGCCGGCTATGTCGGCACCAACCCGCTGGCCCTGGCCGTCACCACGCTGATCGGCGTGTGCTATCTGGCCGGCGCCATCGAGCTGGCCCGCTATCACCAGACCACGCTGGGCCTGACGCAGGCGCTGCAATCCCTGTCCGCTCCTGTGGCCACGCTGGACGACTGGATCGCGCGCGTGCCGGCCGGTCTGCGCACCGCCGTGCGCCTGCGCGTCGAAGGCGGGCGCGCCAGCCTGCCCGCTCCGGCGCTGGCACCCTATCTGGTCGGGCTGCTGGTGCTGCTGGGCATGCTGGGCACCTTTCTGGGGATGGTCGCCACTCTGCGCGGCACCGCCCTCGCCCTGGACGGCTCGACCGATCTGCAGGCCATGCGTGCGTCGCTGGCCGCGCCCGTCAAGGGGCTTGGCTTTGCCTTCGGCACCTCGGTGGCCGGGGTTGCCGCCTCGGCCATGCTGGGGCTGCTGTCGGCCTTGTGCCGGCGCGCACGGCTGCAGGCCAGCCAGTCGCTGGACACGGCTGCCGCGACCAGCCTGCATGCCTTCTCGCAGGCGCACCAACGTGCCGAAAATCTGCAATTGATGCGCGCCCAGGCGGACAGCCTGCCCGTGCTGGCCGAGCGCCTGCAGACCATGATGGACAACATGGAGCGTCAGAGCCGGGCCCTCAACGAGCGCCTGCAGGCCGGGCAGGATGCGTTTCACGGCAAGACCGAAGCCGTCTATGGACGGTTGGCGGATTCAGTGCAGAACGCCCTGACGCATAGCGTGGCCGAGAGCGCCCAGGCCGCCGGCACCGCCATCCAGCCGGCAGTGGCCCATGCCATGCAGACCCTGGCGCAGGAAAGCACCGCCTGGCGCGAGTCCATCTCGCAAGCCATGCAGCAACAGCTCGACCACCTCTCGGCCCGTCTCGAACAAACCAGCGCCACCCTGGCAGAACAATGGCGCAGCGCCCTGGCCGAACAGCAACAGGCCAACCAGGCGCTCAATCAGGCCCTGGGCGGCACGCTGCGCGAAGCGGCCGACACGCTGCAGGGCAGCGCCAGCCAGACGGCGCAGAGCTGGAGCCAGGCCCTGGCCCAGCAACAACAGAGCAACCAGACCCTGCAGCAGACACTGCAAGGCACGCTGGAACAGTTCGCCAGCGGCTTCGACGCCCGCGCCAACCAGCTGCTCACCCAGGCCGGCGCGCGCCTGCAGCAGGCCGCCGACACCCTCGGCCAGAGCACCG
>NZ_FKBR01000049.1 GCF_900078335.1 Bordetella trematum
GTTGCTGCCGTCGCCGGAGTCGATCATCAATTGACCCAGCAGGCCGCTGTCCACCAGCGTGATCACATCCACGCCAGCACCCGTGTTGATAGACGTGTCGCCACCCACCGTCACCGTATCCAAGCTCACGGTGTTGGCGCCGTCACCAGCGTCAATGCCCAGCGAGCCGCCGATGTCGGTCTGCAGCAGGGTGATACGGTCATTGCCAGCACCCGAAACGATCTGGGTAGCACCGCCCACCGTTACCACGGTCAGGTCAACGATGTTGTCGCCCTCACCGGCCAGGATATCCAGCGAACCGCCGATATCCGTCTCCAGCAGGGT
>NZ_FKBR01000050.1:0-57008 GCF_900078335.1 Bordetella trematum
GCTGGCCATGGCCGCATAGTTTCTACTTTTGAAACCCGTGCAAAACGGGGGCATTACCGCCCCGGCCCTGGTGAAACGCTTAGCGCTGGCAGGACTGCACAGCGTGCCGGGGCGGGCGCGCCGCCGGCCTGCCTGAGCGGGGCCCGGGCCTGAAGCCATGACGGCGCGCCAACACGGCAACCGTCAGAGCCGCCAGGGCCAGGCCGGCCAGCACGCGGGGAAACGCCGTCAGGCCATGGCTTTGCAGCAACACCCCGCCCATCGCCCCGCCCCCCGCGATGGCGCTGTTCCAGATCGTCACGCTCATGGATTGGGCGGCATCGGCGGCTTCGCCGGCGCTGTCGGCCAGCGCGGTCTGCAACAGCGTGGCGGCGCCGCCGAAACTCAGGCCCCAGAGGATCACCGCCAGATACACCGTAGCCGCATGCGTGGCATCCGCCATCAACAAGACCGCCGCCGCCACAAACAGCACGAGGCTGCTCAACACGCACCGACGCAAGCAGCGATCCACGACCAGACCAGCCAGCCACAGGCTCAGCAAGGCGCAGAGACCGAACACCAGCAACACCTGATCGACCTGTGCGCCAAGACCGGCCTGCGCCACGAATGGTGCGACATAGGTGTAGAGCATGTTGTGCGCCAACATCCACAGCGCCGTGGTCAACAGGATGGCGCGCAGACCCGGCAGCCGAAACACCGCCCTCAGGGTCTGCTGCCCCGCGGCCACCTGGCCCGGAAAATCGGGCATGCCGCGCAGCACGCCGACCAACAACAACACGGTCACCGCAGACACCAGGCCGAAAGTGTTGCGCCATCCGATCGCCTGGCCCAGCCAGGCTCCCAGCGGCACACCCAGCGACAGCGCCACCGGCGTGCCGGCCATCGCCACCGCCATTGCCCGCCCCTGCAGCGCCGGCGCCACCATGCGCCGGGCGTAGCCGGGCAGCAAGGTCCATGACAAGCCCGCCGCCAGACCGGCCAGCAAGCGCGCCGCCAGCGTGAGCGGGTAACTGCTGGAAAGCGCGGTGATGGTGTTGAACACAAGAAAGCCGATGATGGCCATCAACAGCACCGAACGGCGGCGCCAATGACGGGTGGCCAGGGTCAAGGGAATGGCCGCGACGATGGAGCCCATCGCATAGACGGTGATCGTCTGCCCGGCCAGGGCCTGTGACACGCCCAGCCCCTGGCTGATCTGCGGCAACAGGCCGGCCGGCAGGGTCTCGGTCAGGATGCCGACAAAGCCCGTTGTCGCCAGCGCCAGCAGACCCGTATACGGCAGGCCTGGGCCGCCCGGCTCAGCCTGGGAAGCACTGGCCGCGTCCTGGGCATCCATGCCCGCTTTCTGCCTCAGCGACATGCGGCCCCCATCCCGGCCGGGTGTTCTGCACCACCGCCCGCCGGGCCCGCCCTGCCAGACCCTGTGCCAATGACGCTCCCTGAAACACCCGCCCTGAAGACCCTCATGTCGACCCTCAATATATATATCGATTGGTACATATATTGGCGAGGCCAGCGTGCGTTGTCAACGACTTATGTATCAAGTAGTATGGATATCACAGCACAAAGGAAATCCGCCATGGCACAGATGGGCCGTCCCCGCCGCTTTGACCGCGACGCCGCCTTGGAACAGGCCATGCACCTGTTCTGGGAGCATGGCTATGAATCCACCTCGCTGGCCCTGCTCAAGGCCAATCTGGGCGGAGGCATCACCGCCCCCAGCTTCTATGCCGCCTTCGGTTCCAAGGAAGCGCTGTTTCGCGAGGTCGTCGAGCACTACCTCGCCACGCATGGCCAGGTGAATGCCGCGCTCTGGGACGATAGCCTGCCGCCGCGACAAGCCATCGAGCAATCGCTGCGGCGCTCGGCCAGGATGCAGACCGGGCGCGGTCATCCCAAAGGATGCCTGCTGGTGCTGTCGGCCAGCACCTGCTCGCCCGAGAATGAACACTTGCAGCAGTTGCTCGCCAGACAAAGGGCGCGGACTCACGACGGACTGCGTCGCTGCGTGCAGCGCGCCGTGGACGCCGGCGAGCTCCCCGCCGATACCGATGTGCGCGCCCTGACGGCAGTCTTTCAGACCTTCCTGAACGGCCTGAGCCTGCAAGCCCGCGATGGCGTGCCCGGCACGGTGCTGGACGCCGCCGTCACACAGCTGTTTCAGGGCTGCTGGCCTGCGCAGGCCAGCTCCCCTGCGTAAGGCCTTGCGCCCCGGGCGGCCCATGACCTTGAATGCCGCCTCGCCAGCCGGGCGCTGCCCGACGGCAGGCGCAGCCCCTCAGAACGGCCAGAACATGGGGATGAACACAATTCCCAGCACCCAGAAGATCAGGTTCAGGGGCAGCCCCACCTTGATGAAGTCGGCGAAACGATATCCACCCGCGCCGTACACCATCGTGTTGGTCTGATAGCCCACCGGCGTGGCGAAGCTGGTGGATGCGGCAAAGGTCACCGCAATCAGAAAAGGCGTGGCGTCCACCTCCATCATCCTGGCCGTCGAGATACCGATGGGCGTGAGCAACACGGCAGCCGCGGCATTGCTCATGAACTCGGTGAGCAGCAAGGCCATCAGATATACCGCGGCCAGCACGATCAGCGGCCCCTGCTCCCGGACCAGCCCCACGGTATTCTCCACCAGGAACTGGGCCGCGCCCGTTTCGCTCATGGCCATCCCGAGGGGCAGCAACCCGGCCATCAGGATGATGATGCGCCAGTCGACGGCATCATAGACATCGTCGGCCTTCAGGCAGCCGGCCAGGGTCATCGCCACCGCGCCGATCAACGACGTAATGCTGATCGGCACCCAGCCCAGCGCCGACACCAGAATCACCAGCGCCATGGTGGCCAGTGCGAACGGCGCGCGCCAGCCCATCTCCTTTTCCGCCTCGCGTTCGGACAGCACGATCAGATTGCCATCGCCGCGCAGATCGGCAGCTTCGGCCGCCGGCGTCAACACCAGCAGGATGTCGCCCACCCGCAAGCGCACTTCCTTCAGCTTGTCGCGCAGCACCTGGCCGCGGCGATGGATGCCCAGCACCGTGGCATTGCGATGCCAGCCGGCGCCCAGGCTGGCCAGGGTGCGACCGCTGATGCGCGAACGCGGCGCGATCATGACCTCGGTCAGCACCTGTTCGACCTCCTCGAAGGAACGCTGCTCCAGCTTGAACTGGGGGTCCACCTCCAGCCCTGCCTCCTTGCGCAACTCATCCAGCTTGGTCCAGTCGCCGCGCGCGAGCAAGACGTCGCCCGCCTCGATCTGCTGTTCGCGCGGCCCCCATACCTTGGCGTCGCCGCGCAACAGCTCCAGCACGAACACCCCGTATTCCTCGCCCAGCTTGGCGTCTCCGACCGACTGGCCGATCAGGGAGGAATCGGGCATGACGCGCAATTCGGTGATGTACTTGCCGAGTTCATATTGCTCGACCAGCTCGCCGCCGCGCGCATCGGGCAGCAGCCAACGACCGACCGTCAACAGGTACAGACAGCCCACCCCCATGCAGATCAACCCCAGCGAGGTGAACTCGAACATGGTGAAGCCAGGATGGCCATGCTCGCGCGCGATGGCATTGACCAGCAGGTTGGTGGAAGTCCCCACCAGCGTGCAAACCCCCGCCATCTGCGAAACATACGACAGCGGAATCAAGGCCTTGGAGGGCGACATGCCGATACGCGCCGTGGCCGCCATCACGATCGGGATGAACACGGCCACCACGGCGGTATTGTTCACAAAGGGCGCAATCGCCGCCAGGATGAGAAACAACACCAGCAGAAACTGGAACGGCGAGCGCGCCCGGCCCAACAGATCGCCGATGCCGGACAAGGCGCCACTGTTCTGCAAGCCTGCCGCCAGCACGAACATCGCCGCCACCGTTATGGTTGCCGGATTGCTGAAGCCCGCCACGGCCTGCTCCGGCGTCACCAGCCCCAGCACCGCCAGCGAGCCCAGCACCAGCAAGGCAATCGCATCGATCCGGAGTTTCTCGGTTGCGAACAGAACGATCGCCACCAGGGCCAGACCCAATACCACCGCGATCTCGGTCGTCATGCAGCATTTCTCCTTTTCTTGTTCTCTCGACCGGGCTTGCCGCCCTGCCTCATGGTAGCGTCCTTGAGGCAAAGCCGGCGCTCCAGCAACAGCTCGGCGGGATTGTTACGCGGAGATACGGTTCAGGGACGGGCTCGGCGCAGCAACACCAGGCCGCCCAGCGCGCACAGCCCGGCGGCAAAAAACCCGGTTCCATAGCCGTGCGCCTGGATGACGAGGCCGATCACCGGCCCGGTCAAGGCATAAGAGGCATCCTGAAAGCCGGCGTAGAAAGCCATCGCCGTGCCGCGCTCATGCGGGCTGCAGCGTCCGGCGGCCAGCGTACCCAATGCCGGGAAGGTCAATGAGCAACTGCCGCCGACCAGGGCCACGAATAGCAGCGCCCAATACTGATTGGGGGCCAGGGCCAGCAACGCCAGGCCCAGCGCCTGGCAGGCCAGCGACAGCGCCGCCAAGCGCTGCAGGCGATTGCCCTGCAGCAGGTGGCCAAGGCTCAGGCGCACCGCCACGAACGACAGCCCGAAAAGCGATAGCGCCACCGTCACCATCGACCAGCCCGAAGCCGCGAAGTACAGGGAGACGAAAGCTTCGATGGAGACAAAGCCCACCCCGTGCAGGAACAGCACCGCGCCCGGCACCAGCACCTTGCCGAAGACCTTGCCGCCGGCCGCCTTCTGCTCGCCATGGCGGACCTCGTCGGTTACCGTCGCCAGGGCGGCCAGGGCCAGCAGCGCGACCACGACAGCCACGCCCCCCGCAGCGGCCAGCCCCCAGAGCTTGAACAGCACAATGCCCACCGGCGCGCCGCAGGCCACGGCCCCGTAGATCGAGATACCGGTCATCGCCAGCACCCGCGCCGTGCTGGATTCGCCGAGCTTGTCGATGGTCCAGACGATGGCTGCCGTGATCAACGTGCCCACGGCCACGCCCTGAACGATGCGCGCGGCCACCAGCAATGGCACCGTCCCCTCGAACGCCTGCCCGCCGAGCGCCAGCAGTGCGCCATACAGAGCCAACGCGCCCAGGCTCACGGCCACGCAGCGGCGCGCCCCCGAACGCAGCAGCCTGCCCACGAACACCCGGCTGCCCAGGGATGCCAGGAACTGCGCCCCGATCACCATCCCGACAATGCTGTCGCTGGCCCCCAGCTCATCGCTGATGAACAGCGGCAAGGCGCCCAGCGACAGGCCGACGACAAAGAAGCAGGTAATGACGGCGAACTGAATCCGCACGACATCAAATCGGGATGGGAGGGAAGATGGCATTCGAACCCCAGAGACTGGACAGGGGCCGCGCACCCACGCTAGCGCCCTGCCACGATTGAGCAGTGCGCGTTGGTTGACGTTAACGCTTACGGTGCATGATCCGGACGATGCGGGTGAGCCCGCCGCCCGGATGCCACTGAGAATAGTTTACCTGCGGACCGCGGGACAGGCCAGCACCGCCGGCGGGCCGGGCCGCCCTGCCCGCCCCGGCCTCAGCGCGGCACCTGGTAAAACCGCAACTTGTCCGGGTCGATCTCCAGGCCCAGCCCCACGCTGTCGCCCAACACCAGATCAAAGGCGTCGTAACTCACAGGGGCGCAGGCCACATCGTCCTTGAGCAGACGCGGGCCAAAAAGCTGGCAGCCCCAGGCCAGTGACGGCAGAGTGGCGAACAGCTGCGCGCAGGCGGAAGTGCCTATGCCACCTTCCAGCATGGTGCCGCCGAACAGCGAAATCCCGGCCGCCTCGGCCACGGTGGCGACCTGGCGCGCGCGCATCAGGCCACCATGCTTGGACACCTTGATCGAGAAGGCATCGGCAGCCGCCTCGCCGGCGAAGGCCATGGCGTCCTGCAGGGTGCACACGGCCTCGTCGGCCATGATGGGCACCGTGAAGCGCGCTGCCAGCCGCTGCATGGCCGCGCGGTTCCACGCCGGCACGGGCTGCTCCACGGCATCGATGCCGCCGGCCTCCAGTCGCTCGATGCACCAGCTTGCGGTGGCCTCGTCCCAACCCTGATTGGCATCGACCCGCACACTGGCATGCTCGCCAAGGGCCTGCTTGATATCCAGCGCGCGGCGCACGTTCTCGGCCGGCTCCCCCTTGCCCACCTTGACCAGGAACAAGCGGTGCGAACGGCTCTCCAGCAGCGACTGGGCCTCTTCAATGTCGCGCCGCGCCTCGCCATGGCCAAGCACCCACAGGGCCGGCATCCTTTGTCGGAGCGCCCCGCCCAGCAGGGTGGCCACCGAGACGCCCAGTGCGCGTCCGGCACAGTCCAGGCAGGCCATCTCCAGCGCCGCCTTGGCATAGGCATGGCCAGGAATGGCCGCATCCATACGGGCATGTATCTGCATCAGGTTGCGCGGATCGGCGCCCGCCAGGGCAGGCACGAGACAGGCGTCGATGATGTGCTGGACGGTGCCCGGCGTCTCCGCGCCATAGTGCGGGATGATGGACACTTCGCCCAGACCCGCGATGCCCTCGTCCGTGAACAGTTGCACGATCAGCATGTCGTGATCCGTCAGGGTCGCCATGGCCAGGCGGTGCGGCCGCCTCAGCGGCAGGGCAATCCGCGTGGTGACGATGCGTTCAATCTTCATGGCGGATGCCTCCATAGGCCAGCGGCCGTTTGTCCAGGAAGTCGGCCACGGCGCGCTGGTGGTGCGGCGTCGAACGACAGTCGGCCTGGGTGCGGGCCTCGAACGCGAGCAGCGACTCCAGCGAACCCGAGTGCTCCGCCAGCAGGGCCTGCTTGATGCCCCGCATCGCCACCGGCGAGGCCTGGGCCAGCTGGCGGGCCACCGCCATGGCGCGCACTGACAGACGCTCGGGCGCGACCACTTCGGCGCACAGCCCCAGCTCATGGGCCTGAACCGCGCTCAACTCGCGCGCGCCCAGCATCAGCGCCTTGGCTCGCAACGGCCCCACCAGCCGGGGCAGTGTATACAGTGCCCCGCAATCCGGAATCACACCCAGCCGCAGAAACGGCAGCCCGAAGCGCGCCCGGTCACTGCACAACAGATAATCGCAGGCCAGCGCCAGGCTCAGGCCGGCGCCGAAACAGCAGCCGTCAATAGCCGCCACCACCGGGCAGGGCAGATAGGCCAGGCCGCGCACCACGGGATGGTATTCCTCCTCAAGGCGGCGCTGGCTCTCCTGCGGGGAAACGTCCCCGCCACGCATATCTTCGATGTCTCCGCCCGAGCAGAAATGCCCGCCGTTGCCGGCCAGCACCAGTACCCGGGGCGGATCCTGGGCCAGCGCCTGCAACTGGCAGGCCAGCGCGCGCCGCAAGGCACCGTCCAGAGCATTACGGCGCGCCGGGCGGTTAAGTCGCAACAGCCCGATGCCCCCCTCTTCCTCGTAATGCAGGACGGCCTCTTCCTTCAGACGAAGATCAACTGTCATGGAACGCTTACCTCCGAAAGAAAAGAAGGCGGCATGGCCGGCGCCGCACTCAAGCGCGCCACGCCGTGGCTCAGCACCATGGCATTGCGCGGCAACGCGCAGGCGTCGAAATGGATCAAGCCGTCGGCTTCCTGCCACAGACGTACGCGCAGACGCTCACCCGGGAAGACCGGCTGCGAGAAGCGCACGTCCAGTCGCGCGAGGCGCTCCGCCCCGGCCTGCCCGCCGAAGCACTGCATCACCGCCCGCGCCGCCAGGCCATAGGTACATAGCCCATGCAGGATCGGGCGATCGAAGCCCGCGGCGGCGGCGACGGCCGGATCGGCATGCAAGGGGTTCATGTCGCCGTTCAGGCGATACAGCAAGGCTTGCTGCGGCAAGGTGCGCAACGCCATTTGGGCATCCGGTGCGCGCGCCGGGCAGGCAGGCAAGGCCTCGGGCGGCGTGTCGCCGGCGCCGAATCCCCCGTCGCCACGGCAAAACGACGTCTGCTCCAGCTCGGCGACCTCGTGCCCGGCCGCATCCGTGAGACGGCGTCGCACCACTACCAGCGCTCCCTTGCCGGCCCCCTTGTCCGTCACATGCGTTACTTCGTGCCGGGCCGTGAGGGTTTCGGCAGGCAACAGCTCGCGGTGCAAGCGCATGCGCTGCTCGGCATGCACCATGCGCCGCCAGTCGATGCCGGCAGCCGGATCGCGCATCCACAAGCCGGGATAGCCCACCGTTACGGCAAAGGTCGGAAACACGCGCGGCGCCTCGGCCTGCAGAAATCGCAAGTGGCGCGCATCCAGGGGATCCTCGCCCAGGCCCAGCGTGGCGGCGTAAAGCAATACATCGCGCACGTCGTGGCGCTGCTCGATGACCGGGAACGCCCAGCGACGGATCGTCTCGTAGGAGATCGCCATGGTCTCAGATCGGATCCCAGCCGATGACTTCCGGAGACCGCTCCAGCGCCATGAAGCTCGAATGCATGGCCGGCAGGGCGACCTCCGCAATCGACTGCGCCGACCATCCCTCGCTCATATGCACCGAGCGCACCGGCCGGGGCTGGCTCATCAGCATGATCTCGTTGGCGCGCACCGCGAAGATCTGCCCATTGACTGCGCTGGCCGCCTCGCTGGCCAGAAAGACCGCCATCGGCGCGATCTTGTGCGCCTCCATGCGCTGGAACTTCGCCACGCGCGCTCGCTGCGCTTCGGTCTCGGTCGGCAGCGAATCGGTCATGCGGCTCCAGGCAAACGGCGCGATGCAGTTGGAACGCACGCCAAAACGCGCCATGTCGAGGGCGATCGATTTGGACAGCGCGACGATGCCCAGCTTGGCGGCGGCATAGTTGGCCTGCCCCAGATTGCCGATCAAGCCGGAAGTCGATGTCATGTGCAAGTAGGCGCCGGACTGCTGATCCTTGAAGTACGGCGCCGCCGCCCGGCTCACGAAGAACGTGCCGTTAAGGTGCACGTCGATGACCGCGCGCCACTCCTGCTCGCTCATGCGAAAGAACATCCGGTCGCGCAGATTGCCGGCATTGTTGACGACGATGTCCAGCCGGCCATAGGTATCCATGGCAGCCGTGGCAATCTGCTGGGCGGCGGCCCAATCCGAAACCGAGTCGGTGTTGACGATGGCCTCGCCCCCGCTGGCGCGGATCTCATCGACCACGAGCTGGGCTGCCGAACGATCCCCGCCCGCGCCATCCAGCCCCACCCCCTGGTCGTTGACCACCACCTTGGCGCCGGCAGCCGCCAGGCCCAACGCAACACCCTTGCCGATCGCTCCGGCCCCGCCGGTGACGATGGCCACCTTGCCTGTCAGTTCTGTCCGCATGCCACGCTCCGCTCCGCTTCAAATACGCCCGCCGCCAGATGCCGGCGGGTCGCCAGGTACTGCGCTTCCAGTCTGTCGACCACCGTCGCCACCGGGGGAAGATCATCGATCTGCCCCACCCCCTGCCCCGCGCCCCAGATATCCTTCCAGGCCTTGGCCTTGGAGCGCCCATCGGCAAAACTCATGCGGGACTTGTCACCGCTTGGCAGCTCGTCCGGGTCCAGACCCGCGCGCGTGATGCTCTCGCGCAGATAATTGCCATGCACGCCCGAGAACCAGTCGCTGTAGACAATATCGTTGGCCCCGGCGCGCAGGATGGCAGCCTTGTAGGCATCGCTGGCATTGGCCTCCTGCGTCGCAATGAAACGCGTGCCCATATAGGCGAAGTCGGCGCCCATGGCCTGTGCCGCCACGATGGCCTGGCCGGTGCCCAACGCCCCCGACAACGCAATCGGTCCATCGAACATCCGGCGCAACTCGCCCACCAGGGCAAAGGGCGACAGCCGCCCCGCGTGGCCGCCTGCGCCCGCCGCCACGGCGATGATCCCGTCCACGCCCGCCTCCAGCGCCTTCTCGGCATGGCGCAGGCTGATGACGTCATGCAGGATGATGCCGCCATAGGAGTGCACCGCATCGACGATCTCCTTGACCGGCGCACGCAGCGAACTGATGATCACCGGCACCTGGTGCGCCACGCAGGTCCGCATGTCCGCCTCCAGACGGACATTCGACGTATGAGAGATCTGGTTCACCGCGATCGGCCCGATGATGGCCTGCGGGTCGCGGCGGGCGTGATCCGCGAGCGCCTCGCGCAGCAAATGCAGCCACTCGTCGAGCAACTCGGCCGGGCGGGCGTTGAGCGCGGGAAACGAGCCCACGATGCCGGCCTTGCACTGGGCCAGCACCAGCTCGGGATAGCTCACCGTGAACATCGGCGCGGAGATGACCGGCAGGCGCAGGCGGCTCAGTGCCGCCGGCAGGCGGCGGGGGGAAGTGGTCAGGGTCATGGGTTCAGACTTCAATTCAGTGTCACGCCCGAGGCTTTGATCCGATCGGCCTGGATGCGCGAGTCGGATTCCAGAAACGCCTTGAACTCGGCCGGATCTCCGGCCACCGGGACATAGCTGTAGGCATCGATGTTCTTGCGGCGGAACTCCGGATCGGCGATCACCTCGCGGACATCGGCGGCAATCTTGGACACCAGGTCCGGCGGCGTGCCGCGCGGCGCCAGCAGGCCGATGTTGAACACCGCCTGGATATCCTGCAGCCCCGCCTGCGTGAACGTCGGGACCTCGGGCAGCGAGGCGCTGCGCGACGGCGCGGAGATGGCCAGGGCTTTGAGCATCTGTTTGCGCACATGCTGCTCGATCACCGAGACGCCCAGCACGGCCGCATCGACCTCACCGGAGATGACGTCCGGAATCAGGTTGGAAGCGCCCCGGTATGGCACGTGCGTCAGCGAAATGCCCTCCTGCCGTTCCAGCGTCACGATGGGCAGATGCGCGATCCCGCCGCCGCCCGTCGAGCCGTAGCTCAAGGGCTTGTCCGCGGCAGCGCGCGTCTTGGCCAGCTTGACGAAATCCTGCATCGTCTCGACCGGCAGGCTGCTTGACACGAAGAACACCAGCGGCAGGCTGACCATGCGCGAAATCGGCACAAAGTCTTTCTCCACCGAGTAGGGAAGCTTCTTGTAGAGATGCGGGCTCATGGTCAACGCCGCCTCCGTACCCGCGAACAGCGTATAGCCGTCAGGCTGGCTCTTGGCAACGGTGTCGGCGCCGATGATTTCATTGGCCCCGGGCTTGTTCATCACGATCACCGGCTGGCGCCATGTATCGCCCAAACCCTGGGCCACGGCCCGGGCAAAGTTGTCGACTGGTCCGCCGGCGGAATAAGGCACGACGATCGTCACGGGCCTGTTGGGATAGCCCTGCGCCTGGCTGCCGCTGGCAGCAAGCAGGGCCGCCGCGCCCAGCAGGCGGGCAAGGGAGCTAGATAGCATGATGGTTGTCTCTCCGTTGTTGTTGTGCGTGGAATCTCAAAGGCTCAGCTCAGCCAGGCCTGCGCAATATCAGCAAGGGACTGTTCCCCTCCTGAATCACCCGTCCCTTTTCATCGACGAGCTGCAGATGGCGCCCCAGGCGACCGGTGCGCGCGCTGCTGCCCTGATGCACCTGCGTGATGGTCATGTGCAGGCTCAGGGTGCAGCCCACCGTGATGGGTAGCCGGAACTGCCAGTCATCGAGCGACAGCATCCCCACCGCCGACCTGTCGAAAATCCCCATCTGGTGCATGAAGCCGGTCAGCAGGGCGATACCGAAAGCCCCGGCCACGATGCGCTCGCCAAAGCGGGTTTGCGCCGCGAACACGGCATCGGCATGAATCGGGTTCCAGTCGCCCGACAGCATGTTGAAGAACGTCAGATCCGCTTCGGTGACCGTGCGCCCGGAACTGCTGAAACGCTGGCCCACTTCAAAATCTTCGAGATACATCGTCATGTCGCCCTCCTTGCATCGTTGCCCTGCTCGGCAGCCAGACGCTCCTCGGCCTGCTTGCGCAGCAGGACACGGGAAGTCTTCAGCCCGTTGACCCCCACCGTCTGTGGAAAGCCCTCGACGATCCAGACCCGGCACGGCACCTTGAATCCGGCCACGGACAACCTCAGGCGCGCCAGCAACGCCTGCGGCTCGAAGCTGCCCTCGGGACTTGCCACCACAAAAGCCACCGGCCGGGGCTGGCCATCGACATCGGCGCTCACCACATGCGCATCCTCGACCCCCTCGTGCTGTTTGATCGCCTCCTCGATCTCCTCGGGATTGACCAGATGGCCGCCCAGGCGCATGGCGTCGCCCAGCCGCGACATGAACACGAAGCTGCCATCGCCGCGCAGATAGCCCAGGTCGCCCGTGCGGAAGTAGCCCTCGTGCATCGCCTGGGCGCTGGCCTGCGGATTGCCGAAGTACCCCACGAAGTTGCCCGGGGACCGTATCTCCAGCTCACCCGGCATGCCATCAGGCAGCAGGGCGCCGGTCTGCGTGTCGCGCACGCGCAGGCAGGTCTGTTCAGCCGCCATGGGGCGCCCCCCGCCCAGCAGCCGCTCCTCGAGGGGCAAGCTGCCCGGCTGCGCCGAGAACAGGGCCTGCACCTCGCTGGAGCCATAAAGCCCGTGCAAAGGCATCCCGCGCTCGACACACTCGCGCGCAAAGGGCCCGAAGCTGGACGTGAACGCCCCGAAGCCGAAGTAGCGCGCATGCGGAAACGGGCGGGGTCCGGCAGCGCCCTGCGCCAGCCGGCGGAACATCTCGTCGCTGCCGAAAGCATGGGTCACGCGCTCGGCCTGCATGAGCGCCACTGCCTGCGGCGCGTCGAATACATCCTGGATGACCACCACCGCGCGGCCGGCCAGGGCAGCCAGCACGCTGTTGAGCCCGAACACCCCGCACATCGGCAACATCGCCAGCAACACGGCGTCGGGTTGATCCAAGCCCAGAACCGCCGCGCAGCGACGCGCGTGACCGATCAGGGTGGCCTGCGTATGCATCACCAGTTTGGGTGCCTTGGTCGTGCCCGACGTGGAGAACAGGATCACGACGTCTTCGGGATCCGAGCCATCGGGCTCAGGGCCGGGCGGCATCGCGCCAGCCCCGAATGCCCGCAGCGGCCAGGCGCAGGCCGGGGCCGGATCAGCCGGCGTCTCCAGCACGGCGACCTCTTGCAGTCCGGGCGCGGCCGCCGGCGTGACGTGGGCAAGTATCCCCAGCGCGTCCAACCGGGGATGCTGCCCATGGGTGATCAGCAGCCTCGCCCCGCTGGCACCCAGCAGATAGGCGACCTCGTCACTGCGGTAACGCGTATTGATCGGAATGGCCCTGGCCCCCAGACGCGCCAGGGCCAGCAACAGGGCAATCCACTGCGGACTGTTGAGCAACCACAAGGCCACCGCATCGCCGCGCCCGATACCGCGGCTGCGCAGCCAGGCCGCCGCCTGGTCCACGCTCTCGGCAAAGGCCTGGTTGCTCCATCGTCGGCCGTCCTGCACGAAGGCAGTGGCCTGCGGCTCGGCCCGGCATCGCGCCTCGATCAGGCGGGACAATCGCATCGTTTCCATGAGCTCCCTCACGCCCGCTCAAACACGGCGGCCACGCCCTGCCCGCCGCCCACGCACATGGTTTCCAGCGCGTAGCGGGCGCCGCGCCGTTTCATTTCGTGCAACAGGCTGGCCATGATGCGCACCCCGGTCGCGCCGATCGGGTGCCCCAGCGAGATGCCGGAGCCATTGACGTTCACCCGGGCGTGATCGTGCAGTCCCCATTGCCGCAGCACCGCCAGCACCTGGCAGGCAAACGCCTCATTGACCTCGATCAGATCCATGTCCGCCAAGGACAAACCCAGTCGCGCCATCAGCTTCGCAGTCGCCGGCACCGGCCCCATGCCCATGGTGGCCGGCTCGCAGCCCGCCGCCGCCCAGCCGACCAGATATCCCATCGGCTCCAGCCCCAGGCGCTCCAGTTGGTCTTCGGCCACCACCAGGCAGGCGGCAGCGGCATCGCTTTGCTGGCTGGCATTGCCGGCCGTCACGACCCCGCCGTCCAGCAACGGCCTCAAACGCGCCAGGGCGGACAGACTGGCCTCGGCGCGCACGCCTTCATCCTTCTCGAAACGCAGCGCCGGTCCCTTGCGCTGCGGCACATCCAGCGCCACGATCTCATCGCGGAACAGGCCCTGGGCATGCGCCGCGCTGGCGCGCCGGTGGCTCTCCAGCGCATAGGCATCGGATTGTTCACGCGTAATCGAGAACGCCTGCGCAACGTTCTCGGCGGTCTCTATCATTCCCGAGATCACCCCGAAACGCTCCACGGGCTGCGAACGTTCGCGACCGCGCTCCAGGCGGTCGTAGAAGCTGCCGCTGCCGGCGCGCTTGCCCCAGCGCATATCCATCGAGTAGTACTCGATGTTGCTCATGCTCTCGACGCCGCCGCACAGCACCACGTCCGCCGCGCCGGTCTGCACCATCATCGCCGCCGAGGCCACCGCCTGCAGCCCGCCGCCGCAACGGCGGTCAAGCTGCATGCCCGGCACCTCCACCGGCAGACCCGCGTGCAACGCTGCCCAACGCCCCACACAGGGCACCTCGCTGTTGGCATAGGATTGCGCAAACACCGCATCATCGATGCGCGCCGGGTCGATCCCGGAGCGCGCCACGACCTCCCGGACCACACTGGCGGCCAGGTCCTCGACCGGCATGGCACGCAGCGCGCCGCCAAATGCGCCGACGGCGGTTCGTACGGGCGCGACGACCGCCGCCCTTCTCAATTTGTTCATAGGATTGCTCGTTGTGGAATGCCGGAATGCGGCGGAATTACTCAGGCGACAGGCCGGCCTGCTTGACCAGCTGCGCGTGGATCGCCAGTTGCTGCGCCATCAATGGCCGCAAGGCTTCCGGCCCGCCCTGCTCCAGCGGAAAGCCCAGGCTGTCCATCTGCGCCTGCACCTGCGCATCGGCTGCGGCACGGTTGAAGGCAGCGGCGATGCGCGCCACCACCGCTGGCGGCAGCCCTTTGGGTCCCAGCACCCCTGCCCATGACGTGATCGGAAGCCGCTCGAAGCCGCTTTCCTCCAGCGTGGGTGTCGACGGAAACACGGCACTGCGAGTCGTTGACAGCACCGCCAGCGCACGCACCCGGCCTTCCTTCACATAGGGCAGGCCAATGGTCGTGCCGATCATCGCATCCACGCGGCCGGCCAGCAGATCCATCATGGCAGGCGGCTCCCCCTTGTAAGGCACGTGCACCATGTCCACGCCCATACGCCCCTTGAGATGCGCAAACGTCACCTGCCCGGTGCTGTTGCCGGTCGCGTAGTTCAGCTGGCCCGGGCGCCGCTTCGCATACTCGGCAAACTCCGCCAGCGTGCTCACCGGCAGATCCTGCCGCACATAGAACACAAAGGTGAAGCGCCCGATATCCGCGATGGGCGTGAAATCGGCCATCACGTCATACGGCGGTTGAATGCGCAATGCCGGCAGCAAAGAAAGATTGCCCGACGTCGCCAGCGTGATCCGATAACCATCGGCGGCGGCCCGCGCCACATCCTGCGCCGCCAACTGCCCTTCTGCGCCCGGCTTGTTTTCCACCACGATGGCCTGGCCCAGATAGGTCTGTGCCCGCGCGCTGAGGGAGCGCGCCACGCCATCGGTCGTCGAGCCTGCCGGAAACGGAACCACCAGCGTGATCGGCTTGGACGGAAAGTCAGTTCCGGCCAGCGCGCCCGCGCTGCAGGCCACGGCCAATCCCAGACAAAAACAATGCAGAAACGATCGCAACGTGAGTCTCCTGTTGTGGTCCCTCTGAACGGGGTAATGCATTGTCAGACCCTGACACCACAACCGGAAGCCCTACGCGACGCAAGGCATTGATGCGAACTACGCACCAATGCTGCTATGTTTTCGAACGGAGGGCTCCATGGACACCGATAATTTCCTGTTTTTCGCAACACTGGCCGAATCTCAAAGCCTCACCGACGCCGCGCGGCGCCTGAACATCGACCGCTCCGGCGTCAGCCGCAAGCTCAAGATGCTGGAGGCCCAGGCGCAGGCGCAACTGGTCGTGCGCGACACCCGCAACATGGCCCTGACGGCGCTGGGCGAGGCCTTCTATGCCCGCTGCTTGGCGATCCGCGACGAGATCGCGCGCGCCCGCGACATGCTCGACAGCCGCAAAGGCCTGATCCACGGCCCCCTGCACGTCAGTTGTCCGCCCGCCATCACTCGCACCTTGCTGGCCCCGGTGCTGCGCACCTTCTGCCATCAGCATCCCGCGATTTCGCTGCAGTTGACACTGCAGCCGGGCCCGATCGACCTGATCGACAAGCAGATCGACGTTGCCATCCGCTTTACCAACGCCCCCGAACCTCAATACGTCGCCCGCCCGCTGGCCACCACCGACTGGTTGCTGTGCGCCAGCCCGGCCCTGGTCCGGGATCATCCACCCGAGACGGTAGAAGCGCTCGACGCCCTGCCCTGGCTGGGCATTCGCAACCGGATGGAAATCAGCCTGCAGGGCCCTGCGGGCCCACACCGGCTGCTGCGCACCTCGCGCATGTCTTGTGGCGACTACGCCATGCTGCGCGACCTCTGCCGCGACGGACTCGGGGTCGCCATGCTCCCCGCCTACGCCGCCGCGCAAGGGCTGGCCGATGGCAGCCTGCTACAGGTACTGAAGGACTACCCCATCCAGCCCACGCCAGGCAGCACCCTCTACGCCATCACCCTGCAGTCCCGCTACATGCCCCCCCAGGCCCGCGCCCTGGTTGCCTACCTGAAAGAACAGGTTCGACTGAACGCCTGGGAAGGACTTACTGCGGTGGACTGATCTGGAAGCCGGTGGACAAGCCCACCGCAAACAGTGTCTAGACAGCCAAGCGGCGCATCGTCAGTCCGATGATGGCCGTGGCGATCAATTGCATGCCTGCAACCACGTAAAGGCCTACCGCCACACTGCCGGTCCACTCCTTGAGCCAACCCATCATGAACGGTGTGGCAAAGCCCGCCAGATTGCCCACTGAATTAATCAGTGCAATCCCGCCGGCTGCTGCCGTTCCTGTGAGGAAAGCTGCCGGAATAGCCCAGAAAACCGGGAAAGCCCCCAGCACGCCAATGGCCGCGACGCTCAGGCCCACCATGGCCAGGACCGGACTTCCGATATAGGCACCGCTCAACGACAAACCTACAGCACCGACCAGCGTGGCGCCGGCGCAATGCAGGCGCCGTTCCCTGGTGGTGTCCGAATGGGCCCCATTAACGACCATAGCTGCCGTGCCAAGCATGAATGGAATGGCCGAAAGCAAGCCGATGTTCAACGCCCCCTGTACACCCAGCTCACGCACAATGGATGGCATCCAGAACGCGAGCGTCGCATTGCCGCCCACGATGCAGAAATAAGCAGCGGTGCAGAGCCAAAAGGCCGGCAAACGCAATGCCTGAGTAAAGTTGGCATGCCTGCTCGGATCCAGGTTTTCACCCTCTAGCTCCAGGGTCAACGCAGCCCGTTCTGCTTCGGTCAACCAGCGTGCCTGTTGCGGACGATCCGGCAGGTAAGCCAACACCACCAGACCTGCGATTACCGACGGGACGCCCTCCAATACGAACAACCATTGCCAATTGCGCAGGGGCGCCACGCCATCCATTCCGCTCATGATGAGACCGGCAAGGGGCCCCCCCACTATGCCGGCAAGGCCGAACGATGTCATGAACCAGCCATTGATCCGCCCGCGTCGCCCCGATGGAATCCAGTACGTCAGAAATAGCATTACTCCCGGGAAGAAGCCTGCCTCGAATGCACCAAGCAGGAAGCGCAACAGGTAGAACGTGGCAGGCGTCGTGACGAACGCCATCGCCATCGACGTCACCCCCCAGAGAATGGTGATTCGTGCCAAGGTCTTCCGGGCACCGATGCGCTGCAATAAAAGATTGCTTGGCACCTCGAAAAAAAAGTAGCCGATGAAGAAGATGCCGGCGCCCAGGCCATAGACCGCCTCACTAAATTGCAGGTCCTGCAGCATCTGCAATTTGGCAAAACCCACATTGACGCGATCGATCCACGCCAGCAGGAACAGGAAGATCAAAAAGGGGATGAGACGCCAGGCGACCTTGCGGTGCATCCCGCCAGGGTCAACCGCCGGTTCGGCATGGCCGAACGGCGCAGAGGGTGGTTGTTGGGAAACGGCATCCATGGAAATTCCTCGGTAGAGCGGATCAGGGGGAGCGTCCTGGCCCGCCTATACCGGGACAAGGTCACGCAAGCAGATACTTTTGTCTGCTATAAATATATTTTGCCATTTTATAAAAATACAAAGATCAGGATTTACCCGCGGAGACCACCCATCCCTCAGGCCAGCAGGTTCTTCGGCAGCGCCGCGACAAAAGACGCAAAATTGACCGAACCCTGTCCCGGGCTCATATGGCGGGCCATCAGCTCGGCCGCACGGCCGGGCTCCTGATCCTGGATCGCAGCCAGCAATTGCGCATGCTGCTCCCAGGACGATGCGAGCCTTCCAAAGGCAGAGAACGCGTGCAGTCGATAAGCCCCGGTGCGCGAGCGCATCCGGAGAATCTCCTGGCGCAGGTAGGGATTGCGGGCCCCCGCGTACAGGGCCTCGTGAAAGCGCCGGTTGTGTTCCTGCCAGGCGTCGGTGTCTTCGCGCCGCACCACGGCGGCTGCGCGCTCATGGATGACGCCGAGCTCTTCGCGCTCGGCCGGGGTCATCCGCTCGCAGGCCAGCCGTGCGCCGATCCCTTCCAGCTCTGCCAACAGCTCCCACATGGCCATCAACTGGGCCACGTCCATCTTGGCCACCACCATGCCGCCGCGCGGCAGACTGGCCACCAGCCCTTGGGCCTGCAATTGCAACAAGGCTTCGCGTACAGGCGTGCGAGAAACATCATAGGTCTGCATCAGCAACTGCTCGTCAACAGAGTCCCCCGGCAACAGGCTGCCGTCACGAATGGATTCCTCGACGGACAGACGAATGCGTTCAGCGACCTTCATGGCGGATTCCGAGAGAAGAATAAAGAAAATCAACCTGCTTCATAGTATTTTCTTGACTTATATAAATATATTTATGAGACTAGACTTTTATTTTAAGAGCAAAGCTTAGCAGGAGGTGACGACCATGAACGACTCGTTCAAGCAGGATTGGCAGAGCTGGGTGGCTTTGGTGTGCGCAACGAATGGACTTGCCGCCACCCCTGCCATGCAGGCGGCCATCGCACGTACCCTGTTACGCCTGGCTGTTGTGCAGTCCGAGATTCCAGTTGCGGAACATCAACATGACTGAGCCCGTGCACGCTCTCTCCGTCAGCGAAATGCACCTCCGCCACAGCCAGACACCGGAGGCACGACGCGCTGCACTGATCCTGGCGCAGGCCGCCGCCTTCCGGGAACACATAGCCTCGCCGGGCTGCGTCACACGATGTGCCCCACTCGAGTCGCTCGGTGCTCCCACCAATGGGTTGCTGCAAGGTGTCGCGCTCGCCCACAAAGATGTTTTCGAAACCGGATGGCAAGCACCAGGTTGTGGACGTCCCCGGCGTCACCAGACGCCCGGCCCCATCGCGACGGTGTTGCGTCGTCTGCAGGCGCACGGCGCACTCAACCTCGGCACACTAGCCATGGCCGAGCATGCTTGCGGCGCGACGGCTGAAAATCCCCACCACCCCGTACTACTCAACCCCCTCGACCCGACAGCCGCCCTGGGCGGATCCTCCAGCGGTTGCGCTGCTGCAGTCGCTGCGGGTCTGGTCCCGGTTTCGCTTGGCACGGATACGGCCGGTTCAGTCCGCATGCCGGCCGCGACCTGCGGCCTGATCGGCCTGAAGCCGACTCGAGGCCTGCTACCGTCGGATGGCGTAGCGGCGCTGGCACCCACACTCGATACCGTGGGCCTGGTAGGCCGCGATGCTCTCGATACAGCCTACGTCTACGCTTCCCTGCTGAGTCCTGGCTCAGCAGAGCCCGACCTGCCCAAGCATGCATCCGAAATCGAGGCCGCCGTCTCCCGCTCACGCCACTGGCGGATCGCCTCCGCCCTGTCCGCAGACGAAACCCGCAATGACGTGCTTGCAGCCACCACCGCCTTCGAACAGCGTTTGCGGATCACAACCCGACTTCATGCCTGCGCCGCCCCCGACCTGGAGCGCCTGAATCGACTGGCGCAGATCGTGCTGCACGTCGAGGCAGCCGCCACGCTCGCCGGCGATGTTCGCCATGAACTGGCCACGCTAGCGCCTTCCACCCAAGCCATCGCCCTATCAGGCTGGGCGATCCCGGCGATCTGGTACCGCTATGCGATAGCAAGCATCGAGCCGTTGCGCCGAGCCTTCCTCGCCCGCCATCTGGCTGGCGCCGACCTGTTCCTTACACCCTGTCTGCCGCAAGGGGTACCGGACCGCGACGATGTCACCACCACCAGCGCAGGATTCCAACCGCGCGCGCTAGCGGCGCTGCATCGCCACCATGCCTACGTCAACTACCTGGGACTACCGGCACTGGTCATGCCCATCGGCATTGATGCACGGGGACGCCCGATCTCCATACAGGCGCTGGGCGCGCCTGGCAGCGAAGCCCTGCTGCTGGCCTTTGCACACCAGTTCGCCCTACCTTTTTCCACTATCCTGCAACCCTGACCCCGGAATCCCATGGCCAGAATCAATGCCTCCACCCCTCTCTCCCGCCTGCGCGTGCTGGATCTCTCGCGCGTACGGGCTGGTCCGACCTGCGTGCGTATCCTGGCCGACTTCGGAGCCGATGTGATCCGTATCGAACCGCCAGCCGGCATAGACCCGAACGAAGCCATGTTCGCTGCCGACCGCAATGGTGGCGACTTCCAGAATCTGAATCGCAACAAGCGCTCCATGACGCTGAACCTGAAAAAGCCTGCAGGGCTGGCCGTGTTCAAACAATTGGTCGCCACCGCCGACGTGGTGGTCGAAAACTGGCGTCCCGACGTCAAGACGCGCCTGGGTGTGGATTATGAAACCTTGCGTGCCATCAACCCTCGCATCATTCTCGCCAGCATTTCTGGCTTCGGCCAGGATGGTCCCTACGCCCCTCGCCCGGGATTTGACCAGATAATCCAAGGCATGGGCGGGCTAATGTCCGTTACAGGCTTTCCAGGCGGCGGCCCCTTGCGAGCCGGGCTGGCCGTGGCCGACTGCAGCACCGGTATCTATGCGGCCGTCGGCATTCTGCTTGCCTTGCTAGAAAGGGAACACTCTGGCCAAGGGCAATGGGTCCACAGCTCCCTGCTGCACACCCAGATCGCCTTGATGGACTTCCAGGCCGCACGCTACCTGAACGACGGAGACACCCCGGTACAAGCCGGCAACGACCATCCGACTAGCAGCCCCATGGGGCTGTTCGAGGCCAGCGACGGTACCTTTAATCTGGGAGCATCTGGCGAAGGAAACTGGCGCCGGCTGTGCGAATGCCTGGACAAGCCGCAATGGCTGGACGATCCACGCTACGCGACCGAAAAACTCCGGGTACTCAACCGCACAGCGCTCAATGCTTCCCTCGCCAGGTGTTTCAGCCAACATACCGTCGCTCATTGGGTCGAACGGCTTAATCAGATCGGCGTGCCGGCTGGCCCGGTCTACTCCATCCCGCAGGTCTTCGATGACGCCCAGGTCAAGCACCTGGCTGTTGCGCAGTCCGTGGCAGACGACACAGGCCACGAATACCACCTGATCTCGCAACCGGTCACCCTGACCCGTACTCCGGCTCATATCGTCCGGCCTGCCCCGGGCTGGGGCGAACACACCCGGGAAATGCTGGCCGAGCTGGGCTATCAGGACAACGAGGTCGAACACCTCTATGACGAAGGTGTCGTATGACTAGCGGGAAAATCAAGGTCGACCTGCAAGACGGCATCGCCGCACTCACGGTCGACAACGCCGAACGGCGCAATGCCATGACCCTGCACATGTGGAAGCAACTCGCTGAGGTCTTGCGGGAACTGGCGCAGACCCGCATCCGCGTACTGACACTCACGGGTGCCGGCACCCGTGCTTTCGTGTCAGGCGCCGACATCAGCGAGTTCGGACAGACACGCGACGGCCATGCAGCCGTGACCTGCTACAACGAGGCGGTCGCCGAAGCCCAGTTGCAACTGGCGCAATTCCCTGCCCCGACGGTCGCATTGATCCGGGGCGCCTGCATGGGTGGCGGCATCGGCCTGGCGTTGGCTTGTGACCTGCGCTACGCCAGTGCCAGCGCTAGCTTTCGTATGCCGGCAGTCCGCCTGGGTCTTGGATACGGCCTGGAGGATATGCGTCGCGTGGTCCAGGTCATGGGGCCTGCCGCAGCCTTCGAGCTGTTCTATACCGCCCGTACCCTGAACGCCGGCCAAGCCGAACGCCGCGGCTTGATCCAGGAGTGTTTTAACGAGGACGATTTCTCCCGCCAGACCTGGGCGCGCGTCCATGGAATCGCCTCCCACGCCCCCCTCTCCCTGCGGGCGGCAAAGGCCACCATACTGGCGTCCATTAGCGCACCCGACGCCCGCCAGCTCGATACGATAGCGGCCCTGGTACAGCAGTGTTTCGATAGCGAAGACTACGCCGAAGGCCGCCGGGCGTTCGCCGAGAAACGCGAGCCGCGTTTTCTCGGTCTCTAAGCAACCCTGATCCGTGACCTCCCTGCCATGAACAATCCACGCATCCCATTTCTGCTCTCCAGCCAGCGCCCGCCGCTGGCACCACTCGACGGTAGCGCCATCCTGGTGCACTTGGTGGTCAATGTCGAACACTGGCCCTTTGACCAACCCATGCCGCGCACGCTGCTTACCGCCCCACACGGCCGCGAGGCGGTACCCGACATCCCCAACTTCAGCTGGGCCGAATACGGCCTGCGCTGCGGACTGCCGCGCCTCATCGACGCCATATCCAGCCGCGGCCTGCCAGCCTCGGCCAGTCTGAACGCCTCGGTCATCGACGCCTACCCACAAGTTGCTGAAGCGCTGCTACGTGCGGGTTGGGAATTCATCGGCCACGGTATCCACCAGCGGGCAGTCTCGCCACAGGACCGCGATGACGAGGCCCACAACATCTCGGCCGCATTGGGGCGTATCGAAACCTTTACCGGAACCCGTCCCCGCGGCTGGCTCTCTCCCGGCTTGCGTGAAACCCCGGACACACCCGACCTTCTGGCACGTGCCGGCATCGACTATCTGTTCGATTGGTGCCTGGATGACTTGCCTAACTGGATGCAAACTACATCCCGTCCTCTCCTGGCCTTGCCCTATGCACTGGAGTTGAACGACTCAGTGATCCACGCGGTCGAGAAACACGCCACCGGCGAATTCGGTCGACGCGTAGAAAAAACCCTTGATCTATACGCGGCAGAGGCCCGCGCTGCCGGCTGCCCCCGCATCCTCACGCTAGGACTGCATCCACACCTGATGGGTGTGCCTCATCGCTATGCCGATCTGGTCGGCATGCTCGACCTCCTGCAACAACACCCGATGACCACCTTCGTAACAGGCAACGCCCTGCATGACTGGTATATGCAACAGATTCCCGCTCCCCACATGGACTCCCCGGCATGAGCGCGATTGACACCCTGATTAACCACTTATTGCAGTTGCGCTACGAAGATCTCCCGCCCGCCGCCACCGATGCCGCCAAGACATTCATCCTGGACGCCATCGGTGTCGGCCTGTCCGGGTCTCGTCATCCGCGCATGCCCGCACTGCGGCAGGCCGCCAGAGCGCTCGGCAATGGTACGGAAGCCACCGTATGGGCGAGCGGCGAACGCCTGCCCTTGGCCTCAGCAGCCATGTTGAACGCTTACCAGGTCTTCAACCAAGAGTTCGATGCCATCCATGACCGCGCCGTCGTTCATGCCTTCGCCTGCATCGTACCGGCCGCCATAGGCTACGCGGAGCGAGAAGGCGGCATCAACGGTCGGCAACTCATTACCGCCATCACCGCCGGACTGGACTTCGCGATCTACGTCGCACTGGCGCAGCGTGCGCCAATGCGTTTTTTCCGGCCTGCCATGTGTGGGGGCCTGGGCGCCACCGCTACCCTTTGCAAACTCGCTGACCAGGATGAAGAGACCACCCGCAACGCGCTCGGTCTTGCCTACAGCCATCTTTCTGGCACCATGCAGGCACATATCGAAGGCTCCCCCGCCGTAGGTCTGCAGGTGGGCCTGAACGCCCGCGCCGCAGTCACGGCCTTCGAGCTGGCACGAGCCGGATTCCCGGGTCCCCGCGATATCCTGGAAGGCCCCTATGGCTACTTTGCCCTCTACGACGCCGGCCAGGCCGACTGGGCTGATGTGCAGGCCGGGGTCGGCCGCAACTTCCAGATCACCCGGATGAGCCACAAACCCTACCCCACAGGTCGCGCCACCCATAGCGGCATCGCCGCCATGCTTCAGTTAAAGAATGAGCACGCCCTGCAGGCCGACGACATCGAGCATGTCATTGTTTACGCCTCCTCACTCATTGTCAGGCTCGTCGGCCGCGACGCCCACCCTGGCATGGACTCCGCTACCGCCCGCCTCTGCATGAGCTACACCATGGCCACCGCCTTGTTGCGCGGCCGCGTCGGCATCTCAGACTTCGATCCGGAAGCCCTCACCCACGCCCCAACCTTCAAACTGGCTGCTCGCATTCGAGTACTCGACGATGGCAACCCCGATCCCAATGCCATGAGTCCCCAGCGCATCGAACTGCGCCTCAAGGACGGCCGCCAATTCACCCTCTTTATGCCGGTGTACCCGGGTAGTCCCGAGCTGCCCTTGAGCCTGGACGAACAGAACGCCAAATTCCACGCCTGCTGCTCCTCCGCCCAGCCGCCGCTGACAAAAGACCAGGCTCACGCACTAGCGCGCTGTCTGCGCAACCTAGATACCCTGCATGACGTCAGGGAAATCTCCCAACGGCTAAGCGTTGCACCTTAGTTCCCTCCGGATCAGCGCATCAAACATGGCACCACTTGCCAGCGAGCCTGGCGATGAAATCGGAAAGACACGAGAGCGTGCTGTCTCTTACCTGCATCGCATTTGGCAAATCACGTCACCACTGCCCATCACTGTCCGCCACCGCCCGCCCGATACTGCTCGACCCATTTGACGGTCTTTTCAATGCCGCCAAAGGGAAAGAAATGCAGACTCACCGGCCCGTGGGTGTCGGTCAGTTCGGCGCCCAGGCGGTCCACGAACCGGTCGGGCCCTGCCGTGGCAAAGAGCTTGCCGAGGGAGAGCCCATACTTGGCCCACATGGACGCGCAGGCGCTCACGCCGCACAGCGCGGCATAGCGCGCCAGCACCGCGACGCCGGCCGGGCCCGGCACGCCCAGACGCACGGGGCATCGGATGCCGCGCTCGCGCAGCGCCAGCAGCCAGGCCAATACGGCATCGGCATCAAACGCAAACTGCGTGACGATCAGGGGGCTCATGCCACGCTGCGCAATATTGCCGCATTTGCGCTCGAGCACCGCCCAACGATCGGCCGGGCTCATCACCGGATGGCTTTCGGGATGGCCGCCCACCCCGATCTCCTTGATCCCGGCCCGCTCGAAAACGCCGGTCTCGATCAGGGACGCACTGTCGCCAAACGGCCCCAGGGGCGAGGCCGGGTCTCCCGCGATGACGAAGCACCGCTGCACTGCGGCCTCGGCCACGGCACGCGCCACGAAGGATTCCAGCTCGACCTGCGACGCAATGCGGCGCGCTGACAGATGCAGCATGGGCTCAAAGCCCAGCGCGCGCACCGCAACGGCCGCCGCCAGCCGCGCGTCGTCATCCTGCCCCGGCAGATAAGGGATGGCAATGCTCGTCCCCGGCGGAATCCGCGACGCTGCGGTGCGCAGCGCCGGCAGGTCCTTCACGCCGACCTCCAGCGAATAGGCCTCGATGAGGCGGCCGGCATGCCGGCGGATATCAGGAGAAATCAAAACCGTTGGCATGCTTGCCGGACATCAGGGAGGCAGGAAAAAAACGTCATGACATCGCCGCCACCGGCTGGCGGGCCAGGGCGATGAAGGCGCGCACATAATCAATGGCGATATCGGCTTCGCGCGCTCCCAGGAAAATATGCTTGGCGATGCCTCGTGCCCCCAGGCGCAGGGGCACCACATCCATCTTGGCCGCATACTCCTCGACCAGCCAGCGCGGCAAGGCGGCCACGCCCCGCCCGCTGGCCACCATCTGCAGCATGATGTCAGTGGTTTCGATGGTTTTGTGGCGCCGGGGCGTGACGCCTGCCGGCAGCAGGAACTGGTTATAGATATCCAGCCGCTCGATATCGACCGGGTAACTGATGAGCACTTCGCGCGTCAGTTGTTCGGGTTTGACATAGGCGGCCGACGCCAGCGCATGGCCCCGGGGCACGACCAGTACCTGCTCGTAATCGAACACCGGCTCGAACTTCAGGCCCGGCTTGTACAAGGGATCGGGCGTGACCAGCAGATCGATTTCGTACCCGAAGAGCGCACCTATGCCGCCAAACTGAAACTTCTGTTTCACGTCCACATCCACATCCGGCCAGGCTGCCAGATAGGGCGACACCACCTTGAGCAGCCACTGGTAGCAGGGATGGCATTCCATGCCGATACGCAGCGCGCCCCGCTCGCCCTGGGCAAACTGGCCCAGCCGCTCCTCGGCCAGGTCCAGCTGCGGCAGCACGCGGTTGGCCACCGCCAGCAGATACTGGCCAGCCTGCGTCAGCCGCAAACTGCGGCCTTCGCGCAGCCAGACCTCCGTGCCCAGCTGCTGCTCCAGCTTTTTCATGCTGTGGCTCAGGGCCGACTGGGTCAGGTTCAACACACCAGCCGCGGCGGTCAGGGAACCCTGCTGCTCGACCTGCTGCACGATACTGAGATGGATACGCTCAAGCATTCGAATGAGTGAATTTCATGGATACGTGAAATAAATCCATTTTACTTCATGATCTCCCCTGGCTACCATCGAGTCCTATTTTTGTTTGCACCATGCAGAGGCGGCCACGGCGCTGACGTTCCCCCTGAACGCAGGGGAATACCAGCCCGGCTGGCCCGCCGCGCTGCAGCGTTTTGCGCAAGGTGCGCCGCTTCGGCCGGCTCCGGATGGCCTCGCCCGCTGCGGACAGCACTCCCCCCTTGCCGGGGCGGGGAAACGCAGACGCACAAGCGGCTGAACGCAGCCACCGCAGACAAAGACCAGGGGCGAAGCCAGGGACAAGACCCGGGCGCCGCACAGATCAATTCCCATAGAAGTAGCAATGACACATCCACTGCGCGTCGTGGCGGTTTCGGGCGGCATGCAACGCCCCTCCAAGGCGGCGGCCCTTACTGAGCACCTGCTGGCGCTGATTGCCCAGGCCCTCCCCTGCGAGGCCCGCCTGATCGAACTGGGCCAGCTGGCGCCGCACTTTTCGGGCGCCGTCTGGCGCTCCCACCTGCCCGATCTGGTGGAGCAAGAACTGGCCATGGTCGAACAAGCCGATGTGCTGGTTGTCGCCACGCCGGTGTACCGCGGCTCTTATACCGGGCTGTTCAAGCACTTCTTCGACTTCATCCACCAGGATGCGCTCATCGACAAGCCCGTCCTGCTGGCTGCCACCGGCGGCAGCGAGCGCCATGCGCTGATGATCGATCACCAGTTGCGCCCCTTGTTCAGCTTTTTCCAGGCGCGCACCTTGCCGTTGGGCGTCTACGCGACCGACAAGGATTTCATGGACTACCGCGTGCATGACGAAGCCCTGATCCAGCGTGCCCGGCTCGCAGTCCAGCGGGCCCTGCCCCTGGTCGGGCTGACCCATCAGCCCGGATCCGCCCAGGCAAAAGAACGGGCGGCGGCCTGAAGCGGCAGCGCCCGCCAGGCCATACAGAAAATCAACACACCGGCTTCCTCTGCGGAAACCATTGCATCAGATAACAATGAACCAGAACTTTGCCTTCAGCCTCAAGAGCCTGCGTTTTGACGAGGATTACCAGCCCTCCGACAACACGCGCCTGACCACCAACTTCGCCAATCTGGCCAGGGGCGCCAGCCGCCAGGAAAACCTGCGCAATACCCTGCGGATGATAGACAACCGGTTCAACAGCCTGGCGCAATGGGACAACCCGACCGGCGATCGCTATGGCGTAGAACTCGACATCATCTCCGCGGAGATGAGCGTCGACGCCGACGGACGCCATGACACGTTTCCGCTGATCGAAATCCTGGAGACGACCATCGTCGACAAGAAGACCGGCCAGCGCATCCCGGGCATCGTAGGGAACAACTTCTCCTCCTATGTCCGCGACTACGACTTCAGCGTCTATCTGCTGCAACACAACCAGAACCAGCCCACTTTCAGCACCCCGGACGATTTCGGTGACCTGCACGGCAAGCTGTTCAAGCACTTTGTGGACTCCAGCGCCTACAAGGCCCGCTTCGGCAAGCCGCCGGTCATCTGCATCAGCGTCTCGACCAGCAAAACCTATCAACGCACCGACAACCAGCATCCCATTCTGGGCGTGGAATACCAGCAGGATGCGTTCTCCTCGACGGACCAGTACTTCGAGAAAATGGGCCTGCAGGTCCGCTTCTTCATGCCGCCCGGCAGCGTGGCGCCCCTGGCCTTCTACTTCCAGGGCGACCTGCTGAACGACTACAGCAATCTCGAGCTGATCGGCACGATCAGCACGATGGAAACATTCCAGCGCATCTACCGGCCCGAGATCTACAACGCCAACTCGCCGGCCGGCAAACGCTATCAGCCCAGCCTGAAAAACGCCGATTATTCCTCGACGCAGATCGTCTACGACCGCGAAGAGCGCAGCCAGCTCGCCGTCAAGCAGGGCAAGTTCACCGAAGAGCACTTCATCAAACCGTACAAGAACGTACTCGACCAGTGGGCCGCCGCTTACGCGCTCTGATCAACCCATAACAAACTGACTCATTCCTATGAAAACCCTCTTGCCCACCTCCACCGCAGGCAGCCTGCCCAAACCCTCCTGGCTCGCCGAACCCGAGAAACTCTGGTCGCCCTGGAAACTGGAAGGCGACGCTCTGGCCGAAGCCAAACAGGACGCCTTGCGCATCGCCCTGCAGGAGCAGCAAAGCGCCGGCATCGACATCGTCAGCGACGGTGAACAGACCCGCCAGCACTTCGTCACGACCTTCATCGAACACCTCAGCGGCGTCGACTTCGAAAAGCGTGAAACCGTGCGCATCCGCGACCGCTACGACGCCAGCGTCCCCACCGTCGTGGGCGCGGTCAGCCGCCCCAAGCCCGTCTTTGTCGAGGACGCCAGGTTTCTGCGCCAGCAGACCAGGCAGCCCATCAAGTGGGCCCTGCCCGGCCCCATGACGATGATCGACACGCTCTATGACGCTCACTACAAGAGCCGCGAAAAACTCGCCTGGGAATTCGCCAAGCTCCTGAACCAGGAGGCCAAGGAACTCGAAGCCGCCGGCGTCGATATCATCCAGTTCGACGAACCCGCCTTCAACGTCTTCTTCGACGAAGTCAATGACTGGGGCATCGCCACCCTCGAACGCGCGATCGAAGGCCTCAAATGCGAAACTGCCGTCCATATCTGCTACGGCTACGGCATCAAGGCCAACACCGACTGGAAAAAGACGCTCGGCTCCGAATGGCGCCAGTACGAAGAGTCCTTCCCCAAACTGCAGCAATCCGGCATCGATATCATCTCGCTGGAATGCCAGAACTCCCACGTGCCCATGGACCTGATCGAACTCATCCGGGGCAAGAAAGTGATGGTGGGCGCCATCGACGTGGCCACCAACACCATCGAAACCCCGGAAGACGTCGCCAACACCCTGCGAAAAGCCCTGAAGTTCGTGGACGCCGACAAGCTCTATCCCAGCACCAACTGCGGCATGGCCCCCCTGCCCCGCCACGTCGCCCGCGGCAAACTGCACGCCCTGGCCGCTGGCGCGGCCCTCATCCGCGGCGAACTCGGCGTCTGAGGTCCTGCACCTGCGCGGCCATCTCCCATGAAGGTCGGGCAGCGCCGCCGGCAAAGCACCCGCCTTTCCCCCGGCAAAACAAAAAAGGCGCTTCGGCGCCTTTTTTCTTTGCCGGCAAGATCACCCGGCAGCGATCCGGCAGCAAACACGCCTGAACGAACCCGTTTTCCCGGCACAGCCTGGAATGCGCAAGCTCGCCCAATCGCAGTCAAGCCAGGCCCGGATCGCGCGCCCCCGCAACCAGGTCTCGGGATAATCGTGACCGGCGCAGGGATATTGCAGGCCAGAACCTGCGCTTGCAGCGCCGCCCAGCCAGGTCGGGACGCCGCCTTGATTTGAGTTTAAATACCCAATAATCAATAATTTCAGATTCCTGGCAAGCCCGGAGGCGGTTAAGGGCTTCGCTCAACCGCCACGGAACTCCTCGGGGAAACGCAGAGGCGGTCAGGCCCCCGGCTTGATGTGCAGATCAGATTGAGAAGACGTGTTCCGCTTGATTTTCGCCCGGCGATACCGCTTCGGAACACGCATCCACTGCCTCCCCGCCCACCGCCTGATGCCTGCGTCCTGGCGAAACCAAAACAACGTAGCAATCCGGATCGGCGACGACAAACAGGCCGGCAGAAATGCCGCTCCCGCGGCCTTCACATTCACGCCCTACCGGAGCGGCGCCAAGCGCGATATTCCAACGCCGCCCTGGATCGACAAGACTGAGCGATGAGCGACCCGAAACACCGAAATAACTCGTGGCATACGCCAGCGAGCGTCAATCCTCACGACACGGTTTCCCCGTTTCGTGACAGCTCGGGTACGACGCAGCCTCCCCCACCGCCACACACCCGGCCCAGCGTGGCACACGGGGAGAAAAAAGAATGGACGCCCTCGTGGTGGGGCCGTCATCTGACCCGGTCGGCAGATTGGCATCTGCGTCTGGATCACCTGAAACTCAGCTTGACGGTGAACGGCCGTGTCTACCCGGTCAACGTCGAAGATGAAAGCGCCTACCGCATCCATGCCGGAACATTCTGGACGGATATCACGCTCCACCCCGGTCAAAGCCAGGAAATCAAAGCCGATGGCCTGCCCAATGCGCAAGGCAGCACCCTCATTCAGGCGCTCAATCTCGCTCTGGCAGAGAAACGCCTGCGCGAGGACCTGACGTTTATTCAGAACGGGCAACGCAGCATCGATGACTGGCTGAGCCTCAAGACCCGCCAGGAACGTAGTTGCGCGGAGCAACGACGCTGGTTCACGCATGAGCAACAAGCGGCCTTGCTGGCAGCGCGCCCGGACATTCCGCTCGACGCGCTTCGCTCCCGCCTGAAGAAGCCCGGCGTGGCCACGCGTCTGGGAGCCTCGGCCGCGGCAATCGAACACTCCCTCGCCGCCTGGCAAACCGACCATGCAGCCCACTGGGCCACGCTCAATGCCGCCCATGTCGAACGAGAGCTGGTCGCCTGCAAGACACTGCTGGACCGCGTGGAGAGCAAACCCCTTACCCCGGAACAGGCTCGCGCCGTCGTGTGTTTTGACAACCGCGTGCAAGTCATCGCCTCTGCCGGCTCGGGCAAGACCTCCACCATGGTGGCCAAGGCCGCTTACGCCATCCATCGCGGCTTGGTTGATCCCAAGCGCATCATTCTCCTGGCATTCAACAAACAGGCTGCGCAAGAACTCAAGGAACGCGCGGCCCAGGCATTCGAACGACTGGGAATGAGCAATGTCGAAGTAGCAGCATCCACCTTCCACGCGCTGGGTCTGCGCCTCATCGGCAAGGCGACGGGAGAGAAGCCCGATATTCCCGACTGGGCCACGGACCCGGCCGGCGGCGTGCGCATGCTCACCGGGATCGTCGATCAATTGAAAGACAGCTCTCCCACGTTTCGCCGTCAATGGGATCTGTTCCGCTTTGTCTTCGGCCGCAGCCTGCCCCCCTTCGGCGCACCGGAAGCCGCTGACGTATGGGACGCCCAGGGCCAAGGCGCGCTGCTCACCAACCGTGGCGAACGGGTAAAGAGCATGGAAGAGGTCATGATTGCCAACCTCCTCTTTCTGAACGGCGTGAATTACCGCTACGAGGCACCTTACCCCCACCGCACCGCCGACGAAGAGCACCGCCAATACAAACCCGACTTCTATTACCCCGACATTGACCTGTACCACGAGCACTTTGCCCTCAACGCCGAAGGCAAGCCGCCAGAACACTTTGCAGGCTACCTCGACGGGGTCATCTGGAAGCGCCAACTGCATGCGGAGAAAGGCACGGCCCTGTTTGAAACCACCTCCCACGGCTTACGTGACGGCGACGACCTCGCCCGCCTGGAACGGGAGCTGACCGGCCGCGGGCTCGTGCTCGACCCCAACCCGGACCGGAAAATTCCAAACGAGGGACAACGCCCCCTGGAATCACTCGAACTGATCGGCTTGATGCGCACCTTCATGAGCCACGCCAAAAGCAATGGATTGCGCCCGGCGGATTTGCAGCGAAGGCTGGACGACATGCCCAAAGGCAGCTTCAAGCTTCGCCACCAGATGTTCCTGGATCTCGCCACCCCTGTCATGAAGGCATGGGACGAAGCGCTCGCGGCCGAGAGCGCGATCGACTTTGAAGACATGCTCAACCTGGCCGCCGATCATCTGGAAAATAACCGCGTGGCATCCCCCTACGACCTCGTGATGGCCGACGAATTTCAGGACGCCTCCCGTGCCAGAGCCAGGTTGTGTCGCGCCCTGGTGAGAACTTCAGGCCGATTCTTTTTTGCCGTCGGCGACGATTGGCAATCCATCAACCGTTTCGCGGGGGCCGACGTCTCCGTGATGGCGAATTTTAAAGACTGGTTCGGCCATGGCCAGGTGCTCAAACTCGAACAGACCTTCCGTTGCCCTCAGGCGCTGTGCGACGTATCGGGTGCATTCGTATCCAAGAATCCCAACCAACTCCCCAAACGAGTGCACTCGTCCACACCGGCACAGGGCCCGGCACTCCAGGCGTTTCAAGTCGACAACAAAGGCGAACTGGCCGACGCCATCGACCAATTCGTCATGGACTTGGCCCGGGGTGTGCGCGAGGGCACGATCCCATTGGGGCGCAACGGAAAAATTTCCATTTATGTGCTGGGCCGCTACAACGCCGATCGGCAATATGTGCCGGCCAACCCGGAACGCTTCAACCGCTGGGTGGAAATATCGTTCCTCACCATTCACCGCGCCAAAGGCAGTGAAGCCGACTACGTCATCCTGCCGGAGATGATCAGCGCCCCGCGCCGGCGTAGCTTTCCCAACACCCGCACGGACGACCCGGTGCTGGAGCTGGCCATGCCCAGGGCAGACAACTACCCCTTGGCAGAAGAACGCAGGCTGTTCTACGTGGCCCTGACCCGGGCCCGGCGCGGCGTGGCAATGTTCACGGCCCAGGGCCAATGCTCGACATTTCTCCGGGAGCTTCAGGAAGAGGGAGCCGTGGCCCTGACTGACATGCAAGGCAAGCCCGTCCAGGAAGACCGCTGCCCGGCTTGCAAACAGGGCGCGCTGGTCCTACGAACGGGCCCCTACGGAACATTTAGCGCCTGCTCCAATTACCCGGTGTGCAGCTATAAGCCCAAGCCGCGCAATATCGCCTCGCCGCCACTTGCAGCGTCACCTGCATCACCTCGCCCCTTGAAGCCGGTGCGCACGCCCGCCGCGTCGCGCGAGCTTCCGGATCCCTCCGCCCCCCGGCCGAAACGGACATTCTCCGCCCTGTTTCAGTCCTTTAGCGCTGGGGTGGCAGAGATCAGCCATCACATCTCTCGCGCCAGTGCCCTTCAAGCGGGCACGTCAGAACTCAAGCATCAACTCTTCGCCGAAAAGACCGCCATCGAAAGTGCCCTGGAAATGGCTAGAACGGCAATCGAACGCGAAAGGCACATGCAAAACCCGCACTTCAAAGAAGTCTACGAACGACTGACCGCCGCCGTCAGGGGCCAGGGTAACCGCACTCCCGCTGCGCCCAGCCCGGCAGACGAAACCCCTCTGCCCTCTTTTCTGCGGACACAGCGCCACCCAGACGAAGAGTTCGAAGCAGTCATTCAACACGCCTTCGACGACCTCCAGCAAGAACGTGAAGCCTTCCTGTCGGTCATTCATGGTGAGTTGACGAGCGACCCGCTACTTCGCCGCCACTTTCTCGTATCACTGGAAAAACTCAAGGCCGGGCGCTACCAATCCGCCCTCGACCCCGGCGCATCCTGGGCACGCCATCGCTGATCAACCCGGCCGGACACACACAGCCGAGGCGCAGGCGGCTACCCCCGGGGAGGCCGCCGCAGAGCAAGCAGAAACCTGTCTGGCCTCGTCGTGCCAGGGCAGAAACGAACGTAAGCGGGGTGCCGGCATTGTCCAATGCCGGCACCCCGCTTACGTCCGGCCGACTCTACTTTAGTCAAGCCATCCCATCCCATCACGCTCACAATAGACGTTCAGCGACACCCCCTGCGAGCCGCGAGGCTTACTCCGACACCTTCCTCACAAACTCCGTTTTCAGACTCATCGCGCCGAAACCGTCGATTTTGCAATCGATATCGTGGTCCCTGTCGACCAGCCGGATATTCTTCACCTTGGTACCCACCTTGACCACCCCGGCCGACCCCTTGAGCTTCAGGTCCTTGATGACCGTCACGGTATCGCCGTCCTGCAGCACATTGCCCGCCGCATCACGATAGACCTTCTCATCGTCACCCGCGGCAGCACCCGCCTCCGAGGCCGACCACTCATGGGCGCACTCCGGACAGACGAGCATGGCTTGGTCTTCATACACGAAGGTGGAATTGCATTTCGGGCAAGGCGGCAAAGTAGTCATTGATCTCGCGTGCGGTAAAACATTCAAAGTCAGGACAGCCAAGTATAGCCCCCGGGGGTTTATTGCTGCCTTGCCGCCTGGGGCGGTGCACTACACGGCGTGCCAGCACGATAGTTTGTCGCCGCTAATCCCCAGGAAAAACGAATGCTATCGTGAGCCGCTATGAACACGACTGAACTGGCGAACCGGGGCTCCATACCGCATCCTGCCTATATACCAAATACTGTGATGCCGTTGAGATGCGCGTCGACCGTTCCGTCGCTGGCTCTCGAAACTGTGTAGACGAGTGACCTTGCATCAAGAATGCGTAAAACACGGTGAGCTGGCTGGAGCACACCCAAACCTGGACAAGATGACAAAGCTGCCAAACCAAGCAAGCGGTATTGCGAAATGCATAACCCAAAGCGCAGCGATGAGGCCCGTCGCGCCTATCAACGCGACCGAAGATTCATGGCAGGGTATGAGAGTTTGATGGAGGCCATCTGGTCGCAAGGCATCAATAGCGGCTCTTTGCCCACTTGGGATATCGAGGCACACGCTTACGTCCGGCGCGAGGCCTACCGGCTTCTCCAAGAAATCCAATCGCCCAAAGCAGCTGCCAGCACTATTGACGATCTCCTCGCCCAAGGGTTGAGTCAAGCAGCCATCGCCCGTGAGCTCTGCGTCTCACGTCAGGCTGTTTCGGCTGCTATCAAACGTCACAAGCACAGGGAAACCCTCTGAATCGATCACGAACGATACTTGCAAGGTAACTAATCAGAAAACCGAGCTTACCGTCCCTGGTCCACTCATGTGATGGCAGCTTTCGATCCAAAGCTATTTATCACTTTCTCCTGTGGTAGCGTTGTATTTCACGCTTACCAAGGGGTTCTTCAATGCTGATAATCTTTGGCGGTCTACCGGGCTCTGGGAAAAGCACCATTGCGCAGCTTTTAGTGCAAAGGCGACCCGCTGCTTATTTGCGCGTCGATGCAATTGAACACGCTATCCTCCAGTCGGGAGGCCAAAAAAGCGTTGGCCCGACAGGGTATATGGTGGCCTATGAACTCGCCACATCGAACTTGGAGCTAGGTGTGCCGGTGATCGCCGATAGCGTGAATCCACTGAAAATAACCCGACGCACTTGGCGCGAAGTGGCAATCAAAACGGCTTCACCATTTATCGAAGTTGAAGTTGTGTGTTCGGACCGGGTAGAGCATAAGCGGCGAGTGGTGAGCCGGAAGTCCGATATCCCTGGATTCAAGCTACCGACATGGGATAGCGTTGTCTCGCGAGACTATGAGCCGTGGCAATCGATGCGTCTGAAAATAGACACAGCACTAACCAGCGCGGATGCAGCCGCAGAACTGATTTTGAAGCAATGGAGCGTAGCTCCCGCAAACTGCTAAATGTCTGCTTCTGGCCGATAGCCGCCCAGCGTAACTCCTTGCAACATCAAGGTAGATGGTAATCCCCCCTGACACCAGGTTTGATGCCATGAAAAACTCATGCTTGGCACTGCCTGAAGATGCGAGACAGTACCACACCAAAAAATAAAAAAGCCCGCAATTACGCGGGCTTAACGGCTTTTTATGCCGTGTCGTGCCTGGCCATGCCAGACGCGGGATCACTCCCACTCTATTATCAATAGTCATAAAATTTTCATATAAATCAATAGATTAAGAAATATAACTAATTAGATACCATGAAATATACCATGCCCATCACCTTACCTGGGACGCGCCGCTCAGGCGGCGTTCGACCTCTCCTTTCGATTGCTCACTGAGTCGGGCTTTCTTGGTGTGATGCAAGATGATACAATCTCGGGTTAATCGAAGTATCGTAACCTGACGCCATAGCGTCAGCCATTATTGGAGTCCTTGCCAGTGTAACTACCAGTCTCGCAGCGAGCCCGCTTTTTCAGATATCAATCTTCGCTCGCACGAGGCTGAACGTACGACTGGCTGCGCCTTGCAGGCCCCCATCGTCTGGGGCCGTTCTCTTTTTCGGGGCCGGGAAAAGGAGCATTCGCGCCTTCGGTTCGTTCCAGCCTGCGGTGAGCCCACACCCCGGAACAGAACTAATGATGAAATCTTTACGCCAGGACTGGCTATCCAATGTCCGGCACGACCTACTAGCGGGCATCGTTGTCGCGCTGGCCCTGATTCCCGAAGCGATTGCCTTCTCAATCATTGCAGGCGTTGACCCCAAAGTCGGCCTGTATGCCTCTTTCTGTATTGCCACCGTGATCGCCTTCGCAGGCGGGCGGCCCGGCATGATCTCGGCCGCCACCGGCGCGATGGCGCTGCTGATGGTCATGCTGGTCAAGGAGCACGGCTTGCAATACCTGCTGGCCGCCACGGTGCTGACTGGCGTGCTTCAGATCATTGCCGGCTGGCTCAAGCTCGGCGCGCTGATGCGCTTCGTTTCCCGGTCGGTCATCACCGGCTTCGTCAACGCGCTGGCCATCCTGATCTTCATGGCGCAATTGCCCGAGCTGACCAACGTCACTTGGCACGTCTATGCCATGACGGCGGCTGGCCTTGGGATCATCTACCTTTTCCCTTACGCCACCAAAGCGGTGCCTTCGCCTTTGGTTGCCATCGTAGTGCTGACGATTGTTGCCATTGTCCTGGGCATCGACATTCGGACTGTCGGCGATATGGGCCAGTTGCCCGATAGCCTGCCGATCTTCCTGCTGCCCGATGTGCCGCTGAACCTGGAAACCCTCGGGATCATCTTCCCTGTGTCGGCGACCCTTGCGGTCGTCGGCCTGCTCGAATCCATGATGACGGCTTCCATCGTCGATGACCTGACCGACTCCAACAGCAACAAGAACCGCGAGTGCGTGGGCCAAGGTGTGGCCAACATCGCCTCCGGCTTCCTGGGCGGCATGGCGGGTTGCGCCATGATCGGCCAGTCGGTTATCAACGTGAAGTCCGGTGGTCGAGGACGACTCTCCACGCTGGCCGCCGGCGTGTTTCTGTTGCTGATGGTCGTGTTCATCGGCGACTGGGTTTCCCGCATCCCAATGGCTGCATTGGTTGCGGTGATGATCATGGTCTCCATCGGCACCTTTAACTGGGCTTCAATCCGCGACCTGCGCAAGAACCCCAAAAGCTCCAGCGTCGTCATGCTGGCAACCGTGGCCGTGACCGTTAGCACGCATGACCTGGCGCAAGGCGTGCTGGTCGGCGTGTTGCTGTCGGGCTTCTTTTTCGCCCACAAAGTGGGCCAGATTCTCCGCGTAACTTCGCGCGCCGAGGACGAGGGGCGCACCCGCACTTACACCGTGACAGGGCAGGTGTTCTTCGCTTCGGCAGAACGCTTTGTCAACGCCTTCGATTACAAGGAAGTCATCGAGAAGGTGCGCATTGATGTGAGCCGCGCCCACTTTTGGGACATCACCGCCGTCAGCGCCTTGGACAAAGTGGTCATCAAGTTCCGGCGCGAGGCCGCCGAGGTGGAGGTCATCGGACTGAACGAGGCCAGCACCACGATGGTGGACAAGTTCGCCGTGCATGACAAAGACGGTGCCGACGACATTTTGATGGGCCATTGAAAGGGGACACAATCATGAAAAACGAAAACAAAGTCTTGGCCTGCGTGGATCAATCCCGCTTTGCCTACTACGTGGCCGACTACGCCGCATGGGCGGCTCGACGCATGGACGCACCGCTGGAGTTCCTGCACATCATCGACCCCCATCCCGAGCAGGGATCGGGCGAAGACCTTAGCGGAGCCATCGGCGTCAACGCGCAAGAGGAACTGCTGGTCAAGTTGTCGGAAGAGGACGAGGCCCGTGCCAGAAATGCCCGCGAACAAGGTCGCATCTTCCTGAACCAACTGCGTGAGCGTGCCATCGCCGCCAGCGCTACATTTGTGGATGTTCGCCAGCGTCACGGCGAACTGGAAGAAACCTTGGTCGAGCAGGCCGAAGGCGTGCGCCTGTTGGTGCTAGGTCGCCGTGGAGAGTCCGCAGACACAACGCAACGGGATCTAGGGCGCAACGTGGAACGTGTCGTGCGGGCCTTGAACAGACCGATCCTGACTGTCACCGACGATTTTCACGAGCCGCAGCGCGTGATGATCGCCTTCGACGGTGGCATCGTCACCCGGCGCGGGGTGGAAATGGTCGCCGGCAGTCCGTTGTTTCGTGGCCTGCCGATCACGCTGCTGATGGCAGGCAAGGAACGCCAGGACGCACCCAAGCAGCTTGATTGGGCAAAAACCACCTTGGAGGCCGCAGGCTATGAAGTCACGGCCCTACTGACTCCTGGTGACGCGGAAACCGTGATTGCGACGGCAGTGAAGGAACAGGCCATCGACATGCTCATCATGGGCGCGTTCGGCCACTCACCGCTACGCAGCCTGTTGTTTGGGAGCAAGACCGCTGACCTGCTCCGCTCTTCGACCATTCCCACACTCTTGTTGCGGTAACAGCGCCGGGCGGCGGCCATCGTCGGAACCGGCGATGGCCGACCGGGGTCGCTGAGCTGGTCATGAAGAATCACGCACGCCTGACCTTTCGCGTTGGTGTCGGGCTATGGCCTCCACCACGGTTTCGCCCTCGCGTAGCCCGTACAACTCGCCGGAATTGGTAGTGGAGATGAACGCGGGCAGATCGGAACTTGGGCCATCATCGTCCAGGAAGGCAGGTTCATTGGTGTTCATTGACTTAACTCCGGAAGCAATATTACTGTTATATGAGACAACAAATAATAGTCGCTAAGGGTTTCAAGAGAGGTACAAGCATGAACAAGAAAGAAACCGAGGAGGCGATTGCAGATAGCCGTACCGTCACGGTTGGCCCGGTGCGCTACACGATGGCCGAGTTGCTGGCCGGCGCGGAAGCCTCCGGGGCTTACCCGCTACCGCCCGAGGAACGGGAATGGGTCGATGCTCCACCAGTAGGCCGAGAATGGCCCAATGATGAGAGGTAGAAAGGCGGCCACTGGCCGCCTTTCTACATTTGCGCATTTACTCAAAACGTCATTAGCCACATGCTTGACGCAGGGCTTTTATAGCCTCCTGAAAATCTGCCCTGGTCGCCCGGCCCGTTTCGGCCTGGTAGTACACCACCATAAAAGCATTAGCGACGGCTTCGGCCAATGGCCCAAGGCTCCGCGCTTCCGCTTGGTTGATGTACTCCAAAGAAGAAAGAATAGCCGCTGCTTGATGCACTGCTTGCCCTGGTTCGATAATATGTTGTGTTGTCATGATTCACCTCTCCAGTAGGTGTTGATTGAAAGTGCCGGGCTGGTTGTGGCCAGCCCGGTGCGCCTACAGGTACAGCCCCGCCGCCTCCGCGAATGCTGACCGTTCATTCCTACCGCCATTAACCTCAATACTTACCGGCTTAGTTTCGATCTCTCGCATGAGGGCTGGCCGTGATACAAAAGCGGCTGTTTCCGCCTCTGCATCGACCGCGGTCGATTGGTCGCCCAGCGGCGAAACAAATACCTGGCTGACTTCTTCCCTTGGCGCTTCATCCAGGGCCGCCAATGCGGCCATGTATGTTGATGTTGTCATCGTGCTACCTCCTGACTTCGTTACTATCTGGGCCAGAGTCGCCACCCAAGCTATTACCCTCGAACTGGCCAGATTGGCCGGCTTCTTTCGGCTCCATGCTTTCGCGTATCGAAGCAGCCAGCTTTCCGCTTGTGGTTTCGCTCACTCGCTCTTGGAATCCCTGCTTCAATTGAGAGCCGACACCCTTGGCCAACTCGGAGGCCGTGCCTGTGGCCAGCTTCGCGGCCCTGGCAAAGCCGCCACCGCGTGAGCTACTGCCGCTATCACCAAAGCCAGCCGCTTGCGCAAATGGCGTGTCGCCGGTGCCGGCTTCATCGCCACCGCTTCCACCACTGCTAACCACTGACCCCATGCTGGACATGTCACCGCCGGCTTCCATACTCGCCGATGCTTTCTGAAAAGCCGCCTGGAGTGCACTTGCTCCTCCGGCAGCACCGGCAGCGGCACCCATAACGGCTTTACCTGCCAGGGCAGCGCCGCCAGTTGCCATACTGGCCGCCGTCACCGCTGCCCCAACTGCGGCACCCGCACCGAAGTTTCCAATTCCACCGGCTGCGCCTATACCACCACCAGACACAAGACCAGAAATCATCGGCGGAATTTTGTTGACCAGGAAAAGCAAGATGACCGATATAACCAACATCACGGCCAGTTCCTGGGATGCCAGGTTCTCGCTGATCTGCGTGTAGTAGTGATTGATGAACTCTTTGCCGATCGCAACCAGCAGCACCATTGCCATAAGCTGCGCGGCCAGGCCCAGCACGGTCTTGTAGTAATTGATCGCCATGTCGGAAGTCCAACGACTTCCACCAAAGCCAAGGAAGAACACACCGGCATACAACAGAATCCAGGCCGATGCGAGCAACAGCAACAGGTTGACCGCAATCAACGCCAGGACAAACAAAACAGCCAGGGCCATTAGCTCCATAACCAGAGCAGTTGCCATCTGCCGCCATCCCAGCTCCGAGGTCGCCTGTACCGTGCGGTTGTATAACTCGAAACCAAGATCAAGGATGCTGGAAGGCCCAAGATTGCTATTGGAAAGCCCCCCCGCCTGCGCGCCCAGGGTTTGCAATGACTGAACAATCGTACCGGCGATATTCATGCCCTGGTTCGCATTCGTCAGCAGCCACCAGAAAAAGCCGGTGAAGATCGTGAAGCGAACGAACTCTGCGAAGAACTCGCCAATGTCGGCCTTGCGCAAAGCCATCATGCCGAATGTCCAGACCATCGAAATCACAACCAACGTCCAGAACAAACGCGATGCAGCGGACTCAATAGCCGGCCCCCACGTTGCAGCAGCATCATGAAAACGCTTGAGCACATCATTCATAACACCGCTGCTACTAAGCTCCTGCGCCATTGCAGGCTCAGCCAGCACCACTGTGGTGACCATCATCAAGCCGCCTAAAGCAATTTTCTTTCTCATGGCGACCACCTCAATAATCATCTTTAGGGCTGGGCTTGAACTCCCACTGACGCATCTGCTTGGACTTCTGGAATGCCCTGCATTCCTCGGTGAAAGCCGCTCGGTTCGCTTCGCTGCGCATTTCATTCAGTGCTGCCTGGAACGCATCAGGGGCACAAGTCGCCGCGTTTGGTTCGGGCATCCTTTCCTTTTCACATCCAGCCAACAACAGCACCGCAGCCGCAGTAGTAAATAAGATTTTTTTCATCTCACCGCCTCCCTAGTAGTTGTCTGCCGGACTCGGGCGAAACGTCCAGGTACGCATTTGCTCGGCCCTGGCATCGCCTCGCGCCTCAGCATCGAGTTCTGCTGCAATCCGGGCTGCTTCTGCATTGTGTTGGGCGGTCAACATGGTGCGAATCTGCAAGAGCTGATTGGCCTGCTGGCTGGCGAGCTGGTTGGCGTAGCCGATGGCCTGTAGCTGGCCAGTCGCACCCTGGGCTGCGCCTTGCAGCCGCTCCAGGGTACGGGCGTCATCCTTCAAAGCCTTTTGCTGGTCGGCCACGGTCTGAAACAGGGCATCGTTAGCCTTCTTTTGCGACTCTGACGCCAGGCGGCGGTTTTCAGCCATTGCAGCCCGCTCTGCATCCGTGCATCCACCGCTGCCGTTGAAGCATGGCGAGCTGCGGTAATAGGCCACGTCCTGAAACTTGGCCAGGTAACGATCCAGGCTGCCTAGCTGGTTCTCGTAATAGGCCAGCGTGTTTTGCGCGGCAATCAGCCGGTTGATCGTGGTCTGCGCCTGATCCCAGATATACGCGGCTGGGGCCATCGTGTTCTGGAGCTGATTTTCGTACTGCTGCAACTGGGTCTGATACTGCTCGATCTGCTTGAGCGTCTGCGCTACAGACTCGATAGCAGTCATGATGTTCTGGGTCAGGTTGCCGCCGTCAATGACGGGGATACCGGCCTGAACCGGTGGTATAGACACAGTGATGATACTGGCTGCCAGTGCGACGGATCGCAATGTCCAGCGGTTGAAAATCCGATTTTTTGAAGTTTGCATGGCTTGGCCTCCAATTACTAATGAATGCCTTATGGTGCCTAGCAATGCATCTTGATTCAGCCTAATAATTGGCCGAATAGGTTGACAAGAATTTAGCCGCTAAAGTCATGGTTCGGCTCTCGGCCGTACCACGGCTTTCATGACGCGCCCCATTTCGTCCTGGGTGGCCTCAATCCGGCCCAGCAGCGCCAAGATGGTCGCCTCGCCAAATTTCGCCGTCCGCACGTCATCGGTCAGCCAGAGTTTCAGCAGGCCGCCAAGTCGGCCAAGGTCGCCATTGATCCGGGCCAGCTCGCGCACGCGCTCGTAGTCGGTGATGCCCTTGACCTCATAGCCCTGGCCAACGGCCAGCAGAAACGCAGACAGGCTCAAGCCTGCCGCTGCCGCGTTTTTTTCAATAAGCGCCCGCTCTTCGGGCAAGCAATACACCTTGATCGGCGTGCTGCCCTTGCGCGTGACGCGATTGCTTTCATCCATCGTTCAACCTCGCTTTCGTCTCTGCCGGCGGTAGCCGACCAGCCCCGCAGGGCAGGATTCCCGTTGAGTGCCCACGGCGCGAATAAGGGACAGTGAAGAAGGACGACCCGCTTGCGGGTGGGCCTACTTCACCCATCCTGCCCGCATCCCAGCCACTATTGCAAATCTAGTGGATATCGAATGCGAGGCGTTTTATCGTCAAACAAATACCGATTCTTAGCAACATGCTCATAATCGCCAAAGAATCGGCATGTAATCGGCGTGGTCGCTTAATAATCGCTGTTAAATCGGCCTTAAATCGAAGTCCAGAATAGCTAGAAATCGAAAAACCCCGTTCGCCCCAACGGGGCGAGTTGGACGCCAAGAAGGAAGGCATAGCCCGCCCCTCAAGTGTCAATGAACACAAGAAATTCGCCTCCCCTCCCGTCATACCACTAAGGCGACGTATTGATACTTGAGGGGCAACCTTTTCGGATGTTGACACCTTCACGCAGGTTACTAGCGACGCGCATCCAGCACGCATGGTTCATTCCTGCTTGGTAATAATAAGAATAATAATCTTCTTATTATTCTTACCGAACGGATGGGCATCGCTTAGCCATTTCAATTTTTGAGATAAGGTTCGGTACAGATAACCCATAAGCACGCACAGCGGCCCTCCAGCGTTGTTAGACGCCGTTTCGGCTTCAGCGCATAGGTAAGACACCCCGCTTGCCTTCGTCTCTCACAAGGCGTTTTAGAAGCCACTGAATACATATTCTCTTCTTGGCGTTAAACCATCGGCCTATGGCCGATTGAGAAAGCCCGCCAGGGCTTTAGTGGCAAGGTCAGAACGCGCCCTCAAGGCGCGAGCTGCACCGCGCATGATGGATTATCTTTAGATAATCTTAGATCGATTTCTCAAACTCCCCGCAAAGCCTTGCCCCACCTGGGTTTTCCAGATCGGGACGGGTGGCGTTACGACGGTGAAAGGGTGACGTTACGACGGTAGGCGGGTGGTGTTACGACGGTGAACAGGTGCTGTTGCCGTGTGGCCAGGCCTCTTGATTTCCCATTTTCCCTTGGCGTACTCGTTTACTATCCAGCCCACGGCGGCAAGCTCGGCCAGTGCCTTGCGAGCGGTCTGGCGGCGTGTTTTAAGTGTGTTGGGGTTGGTGACTTCATCTGGCCATACATAGCCGCAAAGCGTGCCCAGCTCCACGCGCCCGGATTTGCCAGGGTCGATCCAGCCGCATAGCCGTTGGTGCATCAACCGTGCCGGGTCAGTCTGTAGCACCCGCACTTCCGCCATGTCGATACGGGCATATGGACGATGCCCCAGGATCGCTTCGGCAATGCGCGGATTCAGGGCAACCCATAGCCTACCGTCCGCTTCGTCAAAGGCGTGGCTCATCAGATGGAACGCGGCTTGCCGCCGGCCCTTCGTCACAAGAATGGTGACGTTCGACATGCGTAGCAGGCTAGCTTTGAGCGCCTTGATGTTGTCGCCGCTGTCCGTCATGCCCGTTTCTGAAAGCAGCTTAGTCAGACTCTCACGGACAACCAAGCCGTCTTGCTCAATGGCTTCGAAACGGGGCTCAAGGAATAGCCGTAGCTGCCGCCCGGTCTCACTGGTCGGTTCCGGGGTCAGCAAGATGCCGTTCGGCCCGCCAAGGGCCACGATGCCTTGCAGAAGGCGCATGTCATCGGCCCCAAGAGGTTCGAAACCAACGAAGCGCATGGATTCGTCTTCACCAAAGGTGTAGGTCACGTCCAGCTTGCCCCGTTTGCGCTCGCCACGCTTGAGGCTGCGAAATAGGCCAGGTGCCAAACAGTGCGCGGGATCATGTCGAACGTGGGTCAGGTCATGCTTAGGCTTCTTCACGCGGCCTCCTTTTCACCTTGCACTGCCGCTCCAGTACAGCAGGCTTCAACACGCCGCCGTCGTGCCGTCTAAACCAGAGTTGTTCTTGAAAAGGTGCGCCATAGTTGGCCTTGCTGACGCCAAAGCGAACAAAATACCCACGCTGACAATCATCGACCCCCAGTATCTCGGCCTCGCCTTGCGTCATGCCGGATAGGTACGATTGCCAACGGATGTTATCGACCAGAACGGATGATCCTCGGCTGGCCTGCTGTTGGTCGCCAGCACCTACCATAGCCGCACCTTTGCTCGCGTGATGCAGAAAAACGATAGAGCAACCTGTATCGGCAGCTATGGCCTCCATGCGCCCAATTACCTGCGCCATAGGCCCGCTCGCGTTCTCCTCCTCAATGTGGAAGCGTCGTAGCGTATCCAGAATCATCAAACGGCGGCCTTCAGCGGCTCGATTGAGAGCATCGAACCAGCTAGAAGCCATGATGTTGGGGCATTTACCGATCAAGGGTTCAATGAGCAAACCATCAGCCACGGCTTGCCGTTCTGCGCTGCTGAGATGCGACCCAAGGGCGTGCAGACGATGGTGAATAGCAGTCGGTGGATCTTCAGCAGGTAGATACACCACCTGGCCCTTGGAAACCTCGCCTATTTCAAGCAAATCAGGCCCGCCGGCAATCTGCACGGCCAATTGCAGGGCCAGCATGGATTTACCAGCCCCACCAGGCGATACAAGAGCACCAACAGTACCCGCAACCATATTAGGCAGGACGTAATCAACGGGCGGCGGCAATTCTGTGAAAGCCGCCATCAGGTCAAGAGCCATATAGCTAGCCCTCTACAGGGCCAGGTCGAGCCGCCTGAGCACCAGACGACTTACGAGCCTCAATCCAACTCTCTACCTCTGACAAATCCCAGGCAACATTCCTACTGGTGAGCGCGATACGGCGTGGAAATTCTCCTCGTTGCTCCAGGTTGTAAATCGTTCTTGAAGATAGTGGGATCATCTCCAAGAGTTTCTTCCTGTTGATGAGCACCATGTTTTCTGTTGTTTGCATAGCTTGGCATCCAGTTGCTAACGAATGCCTTATGGTGCCTAGCAATACAGCTTGATTCAGCCAAATAATTGGCTAAAATGGTTGACATGAAGAATGAGCCAAAAATCGTCATATGGGAAAATTGCGACCCATGCACCTCAGAAGCTCTTAAACAGTTTGAGGAGCGATGGCAGCCGTACTCCGTATCCTCGCGGCGCTACCCCATCATTCGATTGATCGAAGAAGTGATCGACCCCGCCGTGACGGCCTACATGGCAGCTCTTCCTGCGAGCTATAGCGGCTATATCCCTGGCGCCGGTACAGGCGTAGCTTTCAGCGCAATCATCCGACTGGTGGGATTCGAGGCGATGGTTCGTGTGCAGCGTCAGTTGCTGCGCCAATTCATCAAGACAGAGGATAAGCAAACCCCAAGAGACCAGCGCTTTGTCGCCACCCTAGAATCTTTAGTCGGACTGGTTTGGGACTGTGCATGCAAACGTCCGAAAAAGTCAGCGCCGACAAGTGGAGTCAACCTGAATAGCCAACGAAAGCATGGTTTTTGCGATTTCTGTGGAAACTTGACCGAGTTTGCATCCTTCATGGCGACGGTAGCTGACGAACAGATCAATGATGCTGAGCTGGAAGACCATCGAAAGCTTGAACTCAGCCACCAGTTTTGCGCTGAGCACCGTCCGAAGCTAGCAAATGGCGAATGGAATCCGGCATATCGCCAAGCCAAAAGATCTCATATGCACTTCAACCTCGAACTTGCCAGGCTTAACCGCCAATGCGCAAGACGATCTACGCCACAGGCGGCATCCGGCGACCCGTTGGTGGATAGCTATTTCTACCACTACATGTTGGCGCAGACCGTCCAGCCAGCCGACAAAGCAGAACTACGCAATCAGGCCCGCTTAATGGCGGATTCAAAACTATCGGATCGTAAAAAACAGATGCTGGTACTCCAGCACTCTGGATTCAATCAGTCGGAGATTGCTCGAAGGCTTGGCATCGGACGCCAAGCCGTGTCCAAGGCATTGGCACTAATTCCTAACGCATTCCACTTGAAGAAGTAGAACTCCAAGGAAAATTTTAGCGGCTAAAAAATCAGTGGGCATTCTACGCAGTCCACTCGTCAATCATGTCCGCCCAATCCTGCAACATCTCCGCGCGTTGCTCACGGTACTCTGCCTTGTTGTACACGGCCCTCACGCCCTTCTGTTCATGCGCCAGGCACTTCTCGATCCAGTCAGTGTTGTAGCCGGCCTCATGCAGCAGTGTGCTGGCTGTGCGCCGCAAATCATGCGGCCCGAACTTAGCAAGCGTCTTCCCGTCTTTCTGCGCCGCTTTGTATGTCAGCGTCAGTACCTGGTTGAGTGTGGCACTGCTCATGGGCGCGTCCGAGTCGTACCGTGATGGCAGTACAAAATCGGAACCGCCGGCAAAGGTTTTCAGGGCAATGAAAATATCCAGCGCCTGCCGCGACAGGAATACCAGGTGCGGGTTACGACGCTTCATCCTTTCCTTCGGAATCGTCCAAAGCGCTTCGCTAAAGTTGATCTCGCTCCAGGTCGCGTTGGTTAGTTCGCTCTTGCGCACCATCGTCAGCAATAACAGCTTGGCCGCCGCACGGTTTGTTGGGCTTGTGCCCACTCGCTCCATGTACTGGTACATCAGCCCGATTTCTTCTGGCGTCAACGCTCGGTCACGTGGCTCGAATCGAGCGATGCTTGTTGGGCGCACCAGTTCTGCCGGGTTTTCGACCTTCTGCCCACGCTCGATGGCCCAGCGAAATACCTGCAACACGATTTCACGCACATGAACGGCGGTGGCCGGTGCGCCTCGCTCAACAATGGCATCAGTCAGCGCCCGCAAGTCTTCGTGGGTGATCTCCACCAGCTTCTGATTGCTGAATTTCGGCTTCAGCTCACGCTCATAAACCGAGCGGCGCATATCGCGGGTGGAGTCGGCCATCTGGTAGCCACGCAGCCACTTCTCCGCCCAGGCACCGAACGTCTCTGCATCTTTGACCCGCGCCTTGTCTCGGGCTTTCTCCTTGGCCGGCGACTTGCCCGCCGCAACCATCTTCTTGGCGTCACCCAACAGCTCGCGGGCTTCGGCCAGGGCGATGCCACCGACACCATAACGCCCAAAGGTGATGGTCTCCTGCCGACCGTTGATTGAGTAGTTGTAACGGAACGAGATGGAGCCGGCTGGAGTCACTGCCACATAGAGACCTTCCCGGTCATTCACTTTGTAGAGTTTGTCCCTGGGCTTGAGATTGCGCAGCTTGGTATCGGTCAGCATGTACCTTGTCCTTCTTCGTCTCCGATACCATGCTGAAAAAACCTCGAATTTATCGTATTTTTTCTTTATTAAACAGTGACTTATAGAATATTGATACCATTAACACACAAAAGAACGCAGCATGGTATCGGCATCAATCATGGCATCGCCAAACCATAATACCAGCTTTAATGCCATGCTCAAACGGTGCTTGGCGCTTCCCCCCGTTGCCAGATCGTGCCAGACACAAACACAAAAAAGCCCGCAATTACGCGGGCTTAGCGGCTTTTCATGCCTTCAGATGCCTGACCGTGCCAGACGCGGGATCATTCCCACTCGATCGTCGCCGGCGGTTTGCTGGACACGTCGTAGACCACACGGTTGATGCCGCGGACTTCGTTGATGATGCGGGACGAGACGCGGGCCAGCAGGGGGTGCGGCAGGGGCGCCCAGTCGGCGGTCATGAAGTCGAAGGTCTGGACGGCGCGCAGCGCGACGACGTATTCGTAGGTGCGGCCGTCGCCCATGACGCCGACGGACTTGACGGGCAGGAAGACCACGAAGGCTTGCGAGGTCAGTTCGTACCAGGTCAGGTCGCTGGCGGGGTCCTTGGTGTTGCGCAGTTCTTCGATGAAGATGGCGTCCGCCTGACGCAGGAGGTCGGCGTATTCCTGTTTGACTTCGCCCAGGATGCGCACGCCCAGGCCCGGGCCGGGGAACGGGTGGCGGTAGACCATCTGCGGCGGCAGGCCGAGGGCTACGCCGAGTTCGCGGACTTCGTCCTTGAAGAGTTCGCGCAGCGGTTCGAGCAGTTGCAGGTTGAGCGTGTCGGGCAGGCCGCCGACGTTGTGGTGCGATTTGATCGCCACGGCCTTGCCGGTCTTGGCGCTCGCCGATTCGATGACGTCAGGGTAGATGGTGCCCTGGGCAAGCCATTTGGCGCCCTTGAGTTTGCCGGCTTCGAGCTGGAAGACCTCGACGAATTCGCGGCCGATGATCTTGCGCTTGGCTTCGGGATCGGAGACACCGGCCAGCTTGCCCATGAATTGGCCGCTGGCGTCGACGTGAATGATCTTCACGCCCATGTTCTCGGCGAAGGTCTGCATGACCTGCTGGCCTTCGTTCAGGCGCAGCAGCCCGTGGTCCACGAAGACGCAGGTGAGCTGGTCGCCGATGGCGCGGTGAATCAGCGCCGCGGCCACGGACGAGTCCACGCCGCCGGACAGGCCGAGGATGACCTCGTCGCTGCCGACCTGTTCGCGGATGCGCTCAACGGCTTCGGCGATGTAGTCGGGCATGTTCCAGTCACCGGTGCCGCCGCAGATCTCGCGCACGAAGCGCGAGATGAGCGCCTTGCCCTGCACGGTGTGGGTGACTTCGGGGTGGAACTGCACGGCATAGAAGCGGCGCGTTTCGTCGGCCATGCCGGCGATCGGGCAGGACGGCGTGGAGGCCATGACCGTGAAGCCGGGCGGCACTTCGGTGACTTTGTCACCGTGGCTCATCCAGACCTTGAGCATGTCCTGGCCGGCGTCGTTCTGGAAGTCGGACAGGCCGGCGAGCAGCTGGGTGTCACCCTGGGCGGCGACTTCGGCGTAGCCGAACTCGCGATGGTCGCTGAAGCTGACCTTGCCGCCCAGCTGCAACGCCATGGCCTGCATGCCGTAGCAGATCCCCAGCACGGGCACGCCGGCCTCGAAGACGGCGGCGGGCACGCGCATGGAGTCGGCATCGTAGGCCGAGGCATGGCTGCCCGACAGGATGATGCCCATCAGGCCCTGGCCGGCCTGCTCGCGCACGAAGTCGTCGCTGACGTCGCCGGGATGGATTTCGGAATAGACGCCAGCCTCGCGAACGCGACGGGCGATGAGCTGGGTGACTTGCGAACCGTAGTCAAGAATGAGGATGCGCTGATGCATGGTGACTCTGCCGGTTGGAAATAAAAGCGCACCGGCCAGAACGGTTGAGCTCTGCCGGTGCGCGGTGCATTACGAATATTGACCTGATCGAAGCAGATCAGTCGGCGCGGTAATTCGGCGCCTCCTTGGTGATCTGCACATCGTGGACGTGCGACTCGCGTACGCCCGCTGCGGTGATCTCGACGAACTGCGGCTTGGTGCGCATTTCTTCGATGGTGGCGCAACCGCAATAGCCCATGGAGGCGCGGATGCCGCCGACCAGCTGATAGATGATGGCCAGCACGCTGCCCTTGTAGGGCACGCGGCCTTCGATGCCTTCCGGCACCAGCTTGTCGGCGTTGTTGGACGGATCCTGGAAGTAGCGGTCTGCCGAACCGTCGGCCATGGCGCCCAGGCTGCCCATGCCGCGATACGACTTGTACGAACGCCCCTGGAACAGCACGACTTCGCCCGGCGACTCTTCGGTGCCGGCGAACATGCCGCCCATCATGCAGGCCGAGGCGCCTGCGGCAATGGCCTTGGCCACGTCGCCCGAATAGCGGATGCCGCCGTCGGCGATGAGGGTCACGCCAGTGCCTTCGAGGGCCTTGGCGACGTCGGAAATGGCAGTGATCTGCGGCACGCCCACACCGGCCACGATGCGGGTGGTGCAGATGGACCCGGGGCCGATGCCCACTTTGACGCCATCGGCGCCGGCTTCGACCAGCGCGCGGGCGGCTTCGGCGGTGGCGATGTTGCCGCCGATGACTTCCACCTTGGGATAGTGCTGCTTGACCCAGCGCACGCGCTCGATCACGCCGGCGGAGTGGCCGTGCGCGGTGTCGACGATGATGACGTCAACGCCGGCGGCGACCAGTTTCTCGACGCGCTCTTCGGTGCCGGCGCCCACGCCGACGGCCGCGCCCACGCGCAACTGGCCCTGGGCGTCCTTGCAGGCGTTGGGGTGCTCGGTGTTCTTGACGATGTCCTTGACGGTGGCCAGGCCACGCAGCTCAAAGGCGTCGTTGACGATCAGCACGCGCTCCAGGCGGTGCTTGTGCATCAGGGCCTGGGCTTCGTCAAGCGTGGCGCCTTCGTGCATGGTCACCAGGCGTTCGCGCGGCGTCATGATTTCGCTCAGCGGCTGGTCCAGGCGGTCTTCGAAACGCAGGTCACGGTTGGTGACGATGCCGACCAGCTGGCGACCCTGCACCACGGGCAGGCCCGAGATGCCGTGCTGGCGCTGCAGCGCGATCGCGTCACGCACCTTCATGTCGGCGGTGACGGTGATGGGATCGATGACGATGCCGAATTCATGGCGCTTGACGCGGGCAACTTCACGGGCCTGTTCGTCGGCGCTCAGGTTTTTGTGAATGATGCCGATGCCGCCTTCCTGGGCCATGGCGATCGCCAGGCGCGACTCCGTCACGGTGTCCATGGCGGCGGAAACCAGCGGAATATTCAGGGTGATGTTACGGGTCAGGCGGGTGGCAAGCGATGTGTCGCGCGGCAACACATTAGAGAAAGCTGGCACCAACAACACGTCGTCGAAGGTGAGGGCTTTTTGAACGAGACGCATGAGGAAACTCCGGGCGCAAAGCAAGATTATACGCCGATCAGCCCGGCTGACTAGGGATAGCCCCTATAACCCTTGCCCCGATATGTCCGTGCCCGAGGGCCGACAATCAGACTTTCAGAAAGCTGTCGCGTACCCGCCACATTTTACCCGGGTAATTTGACAAGACACGGGGGCTTGCGGCACATTTCAATTTTACCCGGATTTAATTATGAGTACGCACTTCACCGCCTTTCTCGACAAGCAGCGCATCGCGCATGGCTCGCCCGCCGAGGTCGCCCTGGCCTTGCATGGACGCCCGGCCGGCCAGGTGCTGGTGTTCGATGATGCCACCGGCCGCCAGACCGAGCTGGAACCGCAGCACAGCCCGGCCAGCGAGGCGCCGGCCAGCCCTGCCCCGTCGGTCGACGCCGTGCGCAGCCGCGGGCGCCCCCGGTTGGGCGTGGTGGCGCGCGAGGTGACGCTGTTGCCGCGCCACTGGGAGTGGCTGGCCAACCAGCCCGGCGGGGCATCGGTCACGTTGCGCAAACTGGTCGAACATGCCAGCAAGCATCCCGACACCATGACCCGCCAGCGCCAGGATGCCGCCTATTATTTTTTGTCAGCCATCGCCGGCGATCTGCCGCAATACGAGGCGGCGCTGCGGGCGCTGTACGCCAACGACCGCGATGCCCTGAACACCTGCATGGCAGGCTGGCCGGCCGATATCGTCACCTATGCGCTGGCCCGCCTTGAGGGGCGCTGAGACGGCCCTTCCCGTCGGTGCATGGCGGGGTCGGCGGCGATGACGCGACGGTTTTCTCGTTAAACTGCCGCTTTGGCCCGGGCCGTCTGCGCCCGCCCCCGCCTGTTCCACGATGTCCAAAACCTACGAAATCCGCCCCGACCAGTCGGTCGAACTGCTTAAAGCCCTGCACATCCTGACCCGCGACGGCAAGATGAATCAGGATAGCCGGCGCAAACTCAAACAGGTGTATCACCTGTTCCAGTTCATCGAACCGCTGCTGGCCGAGGTCAAGGCCAGGCGCGGCCGCGTGACCCTGGCCGACCATGGCGCCGGCAAGTCGTACCTGGGCTTCATTCTTTACGACCTGTTCTTCAAGCAACAGGCCGACGACTCGCATATCTACGGCATCGAGACGCGCGAGGCGCTGGTGCAAAGCTCGTGCGACCTGGCGCAGCGCGCCGGCTTCGGCGGCATGAGCTTTCTGAATCTGTCTGTGGCCGAGTCGATCGTCTCGCCGCTGCTGCCGGAAACCATCGATGTGGTGACCGCGCTGCACGCCTGCGACACCGCCACCGATGACGCCATCCGCTTTGCGCTGACCAAGCGCGCCAGTCATATCGTGCTGGTGCCTTGTTGCCAGGCCGAGGTGGCCGCCGCCCTGCGCCAGCACAAGGCGGCGTCGCTGGGCGACCCGATGGCCGAGCTGTGGCGCCATCCGCTGCACACGCGCGAGTTCGGCAGCCAGCTCACCAATGTGTTGCGCTGCCTGCAACTGGAAGCGCATGGCTATCAGGTCAGCGTGACCGAGCTGGTCGGCTGGGAACATTCGATGAAAAACGAGCTCATCATCGCCCAGCACAAGCCGGGGCGTCCCCGCCGCAAGGCGGCAGAGCGGCTGCAGGAGATCCTGGAACGCGTCGGCCTGCCTCAATTGCGCGAGCGCTTTGCCGCGCCCGAAGACCTACGCGAGATGGCCGACCGCTGAGGCGGCCAGCGGCCTCTCAGTGGTCGCGCGGCTCGCCGCGCATCAGCCTCGCCCAGCCCTCATGGCCCAGGGCGCGCAGCGTCTCGATATTCTTCTCGTAGATCTCCGAGGCATCGGGAAAGGCCTCGACCGCCCGGTCGATGCTGTCTTCGCGCAGCAGATGCAGGATGGGATACGGCGAACGGTTGGTGTAGTTCTCGATATCGTCGGGCTCGGTCTCGGCGAACTGGAACAAGGGGTGGAAGGTCGCCACCTGCAGCTCTCCCACCAGCCGCATGCGCTTGAGCAGGCGCTCGGAGATCTCTTCAAAATCATTGAAGTCGTAGAAGTCCGGCAGCGCCTCGGGCAGGATCAGCAACGTGGTGTCGATCACTTCGGGATCGGCCTGCGACAGCAGCAGTAGTTCTTCTTCGAGATCCTGCAGCACGCCTTCGGCGTCTTCGGCATCGCTCACGGCGTAACGCACCTGGTCCTTGACCTGGACCGCCTTGGCGAAAGGACAGAGGTTCAGGCCGATGACCGCGCGGTCAACCCAGGCGCGCACCTCGTCGGCGACCTCGCCGGCAGCGGGAGTATTCAAAATCATGGGATATCCGTGGTGATGGGCCGGCTGGCTGCCGGCCCGTGGCGGGGGCCCCTGCCCCCGTTGCGGCTGTCAGGCCTGCGGCATGGCGGCCATGGTCTGGGCCACGGCTGCGGTCAGTTTCTTGCCATAGGGCACATGCAGGAATTCATTGGGCCCGTGGGCATTGGACTTGGGGCCCAGCACGCCGCAGACCATGAACTGCGCCTTGGGAAAGCCCTTTTGCAGCAGGCTCATGAGCGGGATGGTGCCGCCCTGGCCGATGTAGCCGCAGGGCGAGCCATAGTAGGCCTGCGAGGCCTCATCCAGCGCCTTGGACAGCCAGGCCGAGGTGCTCGGTGCGTTCCAGCCCGTGGCCGCGCCTTCGTTGGCATGGAAGATGACCTTGGCGTTGTAGGGCGAATCGGCTTCCAGCAGGGCTTTGATTTCCTGCGAGGCAGCGACCGCATCCACCAGCGGCGGCAGGCGCAACGACAGCTTGAAGGCGGTGCGCGGACGCAGCACGTTGCCCGCGCTGCTGAGCGGCGGCAGGCCCTCGGCGCCGGTGACCGACAGGGTCGGGCGCCAGGTGCGGTTGAGCAGGGCCTGTTCGGGTTCGGTGGTCATGGGCAGCACGAACCCGCCCTCGGCCCCGCAGCTCCAGGGAAAGCGCCGCCAGACTTCGTCGCCCAGGATCTGCGCCGTCGCCTTGACCTGCTCGATGCGATCGGCCGGGATTTCGCAATGCAGGCTTTGCGGCAGCAGGCGACCGGTGGCGCTGTCTTCGAGACGGTCGAGCAGATGGCGCAGGATGCGAAAGCTCGACGGCACCACGCCGCTGGAGTCTCCCGAGTGCACGCCCTCGTCCAGAACCTGGACTTCCAGGGTGCCGGCCACCATGCCGCGCAACGAGGTGGTCATCCAGAGCTGGTCATAGTTGCCGGCCCCCGAGTCCAGGCACACCACCAGGGACACGTTGCCCAGACGCTCGCGCAGCGCATCGATGTAAGGCAGCAGGTCATAGCTGCCGGATTCTTCACAGGTTTCGACGATGCCCACGCAACGCGGGCGCGGCACGCCCTGCTTGTCCAGCGCCATGATGGCGGTCAGCGAGGCGTAGATGGCGTAGCCATCGTCGGCGCCGCCCCGGCCATAGAGCTTGCCGTCTTCGTACTTGGGCGTCCACGGGCCGAGGTCGGAGCGCCAGCCCGAGAACTCCGGTTGCTTGTCCAGGTGGCCATAGAGAAGCACGGTATCACCGTTGTCCTGGCGCGTGGCCGGTACATCGAAGAAGATCACCGGCGTGCGGCCCGGCAGGCGCACCACTTCGAGCGTCAGGCCACGCACCTTCTGGGCCTCGACCCATTGCGCGGCATCGCGCACCACGCGTTCGATGAAGGCGTTCTTTTCCCAGTCGGCATCGAAGGCCGGGCTTTTGGCCGGGATGGCGATGTAGTCGGTCAGTGCTGGAATGATCTCGCGGTCCCACTTGTCATCGACGAAAGCCTGCAGGGCTTGCGGATCGAGCGTGGGTGGCAGTGCGTCGTCGGGTACACGGGCGTTCATGGCGGTTCTCCGGTTGGGAGCGGGGTAAGGCAAAACGATATTCTATGCCTCAAATGCCGCGCCCTCGACCCTCCGGCCCGGAGGCCCGGCCGGCCTTTGGCGGCACGACCGGGTCCGCAAGAAGGCTAGACCGCCGATACGCGGGCCGCCGAAGCGCTTGCTGCCGGCGCGCCGGCGGGGGTTTCCACGATCGAGGTCAAGGGTGGCTCGGCCGCAAGCAGGGCCCGCAGATCCGGTACGGGGCGCCTCAGTTCCTCCATGCCGGCGAAGGCCTCTTCCATCGCCTGCGCGGCCGCCAGCAGCTGCCGGTCGCCCCGGAAGCGCCCCACGATCTGCAGGCCGAAAGGCATGCCATGGGTATCCCGCCCGCAAGGCAGCGTCAGGGCCGGATGGGTAGTGAGCGTGATCACGTAGGTCAGCGCGAGCCAGCGGTAGTAGTTCTCCTGGCGCTTGCCATCGACCGTGACGGCATAGAGCTGTGTCCAGGGGAAAGGCGACACCGGCGTGGTGGGCGACAGGATCAGATCGTAATCGTCGTAGACCCGCTGAAAGCGCCGGATCAGGCGGGTCTGTTCGGCCTGGGCCCAGGCGCAATCCTGCAGGCTCATGGCCGCGCCCATCTCATAGTTGGCGCGCGTGTTGGGGCCGAGGCTGGCGGGGTCTTTCTCGTAGGCGTCGCGCATGCCTGCCACGAAGGCCTCGGCACGCAACACGTCAAAGCAGCGATGCGCCTGGCCGAAGTCGATCTCGACCGGGTCGCAGGCGGCGAACAGGTGCTTCATGGCCGCGATCCTGGCGCGGAAGGTCTGGCGGATCTCCGGGTCGACGTCACACACGCCGAAGTCCTCGCTGTAGGCCACGCGAAGGCTGCCCAGGTCGACGTTGTCTGGCGTCAGAAAACCCAGCGGGTCCAGCGGGTAGCTCAGCGGGTCGCCGGCATCCGGGCCGGCGCTGGCGGCCAGTTGCAGGCAGGCATCGGCAACCGTGCGCCCCATCGGGCCCACCACCGAGATCGGCGTCCAGCCCAGCAACTTGCGCACGCTGGGCACCACGCCCGGCGAGGGCCGCAAGCCCACCACCCCGCACTTGGCCGCCGGAATGCGCAGCGACCCGCCGGTATCGGAGCCCGTGCACACGGGCAGCAGGTCAGCCGCCAGCGCGGCTGCCGAGCCGCCGGACGAGCCGCCGGCGTTGAGGTTGGGATTGAAGGGATTGCCGGTCGCGCCCCATACGGTATTGCGCGAGTTCGCGCCCGCGCCCATCTCGGGCACGTTGGTCTTGGCGGTCACGATGGCGCCGGCGCGGCGCAGGCGTGCCACCAGCTCGACATCCTCCGTCGGGACATGGTCGCGATACAGCTGCGAGCCATACGTGGTCAGCAGGCCGGCGGTTGGCTCGAGGTCTTTCACCCCCAGCGGCAGGCCGTGCAACAAACCCAGCGGCTCGCCCGCCATCACGGCCTGCTCGGCCGCGCGCGCCTGCAGGCGC
>NZ_FKBR01000050.1:57052-283937 GCF_900078335.1 Bordetella trematum
TCGAAAGCCGTGGCGGTGACGGCATTGATATAAGGGTTGACCGCCTCGATGCGGGCAATGCAGGCCTCCAGCAACTCGACCGGCGACAGCTGGCGCGCTCCGATCATGCGGCGCAGGCGCACCGCGCTCAAGGACACCAGGGAATCATCCAGAACCATAACGGCTTTCCTCAATCCACTTTGATATTGGCGCGCTGGGCCAGTTCTCGCATGAGCGGCAGCTCCCGCGCGATGAGGGCCTCGCCCTCGGCGCTGCTGGAGAACACCGCCTCGAAACCGCTGTTCTCCAGGCTCTGGCGAACGTCGGGGGACTCGACCGTGGCGCGCAAAGCGCCTTCCAGCTTCTGTTTGACCTCCGGCGGCAGGCCGCGCGGGGCGGCGATCATCAGCCAGGTGTCCATGTTTACTGCCGGGTAGCCCTGCTCGGCGAAGGTTGGCACGTCGGGCAGGAAGGCCGAGCGGGCCGGCGCCGAGACAGCGATCACGCGCAGTTTGCCCTGCTTGCTGTGCGGCACAGCCGCTGCCACGGTATCGACGGAGAACGGAATCTGCCCGCCGATCAGGTCGGTCATCGCGGGCGCGCTGCCCTTGTAGGGAACGTGGGTCATCTGTATCCCGGCATCGGCCAGGAAACCCGCGGCCACGAAATGGGCGGTGGTGCCGGTGCCAAAGCTGCCATAGGCGGGAACGTCCTGTCCGCGCGCCTTCACGTAGGCCACCAGTTCCCCGATGTTGTGCACGGGAATCCGGGCGTTGACCAGGAGGGCCAGGCCGGTGCGGCCGATGATGCCGAGCGGCTCGAAGCTTTGCACCGGATCGTAGGGCAGCGTGCTCTGGATCGCCGGGTTGACGGTAAAGGTGGTGCCCGAGCTCGCAAACAGGGTGTAACCGTCCGCCGCGGCCTTGGCCACATAACCCGCGCCGATGGCGGTTCCCGCGCCCGCGCGATTCTCGACCACGACAGTCTGGCCCAGCTCCTGCCCGAGCTTCTGGGCCACTACGCGGCCGATCACATCGGTTGCGCCGCCAGGCGAGAACGGGATGACCAGGGTAATGGGCCGGGTCGGGTAATCCTTCTGGGCCGCCGTGGCGGCAGTGCCCAGGCAAGCCAGGGCAACTCCAACGGAAAGCAAGGCAGTCTTCATGGACGAACTCGATACGCTAGGTGAAGGGGGATGCGCCTGTACCGGCGCCTGGGCAATCGCGACATGCTAGGCGCGGGCTTAACGTTGCAGCAATATGACTTGCTAGAATCGTGCATTGCGCAAAACGCAAACCTAGGAAGTCAAGACGGATGGATACCCGGGTACTGCAGGAAATGGCGGTGCGCTACTTCCTGGAAGTGGCGCGCTGCGGCTCGGTCAGCCTGGCAGCCGAGCGGCTGGATGTGGCGCCTTCTGCGGTCAGCCGGCAGATCGCCCGGCTGGAACGCGAGCTGGGCACCCTGCTGTTCGAGCGGCGGGCCCGGGGGATGGCGCTCAATGCCGCCGGCGAATTGCTGGCCACCTACGCCAAGCGGGCCCAGCAGGATGTAGAACGGGTCGCCAGCGAGATGATGAGCCTGCGCGGCCTGCGTGAGGGCCTGCTGCGCATCGTCTGCACCGAGGGCTTTCTGCACGATCTGGTGCCGGTGGCGGTGGCGCGGTTTCGCCGCGCGCATCCCGGCGTGCGTTTCTCGGTGGAGGTCTGTTCACAGCGTGAGGTGCCGCTGCGGGTGATCGATGGCACGGCCGATATCGGAATCACGCTCAGCCTGACCTCGCACCGGGAAGTCCGGGTCGAGTGGCGCACGCCGGCGCCCGTGCGGGCGGTAATGGCACGCGATCATCCCTTGGCGCAGCGCGCGTCGGTATCGCTGGCCGAACTGACGCCCTATCCCCTGGCGCTTCCCGGCCCCGACTCGACCTTGCGCCAGCTGATCGACATCAGCAGCAGCCGCCAGCAGCTGCAGCTGTCGCCGGTGTTCTGCGGCGACAGTGTCGATGCCCTGGTGGCGTTTGCCGCGGCAGGCGGCGGCATCACCTTTTGCGGGGAACTGGCGGCCCGCAATCGTCTGCGCTGGGGCGAGGTGGTCGCCTTACCCTTGCGCGACCGCGAAATGAACGAACGGCACTTCGAAGTACAGACACTTGCCGGACGCAGCTTGCCGCAGGCCGCCTGTGCCTTCGTGGCCAGCCTGCGCGACTCTCTGGAAAGCGCCTCCAACGGCGAGGACATTGCTGCGCCGGCCTGACCCGGGCCTTGAGCCTGCCGGGCAGTTTCAGAACTGCGTATCGGCGATCGCCGGCATGACCAACTCCCGGACGAAGGACGCGCCCGACAGGCGAATCAGGGTATCGACCACGGCCACCACGTCATGCACCGGCACCAGCCCGCCTTCGCCGCGGGCGGCGGCCTGTTCGCGCGGCACTGCCAGCCCGTCGTCGGTATTCAGATACCCCAGCTGCAGCACGCTGACCGCCAGGCCCGCCTCTCGATAGCCCTCGCGCAACGCCTCGGCCATGCCGTTAAGGGCAAATTTGCTGGCGCCAAAGGCAACCTCGGGGCGGCCCGCCCCGCGCAGGCCCGAGGTCGAGCCGGTCAATACCAGTTGCGGCCGCTTGGCGCGCAGCACCCGCGGCAAAAGGCGTTTGAGCAGCAGCAACGCGGCGCTGATGTTGACGTCCACCAGACCGGTCAATGCGGCATCCGGCTCGGCCAGAAAATCATAGGCGCGGCTGAAGGCATGGGTTTCCCAGATGCCCAGGTTGTAGATCAGCGTATCGATGACCGCTGGCGCCGCCTGGGCGATGGCGTCGGCCGCCGTGACCGGCTGGGACAGATCGGCAGGGATCCAGTGCTGGGCCACGCCGTCCGGCATGGCCAGGGCGACAGGCGGGCGACGCGCCACCCCCGTCAGGGTATCGCCCGGGCGGCCCAAGCCTTCGAAGAGGGCACGGCCCAAACCTTTGCTGGCCCCGATGATCATGATGTGCATGGTGTTTCCTTGGACAGCGCCGGTGGAACACGGCGCCGGTGGTACGAAACCGCCACGATAGCGCGCTCAGGCCGCCCTCCCCTCAGAAACCCGGCTCCTCGTGGGCGTACAGCACCAGGTCGTACAAGGAGGGATGATGGGCGCGCACGGACAGCCGCCGTCGTCCCAGACCATGCAGAAAATCGACCATCTCCAGCAGATCGTCGGGATAGTGATAGGCCGCAATGCTCAGGCGGCATTGCGGACGCGCCAGATGCCCGCGTGCGCCGCGCATCAGCGCCATCTCGCCACCCTCGATGTCCGCCTTGATGAAAGTGGCCTCACGGGAGATCAGGCTATCCAGCGTAACGCGCGGCAGCGTGTCGATACTATCGGCATGCGCCTCGCGCCAGGCCGCATCATGCGAAGCCCCGACAAAATGCGAGCCCTCCGGATTGCCCGGCAAGGTATGGAACAGCACCTCCCCGCCTGCCTGGTCGGAGACGACCACCTGCTGGGCCCGCACAGGCAGCATCCAGCGCAGGCCTTGCAGGGCCCCGAATTCCTGCCGGTTGGGCTCCAGCGCCCACAATTGCGAGCCATCCAAATCATCGAGCAGGCCGGCCATGCGCAGCACGTGCTCGCCCTGGCTGGCTCCGACATCGACATAGACCTCGCGGGCGCGGGGGACGAAGGAGTCTTGCGGCGAGGCCCCGTTGAAATACTGGAACTCCACCGGCGTCATGGTGCGCAACATGGGCCCGCGATCCAGCGCCAGAAAGGCATGCATGCGCGCGAACAGGGTACGGGCCGAACGCGCATCCATCGAAGCGGCCAACGCTTCGTAGCGCCCGGCATTTTCCAGGTAGTGGCGGCGCTCCTGCGACAAGGGCACGTAGATGTAAGCGATATCCCGCGCAGTGGCAGAAACGAGGAAATCGAAGACGCCGTCCTGTACGCCACGCCACAGGCTCCATTCGGTGATCGTACCGCTGAAATCCAGCAGGCCCACACGCGCCTTGCTGCGCCTGAGCCGGACGAACTCGTTGAACGTGATCGCGGCCTCGCGGTGGGGCATGACAGGTTTCATGGCCGACACCAGCCCGGGAGGATCGCCAATCACGCAATACCCCCGGAAACGAGGGTCGGTTAGGTAGGTGCGCTGGGCGAAGAACTCGTGCAGGTGCAGCGTCCAGGCGCTGCCCGCCCTGGGCCACAGGACATAGAGGTCGTCCAGTTCGTTGAAGCGGGCCAGGCGCTCATCGCCCGTTTGTTTGAGTTGCTGCCAGTCTGGTGCAAGAGGATGCGAGGTCAAGGTGTGATCCTTTTTTCAGAGTGGGTAAATTCTAAAAAGGCATTCCGACGCCACTGCCAGGAACTCTCCTTTGCATGTGAACGACATTTCCCTGACGTGCTTCTGCTTGCCAAGGCCGATCGCGCCTAAAAGAACAACCTCGTCAAAGGTGGCGTCCAGCGTGTTGCTAAACGCCTGGCACTACGGCCTGAGGCTTATTCTTTGAGCGTTTGCGCAGGCGATGGCGTGCGCCCTGAGATCGGCGCTGTTTCGTTGGACCCAGCCTCAGACACCGCCATCAGGCGGCTTGCGGGCGTGTAGCAGCCTCTTGCCTTGCGCACCATGAGCGGCGTATCCCGGGGATGTTGTTATCGCTCAATGTGATCAGGCTATCGAGGCCGGGCAAGCGAAACACACCGAACGCCTGAACAGGCGTAAAAACTCCCCCGCGCGCCGGCGCCCACACCTGGCGCTCGGTATGACGACCCCGGCCCAGGCATTTGCTTTAGCCACTTAACTTGAGCAGGCTCTGCTGGATCACTACACTGACCGCTTCGTGTTAGGCCTGCGGGCTTGCTACTTCCGGCTCAGGAGGCCCTGAAGCCCAGCCTTGTCCAGCATCGATTCGTACGAACCACGGGAAGCAGGTCAATCCTGAAATAAAAACTCCACCTTCGACGAAGGTGGAGTCAGGGTGTGGCGCCGCCGGGCACGTGGCCCGGCCACGGCTTACTTCAGCCAGGCGCGCGCATTGCGGAACATGCGCATCCATGGGGTGAAGGCGCCGCCGCTATCCTGCTCGCCCCAGCTTTGCGGCGCCCAGGACATCATGACGTTGCGCGTCACGCGTTCCGGGTGCGGCATCATCACGGTGAAGCGACCATCGGCCGTGGTCACCGCGGTCAGGCCCTGCGGGCTGCCGTTGGGGTTGAAGGGGTAGGCTTCGGTCACGTTGCCATGGTTGTCGATGAAACGCGCGGCGGCCAGCACGCGGGCGGCATCGCCCTGCTGCGAGAAGTCGGCAAAGCCTTCACCGTGCGCCACAGCCACCGGAACGCGGGCGCCTTCCATACCGGCAAAGAAGATCGAGGGCGAGGCCTGCACCTCGACCAGCGACAGGCGGGCCTCGTACTTCTCGGACTGGTTACGCGTAAAGCGCGGCCAGAACTCGGCACCCGGGATCATGGGCGCCAGCGCGGCCATCATCTGGCAGCCGTTGCAGACACCCAGCGCAAAGGTATCCGGGCGGCTGAAGTAGGCCGCGAACTGATCGGCCAGCTTGCTGTTGAAGCGGATGCTGCGCGCCCAACCTTCGCCCGCGCCCAGCACGTCGCCGTAGCTGAAGCCGCCCACCGCCACCAGGCCCTGCATGCCGGCCAGATCACTGCGGCCGGCCAGCAGGTCGGTCATGTGCACATCCACCGCTTCGAAACCGGCCGTATCGAAGGCCCAGGCCATTTCGACCTGGCTGTTGCAGCCCTGCTCGCGCAGGATCGCCACGCGCGGGCGCTTGCCGGTGGCGATGAAGGGCGCCGCCACGTCTTCCTGGGGGTCGAACGCCACGCGCGGCGACAGGCCAGGATCGGTAGTGTCGTTCCAGACATCCAGCTCGGCCTGGGCGCAGGCCGGGTTGTCGCGACGGGCCATGATGCGGTAGCTGACGTCGCTCCAGGCGCGGCCGAGGTCGGCGCGCGGCTGCCCCCAGATCTTGCGGCCATCGCGGTAGAACTCGATCTCGTCGGCGCCATTGAGCCCGCCGATCACATGCGAGTGGGCCGACAGGCCGGCACCACGCAGCACCTGCATGACGGCATCGCGCTGGGCTGCGGGCACCTGGATGACCGCGCCAGCCTCTTCCGAGAAAAGGGCCTTCAGGGTCAGTTCGTCACGCTGCACGGCGACCTGTTCGGGACGGATCTTGTAATCGCCCCAATCGGCCGACTGCGGATCGAAGGTCAGCATGTCGACGTTGATCGACACGCCGGTGCGGCCGGCGAAGGCCATTTCGGCCACCGTGGCGAACAGGCCGCCATCGGAGCGATCGTGATAGGCCAGGATGACGCCGGCTTCGGCCAGCGTGCGGATGGTCACGAAGAAGGTGCGCAGGTCCTGGGCCTGGTCGATGTCAGGTACGGTTTCGCCCACCTGGTTGTAGACCTGGGTCAGGATGGAGCCGCCCATGCGATGGCGGCCACGGCCCAGGTCGATCAGGATCAGAACGGTGTCACCGGCATCGGTACGCAGTTGCGGCGTCAGGCTCTGGCGCACGTCGGCCACCGGCGCAAAAGCGGTCACGATGAGCGAAACCGGCGCGATCACCTGGCGCGACTCGCCGTCTTCTTCCCAGGTGGTTTTCATGGACAAGGAGTCCTTGCCGACCGGAATCGACAGGCCCACGGCCTGGCAAAGCTCGCTCACGGCCGAGACCGTATCGTAAAGGGCGGCATCCTGGCCCGGGGTGCCGCAAGCGGCCATCCAGTTGGCCGACAACTTGATGTCTTCCAGGCTGGCCACGTCAGCCGAGACCAGGTTGGTCAGGGCTTCGGCAATCGCCATGCGGCCCGAAGCCGGCGCATCCAGCATGGCCAGCGGCGTACGCTCGCCCATGGCCATCGCCTCGCCCCGGAAGCCTTCGTAGTCAGCCAGCGTGACGGCGGCATCGGCCACCGGGATCTGCCAGGGGCCGACCATCTGGTCGCGGCTGGACAGCCCGCCCACGGTGCGGTCGCCAATGGTGATGAGAAAGTTCTTGCTGGCCACAGTCGGATGGCGCATCACGCGGTAGGCGGCCTCGGTCAGGTCGATGCCAGCCAGATCCAGCGGCTCGGACACGCCCGGCAGGCGCTGCACATCGCGCGTCATGCGCGGCGGCTTGCCCAGGATGACGTCGATGGGCACATCCACCGGACGCACTTCGTTCTCGCCTTGCGGGCGCACGGTATCCAGCCCGGGCAGTCCTTCGCCATCGACCACGCGCAGCTGACGCTCTTCGGTGGCCACGCCGACCACCGCGAACGGGCAGCGCTCGCGCTGGGCGATGGCCTCGAAGCGCGGCAGGTCCTGGGGCAGAATGGCCAGGACATAGCGTTCCTGGGACTCGTTGCTCCAGATTTCAGCCGGCGACAGGCCCGATTCTTCGAGCGGTACGCGCTTCAGGTCGAAGATGGCACCGCGGCCCGCATCATTGACCAATTCGGGGAAGGCATTGGACAGGCCGCCTGCGCCGACGTCATGGATGGCCAGAATGGGGTTGGCGTCGCCCTGCTGCCAGCAGCGGTCGATGACTTCCTGGACCCGGCGCTCAAGTTCGGGGTTGCCGCGCTGCACCGAGTCGAAGTCCAGTTCGGCGGAGTTGCTGCCCACGCTCATGCTGGAGGCAGCGCCTCCACCCATGCCGATGCGAAAACCCGGCCCGCCCAACTGCACCAGCAGCGCGCCCGGGGGCAGCGGATCCTTGTGCGTCTGGCCGCCGTCGATGCTGCCCAGGCCGCCGGCGATCATGATGGGCTTGTGATAGCCCCAGCGGGTGCCGCCCGCCGTCTGCTCGAAGCTGCGGAAATAGCCCAGCAGGTTGGGACGGCCGAACTCATTGTTGAACGCCGCGCCGCCGATGGGGCCATCGATCATGATGGACAGGGGCGAGGCGATGCGATCGGGCAGGCCATGATGGTCGGCTTCCCAGGGCTGCAGGGCGTCGTCGAAACGCAGATGCGACACGGTAAAGCCGGTCAGACCGGCCTTGGGCTTGGAGCCGCGCCCGGTTGCGCCTTCGTCGCGGATCTCGCCGCCGGCGCCGGTGGCCGCGCCCGGGAAGGGGGCAATGGCGGTCGGGTGGTTGTGCGTCTCGACCTTCATGAGGGTGTGGACGACGGCGTCGCGGCGGGCGTAGGCCGCCGTCTGGGCGCCAGCCCCGCCCTGGCCGGGCACGCCGGCCTGAAAGCGCTGCGCCGGGCCGCCTTCCATGATGGCCGCGTTATCGGAATAGGCCACCACCGTGCCCTTGGGCTGCGCCTTGTGGGTGGCGCGGATCATACCGAACAGCGTGTTCGGCTGCGTCTGGCCGTCGATCACCCAGTCGGCGTTGAAGATCTTGTGGCGGCAGTGTTCGCTGTTGGCCTGGGCGAACATCATCAGTTCGACGTCGGTGGGGTCGCGCCCCAGATCGCCAAACGATTGCGTCAGGTAGTCGATTTCGTCTTCGGAGAGGGCCAGGCCAAGGCTGACGTTGGCCTCTTCGAGGGCTGCGCGGCCCTGTGCCTTGACGGCCACGGTGCGCATGGGCTTGCCGCTGAGCGGCGTGAACAGCGCCTGGCCATCGAAATCGCCTTGCACCACGGTTTCGGTCATGCGATCGTGCAGGCAATCGGCCGCGCGCGCCAGCATGTCACCGTCGAGCGTCTTGCTGCCCAACAGGCCGCGCTCGGGCGTGATCACGTAGCGCACGCCGCGCTCGATGCGGCGCACACCGCTCAGACCGCAGTTGCGGGCAATGTCGGTGGCCTTGCTGGCCCAGGGCGAAATCGTGCCCAGGCGCGGAATCACCAGCAACTCCAGGCTCTTGGACGACGGCGTGGCCGTCACCGGCGTGCCGTAATCCAGCAATTGGACGAGCTGGGACTGCTCGCTGGCCGACAGGGCTTGGTCGGTTTGCACAAAATGCTCATAGCGAGCAGAGACGTCCGCCACAGGCAGACCAGCCTTTTTCAGCTGCGCGAGCAGACGCTCACGACGGAATTCGGACAGGACGGAGGAACCGGGCAGATGCTGGACAAGGGACACGATGCGGCGCCGTAGGGTAAAAGAGAAAGCCAAAGGGAAGTCGTGATTTTACCCGCTTGTGAGACCCAGGCCTCGCCAGGGGCCAAAGCCCCTGCGCCAGCCCAGGAAAACCCTCTCTCGATTTCTCGCGCCACCTGGCCCTACACTGTGCCCGACGGTGCCGGAAAATCACTTCCGGGCACAGGGCTCAGCACCGCTGCACCCGCAGGAAAACCGCAGCAGCCCAAGGGGAATGGTGGCTTCAAGCCACCAGCGCAAGGCAGGGGCGTCAATAATCCCTCCGACGCCAACGGGCGCTGGTCAGTGACCAGCGCCCGTTATTTATTCTGCCGCCATCACCGCGAGCCACGTACCGCCGGTCAATCCTGGGGGTCGGGATAGCGCACTTCCAGGATATCCAGCTCCTGGATGCCACCCGGCGTGCGCAGAATCACCGTGTCGCCTTCACGGGCCTTGATCAACGCCCGCGCCACCGGCGAAATCCAGCTGATGCGTCCGGCCAGCGGTTCGGCTTCGTCGACCCCGACGATGGTGACCGTGGTTTCCTCGCCGTGCTGATCGGCATAAACCACGGTCGCCCCGAAGAAAACCTGGTCACGATTGGGTTGCTGCGAGGCATCCACCACTTCGGCGATATCCAGCCGCTTGGTCAGAAAACGCATGCGCCGGTCGATCTCGCGCAGACGCTTCTTGCCGTAGAGATAATCCCCGTTCTCCGACCGGTCGCCATTGGAGGCCGCCCAGGAAACCACCTGGACCACGGCCGGACGCTCGACGTTCATCAGTTCGGCCAACTCGTCGCGCAGCCTCGCGTAGCCCTCGCGGGTCATGTAGTTGCGCATGCCGGCCGGCAGGACCAGCGCCTCGGGCAGGTCCTCGTCGTCGTCGCGATCGGTTTCTTTGACAAAAGCCTTGTTCATGGCTCTCCCTCCAGGGAAACAAAGGGGGCTGGCGCAGGCGCCTACAGCCAGTCGTGCCAGACCGGCTTGAGATCGGCCGGCAGTGGCGGCAAGCGCCCCAGGTCGGCCTTGCTCTCGCCCACGCCGTGGAAATCCGAGCCGCGCGAGGCCAGAAAGCCATAGTGGCGCGCCACGTCGGCATAGCGCATGGCTTCCTGGGGGGTATGGCTGCCGGTCATCACCTCGATGCCTTCGCCGCCCAGCTGAATGAACTCATCGAACAGGGCCGCAAACTGCAACGGCGTGTACTTGTAGCGCCCGGGATGGGCAATCACGGCGCGCCCGCCCGCCCCCAGGATCCAGCCCACGGCTTCGCCCAGCGTGGCCCACTGCATCGGTACATGGCCGGGACAATCGTCACCCAGATACTTGTTGAAGACGGTCTGGACATCCGGGCAGAAGCCCGCTTCGACCAGATAGCGGGCAAAGTGGGTGCGGCTGATCAGCTCAGGGTTGCCGGCAAACGGCAGGGCCCCTTCGTAGGCGCCGGGAAAACCCAGCGCGGCCAGGCGCTCGCCGATCTCGCGCGCGCGCCCTGCCCGCCCGGCGCGTGTCTTGCGCAGGCCCTCCACCAGGACCGGATTGCGCTCATCGAAGTTCAAGCCAACGATGTGCACCGTATGGCCAGCCCAGGTCACCGAGATTTCGGCCCCGGTCAGGTAGCGCATGCCCAATTCGGCGGCCATCGCACGCGCCTGGTCCACCCCCCCCACTTCATCGTGGTCGGTCAGGGCCCAGACATCGACGCCGTTGGCGTGCGCGCGCCGGGCCACGTCGGCCGGCGCCAGCATGCCGTCGGATACCGACGAATGGCAATGCAGGTCTATGTTCAGAGCAGTCATGGCATTTATTGTAGTAGCGCGAGGCTGGCCCGCTACGCCTGCAGGAATCGGGCCACCGGATCGATCTGTTCGGCCGACATCAGGGTCGGCGCATGGCCCACACCGGGAAAGCTCACCGTCTCGGTACGCGGGTGGCAGCGCCGCATGGCCTCGACCGTCTCCGCGCTCAGCAGGTCCGATTCGGCGCCGCGCAGTACCAGCACCGGGCAATTCAGGCCGGTGTAGGCGGCCCACAGCAATTGCTCGCCGGCCTCGAAGGCCTCCGGGCTGGCCTGTGCCGCCAGCGCCAGCGCGATTTTCAGGTCATAGCGCCTGACCCAGTGGCCACCTAGCTGCATGTAGCCATGTTCGGTCAGCTCGCGCCATTGCGCCTCGGTGTGCGGCCCGAAGGTAGCGCAGGTTTCCTTGGTAGCCTCGACCGCCTGCTCGAAGGTATCGAAGACTTGCGGCACGCCCACCCGCTCGCTGATGCGCGCCAGCGCGGCGCGCCCCAGGGTGGGGCCGACATCATTGAGCACCAGATGCTCGAAATGCAGTTCCTGGGCGGGCGGCAGGCCGGCATGGGTCTGCAGTGCGTGGGCCTGGCGCGCCATGGCCAGGGTGCCGGCCAGCGCCAGCCCGATCAGCCCGCCCATGGATGTGCCGACCCAGGACAGCGTGCCCGGGCGCAGGCGGGCCAGCAGCGTCACCATGTCGGAGGCGTATTGGGCAATGGTGTAGTGCATCGGGTTGAGCAGCCAATCCGACTGCCCGCGCCCCACCACGTCGGGGCAGACCACCCGATAGCGCGACGCCAGCCGCCGTGCCAGATGATCGAAATCGCGCCCGTTGCGGGTCAGGCCATGCACGCAGACCACCACTCGGGGATTGTCGGGGTCTCCCCACTCCCAATACGCCATGCGATGAAACCCCGCGGGGCTGACGCAAGTAACGGAATCCAGACGCGGCTCGGCCATACACTTCTCCGGAAAGCCGCCGGGGGGCGGCCGATGCCTCATCTTACCCCTGCCGCCCCGTCAGGCCGAACATGCCAGTAGCGCCGCGCCCGGCTACGCCATCCGTCGACCTGCAGCACCCGCCCACCCTGCACCACCACGGCGCCATCGCGCCCGCTGCGCCAGACTTCGGCGCCGGCCCGCTGCCAGCGCCGCACGGTCTGGGGAGCGGGATGCCCGAAGCGGCTCCAGCGCCCGGCCTGCACCAGCACGTGACGGGCCTGCGACGCGGCCACCAGTGCCGCCCCCGAGGAGCCACGCGCCCCATGGTGCGGCGCCAGCACCACATCGACAGCAGGCAAGCGGTCTGCCCACAACGCTTCCTGCGCCACGGCCACGTCGCCCGGCAGCAAGGCCCGACGCCAGCGCCCTTCGATCAGCAGCACGCAACTCTGCGCGTTGCCCGCCGTGCGCGGCAAGCTTGCTGTCATGCCGGCCGGTGGATGCAGAAACCGGAACCTCACACCGTCCATTTCCCAGCCTTGGCCATCCTCGCAAGACTGCTGGCGTGGCGCGGCCAAGGCTGTGGCATCCTCGCGCAGACGTGCCTCGCGCGCCAGCCAGGTGCGCAGGTCAAACGGTGCCCAGGCCTGCCCGACCGGCACGGCCGCCAGCACGCTGGCCAGCCCGCCGGCGTGGTCCAGGTCGCTGTGCGACACCACCAGATGATCGAGATGAGCAATGCCGCGCGCGCGCAGAAACGGCACCACGATGCGCTCGCCCTCATCCCCCGCGCGGTAGTGACGCGGGCCCGTGTCATACAGCAGCACATGGCGGGCAGTCTCGATCACGACCGCGCCGCCCTGCCCCACGTCCAGCGCCGTCAGCCGCCAACCGCCCGGCTCCGGTCGCTCCTCGCGCCAGGTCAGCAACGGCAGCAGACACATCAGACCCACCCAGCGTGCCGGCCAGCCCTGTCCCTGCCACCACCACGCCATGCCCAGCAGCGCCACGGCCAACACCCAGACCGGCGCCCCCGCCACCGGCAGGCTGGCCCAGGGATGGGCAGCCAACGGCGCCAGCACCGCCATCAAGGCGGCAAACAAGGCTTGCGCCGCGCCTCCCAGCCAGGCCGCCACCGGGCCGGGCAACCAGGCCAACGCGCCCGCCGCCAGCGCCAGCGGCGTCACCAACAGGCTGATCCACGGGATGGCCAGCGCATTGGCCAGCGGCGACAGCAAGGACACCGCGCCCACCCACCAGGCCAGCAGGGGCAGCAAGCCGATCGTCACCGCCGCCTGCGTCCGGGCGAAGTCCGCCAGTAGGCTGCGCAAACGCGGCCACCCCCGCTGCGCGCGCGGCGCGAGCACCACCCGCATCAGGATGGCTACGGCACCGAACGACAACCAGAAACCGGGCGCCAGCACCGCCCAGGGGTCCAAGGCCAGCACCGCCGCCGCCGCGGCCAGCAGGACCAGTGGAGCGCCGGGCGACAGCCCCAGCTGGCTGGCCGCCGCCACGACCGCCAGCATGAAAAACGTGCGCCGCGTCGGCACGCTCCAGCCGGCCAGCAGGCAATAGGCCAGCGCCGTCAACATGGCCGTCAGCCCCGCCAGCCGCTGGGCTGGGCAGCGCTCGGCCAGATACCGCCCGCGCCAGCGCAGATGCGGCCACAGCAGGCGGACCAAGCCGGCCGCCAGCCCCGACAGCATCGTCACGTGCAACCCGCTGATGGACACCAGGTGCGTGATCCCGCTGCGATTAAACACCCTCCAATCCTCCGGGCGCACCGCCTGCTGGTCCCCCATCACCAGGGCCAGCAGCACCCCGGTGTAGCGCTGCTCGCCAACCGCCTTGCGCAGGCGCTCGCGCACGGCATGGCGCGCCCGATCGACCCAATGACCGCTGGCTGGCGAGAGCCGGCGCGGCGTGCCGCGCACCGTGGCCGTCGCCCCCACGCCCGCGGCAAACCAGCGCGCCTCGCGATCCGGCCCCTGCGGGTTGAAGTTACCGTAGGGCTGGCGCAGCACCATCACCATGCGCCACTGCTCTCCGGGGATCAGTTCCGGCACGCCGCGCGCGTCCCCCGGCAAGGCGCGCCAGGTCACCGCCAGCCTTGCCGGCACGCCGGCAGGGCGCGGCGCGTTCACCTGCGCCAGGAATTGCCGCGCCGACGCATCGCCCTGCACCAGACTGGCAATCGTCAGCGGCAAGGCGAATATCTGGTCATCGGCCGCATCGGCCAGCCGCTCGCCCAAACGCAGCTGCCCCCACCCTGCCGCCCACACTGCCCCCAGCCATAACGCCAGGGCCACCCGCCACCAGGCGCGCACCTGCGCGCCCCGCCAGGCCGCCCATCGCCGGCTTGCTGCCCAGCCGGCCAGCAAACCCAGCGCCCAGCCTCCGCAGATCGCCCACAAAGGCCGCAGGTCCGGCCACCCCTGACACTGAGCCACCCCCACGCAAAACGCCAACAATGGCGCCGCTGCCCCCCAACGCTTCATGCCCTTCACCCGACGCATCACGCACAGCCCGACAGCGTCCATGGCGCGCCCGGGCAACAGCGCAAGAGTGAACACAGGCATCCCTGAGGAGTGCACGCAGCCGGCCCGAAGCAGATCGGCCATCGACGCAGAGCGCAACGCCCGCAGGACAGACCGCCCCAGAATGGCGCGGTTTTTCGTCCACGAGCCCTATCTCCACACGAACAAAGAGATTTCCTGCGTATTTATCAGCATCCATTGATTTTCGACGCCCCATGCAATCGATAAGGTTCGCGTCGTGACATAAAGCCTCGTGCATTGACCGGCGCCGCAATGCGGTTTCTTGCGCCCGAGCATTCCAGGCATTTCCCTCCCCCTTTCGACAGACAGGCCGTTTCCCAGCGGTCAGGGCGAAGCTTTGCCCGCTGATGTTCAGCGCCCGGCACCGAACATCATCCAAGGAACAAGATGAACAAAAAACTCTACCGTGTGGTTTGGTCTATAGCGCGACGCGCCTGGGTGGTGGCCGATGAGCGGGCGCGAAACAGCAGGTCGACACGTGCTTCGCGCCGCCGGGGTTCGCGCGGCCGCGATGTCGTGGCGATCGCGGTCGGTGGCAGTCTGGTAACGCAGGCCCTGTTGCCGTTGTCGGCCCTGGCTCAGGAAGCGCCCACCGTGCCTGTGGCCGCGCAACAAGGCCGGGACTCCGGTTGGTCGAGAAGGCTCGCCGGCCAGGTCGAATCCCTGGCCCGGGCGCAGGCCGAGGGACGGCGGGATGGACAGTTGAATGCCGACTATCTCAAGCGCGAAGCCCAGGCCCAGGTCAACGCCTCCTTGCAGCGCGGCGTGCAGGCGGTGAAGGACTCCGGCCTGCCGTTTCTGCGTAACCTGCAAGGGGGGCTCAGCCATGACTTTCATACCGGGCGCAGCGCCCTGCAACTGGACACCATCGATGAGGTGTATCGGGCCGGTCCGAACACGGGCCTGTTGCAACTGGGCGCGCACAACCAGAACGACAGGCCTACCGCCAATGCGGGCCTGGTGTACCGGCGCGACGTGAACGAAGCCCTCATGCTCGGCGCCAATGCCTTTCTGGACTATGAGTTCGGCAAGCAGCATCTGCGCGGCTCCGTGGGCATCGAGGCAATCGCACCGGAATTCACCCTGTACGGCAACGTCTATGTGCCGATGTCCCAGTGGAGAGGCGCCAAGCGCGATGGACGCCGCCAGGAGCGACCCGCATCGGGCATGGACATCGGTGGCAGATATCAACCTTCCGTCGCGCCGGGCCTGAGCCTGAAGGCGGCCTACTTCCGCTGGAACGGCGCCAACATCGATTACTTCGACACAGGCCGCGTTCAGGACCGCGCCTCCGGCTTCAAGTATGGCCTCGAGTATCGCCCCGTACCACTGGTCAGCCTGGGGCTGGAGCAGATCAAGGTGGTGGGCGGGGAGCGTCAGACCCGCGTGCAACTCGGTCTGTTCATCCACTTTTCCGAACCCTTGTCGAAACAGTTGCGCCGGGGCGCTTCGGGCGCGCCGGCATTCTCGCTGGACAACCCTCGCCATGCGCTGGTCGAACGCGAAAACCGCATCGTGCTCAATACGCGGCACAAAGAGATCACCCTGCCCCTGAGCCTATCGCTGGTGAGCACCCACCCGGTCGACGGTCGTGTGACCGTCACAGGGCTGACCCAGCCGCGAGCGACCGTCAGCTTGCGCATGCCCGACGGCTCGTCCGGGTCCGTCACGGCCGATGTCGCCGGCCGCTTCAGCTATACATCGCAACACGACCAGCCCAGTGGCGCAGTGGTATTGGGCGCCGCCAATACACGGGGCGACCGCAGCCGCGAACTGACATACCCCTATGTCGACGAAGTGACCCTCGGGGATCTCCGTGTGGTCGTGATGACCAAGGCGGTCAACCCTGTCGATCACTCTGTGATCCTGGACGGCAATACCGAACCCATGATGGAGGTGCGCGTGGTCTTCCCCGGAGGGGAAGCCATGTCGGTGCGCGCCGATGACAAAGGCAACTTCCGGGTCGGCTCGCGCAAGCGCGTGTCGGAAGGGAGAATCATGGTGCAGGCCATTGATCCGGAAACCCACAAGGAGGCGCGCACCGTCGTCGAACACGTGCCGCCCGCCATCGTGGCACCAACCATTGACGAGGTGACCACGGACGCCGGGACCGGACGCGTCACGGTGACCGGGCTGGCCGAACCGGGCAGCGAAGTGGAGCTGCGTTTCACCGACCACAGCCGCGTCAGGGTCCCGGTCGGAGACGATGGCCATTACCGCGTCACATCGGCCGGGGATATCCCCTCGGGCGAGCTGCAGGCCGTGCGGGTTCCCAAAGCGGATGAAGGCGAAGTTGCCTCGCGCCACCTGTACAAGGACAACCATGACAAGACGCCGCCCGGCACGCCCGTCATCGCCACGCTGAGCACGAACCCGGACGATGGCCGGCTGACGGTGGCCGGCAGCGCCGAGCCCGGCGCCGAGGTCACGGTTACCTTCCCGGACGGCACGACCAAAACCGTCCGTGCGGATGCGGACGGCACCTACACGGCGACCTCGGATGGCGACGTACCGTCAGGCACGATCATGGTCAATGCCACCGACGCCAGCGGCAATACCAGTGGCAAGGCGAGCCGTGAGTATGCCGATGACGTAGACAGAACGCCGCCTGCCGTGACGATCTCAGGTACGGCTACGCATGCCGATACCGGGCGCGTCACGGTGACAGGGATGGCCGAACCCGACGCCAAGGTGCTGGTTCGCTTTCCGGACGGCACCGAAAAAATGGGCCGGGCCGAGGCCGACGGCAGCTATACAGTGACCTCCGACCACGACATCCCCTCGGGCATGATTGCGGCGCAGGCCCAGGACACGGCGGGCAACAAAAGCCCCCAAGCCTTCCGGCGCTATACAGACGAGGCGGACAAGAGCGCGCCTGAGCCCCCCACGATCACGACCCTGACGGCCAGCGAGGACGACGGCCGACTGACGGTGACCGGCACCGCCGAGGCGGGGGCCGACGTCACGGTTACCTTCCCGAACGACACGACCACAACGGTACGCGCCGACGGCGATGGCCGTTACGTCGCGACCTCGGCGCGGGATGTGCCTTCGGGCATGGTCCGGGCATCGGCCACGGATGCGGCGGGCAACACCAGCGACGAGGTGACCCGCCAGTACACCGACACCGTGGACAGGACGCCACCGGCGATCACGATCACCGGGACAACCGCGGACGCGGCCACCGGCCGCGTGACCGTGTCCGGCACAACCGAGGCCGACGCCGACGTGACAATCACCTTCCCGGATGGCACGCGCAAGACCGCCAAGGCGGATGGCGAGGGCAGATTCACGTTGACCTCCGATGGCAGTATGCCCAGCGGCGATATCAAGGCCAAATCACGCGACAAGGCCGGCAATGAAAGTCCGCCCATCACGCAAGCCTACATCGACACGACAGCGCCTGCGGTCAGCATCATCGCGGCGACGACCGACCCGGCAACCGGAAAGGTGACGGTGACAGGCGCCAGTGAGGCCGGCGCGCGCATCGCCCTGCGGTTCCCGGACGGCCAGACCATCACCGTGACGGCTGATGCCGGCGGCAACTACAGCGCAGCCTCGCCGCGGGACGTAACCGCGTCGGGAAATATCACCGCCATCGCCACCGATGCCAGCGGCAATCACAGTCCGCAGGCAAATAAGGCCTACACCGACGACGTGGACAAAACCGCGCCAGAAGGCGTGGTCATCACATCCGCGCGGGCCGACGCCAGTGGACGGGTCACGGTGACAGGCACGGCCGAGCCGCACAGCACGGTCACGATCGCGTGGCCGGGTGGCGAAACGAAGACAACGATGGCGGGCACGGATGGCAGCTATACGGCCTCATCGGCGCGTCCGGTGCCATCGGGCGACATCACCGCCACGGCGACTGACAAGTCAGGCAACACCGGCCCGGCCGCCACGCACGCCTACACCGACGAGACGGCGCCGCCTGCGCCGACATTCACCACCGTCGACACCGATGACACGACGGGCGTGGTAACTGTCACAGGCAAGGCCGAGCCGGGCAGCACGGTCACGGTGACGTTGCCGGGCGGGGCAAGCAAAACCGTCCCGGCCGATGCCACTTCCGGCGTCTTTACCGCCACCTCGGATGGCGATGTGCCAGCGGGCATTTTCAGGGCCAGCGCGCGGGATGCGGCGGGCAACGTCAGCCCCGAGGCGAGGCGCGACTATGCCGACACGGTCGACAAGACACCGCCGGCAGCCCCCCTCATCACGACGCTGACGCCGGATACCACTCATGGGCGTCTGACGGTGACAGGGACAGCCGAACCCGGCAGCACCGTCACGGTCACTTTCCCGGACGGCACAGAAAAGACGGTGACGGCAACGGAAGGCGGCGCCTACACCGCCACATCCGAGAACGATGTGTCCTCGGGGGCCATCAAGGCATCCGCCACCGATGCACAGGGCAACAAAAGCCCTGAGACAACGCGCGACTACATCGATGCGGTGGACAAGGTCGCACCGGTCGTGACCATCACAGAGCTTGCCACAGCAGCCGAGACAGGCCGGGTGACGGTCACCGGACACACCGAGCCCGAGGCCGCCGTGCGCGTCACCTTCCCGGATGGAAGCCACAAAAACACGACCGCTGGACGCGATGGCAGCTATAGCGCCACTTCCGACGCCGATATCGCGTCGGGCGGAATCCGCGCACAAGCCACGGATGCCGCAGGCAATGCAAGTGCTGAGGTGACCCGACGCTATGACGATAGCGTCGACAAAACGGCACCCGATGCGCCCGTCATCACAGGCGTTGCGACAGACAGCTCCTCGGGACGCGTGACGGTGACGGGCACGGCCGAGCCAGGCGCCGAGGTAACCCTCACCTTCCCCGATGGCAGCACCAAAACCGGCACGGCAGACGCCACAAACGGTGCGTTCACGGCAACCTCGGATGGCGATGTGCCGACCGGCGAAATCAAGGCCCGGGCGACCGACGCCGCGCGCAACGAGAGTCCGCAAGCCAGCCGGCACTATGAAGACGAAGTGGTCGACTTGCGCCCACCCGCTGCGCCGACGATCTCGTCCATGACGACCGACGCCCGAAACGGGCATGTCACGGTGCAAGGAACCGCTGATCCGGGGGTCGAAGTGAAGGTGACATTCCCCGGGGACACGGAGGTGCGCGTAACGGCCGATAGCAGCGGCAACTACCGCGCCAGTTCGGGCAAGGACATCGCGGGTGGGCAGGTCAAGGCTGTCGCCCTGCGCGGCACCCTGTCCAGTGACGAGGTGACCGGCACATACACGGACACCTGGTTGCCACCGCTTCCCAAAGGGGCGTTTACCAGCGTGCTCGAGACCGACCGCTGGTACTTGATGTATTTGACCAAACAGGCTGGCGCGGGGTTCACCGCCCAGGTAGGGTCGGTCAACCTGGCTTATGCCTCTAACCCCGAGTCGGTCAGCGTCAGTGTCGAACCGCGCAATGCCAGCGATACGGCGGCAGTCACCGTTGCGGATTTCCTGAGGCCACTGGTCACGAAGAAAATCCTGTATGACCGTCGCACTGGCGAGAACGCCTTGTTCATCGGGTTCCAGGATCGAGGCGGCTGGGAGACCAAGCCGTACAGGGCAATTCCTGCCGGCATCTATGAAGACCGCATACTGGTCAAGATCACAACCCCGACCGGCACGGCCAGCGTACTGTTGGGCTTTAGTATCACTGACGGCTAGACGCCTGCCCCGTCCTTGCGCCTGATGTGCGCCCTGCCGCTACGCGCCGGCGCCGGCGCCGGGCAGTCGTGGCAGACAACCCGGCTCCGTGGCCTAGCGACGGGGATACGAGCCCAGCACGCGGAAATCCGGGCTGGCCTGCAGCACCGATGCCAGCGGCTCCTGCTTCGCATGCCCGGCGACTTCGATCAGGTAGCGGTGGGTGTCGAGGGTTTTCTTGCTGGGGCGCTCGTAGATGGTCAGCACGGGCACCCCGCCGTTCAGCAACGCGCGCAGCACACCGCTGAAGCGATCGTCGGAGGTCTCCACCAGCAGCGACGTTTTATCGTTGCCGCTGGGCGCCCGCAGTTTGCGACCCAGCACCCACCATCGGGTGACATTGTGGGGGCCCTCTTCGATGCCGTCGATCAACGGCACCAAGGAGTACACCGAAGCGCCGACCTTGGGGCCGAATGATGCCTTGTCATGCCCGTCGCTTTCGGCCACGGCCTTGGCCGCCGCGCCTGCGCTGGCCGCCTCGCGGCGCTTGACGGCGGGCATCTGTTTGTCGATCCAGGGCTGGACCTCCTCGAAGGCCACCGGGTGCGCCAGCACCTCCTTGATATCAGCCAGCTTGGTGCCGGGCCTGGCCAAGAGGCTGTAGCCCAGCCTCTTGGGATACTCGGCCACCACCAGCGTGTTGGGCATATCCAGCACCGCGTCCAGATACGGCGTCACGCCGACCACCGAGGTCGTCACGGGCACGCAGGCCTGCTCGATCTCGCCGCTTTGGTAACGCGCAAACAACTCGTCGCGCGACAAGGGCACGAGGTTATCCGGCCCGAACAGATCCAGACAGGCCTGGTGCGTCCATGAGCCTGCCGGGCCCAGATAGGCGATCTGGCCGGCCGCCGCCGACGCGATGGGCAAGGCGTACATCGAGAGGCCGGCCATGGCCGACAGCAAGGTCCTTTTCATTTTTCCCCCGAGCGGCGCGATCTCCCGTCGCGGGATGCGCGGGCATGACAAGGCGCCGGCGTTTGTTTGCCGGCATCGTACCAAAGCGGGGGATCGGCCTCAGCCCTGGCGGGGAAAGCCCGCGATGTCCGCGACGATATCGTCAACCGCCGACTGGATCTCCTCGAGCGTGATGGGTTTGCTGTCGTTGCTGACACTTTTGCCGAAACCCTTGCGCACGGCTTCGATGACCACCTCGCCGGTGTCCTGATCACGCACGCGCACCTCCATCAGCAACACCGAATGCTGGCTGCGATACCCGGAAGCCGCCATGGAGCCCGCAATCACCGCCCCGATAGGCAGAAACTCGTAGAAAGCCATGCCCTCGTTCTCCGCCGACACGGCGGTGATGGCAATCTCGGCATTGAGCAGCCCCTGGCCAAACGGGCGCTCGACCAAGGGCAGGCGCTGGCCGATGGCGGCCCGGATGCGCTCGTCGGCATAAGCCTTGATCCGGTCCAGCGACTGGGCCGACAGACGTGGCGTCGGTTTCGGCTCGGGGTGATACACCACCGGGGCCAGGAAAATGCCCCGGTAGTTCGATTCTTTGTATGTGGGATCGATCCAGCGCAGCACTTCATGACCGCTGGCTGTCCGAGTGTGTTCCAGACGCCCGTAAGCGTTCAGGAAACCCGAATACTGATCAGAAGAAGCCACCTTGGAAGCACAGCCGGCCAACAGGGCTGCCGTCGTCAGCACGGCCGCAGCCAGGCTCAGGGATCTCATGGGAAAACATCGCTCCGGAAAAGGGAGATGCCGGCGACACCGGCATCGGACGCCGGAAATAGTACCGCGCTCATCGGCCGGAAATGGCCAAACACGCCGGCCGGCGACAGCAATACAGCATCTCATTTTTGCAACCATCTGCGCCGTCGGTGGCGCATCGGCACCCTGCCAGGGCTCAGATGCGCTGGTGGCGCAGCAGCCGGGCCAGCTCGGGGCCGGCCATCAGCGCGATGCCATGCTCCCGGGCATAGACCCAGGCATTATCGGAGACCTCCCCCAACGCAACGAACACAGCCTCCTGCGCACCGCGTTGCTGGCGGGCAGCCTGCAGTTCGCGCAACGGTTCGATGCCGATGCGGGCCGCCTTCCAGCGACGCGCGCTCACCACGGCCACCCGACCCTTGCGTTGCAGCGCGAAATCGGCGCCCGGGCCATCCAGCCGTTGCACCTGGCTGCCGTCGCGCGTGAAACCCGCCTCGAATGCCGCGGCCGCCTCTTTCCAGCCCATCCCTGCCAGCGCCTGCGCCACCGCCAGCACCCGCTCTTCCGAAGGCTGGCGCCATTGCCGGACGCCGGCCAGCACCGCAATCACCACGAACGGCACCGCCGCGAACACGCCAACCGCGGCGAAATCCCGTGGCAGGGCCGCCGCGCCGCCCACGCTCAGCAACAAGGCCAGCCCGGCACTCATCCACCACGGCGAACGCATCAGCACGGCAAAGATGGAGTTCTGGGACATCTTGAATTTCATGGCGGCTCGCAGCATGGTCAGGCGTCGTCGGAGGGCGTCTCGGCAGCTCGCACCACGATGCGCTCGCTGCCACAGGTCACGATCTGGCCGGCCCGGATCTTGGCCGTCTTGCGGGTTTCAAGCTCGCCGCCGACACGCACCAGGCCCTGCGCCACCAGCGCCTTGCCAGCCCCGCCGCTATCGCACACCCCCGTCGCCTTGAGCAACTGGTTGATTTCGATAAAGGCACTGCCTTCGGCAAGCGTGAATTCGATCAGCGACATACGTTAAACCAGAGAGAATGGGTTGCGGCCCCCCGCCGCCGGACGCGATTCCGCCCGGCTGCGGCATGATACCCGATGGGCCTGCGAGCCTGGGCCGGGCCGGCAGGCTGGTGTAGATCCCAGCCGCCACGCGTATGAAAAATGGGGCAGGCGGGTTCAGGCCGCGGGTGCCGCAGGCATTTCCTGAATCCGGGTGCTCAGCCGGCCAGCGCCTGCTGCAGGCGCGGCAGAACGCGCAAGGCGGTGGCGGTGGTCTGCCGCGCCACCTCTTGCGGCCCGCAGCCGCGCAGGGTGGCGAGTTCGGCGGCAATGCGCGGCAACTCGCCCGGGCTGTTGCGACGCGGCTCGGTCATCAGCCAGGCCGGCGGAATATCGGGGGCATCGGTTTCCAGCACCAGATGCTCCAGCCCGAAGTCCTGCGCATGAGCGCGGATGCGCAATGCGCGTGCATAGGTCATGGCGCCGCCCATGCCCAGGGCAAAACCACGGTCGACAAAGGCGCGCGCCTGGGGCACGCTGCCGTTGAAGGCATGGGCGATGCCGCCGGCCACGCCCGGCTGGCGGCGCAGGTACTTGAGCAGGATGTCCTGCGAGCGGCGCACATGCAGCAGCACCGGCAGGCCGAACTCGGCGGCCAGCCCCAATTGGGCGGCATAGTACTGCTCCTGGCGCTCGCGCGCCGCGCCGCTGGCGATCGCCTCGACGAAGAAATCCAGGCCGATCTCGCCAATGGCGACAAAGCGCGGGTCGGGCATGGCCGCCTCGATGGCGCGGCGCAGATGGCCCAGATCGCCGGCTTGCGCCTGCTCGACATAAAGCGGATGGATGCCCAGCGCGTAGGCGCCGCCTTCGATGGCATGAGCCAAGGCGCGCACTGCCTCGAAGTTTCCGGCCGCCACCGCAGGAATCACGATGCCGCCCACGCCGCCCGCCCTGGCCGCCGCTGCCACCTCCAGCCGGTCGGCGTCGAACTCCGCGGCATCGAGATGGCAGTGGGTATCGATCAGCATGCCTGGGTGGCGCTGCCGCCCTAGCCGGGCAGCAAGCGGCCGTTATCCATGTGCAGCTGGCGGTCGGCGCGCGAGGCCAGCTCATTGTCATGGGTCACGATGATGAAGGCCGTGCCCGACTCGCGGTTCACCCGCGTCAGCAACTCGAACATGGCCTGCGCCGTATGGCGGTCCAGGTTGCCGGTGGGCTCATCGGCCAGCACGCAGGCCGGACGGGACACCAACGCGCGCGCCAGCGCCACGCGCTGACGCTCGCCGCCCGACAGCTGGCCGGGGAAATGCCCGGCCCTTGCAGCCAGCCCGACCTGCTCCAGCACGATCGCGGCCTGCTCGCGCGCGGCCTCGCGCGCCATGCGGCGCACGATCAGCGGCATCGCCACGTTGTCCAGCGCCGAAAACTCCGGCAACAAGTGATGGAATTGATAGACAAAACCCAGGGCGCGGTTGCGCAGGGCGCTCTTGCGCGACTCGGACAACCCGGCCGACGACGTTCCGTCGACTTCGACGCTGCCGCTGCTGGGCACATCCAGCAGCCCCAGGATATGCAACAGCGTGCTCTTGCCGGACCCGGAGGCGCCGACAATGGCAACCATTTCGCCGCGCGCCACTTCCAGCGACACATCGTCCAGCACCTGGATGCGCGCCGGGCCTTCGTCATAGACCTTGCTCAGGTGCTCGGCGCGCAAGGCGGGCGCGCATGCCGCGACTTCCTGCGGGCCATCGGGCGTTGGGATGAGATCAGTCATGGCGCAACACCTGGGCCGGCTGCAGGCGCGAGGCGCGCCAGCTGGGATAAAGAGTGGCCAGCAACGACAGCACCAGCGAAGTCAGGCCGATGGCGACGATGTCGCCGGCGCGCGGATCGGACGGCAAGGCGCTGATGAAGTAGATCTCGCGCGGCAGGAACTGCACCCCCAGGAGGTTTTCGATGAAGGGCACGATGACATCGACGTTATAGGCGATGAGCATGCCGCCCCCCACGCCCAGGGCAGTGCCGATCACGCCGATCAGGGCGCCCTGCACCAGGAAGATGCGGGCCACTTCGCCCGGCCCCGCTCCCAGGGTGCGCAGGATGGCGATGTCGGATTGCTTGTCCTTGACCGCCATCACCAGCGAAGAAAGCAGGTTGAAGGCGGCCACAGCCACGATCAGCGCCAGGATCAGGAACATCATGCGTTTTTCGGTCTGCACGGCAGCGAACCAGGTGCGGTTGTTGCGCGACCAGTCGCTCGCCATCACGTACGGGGGCAGCGCCTTGTTCAGCTCGGCGGCGACCTCCGGGGCGCGCGTCATGTCGGCCACCCGCAGGCGCGCGCCGGCCGTGCCGCTGTCGCGGAACACCTTGGCGGCGTCCTCGGCATTGACGAACACCATGGACGAGTCATATTCGTAGTGACCCGAGGAGAACGTGCCCGCCACGGTGAACTGCCGCATGCGCGGCGCGAAGCCGGCCGGACTGATGCTGCCCTGGGGCGCCAGCATCAATACGGTGTCGCCAGGCTTCACGTCCATGGCGTTGGCCAGGTCGCTGCCCAACACCACCTTGAAGCTGCCCGGCGTGAGATCGGTCAGTTTTCCGCTGACCATCTGTTTGGGCAGATCGGACACCTGCCCTTCGAGCTCGGGGTCGATCCCGCGCACCTGCACCGCGCGCAGCGACTGCCCGCGCGCCAGCATGCCGCCGGCGGCCACGAAGGGCGCCTCGCCCTTGACCTGCGGATTCTGGGCCGCCGTGGCGGCGAACTGCCGCCACTGCTCCAGCACGCGCTCGGGCACCGCGCCCGGGATGTAGATTTCGATGTGCGGCAGGACCGACAGCATGCGGTCGCGCACTTCTTTCTGGAAGCCGTTCATCACGGAAAGCACCACGATCAGGGCTGCCACGCCCAGCGCGATGCCGGCCATCGAAGAGGCCGCGATGAAGGAGATGAAGCGATCGCGCCGCCCGCGGCGCTGGCCCAGTCGGGCCAGGCCCGCATAGCGGGCGCCGATCCAGAGTTCGTAAGGTATTTTCAGCACCCGCGCATTATGGCACTAACCTTCCCGGCCGTGACAGGCGATCGGCAGGCCAACTGTGACGGTCTGTTTTGACGCTGGCGGGCAGGACTACAATCCGGGCATGCAACTCGTGATCCCGGGCGCTCTGCCCGCTACCGCCGTGGCCGGCGAACTGGCCCGCCACCTCCCTGAACATGCGCCCACGCTCAGCCTATGGCTGGCGCAGGGCCAGACGCGCGTGCAAGGTTTCGATGTCCGCGCCCAGGGCTGCACGGCCTATGAAGGCTGGCAGGTCCGGGCGGCCGGTTTTACACCGACGGCATCCCAGAAGCTGGGCGCGGGCCTGGGCCCGCTGCTGGGCGGCACGCAGGACGAATCTCCGGTCTGGGTGGCGGATCTGGTGCATCTGGCGCTGGGCATGGACAGCGCCAACCTGCTCGACCCCGACCTGCTGCAATTGCAGCCCGACGAAGGCGCCGCGCTGCTGCAAGCCGCTCGCGACCTGCTGGCCGACGGCGGCTTCGAGGCGCACGCGCTCGGCCCCGGACGATGGCGCCTGAGTCTGCCGCCCGGGCTGCAACCCGACGCCGCCAGCCCGGCCGCCGTGATCGGCGAGCGGCTGCAACACTGGTGGACGCTGGACCCGGCCAGCCGGCCCTGGCGCCGCCTGCTCAACGATATCCAGATGGCCTGGTATGCGCACCCGGTCAACGAGGCGCGCAGCGAACGCGGCCTGCCCGCGGTCAACGGCCTGTGGCTCTATGGCGGCGCCCGTCCCTGGGCGCTGCGGGCGCTGCCGCCGGTCCTGGCCCCCGAACTCGACACCCTGGCGCGCGCCGGCGACTGGGCGGCCTGGCTGGCCGCTCTGGCCCGGCTGGATCGCGACCACCTGCGCCCGCTGGCGCGCCCCGACGGCCAGCCCCTGCAGGCCCTGCAGCTGGTGCTGCTGGGCCGCGAGCGCCAGGCCGAGGTCACCCTCAACCCCCGCACCGGCTTGCGCAAATGGCTGCCGGCGCCCAAAACGGATTGGAAACGCTGGTGGTCATCCCCCGTCTGACTGTTCGCCATGCCGATCTCGCGGCCTGCCAAAACCTGCAGGCCGCCGGCATACACCCCCTGCTGTCGCGCCTGTGGGCGGCGCGCGGCGTGGTCGATCCCGCCCAGACCCGTCTGGCCTGGCCGTCCATGCTGCCGCCCGGGCAGCTCACCCATGCCGGCCATGCGGCCGCCGTGCTGGCGGACGCGATCGCCCAGGGCAAGCGCCTGCTCATCGTGGCCGACTACGATTGCGACGGCGCGACTGCCTGCGCAGTCGGCCTGCGCGCGCTGGCCGCCATGGGCGCGCAAGTCGATTTCCTGGTCCCCAACCGATTCGAGACCGGCTACGGCCTGTCTCCGGCGGTGGTCGACCTGGCCCTGCGGCACCGCAACGGCAAACCCGACATCATCATCACCGTGGACAACGGCATCGCCAGCGTGGACGGCGTGGCCGCCGCCAATGCGGCCGGCATCGGTGTGGTCATTACCGACCACCACCTGCCGGGCGACTCGCTGCCCGACGCCCTGGCCATCGTCAACCCGAACCAGCCGGGCTGCGGTTTTCCGTCCAAGAACCTGGCCGGCGTGGGGGTCATCTTCTATCTGATGCTGGCGCTGCGGGCCGAACTGCGCCGCCGCGGCGTGTTTGCCGCCGATGGCGGGCCGCGCCTGGACGCGCTGGCCGACCTGGTCGCCCTGGGTACCGTGGCCGACGTGGTCAAGCTCGATGCCAACAACCGCCTGCTGGTCACGCAAGGCCTGCAGCGCATGCGCGCCGGGCGCATGCAGCCCGGCCTGCGCGCGCTGTTTGCGGTCGCCGGGCGCGAGCCGCGCAGCGCCAATGGTTTTGACCTGGGTTTTGCCCTCGGCCCCCGCATCAACGCCGCCGGCCGCCTGGCAGACATGAGCCTGGGCATCGCCTGCCTGACCACCGATGACGAAGACCAGGCCCTGGCCATGGCGCGCGAACTCGACCAGATCAACCGCGAGCGACGCGGCATCGAGGCCGAAATGCGCGAGCAAGCCATGGCGGCCATGGAAGCGCCCGATGCCGTGGCCGGCGCCACCGTCTGCGTCTTCGATCCCAGCTGGCACCAGGGCGTGGTCGGGCTGGTGGCCTCGCGCCTGAAAGAAAAATTCTGGCGCCCCACCCTGGCTTTCGCGCCGGCCGGCGACGATGAAATACGTGGTTCGGGCCGTTCCATTCCCGATGTGCACCTGCGCGACGTGCTGGACCTGGTTTCCAAGCGCCACCCCGGCCTGATCCGCAAGTTCGGCGGCCACGCCATGGCCGCCGGGCTCACCCTGGGCGTAGATGGTTTCGACGCTTTTGCCCCCGCCTTCGATGCCGCCGTGCGCGAACTGACCGGGCGCGACCGCTTCGAACCCCTGCTGGAAACCGACGGCTCCCTGGAGTCGGGCTATGCCAACGCCGAAGTGGCCGGGCTGCTGCAGCAACAGGTGTGGGGCGCCGGATTCGCCGCCCCGTTGTTCCTCGATGAGTTCACAGTGCGCAACCAGCGCCTGGTCGGGGAAAAACACCTCAAACTGGCGCTGGAGCGCGGCGGCCAACGCTTTGACGCAATCTGGTTCGGCCACGACGAGTCCCTGCCGGAACGGATCCAGGCGGCCTACCGGCTGGAGCAGAATGTCTGGAACGGCATGGTTACCGCCCAGTTGGTCATCGAATACGCCGGTCCGGTTTGAACACCGGGCCCCGGGGAGAGAAAAAGCGACCGACCGACTCCCCGGCAAGCGCGCTAAAATAGTCGGTTTCGCATAAAAGTCACCAGGATCAACCATGGAAGCCGAACGTCAGAACCAGATCGCCGCCCGTCTCGAAGACTACGCGGAGCGCGAACAGGCTCTACGGAGGTATCTTTGACTACGATGCCAAAGCTGAACGCCTGCACGTCGTAAACGCCGAACTCGAAGATCCCGCCGTCTGGAACGACCCCAAGCACGCTCAGGATCTGGGCCGTGAGAAGAAGTCGCTCGAAGATGTCGTCCATACGTTGACCACCCTCGCCCAGAGCCTGGCCGATGCCCAGGAACTGTTCGAGCTGGCCAGCGCCGACGATGACGACGCCACGCTTGAGGCCGTCGAGAGCGACGCCGATGACTTCCAGGAAATCCTGGAGGGCATGGAGTTCCGCCGCATGTTCTCCAATCCGGCCGACCCGCTGAACTGCTTCATCGATATTCAGGCCGGCGCCGGTGGCACCGAAGCCCAGGACTGGGCCTCGATGCTGCTGCGCCAGTACCTCAAGTATGCCGAACGCAAGGGTTTCAAGGCAGAGGTCCTGGAAGAATCCGAAGGCGATATCGCCGGCATCAAATCCGCGACCATCAAGTTCGAGGGCGAGTACGCCTTCGGCTATATGCGTACGGAAACCGGCGTGCATCGCCTGGTGCGCAAAAGCCCCTTCGACTCGTCCGGCGGGCGTCATACGTCCTTTGCCAGCGTCTTCGTCTACCCCGAGGTGGATGAATCGTTCGAAGTCGAGGTCAACCCGGCCGATCTGCGCATCGACACCTACCGTGCCAGCGGCGCGGGCGGTCAGCACATCAACAAAACCGACTCGGCCGTGCGTATCACGCACGAACCCTCCGGCATCGTCGTGCAGTGCCAGAACGACCGTTCGCAGCACCGCAACCGCGCCGAAGCCATGCAGATGCTGAAGTCCAAGCTGTACGAACTGGAAATGCGCAAGCGCATGTCCGAGCAGCAGAAACTGGAAGACGCCAAGACCGACGTGGGCTGGGGCCACCAGATCCGCTCTTATGTGCTCGACCAGAGCCGCATCAAGGATCTGCGCACCAACGTCGAAATCTCCAACACCCAGAAAGTGCTCGACGGCGACCTGGATCCCTTCATCCAGGCCAGCCTCAAGCAGGGCATCTGATCGACCGCGGGGCCCGTGCGCCCCGCGCCGCTTTCATTTTCCTGAGGGACTTTGTCGCCATGACCGATACGTTTGCCATCCTGACCGGCGCTTCACGCGGGCTGGGCGCCGCCCTGGCCCGCGGCCTGCTGCAACCCGGCACCCGCCTGGTGACCCTGGCGCGCCGCAACGATCCGGAGCTGGCTGCCCTGGCACGAGAACGCGGGGCCGCGCTGGCCGAGATCCAGGTCGACCTGTCGGACCCGGCGGCAGCCACCCGCGCCATCCAGGCGCTGGACATCCCGCGCGATGCCGGGCGTTACCTGCTGATCAACAATGCCGGCACGGTGCACCCGGTGGCCAACACCCGCGCGCTGGATGACGCCGCCGCGATCGGCCAGGCCTTCACCCTCAACGTCACGGCCGTGATGCTGCTGACGGCACGCTTTCTGCAGGCCGTCGACGGCCTGCAGGCCGAACGCCGCATCCTCAACATCTCGTCGGGCGCGGGCCGCAATCCCAACGCCGGCTGGGGAGTGTACTGCGCCACCAAGGCGGCGCTGGACATGTACAGCCGCGTCCTGAAAGCCGAACATGCCGACAGCGGCGTGCGCATCGTGTCCCTGGCCCCTGGCATCGTCGACACCGACATGCAGGCCAATATCCGCGCCAGCGATCCCGCTGCCTTTCCCGCCCTGGCCCGGTTCCAGGGGTTCCATTCCACTGGCAAGCTGGCGTCGGCGACGGATGTCGCCGCGCGCATGCTCGCCTACCTGGATCGCGACGACTTCGGCCAGACCGAACTCGACGACATCCGCAATTACCAATGACCCATCATGACTGATCACTCGCCCACCGCCCAGGATGAAAACCGCTTGATCGCCGAGCGGCGCGCCAAGCTGTCCAAACTGCGCGAAGCCGGCGTCGCCTATCCGAACGACTTCGTTCCGGATGCGCAGGCCGCGCAACTGCACGCCAAGTACGACGACCAGGAGCCCCAGGCCCTGGTGGATGCCGCCGTGCATGTCAAAGTGGCTGGGCGGATGATGCTCAAACGCGTCATGGGCAAGGCAAGCTTTGCCACGCTGCAGGACAGCAGCGGCCGCATCCAGCTCTACCTGGAGCGCGGCACCCTCGGCGAAGACGTCTACGCCGCCTTCAAGCAGTGGGATATCGGCGACATCATTGCCATCGAAGGCACGATGTTCAAGACCAACAAGGGTGAGCTCTCGGTGCATGCCACCCAGGCCCGCCTGCTGTCGAAGTCGCTGCGCCCCCTGCCCGACAAATTCCACGGCCTGGCCGACCAGGAACTGCGCTACCGTCAGCGCTACGTCGATCTCATCATGACCGACGCCACGCGCCGCACCTTCGAGGCGCGCAGCAAGGCCATCGGCGGCATCCGCCAGGCGATGCTGTCGGCCGGTTTCGTCGAGGTCGAAACCCCGATGCTGCACCCGATCCCGGGCGGCGCGGCGGCCAAGCCCTTTGTCACCCACCACAATGCGCTGGACATGCAGATGTACATGCGCATCGCCCCCGAGCTCTATCTCAAGCGCCTGATCGTCGGCGGCTTCGAGCGCGTCTTCGAAATCAACCGCAACTTCCGCAACGAAGGGGTGAGCCCGCGCCACAACCCCGAGTTCACCATGATGGAGTTCTACGCGGCCTATGCGGACTACCGCTGGCTGATGGACTACACCGAAACCCTGATCCGCCAGGCCGCCATCGCCGCCACCGGCAGCGCCGTGCTCAGCTATCAGGGCCGCGAGCTCGATCTCTCCCAGCCCTTTGACCGCCTCACGATCTGCGAGGCCATCATCAAGTACGCCCCGCAGTACACCCAGGCGCAACTCGACGATGCCGATTTCGTGCGCGCCGAACTGAAAAAGCTGGGTGCCGACGTCAACGGTCCGGTGCTCTCGCGCGCCGGCCTGGGCGCGTTGCAACTGGCGCTGTTCGAAGAAACCGCCGAATCGCAGCTCTGGAACCCAACCTACATCATCGACTACCCGGTCGAAGTCTCGCCGCTGGCACGCGCCTCGGACAGTCGTGAAGGGATCACCGAGCGCTTCGAGCTGTTCATTACCGGCCGCGAGATCGCCAACGGCTTTTCCGAACTCAACGATCCCGAAGACCAGGCCGAGCGCTTCCGTTCCCAGGTCGAAGCCAAGGATGCCGGCGATGAGGAAGCCATGTACTACGACGCCGACTATATCCGCGCGCTCGAGTACGGCATGCCCCCGACCGGCGGCTGCGGCATCGGCATCGATCGCCTGGTGATGCTCCTGACCGACAGCCCCAGCATCCGCGACGTGATCCTCTTCCCGCACATGCGGCGCGAAGACTGAACGGCCCGCCCCTGAACCATGCTGATCAAGATTCTCTTGCTTGCAGTGCTGGTGTCAGGGGTGCTGTACTGGATCCTGCCGCGTCGTGCCGCCCCCCGTGGGCCGGTACGGCGCGGTTTTTTCGTATGGTGCTGGGCCAGCGGCCTGAATCTGGGAGCCGCGCTGCTCTGCTGGCTGGTCTGGATGCTGCGCGCCACCCTCACCCGGGCTGACGGCAGGCTGGATTTTCTGCTGCCCCTGGCCGGCATCCTGCTGCTGCTGGCTTTCACCTTTGGCCTGCAGGCCTGGCGCAGGCGCCCGCGCTGAAGCACGGCGCGCCCGCAAGCCCTCAAGCCAGCATGGCCTGACGCTTGCACACCGCCTCGGCCCAGCGCTGCGCCACCGAGGGCGACGTCGCACAGGTCGCCGACGCCGTCACCACCCGCACGGCGCGCTCCAGCAGCTGAATGTCAGCCTCGTGCTGACGCGCCACGTGCGGATCCTCGAAAAAAATCACCCGCTGGCATTCGTGCTCCAGCACCAGCTCGGCAATCTGCGCGTCACCGCCCAGCGGCCCGCTCAGGTAAGGCACGACCCAGGGCCGCTCGCGCGGCCACCCGCGCGACCAGGCCAACTCATTGAGTCGCCCGCCAGTGGTGCCGGTCGCCACCCGCCTGGCGTACTGCGACAGTAAATCGAAATAACGGTCGGCAAAGGACACCATCTCTTCTTTCAGCGCATCGTGGGCGATCAAGGCCAGCGTCTGGCCCTCGAAACGGAACATCCTCGACAGCGCCGGGTCGGGCGCAAAGCCGGCCAGCACCCGCTCGACCTCGACCCACTCGATGGCCCCGGCCAGCGTCGAAATGAAAGGCCGTCCATGCGTGATGCACTGACGCTTCAGGGCCAGCGCTTCGGGAAAGATGGACGACGGATCGACCGGGTCGATCAGATAGATGGCGCCATCAAAGGGCGCCTGGCCGTCGCGCCCCTCGGTCACGCGGGCCACCAGTTTCATCAGGCCCCCTTCGCGGCCATAGGGATAGCGGATCAGGCCGTTGTAGCCCTGCAGCATCCCTTCGCGCACGATGGCGTCGTGGGTACGCCCGACAGTGTGCAGCTGCATACCCATCTCGCGGATCGCCGCGCCGCTGGCACGCAGCCAGGTGAACAGGGCCGCATCCGGGGTCTCGTGATGCAGCCGGTTGGCCGCCAGGCCAAAACGCAATCCAGGCATAGTCATAGATCAAAAGAGTTTTCCTGCTAGGCAGGCCAATGATACCCGGCGTGTCTTACCCTGGCATGGCGCGCGAGCATTGCTCAAGCCAGGAATTCAAGTAATAATCATTTCTATTCAATTTCCTGCAGCAAGCCCGGGCATCGCCCATGCCGGACGACAACGCCCCGCTGCCCCTGCCTCCTTGAACGCTTCGGATTACCCTAGCCCACCCGGCCTGGCCACGCTCTATGGCGAACACCACAGTTGGCTGCAAGGCTGGCTGCGGCGCCGCCTGGGCAACGCAGCCGACGCGGCCGATCTGGCCCAGGACGCCTTTGTCCGCCTGTTGCTCAAGCCGCGCCCCTTCGGCAGCCGTCCCCAGGCGCGCACCTACCTGCGTGCCATGGCCGGCGGACTTTGCATCGACCTGTGGCGTCGCAGGCAGATCGAACAGGCCTGGCTGGAGACGCTGGCTGCCCAGCCCCCGGTCCACGCCCCTTCGGCCGAACACCAGAGCATGGTGCTGCAGGCCCTGCACGACATCGACCGCCGGCTGGGCGCGCTACCCGTCAAGGCGGCCCATGCCTTTGTGATGGCGGTGGGCTGCGACATGAGCGACAAAGAGGTCGCCGCCGAGCTGTCTGTTTCCACCCGCATGGTGCGCAAGTACGTCGCCCAGGCCATGCTGCACTGCCTCACTCACCTCGAATGAGCGCCTTGCCCACGCCCGGCGCCGTCGCGCTGCAAGAGGCTGCCTCCTGGTTCGCGCTGCTGCGCTCGGGTCAGGCCACGCCGCAGGATCAGGCAGCCTGGCAAGCCTGGCTGGACGCGGCGCCCGCCCACCGCGGCGCATGGGCCCAGATCGGGCAAGTCACCGGCATGTTCCAACCCCTGCGTGAGGCGGGTGACCCGCGCGCGGCAATCGGCGCCTATCGCCGGGCCACAGCGCACAGCGCGCGCCGACGCATGCTACTGGGTCTGGGTGCGCTCGCCCTCACCGGCCTGGGAGCCGCTGCCTGGCGCCAGCATGGCGCGCCCCATTGGCTGCAGGCCTGGCAGGCCGATTACCGCAGCCCGACCGGCCAGGTGCGCGAGCTGCGTCTGGCCGATGGCAGCCAGGTATGGATGGGCACCGCCAGCGCCCTGGATGTCAGTTTCAACGACGTCCAACGGCGCCTGCGGCTGCTGCAAGGCGAAATCCTGATCGCCACTGCCGGCGACCCTGCCCGCCCCTTTGTGGTCGACACACCGCACGGCCAGATGCAGGCTCTGGGCACGCGTTTTGCCGTCCGTTTGCGGCAGGACGATACCAACCTGGCGGTCTACGAGGGCGCGGTCCTGGCTCGCACGCCAACTGGCGCCAACCGGGAAGTCCCGGCAGGATGGGCAGCGCGTGTCGGTCTGCAAGGCATCGGCCCCCTGGCCCCGCTCGCGCCTCATGACGAACAAACCGTACGCGGCCTGCTCATTGCCCGCGACATGCCGCTGGAATCGCTGATCCGGGAGCTCGGCCGCTACCGTCGGGGAGTGATCCGCGTGGCGCCAGAGGTCGCCCGCCTGCCGGTCTTCGGCAGCTTTGCGCTGACCGACCCGCAAGGCACGCTGGAACGCCTGCAAGCCGTGCTGCCGATCCGGCTGCGACATCGCCTGCCCGGCTGGCTGGACATCGGGCCGCTGTAGATCCGCGACAAACGGTTCCGCTTTTTCGGCTGTCGTTCGATGAAGAGGACAAGAGATCCCATCACGGTCTTTTTCCCTTATCGCAACCAGGAACCCGATATGCCTGTCCCTGCCTTTTCTTCCGGGCCGCGCGCCCTGCCCTCGCTGTGTCTGGCGCTGGGCCTGCTGGCGGCGTCGCTGCCCGTCCAGGCCCGAACGCCGCCCATGAGCGCGGCCGCCCCGCTAAGCTATCGCATTGCGCCCGGCGATCTGCAGGAGGTGTTGGCCGCCTTTGCGGCGCAATCCGGCGTGCTGCTTGCCAGTGCGCCCGGCCTGACTCAAGGCAGACACAGTACAGGCCTGCAAGGCATCTATGCCCCCTCCGAGGCGCTGGCAGCGATTCTGGCCGGCACCGGCCTGCACGCACAGCAGGACGCACCGGGTCAGTATCGCCTGCTTGCTGCCGGGATGCCGTCGCAGGTAGCCATACTGGGCCCGATCGCTGTGGTTGGCCGAGACCCGGCCACGACCGAAGGCAGTGACTCCTATGCCTCCAGTGTGGTCACCGTATCCAAGGGTGAACAATCCTTGCGCGACATTCCCCAGGCCGTCTCCGTGATCACCCGCCAGCGCATGGACGACCAGGGCATCACCGACATCCGCGAGGCGCTCAACAAGGCTCCCGGCGTCTCGATGGTGGCCAATGAACCGGGTGGACACTTCTACTCGCGCGGCTTTTTCATCCAGAGCTACCAGTTCGATGGCGTACCACTGGAGCGTCAGCTATACGCACGCGGATCGGCGTTCAACAGCGACACCGTCATCTATGATCGCGTCGAGATCATGCGTGGCCCGCAGGGTTTGTTCGAAGGCGCAGGCGACCCTTCCGGATCCGTGAACCTGGTGCGCCGGCGCCCGACTCGGGAGTTCCAGGCCATTTTCACCACCAGGGCAGGCTCCTGGGATCATTACGGCGCACAGGCCGATGTCGGCGGGGCCCTGAACGACGATGGCTCGCTGCGTGCGCGTGTGGTCGCGCGCTACACCACCGAAGGGTCGTTCCGGAATTATCTCGACAACAACGAACGCACCCTCTATGCGGCGTTCGACCTCGACCTGGGACCGGACACCATGCTGGGTCTGGGCTACAGCCGCGAAAAGCCTTATGGGGTGATCGACTGGTCGGGGCTGCCCGGATACGCCGACGGGTCCATGCCCGAATACCCGCGTTCGACGAACCTGAGCGCGAAGTGGAACCATGCCTTCAAGACCCAGACCACCTGGTTCGCCGACCTGAGCCATCGCCTTGCCAATGGATGGAAATTCAAGGCCGCCGTCGTCCGCGTGGACGAAGCCAATGACATCAAGTACTTGCTGCGCACCGGCCGCCTCGGCCCGCCCAGCACCATGCGCGCAGACGCCTATGCCTTCGATATGCATTCACGCAATCTCGGCGCCGATGCCTACCTGACGGGCGATGCCGAGCTGCTCGGGCGGCGTCTGGACTTCACGCTGGGCGGGAATTTCTCGCACCAGCGCAGTCGCGACCTTTGGGGCTGGATGCGCAATGTCGAAGACCTCAGCCACTCTGAAGGCCAGCGCGTGACGGCCGCCTCGCTCAACAGCGACGAAATCATCGCCGCCAACCGCATGGACGATGGCTACCGTTCGGACAAGAAAGGCGTGTACGCCAACGTTCGCTACGCCATCGCCGAACCCCTGACGCTCATCCTGGGCGGGCGCTATTCCTGGTTCAAGCAAACCTATATTTCCAACGGCATATGGGGTTACTCCGCCACCACCGCGAAAGAAAGCGCACAATTCACCCCCTTCGCCGGGCTGGTCCACACCCTGAACCCGCATTGGTCGGCCTATGCGAACTATGCCGAGATCTTCCGTCCGCAGAGTCAGCGCAACGCCGAAGGCAATTTCCTGAGCCCGGTGACGGGAAAGAACTACGAACTGGGCCTCAAGGGCAGCCTGATGGACGGCCAGCTGGACGTCGCCTTTGCCATTTTCCGCACCGACCAGAAGAAGGTCGCCTTCGAAGACAGCCTGGTTCCTCAGGATATTGCCGATGCGCGCTGCGGCGGCGCCTGCTATCGCTCCACGGCCCAAGTACGCAGCCAGGGCTTCGAGGCGGAACTCAGCGGTGAACTGGTGCGTGGCCTGCAGGTGTCAGCCTCCTATACCTACACACAGACCCGCCACCGTGGCAACGACGTTCCTTCGGTTGGCTACGACATTTCAGCCAATGCCGGCGTGCCTCGCCACCTGGCCCGAATCTGGGCCAACTACCGTCTGCCCGGCGTATGGCATCGCTGGGCGCTCGGTGGCGGCCTGAGCGTGCAGAGCCGCTCGACCGAGTTCGGCTACTACGGCCGCAGCCAGGGTGGCTACGCCCTGCTGGATGCCCGCCTGGGCTATGACGTCAGCGAACGCCTGTCGCTGGCTCTCAATCTCAGCAACCTCACCGATCGCAAATACTATCAATCCATCAGCTACGACCGGAATTTCTTCGGCCCGCCACGCGCCTACATGCTGACGGCGCAATACCGGATGTAGCCCACCCGCAGCGCGCAAATGCACAGAGCCCCGCATGCGGGGCTCTGTTTTACTGGCAATGAGCCAGCCGGGAAGACGACGGTTCAGTCCGCCTCGTCGATCCAGGTCATCTGGATGGCTTCCAGGATCCGCTCGCCGCAGCGGGCGGGATCATCGTCGAAGCCGGGTAGCGCCAGCACCCAGTCACGCAACTGCGTGAAACGGACCTGCCTGGGATCGACGTCCGGATGGGCCTCGATCAGCGCCTCGGCAATTTCATAGGTATCGACCCACTTCATGTCAGTGGTCCTCCTTGGCGTGGTTGATCGTGTACTTCGGAATCTCGACGGTCAGATCGGCATCGGCGATCATGGCCTGGCAGGACAGCCGCGAGACGGAGGTCAGGCCCCAGGCCTTGTCGAGCAGGTCTTCCTCGGTTTCGCTGGGCTCTTCCAGCGAGGCATAACCCTGGCGAACCACCACGTGGCACGTCGTGCAGGCACAGGAAAGCTCGCAGGCATGTTCGATATCGATGTGGTTGTCCAGCAGCACCCGGCAGATCGAGACGCCACTGGGGGCATCGTCGATCACCGCGCCGTCCGGGCAGATATCGGGATGAGGCAATACAGTCAGTTTGGGCATGAGATCGGGTTAAGCGAGTTCGTCCAGGGTACGGCCAGCCAGCGCGCGGCGGATGTTGCGGTCCATGCGGCGGGCGGCAAAGTCTTCGGTCACGTCCGAAAGCGCCTGCACCGCCTGGCGCACGGCATCCACATCGCTGGCCTCGCGCGCGTCGCTGGCCGTCTGCAGGGCGGCATCGATGCGGGCGCGTTCGTCGGCCTGCAGCAGATCGCCATCGGCAGCCAGGGCTGCCGTCACCGACTCCACCAGCTGGCGGGCCTCGACCTGCTGCTCGCGCAGCATGCGCGCGCGCGCATCGTCGTCGGCGTGCGACACGCTGTCGGACAGCATGCGGGTGATTTCATCATCGGACAGGCCATAGGAAGGCTTGACTGTCACGGCCGCCTCCACGCCGGTGCTCTGTTCGCGCGCCGTCACGCTCAGCAGGCCATCGGCGTCGACCTGGAAGGTCACGCGAATGCGCGCCGCGCCAGCCACCATCGGAGGAATGCCGCGCAACTCGAAGCGCGCCAGCGACCGGCAATCGGCCACGAGATCGCGCTCGCCTTGCACGACGTGCACGCTCATGGCCGTCTGGCCGTCCTTGAAGGTGGTGAACTCCTGCGCGCGGGCCACCGGAATCGTGCTGTTGCGCGGAATGACCCGCTCGACCAGCCCGCCCATGGTTTCCAGGCCCAGCGACAATGGCGTGACATCCAGCAGCAGCCAGTCCTCGCCCGGCGCGCGATTGCCTGCCAGCAGATTGGCCTGCAGGGCAGCGCCCAGCGCCACCACCTGATCCGGGTCCAGGTCGGTGAGCGGCGTGGCGTTGAAAAAGGCGCCGACCGCCTCGCGCACCACTGGCATGCGGGTCGCACCGCCCACCATGACCACGCCCTTGACCTCGGCCGGCGTCAGATCGGCATCGCGCAGAGCGCGTCGCGCCGCTTCCAGCGTACGCATCAGCAAAGGACGAGCCAGAGTCTCGAAATGGCTGCGGGTCAGCGTGGCCTGCAGCTGACGGCCTTCATCCAGCGCCACCGTGAACTCGGCCTGGGGTTGATCGGTCAACGCTTCACGCGCCTGGCGGGCTGCCACCAGCAAGGCCCGCTGGCCCGAAGCGGACTGCGGCGCAATAGCCTGCGAAACCACCAGATCGGCCACGATGGCATGATCGAAATCATCCCCGCCCAGCACCGTGTCACCGCCGGTGGCAATCACCTCGAAGACGCCCTTGCTCAGGCGCAGGATGGAGATATCGAAAGTACCGCCACCCAGATCGTAGACTGCGTAGACGCCTTCGGCGGCATGATCCAGGCCGTAGGCAATAGCCGCGGCAGTCGGCTCATTGAGCAGGCGCAGTACATTCAGGCCAGCCAGACGCGCGGCGTCGCGCGTGGCCTGGCGTTGCGCGTCATCGAAATAGGCCGGCACGGTGATCACGGCGCCGACCAGGTCATCGCCCAGCACATCTTCGGCGCGCTGACGCAGCTTGGCCAGGATCTGGGCCGAGACCTCGACCGGGCTCAGGTCGCCCTGGCGGGTGCGCAGGCGCAACATGCCGGGTGCATCGATGAATTCGTAGGGCGCGCCGGCTGCACGAGCATCCTCGGCCGTACGGCCCATGAAACGCTTGACCGACACGATAGTGTTATGCGGGTCGCTGGCCTGATGCGGCAAGGCGGCCTGGCCGATGGCCACGCCGCCGTCTTCCAGGTAGCGCACCGCCGAGGGCAGCAACACCTGCCCCTGATCATCGCGCAGGACCTCCGGCACGCTGCTGCGCACCGCGGCCACCAGCGAATTGGTCGTCCCCAGGTCGATCCCGACCGCCAGACGGCGCTGATGCGGCGCAGGCGAATCGCCAGGTTCGGAAATCTGCAATAAAGCCATTTATCTCTTTGTCGCTGAAGGCGCAGCCGGCACACACCGGCCGCTAAGGTTGGATGGCAGCCAGTTCCTGGGCCAGTTTCTCGATGAACATCCACTCACGCACCTTGCGTGCGGCGGCGACATGATCCTGACGCTCGTCGATCAGACCGACCAGCTGTTGCCGCATGGCCTGACGCGCAGCCTGCAGTTCGGCATCCAGGCGTTCGCGCGCCTGGGCGTCCTGGCGGGCATCATCCAGCAATTCGCGCCATTCCATCTGCTGCATCAGGAAGGCGCCATCCATGGAGGTATTGCTCTCGGTCTGCAGATCGACGCCTGCCTGTTCGCACAGGTAACGGGCACGCTGCATGGGGTCGCGCAACACCCGATAGGCCTCGTTGGCGCGGGCAGCCCATTGCATGGCTACCCGGCGCTCCACGGCCGAGGCCGTGGCAAAACGATCCGGATGCACGCGGGCCGCGACGTCGCGCCAGGCGGCCTCCAGCGCAGCGTCATCGAGGGCGAAGCGGGCCGGCAGCCCGAACAGACTGAAGTGATTGTCGCCAGCCAAAAGTTACACCGTAAACGACTCGCCGCAGCCGCAGCTCGCCTTCTCGTTGGGGTTGCGGAACTTGAAGCCCTCGTTCAGGCCCTCGCGGGCGTAATCGAGTTCTGTGCCATCCAGATAGGCCAGGCTCTTGGGGTCGATGAAGACCTTGACGCCGAAACTCTCGAACACCTGATCCTCGGCTTGCGCTTCATCGACATACTCGAGCTTGTAGGCCATGCCCGAGCACCCGGTCGTACGAACGCCCAGGCGCAGCCCGACACCCTTGCCACGTTTCTGCAGATAGCGGCTGACATGGTTGGCCGCCTGTTGGGTCAGGGTGACGCCCATATCAGTCTGCCGCGACAGCCTCGGCCTCACCGTGCTTGACCTTGTAGTCCTGCACGGCAGCCTTGATGGCATCTTCAGCCAGAATCGAGCAGTGGATCTTGACCGGCGGCAGCGCCAGTTCCTCGGCGATCTGCGTATTGCGGATGGCCAGCGCCTGATCCAGCGTCTTGCCCTTGACCCATTCGGTCACCAGCGAGCTGGAGGCGATGGCCGAGCCGCAGCCGTAGGTCTTGAAGCGCGCGTCTTCGATGACACCCGACTCATTGACCTTGATCTGCAGCTTCATGACGTCGCCACAGGCCGGCGCGCCGACCATGCCGGTGCCGACGGAGTCGTCGCCCTTCTCGAAGGAGCCGACGTTGCGGGGGTTTTCGTAGTGGTCCAGGACCTTATCGCTGTAAGCCATGATGATTCTCCACGTATTCCTTTAGCGTGCCGGGCTCAGTGAGCGGCCCATTGCACGGAGTTCAGATCGATACCTTCTTGAGCCATTTCCCACAGCGGCGACATATCGCGCAGCTTGCCAACGCGGCTCTTGATGAGATCGATCGTGAAGTCGATCTCCTGTTCCGTGGTGAAACGGCCCAGGGTGAAGCGGATCGAGCTGTGCGCCAACTCGTCGTTGCGCCCCAGAGCGCGCAACACATAGGAGGGCTCCAGGCTGGCCGAGGTGCAGGCCGAACCGCTGGAGACAGCCAGTTCCTTGATCGCCATGATCAGGGACTCGCCCTCGACATAGTTGAAACTGATGTTCAGGTTGTGCGGCACACGGTGTTCCATGCTGCCGTTCACATACACCTCATCGATCTGCGACAGACCCGCCAGCAGGCGGTCGCGCAGCATGCGGATGCGTTCGTTCTCGGTGCCCATTTCTTCGCGGGCCAGGCGGAAAGCCTCGCCCATGCCCACGATCTGGTGCGGCGCCAGCGTGCCCGAGCGGAAACCGCGCTCGTGGCCGCCACCGTGCATCTGCGCCTCGATGCGCACGCGCGGCTTGCGGCGCACATACAAGGCACCGATACCCTTGGGCGCATAGCTCTTGTGGCCCGAGAAGGACATCAGGTCGACCTTGAGCTTCTGCAGGTCGATCTCGACCTTGCCGGTCGCCTGGGCGGCGTCGACATGGAAGATCACGCCCTTTTCGCGGCAGATCTCGCCCAGGGCCTCGATGTCCTGGATGACGCCGATCTCGTTGTTGACCATCATCACCGAGGCCACCACGGTATCCGGGCGCAGCGCGGCCTTGAAGACCTCCAGGTCCAGCAGGCCGTCTTCCTTGACGTCCAGGTAGGTCACCTCGAAGCCCTGGCGCTCCAGCTCGCGACAGGTGTCCAGCACCGCCTTGTGCTCGGTCTTGACGGTGATGATGTGCTTGCCGCGCTCGGCGTAGAAATTGGCCGCGCCCTTGATGGCAAGGTTATCGGACTCGGTGGCACCGGAAGTCCAGATGATCTCGCGCGGATCGGCATTGACCAGGCGGGCCACTTCGGCGCGCGCGTTCTCGACGGCCTCTTCGGCCTCCCAACCATAGCCATGGCTGCGCGAAGCGGGGTTGCCGAAATTGTCGTAAAGCCAGGGGATCATCTTCTCGACCACTCGCGGGTCAACCGGCGTGGTGGCGGAGTAATCCAGGTAGATGGGACGGTTGTTCATGATTACGATTCCTGAGACTTCTTAGACGGCGGCCGCGGCATTGACCAGGGGCGCACCGGCCGCAGCGGCACTGGTGCCGGAGCCGGCGCGATTGACGCGCACCGAACAGCTTTGATTCTGATTGCTGGCTTCCTGCAGTTGGCGTACGCGCTGTTGATCCACCAGGTCCTGCAGGGAAACCGAATCCAGGTAGTCCACCATTTTGCGGTTCAGCGTCGACCACAGTTCATGGGTCATGCACTTGCCGGACTTGCCGTCCTTGCCGCTGGTGCAATCCCGTTTGCCGCCGCAGCTGGTGGCATCGAGCGGCTCGTCGACCGCAAAGATGATGTCAGCGACGGTGACGTTGCGCGCCAGGCGCGCCAGGGAATAGCCGCCGCCGGGGCCGCGCACGCTGTCCACGAGTTCGTGGCGGCGCAGCTTGCCGAACAGCTGTTCCAGATAGGAGAGGGAGATGTTCTGCCGCTGACTGATTGCCGCCAGGGTGACCGGGCCGCTGTGCTGGCGCATGGCCAGATCGATCATGGCCGTCACGGCGAAACGCCCTTTGGTTGTTAGCCGCATCGTGAGGTTTCCTGTAAATCCGTTGGGATCCCGGGATCGACCTATTCAATGCAGGAAGCCATCCCGGCCTAATACTTGAGTAATTACCTCAAGTATAGCAAATTCCCGAGTAAATCGCTAAGTATCTCGGTTCAAAAAAACCGCGCCGGGGCGCGGTTTCGACAGGACGCCTGGCGGCGCCCGCAAACCACAGGGGAGATCAGGCGGCCTGGTACTGGGTGGCGCGCTTGCGCACCAGCTCCATCACGCCCTGACAGGCGTCCTCGAGATAGTCGAGCACCTTGCCGAAGCCTTCCGAACCGCCGTAATAGGGGTCAGGCACGGTGGCTTCCTCGAAGTCATTGGCGAAACGCATCAGCAGCATCAGCTTGTGCTGATACGCCTTGGGGCATTGTTGCTGCAATGCAGAAAGATTGTCCCAATCCATGGCCAGAATCAGGTCATAGTCGCGAAAATCTTCGGCCGTGACCTGGCGAGCCTGGCATTGACTGATGTCGTAACCGCGCTTACGAGCGGCGGCAACAGCCCGCGCGTCCGGCGCTTCGCCGATATGGAAAGCATGCGTGCCGGCCGAATCGGTCGCCACGACATCACTTAAACCGGCGTCGCTTACCAGATGGCGAAAGACCCCCTCTGCGCTCGGCGAGCGGCAGATATTGCCCATGCAAACGAAAAGTACCTTGGTCATCATGGGGAGGGAGTGTGCGGGAAAACCCGGAATATAGCAAGCATTTTTTGCAATATTGTGGCTCATTCGGGAGCCACCGAATGCATTGAATTTTTCTTTCAATTCAATAGCTTGCGTTAATATGTAAAAGTCAGTCCTGATGTTTTTAAACGTCTTTCCGGATAATTTCTAAATGCACTCTTGACGCACTCAGAAATATTCATACAACGGCCCGGCGCATGCCGCGCACGGGCCCCCGAAAATCACACCGCGCCATCCAGCAACACACGATTCTTTAATGCGGTCAGCGCATCGCGAGCCGCCGCCGCCTGCTCGAACTCCAGGTTCCGGGCATGATCCATCATGAGTTTTTCCAGGCGCTTGATTTCACGCGCCAGCGCCTTCTCGTCGAGCAGCGCCTCGGCGGGCACCGCCTGCTGCAATGCATCATTGGAGCCCGCCGGCGCCATCACGCCGTCGATCAATTCACGCACTGCCTTGTTCACGCCGCGCGCCGTAATGCCATGATCCAGGTTGTGCTGCAACTGCTTGTTGCGCCGGCGCTCGGTTTCATCCATGGCGCGACGCATCGAATCGGTGATGCGGTCGGCATACAGGATGGCGTGACCATTCAGGTTGCGCGCGGCGCGCCCGATGGTCTGGATCAGACTGCGCTCAGAGCGCAGGAAACCTTCCTTGTCGGCATCCAGGATGGCCACCAGCGACACCTCGGGGATGTCCAACCCTTCGCGCAGCAGGTTGATGCCCACCAGCACGTCAAACGTCCCCAGCCGCAGGTCGCGGATGATTTCGACCCGCTCGACCGTGTCGATATCCGAGTGCAGGTAGCGCACCCGCACACCGTGCTCGCTGAGATAGTCGGTCAGGTCCTCGGACATGCGCTTGGTCAGTGTGGTCACCAGCACCCGCTCCTGCTGGCCCACCCGCAAGCGGATCTCGCCCAGCAGATCATCGACCTGGGTATGGGCCGGGCGCACCTCGACCTGCGGGTCGACCAGACCGGTCGGGCGGACCACCTGCTCCACCACGTTGTCGGCATGCTGGCGTTCATAATCGGCCGGCGTGGCCGAGACGAACACGCACTGGCGCATGCGCGCCTCGAACTCTTCCAGCCGCAAAGGCCGGTTGTCCAGCGCCGAGGGCAGACGAAAGCCGTACTGCACCAGCGTCTCTTTGCGCGCCCGGTCGCCCCGATACATGCCGCCCAGCTGGCCCATGGTCACGTGACTTTCGTCGATGAACATCAGGGCATCGGCCGGCAGGTAGTCGATCAGCGTGGGCGGCGGCTCGCCCGCAGCGGCCCCAGAGAGGTGCCGCGAATAGTTTTCGATCCCTTTGCAAAAGCCCAGCTCCTGCAGCATCTCCAGATCGAAGCGGGTGCGCTGCTCCAGGCGCTGGGCCTCCACCAGCTGATGACTCTGGGTGAAGAAGGCCAGCCGCTCGCGCAGCTCTTCCTTGATGGTTTCGATGGCGCGCAGCACCGTTTCGCGCGGCGTGACGTAGTGCGAGCCCGGATAGACCGTAAAGCGCGGCAGCTTCTGGCGCACCTTGCCGGTCAGCGGATCGAACAGCTCCAGCGTCTCGACCTCGTCATCGAACAGGGTCAGTCGCAAGGCCAGCTCGGGACTTTCCGCCGGAAAGATATCGATGGTTTCGCCGCGCACCCGGAATACCCCGCGCGTGAAATCGGCATCGTTGCGGGTGTATTGCATCGCCACCAGGTGCGCCAGCACCTCGCGCCGCGAAATGCGGTCGCCCGTGCGCAGGATCAGCACCATGGCATGGTAATCGCCCGGATTGCCAATACCGTAGATGCACGACACGGTCCCCACAATCACCGTGTCGCGGCGCTCCAGCAGGCTTTTGGTGGCCGACAGACGCATCTGCTCGATGTGCTCGTTGACCGACGAATCCTTTTCGATGAAAAGGTCGCGGGTCGGCACATAGGCCTCGGGCTGGTAGTAATCGTAATAAGAGACGAAATACTCGACCGCATTGCGAGGGAAGAACTCACGCATTTCGGCATACAGCTGGGCCGCCAGCGTCTTGTTGGGCGCCAGCACCAGCGCCGGACGCCCCAGGCGGGCGATCACATTGGCCATGGTGTAGGTCTTGCCCGAGCCGGTCACGCCCAACAGCGTCTGGTACATCAACCCATCAGCAATGCCATCGGCCAGCGCCTCAATGGCTGCCGGCTGGTCGCCGGCAGGCGGATAAGGCTGGTAGAGCTGAAACGGACTACCGGGAAATTCCACGTATCCGGGATCTGTCATGCTAGACTTGTCCGAGGGTAAACCTACCATTATCCACAGCACACGAACTTGCGTCCACCCACTCAACCTGAGTCTCATGAGCACCCTCTTCGCCTCCGTCGAACTCGCCCCGCGCGACCCCATTCTTGGTCTTAACGAGCAATACAATGCCGATACCCGCACCGACAAGGTGAATCTGGGCGTGGGCGTGTACTACGACGACGAAGGCCGAATTCCGCTGCTCGGCGCCGTCCGCAAGGCCGAACAGGCCCGCCTGGATGCCGCCACCGCCCGCGGCTACCTGCCCATCGAAGGCATCGCCGCCTACAACAAGGGCGCGCAGACCCTGCTGCTGGGCGCCGACTCGACCCTGGCCGCCGAAGGCCGCGTCCTGACCACCCAGGCCCTGGGCGGCACGGGCGCGCTCAAGATCGGCGCCGACTTCCTCAAGCAGCTGCTGCCCCAGTCCAAGGTCATGATCAGCGACCCGAGCTGGGAAAACCACCGCGCCCTGTTCGAGCGCGCCGGCTTCACCGTCGAGACCTATCCCTACTACGACGCCTCCACCCGCGGCCTGAACTTCGACGCCATGCTGGCTGCCCTGCAGGCCGCCCCGGAGCAGACCGTCGTCGTGCTGCACGCCTGCTGCCACAACCCGACCGGCGTCGACCCCACGTTCGAGCAATGGAAGCAGATCGCCGAGGTCGTCAAGGCCCGCAATCTGGTGCCGTTCCTGGACATCGCCTACCAGGGCTTCGGTGAAGACCTGGAGCAGGACGCCGCCGTGGTGCGCCTGTTCGCCAGCATGGACATGACCATGTTCATCAGCTCCTCGTTCTCGAAGTCCTTCTCGCTGTACGGCGAGCGCGTGGGCGCCCTGACCGTGGTGGCCGGCAGCAAGGAAGAAGCCGGCCGCGTGCTGAGCCAGCTCAAGCGCGTCATCCGCACCAACTACTCCAATCCGCCCACCCATGGCGGCTCGGTGGTGGCTGCAGTGCTGAACACGCCCGAACTGATGGCCGAATGGAAGCAGGAACTGGCCGCCATGCGCGACCGCATCCGCCTGATGCGCCAGCAACTGGTCGAGAAGATCAAGGCCCAGGGCGCCGCCCAGGACTTCAGCTTCGTGCTGCGTCAGCGCGGCATGTTCTCGTACTCCGGCCTGACCGTCGAGCAGGTCGACCGCCTGCGCGAAGAGCATGGCGTGTATGCCGTCTCCAGCGGCCGCATCTGCGTGGCTGCCCTCAATAGCGGCAACATCGACAAGGTCGCTGCCGCCATCGCCGCCGTCCTGAAGTAACCGCGCCGGGCGCCGCAAGGCCCCTGCACCGCCAAGCCCACGCCGCCTTCAGGCCGCGTGGGCTTGGTCATTCAGGGCTGGCCGCATCGGCCTGCCCTGTTCAAGGCTTGCAATTTTCTGCTACGTCCCCCAGAATCTCGCTGTATATACATACAGTCCGCGGTTTGTGCAAGCCCGGGCCATCATAGGGACACGTCATGGCCACCAAACTCACGGAACGCCAGCAGGAAATTCTTGACCTCATCCGGCAGACCGTCGCCCGCACCGGCTTTCCGCCCACGCGCGCGGAAATCGCGCAGGCGCTGGGCTTTCGCTCGCCCAATGCCGCCGAAGATCACCTGAAGGCGCTGGCGCGCAAGGGGGCCATCGAACTGACCGCCGGCGCCTCGCGCGGCATCCGCCTCAAAGACAGCGCCCCCGCTCCTGGCAGCGCCGGCCCCCTGGCCACCCTGTCGCAGCTGATACTGCCACTGGTCGGACGGGTGGCTGCAGGCAGCCCCATTCTCGCCACCGAACACATCGAACGCGAGATCGGCGTGGATCCCGGGCTGTTCGCCCAGGCTCCCGATTACCTGCTCAAGGTTCGCGGCATGAGCATGCGCGACGCCGGCATCCTCGAAGGCGACCTGCTCGCCGTCAAGCGTACGGCCGAAGCCCGCAACGGCCAGATCGTCGTCGCCCGCCTGGGCGACGATGTCACCGTCAAGCGCCTGCAACGCCAGGGCAGCCGGATCGAACTGCTGCCGGAAAATCCCGAGTTCAAACCCATCGTGGTCACGCCGGCTGACGAGTTCGCCCTCGAGGGCATCGCCGTCGGCCTGATCCGCACCCAGACCCTGCACTGAGAACGGGGCGCTGCCTGCGCCTCAACCCTCGTACACCAGAATGGCGCTGGCCAGATCCTCCAGCGCCGTTCCCACCGCCTTGAATACCGTACGCCCTTCGCCGGGCTGCCGCCCCCTCACCCGTCCGCTTGCCAGGCCCGCCAGATCCCCCGCCACGTCTTCGGCCCGAAATATGCCGCGCGACATAGGCCCCAGCAATTCCCCGCTTTTCTGCAATGCCTCCTGGGTATCGACATACAGCCTTGCCCCGGCAAAGCAGGCATCATCGGCCTCGCGCATCTGCGGCGTGAAGCTGCCGATCAGATCCAGATGCGCGTGCGGCGCCAGCCACGCCCCCTGCAGCACGGGCGCGCTGGCCAGCGTGGCGCAGCTGACGATGTCGGCCTGACCGGCCGCCCGAGCCAGATCCCCGACCACTTCGGCTCGCATGCCCTGCCGGCGCACGCGCTCGGCCATGGCATGCGCGGCCTGCGGATTGCGATCCCAGACGCTCACGTGCTCGATGGGGCGCACCACCCGATAGGCCTCGGGGATCAGGCTGCCGACCCGGCCGCAGCCGAGCACCAGCAACCGGCAGGCCGCCTCCGGGGCCAGATAGGACGCCGCCAGCGCCGAGGCTGCCGCCGTGCGACGCGAGGTGATCTCATTGCCATCGATCTGAGCCAGAGGCTCGCCGGTCGCACCGTCGTACAACAGATAGGTCGAGTACAACCCGGGCAGGCCACGCTGCCCGTTCTCCGGAAAGATATTGACGGTCTTGATGCCCAGATAACGATCGGGCTGCCAGGCCGGCATGATCAGGACGGTGCGCGGCGATGGCGCTCCCGGCGGGTGCAGGGTATGCGTATGTCGCAGGGGCACCTCGCAACCGGCCACGAACATCTCCTTGAGGGCGGGAATCAGGCGCTCGAAAGCCAGGGCGCGGCGGGTGTTTTCGGTATCGATGAACTTCATGGCGTCGGCCACCTCGTAAAGACGGAAGAAAGAGAAGACGCTCAGGCGTCGATGACGATGTCGTCGGTCGGCACTGCCTGGCAAGCCAGGCAATCAGCGGGGTCTTCCGGCTCGCCGCCATGCAGGTGGCGCACCTTGCCCGCCAGCAACTGCACCGCACAGCTTTCGCACTGGCCGACACGACAGCCGGCCGCCATCTGCACGCCCAGCGATTCGGCGAAAGTCAGCAACGTGCCCTCGCCTGGCGTCCATATCGCCGCCTCCTTGCGTGATCGGGCGAAGCGCACGGAAAAACGCTGATCACCACCAGCCACAGGCGGCGGCGGCGAACGGAACACTTCGGAGAAGATGTCGAAACGAGGTACGCCACGCGCGCGCAACCCTGCACTCACGGCATCCATCATGGCCGGCGGGCCGCACATATAGAACCGTGCGCGCTGCGCGATCAGAACGTCATCGATCACGCTGGCGTCGATATAACGGCTATCGTCGAAATCGATTCCCGGCCTGTCCCCGGGCAACGGCGAGGTATAGAAATCCCGTACGTGCAGGTGCGGCAGGCGGGCGCGGTGCTGAGCGATGCGGGCGCGAAAGGCATGCGTGCGGCTGTTCTGATTGGCGTAGTACAACCAGATTTCCGGGCCCTCGGCGTCGTCAGGCAGGGACTCCAGCAAACTGACGAACGGCGTGATGCCTATCCCCCCGGCGATCAGGCACAGCGGTTGCGGCGAGCGGCGCGGCACCACCCACCCCCCGGACGGAGCGCGCAGCATGACGCGATCGCCCACCTTCAGACAACGGTGCAAGGCGCCCGACATGCGCCCCTCGAAGGGCATGCCATCGGCGTCCCGCCCGCGTTGATGGCGCACTGCGATGCTGTAACCGCGCCGCCCGGCCACCTCGGCCGCTCCGGTCAGGGAGTAGGCGCGCGACAGCGACCCGCCCTCGCCCTGCTCCAGGCGCAACTCGATATGCTGGCCGGGCCGGTAGTCGGGCAATGCCGTTTCCTCGAGCGGCTCGAAGTGAATGCCCAGCACCCCCTCGGCCTCCTCGCGCAAAGCGCTGACGCGAAATGCCCGGTAGCCCTGCCAGCGGCGCTGACGCAATTCAGTTGCCGGATCCAGGTCGACATTGCAAAGAAAAGAGCGATGCGGCACCGAGCCACTGACCGGATCACAGCGATCGGCCGAGATGAGCGCGTTGAAGTTGCTGCCGCCCGCCCCCTGCAGCGTCAGTGCTTCGCGGTCCAGCTCGCTGCAACCCTGCCACCAGCCGAACTCGGCGACCAGCACGTCATCGGCCAGCTGCGGGGTCAGGCGGGCCACGAAACGGGCCGCGCCCACGCGGGTGCGCAACCGCACCCAGTCTCCCTCCAGAATGCCCTTGGCATTGGCCAGCGCCGGGCTTAATTCCACCACCGGATCCGGCGCGCGCTTGCGCAGGGATACCAGGCTGCGATGCTGGCTGTGGCAATAGAAGCCGTTCTTGGCCGAGCTGAGCACGTAGGGGAAGCGGCCCTGGCGCGTGGCGCGGGGGTCGCGCGGAGAATCCGCCGGTTCGACAAAAGTCGGCAGCGCAGGCTGGCCATGCTGCAGCAGGCGTTCGGAATAGATCTCGACGCGCCGGGTCGGCGTATCGAAGCCGTGCACACCCCCATCGTCGGCGCGGGCAAATTTCCGCTCGGCCGCATCGACGGGGCAAGCCAGGCCTTCCGGATGCTGGCGCAGCCGGGCCACATCCAGCCCCAGCGGCGCGAGCATGTGATTCCAGCCGGCCTCCAGGCTGCCGTGGAAAAACTGCTCTCCCATGCCCAGGCGCACGGCCAGGTCAAACAGCACCTCATTATCCGAACGCGACTCGCCGCGCGGCGTCACCATGCGCTGGCGCAATTGCACCCAGCCAGCGGCGCGATCATTGATCTCGAAGCCGACCCGCAGGCCTTCACGCTCCCAGGGAGTATTGGCCGGCAGCAGGATGTCCGCATACTTCGCCGCGGGGGTCTCGAAGAGGTCCAGATGGACATGGAACTCCAGTTGCTCCAAGGCCTGCTGCGCCTCGGCCGTATCGCCCTGGGACACCGGCAGATTTGTACCGAAGGCCATCATGGCGCGCACCCGGTAGGGTTGCCCGTGCAGAATGGCGCGATACGTGTCGGCCGCCGTGACCCATCCGTGGGCCGCCGGGCCGATCGGACGGGCCTGCAGGCCGAGCGCCTTGTCACGCTGGCTGCGCGGCAACAACGCCAGGCTATTGACCGCATTGACCGGCGGACCGAGGCGCACCCGGTTTCCCCCGATGCGGTCGAAGCTGCCGCACAAGGCGTACAAGGTGGCTACCGCGCGTTCCGACTGGGTGGCGTTGGTATGCTGACCAATCCCCGTCCAGGCGTGATAGGCAATGCGGCGCAAGGACCCGAACAGATCGGCGGCCTGGCGCAAGACCTGCGGCGGCACGCCTGTGATGTGCGCCACCGTCTCGGGCGGATAATCGGCACAGGCGCGGGCCAGCAGCTCGAAAACCGGATGACAGATCAGCGCTGCCCCGCTCTCTGTCATGAGGCGAAACTCGCCACGCAGCCGGAACCCTCCCCCCTGATCGGCTGCGGCCTGCCGCGTGTCATACGGCACCGCCGCCTGAAGGGTGTCGTCCCACACCACGAAGCGATCATGCTGCGCCTGCGGCCACAATTCGCGTTCGCACAGAAAATCGCCGCTATCGGCGCGCACAAGCAACGGGGCATTGGTCCAATCGTGCACAAAGGCCGTGTCATAGCGCGCCTGCGTGATCAGCAGATGCATCAAACCGAGCGCCAGCGCGGCGTCGGTGCCTGGGCGCACCGGCAGCCAGACGTCGGCCTGCCGGGCCAGGGCCGTCGGCCGCGGATCGACCACGATCATGCGCGCCCCGCGCGCACGCCCCTGGCTCAGGGCATTGGCCTGGGCCAGCCAGGTATTGGCCGGGTTATGCCCCCAAAGGACGATCAGCTCAGCCTCGGCATAGTCGGCCGGCGGCATCCCGCAACCAAAGGTGAAGGCATGGGCGAAATCCTTGTGCCAATTGCAGATCTCGGTGGCGTAGCAGATATTGGGGCTGCCAAAGAGCCGCACGAAACGCTCGATCCAGTCGATGCTGTCGCTCAGCGGCGTACCGCTGGGCGTCGTCACGGCAAATACCACGCCCTCCGGGCCGCTTTCGGCGCGGATGGCGCCCAGGCGCCGGGCGGTCTCCCCCAGGGCCTCCTCCCAACTGATCCGCACCCAGCCAGGATCCGGGTCCCCCTTGGGACGCGTGCGCCGCATCGGATACAGCACCCGATGCGGGCTGTGCACCAGCTCCGGCGCAGACTTGCCCTTCATGCACATGGCCTGGCCGGTCGGGTGCGAGGGGTCGGGTCGCACCGCCACCAGGCTGTCGTCCTGCACCTCGTTGATCGTGCCGCAGCGCGAACGACACAGCGTGCAGAAGCCCTGCTTGAACTCCGTCATACCCGGTCTCGTGCAAGGCTCAAGGCATCACCGGCGGCACGTATTCCAGGGTACGACCCAGGAACCACAGCAGAAACAGCACCAGCGGCGTATGCACCAGCAGTTGCAGAAACGTAAAGCCGACGATGTCACGTGCCTTGAGCGCCAGCACCCCCAGCAAAGGCAGCATCCAGAACGGATTGATCAGATTGGGCAACGCCTCGGCGGCGTTGTAGACCTGCACCGCCCAGCCCAGATGCACCTGCAACTCGTTGGCCGCCTGCATCACGTAGGGCGCCTCGATGATCCACTTGCCCCCGCCGGAGGGAATGAAAAAGCCCAGCACGGCGGAATACGCCCCCATGACCACGGCAAAGGTATCAGTATTGGAAATGCTCACGAATACATGGGCGATGCGATCCGAAAGCGTCACCCCGCCATAGCCCTTCGCCGCCGTCAGCATGGCCGCGATGGCGCCATACAGCGGAAACTGGATGATCACGCCGGCCGTGGACGGCACGGCGCGGGTCACGGCATCCAGAAAACTGCGCGGACGCCAGTGCAACAGCATGCCCAGCATCAGGAACAACAGGTTGTAGGTATTGAGGCCCGAGATCGCCACCAATGGGCTTTTGGCCATGAACTCCTGCGCCAGCCAACCGAAACCCAGGGCGCACAGCAAAAGGGTCAGCAAGGGGCTGCGCTCGAACCACTCACCGGGCCGATGCTTGTCGCTGGCTTGCAACGCGGGCCGTTCGTCGGCCAGGTCCACACCCAGATCCTGGGCGGTGACGGCATTGCCGGCAGACGGGGCCGACCACATCGCCACCGCCACCGACACGATCATCAACACCAGGGCCATCACCAGCGATTGCCACAGGAAAATGGTCTGCCCGAAAGGAATCACGCCGGTAATATCGAGAATGCTCTTGGGCAGGCTGCCCGGATTGGCCTGCAACTGCGCAGCCGATGAACTCAGGCCCAGGGCCCAGGTCGCACCCATGCCCAGGTAGGCCGCAGCGCCAGCGGCGCGGTAATCCATGCGCAACTCGGTGCGCCGCGCCAGAGCGCGCGCATAGAGGGCACTGAAGATCAGCGACACACCCCAGTTGAACATCGACAGAATCATGCTCACCGTGGCCACATAGGCCACGGCCTGGCGGCCCGACACCGGGATGGCTGCCAGCCGCCGGATCAGGCGATCCGCCGGCGCCGAGGTCGCCACCACATACCCACCGACCGCCACCAGCGCCATCTGCATGGTGAAAACGATCAGGCTCCAGAACCCGTCGCCAAAAGACTGCGCCACGGCGCGCGGGCTGGCTCCGTTGAGCATGGCGGCCAATGCCACCGCCACGACCGCAATCGCGGCAAAGACAAAGGCATCCGGGAACCAGCGCTCGGCCCAGGCGGTAAAGCGCAAGCCCAGGCGGCTCAACAAGCCCGCAGAGGCGGCGTCCTCGGCCGGGCAAGCCGCCGAGCGCGAGGACTCCGTAGGTATTTTTGATGACGAAAGCATGGTTTGTCTCCAATGTCCGGAACTGTTGCCGTTCCTGCCCTCTCGGCGAAAGCGAGAGGGATTAGATGCTATCGATCCCTTTGGATTATTTATAATTCTTTAAATCTATAAACCAATATAGGCCCGACATATGACAGTGACCATCAAGCAATTGCAGCACTTCGTCGCGGCCGCCCAGACAGGCCAGGTATCGCGCGCCGCGCAACGCTGTTATGTCAGCCAGCCCTCGCTGACCTCCTCACTGAAGAATCTCGAATCAGCGCTGAACGTGGCGCTGTTCACCCGCCATGCCGGCGGACTTCGACTGACTGTGCAGGGCGAGGGTTTTCTACGTCACGCGCAACACATCCTCCATTCGCTGGACAGCGCAATCGAGGAAACCAAAAGTTCCGTATCGCCGGTGGAAGGATCGCTGCGCATCGCCATTACCGATACCGTGTCGGAATACCTGCTGCCCAAGATCATTGCCGCGCTGCGCAGCCAGCTCCCCAAAGTCGAGTTCGAGCCTGTCGAACTGGACCGCCTGGAGATCGAGCAAGGATTGCGTACCCGGGCCTTTGATCTGGCCGTGGTGCTGGTGTCCAACCTCTCGCCCGCACCCGACATTCATCGCGAGAATCTCCTGCAATCCGAACGCCGTCTGTGGACCGCGCTGGATCATCCCCTGGCCGGACGCAAGGACGTGACCTTGGAAGAGATCGCCGAACTCCCCTTCGTCCTGCTGGATATGGACGAGCATGTGGAAACCGTCCACCGCTACTGGAGCGCGGCCGGACTGACTCCCAAGGTGGTGTTCCGCAGCAAGTCCATCGAGGCCGTCCGCAGCCTGGTGGCGCAGAACGTGGGCGTGACGATCCTCTCGGATCTGGTCTTTCGTCCGTGGTCGCATGATGGCGGACGCATCCACCGCAGCGCCATGTCAGCGGCCGTGCCCTCCATGGACCTGGGCCTGGCCTATGCGCGCGAGGCGGTGCTCTCGCCGGCAGCCAATGCCTGCGCCGCCACCCTCAGGCTGCTGGCCAGGACCGTGCTGCGCCAATCCGGCCTGCAGGGCGAGGCTGGCTAGGGTCAGGCACACACAGCGGCATTAAAAAGGCGATAAAAAACCCGCCACGCTTGCGCATGGCGGGTTGGTATATCGCGCTCGGGCTTAATGCTTGATGACCGGGTCGCCCGACTCGACGGGCTTGGCCACCAGCGGCTCCTTGACCGGCTCGTCTTCCGACAGGGCCTCCGGCAGACGCTCCAGCGCGACCTCGAGCACCTTGTCGATCCAGCGCACCGGCACGATCTCCAGACAGTTCTTGACGTTATCCGGAATCTCGGCGAGATCCTTGACGTTCTCTTCCGGGATCAGGACAGTCTTGATGCCACCGCGATGCGCTGCCAGCAGCTTTTCCTTCAAGCCGCCGATCGGCAGCACTTCGCCGCGCAGGGTGATCTCGCCGGTCATGGCGACATCGGCGCGCACCGGAATACGCGACAACGCCGAAACCATGGCAGTGGTGATGGCAATCCCTGCCGACGGACCGTCCTTGGGCGTGGCGCCTTCCGGCACGTGCACGTGCATGTCGTGCTTTTCGAACACGCTGTCGGCAAAGCCCAGGCGACGGGCCCGCGAACGCACGACCGTGCGCGCCGCTTCGACCGACTCCTTCATCACGTCGCCCAGCGAACCGGTGCGCTGGATGTTGCCCTTGCCCGGCATGTCCGCCACTTCGATGGTCAACAGATCGCCGCCCACCTCGGTCCAGGCCAAGCCGGTCACCTGACCGATCTGATTTTCCTTTTCCGCCATGCCGAAGGTATAACGACGCACCCCCAGATAGCTGTCCAGGTTCTCGGCATTGACCTTGACGGGACGCTCGGCATCGCCCTTGGCGGTCAGCAATTGCTTGACCACCTTGCGGCAGATCTTGCCCACTTCGCGTTCCAGCGAGCGCACGCCCGCTTCGCGGGTGTAGTAGCGCACGATGTCACGCAGCGCGCTTTCGTCAACCGCCAGCTCGCCTTCCTTCAGGCCGTTGTTCTTCATCAGCTTGGGCAGCAGGTGGTCGCGCGCAATGCTGATCTTCTCGTCTTCGGTGTAACCCGACAGACGGATGACCTCCATGCGATCCAGCAGCGCCGGCGGGATGTTCAGCGTATTGCTGGTCGCCACGAACATCACATCCGACAGATCGAAATCGACCTCGATGTAATGATCCTGGAAGGTGTGATTCTGTTCCGGATCCAGCACCTCGAGCAGCGCCGACGAAGGGTCGCCACGGAAGTCCATGCCCAGCTTGTCGATCTCGTCGAGCAGGAACAACGGGTTGCGCACGGCCACCTTGGACATGTTCTGCAGGATCTTGCCCGGCATCGAGCCGATGTAGGTGCGACGGTGGCCACGGATCTCGGCCTCGTCGCGCACACCGCCCAGCGCCATGCGCACGAACTTGCGGTTGGTCGCCTTGGCGATCGATTGCCCCAGCGAGGTCTTGCCCACGCCCGGAGGGCCGACCAGGCACAGGATAGGCGCCTTGACCTTGTCCACGCGCTGCTGCACGGCGAGATACTCCAGGATGCGTTCCTTGACCTTCTCCAGGCCATAGTGGTCGTCATCCAGCACCCGCTCGGCGTTGTCCAGCGAGTTGTTGATCTTGCTCTTTTTCTTCCAGGGAAGATTGACCAGGGTGTCGATGTAGTTGCGCACGACCGTGGCTTCGGCCGACATCGGCGACATCAGCTTGAGCTTCTTGAGCTCGGCGTCGGCCTTCTTGCGCGCCTCTTTCGGCATGCCGGCAGCGATGATCTTCTTCTCGAGCTCCTCGATGTCGGCGCCCTCTTCGCCCTCGCCCAATTCCTTCTGAATGGCCTTGACCTGCTCATTCAGGTAGTAGTCGCGCTGGCTCTTTTCCATCTGCTTCTTGACCCGGCCGCGAATGCGCTTCTCGACCTGCAAGATATCGATTTCGGTTTCCAGCTGGGCCAGCAGGGCCTCCAGGCGCTCGGCGGTCGGCACCACCTCGAGCATCTTCTGCTTCTGCTCCAGTTTCAGGGGCAGATGGGCAGCGATGGTGTCGGCCAGGCGGCCGGCATCATCGATTCCGGCCAGCGAGGTCAGGATCTCGGGCGGAATCTTCTTGTTCAGTTTCACGTACTGCTCGAACTGCGCCACGATCGCGCGGCGCAGCGCTTCGGCCTCGGGGCCGGCAGACGTGTCGGGAGCGACCGGCGTAACCTGGCAGGTGAAGTGCGACTCGGCGTCCTGCACGCTGTCGATGCGCGCACGCTGGGCGCCTTCCACCAGCACCTTCACGGTACCGTCGGGCAGCTTGAGCATCTGCAGGATGCTGGCTACGCAGCCGATTTCGTAGACATCTTCGGGGGTCGGGTCATCCTTGCCGGCGGACTTCTGCGCCACCAGCATGATGCTCTTGCCCGCCTCCATGGCCACTTCCAGCGCCCGGATGGAGCGCGGACGGCCCACGAACAGCGGGATGACCATATGCGGAAACACCACCACGTCGCGCAAGGGAAGCAGCGGCAGGTCAATCGGATCTGAAGGCAGGGTCTGGCTTGCAGACATAGGGAGTTCCTCAGAAAAAAAGAGAGGGACGCATGGCCTCGCAAGGATGGCGTCGGTTACGTCTGATATGGGAACGATATCCCATAAATCAAGAGACAGCCCGGGAAGACGGTACCGAATGCAAAAAAAGTATCTGCATGCTGCGTCTTCAGGTGACCGCCCCCGTGCTCACCCTAGGTGATTTTCTGGCCTTGAGGCGGCCTGACAGCAAAAAACCCGTGCAAGACGGGTTTTTTGCCTGCCAATCAGCCTCAGGCTGCCGCGTCTCGGACCTCGCCCTCGGCCGGCTTGCCGGTTTCGGACGCCTCATCGGCATAGATCAGCAAGGGCTTTCCCTTGCCATCGATGGCGGCCTCGTCGAGCACCACCCGGGCCACATTGCCCTGCGAAGGCAGCTCATACATGGTGTCCAGCAAGGACGACTCCAGGATGGAGCGCAGGCCGCGCGCGCCGGTCTTGCGCTTGAGCGCCTTGCGCGCAATCGCATTGAGCGCCTCGGGACGCACGTCCAGCTCGGCGCCCTCCATGGCAAACAGCTTCTGGAACTGCTTGACCAGGGCGTTCTTGGGCTCGGTGAGAATCTGCACCAGTGCGGCTTCGTCCAGCTCGTCGAGCGTGGCAACTACCGGCAAACGGCCGACCAGTTCGGGGATCAGACCGAACTTGATCAGATCTTCCGGCTCGACCTCGCCGAACAGTTCGCCCACGCCACGCTCGGACTTGGCGCTGACCGATGCCGAAAAACCGATGCCGGACTTTTCGGTGCGGTCACGGATGACTTTTTCCAGGCCATCGAAGGCGCCGCCGACGATGAACAGGATGCTGGTCGTATCGACCTGGACGAAATCCTGGTTGGGATGCTTGCGCCCGCCCTGCGGCGGCACCGAGGCCACCGTACCTTCGATCAGCTTGAGCAGCGCCTGCTGCACGCCTTCGCCCGAGACGTCGCGGGTGATGGAAGGATTGTCGGACTTGCGCGAAATCTTGTCGATCTCGTCGATATAAATGATGGCGCGCTGCGCCTTCTCGACATCGTAATTGCAGCTTTGCAGCAGCTTCTGAATGATGTTCTCGACATCCTCGCCAACGTAACCGGCTTCGGTCAACGTAGTCGCATCAGCCATGACGAACGGCACATTCAGCATGCGGGCCAGCGTCTGGGCCAGCAGGGTCTTGCCCGAGCCGGTCGGCCCGATGAGCATGATGTTGCTCTTGGAGAGCTCGACCTCGTCGCCCTTGATCTCGCCGTGGCGGATGCGCTTGTAGTGGTTGTACACCGCGACCGCCAGCATGCGCTTGGGGCCCGCCTGACCGATCACATACTGGTCGAGGAAGGTCTTGATCTCGGCCGGGGTGGGCAACTCGGAGCGGATCGCCGCGCGAGCGGTGGCTTGCGCCTCTTCGCGGATGATCTCGTTGCACAGGTCGATGCACTCATCGCAGATGAATACGGACGGACCTGCGATCAGCTTGCGGACTTCATGCTGGCTCTTGTTGCAGAAAGAGCAATGCAGCACCTTTGCGTCTGCCGATCCCTTTTTTTCGGACATATATGTTTCTGGTCTCTGGTGGAGGATGCCCCTCTTGCGGGCAAGAGGGGCATTCAACGCTTATCGGACTTGGTAGCAGGGTCAGCAGGCCGGCAGCAGACGTTTTTAGACGTCTTCCCGGCGGGACATGACCTTGTCTACCAGACCATACGATACCGCATCTTCCGCGGACATGAAGTTGTCACGTTCCGTGTCGATGCCGATGCGTTCGATCGACTGACCGGTATTCTCGGCCAGGATGCGGTTCAGGCGCTCGCGCAGCTCAAGGATTTCCTTGGCCTGGATCTGGATATCCGTGGCCTGGCCCTGGGCGCCGCCCGAGGGTTGGTGAATCATGATGCGCGAGTTGGGCAGCGACAGGCGCTTGCCCTTGGTGCCCGCGGCCAGCAGGAAGGCGCCCATGCTGGCGGCCAGCCCGGTGCACAAGGTGGACACATCGGGCTTGACGAACTGCATGGTGTCGTAGATGGCCATCCCCGCATACACCGAACCGCCAGGCGAGTTGATGTACAGGGAGATGTCCTTGTCGGGATTTTCCGATTCCAGGAACAGCAACTGGGCGACGATCAGGTTGGCCGAGTTGTCGTTTACAGGGCCAACCAGGAACACCAGACGCTCGCGCAACAGGCGCGAGTAAATGTCATAGGCGCGCTCGCCACGGCCGGACTGCTCCACCACCATCGGGATATAACCCAGGCCAGTGGGCGTCACGGACGCGCCACCGTGCATTGCCGCATAGAAATCGGTAAATCGCTGCATTGTTACGCCATCCCCATCAGCTGATCAAAGGGTACTTTCTCTTCGGTGACCTTGGCATTGCCAAGCACGTGGTCGACCACGTTGTCTTCCAGCACGATCGCCTCGATCTCGGCGCGGCGCTGACGGTCAGCCAGATAGTAGCTGACGACCTGAGCCGGCTGCTCGTAGTTCTGGGCAAACTCTTCGATACGGGCGCGCACCTGCTCCGGCTTGGCTTGCAGCTGTTGCTGCTTGACCAGTTCGGACACCAGCAGACCCAGGCGCACACGGCGCTCGGACTCGCCAGCGAACACTTCGGCCGGCATGGGCATGCTGTCGGCATTGGGCACGCCACGCTGCTTGAGCTCTTCGCGGGCCTGGGCGATGCGGCTTTCCACATCGCTGTCGATCAGGGCCTTGGGCACATCGAAGGCAGCTGCGCCGACCAGAGCGTCCATGACGCTGGTCTTGGTGCGGGCCTGCGAGCGGGCCTTGACCTCGCGCTCGATGTTGCTGCGAATGTCAGCCTTGAGCTTCTCGACATCGGCATCGGCCTGGCCCAGGGCGCGGGCGAATTCGGCGTCGACTTCCGGCAGGATGGGCTCGGCCACTTCCTTGACGGTGATGGTGAACTCGGCGGTCTTGCCGGCGACTTCCTTGCCTTGGTAGTCCTCGGGAAAGCTCAGCGGGAACACCTTGGTTTCACCGGCCTTCATGCCGCGCGCAGCTTCTTCGAACTCGGGCAGCATGCGGCCCTGACCCAGCACGAACGGGAAGTTCTCGGCCTGGCCGCCTTCGAAGGGGACGCCGTCGATGGTGCCGGCAAAGTCCAGCACCACGCGGTCGTCGTCCTGCGAAGCGCGGTCCTCGCGGCTTTCGTAGGTGGCGCGCTGCTTGCGCAGGATTTCCAGGGTCTTGTCGACTTCGGCGTCGCTCACGTCGGTGGTGTAGCGCGTAACGGCCAGTTCGCCCAGCGCCGGCACGGCGACTTCGGGATACACCTCGAAGGTGGCGGAGAAGGCCAGCGTGCCCTCATCGACGCCTTCCGTCTTGGGTTCGAGCGAGGGGCTGCCGGCCACGCGCAGCTTGGCGCCTTCGACAGCCTTCTCGAAGGCACGGCCGATTTCGGCGTTGATCACATCGTAGCGGATGCTCGGGCCGTGGGTGCGTTCCAGCATGGCCATCGGCGCCTTGCCGGGACGGAAGCCCTGTACCTTGGCGGTACGGGCCACGCGCTTGAGCTGCGCCTGGACTTCCTTTTCTACGTCGGCCACCGCGATGGCCAGATCAACACGGCGCTCGAGGCCGGAGAGGGTTTCTACCACAGGCTGCATTAAGAGACCTATTTTCCGAAAGATATGAAGAAAACGAACCAGATAAACCGGCAATTTTACCGGAAAGTCGCCCGACGGCTTCAAGCCCCCCTCATCGGAGGGACGAAGCACCCGCTTCAGGGTTAGTGAATCGGTCGGATTGCCATAGGCGACCAGGGACGCGAGCCACGGAAGTATAGAAAATTCGCGCCGCCTTGACTCCCAACCCACGCCCCGCACTCATGAACCCACGCTCCCCATCCCGTCCAGGCATCCTGCCTGCCCTCATCTTCAGCTCGCGCTGGCTGCAGTTGCCGCTCTACCTTGGGCTGATCGTGGCCCAGGGCGTCTACGTCCTGCTGTTCCTGAAAGAACTCTGGAATCTCCTTTCGCAAGCGCACCGCTTCGGCGAGATGGAGATCATGCTGCTCGTTCTAGGACTGATCGATGTCGTGATGATCTCGAACCTGCTCGTGATGGTCATCGTGGGCGGCTATGAAACCTTCGTCTCGCGCCTGCGTCTGGAAAACCACCCCGATCAGCCCGAATGGCTCAACCACGTCAACGCCAGCGTCCTCAAGGTGAAGCTGGCCATGGCCATCATCGGCATTTCGTCGATCCACCTGCTGCGCACCTTCATCGAGGCGGGCAACCTGGGATCTCCCCTGGCACGCTTTACCGAAACCGGGGTGATGTGGCAGACCATCATCCACGTGGTGTTCATTCTGTCGGCCATCGGCATCGCTTATGTCGACCGCCTGGTCGGCAACGCCCAGCACCGGCCGCATCGCCGAGGGCAGCCAAGATTGCAGCCGCATCCCCAGCCGGGCCACCCGGCGGCGTCCCGGGACGCCGCCGGCTCCTCGCCGCGGGCTACCCCAGAATCATGATCTGCTTGGCGCTGGGGCCTTTGGGCCCCTGCCCCACCTCGAACGACACGCGCTGATTCTGCTGCAATGACTTGTAACCGTCGCTGCGGATTTCCGAATAATGGGCAAATAACTCCTTGCCGCCGTCATCCGGCAGGATGAAACCATAGCCCTTCTCAGCGTTGAACCACTTTACGATGCCCGTTGTCATGACGACTCCTCGAGGCAAGGCGCTCGCGCGCGAAACGCCTGGGTCGGCACGAGGCATGCAAACGAAGCATGACCGCCCTGCGCCGGATGTCCGGGCGACTGCCCCCAGTGTATGAGGGCATTTACGCAACGGTCAAAGTGTTTTTTCGGCTTCGGCAAGCGCCTTACCGACCGACACGGCTGGTTACCATGCCGCCCTAAAACGCATCCCGAAAACGCTGAAGAAGGATAATAGGATCATCCCGAAAATCCGCCATTGTCGAGAAAATTTTGTTCTTCTTCGCTGGTTGCGCGGCCCAGACTTGGATTGCGATGGGGAAAGCGCCCGAACCTGGCAATAACATCCCGGTGAATTTCCGCGTAGCGCAGCAATTCGCCGCCCAATGGCCTCATTAATCTGATGGCCTCATCCTGGGCTACCAAGTTCTCGGCATGTTCATATGGCAGATAAATAAATGCGCGCATTGCCTCGGGCACCTTCAAATCCAGGCCCCGCGTTACCGCGCGCTGTGCGATCGCCAGGGCCAGGCCGTCGGTCGCAAACATATGCCCGGTGCCACGGAAAGCATTGCGGGGGAACTGATCCAGCAGGATAAGCAAGGCCAGCACGCCCTCGGGCGTCTCCTCCCAGGCGGACAACTCGCCGCGCGCCGCCGCGTAGTGCGCCGCCAGAAAACGATCATGGAAACGACGATCAAATGCTGCATCGCGGGCAAACCAGGCGGCAGGCCCGGCTTCGCGCCAGAAATCGACAACCGCAGCGGGTGTCACAGAGTTCAAGTCAGACATGGATCAGCTCCAGAATGCAGAAAAGCCCCTTGCGGGGCTTTCCGTCGGCTTCGATTAGTAGCCTTTCAGACCATTAGATCAGTTGGATCTTGGTGGCCTGCGGACCCTTCGGGCCCATGGCGGTGACGTAGCTCACGCGCTGGTTTTCTTCCAGGGTCTTGAAACCGTTGGACTGAATTTCCGAGAAGTGCGCAAACAGATCCTTACCACCCGATTCCGGGGTGATAAAGCCATAACCTTTTTCCGCGTTGAACCACTTAACGACGCCGGTTTCCATACTGTATTTCCTAAGATTTAATGAGTGCCAAGCACCCGGGGACCACGATGCAATCAAGGAGGGGACAGTAGAACAATAACGTTCGCCGGAACAGGCACGGCACTGAACAAATATCGCGACACTTGATCTCTCGTACCGCAACTATCCTTAAGTCCCAACTCCAAGTCAAGATAATCTATAAAAATGCGTCGGAAGTATGCAACAAATAGAAACTGCAGTAACTCGCAGCCTTTCTCTGCACATTCTTTGTACCCGTCCGATTTACGATTAATCAATAAAAGCGTAAGCCGACTATGGTATTCATCGGCTCACGAGATTCATTCTTCTATGGGCACTCCCAGCAAGTCGAGTGCCGCCGCGAAGCAGTCCGCATCGGCGCAGAAGAACACCACCACATCCGTCGGGTTCATGTTCTCGAGCACCTCGTCGATCTGCTCCTGGGCGCTGCCCACCGCATCCACCGATGCCGCATGGATCGCCGCCCCCTCTGCCAGAGCCTCCGGTGGCACGATGTCGGCAATGGCATCGAGATCCGGGGCGCCCAGCACCAGGTAGACAGCGAAACTGGCGCCATCACACTCTGCCAGCAGGCTTACTCCATATTCAAACTCGCCGGTCTGACGGCTGTGAATTTCCATTCAGATACCCTCCATGGGCTCAGTTTTCCATAAAGAAACAGGCCCGCCCATAATGCCGACGCTCGCGGCCAGACGCATTATATTCAGGCAATATTGGAGCAATATGAAACGAATATGGAACTGAGTAAATATAAGACTGTTTAACCCATCTTTGGGCCGCAGCGAACCCATTCTGCGCCAGAGCGATGGGCTCGACGCAGAGCGCTCACGCGACTTCCGGCCACCGCCACAGGGTGACCAGGCCATCGAGCCAGAAGACAGGAGAAAGAGATGACGACGCTGCCGCAGCATCCCGGCTTGTGGCAGCGCCACATGCGGAACGACGGCGCGCCCACGCACCCGCCAAAAGCCATCTGAGGCCTTGCAGGTAGCCGAAAGCGCTCCGGCAGGACATTCTGTAGGGATTTGGGGCGCCGCCCCGGCGAACTGCTTCAATCAACCAACCACCTGGCCCGCTTTCCGGACCCCAAACCAAACACGCAAAGTGGTTGATTCCAATAGACTGGTGCATGAGCCTAAGCGTCCAAAACGCTCTTCATGCATCCGGGAAGAAGTCTACCGTACTTTTTCCCCGGCACCAAGCGAAAGCGTCTGCGGGAGACGCCCCGAGGCGGAACCGCAACATCACGGGTCAGCGCGCTGCGGGAAGATCCCGTCGATACAAGGCCCACTCTTCGATCTCGACCCCATCGGCCAGGCGACAAATTCCCACCTGCCCTGAGCCGGATTGACGAATTTCCAGCCGGCCGCCTGCCTCGATGCAGTAGACCGAGGCAGGATTGGCCATACCCACGGAGGGCGGGGCCGCCCCCTCATCCGCCCCGCAGCCGGCAAGCATCGCCACTGCGGCACATACAATTTTGTTCATGGCGCTCCTGCCCTTTCCCGGACCCGCTTGCGGCCTTTTTTCCAGGCCGCCCGCAATCTTAAGACTCTCCGCCATGCCAGGGGGCTCAGACAGTCTGAACGGCGCACCGACTGAAGTGATGCACCGCCGCGGCCACGGCCCGAAGGCCGGACGGCCGCAACGAAGGAAACCCGAGGCTCAACGCCCGCGCGAGGCGCCTCGACCCACCGGCTTTCTGTCGTGCGCCGCGCTTGCGCGCCTGATACCGGCATTGGGAGCCTGTGCCGGCCAGCCGCCCTTGCCCGGCGCCGGCTCAGCCCGCTGCGGCTTGCCTTTCTTCGGTGCACTCTCTTTCTTATCCATTGCAACCTCTCTTGATCAACGGATGGCCGCGGCAGAGTGCCGCAGCAACCTGGCGAGCATAGGCCACATCCGAGAAAATAGCCCGTGGCGGCAGAACCCCCACCCCGGATATGACAAGAGCCGACCGGGCCCAGGCCCAGGTCGGCTCCAAAGCTGAACCGCCGCCGTCAGGCGGCCGAGGCTCAGATCACTTCAATCTTGGTCGCGCAGGGACCCTTCTGGCCCATACCAGCAACAAACGAGACGCGCTGGTTTTCCTCGAGCGACTTGTGGCCGCTGCCTACGATTTCCGAGTAGTGCGCAAAGAGGTCTTTACCACCCGACTCCGGCATGATGAAGCCAAAGCCCTTGTCGTTGTTGAACCACTTCACTACACCCGTTTCAGTTTTCAATGTCTTTCCTAAGTTGGCAGGGAAACGTATCCCTGCCCCGACTATGGACTACCTGGGCAGTGAAAGATAGCAACGTTACCAATTAGACCAATCGGGCTGCCCGGACAGACATCGCCCGCCCCCCTCAAAAATCCATGGATCGCAAGCAAAAAAAACGCGCCATCGAGCGCGGCGTGTTGGATTCACGCCGCGCTCGATGGCGCGTTTACTTCGTCCCGAAAAGCGGACCGGCTAGCGGCCCGCCCCATGGACGCATCGGACATTGTTGACGAAATGCTGCCATTCCCATGCCAACAACTGCCGACCTCTTTGAAACCCACAGCAAATCCGAAGCTAAGCCACTGATTTCAAAGCAAAAATGGTGCGAAGGGCGGGACTCGAACCCGCACACCTGTTACGGCGTCAGGACCTAAACCTGGTGCGTCTACCAATTTCGCCACCTTCGCAAAGGCAAGCCCGCTATTGTAGCTTGCTTGTTAAAATCTTGCTTATGAATCCCAGACTGGGTGCGCTGCACCCCGATCCTTTCGAGCAGTTGCGGGCCCTGCTGGCCGATGCGGGAGCGCCGCCTCCCGGTCTGGCTCCCATTGACTTGTCTTGCGGCGAACCCGCGCGCGCAACGCCCGCAGCCATCGCCCGGGTTCTGGCAGCGCAGCTCGAAGGGTTTTCAGCGCCCGCCTCTGTCCGGGGGACGTTGGCGCTGCGCGAAGCGATTGCGCAGTGGCTGTCGGGGCGCTACAGCATCCCCGCACCCGACCCCGAACGCCAGATTCTGCCTGTGCAGGGTTCGCGTGAGGCCCTGTTCTCTTTCACGCAACGGATCGTCGATGCCACGGCCCGCGGCATGGTGCTATGCCCCAACCCCGCGCCCCGGATTTACGAAGGCGCGGCCTTGCTGGCCGGCGCCACGCCCTACTACCTGAACGCCGACCCGGCACGCGACTTCGGTAGCGACTGGGATTCGGTTCCTGAGGCAGTATGGCAGCGCACCCAACTGGTTTTTGTCTGTTCGCCCGGCAATCCTGCAGGCAATGTCACGTCCGAGGCTCAATGGCAGGCCTTGTTCGCGCTCTCCGACCGCCATGGTTTCGTGATCGCCGCCGACGAATGCTATTCCGAAATCTATTTCGATGACCCTCCGGTGGGCGCCATGCAGGCCGCCCGCCGCCAGGGCCGCGATGATTACGCCAACCTGCTGGTGTTTGCCAGCCTGTCCAAGCGCTCCGGCATGCCCGGCATGCGCTCCGGTTTCGTGGCAGGCGATGCGCGCCTCATCGAGCGTTTCCTGCAGTACCGGACCCATCAGGGCAGCGCCATGAGCCCGGCCATCGACGCGGCCAGTGTGGCGGCCTGGACGGATGAGGCCCATGTCGTCGAAAATCGACGCGAGTATCGCGCCAGCTTCGATGCAGTGTTACCCATTCTGCAGCACGTGATGAATGTGCGCCGCCCGCAAGCCGGCTTTTACCTGTGGGCGCCCACGCCGGGGCCGGATACGTCCTTCGCGCAATCCTTGTATCGGGGCACCGGCGTGACGGTGCTGCCCGGCAGTTTTCTAGGCCGCCAGGCCCATGGCGTGAATCCCGGCGAAGGCCGCATGCGCCTGACCCTGGCCGCCCCTTTGGTTCAGTGCGTGGAAGCAGCCGAACGCATTGCCCGCCACGCCCGAACCTATGTTTGAATTTTGACCCCCCCCTAAGCCGAGAAAAGCATGACTCTGGACCTGCAAACCACCATCGAACAAGCCTGGGAAGATCGCGCCGCGCTGACGGCCGCCCATGCCGACGCCGAAATCCGCGAAGCGGTCGAGCACACCCTCGACGCGCTGGATCACGGTCGCCTGCGTGTCGCCGACAAGTCCAGCGGCGCCTGGGTCGTCCATCAATGGATCAAGAAAGCCGTACTGCTCTCGTTCCGCTTGCAGGACAACCAGGTCATGGGCAATGGCCCCCTGACCTTCTATGACAAGGTGCCGACCAAGTTCGAGGGCTTCGGCGACGTGGCTTTCCGCAGCGGCGGCTATCGCGTCGTGCCGCCGGCGGTCGCCCGCCGCGGCGCCTTCATCGCCAGAAACGTGGTGTTGATGCCCTCCTACGTCAACATCGGCGCCTACGTGGACGAAGGCACGATGGTCGACACCTGGGCGACCGTAGGCTCCTGCGCGCAGATCGGCAAGAACGTGCATCTGTCCGGCGGCGTGGGCATCGGCGGCGTGCTGGAGCCGTTGCAGGCCAACCCCACCATCATTGAAGACAATTGCTTCATCGGCGCGCGCTCCGAGGTGGTCGAGGGCGTGGTGGTCGAAGAGAACTCGGTGCTTGCGATGGGCGTGTTCCTGTCGCAAAGCACCAAGATCTATGATCGCGCCACCGGCGAAATCACCTATGGCCGGGTGCCGTCCGGCTCGGTCGTGGTGCCGGGCTCTCTGCCCTCGGCCGACGGTTCGCACAGCCTGGCCTGCGCCGTGATCGTCAAGCGCGTGGATGCGCAGACCCGTGCCAAGACCAGCGTCAACGATCTGCTGAGGGCCTGATGAGCAGCGTTCTTGAACTGGTCAAAGACCTGATCTCCCGCCCTTCGGTCACACCCGAAGACCTGGACTGCCAGCAGATGCTGGCAGCGCGTCTGGCACGCATCGGCTTTCATTGCGAAACCATCGCCCAGGGCGGCGTGACCAATCTGTGGGCGCGGCGCGGCGACGCCGCACCGGTGCTGGTGTTTGCCGGCCACACCGACGTGGTGCCTCCCGGCCCGCGCGACAAATGGCAAAGCGATCCCTTCACGCCCACCGAGAGCGACGGCTTTCTGTACGGACGCGGCGCGGCCGACATGAAAAGCTCGATCGCCGCCTTCGTGGTGGCGGTCGAGGAGTTCGTGGCCGCCCACCCGCGCCACGAGGGCTCCATCGCCTTTCTGCTGACCTCTGACGAAGAAGGCCCTGCCGTCGACGGCACGGTCATCGTGTGCGATGCACTGAAGGCGCGTGGCGAAGCACTGGACTATTGCATCGTGGGCGAGCCGACCTCGACCGACAAACTGGGCGACGTCTGCAAGAATGGACGTCGCGGCACCTTGTCGGGCGCCCTCACCATCAAAGGCATCCAGGGTCACGTCGCCTATCCGCATCTGGCGCGCAATCCGGTGCACCAGTTCGCACCGGCGCTGGCCGAACTGGTGGCCGCCGAATGGGATCAGGGCAACGAGTATTTCCCGCCTACCACCTTCCAGATCTCCAACTTCAACGCCGGCACTGGCGCGACCAACGTGGTGCCGGGAGAAGCCGAAGTGTTGTTCAACTTCCGTTTCTCTACCGCCAGCACGCCAGAATCGCTGCGTGAGCGGGTGCACGCGACGCTGGACCGCCATGGGCTGGAGTACGAACTGCAATGGGAGCTGGGCGGCGAGCCCTTCCTTACGCCGCGCGGCTCCCTGACCGATGCGTTGGCCGCCGCCATCCAGGCCGAAACCGGCCTGCAAACCGAGCTGTCGACCACCGGCGGCACCTCGGACGGACGTTTTATCGCCAAGATCTGCCCGCAAGTCATCGAATTCGGCCCCTGCAACGCCACGATCCACAAGATCAACGAACGCGTTGCCCTGGACAGCCTGGATCCCCTGAAGAACATCTACCGGCGCACGTTGGAAAACCTGCTGCTGGCTCACTGAGGCGTCATGTCGTCTACCGATCGCCAAGAATTGCAAACCCTGCGCGACCTGATCCGCTACGCGGTATCGCGCTTTCACGCCAGCCAGATCGCGCTGGGTCATGGCAGCGACAACACCTGGGACGAGGCCGTCTATCTGGTGCTGCACGGGCTGCATCTGCCGCCCGATCTGCTCGATCCCTTCCTGGACGCGCGCGTGCTGGCCAAAGAGCGCCAGCGCGTGCTGGATCTGATCGACCGGCGCGTCGCGCAACGCGTGCCGGCCGCTTACCTGACCCAGGAAGCCTGGCTGCGCGGACATCGCTTCTATGTGGATCAGCGCGTGATCGTGCCGCGTTCGCCCATCGCCGAACTGCTCGACGAAGGTCTGGCGCCGTGGGTTGGCGATCCGCAAGCGGTTTCGCGCGTGCTCGACATGTGCACCGGTTCGGGGTGCCTGGCCATTCTGGCTGCCCTGGCCTTTCCCTTTGCGACCGTCGATGCCGTCGACCTGTCGGCCGATGCGCTCGATGTGGCGCGCCGCAACGTCCAGGACTACCAGCTCGAGGATCGCCTGACCCTGCATCAGAGCAATCTCTTCACCGCGCTGCCCGAGGCCGAGTATGACGTGATCCTGTGCAACCCGCCGTACGTCAACAGCCAATCCATGGATGCCCTGCCCGCCGAGTACCGGGCGGAGCCTTTCCTGGCGCTAGCCGGCGGCGAAGACGGCATGGATCTGGTGCGGCGCATCCTGCAGGCCGCGCCGCAGTACCTGTCGCCCGAAGGTTTCCTGGTACTGGAGATCGGCCATGAACGCGCGCATTTCGAAGCTGCTTTCCCCCACCTTGAACCCATGTGGCTGGCGACCGAGGAATCCTCGGATCAGTTGCTGCTGCTGACCCGCGAACAGTTGTTGTGATACGAGCTTCTGGATTGACCCTGCGCCGCGGCACCAAAGTGCTGCTCGATGACGCGGAATTCGTTGTGAACCCGGGCGAGCGTGTCGGATTCGTTGGCAAGAACGGCGCCGGCAAGTCGACCTTGTTCGCCTTGCTGACGGGCGAGCTCGATCAGGATGCCGGCAATCTCGATCTGCCCGCCGGCTGGCGCATCGCAAGCGTGCAGCAGGAAATCGCCGCCGATGACCGGCCGGCGCGCGAGTTCGTCATCGATGGCGATACGCACCTGCGCGAGTTGCAGGCGCAGCGCGCCGCCACTCCGGATGACCAGGGCGACCGCATCGCCGAGCTGGAGGCCGCGCTGGCCGAGGCTGACGTCTGGAGCGCGAATTCGCGTGCCGAGCAATTGCTGGCAGGCCTGGGCTTCGCCCCCGACGAATGGCTCAAGCCGGTAGCCAGTTTTTCGGGCGGCTGGCGCATGCGCCTGGCCCTGGCGCGGGCGCTGATGGCGCCGTCCGAGCTGTTGCTGCTGGACGAGCCCACCAACCACCTGGATCTGGATGCCATGCTGTGGCTGGAGAAGTGGCTGGCTGCCTATCCGGGCACCGTGCTGCTGATCTCCCACGACACCGAGTTCCTGGACGCGGTGGCGCGCAGCATCCTGCACTTCGATCATGGCAAGCTGATCCGCTATCGCGGCGGCTACCAGGACTTTCTGACGCAGCGCGCCGAGCGACTGCGCCAGGCAAGCCTCGCCCATGAGCGCCAGGCGCGCGAAACTGCCCGCCTGCAAGGATTCATCGATCGCTTCAAGGCCAAGGCCTCGAAGGCCAAGCAAGCCCAGAGCCGGGTCAAGGCGCTGGCCCGCATGGAGGCCCTGGCCCCCTTGCATGCCGAAGCCGGCATAGACATTCACATCCCATCGCCGGAGCACACGCCGGATCCGCTGCTGGTGCTGGACAAGGTGGCTGCCGGTTATACCGATGCGGCCGGGCAAGCCGTCGCCATTCTGGACCAGGTCACCCTGATGGTGCGCGCCGGCGCACGCATCGGCGTGCTGGGCGCCAACGGCGCCGGTAAAAGTACCCTGGTCAAAACGTTGGCCGAGGAATTGCCGGTGCAGGCGGGCGAACGCCGCGCCTCCAAGGGCCTGGCCATCGGCTACTTCCATCAGCACCAGCTCGATATGCTGGACCTGGACGGTACGCCCTTGCAGCACCTGGCCCGCCTGGCGCCGCAGGCGCGCGAACAGGAGTTGCGCAACTATCTGGGCGGCTTCGGTTTCTCGGGCGACACGGTCAATGGCAAGGTAGGCCCGATGTCCGGTGGCGAGAAGGCGCGTCTGGCCCTGTCGCTGATCGTCTGGCAGAAACCCAACCTGCTGCTGCTGGACGAGCCGAGCAACCACCTTGACGTGGAAACCCGCGAAGCGCTGGCCGCGGCCCTCGCCGAGTTCTCCGGCAGCATGCTGCTCGTTTCCCACGACCGCCACCTGCTGCGCACGACGGTCGACAGCTTCTGGATCGTGGCCGATGGCCAGGTCAGCGAGTTCGACGGCGACCTGGAGGACTACCGCGACTGGCTCAATGCCCGCAACGCCCAGGCCCGCGCCGAGGCGGCCGCGCCGCGCGACAGCGCAGTCCCGGATCGCAAGGCACAACGCCGTCAGGAAGCGGAACAGCGCCAGAAACTGGCGACTTTACGCAAGCCGCTGCAAAGCCGTCTGAACAAGGTCGAAGCCGAGATGGAGACCTTGCGCCAGCGCCTGCAGGCGCTCGACACCCTGATCGCCGACGCCGACCTGTACAGCGATGCCCGCCGCAACGAAAGGCAGCAGGTCATGGCCGAGCATGGCGAACTGGGCAAGCGCATGGCCCAGCTCGAAGAAGACTGGCTGGAGATCCAGACCTCGCTGGAAGCGCTGGAGCAGGACGCCGCCGTCTGACCGGCCGCGCAACGTCAGTGACAGGCCCGCCCATGGCGGGCCTGTTCATTTGTGCCGGAGGCTGTCGCAACAGATATAATGCAAACCATTATCATTTGTATGTACACCAAGCTCCTCGCCGATGCCGACGCTGACAGATACCTTTCTTCGCCATTACCGCGAACTGCTGGGGTTTCTTTCCTCGCGCACCGGCTCGCGCGACACCGCCCAGGATTGTGCCCAGGACACCTGGCTGCGCCTGCATCACCATGATGCCCGGATACGGCCGGACAATCCGCGCGCCTACCTGTTTCGCACCGCCGCCAACATCGCCATGGATTGGCATCGCGCCCGGGCACGCGAGCGCGACGCCCACGCCCGTTACGCCAGCCTGCAACTGTCCGCCCAGGAGTGCGACACCCTCGACGTCGCCTGCGCGCGCCAGACCCTGGCCCGCCTGGAGCGCGCCCTGCGCAGCCAGCCCACGCGCAGCCTGGAAATCTTCGTGATGCACCGCCACGATGGCTATGCCTATCGCGATATCGCCGAGCGCCTGAACATCTCCACCAGCGCAGTGGAGAAACACATGATGCGCATCCTGCTGGCCTGCGAACAGGTGTTTGCCGTATGAATGCCCGCGCGCTCGAAGAAGCCTCGCGATGGGTCGTGCGCCAGAGCGGCGCCGACATGGACGAGGCCGCTCATCAGCAATTCCGGAGTTGGTATCAGGCCAGCGAACAGCATGCGGCCGCCTACGACCGCCTGCACCAGTTGTGGCGCCACATCGGCGAGGTCGACCGCCGCAAATTGCGCAAACGCAGCCGGCCAGGCGCGGCCAGCGCCGCTTTCCTGGCATTGGCCGTGGCCGCCGTCTGGTTCGCGCCGCCGCCCTCCACCTGGCGGGCCGACTACCGCAGCGGCCACGCCATCCGCAGCGTGGCCCTGCCCGACGGCTCCACCGCGATCCTGGACGCGGAGTCGGCCATCGCCCTGACGTTCAACGCCGGGCAGCGCACCCTCGAACTGCTGCATGGCAAGGTCTACATCCAGGCCCGCGCACGCCAGCCCGGCCAGGCCGCGTTGCGGGTGGTCACCCGGCACGCCACGGCCACCGCACTGGGCACACGATTTTCCGTCCAGACGGGCAGCCATGGCACCGGCGTCACCGTCTACGAGCATGAGGTGGCTGTCGACTGCCTCAGTTGTCAGCCGCTGCGCCGGGTCATCGTATCGCCGGGCCAGCGCGTGCGCATCGACGACGGCAAGCTGTCGCAAGCCGATGCGCCGGCCGGTCCTGCGCCCGCCTGGAGCCAGGGCCTGGCTAGCTTTGACGATATGCCACTGGCCCAGGCTGCCGCCGAGCTGGCCCGCTACAGCGGCCAGGCCATCATCGTGCTGGGCAAGGCGCGCGAGCTGCGAGTTTCAGGCACGGTGGCCATTGCCGATGCCCGTGAAGCGCTGTCGTTCCTGTTGGCTTCGCGTGCGGTACGGCTGCGCCGCCTTCCAGGTTTGCTCATTGTTCAATAGAAAAATATAAACGATTCCTATTTTCAAATAAAAAATACTCATTGATTTGACCATGAGGGAAAGCCGCCGCCAGAACGTCTTAGGGGCAATCCGTTTCATTGCCCCAGGAACCTCACCCTCATGTCTGCTTTCCCAATCCGGCGCCTGTCCGCCGCCCTGCTGCCGCTGATCTGCCTGTGCGCCCCGGCACATGCCGCCACTTTGGCGATCGACATTGCTGCCCAACCGCTGGACAGCGCCCTGCTGTTGCTGGGCCAGCAGACCAGCATGCAGATCAGTTTCGTGCCCGCCCAGGTACGTGGCCTGCGTGCCGCCGAACTGCGCGGCCGGTACACGCCCGCCGCGGCCCTGGCCCAGCTGCTGCGCGGCAGCGGTCTGAGCGCCACAGCGGACGGCAGCGGCCGTTACCGCATCCATCCCGACCGCATCGCGGTCATGCCCGCCATCACAGTGCAGGCCGCGCCCGACGAGCGCATTTTCACGCAGGAGGAAATCGCCGCCACGCCGAGCGCCAATCGCGACATCAGCGATCTGGTCGCCACCTTGCCATCCGTACGCACCAGCGGCTCGGCCAGCGCCAGTGCCAACCGTGGCTCGCTGGCGCAGGAAGACATTTCCTTTCATGGCGCCAGCCCTTATCAAAACCTGTTTCAGATCGACGGCGTGAACGCCAGCAACCGACTGGATCCGGCCAGCAAGAACCTCAACCTGAAGATTGGGAATATCCCCGGCAATACCCAGGCCTACTACGTCGATACCGCTCTCATCGACCAGGTGAAGGTCTATGACAGCGCCGTGCCGATCGAGTATGGACAGTTCACCGGCGGGGTCGTCGACGCCAAGCTGCGGCGCGCCAGCGGGGAAAACCACGTGTCCGCCAGTTATCGCTGGAACAGCTCAAACATGACGCGCCAGCATGTGGCCGAGGGGGACCAGAAGGACTGGGCGCTGGGCAAGCCCGGCTATGCCCCCCACTGGAAAAAACGCTTCTACACGCTCAATACCGATCTTGCCTTCAGCGAGGACTTCGGCGCCGTGATCTCCGCCTCCCGGCGCGAATCTGCCATCAGCCGCTATCGCATGGGCGCCGCACACGACCCCTACCAGACGACACAGGAAGACCACAACGATCGCATCGACAATGTGCTGGGCAAGTTCTCGCTGCGCCTGGGTGCGGACACGGTCTCCGATCTTTCCGTCAAGCTGAGCGACCGGCGCGAGGAGCTGGTGAGCGACTTCTTTCGCGATACCGTATGGCGCCACCGCCAACAGGCACAGGGCGTCGGCTGGAACCTCGAACATGGCTTCGACCGCGCCCGCCTGCAGGTCCAGGCCAACTGGGAAAGCTACCGCATCCGCCGGGAATCCGACCTGACCGAGTTCGTGACGCACCGCTTCGCCGACCGCACGCCGCAATACACCACCGGCGGCTTCGGCAATGAAGACAAGAACCAGAAAACGCTGGGTCTGTCGGCCCGGCTGGACCTGGATCCACTGCAGACCGGCCCGCTGCAGCACTGGCTGTACGGCGGCGTGCAAGCCTCGCGGGTGGATTTCAACTTCAAGCGCCACAGCGAGCTGTACAGCTACTCGGCGCTGCATAAACCGGATGGCAGCGTCCACCAGTCCTCCAAGGTGCAGTACCTGCCTGGCACGGTCAATCGCCAGTACTACACCATGGGTCTGTATGTCTCCGACCGGGTGCAATGGCAGCGCCTGAGCCTGACGGCCAGCGCCCGCGTGGACCGGGACACGCTGCTGGGCAATACCAATATTTCGCCACGCTCGCGCCTGGACTGGGACGCGCTGGGCAACGGCAACACGGTGCTGAGCGCCGGCTGGGCCCGCTACCATGGCGGGGAAATCCTGAACCTGGCCCTGCAGGAGGACATCAGCCGCCTGAAGCGCCAGGTGCTGGATCGCTACGGCAATCCGGTGCCACCCACGCAACAACGCATCATCACGCGCTACGACGGCCTTGCCACGCCTTATGACGACGAATGGTCGTTGAGCCTGCGCCAGCGCCTGGGCAACCTGGAAGGCACACTCTCCTTCGTGCGCCGCAACGGTCGCGACCAGATCAGCAAGCAGGGCAGCAGCGCCGAGGGCTATGAGTACGTCAACAATGGCCGCTCCCGCAGCGAAACCTACAGCCTCACGCTGGCGACCCTGGAACCCTGGCGCTTTGCCCAAGGCTACTGGACGGCGCGAGCCAGTCTCAGCCACCAACGCAGCCAGCGCAACCTGGACCTGATCAAGGGCTACGAAGACTCGGCAGCCGAGCCGGACGACTACCTGATCTATAACGGCAAGCGCATGCGCGCCAGCGAGTTGCCGCCAGGCAACTTCAATCTGCCCCGCGCCGCGCACCTGACGCTGACCGGCCGCTGGCCGCGCGCCGGCCTCATGTGGGACAACACCCTGAACTGGAAAGGCCGCCGCAAGGACGTGTTCTACCTCGGCCCGGGCAGCGCACCGGAGTACCTGCCTCGCTACGAATCGGCAGGCGTGCCTTCGCACCTGACCTGGGACACGCGCCTGACCTGGGAACCGAATTTCGTGCCCGGTCTGACCCTGTCGGTGGATGTGCTCAACGTGCTCAACCGGATGCCCAGGCTGACTGCCACCCACCCCAACCGCCGCAATGACCTGAGCCTGTATCGCAGCGGTCGCGAGATCTGGCTGCAGGCGGGCTACCAGTTTTGAAAGCCGCCCGACGTCTTTGCCTGCTGGCCGGCTGGCTGGCAGCCTGGGCCCTCACCGGCGTGGCGGCGGCCGAGCCCTGCCGCCACGCCGACCAGACCTGGGATGCCAGCTGTCTGCGCCGACAGTACCAGGGGCCGGTGCACGCCTGGCCGCCACCGGCCGTCGATGCGGGCGTCGCCTGGCAGGAATGGGGCCCCATCCCCCCATTGGACGCTGCCCGCAGCTGGCTGCCCGACAATGCCGTGCGCTCCCCCCTGGCCCGGGATATCGCCCGTCCCGAGATCCGTGCGCTGGGCGCACGTCTGTTTGCCGAGCCGCGCCTGTCGCGTTCGGGCCGTATCGCCTGTGCCAGTTGTCATCAGCCGCAGCGCGCCCTGGGCGACGGCCGCCCGCTGGCCATCGGAGAAGACGGCCTGATGGGCCGGCGTCGTTCCATGCCCCTGTATGGCGCGCCTTTTGCCCCCTTGCTGTTCTGGGATGGGCGAGCCAATGACCTGTGGCAACAAGTCCTGATGCCGATCTCGGACCCCCGTGAAATGAACCACGATGCTGCCTCGGCCACGGCGCGGCTGGCCGCCCTGCCCGAATTCCAGACGGCATTTTCCGAAGCGTTCGGCGAAACGGGCGTCAGCGCTGCCAAAATGGCCCGGGCCCTGGCTGCCCATGTGGCCAGCCGGCGTCCGCCCGCCACACGCTTTGACGCCTTCATCGCCGGCGACAATCAGGCCTATACCGACCAGGAAGTCATCGGCCTGCATCTGTTTCGCAACCAGGCGCGCTGCATGCAATGCCATCACGGGCCGCTGCTGACCGACCAGCGCTTTCACAACATTGGCCTGAGTTTTCTGGGGCGGCGCAACCAGGATCTGGGGCGCTACGAAATCACGCGCGACCCGGCCGATGCCGGCACCTTCCGTACGCCCAGTCTCCGACAGGTCGCGCAGGCCGGGCCATGGATGCACAACGGCATTTTCCCGCGCCTGGACGGCCTGCTGCGCATGTACAACGCCGGCATGCCGCCCGACGCGCCTGCCGTGGAGGGCCTGCGTGCCCCCAAGTCACCCCTGATCCAGCCGCTGTCGCTCAATGCCGATGAACTGCGGGCCCTGGAAGCCTTTCTGCGCACCCTGTAAAGTCGTCATGGTTGCCTATCTGGCGCGCAAGCGCGACTCATGAAAAATCAGATAGAGCCCGCAGGCCACCACGATCGCGCTGCCCAGCAGCGTGATCGTCGAAGGCACTTCCCACCACACCAGATAGCCAATGATCACCGCCAGCACGATGCGGCTGTAGCTCAGCGCGCCGCAGATCGAAGGCGGCGCCATGCGAAACGCCTGCGTTTGCGCGTACTGGCCCACGCAGCCCGCCAGGCCCGCCCCCCCCATCACCGTCCAGCCCCAGGCGTCCGGCCACACCCAGCCCCAAGGCAGCCATAGCGCGCCGACCACCGTCGCCAGCAAGGTGAAGTAGAACACTACCGCCGTCGGATGAACGAGGCTGCTGGAGCGTCGCGTCAGCACCATCCCCACGCTATAGAGCGTGGCGCTCAGCAAGGCCACCAGCACCCCCATCCCCAACAAGCTCTGCCCCGGCGGCGTGATCAACACGACGCCGCCAAACCCCAGCAACACCGCAGCCCAACGCCGTCGGCCGATGCGTTCACCCAGCATCGGCGCCGACAGCGCGGTAATGATGAGCGGACCGATGAAAGAATAGAACGTGGCATCCGCAAAAGGCAGCAAGTGATATGACCAGAAGCCCGCCAGCATGGACCCGACCACCAGCGCACTGAGCCAGAAAAGTGTCCCCGCCGGCCCCTGGCGCAAAACCGCCCAGTTGCCCTGCCAGGCCAAGATTCCGAGTAACGGCAGCAAGGCAATGCCGCTGCGCAGAAAAACCAGCTGCCCAAAGGGATAGTGTTCCAACGCCAGTTTGGCCAACGCATTCATCAGTGTGAAGGCCACGATGGAAACCATCATGTGCCCCACTCCCTTGCCCAGTTCGATGTCGACCGGGCCTGCGCACGCCACTCGGGACACGGCCGCCATGACGTCAGGCGGCCTGCCGGCGCGCAGCGTACAGAGCCTGGCGCGCTGCCAGGCCCGCGCTGGGTTGCTGTGCGTGATAGTGCGCCCGATACATGGGTACCTCCTGAACGAAATGGCAGGCTACCGCATGCCCCTCTTCATAGGATTGCAGGAGCGGCTTCTCGGCCTTGCACCGCTCTTGCGCCATGGGACAACGCGTGTGAAACCGGCAGCCGCTGGGCGGGTGCAGAACACTGGGAATGTCACCCAGCACCGGCGGTTTGTCGTGACGAGCCGCCGGATTGGGGTCGGGCGCGGCCGCCAGCAGCGCCTGCGTGTACGGATGCCGAGGATTGGCGTAGATGTCCTCCTTGCTGCCGATTTCCACCAGTTGGCCCAGATACATCACCGCGACGCGATCGGCGATATGGCGCACGACCGCCAGGCCATGCGAGATGAACAGATAGGAAAAATCGAAGCGACGCTGCAGATCCTTGAGCAGGTTGACGATCTGCGCCTGGATCGACACGTCGAGCGCCGATACCGGTTCATCGCAGACGATGAGCTCGGGCGACAAGGCCAGCGCCCGTGCAATGCCGACACGCTGCCGCTGACCACCGGAAAACTGATGCGGGTAGCGCTGTGCGTGATATGGCGCCAGATCGACCAGCCGCAGCAACTCGTCGACCTTGCGCGCCTGCGACGCGGCATCGCCCACCTGATGCACCCGTAAGGGCTCGGCCAGGATTTCCCCGATCGTCATGCGCGGGTTCAGGCTGGCGTAGGGGTCCTGAAATACGATCTGCATGCGGCGGCGAAGGGGGTTCATCTGTGCGCGCGTAGCGCGCGTGATGTCCTGACCGTCAAAGAAGATTTCACCTGCGGTGGGTTCGATCAGGCGCATGGCCAGCCGCGCAGTGGTGGACTTGCCGCAACCCGTCTCGCCCACGATAGCCAGCGTCTCGCCGCGCATCAACGTCAGGTCGATATGATCGACCGCCTGCACGGCAGCGACCTGCTTGCGGAAAATCTGGCCATCGTAAACGGGATAGTGTTTCGAGACCCCCTTGAGTTCCAGCAATGGTTGTTTCATTGATGCAGCTCCAGTGGCACATTCCAGCAGGCCGCGCCATGCTCGCCGCCCAGCGCGTGCAAGCCCGGCGCCTCCTGCAGGCAACGGTCCGTGGCGAACAGGCAGCGTGGGTTGTAGCGGCAGCCCGGCGGGTAGTTGAAGGGCGGCGGCACGGTTCCCTTGATGGTCAGCAGCCGCTCCACATCGGTGTCCATGCGCGGCAGCGATGCCATCAGGCCAAGGGTGTAAGGATGCTGGGTGTCCTGGAAGATGTCGGCCGCGCTGCCAGTCTCGACCACCTTGCCCGCGTACATCACCGCCACATCATCGGCGCACTGCGCCACCACTCCCAGATCATGCGTGATGAGGATGATGGCCATGCCGGTCTGCTGTTGCAGGTCGCGCAGCAAACCCAGGATCTGGGCCTGAATGGTGACATCCAGGGCGGTGGTAGGCTCGTCGGCGATCAGCACCGCTGGCTGGCAGGCCAAGGCCATCGCGATCATCACACGCTGGCGCATGCCCCCCGAAAGCTGATGCGGATACTCGGAGAAGCGTCGCTCGGGCGCGGAGATCCTCACCCGCCTCAAGGCCTCCACGGCCATCTCCTTGAGCGCACTTGGCGCAACTGAATGATGCGCCCGCACGGCCTCCATGATCTGGAACCCGACGGTATGCACCGGATTCAGGCTGGTCATGGGTTCCTGGAACACCATGGCGATGCGATTGCCGCGCACGGCGCGCAATTGGCGCGCCGACAGCGTGCGCAAGTCGCGACCTTCCAGCAGGATTTCTCCCTGGCGCACGCTTCCGGGCGGCGGAACCAGCCCCATCACCGACAGGGAAAGCATGCTCTTTCCCGAGCCGCTTTCACCCACGATGCCCAAGGTCTTGCCCGGCGCCAGCCGCAGACTGACGCCATCGACCGCCCTGACCTCGCCCAGCCGCGTGTCGAAAGCCGTCACCAGGTTCTTGATCTCGAGGACCGGTTCCATGTCGCGCTCCTAACCCAGCGGGAAGGTAAGCGGCGCGACCTCCGCGATCGAACGTTGCGCCACCAGGTCGAGCGAGGGAAACTTCGCGATGGCGCGCTGCTGCGCGGCCTGAACCCCCGCCGCAGCGGCAGCGCGATCGATCGTGAGCACCTCTCCGTCCTCAACGACTTTCCGCCCATCAACGAACACCGTGTGCACGGCGCGGTCTCCGGCCGCGAAGATGAGGCTGCGCACAGGATCGCGATAGGGGCTCATCATCGGATGACGCAAGTCCACGAGCACCATGTCCGCTTTGGCTCCCGGCGCGAGCCGACCGATGTCGTCGCGCCCCAAGGCTTTGGCCGCGCCGATCGTCGCCGCATCGAATATCTCGGCGGTGGTCGTGGTGCGGGGATCATCAGCCATCAGGCGCGCCAGATAGCCCACGTGCCGCATCTCGTCCATCATGTTGTGCGGATACGAGTCCGTCCCGATGCCCATGTTGACGCCGGCGCGACGATAGCGCCCGAAGTCGCGCAAGGCCATGCCCCGGCGCATGAAGATGGTGGGGCAGTGCGCCACCGTCGTCTGGGTCTCTGCGAGGATGGCAAGATCGCTACGCGTGTGCCAGGCTGCACGCGGATGGTCATCCAGAAAAATCCCGTGGCCCACAATGCTGCGTGGCTGCAATACGCCCAGGGAATGCAGCCACTGGATGGGGGTGACGCCATGGCGGCGCGTCATCTCGTGGAACTCGGGCACCGACTGCGCCGCATGGATCTGCCAGGACAGGTTACGGCGGCGCGCCTCCTGGTGGCTGGTCTGGATCAGCTCGGGCGTACAGGTGTCGACCTGCGCCGGCGTGACCATGCCGAAAAGACGCCCGCTCTCGTGCGCACAGGCCTTGTCGACCAGGTCCAGCGCAGCCTGCATGCTGCGCATGCCGGCTTCTTCGTCCCACTCGTACTCCACCAGATGGCCATTGCGCGTGAACCAGCGAGCGGACTTGAACAGCGGCGCGATACAGGCGCGCATGCCGCTGTCGGCGGCCACATCGATCCATGTTTCGTGCGTGCCCGACATATCCACCAGCGTGGTCACGCCGCTCAGAAGCAGCTCGCCCAGCGATTGATTCAGGCAGTGAGGCGCCGCTTCGGCGTCACCTCGCATCAAGGGCATGATTTCATACAGGCCCGAGTTGTACAGGCCGGGAGAGCCGATCTCGTCGGTGTAGCCCTTGTTGAGCGGCTCGCTGGCCGGATGGCTATGAATGTTGACCAACCCCGGCATCACCATCCTGCCCTGCCCCGACAGGATCTGCACCGCCTTGCCTTGCGGCGGGCGGTAGTCTTTGCCGACATGCACGATGGCATTGCCCTCAAAGGCCACATCGGCATCTTTCAGATAGGTGTGGCGCCCCGCCTGCGCATCCCAGGCCACGACGAACTCGGCATTCTTGATCACGGTAATAGTCATGATTTTTCCTGCGCTCCTCAGTTCTTGACTCGCATATCCAGCCCCTTGTAGAGCGCCGCCCCGTACAACCCATGCGGCTTGCCCCCCTCAACCCTGTCATTGCTGACCGACCACAATTGCACGTTGACCAGCGGCGCCCATACCGCCTGCTCCGAGAGCCGGCGCTGCAAAGCACTGGTGGCTTCCTTGCGCTGCGCCTCGGTTGTGGCTGCCGAGGCCTGGGCGGCCAGCTCATCGGTCTGCTTGTCATCCCAGTTCATCCGGTTCGGCGTGGGCATCTGCGTACTGCGGAAATAGAAATTGGCCCACTCGCTGACGGTGATGTAGGGCAGGTTCATGATGAAGGCGTCAAACTCCTGCGTCGCCAGCTTGCCCCATACTGCCGTGTTGTCCCAAAGCTGGATGCGCATGTCGATGCCCACTTTGCGCAAGTTGGCCTGCATGTTCTCGGCCAGACGTGCGGTGACATCGTTGCGGCTGCCGTACACCAGGAAGGAAGCCCGCACGCCATCCTTTTCGCGGATGCCGTCAGCGCCCGGCTTCCAGCCGGCTTCCTCGAGCATGGCCATTGCCGCCTGCGGATCGTAGGCCGGCATCAGTTCAAGCGTCGCCGGGTCATAGTCGACAGCGTTCGGGTTGGCCATGCTGCGTCGTGGATCCGCGAAGCCAAAGTAGATCGCCTTGACCATGGTGTCGCGGTCCAGCGCGGCATTGATGGCCTTGCGCACCGCGAGATCGTTCATCACGGGTTTGTTGACGCGAAAGCCCAGGAAATAATCGTCGATGGCAGCTGGTTGATTACGCACCTGCATGCCCGGCATGCGCTGCATGTTCTGCAAGGCGAAGGTCGGCACGTTCTGGCTGGAGTCGCCCTGACGCGACTGGACCGCCGCCATAAGCGTGTTGGATTCGGGCACCACTTTCCAGATGATCTGGTCGATCTGCGGCGCCGGGTTCTGGTAAAGAGGCGGCCCCCAGTTGTAATGCGGGTTTTTGTTCAGCACCAGCTGCTGGCGCGGACTCCAGCCGCCCCAGCAGTAAGGGCCGGTGCCGTTAAAGCCCTGAGTGCCGAAATTCTTGCCCAGCTTCTCGACGGCATGCCGGTCGACGATGGAAGTAAACGGCAGGCTCAACTGGTAAAGCGTGTCGCTGAAAGGCGCCGAAAGGACGTAATCGATGGTGTAGTCGTCGACGACGACGACGTCCTTGATCGGCCCTACCTTGTTGCGTATCGGAGACTTGTTTTCCGGGTCGGCCAGGCGTTTGAGCGAATAGGCCACGTCTTCAGCAGTCATAGGCCGGCCATCACAGAACTTCACATCCTTGCGCAGGGTGAAACGATAGGTCTTGCCGTCCTCCGAGACCTCCCACTTTTCGGCCAGGAGCGGGCGCACCGTCTTCAAGTCGTAGTCCAGCGCTACCAGCGTGTCGGCCAGCATGAACATCACCTCGCCCATCCGCGTGGAGGTCGTGCGGATGGGGTCATAGGTATCGGCATCGGCCACGCGCAACACGGTCATCGTGGTGGGCTTCTGGGCCATGGCCGGCAGGCTGAAGACAGCGGCCGCAACGCTCATGCCCAACAGCGAAACAGGGTGGAAGACTTTCATGGATAAACCCCTTGTCCTATCGATGGACGGCCTGAGGCCGCGCAACGGCATCACTTGCGCAGCTTCGGGTCGAGAACGTCGCGCAAGGTATCGCCCAGCAGATTGAAGGCGAGCACGACAATGAAAATCACCAGGCTCGGCAGCACCGAGACGTGTGGAGCGAAAAAGAGAAAGCTGCGCCCTTCCGACGCCATGGCCCCCAGCTCTGCGATCGGCGGCTGCGCGCCAAGGCCGATGAACGAAAGGGCCGCACCGAGCAGAATCACCTGGCCGAAGCGCAGGGTGACGAACACCATTACCGGCGACAGACAGTTTGGAATCAGGTGACGCCACCAGAGCTGCAGATCGCTCACGCCCAGCGCCCGGGCGCTTTCGATGTACTCCTGCTGCAGAACACCCAGGGCTGCGCCGCGCACGACGCGCGCCGTAAGCGGGATCGAGGAAATCGACAGCGCCACCACCACCGCGCCCAGACCGGGTTCCAGCACGGCTGCGATCGCCAGGCCGAAGAGAATCGTGGGAAAAGACAACAGCACGTCCATCAGGCGCATGAGCAAGCCCGAGACCGGCGGATAATAGGCAGCGGCCAGCCCGACCAGCGCCCCCACGCCACAGCCTGCCACCACCGACACCGTGGCCATCAGCATCGACGTGCGCAGCCCGAAGAGCAATCGCGACACCATGTCCCGGCCCTGCGAATCCGTGCCCAGCCACCCGGCTTCGCCCGGCGCCTTCAGGGCGTTGGCCATGTCGCCGTCCCAGGGGCCTTGGGGAGCCAGCCAGGGTGCGAACACGGCAGCCAGTACGATCAGAATGACCAACGTCAAAGCGAAGGCGCCGGCCGGATCGCGGATCAGCAACTGCAGGGTGGACGGGGCCGCAGGAATGGCATCTTCAGCTTTTTTGGCAGAGGCTGCGGCATCGCTGGCGGGACCGTGCGCCGTCGTGGCGGCGGCACCGGGTTTGACGAGGCTCAGGATCGATTTCATGTCAGACTCCTCAGCCGCGCAGTCGCGGATCAAGCGCGGTGTACAGGATATCCACCGTCAGGTTGATGACGATGAAGCCCAGGGCCAGGATGATGATGGTGCCTTGCGCCATCGGAAAATCGCTCGACAGAATCGCGCCGACCGCCAGGCGACCCACACCCGGCCAACTGAAGATGGTCTCGGTTACCACCGCGCCGCCCAGCAGGAACCCGATCTGCAGACCCAGCAGGGTCACCACCGGAATCATGGCGTTGCGCAATGCATGCCGCAGCATGACGACCGTCTCCGACAGCCCCTTGGCACGGGCCGTGCGCACATGATCGGCGCCCAGGACATCGACCACGGCGCTGCGCGTCATGCGGGCCACGGGGCCGACGAACACACCGCCCAGGGTCAATGCCGGCAAGATCACGGCCTTCAGGCCGTCAAGCGTCCAGAGCGGCCCGGCCCGCCCCGTGAAGGGCAACCATTGCAGTTTGAACCCGACCCCCCACACCAGCAGCAGGCCGATGAAAAACACCGGCACCGACACGCCTGCGACGGAGAACGCCATCACGCTGCGATCAAGCAGACTGCGCTGATAGCGCGCAGCCAGCGTGCCCAATCCGATACCCAGCGGGATGGCCCACACGAGCGAGGCGAACATCAGTTCCAACGTCGGGCCGATGGTCTGCATCAGCTCGTTGATGACCGGCACGTTGTTGATGAGGGAAATGCCGAAATCCGCATGCATCAAACGCCAGACATAGAGCCCGAACTGGACGTAAAGCGGCTTATCCAGGCCCATCTCCTGACGGATGGCATTGATGACATCCTCGGTGGCATTGGGGCCGGCGCGGACCACTGCCGCGTCGGTAGGCCCGGCCTGCATCAACAGAAACCCCAGCAGCAGCACGCCGAACATCACGGGAATGGCGACCAGCAGTCGCAGCACAATGATCCGGAACATCGGTTTTCCTCATCAGCACAACAAAGCGTTGAACGACGGGTCCGGCCGCGCAGGCCAGACGGATCCCGAAGGCGGCGTGCTACATACAGGCCTGGCGCGGGACCGGCAAAAACAGCGAATTCTTGGCGTGATACGCAACCGGGCCCAAAACGGGGGGTCGCGCTTGGATGCATCTACGGCTTAATACGTCGGCGGCGTAATTGCCCAGACCACTTCGGTGGGCACCAGCCCGGGGTTGCGATAGCGATGCGGCTGCGTACTCAGGAAGGCGAAGCTGTCGCCCGGTTGCAGAAGAAAATGCTTATCCTCGACCCATAATTCCAGGTTTCCCTGGATCACTACCCCGGCCTCCTCGCCGCGATGGCAATAGGCCTGTCCGCTGTCGGATCCAGGTTCAAGGATGCAGACCAGCAACTCAAGCTGGCCGGAAAGACTGGGAGAAAGCAGGTAATCGGCGGCGCCGGAGTCGAATGACAGGCGGCGACGCTGCTCGTAGCGCACGACGATGCCGCTGTCGGTCGGGTCTTCCGGTTTGCCTTTGGGAAAAAACCAGCTGATCTGGACATCGAGGGCGCGGGCGATTTCCTGCATCGCGCCGATGGTCGGCGTGGTCAACCCTCGTTCGAGCTGGCTGAGATAGCCGATCGACTTGCCACAGCGGTCCGACAGCATCTGCAAGGAATAACCTCGCGCGCGGCGGAGATTCTTGATTTCCTCGCCCAGCCATGTGGAGGCATTGGAGGCACCATCGTTTTCAGGAAGACTGCTTGCTGCGATCGACATGTCGGCTCCAGGGCTACATACCTAATCCGCACTACAAGACTGCCTGCTGCGTTTTCATCAGTCTGAAACTTCACCTCCCTTTTTTTAATAGGTGCTTACCCGTAACTCGCAATACAGCCCGGGTTCCCTGGACTCTCGATGCCAGGCCGGATGAAATTGCGCTGCCTGTTTTTCAGAGGGGCTGCCGGGCCACACCCGTCAAGGGCAGCCCACCCGGCCGCGCAGGTTCAGGCCTGCACGGCCGGGGGCCGCATCAGGCCGCATGACGCAAGGGATGCAAGGCCCGGTACTGTTTCAGCAGCGCCTCACGTCGCCGGGCGGCCTGCTCGATGCTGGCTGCCTTGACATGGCCGTAGCCACGGATGGCGGCGGGCAGTTCGGCCAGCGCCCGGGCCGCCTCGCGGCGCTCGGGTAGCAGGCTGGCTGCCAGCTCTTCGGTCAAGGCCAGGTAGTCGTTCATCAGGGCACGCTCCATGCGCCGCTCCCCGGTATGCCCGAAGACGTCAAAGACACTGCCGCGCAGGCCGCGCAGGCTGGCCAGCACTTTGAAAAGCGGCTGGACCCACGGCCCGAAACGGCGCTTGCGCTGCCCGCCCATGAGCGGCGGGGCAAGGTGAAAGACCAGCTGGTAATCCTTGCCCGGCTCGCCTTCGAACTGTTCGCGCAGCCTTGCGTGGAAAGCCGGTGACGTGTGCAACCGGGCCACTTCGTACTCATCCTTGTAGCTCATCAGCTTGGCGAGGTTGCGGGCCACGGCGCGCGTGATTTCCTGGCCCATGCCCTGGCTGCTTTCGCGCTGCCTCACGGCATCGACGGCGCGCACGAAACGCTCGGCATAGGCAGCGTTCTGGTAGCCGCGCAGATGTCCGGCCAGCCGTGCGATCAAGGCATCCAGCGACTCCGGCATCGCAACGCGGTGCTCGGCCATGGGCGACGACTCGCCGCGATGGGCCAGCTGGCGACCCAGTTCAAATGCCTGCAGGTTCTTCTCGACCGCCACGCCATTCATCTCGATGGCGCGCCGCAGACTGGCGCGCGCCAGTGGCACGGCGCCGCGTTGCCAGGCGAAACCAAGCAGCAAGGGGTTGGCGAAAATGCTGTCGCCCAACAAACGCTCGGCGGTCGGGCCGGCATCGACGAAGTCGCAGCCTCCATCAGCCGCCCGCGCCAGCGCGGCTTCCGCCTGGGTGCCCGGGAATTTCCAGTCGGGCTGGGACAGAAAGGCCGCCGTCGGCGCAGCGCTACGGTTGACCACGGCGCGCCCGCCCTTGGGGCGCAGCCGCGAAAGAACTTCGGGCGAGGCCGCGACCAGTGCATCGCAGCCGATCACCAGGTCTGCTTCGCCCAGGGCCACGCGCGTGGCATGCAGGTCTTGCGGGCGGGCGGCCAGCTGGACGTGGCTGAGCACGGCGCCGCCCTTCTGGGCCAGCCCCGCCATATCCAGCACCGTGACGCCCTTGCCTTCCAGGTGGGCGGCCGTGCCCAGCAGGGCTCCGATGGTCACCACGCCCGTGCCGCCGACGCCGGCCACCACCAATCGGCAGCTGCGCCCGTCTTCAAGCCTGGCGAACTGCGGCTCGGGCAAATCCGGAGGCGTTGCGGCCCCCGCGGCCTGCGGCTTCCTGACGCTGGCCCCCTCGGCCGTGACGAAGCTGGGACAGAAGCCTTCCAGGCAGGAGAAGTCCTTGTTGCATGACGATTGGTTCACGCGCCGCTTGGTTCCCAGCGGCGTTTCCAAGGGTTCGACCGACAGGCAGTTCGACTTCACCGAGCAATCTCCGCAACCCTCGCAGACGGCTTCATTGATGAACACGCGCCGCGCCGGATCGGGATAATCGCCACGCTTGCGTCGGCGGCGCTTCTCGGTGGCGCAGGTCTGGTCGTAGATCAGGACCGTGGTTCCGGCGATTTCGCGCAAGTCGCGCTGCACCGCATCCAACTCGCGCCGATGATGCACCGCCACGGCCGCCGGCAGCGCCAGGCCTGCCTGGTACTTTTCCGGTTCGTCGCTCACCACCACGACACGCTTGACGCCTTCGGCAAGCACCTGGGCAGCAATGCCCGGCACGGTCAGGACACCGTCGATGGGCTGGCCGCCCGTCATGGCGACGGCATCGTTATAAAGAATCTTGTAGGTGATGGGCGCCTGCGCCGCCACAGCGGCACGGATCGCCAGCAGGCCCGAGTGGAAATAGGTGCCGTCTCCCAGGTTGGCGAAAATATGCCGCTCGGCAGTGAAATCCTTCTGGCCCAGCCAGGCCACTCCTTCGCCGCCCATCTGGCTGAAGGTGTCGGTGTTGCGGTCCATCCACATTGCCATGTAATGGCAACCGATGCCGGCCACGGCGCGCGAGCCTTCCGGCACGCGGGTCGAGGTATTGTGCGGGCAGCCGGAGCAGAACCACGGCTTGCGCTCTTCGACCACGATGGGGCGCGCCGCCTCGCGCTCCTTGGCCTGGATCACCGCCAGACGCGCAGCCATGCGCGCGCGGATCGCCTCGGGCAGATCCACCTTGTCCAGCCGCGCGGCGATCGCACGCGCGATCATCGCGGGCGACAGTTCATAGCGTGCCGGCAGCAGCCACTGGCCACGCGGAGCGGACCACTCTCCTCCCCCGTTATCGCGCTCGTCGAATTTGCCGAACACACGCGGGCGCACATCGTCGCGCCAGTTGTACAGTTCCTCCTTGAGGGCGTACTCGAGAATCTGGCGCTTTTCTTCGACCACCAGGATTTCCTGCAGGCCGGTGGCGAAGGCGCGCGCATCCTGGGCGTCCAGCGGCCAGATGCAGCCGACCTTCATGAGGCGGATACCCGCGGCACGACAGGCATCCTCATCCAGGCCCAGGTCATTGAGGGCCTGGCGCACGTCCAGGTAAGCCTTGCCGGCCGTCATGATCCCAAAACGGGCCTGCGGCGAATCCAGCACCACCTGGTTGAGCCGGTTGGCGCGCACGTAGGCCAGCGCGGCATACCATTTGTGATCAACCAGGCGGGCCTCCTGGGCCAGCGGCGTGTCGGGCCAGCGGATATTCAGTCCACCCTCGGGCAACACCCCGTCAGGCAGGACGATGGACAAGCGCTGGGCATCGACCCATACCGAAGCGCTGGACTCGACCACATCGGTCACGCACTTCATGGCGACCCACAGGCCCGTATAGCGGCTCATCGCCCAACCGTGCAGGCCGTAATCGAGGTATTCCTGCACATTGGCGGGATAGAGCACCGGAATGCCGCTGGCGATCAGCACATGCTCAGACTGATGCGCTACCGAGGAGGACTTGGCAGCATGATCGTCGCCAGCCAGCAGCAACACACCGCCATGTCTGGCCGAGCCCGCGGCATTGGCGTGCTTGAGCACATCGATCGAACGATCCACTCCCGGCCCCTTGCCGTACCACATGCCGAACACCCCATCGCGCGTCGCGCCGGGAAAGAGATTCACCTGCTGGCTGCCCCAGACCGCGGTGGCAGCCAGGTCTTCGTTCAGCCCGGGCTGGAAAACCAGATCCTGCGCCGCCAGCTGTTGGCGGGCCTTCCAGAGCGCCATGTCCAGCCCGCCCAGGGGCGAGCCCCGATACCCTGAGATATAGCCCGAGGTATTCAAGCCGGCTGCGCGATCGCGGTCACGCTGCAACATGGGCAGGGTTACCAGGGCCTGGGTGCCGCTCAGATAGCGGCGCTCCGGGGCCAGGGCGGCCAGCGATTGGGCCGCGGCGGCCGACAGCGGGGCATTCATGTCTCTCTCCTTTATCCCGAACAGGTTTGAGCGGAGTGTAGGAAGGCCCGGCACTATCGTATATTGATATATTCTGACCTCTGTTATTCGATAAACGGAATTCATACGCCATGAGCAAGGACGTCACGCTGCGCCAGTTGCGCTACTTTGCCGCCGCGGCCCGCAGCGGCCGGCTGTCCATGGCGGCGGCCGACGAACACGTTTCTCAATCGGCGGTGACCAATGCCGTGCAGGCGCTGGAGACGCGCCTGGGAGTCAAGCTCTTTGAACGCCACCCCCATGGGGTGAGCCTGACTCCCGAAGGCCATCATTTTCATCAGCGCGCACGCGAAATCCTCGACGCCCTGGATGACGCCTTGAGCGAACCGGGCTTCCAGCGCTACGCGCTGCGCGGCGTGGTGCGCATCGCCGCCTCCTATACGGTGCTGGGCTATTTTCTGCCGGCGCTGCTGGCGCGCTTTCGGCGTCGCTATCCGGAGGTCGTGCTGGATCTGGTGGATATGGATCGTCCGCAGATCGAGGCCGCTGTGGCCGCCGGCGAGATCGAATTAGGGGTGGCGCTGCTATCGAACATGGCGCCGGACAGCCCGCTGGCGCGTCATGTGCTGGTGCGCTCGCGGCGCCAGCTGTGGGCGGCCAGCGGCCACCCTCTGTTGCTGCAGCCAGCCATCACACTGCAGGAAGTGGCGCCGCAGCCTTACATCCTGCTGGAAATGGACGAAGGAGAGCGCTCGGCACTGAGTTACTGGGAGGCGCGCGGCTTGCGGCCCGGAATCGCCTTTCGCACCCGCTCGATGGAAGCCCTGCGTGGTCTGGTGGCGCACGGCTTCGGCGTCACTATTCTTTCAGACATGGTGTTTAGGCCGTGGTCGCTGGAAGGCAAGAAAATTGAATCGGCGCCGCTGGCCGACGCCATCCCGCCCATGGAGGCCGGCCTGCTGTGGCGGCCGGGGCAGGCCCTCGCACCTGCGGCCGCTGCCTTTCGGGATTTCATGATCCATGCAGCCGTGGCCGGCAGCTGAGCCGCCGGCCTGCCCCGTGGATCAGGCCAGGATGTCGAGCTTGGCGATACCCAGCGCCAGCGTCTTGGTGCCGACGTCGCGGAACTGGATCTGCGCCTGGGCATCCTGCCCATTGCCGCTCAGCCCGATGATGGTGCCCTCACCGAAGCGCGCATGGCTCACGCCCTGCCCGACCCGGTACTGGATCTCGCCGACCGTCACTCCACTGGTGGAACCGGCACGCGGCGCACGCGGCGTTGCCGCGCCGGTCTGGCGGCGCCCGAAGGCGTCGCCCCTGCCTGCCCAGGCCGAACCCGCATTGCCGCTCCACCCCGAAGCGGCCGCTGCCCCGGCGCGCGGGGTCAGCCACTTGAGGTGGCTGTCCGGGATCTCTTCGAGAAAGCGCGAGCGCATGGCGTAGCGCGTCTGCCCGTGCAGCATCCGGCTTTGCGCCAAGGTCAGGTACAGACGCTCGCGCGCCCGGGTCACGGCGACATACATCAGGCGGCGCTCTTCTTCGAGCCCGGCCGGTTCGAGGATGCTGTTCTCGTGCGGGAAAAGCCCCTCTTCAAGACCGGTGATGAAGACGGCGTCGAACTCCAGCCCCTTGGCGGCATGGACGGTCATGAGCTGCACCGCTTCCTGGCCGGCCTGCGCCTGATTGTCGCCCGCCTCCAGGGCGGCATGCGACAGAAACGCAGCCAGAGGCGTCATGCCGGCGGTCTCGGCGACCGGCGCATCGACCACGCCCGGCATCAGCGCGTCGTCAGCCCCGCCTTGCGGCACGACGCCGGCCGGCAGGCCCTCGGCCCCCTCTTCGGCGGCAAACACCGCTGCCGCCGTGACGAGTTCGTGCAGGTTCTCGAGCCGCTCGGCACCCTCGCGCTCGGCCTGGTAGTGGGCCTTCAGGCCGCTTTCCTCGATGATGTGTTCGACCATCTCGGGCAAGGGCAACTCGCGCGTCTCGGCCGCCAGGCGGCCGATCAGCGTGGCGAACTGGGCCAGATTGGCACCGCCCTTGCCGGGCACCCGGGCCACCGCGCCGAACAGGCTGCCGCCATCGCCGGCGGCAGCATCGGCCAGATTTTCCAGCGTGCGCGCGCCGATCCCCCGGGTCGGGAAGTTCACCACCCGCAGGAAGGAGGTGTCATCGTTGGGGTTGGCGATCAGACGCAGATAGGCCAGGGCGTGCTTGATCTCCTGGCGCTCGAAAAAGCGCAGGCCGCCGTAGACCTTGTAAGGGATGCCCGCGGAAAACAGCGCGTGCTCCAGCACGCGCGATTGCGCGTTGCTGCGATACAGTACGGCGATTTCATTGCGCGGGCGGCCTTCGCGGATAAGGGCACGGATTTCATCGACGATCCATTGCGCCTCCATGCCGTCGGAAGGCTGCTCGGTCACGCGGATCGGCTCGCCCTCGCCCTGGTCGGTCCAGAGATTCTTGCCCAGACGGCCCTGGTTGTGGCCGATGAGCGCGTTGGCCGCGTCCAGGATGTGGCCGAAGGAGCGGTAGTTCTGCTCCAGCCGGATGACACGCCCTTGAGCGTAGTCGCGCTCGAAATCGGCCATGTTGCCGATATTGGCGCCGCGAAAGGCATAGATGGACTGGTCGTCGTCGCCCACGGCGAAAATCGCTGCCCCGCCGCCTGCCAGCAGCTTGAGCCACTTGTATTGCAGGGTATTGGTATCCTGGAACTCGTCAACCAGGATGTGCCGGAAGCGGCGCTGATAGTGCTCGCGCACGGGCGCGTTGCGGCTCAGCAATTCATAGGCGCGCAGCAGCAGCTCGGCAAAATCCACCACGCCCTCACGCTGGCACTGGGCTTCGTAGAGCCGGTAGATTTCGATCAGCTTGCGGCGATGGGCATCCCAGGCCTCGACCTGGTCCGGACGCTGGCCTTCTTCCTTGGCACCTGCGATGAAGCGCTGCACGTCGCGCGGCGGATACTTCTCGTCGTCGATGCCCTGAGCCTTGAGCAGGCGCTTGATAGCAGCCAGCTGGTCGGCCGTATCGAGAATCTGGAAGGTCTGCGGCAAGCCGGCATCACGATGATGCGCGCGCAACATGCGGTTGCACAGGCCGTGAAAGGTCCCGATCCACATGCCGCGCGTGTCGATCGGCAACGTGGCCGCCATGCGAGTCATCATCTCGCGGGCTGCCTTGTTGGTGAAGGTAACGGCCAGAATGCCAAAAGGACTGGCCTGGCTGGTTTGAATCAGCCAGGCCATGCGGGTCGTGAGAACCCGTGTCTTGCCGCTACCCGCCCCGGCCAGGACCAGGGCATGTAGCGGTTCGAGGGTGACGGCGGCGCGTTGTTCCGGGTTGAGCTTGTCCAGCATCATGCCGCGTAGCGGCGCAGACGCAGTGCAAACTGCTCGAGCCCGGCGATGCCGCTTTGCTGGGCGCGCTGGCACCAGGCCTGCAGATCATGCAGCAGTTGTTCGCTGCTGGCGCTGGAACTTTCCCACAGACGGCCCAGTTCGCGGCGCATCTGCACCAAGGTCGACAGCGAGGCGTTCTTGGCGATGACCTGATCGACCTCGGCCAGCTGGGCCGGTTGCAACACGTCCTCGTTGCGGGTCAGCGTGCGGCGGGCACGCTTGAGGCTCGTCCAGTTGCAGTCGGCCGTACCCTTGCGCGAACCCTTGAGCTTGGCCAGCTCCTCGCTCGCCGCCTGCTTGATCAGGTCAGCATAGCGGGCCATGACTTCGTAGCGGTGGGTGATCACGCCCTGCAGCGTGCGCAGGTCGATGGACTTGGCATCCGGATCGAGGGTCAGCTTGGGCGCGACCTTCTTCACCTTGGCCAGACCGAGCCAGCGCAGGATGGTGATGTAGCCCCAACCGATATCCAGCTCATACCATTTGGCCGAGAACTTGGCCGAGGTGCCATGGGCATGGTGGTTGTTGTGCAGCTCTTCGCCACCGATGATGATGCCCCACGGGAACACGTTGGTGCTGGTGTCCGGGCTGTTGTAGTTGCGATAGCCCCAGTAGTGGCCCACGCCGTTGACCACGCCAGCCGCCCAGAAGGGGATCCAGGCCATCTGCACCGCCCAGACGGTCAGGCCGATGGCGCCGAACAGCGCGATGTCGATCGCCAGCATGAACAGCACGCCGGCCAGGCTGTGCTTGGAGTAGACGTTGCGCTCCATCCAGTCGTCAGGGGTGCCGTGGCCGAACTTGGCCATGGTTTCCTTGTTGGCGGATTCCTGGCGGTACAGTTCAGCGCCACGGAACAGCACCTTCCAGATGCCGAACAGCATGGGCGAATGCGGGTCGCCTTCCTTTTCGCACTTGGCGTGGTGCTTGCGATGGATCGCAACCCACTCCTTGGTGACCATGCCAGTGGTCATCCAAAGCCAGAAGCGGAAGAAATGCATGACCGCGGGATGCAGATCGAGGCCCCGGTGGGCCTGGCTGCGGTGCAGGAACACCGTGACCGACACGATCGTGATGTGCGTCACGATCAACGTAAAGGCCAGGATCTGCCACCAGCTGGCCTGCGTCAAACCACCGGAAATGAAAGAGAGGATGTAATCCATAAAACCGTTTTCTGAGCCTCATGAAAAGAGTGGGAGAAGTGTAGCCCACCTGTTTTTCTTATGACAGCGTCGTTTCAAAATAGTTTTTGAGAGAAATCAAGCACTAAGCTGTGACTTGCCAGTCCGGCCAAGGTGCCTGGAAAGCGCCGGCGAATCGCGGGCACCCACCCAAGATGAGGGCATGGCGCGGGATTGCAGCAGCGCATCTACACTTTGCTACATACTGGCAGCAAGCATACTGATTTGTTGGACCAGCAACCAGCCCGCCAGGTTCACCCCTGAGCGCAGGATGCGGTGAACTTCGTTTATGTTACGCCTTTTTGTCGCTATTTTCTGTTTTTTTATCAACCCGCCTGCGCATAGCCAGGTTTTCGCGATGGCCCCCGGCGAATCCAGGGTGCTGGCGGAATACCACGAGCTGCGCGGCTGCCAGCCCCTGGCCGCCCCGCACCTGCAACTGACCCGCCGCCCTGCCCTGGGCTCGGCCACCGTCATGAGGGCCGAAACCACGCTTGCGGCGGCCGGTTGCGCACCGTTGCGCGTCAGCGTCACACGCGTGGTCTACCGGGCCGCACAGCCCGGCGAAGACGAGATCGCCTGGACCGTGCGCTACCAGGGCCGCGGGCGCGCGCCACAACATGAGGCGGCGCGCATCCGGGTGCAGCCCTGATTCAATCTTGCGTCGTCGGCGCAGCACCGTCGCCGGGTGCCGGCATGGCCTCGGTGACCTCGGCGGCCTCGGTGGCTTTGATCGTTTCGGCGGGATCGGCCACTTCGGGCTTCTCGGCCGCGCGCGCCGCACGGCGACGCTCGAAGACAGCGGCAAAAAACCCATCCGTGCCATGCTGGTCGGGCCGCAATTGCACGTATGGCCCCTCCAGGACCAGGTTTTCGCAGCGATTACGCAACAGCGCCGCGGCATCGAGCTGTTCGAAATCGGGATGCTCGGCCAGGAAGCGCTCGGCCTGCCGGGCGTTTTCTTCGGGCAGCAAGCTGCAGGTGGCGTAAACCAGCCGCCCGCCCGGCGCCACGCAACGGGCCGCACTCTTGAGGATCCGGTGCTGCAGATCGGTCATCTCGCCCAGGGCCTGAGGCTGCTGACGCCACTTCAGGTCCGGATTGCGGCGCAGCGTCCCGATGCCGGTGCAAGGCGCATCCACCAGCACGCGCTGGGCCTTGCCAGCCAGGCGTTTGACCCGCACGTCGTTCTCGCTGTCGATGACGACCGGCACAACGTTGGACAGGCCGCTGCGCGCAAAACGCGGCTTGGCCCGCGCCAGACGCGCCGCAGAGACGTCAAAAGCGTAGAGGCGGCCGGTCGAGCGCATCAGCGCGCCCAGCAACAGCGACTTGCCGCCCGCACCGGCGCAGAAGTCGATGATCATCTCGCCGCGACGCGGCCCGACCAGCAGCGCAAGCAACTGACTGCCCTCGTCCTGGACCTCGAACTGGCCGGCCTGGAATTGCGGCCAGCGATTGATCGAGGGGTGGCCCGAGAAACGGATGCCCCAGGGAGAATACGGCGTGGGCTGCGGATCGAAGCGCGAGGCCGGCGGCCCTTCGCGCAGGCTCGCCAGCAGCGCTTCGCGCTCGACCTTGAGCGGGTTGACCCGCACGTCCATGGTCGCGGCGCGGTTAAGGGCGGCCATCAGGGCCTCGGGTTCGGGAAGCTGATCCAGACGCTCTTCCAGCCACTCGGGCACGCTGTAGCGCACGCCGCGCGGCAGCGTCCCGGGGTCGATCTGTTCGACGCGCGTCAGCCAGGCCGCCTCTCCCGGATCCAGAGCCTCCTGGACCCAGGCCGCCCCACGCGTGGCGGCCAGCCCCAGGATGGCCAGGCGACGGGTGGCGTTGCCCACCCCGCTTTCAGCCATCTGGCGGTAGCGGCGCAGATTGCGCAGCACGTCGTAGACCCCTTCGGCCAGCTCGGCACGGTCACGCCCGCCCAGCGCCGGATTGGCGCGCAGCCAGTGCGACAGCACGGCGTCGGCCGGCAGCGCCCACTGCAGCACCTCGCCCAGCACGCGCTGGACCTGCTCGATGCGGTAGGCCGACAGCGGGCGGCGTGCCCGTTCGGATTGGCCGGCCCGCTGGCCGGCGGCCCGCCCTGCGGGACGGGGTGCCTGATGTTTGCTCATGTCGATTCCTGCGGGGGGAGCTCCCCCGAATAGGTCGTCGCCCGTCTCAAGCGGGCGGCGTCCAGGTAAACAGTCTAGCCGGATCACCCTGCACTTCGACACGCTGGTCGGCAGTCAGGGTGACACGGCCGTGGGCCAGCCAGTTCATGGCGGCGGGATAGGCCTGGTGCTCCACCTGGAGCACCCGTTGGGCCAGCGCGTCCGGCGTGTCGCCGGCCAGCACGGGTACGCAACCTTGGGCGATGATGGGGCCGTTGTCCAGCACCGGCGTGACGAAGTGCACGGTACAGCCGTGCACACGCACACCCGTGGCCAGCGCCTGCGCATGCGTGTGCAGGCCGGGGAAGGCCGGCAGCAGCGAGGGATGGATATTAACCAGCCGGCCGGCAAAATGGTTTACGAATCCAGGCGTGAGCACCCGCATGAAGCCCGCCAGCAACACGTAGTCGGGCCGATGGCGGTCGATTTCTTCGGCCAGTGCGGCATCGAAAGCCTCGCGCGACGCGTAATCCTTGTGAAACAGGGCCGCCGTCGGAATGCCGCGCTCGGCCGCCCAGCGCAGGCCGGCCGCATCCGGACGACTGGCAATCACGGCGGAAACCTCGGCCGGCCAGTCCTGGTTCTCGCAGGCCTGGACCAGGGCCTGCATGTTGCTGCCGCGACCGGAAATCAGGATGACGAAGCGGCAACGGTTCGATTGGGTTGAAGACAAGATAAGAAATTCCAAGGCGAGCCAATCCAAAATTGTAAACTCATGCCCGTGAAACCGACGCTGCGCATCTACCACCACCTGCCGCCCCCTGAGCGGCGCACGCCCTGTGCCCTGACCATCGGCAACTTCGATGGCGTGCATCGGGGCCATCAGGCCATCCTCGAACGGGTCTGCCAGGCCGCCAGGCAACGGAACCTGACGCCCTCGGTCATGACCTTCGAGCCGCATCCACGCGACTACTTCGCGCGCCGCCACCAGCGCCCCGAGCTGGCGCCGACCCGCATCAGCGGGCTGCGCGACAAAGTCGCCGCGCTGGCGGCCGCCGGCATCGAGCAGGTGCTGATCGAGCCCTTTGACGCGCGCCTGGCCGAAATGTCGGCCAACGCCTTCATCGAAGACCTCCTGGTGCGAGGGCTGGATACGCGCTGGCTGCTGGTGGGCGAAGACTTCCGTTTCGGCCACAAGCGCAGCGGCGACATCGAGCTCTTGCGCGAAGCGGGCCTGCACTACGGCTTCGACGTGCTGACGCTGGCCGACGTGACCGACCGCCACGGCCATCGCATCTCCAGCTCTGAGGTGCGCAATGCACTGGCTGCCGGCGACCTGCCGCGCGCCGCCCATCTGCTGGGGCAGCCCATGCGCATGAGCGGCCACGTGATCCACGGCCGCAAGCTGGGCCGCGAACTGGGCTTTCCCACCATGAATCTGCGCGTGGCGCCGCGTTGTGCGGCGCGCTCGGGCATTTACGTGGTGCGCGTCTGCGGCCTGGGCCCGCGACCCATGGCCGGCGTGGCCAGCCTGGGCGTGCGGCCGACGGTCGAAGATGCCGGGCGGGTGCTGCTGGAGGTGCACCTGCTCGACGAGACCCTGGATGCTTACGGTAAACTCGTAAGCGTCGAATTCCTGCACATGCTGCGGGATGAAGAAAAATACCCTGACCTTCCCACGCTGACTGCCGCCATCGCCGAAGACGCGCGAAACGCGCGCGCCTATTTTGCCGTTCATGGACTATAAAAAGACCCTCAACCTGCCCGATACCCCCTTCCCCATGCGGGGTGATCTCGCCAAGCGCGAGCCCGCCTGGGTGCAACAATGGGAAGAAAAACGCATCTACCAGGAGATCCGCGCTGCCAGCCAAGGCCGCCCGCGCTTCATCCTGCATGATGGCCCGCCGTATGCGAACGGCGACATCCACATCGGGCACGCGGTCAACAAGATCCTGAAGGACATCATCGTCAAAAGCCGCAACATGGCCGGCTTCGATGCCCCTTATGTGCCTGGCTGGGACTGCCATGGCATGCCCATCGAGATTCAGATCGAGAAGAAGTTCGGCAAGAACCTGCCGGTGACCGAGGTACAGTCCAAGGCGCGCGCCTATGCGCTCGAGCAGATCGACCGCCAGCGCAGCGACTTCAAGCGTCTGGGTGTGCTGGGCGACTGGGATCGCCCCTACCTGACGATGAACTTCAGCAACGAGGCCGACGAGATCCGCGTGCTGGCCCGCATCCTGGAAAAAGGCTACGTGTTCCGCGGTCTGAAACCGGTGAACTGGTGCTTCGATTGCGGTTCGGCGCTGGCCGAGGCCGAGGTCGAATACGCCGACCGGGTCGACCCGGCCATCGACGTGGCTTTCCCCTTTGCCGACAAGGCCGCCGTGGCGCAGGCCTTCGGCCTGGACGCCATCGATGACGGCGCCATCGTCATCTGGACGACCACGCCCTGGACCATTCCTTCGAACCAGGCGCTCAATGTCCACCCCGAGATCGAATATGCCCTGGTGCGCGTGACGCCCACCCCGGTGCACGGACCCCTGGTGCTGATCGCCACCGAACGCGTCGAAGCCTGCATGAAGGCCTGGGGCCTGCAAGGCGAAGTCATCGCCACCACGGCCGGCGAGAAGCTGGCCGGCCTGCGCTTCACGCACCCGCTGGCCCAGGCTGCCGAAGGCTATCAGCGCACCGCGCCGATCTATCTGGGCGACTACGTCACCCTGGACGCCGGCACCGGCGTGGTCCACTCGGCCCCCGCCTACGGCATCGAAGACTTTGTCTCCTGCAAGGCTCACGGCCTGTCCGACGCCGACATCCTGAGCCCGGTGATGGGCGATGGCAAATACGTGTCCAGCCTGCCGCTGTTCGGCGGCCTGTCGATCTGGGATGCCAACCCCAAGATCGTCGAAGCGCTCAAGCTGGCCGGTTCGCTGATGCTGGTGCAGAAGCTGCCGCACAGCTACATGCACTGCTGGCGCCACAAGACGCCCATCATCTACCGCGCCACCAGTCAGTGGTTCGCGGGCATGGACGTCACCCCCATCGATGGCGGCCCGACGCTGCGCGAGTCCGCGCTGGCCGGCATCGATGCCACGGCCTTCTATCCGGCCTGGGGCCGCGCCCGCCTGCACGCCATGATCGCCAACCGGCCTGACTGGACGCTCTCGCGCCAGCGCCAATGGGGCGTGCCGATGGCCTTCTTCGTGCACAAGGAAACGGGCGAACTGCACCCGCGCACCGTCGAGCTGCTGGAGCAGATCGCCCAGCGCGTCGAGCAACACGGCATCGAGGCCTGGCAATCCCTGGATCCTCGCGAGCTGCTGGGCGACGAAGCCGATCTCTATGAAAAGAACCGCGACACGCTGGACGTCTGGTTCGATTCGGGCAGTACCCACGCCACCGTGCTGGGCGGCAAGGACCACGCCCTCAAGGGCTCGCACGGCGCCGAACTGGGCTGGCCGGCCGACCTCTACCTGGAAGGCTCCGACCAGCACCGCGGCTGGTTCCACTCGTCCCTGCTGACCGGCTGCATGCTCTACGGCCAGCCTCCCTACAAGGGGCTGCTGACCCACGGCTTCGTGGTCGATGGCCAGGGCCGCAAGATGAGCAAGTCCGTCGGCAACGTGATGGTGCCGCAGAAGGTCTCCGATACGCTGGGCGCCGAGATCCTGCGTCTGTGGGTGGCCTCGACCGACTATTCGGGCGAGCTGTCCATCTCCGACGAGATCCTCAAGCGCGTCGTCGAAGGCTATCGCCGCATCCGCAACACGCTGCGCTTCCTGCTGGCCAACCTGGCCGACTTCGACGGCGTCAACCAGAGCGTGCCTTTCGACGAACTGCTCGAAATCGACCGCTATGCGCTGGTGATGACCGCGCAGATGCAGGCCGAAGTGCTGGCCAGCTACGAACGCTACGACTTCCACCCGGCGGTTGCCCGCCTGCAGACCTTCTGCTCCGAAGACCTGGGCGCCTTCTACCTGGACGTGCTGAAGGACCGCCTGTACACCACGGCCCCCGGCAGCCAGGCCCGCCGCAGCGCACAGACGGCGCTGCTGCAGATCACCCAGACGCTGCTCAAGCTGATGGCGCCCATCCTGTCGTTCACGGCCGAGGAAGCCTGGAAGATCCTGGTGGACTCGGCCCTGCAACACCAGGCCGACGCCGCCCGCGCGACCATCTTCACCGAAGTCTTTCACCAGTTGCCGCCTTATGCCGACGAGGCCGAGCTGGCGGCACGCTGGACGCGCCTGCGCGGCATCCGCGCCGAAGTCATGCGACGCCTGGAGGCCGTGCGCAGTGCCGGCGGCATTGGCTCCTCGCTGCAGGCCGAGGTCGATCTCTACGCCAGCGGCGAAGAACATGCCCTGCTGGACAGCCTGGGCGACGATCTGCGTTTTGTGTTCATCGTCTCGCGCGCCACGCTGCATGAGCGCGCCGGCGAACTGGATATCGAAATCACGCCCTCCGGCCACAAGAAATGCGAGCGCTGCTGGCACTGGCGCGCCGACGTAGGCCAGGACGCCGATCATCCCGAGATCTGCGGCCGCTGCGTCAGCAACCTGTTCGGCGCCGGCGAATCGCGCGACAAGGCCTGACCATGACGCAAGCCGTGCCCAAGGCCAAGGGAAAACTGGGCGGCGCCCTGGCGCTGGCCCTGTTGATCATCGTGCTGGATCAGATCACCAAGGTCTATTTCAACACGGCGTTTTCCTATGGCGAGCGCCTGAACATCCTGCCCTTCTTCGACTTCACGCTGCTTTACAACCGGGGAGCGGCGTTCAGCTTCCTGGCCAGCGAAGAAGGCTGGCAACGCTGGTTGTTCACCGGGCTCGGCCTGGTGGCGGCGGCCGTCATTCTGTGGTTTTTGCGCCGTACGCCGGACCAGCCTCGTTTCCGGCTGGCGCTCACGCTCATCCTGGGCGGGGCGCTGGGCAACGTGATCGACCGTGTGGTCTATGGCCACGTGGTCGATTTCCTGCTCTTTTACTGGGACAACTGGTACTACCCGGCTTTCAACATCGCCGATGTCGCCATCACCTGCGGAGCGGTGCTGCTGGTGCTCGACGAACTGCTGCGCGCCCGCAGCCAGAAAAAAGCCTGAAGCGGCCTACAATTCCGTCATCGACTTTCTGGAGAAGCAGCGCTGCGGCGCTGCGCGCCCCTCATGCCTGACCTTGCCAACAAACGCCTCGTTCTCGGAATGACGGGCGGCATCGCCTGCTACAAGATCGCCGAACTGGTGCGCCGCCTGACGGAGCAAGGTGCGACGGTCGACGTGGTCATGACCGAGGCGGCGACGCACTTCATCACGCCGGTCACCATGCAGGCGCTTTCGGGCCGCCCGGTGTTCATCGACGCCTGGGATGCGCGCATGTCCAACAACATGGCGCACATCGACCTGACACGCGGTGCGCACGCCGTGCTCATCGCACCGGCCAGTGCCGACTTCATGGCCAAGCTGGCCCACGGCCTGGCCGACGACCTGCTGTCCACGCTCTGCCTGGCGCGAGCCTGCCCCTTGCTGGTCACGCCGGCCATGAATCGCGAAATGTGGGATAACCCGGCCACGCAACGCAACGCCGCGCAATTGCGCGCCGACGGCGTGACGCTGCTGGGTCCGGGCAGCGGCAACCAGGCCTGCGGCGAAACCGGCTCGGGCCGCATGCTCGAACCGCAGGAAATCCTGGCCGACGTGATCGCGTTTTTCCAGCCCAAGCTGCTGGCCGGAAGGCACCTGCTGATGACGGCCGGCCCGACCTCCGAGCCCATCGATCCGGTACGGCTGCTGACCAACCGCTCTTCCGGCAAGACCGGCTATGCCCTGGCGCGCGCCGCGCGCGAGGCCGGCGCCCGCGTCACCCTGGTGAGCGGCGCGACCGACCTTCCTGCGCCGCGCGGCGTAGACGTCGTGCCGGTCGTGACGGCGCAGCAGATGCACCAGGCCGTCATGGCTCACGCCGCGCAGGCCGACATCTTCGTGGCCGTAGCCGCGGTCGCCGATTGGCGAATCAAGAACCCCAGCGAGCAAAAGCTCAAGAAAGAAGGCGCCGGCGGCCTGCCCCCGCTGGAGTTCGAGCCCAATCCGGACATTCTCGCCGACGTGGCAAAGCTGCCCGATGGCCCCTGGTGCGTAGGGTTTGCCGCCGAAACCGAGAAACTCGCAGAGCACGCCGAGGCGAAGCGCCAGCGCAAGGGGATCCCTCTGCTGGTGGGCAACCTGGCCCAGCACGTCATGGGCGCCGATGACACCGAAATGGTGCTCTTCGACGACCAGGGCTCGCATCCGCTGCCGGCTGCGCCCAAGCTCATGGCCGCACGTCGCCTGATCGCCGAGATCGCCGCCCGCCTGCCGCGCTGAGACGCGCCCCCGCGGCCTCGTCGCCTCAGCCGGCGGTCTGGCGCAGGGGGGCCGGATCGGGCCGCCACAGGCGCGCCAGCACGGCCACCACCACCAGCGTCAGCAGCACCCGGCCCAGCAACACGATCCAACCGTTGGCGCCTACCGCCATCAGCAGCACGGTGTCCTCGATCAGGGAGTGCGACAGCGACAGCCACGAAAGCGCCAGGAAACGCGTGCGTGCCGAGAAGTTCTGACGCTGCGCCTCTTCGATGATCAAGGCGCCTCCATACGACAGGCCCAGCAGCACCCCCAGCATCGTGACCGGCGCGACTTCCGGCGCCAGACCCGACCAGCGCAGCACCGGCGTCAGAGCGCGCGTCAGGGCGGCCGTGATGCCACTGCGTTCGAGCAGATCCAGCAGCATGAGCAAGGCCAGGATCACCACAAAGGTCAGCGCCAGCGAGGACAGCGTGCCGCGCAACCACTCGCCCACGCCCAGCGCCGCAGGATCGCCCGCCATGCCGGAGGTCCGCAGCCACTCGAAAGACATGGGCTCGGACAGCCAGCCCGTCGCGCGCGAGATCCAGGAAACCGCCCCGCCATACAGCACGGCCGCTCCCAGGCGTAATGCGGCCGTGGCCCAGAAACTGGCCCCCGCGCGGCGCACGATGGCCTGCTCGACCGGCAGATTGTGCGCAAAGAGAATCATGGCGGCCAGGGCGCTGAACTGCCCGGCCGTCATGTCCAGGCTGCCGGCCAGTCCGACCAGGGCGGCCAGAGCTCCGTAGACGCCGACAAACACGCCCGCAATCCAGATGATGGCAGCCTGCGCGGGCAGGTTCAGCAAGCCCATGACCGGCTCGAAGCCGCGCCCCAAAACCTCGACCCAACCCAGCCATTGGCCGATCTGCACCACCACCATGATGGGCAGCATGACTTTGACCAGCGTGAAGAACAGGCGCAGGCTGCGACGCGCCAGGCGCTCGAGATAAGCAAACATCGACGTCAGCGAAAGAGGGCGGATCCGAAAGGACGCCAGCATATCCCGGAATGCCGCCATACGCAGGCCCGCCCGGGCATGCCGTCCGCTCCTCCGGCCTGCGGCGGTTAAGATAGAGGGGTTATCCCTCACAGGATTTGTGCATGGACGCTTACATCGAACGCATCGGCGCCTTTATCCAGGCCAACCAGGAATGGGCCGGCCCGATCACGTTCCTGCTGACGCTGGGCGAATCAATGCTGATCATCGGGCTGCTGATCCCGGCGACCGCCCTGCTGCTGCTGACCGGCGGGCTCATCGGCTCGGGCACGCTCGAGCCCTGGAGCATCCTGATCTGGGGCGTGGCCGGCGCCATCGTCGGCGATGCCCTGTCGTATTTCATCGGCCGCTGGCTCGGCCCGGGCGTAATGCGGCGCTGGCCGCTGTCCACCCAGCGCAGCGCCGTGGCGCGCGCACGGCTGTTCTTTTCGCGGTATGGTTTCGCCTCTGTGCTGATGGGCCGGTTCCTGGGCCCCATCCGTTCGACCATTCCGACCGTGGCCGGCATCATGGGCATGAAGCACGGGCGGTTCCAGCTCGCCAACGTTCTGTCGGCGCTCATCTGGCTGCCGGTGACCCTGGCACCCGGCTTTTTCGCCGCGCGCGGCCTGGCTGCGGCACGCGACAGCCAGCACGCCGGCCTGATTGCCGGCGCGGCCGCGTCGGTGCTGGTCGGCATCTGGCTGATCGTGAGCCTGACGCGCAAGCGACGCCAACCCTCTGCCGCGCGCCCGCGCGCACCCCGATCCTGACGGAGCCCGCATGTCCATCTATGGTGAACCTAAGAACGGGGATTTTGCCCGCTACGTCGAAGAGCTCTCGCGCCGGGGCATCCCATCCCAGGGCCTGCAGGCCCTGCCGCCAGCGCTCGAGGAGCCCTTGCCGGGCGCCACGCGCGGACGACGCCAGAAAAAAGCCCGCCCGCCTGTCGCCACTCCTGCGGAGCCGGCCTCGATCGATCTATCCGACGACGACGGCTCCGCCGCCCCGCCCGCGACCCTCGCCAGCCAGGCGAGCCAGCGTCAGGCGGCCTCCGGGCTGAGCTTCTTCGCCTTCATCGCGGTCTGTTTCGCGGTCTGGAACCTGGCGGCCTTCGTGGCCGACGAGCACAGCAGCCCGACGCGCTTCGTGGTGCCCGGCCTGATCGCCTTCTGGTTGTTTCGTGCGGCAGCGCGCGCTCGCAAGGCCTCGCGCCAATCCGCGGCCGCCCTGCCCCCGCTGAACCTTCCGCGCAAGCCCTGACGCCTTCTTCCCCCTTTCGCAACCGACGCAATGAGCAAGATGTTCCGACGCATTGAAACCCGCATCGTCAATCCCCTGCTGGGCGAACATATCGATCCGCCCGCCTATGCCACCCCCGGCGCGGCCGCCATGGATCTGCGCGCCTGCCTGGCCGAGCCCGTGACGCTGGCGCCCGGCGCTCGCAGCCTGGTGAAGACCGGCATCGCCATCAACATGACCGACCCCGGCCTGGTGGCCATCGTTGCCTCACGCTCTGGACTGTCGCTCAAGCATGGCGTGCGCGTGGCCCAGGGCATCGGCGTGATCGATTCCGACTACCACGGCGAGATCGGCGTGATCCTGGCCAATGACGGCACCGAACCCTACGTCATCCAGCCCGGCGAGCGCATCGCCCAGCTGATGTTCCAGCCCGTCGTGCAGGTGGCCCTGGACGTGGTCGAGCAATTCTCCACCGACACCGAGCGCGGCACTGGCGGCTTCGGCAGCACCGGCAGGCACTGAGGCCAAGGCGGGCCGAGGCCCGCTATCTCAGGCGGCCTCGATCACGCTATCGAGGAACTGCCGGGTCCGCGCCTCACGGGGCTGCGAGAACAGCTGCTCCGAAGGGGCGTCCTCGACGATCCGGCCCTCATCGAAAAACAATGTGCGGTCGGAACTGCGTTCGGCGAATTTCATCTGGTGCGTCACCAGTATCATGGTCATGGTGCGCTTGGCTGCCAGGTCCCGCAGGATCTGCAGGATTCCACCCACCAGCTCCGGGTCCAGCGCCGAGGTCACTTCGTCGAACAGCATCACCTGCGGATGCATGGCCAAGGCCCGCGCAATCCCCACGCGCTGTTTCTGACCGCCGGAGAGCTGCGCCGGATACACCTGTTGCTTGTCGCCCAGGCCCACCAGCTCCAGGTACTCCTGGGCACGGGCCTGCGCCTCGCTGCGGCTCAGCCCAAGCACCCGGTGCGGCGCTTCGGCGACATTGTCGCGGGCGCTCATGTGAGGAAAAAGATTGAAGTGCTGGAACACCATGCCGATCTTGCCGCGCACGCGCCGGACATGCGCCGAATTGGGCCCCATCTCGCGGCCGTCGGCGTCTTGCCACATCGCCTCGCCATCGACCTCGATGCGCCCGCCGCTGGGACGCTCCAGCGTCATCAGCAGGCGCAGCAGCGTGGACTTCCCTGACCCCGAAGGGCCGATCACCGAGACGGTCTGGCCCGCCGGAATCTCCAGGTCGATGCCTCGCAGCACCTCCAGATCCCCATAGTTTTTACGCAGATCGATCAAACGCAGGCTCGCGCTCATCGCGCCCCTCCTTGTACTCGCTTCAGATAGTGCTCCAGACGCCGCACGCCCCAGGCCGCCGCCAGGCTGAGCACCAGGAACATCAGGCCCACCAGGGTAAGCGGCTCGGTATAGCGAAAAGTTGCCGAGCCGATGATCTTGCTCTCTTGCAGCAACTCGACCACCGTGATGGCTGACAGCAACGGCGTATCCTTGAACATGGCGATCAGGTAGTTGCCCAGAGCAGGCACCACGGGCGGTATTGCCTGTGGCAGCACCACATCCAGGCTGGTGCGCCAGGGCGACAGGTTCAAGGCCGTGGCCGCCTCCAGTTGCCCGCGCGGCACGCTTTCCAGCCCGGCACGATAGACCTCCGAGCAATAGGCCGCGTAATGCAGGCCCAGGGCCAACACCCCGGTGGTGAGTGCAGACATGCCCAGCCCCAGCGTGGGCAGCACATAGAACAGGAAATACATCTGCACCAGAAGCGGCGTGCTGCGCACAAACTCCACCACCAGCGCCACCGGCCAGGACACTACACGCCATGGCGCACGCCGCAGCAGCGCCAGCACCAGGCCCAGCGTGATGGCCAACAACATGCCCAGCACCGTGGCCTGTATCGTGACCCACAGGGCCGCTCCGAGCTTGGGCAGGATTTCCCAGGCAAACGTCCAGTCGAAGATCACATTCATCGCGCCCGCACCTTGTGCTCCAGCCAGCGCACCACGCCTGTGATCAGCAAGGCCACGGCGAAATACATACCCAGCATGATGGAAAAGATCTGCACCGTCTGCAGCGTCTCGCTGCGCAACAACTGCCCCCGGAAAGTCAGGTCGGTGATGGTGATCAGCGACACCAGCGCCGTATTCTTGAGCAGCTCGATCAGCAGATTGCCTCCCGGCGGCAGCATGGCCGGCAGGGCCTGCGGCAACAGGATGCGCCACAAGGTCTGTCCGGGCGTGAAATTCAGGGCCAGCGCGGCCTCGCTCTGACCGCGTGGCAAGGCCTGCAAGGCTCCCCGGACGACCTCGGCGCCATAGGCCCCCGCATTGAGCGCCAGCACCACGATGCCGACCGCCATGGCCGGCAGGCGCAGGCCGAACATCGGCAGCACGAAGTAGAACCAGAACAGCTGCACCAGGGCCGATGTACCGCGAAACAGCTCGACATAGGCCACCGCCAGCGCACGCAGCCAGGCCGCCTGGGCACGCCGCGCCAGGCCAGCCAGCAGCGCCAGCGGCACGGCCAGCAGCGCCGCGCCGGCCAACACCTGCAAAGTCACCAGCAGCCCCTGCCACAACGGCGGAAGAAGCACTTCCAGATCGGCCATCGGGATCACGGGGTCTGCTTGCAAAGCGCCTGGGCCGTCACGCCCTCCGGCAGCTCGGCCGCGGTGAAGCCGAAAGGTTCGACGGCCTTGGCATGCGCTTCGCTGCCCAGAAGCGTGGCCAGCTCCGCATTGAACGCCTCGGCAAAGGCAGCGTCTTCCTTGCGGAATGCGAACGCCCCATAACCGCGCACGTCTTCGCCCTCGATCACCGGATTGGCAAACGGCTCGGCGCGCTCCAGGCCCCCGTCACCCTGCTTGTTCAGCAGGTCGTTGACCGTCAGGGCCGTGGCCGCATAGGCATCCGCCCGCCCGGACTGCACCCCTGCATAGGCGCTGACCGCATCGGGGAAGACTACGATCTGCTCGTCGGCCACCTTGGACTCGCGAGCGTAGTCGGCCTCGATCGCGCCCACAACCACCCCCAGCTTGATATCCGGCTGCTTGGCCACGTCGCCATAGCTGTGCAGTTGCTTGGGATTGCCCTTGGGCACCAGAAAAGCAGCATCCACGCCATAGGTCGGATTGGAGAACACCACCTGGCCGCAACGCTGCGGCGTGATGTACATCCCGGCAGCAATGATGTCGAAGCGTTTGGCCTGCAATCCGGGGATCAACCCGCCGAACTCGGTCAGCACGCCCTCGACTTCCTTGATGCCCATGCGCTCGAGCACCAGACGCGCCACCTCGACGGCTTCACCGGTCACCTGCCCCTTCTGGCTGTCCATATAGGCAAAAGGCGCCTCATTCGCATAACCAATGCGTACGCGGCCGGCAGCCTTGGCCGCTGCCAGCGTATCGGTTGCCTGGGCCTGCTCGGACCCGCCCGAAGGCGTGTCCCCGCCATCGCCGCAAGCCGCCAGGCCGGCCAGGGCTGCCGCCGCGAACATACGGCGGCACGCCCGCCAGGCCATTGGGTAAGCCATCATGATTCCCCCATACTGGTAATTGATTCACTACGAATCATATTCCAATAAATAATTCGTGTCCGAATCAATTTCCAACAAAAAGGGGCAGGTCGCCCTGCCCCGGGGGAAATTGCAACCGCTCGCTCAGGGTTGTCCGGCGTAGGAGAATTTACCGTCCTTGATCACGCCCATGACGCGCGCGCGCTCGTCAAAACCCTGGTGATCGGTCGGCGTGATGTTGAGCACGCCATTGGGCACCGCCAGATCACGGGTGTTCTCGAGCGCATCGCGCAGCGCCTGGCGAAAGGCCGGGGTACCGGGCTTGGCGCCGGTCTTGAGGGCACGCCCCACCGCCGAATCCAGCAGCACCCAGGCTCCGTAGGCGTCGCCGGCAAACTGCGTGAGGGTATTGGGGCCGTACTGCGCCTCGTATTTGTCGGCGAAGGCCAGCGCCACTTCCTTGACCGGATTGTCGGCCGGCAACTCACGCGCCACGACGCCCGGGCCGGTCGGGAACAGCGTTCCTTCGAGATCGCGCCCTCCTACCTGCAGGAACTCCAGCGTGCCGATGCCGTGAGTCTGGTAGATCTGCCCCTGATAGCCGCGTTCGAGCAGCGTCTTCTGGGGCAGCGCCGAGGGCGTACCCGCTCCGGCCACCAGCACCGCATCCGGCTTGGCAGCCATCACCTTGAGCACCTGCCCCATGACCGAAGCGTCGGTGCGCTGAAAGCGCTCCTGGGCGACGATCTTCAGGCCGGCCTGCTCGGCGGCCGATGAAAACTCTTTCCACCAGCTGTCGCCGTACGAATCTGCGAAGCCGATGAAGGCCACGGAATCCAGCCCTTTCTTTTTCATGTCCTGCACCAGGACCGACGCCATCAGCGAGTCGTTCTGGGGCATCTTGAAGGCCCAGGCGCGCTTGGGATCGGACATCGGCTCCACGATCACCGCCGAGGCCGCCAGCGCGATCATCGGCGTGCCCGTCTCGGCCAGCACGTCCAGCCCGGCCAGGGCCGAGGCGGTGATGTTGGGCCCGACGATGGCGTCGACCTTGTCTTCGGAGGTCAGCTTGCGCATGTTCTTGACGGCGCGGCTCACGTCGGTGCCGTCATCCAGCACGATGTAGCGTGCCGGCTCTCCCCCCAGCGTCGCGGGCCACAGGCGCACGGCGTTATTGGTCTGGATGCCGATGGCGGCGGCCGGGCCGGTGGTGGAAACATCGACGCCGATGACGACTTCGGCCTGCGCGCCAAATGCGCACGCCATCGCCACGACAAGGCCGCTACAGCGTTGGAGTAAGGAAATCATGATGGGACTCGGAAAAGTGTCGCGGGCCGAGTGGCCCGCGTGGGTCTGGCCACAAGGTCAGGCCATATTGTGCCTCATGTACCGGCGCAGCCCCTAGCCGCCCCGATTGCCGGCCTGGCGTTCGTAGACAGTGGCCGCGAGCGCCAGGTCCTCCAGGGCGCTGCCCACCGCCTTGAACACAGTGATCTGCCGGGCATCGGCCCGCCCCCTCACGCGACCGGCCACCAGATCGAACAGATTGCCGCGAATGGCGTCCGGCGTCAGGGTGCCGGCGGCAAAAGCCTGCAACAGATCGCCGGATTTGGTGGGCGCCTCATCGGTATCGACATAGACCGCCGTCCCATCGAAGCAGGCCGGATCGGTTTCCATCATTTCCGGCTTGAAGCTGCCGATCAGATCAAGGTGCACGCCCGGACGCAACCAGGCGCCCTGCACCAGCGGAACCGTGGACAAAGTGGCGCAGCTGACGATGTCGGCCTGCTCGACCGCAGCCTGCAGATCGTTGACCGCGCGGGCTGCGATGCCCTGCTCGCGAAGCCGGGCAGCCAGGGCCTGGGCGCCGGCCTCGCGCAGGTTCCAGATCATGACCTCGTCGATCGGCCGCACGGCCTGCATGGCCGCCGGCACCAGCGAGGCAATGCGGCCCGAGCCCAGCACCAGGAGACGGCGCGCATCGGCCCGCGCCAGATAATCCGCTCCCAGCGCTGCGGCCCCGGCGGTGCGATAGGCTGTGACGACGTCGCCATCGACCTGCGCCAGAGGCACGCCGCTGCGTGCGCTGTAGAGCGTATAGGTGGCATGCAGGCCCGGCAGCCCGTCGCGGGTGTTCTCGGGAAAGATGTTGATGACCTTCACGCCGAAATAGCCCGCCTCGCTCCAGGCCGGCATGATCAGCGAAGTGCCCTGCCGCCCTCCCGACTCGATGGCGTGCACATGCCGGGGCGGCACCGTATAGCCGCCGGCAAAACCCTGGCGCAGCGCCGGGATCACGGTGTCGAAATTCAGGGCCGCCTGCGTGGCGGCGGTGTCGATGATCTGCATGGCTTTCCTCCTTGGCCTCATTATGGCCGCGCAAAGCGTCGGTTTTCCAGCCCGCGGCGTGAGCGCTATCATGGCCCCTCAGGCGCCCGCCTTCTGCGGCGCGCCCATTTCCGGGAGTCCACCATGAAACGCAACGCAACCGCAGTCTGGGAAGGCGACCTCAGCCACGGCGCCGGCGCCCTGACCACCCAGAGCGGCGTACTGGATAAACAGCCCTATGGCTTTCGCACCCGCTTCGAAGACGCCCCCGGGACCAACCCCGAGGAACTGATTGCCGCCGCCCACGCCGGCTGCTTCTCGATGGCCCTGTCCAATGTGCTGGGTGAAGCCGGACTGCGCGCCGAACGCATCGAAACACGCGCCGAAGTCGTGCTTGAGAAAACCGATGACGGCTTTGCCATCACGGCCGTGCATCTGGTGCTCGAAGCCAACGTACCTCACGCCACTCAGGAAGCGTTCGAAGCCGCCGCCATGAAGGCCAAGACCGGCTGCCCGGTCTCCAAACTGCTGAACGCCGAAATCACGCTGAAGGCCACCCTGCTCGACTGACCCGGCTGGCGGGCAGGCGCATCAGGCCTGCTCCAGCAGGTCCAGGTCGACCGGCAGCGCGCGGTTCAGCGCCGCCGCCACCTTGACCCGCAGCGCATTGGAGTGGGCGCGCCGCACCTCGCGCTTGACGTCCAGCAGCTGCTGCGGGTGCATCGAGAACTCGGTCAGCCCCAGTCCAAGCAGCAATCGGGTCAGACGGGCGTCGCCGGCCATTTCGCCACAGACCGCCACCGGCTTGCCCGCCCGCTCACCGGCGTTGATGGTGTGCGCGATCAGGCGCAACACGGCCGGATGCAGCGGGTCATAAAGCTCGGCAACATCATGATCGCCGCGGTCGATCGCCAGCGTGTACTGGATCAGGTCATTGGTGCCGATCGACAGAAAATCCAGCGCCTGGGCGAACGGCTCGATGGCGATGGCGATGGCCGGCACCTCCACCATGGCGCCGACCTCCACCCGTTCGGCATAGGCCTGCCCGCGGGCATCGAGTTCTCGACGCGCGGCAGCCAGCGCCGCAAAGGTGGCCTTGACCTCGTGCATGTGCGCGATCATCGGGATCAGCAGACGCACGGGCCCGTGGGCCGAGGCACGCAGGATGGCCCGCAACTGGCACAGGAACAGGTCCGGGCGCGACAGGCAGTAGCGGATGGCCCGCTGCCCCAGCGCCGGATTGGTCGCCACGGTGGCCTCGCCATCGAGCGTCTTGTCCGAACCGATATCCAGCGTGCGTATCGTTACGGGCCGCCCGGCCATGGTCTTCACGACCGAAGCGTAGGCCTGATACTGCTCCTCTTCGCTGGGCAGGTCCGTGCGACCCATGAACAGGAATTCGCTGCGGAACAGGCCGATGGCATCGGCGCCTGCCGCCAGCGCAGCCGCCGCCTCGTCGGGCAGCTCGATATTGGCTTCCAGCTTGATGCCGATGCCATCGAGCGTCATGGCCGGCACGTCGCGCAGCAGGCTCAGTTCGGCGCGCTCTTCGGCATAGGCCCGTTGACGGGCCCGGTACTCGGCCAGGATGCCCGGCGAGGGATTGATCATCACCACGCCGCTCGCCCCGTCGACGATCAGCATGTCGCCATCGCGCGCCAGCTCGCGTACATTGCCCAGCGCCACGACCGCCGGCACGCCCATGCTGCGCGCCACGATGGCCGTGTGCGACGTCGGCCCGCCCAGATCGGTGACGAAGGCCGCAAAGCGGCCGCCGCGCAAGCGCAGCATGTCTGCCGGCGAAATGTCGTGGGCCACCACCACCAGCGGATCATCGCCTTCGAACTGGGAACCATCGGGCAGCAGGATGGAACTGCCGGAGAGCACCTGCAGCACCCGCTCGATCACCTGACGCACGTCGGCGCCACGCTCGCGCAGGTACTCATCCTCCATGGCGTCGAACTGCTCGCACAGAATCTGGCCTTGCGCGGTCAGCGCCCATTCGGCGTTATAGAAGCGTTCGGCGATGATGCCGCGGGCCTGTTCTGCCAGCAGCGGATCGCTGATCAACAGACGGTGCACGTTGAGCATGGCGCCCAGCTCGCGCGGCGCATCCTCGGGCAGGTTCTCGGCCAGCTGCAGCAGGTCGGCCTGCGCCTGCTCCAGTGCGGCCGTCAGGCGCTGGCACTCGGCAGGCACATCTTCGGGCGCCACACGGTAGTGCGCGACCTCGAGCGCGGCCGCGCCCATCACCACGGCGCGGCCGATGGCATAGCCACGCGCCACCCCCTTGCCGAACAAAGATAGAACGGGGCTGGCAATGCCAGCCCCGTTCTCGGAAACAGCGACTGCAGCCGGCGCGCCTTGCGCACCGGCCAAGACATGCGTGCGCGAACTATTGCTCTTCACCGAATTTGCCATCGAACAAGGATTGGATTTCCACCAGCGCCTGATCGGCATCGTTGCCCGAGGCATCGAGCCTGACGGTCACGCCCGGCCCTGCGGCCAGCATCATCACGCCCATGATGCTCTTGGCATTGACACGCTGCGCGCCGCGGGCGATGAAGATTTCGCTTTCGAACTTGCTGGCGAGCTGGGTCAGCTTGGCAGCCGCCCTCGCATGCAGGCCGAGTTTATTGCTGATGACGATGTCTAAGGTAGGCATGGTTGGTATCGAATCGCGGCCCCGATCGCAGGCCGGGCTTGATGGAAGAGCCTGAGGCCCGGAGTCAGTCTACACGCAAGCAGCCCTGCACACCGCCGGCCAGCGCTTTTTCCCGCGCCTCGGCCAGCGACATATTGCGATAAGTCAGGGCGCGCATCAGCATGGGGGTATTCAGGCCGGCCAGCAGGCAGCACTGCACGCCAAGCGCGCGCGCATCGGCTACCGCCCGCTTGGCGATATTGGCAGGCGTGGCGCCGATCAGATCGGTCAGCACCAGCACCCCCTGCCCGCGATCCACGCGCAGCACGTCCTTGAGCACCACCGGTGCCAGGTCGTCCGGCATATCCTGCGGCTCGATGTCGTGCACGGCCAGCACGTCGGTGGCCTCGCCCAGCACGTGCCGCACGCTTTCGCGCATGGCGCTGCCCAGCGGGGCATGGACGACGATGACGATCCCGGTCATGGCCGCAGCCTCAGGCAACGGCGCTTTCTAGCGCCTGGGCAAAACGATCTGCAACGTCATAGCCGGTCTGCTCGGTGATTTCCACGAAACACGTCGGGCTGGTGACATTGATCTCGGTGATGTAGTCGCCGATCACGTCCAGGCCGATCAGCAGCAGACCGCGCCCGGCCGTCCTGGCCGCCACGGCCAGCGCCAGCTCACGCTCGCGCGGCGACAGGGGCTGGGCCACGCCGCGACCGCCGGCAGCCAGATTGCCGCGCGTCTCGCCGGCCAGCGGGATGCGGGCCAGCACGAACGGCACAGGCTCGCCGCCAATGATGAGCACGCGCTTGTCGCCCTTGATGATCTCGGGAATATAGCGCTGCGCCATGATGGTCCGCGTTCCGTTGTCGGTCAGCGTCTCGAGAATGGCGTTGCGATTGGGGTCGTTGTGCTGCAAGCGGAAAATGCCCGTGCCGCCCATGCCGTCCAGCGGCTTGACGATCACATCGCCATGCTCGGCATGAAAGGCCTTGATGCGCGCCATGTCGCGCGACACCAGCGTGGGCGCAGTCATGCCGGCCACCTCGGTGATGGCCAGTTTCTCGGGATGGTTGCGGATCGCCGCGCCACCGTTGAACACCTTGGCGCCCTGCGCCTGGGCATATTCCAGTAGATGAGTGGAGTACACGTACTCCATGTCGAAGGGCGGATCCTTGCGCATCAGCACCGCGCCGAAGGTCTCCAGCGGCATATCAGTCGCCGGCCCCGACTCGCGCCACCAGCCGGCCTCGTGCAGGTCGGCCTGCGCCAGCAGCTCGATAGGCTGGCTGCGGGCGCTGACCGTGCCGCCCTCGATGAACAGATCCCCTTGCTGCGCCACGCTCAGGGTATGGCCGCGCGCGACCAGAGCCCGCATCATGGCGACGGAGCTGTCCTTGTATGCCTTGAGTTGCGGCAACGGGTCGATGATGAACAAGACGTGCATTGACTTACCTGACACCTCTGCCCCGCCACACTCACTGGGAGATGCGAAGCCGGAAAACGTGTGATCGCCCGCCGCCAGCGGCATGGCGATAAAGGCAAACCGGCCCGACGTCCTGCTGAGCGAGGACGCGGGCCGGTATTGCGGGATCAACTGGCCGAATCAGTCTTGGCGGCCTTTTTCTTGGGGGCCAGCACCATGACCATCTGCCGGCCTTCGAGTTTCGGCATGGCTTCGACTTGCGCCTGTTCGGTGATGTCGTCGCGCACCCGCTCGAGCACTCGCATGCCAAGCTCCTGGTGGGCCATTTCACGGCCACGGAAACGCAGCGTCACCTTGACCTTGTCGCCCTCTTCGATGAAGCGGCGCAGGTTGCGCAGCTTGACCTGATAGTCGCCCTCGTCGGTCGCAGGACGGAATTTGACTTCCTTGACCTGGATGACCTTCTGCTTGGAGCGGGCCTCGGCCTGGCGTTTCTGCTCTTGATACTTGAACTTGCCGTAGTCCATCAAGCGGCAGACTGGAGGATCGGCGTTGGGCGCGATTTCGACCAGATCCACGTCAGCTTGCTCGGAAAGACGGAACGCATCGGCAATCTTGACGATGCCAAGCTGTTCTCCTTCCAGACCTATCAGGCGCACCTCGGGGACGCGGATTTCACCGTTGATGCGAACGCTTTTTTCAGTGGCGATGTTGAAAACTCCTAGAAAAGTTAGACAGCCTTGCTGTCCGGCTGAACGACGTTGCGCCGGGTGGCGACGTCTTCATTCAGGCGAGCGACGAAGTCATCGAACGGGATGGCGCCCAGATCCAGGCCGCCCAGTCCCCGCACGGCGACAGCGCCGTTTTGCGCCTCCTTGTCACCTACGACAAGGATGTACGGAACCTTCTGAAGGCTATGTTCCCGGATTTTACGAGTGATCTTTTCACCACGCAAATCCGCCTGCACCCTAAAGCCTTGTTTTTTCAGGCCTTGTGTGATTTTCGCCGCATATTCGGCAGAAGATTCGGAAATGCAGCACACCACGGCCTGCACCGGAGCCAGCCAGGGCGGCATCGCACCGGCATGGTTTTCGATCAGCATGCCGATAAAACGCTCCAGCGACCCCAGAATCGCACGGTGCAACATCACAGGCGTGCGGCGCTGGTCGTTCTGATCGACATACTCGGCGCCCAGACGCTGCGGCATCGAGAAGTCCACCTGGATGGTGCCGCACTGCCAATGACGGCCGATGGCATCCTTGAGGGTGTACTCGATTTTCGGGCCATAGAAAGCGCCCTCGCCCGGGGTGATTTCAAACTCGCAGCCGGTGCGGCGCAGGCTTTCCATCAGCGCGGTTTCCGCCTTGTCCCAGATCTCGTCGCTGCCGATACGCTTTTCGGGGCGCGTGGCCACCTTGTAAAGCACATCGGTAAAGCCGAAGTCGCGGTAGACCTCCTGCAGCAGCGCCGTGAACTGGGCACATTCATCCTGCAATTGATCTTCGGTACAGAAAATGTGGCCGTCATCCTGCGTAAAACCGCGCACGCGCATCATGCCATGCAGCGAACCCGACGGCTCATTGCGGTGGCACTGGCCGAACTCGCCATAGCGCAGCGGCAGTTCACGATACGAATGCAGGCCCGCGTTGAAGATCTGCACGTGGCCCGGACAGTTCATGGGCTTCAGTCCGTAGACCCGGTTCTCCGACTCCGTCGTGAACATGTTCTCGCGGTAGTTGTCCCAGTGCCCGGTCTTTTTCCAGAGCGACAGATCCAGGATCTGGGGCGCCTTGACCTCCTGATAGCCGTTGTCACGGTACACCGCGCGCATGTACTGCTCGACCTGCTGCCACAGCGTCCACCCCTTGGGGTGCCAGAAAATCAGGCCCGGCGCCTCGTCCTGGAAGTGGAACAGATCCAGTTCGCGCCCGATCTTGCGATGGTCGCGGCGCTCGGCCTCCTCAAGCATGTGCAGATAGGCTTCCTGGTCTTCCTTGGTCGCCCAGGCCGTGCCATAGATGCGCTGCAGCATCTCGTTGTTGCTGTCGCCGCGCCAGTAGGCGCCAGCGACCTTCATCAGCTTGAAAACCTTGAGCTTGCCCGTCGACGGCACGTGCGGACCACGGCACAGGTCAATGAAATCCCCTTCGCGGTACAGGCTGATCGTCTGATTGGACGGAATCGAGGCGATGATCTCGGCCTTGTATTCCTCGCCGATGCTCCTGAAGAAGGCTACGGCATCATCGCGCACCCACTCTTCGCGCGTGACCACTTCATCCTTGCGGGCCAGTTCGGTCATCTTTTTCTCGATGGCCTGCAGGTCCTCTGGCGTAAAGGGGCGCTTGTACGAAAAGTCGTAGTAAAAGCCGTTATCGATCACCGGCCCGATGGTGACCTGGGCTTCCGGAAACAGGGACTTGACTGCGTAGGCCAGCAGGTGGGCCGTCGAGTGCCGGATCAGATCCAAGCCATCGGCGTCCTTGGCCGTCACGATGGCCAGCCCCGCATCCTGATCGATGCGGAAGCTGGTGTCGACCAGCTTGGGTTCTTCGTCATTGAGCGTGACACGGCCGGCCAGGGCCGCCTTGGCCAGGCCGGTTCCGATGGACTGCGCCACCTCGGCGACCGTGACCGGCCCGGGGTATTGACGCTGCGAACCATCCGGCAAAGTGATTTGTACCATCGTACGGATTTCCTGGATGAAGTTTCCTGGACGAAAAATGAAAAACGCGGCTGGCTAGCCGCGTTTTATCTGCCTGTTTGCTTTGCGTTTCAGTGCCTGCCGGCAAAAAACACCACGAACGACTCAACGCGACATGGGGCGAGAGGTCGTGGTGGTAGTTCGCGCCGGCAGAAGAAACATGGACAAGGCTTTGGGCAGTTCAGTGAATTCGGTTTCCGCTTGGCCACAGGATGGGCGAAGCGATATGTATTCATTGACTGATTGTAGCACTTTTGCCGCAGCAACCGAAGCCGCAACTCACCCGAGCGGCATCACGCCAGCCCGAAAGGAAATTGGCACTTTTAACAAGAAAATGACCGAATTTGTAGGATTTTTCCTGATTTTCGGATGCGTGATCATTCTGAGCCGATTGCCTTTAATCTGCGAATCGAAGCCTAAAAGGCTCGGACGACTCCCGCAAATACGCATTGGACAAGCGCTATGTCAAACCATCTGCCCCCGCACTCCGGACAAGACAGACCCGAAGACGCCGGCGATCCCGGCTACGGTGTGCGCCGCTACATGTTGCTGTCGCGGCCCAGCCACAAGATCCGCGTCGCCATTCTCGACGACCATCCCGCCATCACACTCGGACTGGCCGCCTACCTGCGCAACCAGGCCGATCTCGAGGTCAAGTGCGTTGAAACGCGCGCCGACGCCCTGGCCAAGACCTTGCGCCAGCAACCCTGCGACGTGGCCGTGGTCGACTTCTACCTGCCGCGCCAACCCTGGGACGGCATGGACTTCATCCGCCGCCTGCGACGCCAGCACCCGGAAATGGCCATCGTGACCTTTTCGGCCGGCAAGAACACCGAAACGGAATTCGCCGCCTACCGGGCCGGCGCCAACGCCTTTCTGCCCAAGGAGGCCTCGGTCGAGACCCTGGTCGAAGTCATCCGCCAGACGGCTGCCGACCGGCGCCACTTCCTTGGCTGGAAAGACGGCAAGTCACAGGTCACCGAACCGGCCCACCCCGACTCCCAGCTCACCACGGCCGAGCTCGAGGTGTTGCGCCAGATCTCACAGGGGCTGTCGGTTACCCAGGTGGCCTCGCGCCTGTTGCGCAGCAAGAAAACCATCAGCACGCACAAGCGCCGCGCCATGAAGAAACTCGGCCTGGCCGATGACCTGGCGCTGGCCCTCTACCTGAACGAGAAATTCGAGCAGAACATCTGCGGCTGACTCAGGCCAGACGGGAATAGCGGTCGGCCACCCGGTTGCAGCGCAGATGCGCATCAAACACCATGGCCACCGCCCGCACGAAGAACCATCCCTGCGCCGTGACCTCCAGCCAATCGGGGGTCAGGCGCAGCAGGCCCAGCGCCTGAAGCGGCTGCAGATCCTCCAGCTCCTGGGCAAATGCCTGAGCCACCGGCAGACCGCGCTCGGCAGCATAAGCGGCAAGGTCCAGCTCGCCCCGGCACATGATGTCCATGATGATGCGACGCCGCCACAGGTCATCGGCGCTGCACGCGAGCCCGCGCTCGACCGGCAGTCCGCCCGCCTCCAGCGCGGCGTAATAGGCATCGAGCGTTTTGTGGTTCTGGCTGTAGACCGCCCCCACGTGGCTGATGGCCGATACCCCCAGCACCAGGAGATCCCGGTCCGGCTGGGTGCTGTAGCCCTGAAAATTCCGGTGCAGACTGCCGTCGCGGCGCGCCTGGGCAAGACTGTCCTCAGGCAAGGCGAAGTGGTCCATCCCGATATACACATAGCCCATGTCCTGGAAGCCTTCTATGGCCGCCGACAACAGGGCGACCCGAGCGGCGCCATCAGGCAGGGCCTGGCTGTCGATACGGCGCTGCGGCTTGAAGCGCGTGGGCAGATGAGCGTAGGCATAAAGGGCAATGCGATCGGGCCGCAAACCGGCCACCTGCCCGATGGTGCGCGCAAACGACGAGGCCGTCTGCTTGGGCAGGCCATAGATCAGGTCCACATTGATTGACGCGAACCCCAGGCCGCGCGCCGTGCGCATCAGATCACGCACGGCCTCGAACGGCTGCACGCGGTGCACCGCCTGCTGCACGTCAGGATCGAAATCCTGCACCCCGAAGCTCAGACGATTGAAACCCATCTGCGCCAACGCCCGCAGGCGCGTTTCATCGATGGTGCGCGGGTCGATCTCGATGGAGAGCTCGGCCTGCGGCTGAAGGTCGAAATGCTGTCGCAGCGATGCCATCAGGCGGGCCAATTGATCGTCCGACAGGAAAGTTGGGGTGCCCCCGCCGAAGTGCAATTGACTCACAGGACGGCGCTCACCCAGCAAAGCTGCCTGCATGGCCATTTCGCGCTCCAGCGCATCCAGGTAAGGCTGGGCACGTTCGTGATGGCGCGTCACGACCTTGTTGCAGGCGCAGTAATAGCAGATCGACTCGCAGAATGGGATATGCACGTACAGCGACAGCGGCTGCGACGCCTGCTGGCCACAGGCCCGCAAGGCAGCCTCCCATTGGCCGGCACCGAAATCGGCATGCAGGCGATCCGCGGTGGGATACGAGGTATAACGAGGCGCATTGGTCGCCAGACGCTGGAAAATACCAGGCTGAAACGGCGTGCGTACAGGGGCGAGCGAGGCAGGAGCATCCATGCTGAACATTATCCGCGCGCCTTGCTTGCGCCCCTTTGATTTGCCGCAATCCCCGTCCGCGTAGAATGAGCCGTCCGGAACTCTTGCATAGACCCCACACCATGGAAACCGAACTCGACGGCCGTTTGCTGGCCTTGCGCCAGGCCCTGGCAATCTCCATCGCCCTGTCCACACGAGGACACCCCCAGGCCACCGGCATGGCACTTGAACTGCTTGACGATCTGCGCGACCACGCCAGCGACGGCCCGGCCGACTCGCCATTCGAGACGCCGCCCTGGGCCCTGGCCGCCCAGGAAGAACTGGAACAGATTGCGCGCCTGGTGCGTGCGTTTACCGGCAGCGACGACGACAGCGATGAGGATGACGACAAGGCCGATTAACCCCCGGGGACTGGCCTGGCGCAAAACCGTTTGCAATCCTTGACTTTGTATTTCCATCTCGTAACGGTAAGCTCTGTTTCACTTTCCGCACGACCGGCGTAGCTGTTGCACAACGACGGCCCACCCATTTTTGTAAAGTCCATGAGCCAGTACCTGCACGCGTTTTCCCAATTGCGCCCCCTCACCGAAGCCGAACGCCGCGCTCAGCGCACCTTGGCTGCCGCCGACCAACTGTTGAGCCGGGTGCGTCCGCCGCGCCCGACCAATGACTGCACTTCGGCCGAAGCCGAGCTGATGCGCTACATGGATGAAATGCGTACGCATTCGGGCGCCTATGGCCATGCCGGCGCAGTTCTGCGCCGCCGCGACAGCGCACGCTGATCGCAAGCAGCCCTCTCCAGAAAACGGCCGCCTCGATAATGAGGCGGCCGTTTTCTTTTGGACGCACAGCACATCGGCCGCGCGACCACAGGCATACAGACGAAAAAAAACCACTCTGGATAGAGTGGCTTAAAAGAAGGCGGCCCCTGACTCTGCTCAGTTGGGGGCCGCAAGGGCTACCGCGATTAGAAGCGGTGGCGCAGACCCACACCAACGGTGGTCATCTTGTCGCCCTTGATGAAGGCGGCGCCGTCAGCGTACGAACCGAAAGCATACAGGTTGGTGCGCTTGGACAGGTCATAGGTGTAACCCAGGCTGTACACGTCCATCGCGTACAGGTTCTTGTTCGGGTCAGCACGCTGCCACGAACCGAAGACCGAGCTCGAAGCACCGACCGGAGCGCTCACACCCACCATGTAGGAGTTGATGCGCAGACCGTCCCAGGTGAAGCGATCGGCGGTGTAGCCGATGCCCTTGGCCGGGCCGCCGGCGTGCTGGCGCCCGCCCATCAGCTCAAAGCCCTGACCGGCGAAGGTGCCGTCTTCGCTGCGGCCATAGGCGGCAGCCAGTTTGACCACTTCAAAGTCATACGACGCGCCGATGATGAACTGCTGCGGACGCGGCTGGTTCGGCTTGCGCTGCTGGCGGTCGTAGGAGAAAGCCACGTTCAGGGGGCCTTCGACATAACGGATACCGGCGGTGATGGCGCGGTTGTTTTCCTTGGTCTTGAAGGCGGTCGGGCCTTCGACGTCATCGGTCGAGAACGAGTAGCCGATGCCGCCCTGGAAGCCGCTGTAGCTGGCCGTCTGGAACATGACCATGTTGTCGTAGCGCACGTTGTTGGCAGCGCTGAAGGCGGTGCCCATGCCGGCGGTCATGAATTCAGTGGCGAACGGGTCAATCGCGCTGAAGTATTTCGAGGCGATGTTGGTCTGACGGCCGAGGTCCAGCTGACCCCATTCGGCGTGACGCAGACCGATCGTGGCTTGGCGGCCGAACAGGCGATCGCCCTGACCACGCGTACCGTTGTTGGCGTTGAAGCCGTTTTCCAGGACGAAGACAGCCTGCAGGCCGTCACCCAGATCTTCCACGCCGCGCAGGCCGAAGCGCGAGCCATTCTGCACGCCGCTGTTCATGCCAAAGCGCGACTGGGAGCTGCTGCCATATTGGCCGCGGTTCGCGTCGGTGCGACCCACTTTACCGCTCTGGTAAGTCACGCCCAGGTCAATCAAACCATACAGGGTGACCGAAGTTTCGGCGGCCGCGACCCCACCCATGCCGGCGAGGATAGCGCCGACCAGCAAAGTTTTCGTGAGCTTCATATTCTTGATCCATTCCAAAACAGGAGAGGTTTGGTCACGCCGGTTAAGCGCGCCACAGGTTCAAGACTAGAGAAGCAAGCCGTCAGCAATACAACTAAATATTACAGTAGGCTACTCTTAACAACCGAACTGCTACAAGCCCTATGGATTTCCCTAGGGAGGCGGGATATGTCACCACATATTGTGTTACGAGTAAGGGAGCTGCAATCAAAGCAAGGTATTGCAAGTTAACAACACCCTCGCCAGCCCTGCGTGCATCAACGTCGTTTTTCCGTACGCTTGTTTGCAGCAAAATCACACATTTAGCCGGTATTTTTCAAAATTCCCCAGCCGAAGGCGCAGACTTTGCCGCAAGCTCAACCCTTGGGCAAGAGGTATAACCCTGTGCGGCGTACGAATTCGGTATAGCTGATCGGCGGCCCCACCTGCGTGTCGGGGCGGTTGGCATGCCAGTGAACCCAGGTCTTGGCCGCCACGGGATCATGCACGACCTTGAACAGATGAGTCGGCACGGCCACGCCATTGCCGATGGTCTTCGGACTACCCTCGTACACCGGTCCGGTGAATACATACACATCCCCCTGAGCCCGCTGAATATATTTCCGGGTGTCCTGCTCGATGCGACTCCAGGCGCCAGCATTATGGCGCTGGTCCTGCGGCACCATATTCGCAAGCGAGAAACTCTGCGCCATCGTCTGCGCGTCGTACATATCCCCGGCCGGCGCCATGTGGCCGCGAGAATAGCCGGAATTCTTGTAATCACTGAGCGCGGCGCGCTCGGCCGAGGGCAGGCGCGCCTCGGCATAGAACCTGTCGGTGCGTGGCAGTCCTTTGCCCTGCGCCAGCAGACGGCGATTCAAACGTTCGACCACGAATACCGGCGTCTTGGTCTGCCCATTGTGCAATATCGCAAATCCACTCAGGCACAACTCGCGCTGCGCGGCACCGCCCGGCACCTGCGGCATGCCGCCCTGCGGAAAAAACTGCGGGCAATCGGCAAATCGTGTCTGGGCCAGACCGCTGGGCGCCGGGACGGCGGACGGCGCCAGGCTTTCGTCCTGTCCGGGAATCCACTGCCGGACCTGGTCCACGACCTGGCTGACCGACGCTGGCAATGGGGTCTGCGGATGCAAGGCACAGGTAGCCACCCCGAAACTTGTCAGGGTGGAAACCAGCAGGGCACGCAGGAATCGGAGGTGGCGGCCGGGCGATGCTTTGGCAGCCGGGCGACGGGAGCGGGGACGGGATACGGTTTTTTTCTGGCGCGTCATACGGGATAGGCCGGCCTACTGACTGATGCCGCCGGCATGGCCGCGCATTGTAGATGACGCTATCCTGTCCCGCTTGGGCTTGACCTCTTACGGCCGGATATGGATGAGGATCCGCCTGCCCTCCTCCGCCCGAACGGCTCGCTCAGCTCAGCCAGCGGCTGCCCAACCACCCTGGCAGCAGCAAGGCCGCCGCCCACAACAGCGCCGAGCCCCAATTGGCAAGCTGAAACCAGGCAGTACGCATGCCGAACACCCCAGCGGCCATCGGCACCGTGGCGCGCAGCGGGCCGAAGAAGCGGCACAGCACGATACTCAGCACACCCCAACGCTCGACATAGGCCGCCGCACGCAGCACCATATGGGGTCGCGCCTGCACCCAACGCCATGTCATCACCCGTGGGCCGGCCCAGATGCCGATGGCGAATGCCACCCAGTCGCCCAACGCCGCGCCGACCGAAATCGACAGCCAGACCGGCACGAAGCCGGCATGGCTCAGATGAATGGCGGCGCCGATCGACAACAAGAGGGCCGTACCCGGGATGAACAGTGCCACCAGCGGCAACGACTTCACGAAGGCCAACGCGAACGCCAGCGGCGCCAGCCATGGCCCCAGTGCGGGCAGGCTGTCGACAAGGGTGGCGTAAAAAGCGCGCAGCGATTCAAGCATGAAGAGTGACCCAAGAGGCGGGGCTCTACTTTACCGCCTGCACCACCCATCCACGCAGCGCCCTCCCGTCGCTACACTAACGGACCCTGCCTACCGGAACCCGACGATGAACTGGTTTATCTATCGCACCGCCCCGCTCGATGCGGGCTGGGATTTTCTGCTGACAGTGGCCGAAGCCATGGCCCTGTCCGATCAGGCGCTGGAGACCGGCCTGCTGCGCGATGACTGGCGGGCCGCGTTCGTGTCGGCCCAGGAGGCGGCCGAACGGGCAGGATGGGAGGGCGATTTCCGGGCCGAGCCACATATCCTGATGCTGCCCCAGCCCGCCACGGGCGCCTTGACGCCTGGGTTTGTCTGGAAGCAGGACAACGCCGGCGCCTGCTTTGTCGCCAGCCCGATGCCCCTGCCCTGGCTGGGCGACCCCTTGCCGACGCTCTAGTCCGCCACGCCCGCCTCAGCCACGCGGGCCGCTGGCCATCAACTCGTATCCATCGACAATGCCGCCCGGCGTCATGACGCTCACACGGTTACGGCCACGCCCCTTGGCATGGTAGAGCGCGCGATCGGCGGCCTGGAGCAGGCCGTCCGTGTCGACATCGTGGTCGCGGATCCGCGCCACGCCCAGCGACAAGGTCACCGGTGTGCCGCTGTCGAGCAGCGCATGCGCCACGCTGTTGCGCAAACGCTCGGCAAACGCCGCCGCGCTCTCCACCTCGGTCTGGGGCAACACCACCAGAAACTCATCGCCGCCCAGGCGCGCCACGTAGTCGCCGGCGCGGATCTGCTCCTGCACCACCTTGCTGACTTCCCGCACCACGCGATCGCCGACCAGATGGCCGTACTGATCGTTGATCCGCTTGAAGTAGTCGATGTCGAACATCACCACCGACAGCGGTATGCCCTGTTCGCGCAGGCCTTCCAGCGCCAGCGCCAGGCCGCGCCGGTTAAGCACGCCGGTGAGCGGGTCGCTGCCGCTTTCGCGGCGCAACCGCCCGATACTGTGATCGAGCGCGGCGACCCCGCGCAGCAGCCCGCGCCGCAGGTCGGCTGCCTCGCGATACCAGCTGCGGATGCGGCGCAAGCGGCTGCCGACGTCGCGCTCCTCGATCCGGCTGGCCGCCTCGGCCAGTTGGCGCAATGGCCGGGCGATCAGATTGGAGAAAAACACGATCGCCACCACCAGCAAGGCGATGACCGGCAGCACGTACCAGAATGTGCGCCGCATCACCTCGTCTACCCGCGCCAGCACCGAGACCGCCGGTTTCTGCACGACGATCCCCCAGCCCGTGCTCGACACCGGGGCAAAGCCACCCAGCATGTCGACGCCGCGCCGGTTGGTGAAGCGCAAAGCCCCATGCTCGCCCCGCTTGACCGCATCGACAGCGGCATTGATGGCGCGCTCGCCTTCGCGCTCGGCCTCAGGGTGATAGATCACGATACCGCTGCGATCCACCAGATAGGCGTAGCCCGCGCTTAACTCCTTGGGCGCGCCCAGGATCGTGCGTACCGCATTGGGCGCATGCAGATAGATCGTTCCGACCAGATAGCCATTCAAGTGCTGGTCTTCACTTAAGATCGGCTGTGACAAGGCCACTTGCCAACGCCCCGAGGCGGACGAGCGGTAGGGCTCGGAGATCATGGGAGCGCGCCCCAGGTCCGCCATCATCGGCAGACCGCTGGTGACCGGCTCGCCAGTGAGCGCCGAGTCCGCCAGCACCACGCCCTGGGCATTGAGAACGCTGAGCGACTGGAACAGATCATTGACCCGATCCAGGCGCATGACCATCTGCCGCATCGGTTGGGGTTCGAGTTCGCGCTCGCTCAGGTCATTGGCCACCAGCTCCAGCAAATCGCGGCCGCGGCGCAGATAGTCATCCGTAAGCCGGGCAAGCTTGCCGGCTTCCGACTGGTTGGTCTTCAGAACGTCATCGATCAGGACATTACGCTTGACCAGATAGGTCGCGCAGATGCTGGCCGCCAACGCCAGAAACAGAAAAAACAGATTGCTTGCCAGAATGAGGCTGCGCAACCGGAGCCGGGAAGAAAACATAGTCGGAAGGAAGCCACCAGGTGGGCCGTATCATACTGCCCAGCTATGTTTCTGCTTGCAGGCGGCTGCGAACCTGATTGCGGCCGGCGCGCTTGGCCTCATATAGGGCCAGATCAGCGCATTCCAGCACTTCCGTCAGCGTGCCGCCCTCGTGGGGATACATCGCCACCCCGATGGACACCGTGCAGGCCCCGCCCGGCAACGCCTGGAACGACTCCACGGCCGCACGGATACGATCGGCCGCCTGCAACGCCTGGCCGCGCTCCGTATTGGGCAGCAGGACCACGAACTCTTCTCCGCCCAGCCTGCCCAGGATATCGCTGGCACGCGCGCGATCGCGCAGCAGCGCGGCGATGCTGCGAATGACCGTGTCCCCGGCGGCATGACCCAATTGGTCATTGATCGACTTGAAATGATCGATGTCGACCGCCAGGATGGCGATCGACTGCCCGGGCCGAGGTTCGGTCTGCAGGATTTCGTCCAGGCCGCGACGATTGAGCAGGCCGGTCAGGGCGTCGGTCAGGCTGTCCTGGCGCAACTGATGAAACTTGGTGCCGATCTTGCGGCTGACGGCAATCAGCGCCGTCTTGAGCTGTTCGGCCTCGCGAAACCAGGCGCCCACAGTGGCCAGACGCTCGCCCACGCGCGGTTTGTCCAGATCGGCCGCCACGCCCGCCAGCTGCGCCAACGGCCGCGCGATACGGTTGGCCAACCACCAGACGCACAACAACGACAGGCACAGCCAGGGCAAGGAAGTCTGCAGGATGCCGGTCAGCAATTGCTGCGTGCGTGACAGCGACGACTCGGCCGCGCTCTGCACGATCACGCCCCACCCGGTCTCGCGCACCAGCGCATAGCCAGCCAGCATGTCCTGGCCATCGAGGCTGGTCAGGCGCTGGGCGCCCTCTTCGGCGCCCATCACCGCCCGCACGGCCCGGTTTTCTTCCAGGTTCTGCCCGATTCGACGCAAGGACGGCTGATACAGCAGCGCTCCGCGCGCATCCACCACATAATGATTGCCGTTGCCGACCTCGCGGGATTCGCCCAGGATGTCCGACAGCGCATTGCGCTCGCTCATCGCCAGCAGGCCCACGACAAAGCCGCCGAAACGTCCATCGGCCAGAAACACCGGCTGCGACAAGGCCAGCATCCACTGCCCGGCCGACGAAAGAAACAGATCACTGATGCGCGGCAGGCGGCTGGCCAGGGCCAGCTCCATCTCTGCCGAGCGCACGCGTCGGCCTGCGCCGCCGGGGCCATCGGGCAGCAACATGGCGACCTGGCCGCGCGCATCGACAAAGCCCACGGCATCGAACCGCCCGTTCTGATGTTTGAGTCGCTGGATCTCGGCGCGTACGCTGGCCGCGGAGGCATCGTCGGCGCCGATCTGGCGGGCCGCATAGGACAGTTCATTGAGGCCTTCGCGCAGGAATACGTCGATGCTGCGCGCCATGCGTTGCGCCAGGCTGCGGTTATGGTCGAGCGACTGACTCAGCTGGATATCGCGCTGCACGACGACGCTTGCATATAGCGCACCGGCCAGGGCCATCAGCAGAGACAAAATGCTCAGCCCTAAAATCAGGCCGCGTAAGTCGAGTCGACGCATCACAACGAAGATCAGTGACCTAAAACAGCAGAAATGAGGAAAACTGTCGCCCTCAGTGTGGCAGATCACCTGCTTGCATGACGCCATACCGCCCGCCGGACTGCCCGGCAGGGCTTTGCCGGCAGACGCTTGCCCGCCCTGGAAGTTACAGCCCCGGGCTTGCGTTCTGCCGGGGTTCGCAGGATAGTGGCATGGCCAAGCTGCCCGCCAGGGAGAGTAACATGAAACAAGTTATTGCCTGCATTGCAGACTCCCCACAAACCGGCGCCGTTTGCGACTACGCCATCTGGGCGGCGCGACGGCTGGATACCGATCTGGAGTTCCTGCATGTGTTGCAGCATGCCTCCGAGGCCATGCCGGTCGCCGACCTGGGGAGCGGCATCTGGATCGGCGCGCAGGATGATCTGCTCCAGGAGCTTACCGAGCTGGACAAGCGTCGCGATGCGCTGGCGCAGGCCCACGGCGAACAATTGCTGCAGGCCGCGCTGCAACGTGCCCGCGATCAGGGCCTGATGCGGGCCGACCAGCGCCAGCGCTGGGGCACGCTGGTCGACACCCTGCTCGAAATCGAAGCCGACACGCGTCTCTTTGTGCTCGGCCGTCGGCGCGGCGGCCCGCCACCGCTCAGGCTGCTCGCCGACCCGCGTCTGGAGGCTGCCGTGCGCGCCCTGCGCCGCCCGGTGCTGGTGGCGCAGTCGCCCTATCGCGCTCCCGAGCGCTACATGATCGCTTTCGATGGCAGCGCGACAGCCAGCCACATGATAGAAATGGTCAGCCGCAGCCCCTTGCTGACCGGCCTGGAATGCCACCTGGCCATGGTGGGCGAGGCCCACGCACCCGCCCTCGACGAAGCCGCTCGCATGCTGACGCAGGCCGGATTCTCACCGCAGATCGCTCGCCTGACCGGCGAGGCCGTGCCCGCCCTGGTCAGCCATGCCCGCAGCGTGCAGGCCGATCTGCTGGTCATGGGCGCCTATGGCCACAGCCGCATCCGGCAGTGGGTGCTGGGCAGCACCACCACTGCCTTGCTTGAGCAGGCGCCCGCGCCGGTACTGATCCTGCGCTGAGCCCCGCCCGCAGCGCGACTCAGGCGCGCTTGCCCAGCAGGCCGCCCAATGCGCCCAGCAACTGGCTGGCGTCGGGCAAGCGTGCACTCTCGGCCTTGCCATCCGGCGCCGCCAGGTTGACCAGCCGCGGCAGCAGCACGCTCAGGCCGTCCAGCACCGAGGAGCGCTCCTGGCCGCTGCGTTCGGCCAGGCCATCGACCAGGCCCGGCTCAAGCGCCCGATCCAGGGCTGCGGGCTCGACCGGCTCCGGCTTGCCACCCAGCCAGGCCGCCACAATATTGCCCAGCCCGCCCTGCTGCAACTGCTGCAACAGGCCGCCAATGCCGCCAGGGTACTTGCCCAGCATTTCGATCAGGGCCGGCACCAGCGCGGCGGGCCCGCCGCGGTTCGCCAGACTGCCCACGGCGGCCGAAGCCAGGGAATCGAACAGACTCATTTCACTCTCCTTCGTACGAATAGAGGGCGAGTATAGGTTGGGCGGCGCCCCCTTCACGCCCGCGCCGGCTAAAGAATCGTCAAGGCTGGGCGCGCAGCGCGCGCAGCGTCTTCTGCCCTGCCCGGCCATCCTCGGGCAGGCCCAGCTCGCGCTGGACCTGTTGCAGCGCCTGACGGGTGCGGGTGCCGATCACGCCGTCAGGCTTGCCGATATCGTGGCCACGCGCCACCAGCAGCTCCTGGAGTTCGAGGCGTTCGGCACGCGACAGGCCGGGATCGTCCGTCGGCCAGGCGCGCGCAAACGGCATCCCGCCCCTCAGGCGGTCGGACAGATGCGCAATGGCCAGCGCATAGCTTTCGGCCGCGTTGTACGAGTAAAGCGCATCGAAATTGCGGGTCACGAGAAAGGCCGGACCTTGCGGGCCTGCGGGCAGCAGCAGCCCGACAGGCGTGTCGCCTGCCGGCAAGGCCTGGCCGTCGGCGCGCTTGATGCCGCGCGCAGCCCAGGCCGACATTGCCTGCTTGTTGCGACGGCCGGCCACGCTGGTGTCCATGCCAGGGGGCAGCGTCACCTCGAAGCCCCAGGTCAGGGCCGGATTCCAGCCTGCACGCTTGAGGAAGTTGGCTGTCGAGGCCAGCGCATCGGGCACGCTGTCGACCAGATCGCGGCGGCCATCGCCGTCGAAGTCGACCGCCAGGCGCAGATAGGTCGAGGGCATGAACTGGGTCTGACCGAAAGCGCCGGCCCACGAGCCCTTCAGGCGCTCGGGCGCGACCTGCTCGTCCTGAATGATGCGCATCGTGGCCAGCAGCTCGCCGCTGAAATAACTCTGGCGACGCCCGAAGCAGCTCAGGGTGGACAGCGAGGTCAGCAAGGGGCGTCCACCCAGGTTCTGGCCAAAGTTGCTTTCCACGCCCCAGACCGCGACCACGGTGGCCGGATCGACCCCGTATTGCTGCTGGACCCGCGCCAGCACTTCCTGCCATTGGGCCATGCCCTGCTGGCCGTCGTCGATGCGCGCCTGATCCACCAGGGAGGCCATGTAGTCCCAGATCGGCGTCTTGAATTCAGGCTGGGCATCCAGAAAGCCGATCACGTCCATGTCAGGGCGAAGGCCCTGCGTGTAGCGATCGAAATTGGCGGGCTTGACCCCCGCCTCAGGCGCCTTGGCGCGCAGCTGCACCAGGCATTGACGATAGGTATCGAGCTCGGCTGCCGTGGGTTCGGCGGCATTCGCGAGGCTGGCGGCCAGCAGCAGCGGCGCGCAAAGGGAGATCGGGATCAAGGGCTTCATGCCGGCATTCTAAACGCCGCCCGACCCGCTGCGCTACGGGCCCGGCGGCGCCTGCAACGCCGCAAGTTCGGCCTCGTCGAAGCCGGCTGCGCGGCGCGCCTCGAGGTTGAAAGGCCCGCGCAGCCTGGGCGCCCCGTAGCGGCGCGAGAGTTCGGCATAGGTGATCAACGGGTCGACCCCTCGCTCGGCGCAGAAATGGCGATACCAATGGTTGCCAATCGCCACATGACCGATCTCGTCGCGCAGAATGATCTCCAGGATGGCAGCCCCCCGGGCATCGCCGGCCTGGGCCAACTTGTCGCGGATCAGCGGCGAGGCATCCAGGCCGCGCGCCTCCAGGGTGCGCGGCACCAAGGCCAGGCGCGCCAGCAGATCATCGCGGGTTCTTTGCGCCATGTCCCACAGGCCGTTATGAGCCGGGAAGTCCCCATAGGCGTGGCCCAGCGTGGCCAGATGACGGTTGAGCAGATCGAAGTGATAGGCCTCTTCGCGCGCCACCCGCAGCCAGTCGCGATAGAACGTCCCGGGCAGCCCGGCGTAGCGCCAGATGGCATCGAGCGCCAGATTGATGGCGTTGAATTCGATGTGGGCCAGCGCATGCAGCAGGGCGGCACGGCCCTGCGGGCTCTGCACCGACCGCTGCGCCACCTGCGACGGCGGCACCAGCTCGGGTTGCGCCGGACGGCCGGGCAGATCCGGCGGCTCGGCCAGCTCCTGATCCTGACCCAGCGCCAGGGTATCGTCCAGGCCCGCCACGGCGGCCAGCTTGTCCTGCCAGCTGCGCGCCGCCAGGGCCGCCCGTGCCTGGGTTCTCAGGGTCGTTGCCTGCCCTTGCATAGTGCTCTGTTCTCCTTTCTGTCGCCCCCCGGGGGGAGGCGGCACTTTATCATTGCGGCATGACCGACGCTTACCGCCTGCAGGCCGACACGCCGCTGCACGATCTGGACCCCGCGCAATGGGATGCGCTGGCCGGCGACCACCCCACCCTGCGCCATGGCTATTTCTCGGCGCTGCACGACACCGCCTGCGCCAGCCCGAAGACAGGCTGGACCCCGTTTTTCCTCACGCTGCATCGCGACACGACCCTGGCGGGCGTGGTGCCGCTGTATCTCAAGATGCATTCGCGTGGCGAGTATGTCTTCGATCAGGGCTGGGCCGATGCCTATGCGCGCCACGGCTTGCGCTACTACCCCAAGCTGCTGGCAGCCGTGCCCTTCACCCCCGTACCCGGTCCCCGGCTGCTGGCCGAGGATGACGCCGCACGCGGCCTGCTGGCGCAAGGCCTGGTGACGTTAGCCCGCCAGATCAAAGTGTCCTCACTGCACGTACTGTTCGGTGCAGATGCCGATATGGCCGCGCTGCACCAGGCCGGCTGTCTGCTGCGTCAGGGCATACAGTTTCATTGGCGCAATGCCGGCTACGCCGGTTTCGAGGACTTTCTGGGGCAGTTCCGCCACGACAAGCGCAAGAAGCTGCGCCAGGACCGCAAAAAGGTGTTCGGCCAGGGCATCCGTTTCCGGCACCTGGAGGGCGCGGCTATCGGCCCGCGCGAGCGCGAATTCTTCTACGCCTGCTACCGCAACACTTATCTGGCGCATGGCAACCTGCCTTACCTCAACCCGGAATTCTTCGAGCAACTGCAGGCCAGCCAACCGGGCGCGCTGATGATGGTGCTGGCCGAAAAGGACGGCGAACCACTGGCCTGCGCACTCAATCTGCAGTCAGCCGACACCCTCTATGGCCGTTACTGGGGCGCCACCACCTATGTGCCGGGCCTGCACTTCGAGACCTGCTACCTTCAGGCCATCGAATACTGCATCCGGCGCGGGTTGACGCGATTCGAGGGCGGCGCGCAAGGCGAACACAAGATGGCCCGCGGCCTGATGCCCACGCCGACCTGGTCGGCCCACTGGCTGGCGGATGCGCGTTTCACGGCCGCCGTGGATGATTTTCTGCAACACGAGACGGCGGCCGTCAATGAGTACCTCGACGACCTGGCCCGGCATACCCCGCTGCGCCGGGAGGATGACCAGGCGGGCTAGAGGAAACGATCCAGCAGCTTGCGGCTGTGGCGATCAAGTGCCTGGGCGTCGCGGATCAGGTAATGAATGCCATGCATGTCCGAGATCAGCAGGGTCGGCCCGTTCAGGCGCCGGATGTCTTCTTCGCCGCGCAGCACGAAATGGGTTTCGCCCCGGTCGGTGGCGACGCGCCAGGTCGAGGGCGTGGCGTAGGTCGACACGGACAGCAAGCGCTGGATCTCGGGCATGAACTCGCGCGCGGCCAGCTCGTCTTCGATCAGGGCGCGTGCCGCGGCCGGCGCCTGGCCCAGGTCATCCAGCCACAAGGCCTCACGCCCGTCGGCCGTCATCAAGGCCAGCCCCTGCTGCGGCGCACTGATCGGAAAAGCACGCACCGGCACGATGCCCTCGTAGGCGCGCCCCTCAAGCAGCAGCACCAGACGCCCCTGGGGGTTGCGCTGCAGTTCAAATGCTCGGGTCACCATGGTCTGCTCGCTCAGGATGCTTCGTCGCCGGCCGGCTCGCCAGCCAGATTTTCATTGTTTCGCAACTGCGCCTGGTAAAGACGGTAGTAGGCCCCCTGGCGCGCCATCAAGGCCTCGTGCGGGCCCTGCTCGACGATCTGGCCCCGATCCAGCACCACCAGCCTGTCGGCCCGTCGCAGCGTACTCAGGCGATGGGCGATGGCGATGGTGGTGCGCCCGCGCACCAGATTGTCGAGCGCTTTCTGGATTTCTTTCTCGGTGGTGGTATCCACCGACGATGTGGCCTCATCGAGAATCAGGATGCGCGGATCGATCAGCAGCGCGCGCGCGATCGAGATGCGTTGCCGCTCCCCGCCCGACAGCGCCTGGCCGCGCTCGCCCACCAGCGAGTCATAGCCTTGCGGCAGCCGCAGGATGAACTCGTGGGCATGCGCCGCGCGTGCGGCCGCCATGATTTCCTCACGGCTGGCCTCGGGCCGCCCATAGGCGATGTTGTCGGCGATGGTGCCGAAAAACAGGAAAGGCTCCTGCAGCACCAGGCCGATATGGCGCCGGTAGTCCGCCACGCGCAGGGAGCGTATGTCCTTGCCGTCGACCAGCACCGCGCCTTCGGTGACGTCGTAGAAGCGGCAGATGAGATTGACCAGCGTACTTTTCCCCGAGCCGCTGTGGCCTACCAGGCCGATCATCTCGCCCGGCGCGATGGAAAGATTCATGTCGCGCATGACCGAGCGGTTGCCGTAGCGGAACCCCACGTCGCGCAAGGTGATGCGCCCTTGCACCTGCGGCAGCGGCTGCGGCTTGACCGGCTCGGGCACGCTGGAGACATGATCCAGGATGTCAAAGATGCGCTTGGCCCCGGCGGCCGTTTTCTGGGTCACGGAAACGATGCGGCTCATCGAGTCCAGACGCGTGTAGAAGCGCCCGATATAGGCCAGGAAAGCGGCCAGCACGCCCACGGTGATCTGCTTCTGGGAGACTTGCCAGATGCCGAAAATCCAGACGACCAGCAGACCGATCTCGGTCAGCAGGGTGACGGTGGGCGTGAACAGCGACCACACCCGGTTGACGCGGTCATTGACCTCCAGGTTGCGGTTGTTGGCCTCGCGAAAACGCTGCACCTCACGGTGTTCCTGGGCGAACGCCTTGACCACCCGGATGCCGGGAATGGTATCGGCCAGCACGTTGGTGATTTCCGACCAGATGCGGTCCACTTTCTCAAAGCCATGGCGCAGACGGTCGCGCACCACATGGATCAGCCACATGATGAGCGGCAGCGGCGCCAGTGTCACCAGGGCCAGCCAGGGATTGATCGTGAACAGGATGATGGCCGTCATCACGATCATCAGCACATCGGTGGCGAAATCCAGCAGATGCAGCGAAAGGAATACGCAGATGCGATCCGACTCGCTGCCGATGCGCGACATGAGATCACCGGTGCGCTTGCCGCCGAAATACTCCAGCGACAGCGTCTGCAGGTGGGCGTAGGTGGTGGTGCGCAAGTCCGCGCCGATGCGCTCGCTGACCTTGGCCAACAGGTAGGTGCGCGCCCATCCCAGCACCCATGCCACCAGGGCCGACGCCAGCAGGCCGCCCAGGTAGAGCTGCACCTTGCCGTAATCGATCGCCTCGCCATTCTGGAACGGGATCAGCACGTCGTCCATGAGCGGCATGGTCAGATAGGGCGGCACCAGCGTGGCGGCCGTGGCCAGCACGGTCAGCACAAAGCCGCTGATCAGAGGCACCCGGTAGGGATGGGCAAAACGCCACAGACGCAACAACGCCCATCCTGTGGCGGCCCGCGGCGCCTCATGGCAAGCCGGGCAGTGCTCATCCTGAGCCGGCAGCGGCTCCTGGCAGGTCGGGCACAGCTGGGTCCCGGCGTTGTCCGCCCGCAACGCCGGCGCCTGCAGGCTGTCGAACAGCGCCACCAGTTTGATTGCGGCCGGGTTGTGGCCAAGCGTAAACCGCCACTGCGCCAGGCGCCCGGATGGGCCCTCCAGCGTCAGGCTGGCCGCGCCGGCGTGATCCAGCAGCGTCAGGGACTGCCCGGGCTGCCGAGCAAAGGTCTGCCAGTCCTGAGACTGGGGCGCCTGCGCCAGCAAGCGCCTGTCGGTCAGCACCAGCAAGCCAGGATGAAAGCACAACCTGGCATCGAGGTCTGTTTCCAGCCAGGCCAGCACGGTTTCACGCGGCTGCAGACGAGCCTGCACCGCGTCCTGCCACCGCGAGGGCAGCTCGCGCCCCGAGGGGCGGCTTTCAAGGTCGAGCAATGTCATTCGAACAGGTTTCGATTCCGACCATCGGCCCGCGAGAACAGCGCTCCCGATCAAGGGCTTCGACCTGTCCTTTCTTTACAACAGCGCGAGTGCAATTAGGCGTAAAGGCGGCGTATAGTAGCAGCCGAAAAGACAATTTCCAATGCAGGAAATAACCCCGCCAGCAAGCGCTTGAGCTGTCTCCCCGAGTGCCCCCCGACCGACTCCAGGCCGGGCCTTCGCACCGTCAAGCGTCCATACCCCCCTTTCTCTCCCACCATGAAGAAAAAAGACATTGAATTTCTCGATGTCGTGGCCCTGCGCGGCCCTAACATCTGGACCTACCGCCCCGTGCTTGAAGCCTGGGTAGATATCGGGGAGCTCGAGGACTACCCCTCCAACGTCATTCCGGGTTTCTACGAACGCCTGACCGCCTGGCTACCCTCGCTGATCGAGCACCGCTGCAGCCCTGGCGTGCGCGGGGGCTTTCTGCAACGGCTGCGGGAAGGCACCTGGCCCGGCCACATTCTCGAACACGTCACTCTGGAGCTGCAGAATCTGGCCGGCCTGCCGGGCGGCTTCGGCAAGGCGCGCGAGACGTCCACGCGCGGCGTCTACAAGGTGGTCGTGCGAGCCTGGCACGAGACGGTCACCCGGGCCGCCCTGGACACCGCGCGCGACCTGGTCATGGCCGCCATCGAAGACCGGCCTTTCGATGTGGACACGGCCGTCGCCAGTCTGCGCCGCCTGGTCGACCGCCATTGCCTGGGTCCCAGCACCGCCTGCATCGTGGATGCCGCCGATGACCGCGACATTCCCTATATCCGCCTGTTTGAAGGCAATCTGGTGCAGTTCGGCTATGGGGCGCGCCAACGGCGCATCTGGACGGCAGAAACCGACCGCACCAGCGCCATTGCCGAAGGCATCTCGCGCGACAAGGACCTGACCAAATCCATCCTGGAAACCTGCGGCGTACCGGTGCCCGAAGGCGAGCGCGTCGACAGCGCAGCACAGGCCTGGGAGATCGCCCAACAGATCGGGCTGCCGGTGGTGGTCAAGCCCTACGATGGCAACCATGGCCGTGGCGTGTTCACCAATCTCGCCTCACGCGAGGAAGTCGAGGCGGCCTATGCGGTTGCCGTGGACGAAGGCAGCGGCGTCATCGTGGAGCGATTCGTCCCCGGCAATGAACATCGCCTGCTGGTCGTGGGCGGGCGCCTGGTCGCCGCGGCGGCAGGCGAGCCCGCCTGGGTGGTCGGCGACGGCCAGGGCAGCGTGCGCGAGCTGATCGAAAGCCAGATCAACACCGACCCCCGCCGCGGTCGCAGCGAAGATCACCCGCTCAACCCGGTGCGGCTGGACTCGGCCGCACGCCTGGAGATTGCCCGCCAGGGGCTGGAGGCCGACAGCGTGCCCGCCGCCGGACAACGCGTGCTGGTGCAGCGCAGCGGCAACGTGGCGTTCGACGTCACCGACCGGGTGCATCCCGACACCGCCGAACTCGTCTCCCTGGCCGCCCGGGCGGTCGGTCTGGACATCGCGGGCGTGGATCTCGTGGCCGAGGACATCGCGCGACCGTTGGCCGAACAGCGCGGCGCCATCGTGGAGGTCAATGCCGGCCCCGGGCTGCTGATGCATCTGAAGCCGGCCGACGGCCAGCCGCGTCCGGTGGGCCGCGCCATCGTCGATCATCTGTTCCCCGCCGGCGACGACGGCCGCATTCCGGTGGTGGGCGTGACCGGCACCAACGGCAAGACCGTGGTCGCTCGCCTGGTCGCGCGTTTGCTGCATCTGTCAGGCAAGCAGACGGGCCTGGCCTGCAGCGACGGCCTGTATCTGGGCCGCCAGTGGGTGCAGAAAGGCGACGGCGCCAACTGGGCCACCGGACGCCGCGTACTGATGAACCGCAACGTCGAGGCGGCGGTCATCGAGAACGACAGCGCCGTGATCCTGGGCCAGGGACTGGCCTACGACCGCTGCCAGGTCGGCGTGGTCACGAACATCGACGAAGGCGACCACCTGGGGGACTTCGATATCCACGAAGCCGACCGCCTGTTCAATATTTTCCGCACCCAGGTCGACGTGGTGCTGCCGGGCGGGGCCGCCGTGCTCAACGCGCGCGATCCGCGCGTCGTCGAAATGGCCGAACTGTGCGATGGCGACGTGCTGTTCTTTGCCATCGACCCGGCCCTGCCGGTCATGCGGGAACACCGTCGACAGGGCCGCCGCGCGGTGTTCGTGCGCGATGGCCAGATCATGCTGGCGCGTGGCGCCGATGAAGAACGTCTGGCCGCAATCGACGCCGTGCCGCTCACGCATGGTGGACGGGTCGATTTCCAGACCGAGAACGTGCTGGCTGCCGTGGCCGCGGCCTGGGCGCTCGATTTGCCGGTGGCGGTGATCCGCGCCGGCATCGAGACATTCCAGATAGACCATGCCGAAGCGCCCTGGCAGTTCACCGTCTTCCAGCGTGGCGACGTGACCGCCGTGGTCGATGATGTCCACAACGCCGCCGGCCTGCGCGCCCTGGCCGCAGCCGTGCCGCGTTTTCCCGCCCGGCGTCGGGTGGCCGTTTATGCCGCCGGGGCAGATCGCCGCGACGTCGACCTGGTCGAGCAGGGCCGCCTGCTGGGCGAACTGTTCGACCGCGTCGTGCTGTATGACGACGCCACCGTCACCAGCCGGCGCCCGCCCGGTCAGGCGCGCGCACTGCTGCGCCAAGGCCTGAACGAGAGCAGCCGCGCACCGCAGGTCATCGATGAACCCGATCACGGCCGTGCCATCGACCAGGCCTTGTTCGCAGCGGCCCCGGAAGACTTCATCCTGCTGCAGACCGATGAAGCCGCCTCCGGCCCGACCATGGAACAGGTCCGTCGCTGGACCCAGATCTGAACCCAGCCCTTTATCGCCGGCGCCGCCCCTGGCGGCGCCCTTTTGGACGCCCAAGACCCCTATGGAAGTCTCCCGAATCCGCGCCCTTCGCGGCCCCAATCTCTGGAGCCGCAATACCGCCATCGAGGCGGTCGTCACCTGCTCCGAGACAGAGTGCGCCATCGACGGCATCGCCGATTTCGAAGCGCACCTGCGCGCCCGCCTGCCCCAGATCGGCCTGCTGCGGCCCGAGGGCCATGGCGGCGCCGTTTCCATGGCGCATGTGCTGCAGGTCATTGCCCTGGCATTGCAGGCGCATGCCGGTTGCCCGGTCACCTTCGGACGCACCTCGGCCACAGCCGAACCCGGCGTCTACCAGGTGGTGGTCGAGTACAGTGAAGAAGAGGTCGGACGCCTTGCTCTCGAGCTGGCCGAAACCCTGATCGAGGCCGCACGCCAGGACCTGCCCTTCGATCTGCCCCAGGCGCTGGCGCGGCTGCGTGAGCAGGATGAAGACATCCGCCTGGGGCCCTCGACCGGCTCCATCGTGAACGCGGCCGTGGCGCGCGGCATCCCCTATCACCGCCTGACGCAGGGCAGCCTGGTGCAGTTCGGCTGGGGCAGCCGCCAGCGCCGCATCCAGGCCGCCGAAACCGACCACACCAGCGCCATCTCCGAGTCCATCGCCCAGGACAAGGACCTGACCAAGATGCTGCTGGACGCCGCCGGCGTGCCGGTCCCGATGGGCCGAAGCGTCGATAGCGCCGAAGCCGCCTGGGAGGCGGCACAGATGCTGGCCGGCCCGGTGGTGGTCAAGCCGCGCGACGGCAGCCAGGGGCGCGGCGTGGCCGTCAACATCGACACCCGCGAACGCGTGCTGGCCGCCTATGAGGCGGCCGCGCAGATCAGCGACGAAGTCATCGTCGAGCGCTACATCCCCGGCCACGATTTCCGCCTGCTGGTGGTCGGCCAGACGCTGGTGGCCGCCGCCAGACGCGATCCGCCACAGGTTACCGGAGACGGCCTGCACAGCATTGCCGAGCTGGTCGAGCAGGTCAACACCGACCCCTTGCGCGGTGATGGCCACGCCACCTCGCTGACCAAGATCCGGCTGGACGACATTGCGCTGGGCGTGCTGCAGAAACAGGGCTATGAACCGGCCAGCGTACCGCCGGCAGGCAGCCTGGTGGTGTTGCGCAACAATGCCAACCTGAGCACCGGCGGCTCGGCCACCGACGTGACCGACGAAGTCCACCCCGAGATGGCCGCGCGCGCCGTGACGGCGGCCCGCATGATCGGGCTCGATATCTGCGGCGTGGACGTGGTGGCGGAGTCGGTTCACCTGCCGCTGGAAGCCCAGCATGGTGGCGTGGTCGAGGTCAACGCCGCCCCTGGCCTGCGCATGCACCTGACGCCGTCGTTCGGCAAGGGGCGCGCCGTCGGGGAGGCCATCATCGGCCAGATGTTCGCCGATGGCGACGATGCCCGCATCCCGGTGGTCGCCGTCTCGGGCACCAACGGCAAGACCACCACGGTGCGCCTGACCGCCCATCTGCTGGGCATGAACGGGCGCTGCGTAGGCATGACCAACTCCGATGGCGTCTACATTGGCAAACGCCGCATCGACGCCGGCGATTGCAGCGGTCCGCGCAGTGCGCGCCGCGTCCTGCTGCACCCGGACGCGGACGCCGCCGTCTTCGAAACGGCGCGCGGCGGCGTCCTGCGCGAGGGCCTGGCCTTTGACCGCTGCGATGTCGCGGTGGTCACCAATCTGGGCATGGGCGATCACCTGGGCCTGGGGCATATCGGCACCATCGACGAACTCGCGCGCGTCAAGCAGGTCATCGTGCAGTACGTGCGTGAAGGCGGGATGGCGGTGCTCAATGCCGCCGATCCGCTGGTCGCCGCCATGGCCGGCGCCTGCCCGGGCCGCATCACCTACTTCGCCACCGACGGACATCATCCGTTGCTGGCCACGCACCGGGCCCAGGGCGCACGCGTGGTCTACCGTGACGATGACGCCATCGTCGCCGCCGAAGGCGAACAGGTCACGCGCCTGCCGCTGGCCGACATCCCGCTCACCTTGGGCGGACGCATCGGTTTCCAGGTCGAGAATGCCATGGCCAGCATCGCCGCGGCCTGGGCCCTGGGGCTGGACTGGACGCTCATCCGGGCCGGGCTGGCCAGTTTTGTCTCCGACGCCGGCACCGTCCCGGGCCGCTTCAATATCTTCGACTATCGGGGCGCAACCCTGATCGCCGACTACGGACACAATCCTGATGCCATCCAGGCGCTCGCCCAGGCCGTCCAGTCGCTGCCGGCTACGCGGCGCAGCGTGGTCATCAGCGGCGCCGGCGACCGGCGCGACGAAGACCTGCGCCAACAGACCGAGATCCTGGGAGCGCACTTCGATAGCGTGTTTCTCTACGAAGACCAGTGTCAGCGCGGCCGCGCCGATGGCGAAGTCATCGCCTTGCTGCGCCAGGGCCTGAAGGGGGCGACCCGCAGCCGTCATATCGAAGAAATTCGCGGCGAGTTCGCCGCCATTGATCGGGCGCTGGAGCAGATCCAGCCCGGCGAGCTGTGCCTGATCCTGGTCGACCAGGTCGAGGCGGCGCTGGACTACCTCGCCCGTCAGGCTGCCAGCCCGGCCTGAGCTCGCCTGACCAGGGCTGTGCCGGTCAGATTTTCTTACCTGGCCGGCGCAGTCTCGCTGCAGGATGCGCCGGAATGTAACGCTGCGGGGGCATCGATCCCGCAGGGACTGTCCCTCGCTGTCCCCAAGGGCTCGGACGCCGTCCGAGGCCCCTCTCGCTTGTTACATTCACCGACAGCCTCGGTTTGACCTCCTGCCAAGGCCTGCCTTAGGGTTGACCCATGCCCGCTGTTTTCCGATCCGAACACAACGGGCAGGCATTCCCGCCAAGCCATGAATGGAGGTGCTATGAATAACGACATCATCGCAGGCAAGTGGAAGCAACTCACCGGTAAGGCCAAGGCCGCCTGGGGTAAGCTCACCGACGACGAGCTGACGCAGACCCAAGGCAATGCCGAGCAACTGGCCGGTCTGGTGCAGGAACGTTATGGCAAGACGCGCGAAGAGGCGCGCAAGGAAGTACAGGACTTCTTCGATCAAAACCGCTGAGCGTCCCCCGGACGCCTCATTATTCGAGGAGAACCACCATGCTTCACTATGCAGTTGTTTTCTTCGTGATCGCGATCATTGCCGCGGTGCTCGGCTTTGGCGGCATCGCCGCCGGTGCCGCCGGCATCGCCAAGATCCTGTTCTTCGTATTTCTGGTGCTGGCCCTGCTCTCCATCCTGAGCGGCGTGCTGCGCAAGAAATAGCCCCCACCGCGCCCACCCGCCGGGTCCGGGCGCGGCCCCTCCCCCGCAAACGCAAAGGAGAACGTCCATGACCATTTCCAAACTGATTGCCGCCATCACCCTGGGTAGCAGCGCCGCAGTGCTGGGCCTGAGCGCCCATGCCGCCGAGGCGCAGCCCAAGCAATCCGTCGGTGAATACACCAGCGACGCAGCGATCACGACCAAGGTCAAGGCCGCCATCGTAGGCGAGGCTGATCTGAGCGCCTTGGACATCGCGGTCGAGACCAACAACGGCGTGGTCACTCTGAGCGGCACGGTTGCCACGGGCGCGCAGGCCGAGCAGGCCGCCACCCTGACGCGTGGCATCGACGGCGTACAGCAGGTACGCAACGAGATCAAGGTGGATCCCACCCGCGACAAATAAGCCGGTGCATCGACGGCCTTGTCGTCACCCGGAATGAAAGCGGGCCTCCACAGCGAGGCCCGCTTTTTCATGCCTGCCCCGGCGTCAGGGCAGATGCACCACCCCCTCGCCCAGGCCGATCACCTCGCCACCGACATGGATCTCGCCGCCTGCGCCAAGATCCAGATACAGCCGGCAGGGCCGCCCCATCTGATCGCCCTGTTCCACCACCACCCCGCCGGCAATGGCGCGGCCCTGACCCAACAGCCAGCCACCCAGGTTGGCGCAGGCCGAGCCCGTGCCGGGATCTTCCATGACCCCGCTGCCCTTGACCGCGAAGTAACGCGCGCTCACGACCTCCCGGCCCTGACGCCGCTCACCGGTGAAGGCCACCGGGTAAAGCACGCAGCGTCCATCCCGGGCTGCTTCCCAGCGATCGATGTCGCGCGGCTGCACCTGTTGCACCGCTTGCGCCGACACCAGCGGGACCACGCACTGCTCCACCCCGGTGTCGACCCACATCGGCTCCCCCGCCAGCGCTTCGACGGGCAGCCCGAGGCTGGCTGCCACCTGCTCGCGCGACCGCGCACAAGGGCGCTGGCGCAGGCGGGCCGCTCCGGGCGCAGCCAGGGTCCAGATTGCCCCGCGAGCCGAGACCGGCACCGCCCCGGCCGCCAGCTCCAGCGTCACCTCGCCGTCGCGGGCGACGCCAAGCTGCTGCAATACCCAGGCGGTGCCCAGCGAAGGATGGCCGGCGAACGGCATCTCGTGCGTCGGCGTCATGATGCGCACCTTTGCATGCCCCGCGGCGCGCTCCAGCACGAACGTGGTTTCAGAGAGGTTGAATTGCAGCGCCAGCGCCCGCATGTCGGCATCCGACATGCCCCGGGCGTCCTCGAACACACAAAGGGGATTGCCGCCGAACAGCGATTCGGCGAAGACATTGACCAGGCGGTAGCGAAAATCGGCCATACGGGCAGGTTCCGGTAAACGATGAACGAGCCCGTACTATATCGGCCGCCCAGGGCGGCCGACAGGTACAGCTGCTTGCGGTTTTCACCAGGCCACGAAGAACAGCCACCAGGCCACACAGAACGGCGCCAGGCCGACACCCGCCACGCACCACGCCAAAGCGCGGCGCAATGGGCTGGCGGGCCGGCGCAGCAAGATCCGCCCCAGCAATCGCAGGGTCCAGACCAGCGCGAGGGTCAGCAGGGTGAAGCGCAAGGGCAGCACCCAGCTGGTGCCGACCCCTTCGTGCTTGAGCAACGTGACAGTGGTGGCCGACAGCCCCAGGAACACCCCCACCCCGGCACAGGGAATCAAGGCCTGTGCCAGCTTGTGCACCCCCGCCATCGGCGTGGCGGCCTGGGCTGGCGGCGCCAGGCGGTTGGCCAGCCACAACGCCACGAAGCTCGCTCCCCCGACGCAGACGACCGCCCCCACCACGAACGTCAGGATGCCCAGGCCGTCCAGCCAGGAAAAGCTGTCGTTCACCTCGGGGTAGTGCGTCAGGATGAACCAGGGCGCGTTATCGATCAGCGGCCAGGTGATGTCCTGCCCGATGAGCCAGGTCGCCAGCCATTGCTTGAACGTGACGAACCAGGGACTGGCGCTCCAGAGGAAAGCGCCGATGGCAACACCCATCAGGCCGAAGCAGATCAAGGCGGTCTGCCACGCATCCCCCTGGGCCAGATGCACGATTTCGGCCTCGGGCGAGCGCGGCGTCAACGCAATGGCGCCCCGGTAATCGCTGCAGCGCCCGCACATATGACACTCGCCCGCACCCTTCATGTGGCGCAAGGGCACCAGCGGTGCACAGTTGATGGGCTCGATGCGTATCACCGGATGTCGCCAGGCTTGTTCGTCGACCTTGTAATGCCAGGGGGCCAGCTTGGCCAGCAGATTGAAGACACCGTTGACCGGGCAGAGATAGCGGCACCAGACGCGCTTGCTGCGGCCGTAGCGAAATCCCACGATCATGGCCGCCACGGTCGAGCCACCCAGGATGGCCAGCACGGCCAGCGGATACTGGTAAACGCTCACCAGCTGACCGTAGACCGTGGTGAGCACAAAGGCCACGAAGGGCCAGCCGCCCCAGCGCATCCATTTCGGGATGGCGCGTCCCTCACCGCGCTCGCTGGCCCATTCGGTCAGCATGCCTTCCGGACAGAGCCAGCCGCACCAGGCACGGCCCAGCAGCGGCATCGACACCAGCACGAAGGGCCACCACACGCCCCAGAAGGCAAACTGCGCCAGCACGGTCAGGTTGTTGAAGACCGATGCCGTATAGTCCGGCAAGGGCAGGAAAGGGGGGACCAGCAACAGAAAGGCGTAAATGGCGACAATGCCCCACTGCAGCTTGCGCAACAGCGAGGCATGATCACGAAGGAAATCGGCCAGGCGGGCCGTCATGCGGCCCAGCGAAGAAACCATGATGCAATCCTGTGAGCGGAAAACCTCTTAGCGGGCAGGCGCCCCGACGCGGCGGTCCGCGCGGCGCAACAGCGCCCACACGACCAGCCAGTACGCCAGCCAGAGCAGCACCGAACTGAGTGCCGGGTAGGCGCGATAGCCCGCAAAGTCAGCCAGAATCTTGCCCACGCCGCTGCTGTCATCGAGCAGCCAGGCGCTGTCCCAGACCGGATCGATCAGGGTCGGCAACACATCCAGCGAAATCAGGTGATCCAGGCCGCCGACCAGCAAGGCGCCGGCCAACAGCAGAAGCAACACTTCGGTAATGCGGAAGAAGCGTCGCCAGGTAATCAGCTTTCCGCCCAGCTGCAACAGCCAGAACGTCACCAGGGCGACGACGAAACCCCCCAGCCCGGCCAGCGCCAGCATCGCGGGGCTGCCGCCATCGCGGGCCGCAGCCACCGTGCCGTAGAGAAACACCACCGTCTCGCTGCCCTCGCGGGCCACGGCGATCATCACCAGCACCAGCACGCCCCACCAGCTGTCGTGCTCGGCGGAGGCGCGCGCGCCGGACTCCAGCTCATTCTTGAGCGTGCGGCCATGGCGCCGCATCCAGACGACCATCTGCACCACCAGCACGCAGGCCAGCAGCGACATCCCGGCCTGGAACCACTCCTGGCCGGTATCGCTCAGCCACTCGGAGACGCCCAGCAGCACCAGCGCCAGCATGACGGCCAGCCCGAGCCCTGCCGCCACGCCCCCCCAGAGATAGGGCAGGCCACGACGGCCCTGGGGCGTCGCACGCAGCCACGAGTACAGAATGCCCACCACCAGCAGGGCTTCGACGCTTTCGCGCCAGACAATGAATGCAACCTGTTCCATAACGCCCGTCCGGGCTCAATCCTTGGGCTTGACGACCAGCGTCCCTTTCACGTCGGGGTGAAAGTCGTCGAAAAAGGGATACTCGCCGGGCCGGGAAATCGTGATCACGACGAACGATCTGACCCCTGGCCCAAGCACTTTCTCCTTGCGCAGCGGGATGCTCTCGAACTCGACCGGCTCGTTGCTTGCGTTGACGAGTTCAATCTTGAAGCGGCCGGCCGGCACCTCCAGCCGCGCCGGCTCGAAAGTGCCATCCGGCTTGAACGTGAGCGTGAATGTCGGCAGGTCCGAAGCCTGCGCGCTCAACGGCCCGCCCAGCAACATCGCAAACAGAAACGCCCACAGGATGCGCACGATCAGTACCCACCCTTCTTGCCGGTGCCGGCGTAGACGAACTCATATTCCAGCTGGATCGGATCGAACCACGGACCCACCCCAGTCTCTTTGTCGATGTGACGCCCGAAGTGCGCCATCTTGTTGGCCGTCGGCGGCAGAATGGTGTACTTGAGCTGGTACTTGCCCGGGCCTTCGAGCTTGATGTTTTCGCCATAGTGCGGGCCATCGTTGGCCACCATCGGCATCAGTTCGCCCTTTTGCACGTTCTGGCTGCCCACCTTCTGGATTTCGTAATTCACCACCAGGTAGGGCATCCATTCGCCCTCGGGAAAACCCGTCGGGTTGTTGGCCAGGGCATGGATGTCGGCTTCCAGGTGGATGTCCGAGTCCTTGGCCGGGCGCATCATTCCCGGCGGATCCATCTCGACCGGCTGCAGGTAGACCGCACCGATTTCCATGCCGCCTTTCTCGACCGGCTTGCCGATCGGGTACTCGACGGCCTGAGCGGCACCGGAGACAGTCATTGCGGCCAGGGCCAGCCAGAGGGCTTTCTTCAACATGGGCTTTTCCTCGGTAAGTGTCAGCTTACGAAAGCAATCTAAATAATAAGTGTTCTTATTAATGATAAAAGCGCAGCGCTGACAGCCTCCTGAATTTTTCGGCCCTTCAGAAAACAAAAGGGCGCTCCAGAGAGCGCCCAAGGCATTTACAGACGGTTTTACTTTCGGCCGCCCTGTCCCGGCGGGAAAGGAAAGTTGGAGAACATCGCCCGCGTCTGATCTTGCATCTGGTCCTGCATCTGCACGAACAGGTTTTTGCTCTGGTCGATGTAGTTGTTCATCATCTTCTGCAGCATCGGCGTCTGCACATTCATGAACTGCGTCCAGGCCTCGGGGCCGAACTGACTGCCGTACAGGCCCTTGGACTGCTCCGCCATACGCTGCTGGATCTCGATGAAGGCCTGGATGTTCTTCTCCAGGTAGGAGCCCATGATGCCCTGCATGGCGTGGCCATAGAAACGGATGATCTGCGCCAGCATGCTTGCCGAGAACATCGGCATGCCGCCGCCCTCTTCTTCGAGGATGATCTGCAGCAGAATGCTCCGGGTCAGATCCTCGCCGCTCTTGGCATCGACCACCTGGAACACTTCGTCGGCCAGCACCAGCTGCTTGACGTCGGCCAGCGTGATGTAGGTGCTGGTCTGCGTGTCGTACAAGCGGCGATTCGGGTACTTCTTGATCAGACGCTGGGGCGCGTCAGATTGTGCTTGGGTCATGGCGGTCACCAGGATCGATATTTTTCAAATCTAAACTATTTTACGTGCTTTGCCGGACCGGCGCTGGCCGGCCCGGTCAAGCGGCGTCAGCCCATGTGCAGGCCGCCGTTGAGCGAGAAGTCCGCTCCGGTGGCAAAGCCCGACTCGTCGCTGGCCAGCCAGGAGCAGATCGAGGCGATCTCTTCGGGCGAGCCCAGGCGGCGCACCGGGATGGTCGCCACGATCTTCTCCAGCACATCGGGGCGGATGGCGCGCACCATGTCGGTACCGATATAACCCGGCGAGATGGTGTTGACCGTGACGCCCTTGCTGGCGACCTCCTGGGCCAGCGCCATCGTGAAACCGTGAATGCCGGCCTTGGCGGTGGAGTAGTTGGTCTGCCCGAACTGGCCCTTCTGCCCGTTGACGGAACTGATGTTGATGATTCGCCCCCATTGGCGCTCGACCATGGGGTCGATGACCTGCTTGGTGACGTTGAACAGGCTGTTCAGGTTGGTGTCGATCACGGCGCGCCAGTCATCGACCGTCATTTTGCGGAACAGGCCGTCACGCGTGATGCCGGCATTGTTGACCAGCACATCGACCTCGCCCAGTTCGGCGCGGACACGATCGAAGGCCTCGACAGTGGAATCCCAATCCGAGACGTTGCCTACCGAGGCATAAAAGGTATAACCCTGGGCTGCCTGCTCATCCAACCATTGCTGGTAATTGCGGCTCGGGCCGCAACCGGCGACCACGCGGAAGCCGTCCTTGGCAAGGCGCTGGCAAATAGAGGTCCCGATGCCACCCATGCCGCCCGTCACATACGCCAGTTTTCCGCTCATTTTGACTTCCTCCTATTCGACCCGCTCAGATTGATAATCACCAGATAATTGCTGCGGACGATCAGGTCGCCCGCACTTTCACATAGCGCCCGGGCGCGGGCTCGATGGGCGGATAGGCCTTGCTGCCGGCCGCGCGCGGCGCTGCCACGCGCCTGCCCGCATGCGGGGCCAGCCAGTCCAGCCAGTCCGGCCACCAGCTGCCGGGATGTTCATCGGCCTCGGCCAGCCAGGCCTGGGGATCGCCCGGCAGGGGCTGGAGCTCGTCGCAGCACCAGTAGCTGCGGCGCTGCTTGGCCGGCGGATTGATCACCCCCGCAATATGCCCGGAAGCCCCCAGCACGAAGCGCGCCGGGCCGCGCAGCACCTGCGTGGAGGCATAGGCGGCCTGCCACGGCACGATGTGATCCTCGCGCGAGCCGTAGATGTAGGCCGGCATGGTCAGGCGGGTAAGGTCAAGGCCGACGCCGCCGGCCTGCGTGCCGCCCGGCACTTTCAGATTGTTCTCAAGATAGGTATTGCGGAAATACCAGGTGAAAAAGGGACCCGGCAGATTGGTGCTGTCGGCGTTCCAGAAGAGCAGGTCGAACGCCGGCGGCGTCTGGCCTTTCAGGTAGTTGGACACCACATAGTTCCAGACCAGCTCGTTGGGCCGCAAAAAAGAGAAGGTGGTCGCCAGGTCGCGCGCCGGCATCAGGCCGCCCTGCCCCATCTGCTGCTCTCGCAGCAGGGCATGCGCCTCGTCGACAAACACCTTGAGCACGCCCGTGTCGTGGAAATCCAGCAGCGAGGTCAACAGGGTCAGCGAGGCCACCGGCTTGTGCCCCCGCGCCTCGGCCAGCGCCAGGGCTGAGGCGAGCATGGTGCCGCCCACGCAGAAGCCCAACGCGTTGACCTGCTTCTGACCGGTTATCTCGCTGGCCACGGACAGCGCGGGCAACACGGCCTCGTCGAGGTAGTCGCTCCAGGTGGCGCGCGCCACATCGTCGGGATCGCCCTCCAGCGGGTTGCGCCACGAAACGATGAAGACCGTATGCCCGGCCTGCACGGCATGCCGCACGAAGGAATTCTCGGGCTGCAGGTCCAGAATGTAGTACTTGTTGATGTTGGGCGGCACCACCACCAGCGGGCGCGCATGCACGCGCGCCGTCAGCGGCGCGTACTGGATGAGCTGCATGAGACGGTTTTCGTAGACCACCTCGCCCGCGGTCGTCGCGACGTTGCGCCCGATTTCGAAATGGCTTTCGTCGGTCTGTGTGATGCGCCCCTTCTTCAGGTCCGCCATCAGGTTGGCCAGCCCGGCAGTCAGGGCCTTGCCGCCACTGTCGATGATGGCCTGCTGCGCATCGGGATTGAAGGCCAGGAAGTTGGCCGGCGACAGCGCATCGACCCACTGCATGACGGAGAAACGCAGACGACTGCGTACCGGCTCACTGACCTGCGCGGCCTCGACCATCCGGTTCAGGGTGCGGGCCGACAGCAGGTAGGCATGCGCCATCAGCAGGCGCTGACCATCGGCAAGCCAGGCCGGGCTGGAAAAGCGGCGATCCGCAGGCGCGCCCAGTTCGCCGCGTTGGGCCAGGTCGCAGATGCGCAGCCACTCTTGGGAAAACTCGGCCTGGATATCTGCCAGGGCTTGCGGCGCCATGCTTACCGAACCAGGCCATGAGGGAGAAATTTGGACGGTCACTTCGACACCTTGTTATCGGAACTGCGCGCTTTGATGGTCTATCCGGCCCCCTGGCCTGTCAATCCGGGTAATCCAAGGCCAGGCGGGAGCATACCCCATGCGCTTGAATGCTCGGGCTGGGCCCGATTTGACTTAGATCAATCCGGCGTGTGCTCCAGCCACGCCAGCAGCGCCATACGGCCCGTCTCGCGGTCGCGCCGATAGGAAAAGAAACGATCCCGCTCGCGATAAGTGCAATAGCCGCTCAGTTCGACGGTTTGCACTCCGGCCCGCGTCAGCCGCAGGCGTGCCAGCGCCGGCAGATCGGCCAGCCATTTTCCCGGGCTGGCCGGCTTGAAATGCGCCGCCACCTCGGCATCGCCTTCGGCGCCGAACGCCTGCAGCACATCGGCGCCCACCTCGAAGTGGGCCGGACCGATGCCCGGCCCGACCCAGGCGCGCCAGCCCTGCGCCTGCGGGCGCTTGGCCTGCATCAGGGACAGAGTGTTTTCCAGGACCCCGCTGGACAGGCCGCGCCAACCTGCATGCGCGGCGCCCAGAACCTGTCCGCGGGCGTCCGCCAGCAACACCGGCAGGCAATCGGCCACCATCACTGCCAGCACCTGCCCGGGGCAGGTCGTGACACTGGCGTCGGCGGCGATCTCGCCTTGAGGAGCCGGCGCATCGGCGTCGTGCACGGCATTGGCGTGCACCTGGCGCAGCCAGCGCGGTTCGCCCGGCAGCACAGCCGCCAGGCGGCGACGGTTTTCCGCCACGGCCTCGGGCGCGTCGCCGGCGCGGATGCCGAGATTGAAGGTGTCGAACGGGGCCTGGCCCACGCCGCCGCAGCGGGTAGTGCAGAAATACCTTACGCCGGGCCACTCGGCCCCGGCCACCACCGGCAGGCCGGCCATCATGCGTTCCATATGAGCGCCTCCTCGACGTCTTGCATGTCCTGGGGCGGGGCGGCGGCAAAGGACAACTCGCCGCGCCCGCCCGGGTCATCGAAATGCAGGGCGCGTGCGTGCAGCATCTGGCGCGTGGCGCCGGCCAGCGCGCGCCCGCCATAAATAGTGTCGGCCAGCAGCGGATGGCCCAGGCTGGCCATGTGCACACGGATCTGGTGGGTGCGTCCGGTTTCCAGCCGGCAGACCACCGCCGTCACCCGCTCACCGCCTGCGGCCACGCCCTGGCGCTCCACCCGGTAATGCGTGACGGCCGGCTTGGGCGCGATGGGTCGCTCCACGCTCATCCGCACCGGCACCCGGGCGTCACGCCCGATATCGCGCGCCACCGTGCCGTGGCCGGAGAGCCAGCCATGCACCAGGGCGATGTACTCCCGCCCCATGGAACGGGCCTGCAACTGGCGCACCAGATGGGTTTGCGCCAGCTCGTTGCGCGCCACCACCATCAGGCCGGAGGTATCCTTGTCCAGGCGATGGACGATGCCCGCGCGCGCCACCCGCGACAATTCGGGGTAACGATGCAGCAGCCCGTTGAGCAAGGTGCCGCTCCAGTTACCCGCGCCGGGATGGGTGACCAGACCAGCGGGTTTGTTGACAACGATCCAGTCCGGGTTTTCATCGACAACGGCGAATTCGACCGGTTCTGCAGTAAAAGCGTGGCTTTCCGGCGCAGGCTGCTCCCACACAGTCAGGACGTCACCGGCGCCGACGGCCTGGCGCACCTTGGCCGGCGCGCCGTTGACCAGCACATGGCCGGCCTCGATCCAGCCCTGCAGGCGGCTGCGGGAATGCCCCGGCATCAGGCCCGCCAGGACCTTGTCAAGCCGGTCTCCGGGGGTGCCTGCAGGGATGAGAATCGCCAAAGGTTCGTCATCGGAAGACGGTTCAACGCAGGCGGCTGTATCAGACATGGCACAAATCATATAATCAGCCCAGCATCCTATCACCAAGGAAACGACTCTCGTGATTCTCCGCAACGCAGCTCTCCTGAATCCCCGCCGTGGCAAGGCCCTGAGCGCGGCCCTGGCCCTGGCCGCCGTGCTGCTGGTCTCTGGTTGCGGTACATCCGACACCAAGTACGACAAAACGGCCGGCTGGAGCGCCGAACAGCTCTACGCCGACGCCAAGGAAGAAATCTCCGCCGGCAACTGGAAAGAGGCGCGCGAGCGCCTGACCGCCATCGAAAGCCGCTACCCCTTCGGCAACTATGCCCAGCAGGCCCTCATCGAACTGGCCTATGTCAACTGGAAAGACAGCGAAAACGAGCAGGCCCTGGCCGCCATCGACCGCTTCCAGCAGCTCTACCCGAATCACCCGGGCACCGACTACATGCTCTACCTGAAAGGGCTGATCAACTTCACGCCGGCCAGCGCCTTCATGGCCAACATCACCGGCCAGGACCCGGCCGAGCGCGATCCCAAGGGCCTGCGCGCTTCTTACGACGCCTTCCTCGAACTGGTGCAGCGCTTCCCGGACAGCAAATACACGCCCGATGCCGAGAAGCGCATGACCTGGCTGGTCAACGCCATCGCCATGAACGAAGTGCACGTGGCGCGCTACTACTACACGCGCGGCGCCTACCTGGCCGCCATCAACCGCGCCCAGACCGTGATCACCGACTTCGAGGGCGCACCCGCCACCGAAGAGGCGCTCTACATCATGTGGCTGTCCTATGACAAGCTCAAGATGACCCAGCTCAAGGACGACACCGAGCGCGTGCTGGACAGCAACTTCCCCAACAGCAAGCTCAAGAAAGAAGGCTTCAAGGACGACAAGAGCTGGTGGAACCCCTTCCAATTCCGCTGATCGACCTCCTGCGCGGCTGACTCGCCGCCGCCGGCTCCCTCCCCTGCCCGGGGACCGGGGCAGGCGGCGGCGAAATCGTCTCTGTCGCCTCAGCGCGCCTCAGATGGCACGTTGACCAGGGTGGCCTGCATCAGGGCGACGACTTTGTAGCCGGGTTTATCGGCGCTGAAAGCGCGCACTTCCCCCGTGCACACCGTGAGCGCCCGGCCCGCGTTCTGCACCTTGCCCACGGCCAGGAAATGCCGTCCCAGCGCCGGACGCATGAAATTGACCTTGAATTCGGCCGTCACAATCTCGCAACCGGCCGGCGCCTGGGTCAGCGCCGCATAACCGCAGGCGCTGTCGACCACGCTGGTGATGGCGCCCGCATGCACGAAACCGTGCTGCTGGGACAGACGTTGGGAGAACGGCAGTGCGATATGCACCTCGCCATCGCCGACGAAAGCCAGCGTCGCGCCCAGCGTGCTCATCAGGCCTTGCGCGCCGAAGCTGGCCGCGACCCGTTGCTGCCTATCCTGCATGCCCTGCCTCCAAGTCGTAGTCGATGCCGGCACACGAAAGCGCGGGTCCGCCCTGCCGCGGCGCGTCCGCCTCGCGATTGCACTGATCCGACTATAAACCAGCCGTCCGTCCGAAGCAGGCCTGGCTCAGTCCGGGCTGCCGTGCTGGCGATAGAAGGCCAGCGCCGCCCCGATATCGCGGGTACGCGCAAACGGCGGCAGGCCGCGCCACAGGCGCTTGCCGTAAGGCTTCTCGACCAGCCGGGGATCGCCCACCATCAATACGCCCCAATCGGTCTCGGTGCGGATAAGGCGGCCGGCCCCCTGCTTCAGGGAAATGGCTGCCTCGGGCAACTGGTACTCGGCGAAAGGATTGCCGCCTTCGGCGCGGCAGGCGCGCAGGCGCGCCTCGATCACCGGATCGTCGGGCGGCGCAAAAGGCAGCTTGTCGATGGCCACCAGCGTCAGCATGTCGCCAGGCAGATCTATCCCTTCCCAGAAACTGGCGCTGCCCACCAGCACCGGGTGCTCCAGGCGCGCGAAACGATCCAGCAGATCCCGCCGTGTGGATTGCCCCTGCTTGAGCAACGGCCACTCGTGCCCGGCCTGTTCGAATGCCTCGCCCAGCAATTGCGCCACCCGTTCGACAGCGCGCAAGGTGGTGCATAACACCAGCGCACCGCCAGGGTTGACCTCCAGCAAAGGCAGCAGGTTATCGACAAAGCGTTGCATGAACTGCGGCGACTGCGGCTCGGGCATGCCTTGTGGCACGAAAAGCAATCCGTGCGACGGATAGTCGAAGGGGGACTCCCAGCGTCCGGTGCGGGCATCGCTCAGGCCCAGCTGGCGCGTGAAATGACCGAAGTCGCCCTGCACGGACAAGGTGGCCGAGGTCAGCACCCAGGCCTGTCCGCCTTTGCGATAGCGGGAAAACGCCTGCGCCACCGACAGCGGCGCAGCATGCAGGCGCACATGGTGCTGCCCCTGCTCGACCCAGCGCACGGCCGGACCGCTCCAGGCAGGCGCTTCCTGGGTGGCCAGGGCCGCGATCAACTCGTCAGCCGGCGTGTTGACATCTTCGCCCCAGCCTTCGTCGGCATGCCCGTGGCGGGCCGGCAGCGACCAGCGCCCCAGTTTCAGGCACAGGTCGGCGCCCTGGCGCGCGACGGTAGCCAGGTCCGGATGCTTCTCGGCCACCTGGGTCAAGGCGCGCGTGGCCGCCTCCAGGACCTGGCGCAGCTGCGCCAGCGCAGCGTCGAAGGTTTCGGGTTCCGGGATCGCCTCGAAGGTGGCTTTGCGGCCCGGCAGGTGCTCCAGCGCAGCACAGGCCAGACGCAGCTCGCGCGCAGCGGTCTCGACCTGACGGCCCACGTCGCTCCATTTGGCAGCCTCGCGCGCGTGCCCCAGGCCGGCGGCCTCCAGGGCGCGGGCGAAATCGAGCAGTTGATGCGTGGAGACACTGCTGCCCAGAAAACGCGTGGCGGTATCGGGCAACTGATGCGCCTCGTCGAACACCACGGTATCGACTTCGGGCAACAGATCGGTCACCCCTTCTTCGCGCAATACCAGATCCGCCATGAACAGCGCGTGATTGACCACCACGATGTCGGCCTCCTGGGCCTGGCGGCGGGCCTTGACCACGAAACAGTCGCGGATGCGCGGGCACTCCTGCCCCAGGCAATTCTCCCGTGTGGAGGTCACGCGCTGCCAGATGTCGGCGTCTTCGGGGATCTGCGCCAGATCGGCACGGTCACCGGTCTTGGTGGTGCCGGCGAAAACCTGGATCTGACGCAGCTGAGCGACTTCCGTGCGCGACTTCAGCGCCCGGTCATCGCCCTGCAGACGTTCCAAATGGTAATGGCAGAGATAGTTGCCGCGCCCTTTGAGCAGTGCGGCCGTCACCGGCGCGCCCAAGGCCGCGCGCACCTTGGGCAGATCGCGCGCGAAGAGCTGGTCCTGCAGGGTTCGCGTGCCGGTCGAGACCAGCACCTTGCCGCCCTGCACGATGGCGGGCACCAGATAGGCCCAGGTTTTGCCCGTACCGGTGCCGGCCTCGGCCACCAGCGTGGCGCGGTCGGCCATGGCGCTTTCGATGGCTTGCGCCAGCTCTACCTGCGCGTGACGCGGGCGATAGCCCGGCATGGCTTGAGCCAGCGGGCCATCGGCGTCGAAAAATTCTGAAATATCCAGGTCCAGCATTCGGGGTGACATGCGCTAAATTGGACGCCATATTAACGCGCCGGGGCTTGTGCCGTGCGCCGGGTCCCTTTGACCGAACCCGCATCCCGGGTCTGCGGCGCCGGAATCGCTTATGGCACAATCCGGCCCTTGCTGACCCTTCTTTTTCCCTTGTCGACGTATCGAGATGTCTGAAACTTCCGCTCTCACGAACGCCGCGCCGGGCGTTGTTGATCATGCCCGCATCATCGAGCAACTGGCCACCGAACTTGCGGTGCGCGCCAGCCAGGTCGCTGCGGCCGTGGATCTGCTGGACGACGGCGCCACTGTGCCCTTCATCGCGCGCTACCGCAAGGAAGCTACCGGTGGCCTGGACGACGGCGCACTGCGTACCCTGGAGGTCCGCCTCTCCTATCTGCGCGAGCTCGAAGAGCGTCGCATCGCCATCCTGGAGTCCATCAACCAGCAAGGCAAGCTGACCCCCGAGCTGCAACACGAAATCGCCAGCGCCGAAACCAAGCAGCGTCTCGAAGACCTGTACGCCCCCTACAAGCCCAAGCGGCGCACTCGTGCGCAGATCGCGCGCGAGGCCGGGCTGGAGCCGCTGGCCGACGCCATTCTGGCCGATCCGTCCTGCGACCCGGCAGTCCTTGCCGCGCAGTACCTCAATCCGGAAGCCAAGATCGAGGATGCCAAGGCCGCGCTGGACGGCGCGCGCGACATCCTCGCCGAGCGCTTCGCCGAGAATGCCGATCTCCTGGCCGACCTGCGCGAGCATCTCTGGACCACCGGCCTGCTGTATTCCAAGATGGTCGATGGCAAGGAAACCGAAGGCGCCAATTTCCGCGACTGGTTCGACTTCAACGAGCCACTGCGCACCCTGCCCTCGCACCGCGTGCTGGCACTGATGCGCGGCCGCCAGCAGGGCGTGCTGGAACTGCGTGTGGGCCTGCAGGAAGAACTCGAAGCGCAACTGCCCCACCCCTGTGTGAGCCGTATCGCAGCCTTTCTGAAGCTGGGCAGCGGCCTGTTCGCCCTGGACGCCACCCCGCGTGCACGCTGGCTGGGCGAAGTCTGCCGCTGGACCTGGCGCGTGAAGCTGCTGACCGCATTCGAAACCGAGTTCTTCGGGCGCCTGCGCGAAGAAGCCGAGGCCGAGGCGATCCGCGTGTTCGCGGCCAACCTGAAAGACCTGCTGCTGGCCGCGCCCGCCGGCCCCAAGGTCGTGCTCGGCCTGGACCCCGGCATCCGCACGGGCTGCAAGGTGGCCGTGATCGACCGTACCGGCAAGGTGGTCGACACCGCCACGGTCTACCCCTTCGAGCCGCGCATGGACCGCAAGGGCACCATCAACACCCTGGCCGCGCTGTGCGCACGCCACAAGGTCGAGCTGATTGCCATCGGCAACGGCACCGCCTCGCGCGAGAGCGAGAAACTGGTTGCCGACATGATGAGCCAGTTCCCCGAGCTGTCGCTCACCCGCGTGGTGGTATCCGAGGCAGGCGCTTCGGTGTACTCGGCCTCCGAAGTGGCCGCGCTGGAGTTCCCGGACCTGGACGTCACGCTGCGCGGGGCGGTTTCCATCGCCCGCCGCCTGCAGGATCCGCTGGCCGAACTGGTCAAGATCGATCCCAAGGCCATCGGCGTGGGGCAGTACCAGCACGACCTCAATCAGCGCGAACTGGCGCGCTCCCTCGATGCCGTGGTCGAAGACTGCGTGAACGCCGTGGGCGTGGACGTCAACACTGCCTCGGCAGCGCTGCTGGCGCGGGTGTCGGGCCTGAACAACTCCCTGGCCAAGAACATCGTCGCCTGGCGTGACGAGAACGGCGCCTTCCCCACTCGCGAGCAATTGCGCCGCGTGCCGCGTTTTGGCGAAAAGGCCTTTGAGCAGGCTGCCGGCTTCCTGCGCATCCCCAATGGCGAGAACCCGCTGGATGCATCCTCGGTGCACCCGGAGGCCTACCCGGTGGTCGAGCGCATCGTGGCCCGCATCAAGGCCGATGTGCGCCAGATCATCGGCCAGCGCGAAGCGCTCAAAGGCATCTCGCCGGCAGACTTCACCGATGAGCGCTTCGGGCTGCCGACCGTGCGCGACATTTTCAGCGAACTGGAAAAACCCGGCCGCGACCCGCGCCCCGAGTTCAAAACTGCCCAGTTCAAGGAAGGCGTCGAAACCCTCAACGACCTGCATCCGGGCATGGTGCTCGAAGGCGTCGTCACCAACGTCGCCAACTTCGGCGCCTTCGTCGACATCGGCGTGCACCAAGATGGTCTGGTGCATATCTCGGCGCTGGCCGAGAAGTTCGTCAAAGACCCCCGCGATGTCGTGCGGGTAGGCCAGACTGTCTCCGTCAAGGTGCTTGAGGTCGACGTGCAGCGCAAGCGCGTGGCCCTCACCATGCGCCTGAACGACAGCGCCGAGCCGCAGCAACGCCGCAGCTCCGCGCCGGCGGGCGGCGCGCGCGGCGGCAACGAGCGCTCGCAGCGCCGTGGCAATGACCAGGGGAGCCGCCAAGGCTTGCCGGCCAACAGCGCCATGGCCGACGCTTTCGCAAAACTCAAGCGCTGACCAAACCCGCGCCAGACGCAACGCCCCACGCTGAACACCGTTCTGCGTGGGGCGCTTGCATCAGAAGCGGTTCAAGGCCGCGAAGGCGCGTCGCGGCCGATCTTTCCGAGATGGGTGTAGCGGAACCCCTGCCCGTACTTCAGGCCATAGCCCAGCATGCGATCAAAGCCGATATGGCAGACCCATATCCAACCGGCCGCAATCACCCAGGGCGCAGCCGACCAGACGCCTGCAGCCAGGCACAGCATCGCGCCCACATAGGAATGCGCACTGTTGTACAGCCAGGCGCCCACGCGCGGGCCAGCCAGATAGCCCAGCAATGTCAGGTCCGGCAACAGGAATCCCACCGCAAAGAACGGCCAGCCTGCCCCATGCTCGGCATAGACCAGCAGGCCGATACCCAGCACGCACAACCCTTCGGCCCTCAACAGCCATCTGACGCCACCGCGCGCGGCGTCGTTTTCCATCGTGTGCATCGCCTTCCTGATCAATGAACCATGAGACCGGACGGGGATCCGTCCCCATCCGGCAGCGATCATAGCAAGGCACGCGTGCGCCAGGCCGGCACGGCGAAAGGAAAGCGCGTTTATTGAATGCTGGCCGGGTCGGTTTTCCCCGGATCGATCTCGTAGCGCTGCATAGCTTCGCTCACGCGCTGGCGCGCAATCAAGCCATCATCGGCCAGCGCCTTGAGGGCGGCCAGGGCAATGAAGCGACGATCGACCTCGAAGAAGCTGCGCAACGATTCCCGCGTGTCCGAGCGCCCGAAACCGTCGGTGCCCAGAGCCACGAAGCGCCCCGGCACGAACGGCCGGATCTGGTCCGCGACGATCTTCATGTAGTCGGTCGCCACCAGCACCGGCCCGGGATGGCCTTGCAGACACTGCTGCACATAGGAAATCCTTGGCTCGTCCTGCGGATGCAGCAGATTCCAGCGTTCGGCGGCCAGGCCATCGCGGCGCAGTTCGGTCAGGCTGGTGGCGCTCCAGACATCGCTTTGCACGCCGAAGTCATGGGCCAGCATTTCACTGGCGGCGAGCACCTCGCGCAGAATCGCGCCGCTGCCCATGAGCTGCGCCCGTGGCGCCTGCCAGGCGCCCTGATCTGCCGCACGCAGCAGGTACAGGCCCTTGAGGATGCCGGCCTCGCTGCCCATCGGCAGTGCCGGATTGGGATAGTTTTCGTTCAGCAGGGTGATGTAATAGTAGATATCTTCCTGCTCGGCATACATGCGCCGCAAGCCGTCCTGGATGATGACGGCCAACTCATAGGCATAGGTGGGGTCATAGGAAATGCAATTCGGAATCACCGACGACAAGACGTGGCTGTGCCCGTCGTCATGCTGCAACCCCTCCCCCATCAACGTGGTGCGCCCCGACGTGGCGCCCAGCAGAAAGCCGCGCGTGCGCGCATCGGCCGCGGCCCAGGCCAGGTCCCCTACCCGCTGCAGCCCGAACATCGAATAAAAGATATAGAAGGGAATCGCAGCCACGCCGTGATTGCTGTAGGCCGTGCCCGCGGCGATCCACGAGGCGATGGCGCCGGACTCGTTGATGCCCTCCTGCAGGATCTGCCCGTCCTTGGCTTCCTTGTAATAACTCAGCTGCCCGGCATCCTGCGGGGTATAAAGCTGGCCCAGATAGGCGTGGATGCCGATCTGGCGGAACAGTCCCTCCATGCCAAAGGTGCGTGACTCATCCGGCACGATCGGAATGACCAACTTGCCCAGTTCCGGGTGCTTGAGCAAAGTGGCCAGGATACGCACGAAAGACATGGTGGTGGACACTCCGCGCTCGCCGCTGTCCTTGAGCTGCGTGGCGAAAGCCTCCAGGGCAGGCACGGCCAGCGGGGCCACCCTGGCCACGCGCGCCGGCACATAACCGCCCAGCGCCTCGCGCCGCGCTGCGAAGTAACGTCCTTCCGCGCTCTCGGGGGCCGGTTTCAGATAGGGCATTTCTTCGAGCTGCCCATCCGGGACCGGCAGATCGAAACGGTCGCGAAAAGCGCGCACGGCATCGGCGCTCATCTTCTTGAGCTGGTGGTTGATGTTCTGGCCCTCACCGGCCTCACCCATGCCGAAACCCTTGACCGTCTTGACCAGCACCACACTGGGACAACCCGTCTTGCGTGAGGCGGCCTCGTAGGCGGCATAGACTTTCTCGAAATCATGGCCGCCGCGCGTCAACGCCCAGATGTCGTCATCCGACAGATGCGCCACGAGCTCCAGCAGCACGGGATACTTGCCGAAGAAATGCTCGCGGACATAGGCGCCGCCTTGCGACTTGAAGGTCTGGTATTCGCCGTCGACGCATTCCATCATGCGCTGGCGCAGCAGCCCGGTGGCATCACGCTCAAGCAAATCATCCCAGCCGCTGCCCCACAGCACCTTGATCACATGCCAGCCGGCGGCGCGGAACGCGCCCTCCAGTTCCTGCACGATCTTGGCGTTGCCGCGCACCGGCCCGTCCAGGCGCTGCAAATTGCAATTGACCACGAAGATCAGGTTATCGAGCCGCTCGCGCCCGGCCAGAGAGATCGCCGCCAGGGACTCGGGCTGGTCCATCTCGCCATCGCCCAGGAAAGCCCAGACCTTGCGCCCCTGGTGCGCCAGCAGGCCACGGTATTCCAGATAGCGCATGAAGCGCGCCTGATAGGCGGCCGTCAGCGGCCCAAGGCCCATGGATACCGTCGGGAATTGCCAGAAATCCGGCATCAGTCGCGGGTGCGGATAAGAAGACAGGCCCTCGCCCCCGGCCTCGCGCCGGAAATTGTCCAGCTGCGCTTCGGTAATGCGTCCTTCCAGGTACGCACGGCCGTAGATACCCGGCGCAGAATGCCCCTGGATATAGACCATGTCGCCGCCGTAACGCTCGGTGCGGCCACGAAAGAAATGATTGAAACCGACGTCATACAGCACGGCAGCCGATTGATAGGTGGCGATGTGTCCACCCACGTTCGAGTGCTTGCCCGCGCGCAGCACCATCACCATGGCGTTCCAGCGGATATATGCGTTAAGGCGCGCTTCCAGCGCCAGATCGCCGGGATAGGCGGGTTGTTGCGCACGACCGATGGTGTTGACGTAGGCGGTCGTCACACGCCCGTGCAGATCACCATGGCGCTGCGCGTCGGCATCGATCAGCTGATCGATGAGGTAATGGGCGCGCGGGCGGCCTTCGGCAGCCACCACGGCCTCCAGCGCCTCCAGCCACTCTCGTGTTTCCTGAGGATCGACATCGCGCAAGGCAAGGGGCGGATTCATGGCATTTCTCCTGGACAAGACGGCAGGTCATAACAGGCCGTCGTTCGAGGCGGCCGGGAAAACTCGCGATGGGAAGGTCATCCCATAGAGTTGCATTTGCAATCATAGCATTTGCAACCATATGGCATGAGCTAGAATCCCGTTTGCCACCCGCAACGCAACAGGAACAGTGTGATGACGGCGAAAGAGCCCGATCTTTGGTACGCGTTCGTGCGCACGCACCGCCTCATGATCCGCGAGATCGAGCGCCGCCTGGCTGCCGCCGGCCTGCCTGGCTACGCCTGGTACGACGCCCTCTGGGGTCTGGAAAGCGGGCCCGATGGCACTCGCCGCATGCATGAGCTGGCCGACACCCTGGCCATCGAACGCTATAACCTCACCCGGCTGATCGACCGCCTGGAAAAGGAAGGCCTGGTCACGCGCAGCCGCAGTGCCGACGACGGCCGCGCCGCCTTCGCCTCGATCACCAAAGAAGGCCGGGCCCTGCGCAGGAAGATGTGGAAAATCTACGAGTCCACCGTGGCCGAGCTCTTTCTGGCCGAGTTCCCGGCAGATCTGCAAACCACGCTGGCCGCCGCCCTGAATCGCAGCGCCGCCGCCGCCCGCGCCAGCACGGACAGGGCCCGCTAGGTACGGGACTGATTGAGCGCTCCGGGACTCGGGCGATACCCATGCCCCGGCGCGTCGCAAGCGTGCAGTCCCCGCCGCGCCTGCACGAACGGCCACGGCAGCCAGGCGCCCGCCCAATGAAAACAGCTGCCCGCAGGCAGCTGTCAGGGGTCACGCAGATGGCAGTCAGCCCGCCAGGCTGGCGAGCGCCAGGCGGATGCGGACTTCATCCACCCCTGCGCAGGCCTGCGCGACCACGGCCCCTTCCAGGGTGACGTCGCCACTATCGGCCAACACTACCTCGCCCTCAGGGAATTGCTTGATCACCGTGCCTGCCGCCTTGGGGTCGACAAAAGGCTTGGAGACCAGCAGCTCATCGCCATCGGCGGCCAGAAGACGGAACCGGAAGCTGCCGTCCTGCTCGCGGAAGCTGACGAAACGCGCGCCTTTGGCCGACGGCTTCTTGCTCTCGGCGGCCGACACCGGTGCGGCGCCCAGGCGCGACAGACCCACGGCATCGCGCAGCCGGGCCATCAGTGGACGGGCATGCTCACGCGCCTTGCGCGCGCCGGCCTGCAGGATGTCTTCGATCTGATCCGGGTTGGCCATCAAGGCATCGTACCTGTCGCGCATGGGGGCCACGATGCCCTCAAGCAGCTCATACAGTGCGTTCTTGGCGTCGCCCCAGGCCATGCCTGCCTGCAGTTGCTCACGCAGCGCCGTGGCCTGCGCCGGCGTCGCAAAGGCGCGGTAGATCGTGAACAGATGCGAATCCTCGGCATCCTTGGGCTCGCCCGGCTGACGCGAGTCGGTCACGATGCGCGACACCGCCGCACGCAAAGCCTTTGCGCCGCCTTCGAACAGCGGAATCGTATTGTTGTAGCTCTTGGACATCTTGCGCCCGTCCAGCCCCGGCAAGGTCGCCACGTCTTCCTCGATCTGCACTTCCGGCAGCACGAAGAAATCCCCCTGGTAAAGATGATTGAAACGTTGGGCGATGTCGCGCGCCATCTCCAGGTGCTGCACCTGATCGCGCCCGACCGGAACCTTGTGCGCGTTGAACAGCAGGATGTCCGCCGCCATCAGCACCGGGTAGGAAAACAAGCCCATGGTCACGCCATCATCGGGCTCCACGCCCTTGGCGTTGTTCTGATCCACCGAGGCCTTGTAGGCATGAGCGCGATTCATCAGGCCCTTGGGCGTGACACAGGTCAGCAGCCAGGTCAGCTCCGTCGTTTCGGGAATATCCGACTGACGGTAGAAGGTGACTTTTTCGGGATCCAGGCCGGCAGCCAGCCACGTCGCGGCGATTTCCAGGCGCGAGCGGGCCACGCGTGCCGGATCATCACACTTGATCAGCGCGTGGTAGTCGGCCAGAAAAAAGAAGGCGTCAGCCCCCGGCTGCGTGCTGGCACGGATCGCCGGACGCAAGGCGCCCGCATAGTTGCCGAGATGAGGAGTACCTGTGGTGGTGATACCAGTAAGAACGCGAGTAGTCATGGCACGTAACGTAAGCTGCAGGGACGGAACAAGCTTGCAGTGTAACGTGTCAACCGAAGGCAGCCAGCAACAGGGCCGCGCCAGCCGCAGCGCCGCCCAGCCCCCAGGCCAGGCGCGCGGCGTAGGTCAGGATCCAGATCAACAGCAGGCCGGCCGCCGTCAGCAGGCCGATCCACTGGATACTGCCGTAGGACCATCCATCGGCCAAGGCGCAGCTCCACAACGACAACCCCAGCGCCACGGCACCCAGGGCACGCAAGATACGCTGGTGCGTGCGCGACAGCGTACGATCAAAGGCGTCTTCGTAGTGGCGTTCCATCGCCAGGCTCAAGGCGGCAAAGCCGCCAAAGGCCAGGAAAAAAGCCATCAGGTTCATGCTCAGCTCTCCATGGCCGCGCGCGGCGCGCGGCGGGGTTGTAGCGCCGGAGCCGCCAAGCGGCGGGCGCAGCGATGCGCCACCCAGGCAAAGAACAGACCCGTGGCCACGCAACTCAGATCAAAGCCGGCCATGACCCAATCACCGGCCGACAACGATTGGCCCAGGTGACGCGGCGAAGTCAACGCATTGACCAGCGGCACCAGGACGAAGGCGGCTGCGGTCAAGGCCATCAGGTCGCGCCATTTGGCGCGCCGGCGGACGAAGGCATAGGCCAGGCCGAATATCCACGCAAGGAAGAACCCCCGCACTTCCCATTGCGCATGCTGGGCGAGGTCCACCGGCAGCAGCCGGTTCAGCAGGAAGAACACCGCCACTCCCAGGCACACGCCGCCGATGGTGCCGGCATTGAGCGCATCGACCAGACGCAGCGAGAACGTCTCGCCCTTGGGTTGTTTCTGGCGCCGCTTGGCCACCCAGAGCACCAGCCCGGTGGCGACCATGGCCGTGCCGGCCATGCTCACCAGGAAGTACAGCCAACGCAACACTGTCTGGGCATAAAGGCCCAGGTGCAGCCCCACGATGGTGCCGGCCGTGACCGCAACCGCGCCATCGCCATCATGGCGCTTGAGCAATTCGCCCGAGACCCCGTTGAAAGTCAGCACCGGCGCCATGCGCCCATAAGAAACCCGGTCGGTATTGGACCGAGAAACGCTCACCGTCGCCCCGGCATCGCCCGGATGGTTGATCGTCATGCGGCCCACTTTGCCGCCATCCCAGATGGACTCGGCCTGCTGTAGCAGGGGCACCAGCGGCGTGAGTGCCGCCGGCACTTTCTGAGGCGGCGTTACCGCGAACGAGGGAAACAATTCGTCGAAATAGGCGCGTTCGTTGTCGTAAGCCGCCATGATGCCGGCCGGCATCAACATGGCCATGAACAGCACCAGGCCGCTGAAGGTGATCATCAGATGAAACGGCAGGCCCAGCACAGACAACACGTTGTGCCCGTCCATCCAGGCGCGCTGCCCGCCCTTGCGCGGCCGGAAGGTGAAGAAGTCGGTGAAGATCTTCTTGTGGGTGATCACCCCGCTTATGATCGCCAGCAGCATGAACATGCCGGCGACGCTCGCCAGCCAGCGGCCCCACGGGTAGCCCACTTCGAGTTCGAAGTGAAAACGGTAGAAGAAGTCGCCCCCGCGCGTGGCGCGCGCCGAGATCTCCTGGCCGGTATCGGGGTCCAGCATGACACGCTTGAAGCCGCGCTCGCCCGGCGCCGGATTGGGGATCTGATACGACACGCTGACCCAGGGTTCACGCTCACTGGGCACGTTGATGAACCAACGCGTCGCCTGCGTGGCATGCGTCTTGAGATAGCGCTCGGCAGTTTCCACCGCCTTGGCCGGCGGCACCATCTGGGCCGTGATCTCGGGCTGCATCCAGCGTGTGATCTCGGGCCGGAAGAAAGCCAGCGTGCCGGTCAGGAACATCGCGAACAACACCCAGCCGAACAGCAGGCCGGACCAGGTGTGCAGCCAGGACATCGCCTGACGCAGGCCTTCGGCCTGCGCCGGCCGTGCCGCCCGGCCCTTGCCCGAAGCGGGCTTGCCGGCTGGGGTCGCCAACCTTCCCGCACTGGCTGCCGGCGTCTTTACCGCATCACTCATTTCGCGCCCATCCAGTACAGCAGGGCCAGCAGCGCCGTGGGCACCATGATCCCGCCCCAGGCGCGCCAGGCGCTGTAAGTGGCAAAGACCCAGATCACGCCGCAGGCATAGACCACAAAGGCCAGCATCTGGGCTGTCACCACGGCATCCACGCGGGACATGGGCAGCCATACCGCCAGGCAGGCCGCTGCAGCCGACGCCAGGGCGTAGCCGCCGCCTATGGCCGCCAGGGCACGCGAGGCCACGGCGAACCGGTAGCGCAGCATCGCCGCGCCCGAATTAGGAGCTTTCACGTCATTCCAGAAAAAGATTGCCGATACCCGCTGCATCAGCAAAAAAACCTGCAAATTATAATAATTCCTAATCGTATTTGATAGTAGAGCCATCCATGAGCGCAATCGGGGCTGCGGCCATGCCCGGGGGAGCACCGCCGGCGCCGCCCATCCGGATAGCCATCCGGATGGGCGACGGGCTTACCAGCGGTAGCGCAGGCTGGCCTTGACCGTGCGCTGATAACCGAACCAGCACCAGGCATCATTCAGGCACGACGCGACGTACTCCTTGTCGAACAGGTTCGAGACATTGAGCGCCACCTGCATGCCCTTGAGCGACGTCGTCAGACGCCCCAGGTCGTAGTCGATCATGACATCCACCAACGTGGCCGATGGCACTTTGTAGGTGTTGGCCGAGTTGCCCCAGGTCGAGCCCAGGTAGCGAACGCCTGCCCCGACCCCCAGCCCCGACAGCGGCCCTTCCTGCAGCTGATAACGCGCCCACACCGACGCGTTGTGCTCGGGCACACCGGCCTGGCGCTTGCCTTTCAGGTTGAAGCCCACCAGATCGGCATTGGCCTTGGTGTACTTGTTGTCCAGGTAGGTGTAGGCCGCCGTCACCGCCAGCCCGCGGATGGGCTGGGATTTGGCTTCCAGTTCGATCCCCTTGCTGCGGACCTCGCCCGCCTGGATCGAGCAGCGGCCCGTGCCGCAGATGTGATCCGGATTGGGGTCGGTGGTCAGCATGTTCTGGCGGCGCAGATCAAAGGCGGCCAGCGTGACCATGGTGTCGGCCCCCGGCGGCTCATACTTCAGGCCGATCTCATACTGCTTGCCCTCGATGGGCTTGAAGGTCGCGTTATTCCAGCCTGTGCCGGATTGCGGCTCGAACGACTCGCTGTAGCTGACATAGGGTGCCAGGCCATTGTCGAAGTTGTAGATCAGGCCCGCGCGGCCCGTGAACGCCTCGGCCGACAATGCCGAGCTGCTGTGGGTGCCGCGCTGCAGGTTGTCGGTGCCGGTGTGGGTACGGGCCCAGTCATACCGTCCGCCCAGCAACAGCGACAGCTTGTCCCACTTGATCTGATCCTGTGCGTACAGACCGGTCTGCACCTGGCGTTGGGTCTGATCCGACGTGAAGGCCGGCACCGGGATGCGCATGCGATTGTTCGGATTGAGGACATCGATCGGCGGCGCCGAACCGGAGCCCGACAAGGTGTCGGTGCGCACGTGCTGGTAATCGAAGCCGGTGATGAAAGTATGCGCTAGCGGGCCCGTATCGAAACGCGCCTGCAGGTTGTTGTCCAGCGTGAAGGCATCGACATCCACATCGGTGGCGATGGCGGCGCGCTGCTGATAACGATAGTCCGGGCCGGTGTAGCCGTAGTAAGGCGAGCTGCTGCCATACACGCTGCGATACACCCCTTCGGCATGCTGGTAGCGCAGGCTCTGGCTGACCTTGAAGGTATCGTTGAAGCGGTGTTCGAACACGTACCCCAAGGAATAGCTCTTGCGGTCGCTCTTTTCGAAGTTGGCGTCGCCGTCGTAGTAATTGGGCTTGAGCTTGCGGCCGTCCGGCGCCGAAAGCACCGTGCGCATCGCCGAGGCGGCGCCATACGAGCCCATATCCGGATCGTGCTGGAAGTTGGTCAGTATGGTCAGGCTGGTGTCGGCACTGGGTTGCCAGGTGAAGGCCGGCGACACGAAATAGCGCCGCTCCTTGGTGTGCTTGAGCTGGCCGTCCGAACCATAGGCCGACCCCGTCATCCGGTACATCAGGGTGCCTTGCTCATCAAGCGCGCCGCCGAAGTCCATGTTGACGCGGCGCAGGTCGAAATTGCCCGCCTGTACCTCGACCTCATTCTGGCGCTCCAGCGTAGGGCGCTTGCTGACCTGGTTGACCACCCCACCCGGCCCGCCCTGGCCATACATGACCGACGACGGGCCCTTGAGCACATCGACGCGCTCCAGGCGATAGGCATCGACCTGCGGCAAGGCATCGCGCCCGCCAAAGACGCGCATGCCGTCCAGATAGGTCGAGGCCGAGAAGCCGCGCACGGTGAACTGATCCAGGCGCGTGGCCGTGGCCCCGCGCGTCTCGGTCGCCACGCCGGAGGTATAGCGCAACACCTGGTTGAGCGTCTGCGCGCCCTGCTCCGTCATCTGCTCGCGCGTGACCACGGACACGGACTGAGGGATCTCGATCAACGGCGTGTCGGTGCGCGTCGCGCTGACGATCGCGGTGGCCACATAGCCGTCGGTCGGGTCATTGGGATTGCTGCTGCCCCGCACCGTGATCGGCGCCAAGGTCTGCGCGCCCTGGACGGACGGCACCGCCTGCAGGGTCCAGACGCCGTCGGCGGCCCGCCGCGCCTGCAGCCCGCTGCCGGCCAGCAAGGCGGCAAACCCCCCGCCCACGTCATACTGGCCTTGCAGGCCGGAACTGGTGCGGCCCCGCAATTGCGCCGGGTCGAAAGACAGCACCGCCCCGGCAGCATGGGCAAACCGGGTCAAGGCCGTTGCAAGCGGACCTGCCGGGATATCGTAGCTCGCAACGGCTGCCTGGGCCTGCGCGGCCTGGGCGCTCAGTGCGCCGGCGCCGGCCAGCGCGCTGCTCAGCACACCGCATGCCAGGCGCTGGCGCCAGGCGGGGGAGTCGGACAAAGTGGACAAAGCAAATGGCTCCTGTAGCAAAACTGGCGGATTCATAAGACAGTCCGAAGCAGGACGGCCAATCTGCAGTGTCCCTGGCAGAATTTTTGTAACTGATTGAGTCGTCGAATCAGGCCGGCACGACACTGAGCCAGAAGCGGCTGCGCCGCTCGATCTGAATCGGCAGCGACCGCGCTGCCGCGGCCAGCGCACGCTCGGCGTCATAAAGCGGAAAGACGCCCGACACGCGCAATCCGGCCACCCGATCGTCGACGAGAATGACGCCATGCCTGGCCCGCGAAAGCCGGTACACCAGACGATCCAGAGACCAATCCTGGGCGACCACCAGGCCGTCCACCCAGGCCGCGGCGTCGGCATCCACGGCTTGCAGCCTCAGTCCGCCCGCCCGCCCCAGACGCAGCCCCTGAGGCGCGGACAGCCGTTGCTGCAGCTCGCCGTGATCGACGGCCAATCCCCCCTCCAGCAACTCGACCCGGCAGCCGCGTTCGCCGCGTGCCGCGCAAAAGCGCGCCTGCTCGGTATGCAGCAAGCCAAAGCCGGTATCGAGCCACAGCGGCGCCGAACGCACATCGGCCAGCACCTCGCCGCGCAACAAGTGCACGGCGTGACCACCGCCCTGCTGCCGTACCCGCAGCGCCGTATCGCTGGCCAGAATGAGCGAGGCCCCGGACCCCAGGGCCACGTGACGGGTCTGCCCTACGGGACTGCCGAAATCCGCCACCAGATGCTGCCACGGGGCGTGGCGATAGACGCCCCAACCCGCCAGCGCCCCGACTCCCAGACCCAGCAGGCCCCGCAACACCGTGCGGCGGCGCACTGGCGTGAACGCGGCATGCGCCAGCGCTGGCGGCACCTGGCGTATGCCGCGCTCGACTGCCCGCACACGCTCCCAGGCCTGCCGATGCCCGGCGTCGGCGCGCAACCAGGCCTCCAGCTCGGCGCGCTGCTGCTCGGTCGCCGCGCCGGACTGCATGCAGACCCACCAGGAAATCGCCTCGCGGCGAAGTGCCGCCTCACTCATGGAAGACCTCGCAGCAGGCGGTCATGGCGCGGATCATGTATTGCTGCACCGAGCTGAGCGAGACATTCAGGCGCGCGGCGATCTCGGCATAAGCCAGCCCATCGATCTGCGACAGCAGAAAGGTCTGGCGCACGCGCGGCGGCAGTTCGGCGAGCATGCGGTCCAGGGTGCAGAGCGTCTGCATCAACTGCATGCGCTCCTGGGGAGAAGGTTCTGCGCCTTGCGGCAGGCTGGCCAGATAGTCGAGGCAGGCCTGCTCCAGGGCGTTGCGGCGACGGTAGTCGATGACCAGGCCCCGGGCGATCGTGGCCAGAAACACCCTGGCCTGATCGGCGCGCACGACCTTGCGGCCCTGCAGAATGCGCATGAAAACATCCTGGCTCAGGTCTTCGGCCTGCTGCGGGCTGTCCACCCGCCGCCGCAACCAACCCATCAGCCAGGGACGATGCTCCCGGTACAGGCCTTCAAGCGGCGCACTGGCCGCTGGCGTCACGGTGGGGAAAGAAACATGCGCGGACACAGGGATAGCTGCAAGATAACGACCAAAACAGGCATGTTATTGATAATCACTTGCATTATCAATATATAGGCCCTATCCGCCCCCCTGCTCCGCCCAAAAAACAACACCCCGCGAACGGGGTGTCGGAAACTTACAGAATTCCTGCCTGGCGCCGTTCGGACTCCAGGTATTCGCGGGACTGCATTTCGAGAATGCGCGACACCGTGCGATGGAATTCATTGGCCAGCACGCCCTCGGTGTACAGCTCTTCGGCGGGACACTCGGCCGACATGATGAGTTTGACCTTGTGGTCATAGAACACATCGATCAACCACGTGAAGCGGCGGGCCTCGGAGGCTTGGCGTGGCCCCATGCGCGGAACGTCCGACAGAATCACGGCGTGGAAGCGATTGGCCAACTCGAGGTAATCATTCTGAGAACGCGGGCCGCCACAAAGCGTGGCGAAGTCGAACCACACCACCGAACCCGCAAGCGCCACGGCCCGTATCTCGCGATGCTCGATATGCAGCAACGGCTCCTGGGGCGCCGTATCGGCCAGCTGGTTGAAAGCCTGCTGCAACGCCTGGCTCGCCGCCTCATCCAGCGGCGAGTGATAACACTGCACCTGTTCGAGCGAACGACGCCGGTAATCGATGCCCGCGTCCACATTCATGATGTCCATGCGCGCCTCGATGAGTGCAATGGCCGGCAGGATACGATCGCGGTGCAAGCCCTCGGGGTACAGCGTGGACGGCTCGTAGTTGGACGTCATGATGAATGACGTGCCGTACTCGAACAGTTTGAAGAGCAGCCGGTGCAGAATCATGGCATCGGCCACATCGGAGACGTGGAACTCGTCGAAACAGATCAGGCGATAGCGCTTGGCCACGCGCCGGGCAACCTCGTCGAGCGGATCCTGCATGCCCTTGACGTTTTCCAACTCGCGATGGACACCGCGCATGAACTCGTGAAAGTGCAGCCTTGTCTTGCGTTGCACCGGCACGGTGGCGTAGAACGCGTCCATCAGAAAGCTCTTGCCCCGCCCCACCCCTCCCCACAGATAGACGCCGCGCGGCACTTCGGGCCGGTTTAGCAGTTTCTTCAGGGCATTGGAGCGCATCGACTTGAAGCGCACCCAATCGTCGTAGTAACGCTGCAGGCGATCGATCGCCTTCAGCTGGGCCTCGTCGGGCTGATAACCCCGTTCGGCCAGGGCGTGTTCGTAATATTCGCGGACGTTCATCTCGGCTTCCTGGCGGCACGCCAGCATGCGAACGCCGCCAACCCTGTCGGATTGGCGGCGTCGCGGCACATCGAAACGCCGGGGCAGCCGATACCGCTGCTGCGCCCGGCGCGCGGCATCAGAAGTTCAGCGCGCGCTTGTCCACCGCCAGGGCGGCTTCCTTGACGGCTTCGGACAGCGTCGGGTGCGCGTGGCAGATGCGCGCGATATCTTCGGCGGCGCCACGGAACTCCATGATGGTCACGGCTTCGGAGATCAGCTCCGAGGCCATCGGACCGACAATGTGCACGCCCAGGACTTCATCGGTCTTGGCGTCGGCCAGCACCTTGGCAAAGCCCGTGGTGTCGCCCAGCGCGCGCGCACGGCCGTTGGCCATGAACGGGAAGGAACCCGCCTTGTACTCGCGGCCTTCGGCCTTGAGCTGCTGCTCGGTCTTGCCGACCCAGGCGATTTCGGGCGAGGTGTAGATGACCCAGGGCACGGTCGCGAAGTTCACGTGACCGTGCTGACCGGCGATACGCTCGGCCACCGCCACGCCTTCCTCTTCGGCCTTGTGCGCCAGCATCGGGCCGCGCACCACGTCGCCCACCGCCCACACGTTGGGCAGGTTGGTCTTGCAATCGTCGTCCACGGCGATGAAACCGCGCTCGTCGAGCTTCAGGCCCACGCTGTCGGCATCCAGGCCGCCCGTGTACGGCACGCGCCCGATCGAGACGATAAGCTTGTCGACCACCAGCTTGTGCTCGGCGCCCTTGGCGTCGGTGTAGGGGATCGTGATGGACTTGGCGCCCGCCTTGATCTCGCCGATCTTCACGCCGGTCTGGATGTCCAGGCCCTGCTTGGTGAAGGCCTTGAGGGCTTCCTTGGCCACTTGCTGGTCAGCGGCAGCCAGGAACTCCGGCATCGCTTCCAGCACGGTGACTTCGGAGCCCAGACGGCGCCACACGCTGCCCATTTCCAGGCCGATCACGCCCGCGCCGATCACGCCCAGCTTCTTGGGCACGGCCGACAGGTTGAGCGCGCCGTCGTTGGACAGCACGTTCTTTTCGTCGAACGGCAGGCCCGGCAGTTCGCGCGGCGAGGAACCGGTGGCGACCACGACATGCTTGGCAACCAGGTCTTCGTTGGCAGTGCCGGTGACCTTGATGGCCCAGCCGCCGTCGACCTTGCCGGCGAAGGCGCCCTTGCCGTGGAAGAACGTGACCTTGTTCTTCTTGAACAGGTACAGGATGCCGTCGTTGTTCTGCTTGACGACCGTGTTCTTGCGGCCGATCAGCTTGTCGAGGTTCAGTTTGACATCCTTGGCTTCGATGCCGTGATCGGCGAAGTGGTGCTTGACCCCTTCGTAGTTTTCCGAAGACTGCAGCAGCGCCTTGGACGGGATGCAACCCACGTTGGTGCAGGTGCCGCCGGGAGCAGCGCCGCCGTCACCGTTTTGCCAGGCGTCGATGCAGGCCACCGACATGCCGAGTTGCGCGGCGCGGATCGCGGCAATGTAGCCGCCGGGGCCGGCACCGATGACGACGACGTCAAATTGTTTGGACATAGTGTTCTCGATTAGGGACAGGAAGAAAGACGGCCCGTCAGGGCCGCCGCGCGCTTCAGATGCGCGCGGGGCGGCATGATTGCCGCCCCAGCCGGATTACAGGTCCAGCAGCAGGCGCTGCGGATCTTCCAGCGCTTCCTTCATGGCGACCAGGCCCAGCACGGCTTCGCGGCCGTCGATGATGCGGTGGTCATAGGACATGGCCAGGTAGTTGATCGGGCGGATCACGATCTGACCGTTCTCGACCACCGGGCGCTCCTTGGTGGCGTGCACGCCCAGGATGGCCGATTGCGGCGGGTTGATGATCGGGGTCGAGAGCATCGAACCGAACACGCCGCCGTTGGAGATCGAGAAGGTGCCGCCGGTCATTTCTTCAATGCCCAGCTTGCCGGCTGCGGCGCGCTGACCGAAGTCGGCGATGCCCTTTTCGATTTCAGCGATCGACAGCTGGTCGGCGTTGCGCAGGATCGGCACCACCAGACCGCGCGGGCTGCCCACGGCGATGCCGATGTCGAAGTAGCCGTGGTAGATGATGTCCTTGCCATCGACCGAAGCGTTCAGGACCGGGTACTTCTTCAGGGCAGCGACTGCCGCCTTGACGAAGAAGGACATGAAGCCCAGCTTCACGCCGTGTTCCTTCTCGAACTTCTCTTTGTACTTGTTGCGCAGGTCGATCACGCCCTGCATGTTGACCTCGTTGAAGGTCGTCAGGATGGCGTTTTCCTGTTGCGACTGCAGCAGGCGCTCGGCCACGCGGGCACGCAGGCGGCTCATGGGCACACGCTGCTCCGGACGGCCGTCCAGCGACAGCGTGGGCGGGGCGACCGGGGCGGCGGCCTTGGGCGCGGCGCTGGCGGACATGGCGTCAGCCTTGGTGACACGGCCGTCACGGCCGGTGCCCGCCACGCTGGCGGCATCCACGCCCTTTTCGGCGAGGATCTTCGAGGCGGCCGGCGAAGCCACGCCGGCAGCGGCGTTGCTGGCCGCAGCCGGGGCGGCGGCAGCGGCAGCCGGGGCAGCGGCGGCCGGTTCGGCAGCGGCGGCGGCCGGCGCGGCAGCGGCCTTGGCAGCCGTATCGATACGGGCGATCAGCTCACCCGAGGTGACGGTGGCGCCATCTTCCTTGACGATTTCAGCCAGCACGCCCGACGAGGGGGCAGGCACTTCGAGCACGACCTTGTCAGTCTCGATCTCGATCAGGATCTCGTCGGCCTCGACCGCAGCGCCAGGCTGTTTCTTCCAGTTCAGCAGGGTGGCTTCCGAAACCGATTCGGAAAGCTGGGGAACGACGACGTCAGTAATAGCCATGATGATGAATTCCGTTAAATGCGTGTTCTGTTGTCAGCGACCGGTGCTTACTTGGTCAGCATGAAGCCCTTGTACTTGGAAGCAAAAGCCTGCTCGATGAGCGCCTTCTGCTGCTCCTGGTGCTTGGCCAGATAGCCCACGGCCGGCGAAGCCGATGCGGGACGGCCGGCGTAGGCCAGTTTCTGGCCTTCGGCCATATTCTCGTACAAGTGGTGTTGGACATAGAACCAGGCGCCTTGGTTCTGCGGCTCGTCCTGCACCCAGATCACTTCGGTCGCCTTCGGGTACTTGCGCAGCTCGGTCTCGAACGCCTTGTGGGCGAAGGGATAGAGCTGTTCGACACGCACGATGGCGATGTGATCCGCCTCACGCTCCTTGCGGGCGTTGACCAGATCGTAATAGACCTTGCCCGAGCATGCCAGGACGCGCTTGACCGAAGAAGCCTTGATCGAGTCGTCCAGTTCACCGATGACCGGACGGAAGCTGCCGCCTGCGAGTTCGGTCAGGGGCGAGCCGGCGTCCTTGTTGCGCAGCAGCGACTTCGGCGTGAAGATCACCAGCGGCTTGCGGAACGGACGGATCATCTGGCGGCGCAGCAGATGGAAGATCTGCGAAGCCGTGGTCGGCTGAACGACCTGGATGTTGTGGTCTGCGCACAGTTGCAGGAAGCGCTCGATGCGGCCCGACGAGTGCTCCGGGCCCTGGCCTTCGTAGCCGTGCGGCAGCATCAGGGTCAGGCCCGACTGACGACCCCATTTGGCTTCGCCCGAGGAGATGAACTGGTCGATGACGACCTGCGCACCGTTGACGAAGTCACCGAACTGCGCTTCCCAGATGGTCAGGGTGTTGGGTTCGGCCGACGAGTAGCCGTATTCGAAACCGAGCACGGCCTCTTCGGACAGCACCGAGTCGATCACCGTGAACGGCGCCTGGCCTTCCGAGACGTTCTGCAGCGGAATATAGGTGCCGTCGTTCCAGCGCTCGCGGTTCTGGTCGTGCAGCACGGCGTGACGGTGCGTGAACGTGCCGCGGCCGGAGTCCTGGCCGGTGATGCGCACGGCATAGCCCGAGGCCACCAGCGTGGCGAAGGCCAGATGCTCGCCCATGCCCCAGTCGAGGTTCTGCTCGCCCTTGGCCATGTTGCGGCGGTCGTTCAGCAGCTTGGCGACCAGCGGGTGCACCGTGAAGCCTTCCGGCACCGTGGTCAGACGCTCGCCGATACGCTTGAGCTCGGCCAGCGGCACGGCGGTGTCGGCCTGGTCGGTCCACTTGGCGCCCAGGAAGGGCGACCAGTCGATCGCGTACTTGCTCTTGTAGTCGGTCAGCACCGGCTCGATGGTGCGCTGGCCGTCTTCCATCAGCTGACGGTAATCCTTGACCATCTGGTCGGCGTCGCCCTCGGCCAGCACACCCTGCGTGACCAGCTTGTCGGCGTACAGCTTGCGCGTGCCGCCGTGCTTGCCGATGCGCTTGTACATCAGCGGCTGGGTCAGCGCCGGGGTGTCCTGCTCGTTGTGGCCGAGCTTGCGGAAACAAACAATGTCGATCACGACGTCGCGGCCGAACTCCATGCGGAAGTCGAGCGCCAGACGGGTCGCGAAGACCACGGCTTCGGGGTCGTCGCCGTTGACGTGGAACACCGGGGCTTCGATCATCTTGACCACGTCGGTGCAATACAGCGTCGAACGCGAGTCACGCGGGTCGGAGGTGGTGAAGCCGATCTGGTTGTTGATGACGATGTGCAGCGTGCCGCCCGTACCATAGCCACGCGTGAGGGCCAGGTTCAGGGTTTCCATCACCACGCCCTGGCCGGCGAAAGCGGCGTCGCCGTGCACCAGCACCGGCAGCACCTGCTTGCCTTCCGGATCGCCACGACGCTCCTGGCGCGCGCGGGCGCTGCCTTCGACGACGGGGTTGACGATTTCCAGGTGGGAGGGGTTGAACGCCAGCGACAGGTGCACGGGACCGCCACGGGTCGAGACATCGCTCGAGAAGCCGTTGTGGTACTTCACGTCACCGTCGGTCAGGCCTTCGGCGTGCTTGCCTTCAAATTCGGCAAACAGATCGCCGGGCATCTTGCCCATGATGTTGACCAGCAGGTTCAGGCGGCCGCGGTGGGCCATGCCGACCACGATTTCCTGGACGCCCTTGTCGCCGGCGTGGTTCACGACCTCGTCCATCGAGGCGATGAAGCTCTCGCCGCCTTCGAGCGAGAAACGCTTCTGGCCAACGTATTTGGTATGCAGGAAACGCTCGAGCCCTTCGGACTCGGTCAGTTGCTGCAGAATGCGACGCTTTTCTTCGACCGAGAACGTCGGCGCCGACAGCGTCGACTCCAGGCGCTGCTGGATCCAGCGCTTGGCAGCCGGATCGGAGACATACATGAATTCCGCGCCGATGGAGCGGCAGTACGTATCGCGCAGGGCCTTCAGGATGTCGCGCAGCGTCATCGTGCTGGCGGTCGTGAAGTAGGTATTGGTGGCCGAGTAGGTTTGATCCAGGTCGGCTTCGGTCAGGCCGTAGAAGGCCGGATCCAGTTCGGGGATCGGCGGACGCTCCTGACGCTTGAGCGGATCGAGGTCGGCCCAGCGAACACCCAGCGAGCGATAGGCCGCGATCAGCGACTGTACCGACACCTGCTTGGAGGCCACCGACAGATCGGGCTCGACCGAGCGTTGCACGAAGGCATTGGCACGAGCGCGCTGCGCGAACGATTCGACAATGGGGGCGTGCGCCTGATCGCGCGTGGATTCCTGCCCGTCGGCTGCCGGCGTGTGCTGCAACTGGTCGAAGTACTCGCGCCAGTTATCCGGTACTGAACCGGGGTTGTCGAGATAAGCTTCATAGAGCTCCTCGACATAAGGCGCATTACCGCCGAACAGATAGGAGGTAGAAAGGGATTCTGATTCCGTAGACATAACGTCGCTTCACCTTGACGAGCGCTTCACTCGTAATCGATGCAGGAAAACCTTCCGCGACACGGGCTTCCCGGTTAGCGGATAGCAGGGGCAGAAGGCGCGTACAAGCCTTGAAAGCCGGTCCTACGAGTATACCCCTTCGGCCCTGCCCCGTCTTGCTGCAATCATGCGGCACTGCGGCAAAACCAGGCTGCCGGGAAGGCCGTGGCGCGAAGCCCCCGCAGCAAACCTCGCGCTACGGGCGCCTACGCAACTCGTACACACCGCATCATGAACACATCTCGCGGCGCCAGGTTTTCCGGCGCCGCGCAGGCGGCAGGGTGGCCAGAATACGACGGTCCAGCCCTAACCCGCCGCCTTGCGTGCGCCCAGCACCCGCCGGCCGAAACCGACCACGACCAGAGAAAACACCGCCAGGCCCAGCCATTGGGCCGTCGTGGCGAAGCCCGGCCCGGTCAGCGCCAGGGGCGCCTCCTGGCGCGAGGCGCCGATAATGGCGGCCATGAGCACGCCAACCAGGCTTTCTCCCACGATCAGGCCCGATGCCAACAGTACGCCGCGCCGGTTGGCCGAGACCGCATACTCTGCGTAAGGCACGCCCTGCGCCTGCGCCCGGCGCTGCAACATCCGTGTCAGCACCCAGGCCAGGATGGCGCCCACCACGATGGGCGCGTTGACCGAGGGAGGCAGGTAGATGCCGATGCCCACCGCCAGCACCGGGAGGCGGGCCACCCGGCAATGGTGCTTCAGGAACTGGTCGACCAGGATGAGCGCGACCCCTATCCCCATGCCGATCAGGATCATGAGCCAGTTCAGGTCGTGCAGGAAGATACCGCGGGCAATGGCCAGCATGAGGGAGGCCTGGGGGGCGGACAGGGCGCGGCCCGGGTCCATGTCGGGGCGGGGCAAAGCGCCGGTAAACCCATAGGCGTTGTAAAGCAGGTCCAGGACCGGCGAGATGACGGCCGCACCGACCAGACAGCCGATCAGCAACGCCACCTGCTGGCGCCACGGCGTGGCCCCCACCAGCCAACCGGTTTTCAGGTCCTGAAGATTGTCATTGGCAATGGAGGCCACGGCGATCACGGCCGCCGTCGTGAAGATCGCCAGCGCCGTCGCCAGTTGCAACCCTTGCGGGGTGGAGAGCAGACCGTCCTCCTGATGCGTGGCCACCATGAGGATGGACACCAGCACGATGGCCACGATGCCCACGCCCGAAATCGGGCTGGTCGAGGACCCCACCAGCCCGGCCATGTAGCCACAGGCCGCCGCCACCAGAAAACCGAACACAAAGGCAAAGAGCACCGCATAGGTCACGAGTTGCCAGAGCTGGCCCTGCGCAGGCGGCGCATCGGCCAGAAATGCCGCGAACACCCATACCAGGACAGCCACCAGCACGAGCGTAAGCAAGGCGATCCAGATGCCGGGCATATCGCGCTCGGTGCGCGGTGTCTCGCCGCGCGGCCGACCGCTTTCGGTCATGGATCCGAACATGGTCGCCATGCCGCGCACCATGGGCATGAACAGCAATGCCAGCGTCCAGATCGCTCCCACGCCGATCACGCCCGCGCCGATGAAGCGCACCTGCGTGCTCCAGATATGGGTGCCGAACTCAGCCAGGCTTTGGCCGACCGCCGGCGCAGACTGCAGCGTCAGCACCGGCACGGCCACGCCCCAGGCAATCAGCAGCCCGGTCAGCATGGCCAGGCCGGCTACGATCCCGATCAGATAGCCGGCCCCCAGCAAGGCGAGCGAAAACCCCATCGGCAGGCGCAACACGGCGCCCCCCAGCGACCACCAGCCACTGGCCGATTCGCCCAGCAGGCGCAAGCCGCTGGCCGCGAAGCTCACCAGCGCGGCCACGCCACCGCCAGCGAGAATGTCGCCCATGCCCGTGGCGCCTTCCTTGGCCAGGCCGTCCGGCGTGCTACTCCGGGCGCTGCTGCCCACCCGAAGGATCTCGGCGGCCGCCACGCCCTCCGGGTAAGGCAGCGTACTCTTGACCACCATCAGATGGCGCAAGGGAATGGAGAACATCACCCCCAGCATCCCGCCTGCGGCACAGATGGCCAGGGTCTGCCAGAACGGAAAGTTCTGCCAATGGCCCAGCATCACCAGCGACGGCAGGATGAAAATGATGGCAGACAGCGTGCCGGCTGCCGAAGCCTGGGTCTGGACCATATTGTTTTCGAGGATGTTGGCCCCCGGAAACATGCGCAACACCGACATCGATATCACGGCGGCCGGAATGGCCGAGGAGAAGGTCAGCCCGACCTTCAGGCCCAGAAACACATTGGACGCCGTGAAAATCACCGTGATCACCGCGCCCAGCAACACGCCGCGCACGGTCAACTCGGGCAAAGACACTGCATCCGGAACCCGCAAACCCTCGGTCATTGCACCCCTCCTGTTCGCCCCTGCGGAACAACGCCGCAAATTAATTATGGTAGCGTCCGCAGCCTGCAATCGGCGCCGCTCGCGCCCCCGACCCCCCACTATCAGCAGATTCCTCCGTCAAACTCCGAACCGGCGGCAGACCATGCCGCCCGCCCCCGGTTTGCTGCGCCGCTTTCGGTCACCCATGCCGCCGGCTCAGGCATAGCATTGTCAAAAACAGGAGACAGCCATGCCCGCAGCACTTCCCATCCCCGACAGCGACAGTCACGAAACCGCCGAATGGCGCGACGCCCTCAGCTCCCTGCTGCAGGCCGACGGCGCCGAGCGCGCCACCTACGTGCTGGAGCGACTGCTCGAACATGCCGGCGCCCTGGGCCTGCCGGCTGCGCGCGGACGCAACACGCCCTATCTGAACACCGTGGCGCGTGCCGACGAGCCGCCCTTCCCCGGCGACCTGGCGCTCGAAGAGCGGATTGCCTCGATCAACCGCTGGAATGCCCTGGCCATGGTGGTACGCGCCAACCAGGCGCACGGTGAACTGGGCGGGCACATCGCCAGCTACGCCTCCGCAGCGGACCTGTTCGAGGTCGGCTTCAACCATTTCTTCCGGGCTGGAAGCGCCGATCAGCCTGGCGATCTGGTGTACATGCAGCCGCACTCGGCGCCGGGGGTGTACGCGCGCGCCTTCCTGGAGGGCTTCCTGAGCGAGGAGGATCTGGCCCTCTTTCGCCAGGAAATCACCGCCCAGGCGCTGGGACGCCGGGGGCTGTCTTCCTACCCGCACCCGTGGCTGATGTCGGATTTCTGGCAATTCCCGACAGGATCCATGGGCATCGGCCCGATCAATGCCATTTATCAGGCGCGTTTCATGCGTTACCTGGAGAACCGGGGCTTGAGCGAACCGGCGCCGCGTCGCGTGTGGGGCATCTTCGGCGACGGCGAAATGGATGAGCCGGAGTCCATTGCCGCCCTGACCCTGGCTGCGCGCGAGAAGCTGGACAACCTGGTGTTCGTCATCAACTGCAACCTGCAGCGCCTGGACGGTCCGGTACGCGGCAATGGCCGCATCGTCGACGAATTGGAAACCCTGTACGCCGGGGCGGGCTGGAACGTCGTCAAGCTGCTGTGGGGCAGCGACTGGGATGCGCTGCTTGAAGCCGACCAGCAGGGGGCCCTGGCGCAGGCCTTCGCGACCACCGTGGACGGCCAGTTCCAGACCTTCGCCGCCAAGGATGGCGCCTATAACCGCGAACATTTCTTCGGCCAGAACGCCGCCCTGGCCGCACTGGTGCAAAACCTCAGCGACGAAGCCATCGATCGCCTGCGCCGCGGCGGCCACGACATGGTCAAGATTTTTGCCGCCTTCGAGCGCGCCGTGTCCCATCGCGGACAGCCGACCGTGATCCTGGCCCAGACCAAAAAGGGATTCGGCATGGGAACGGCCGGCCAGGGCCGCATGACCACCCACCAGCAGAAAAAACTCGACGACGAAGCCCTGCTCGCGTTTCGCGACCGCTTCGCCTTGCCGCTTTCCGATGAAGACTGCACCAACCTGCGCTTTTTCCGTCCGGCTGAAGACAGCCCGGAAATGCGCTACCTGCACGCCCAGCGCACCCGCCTGGGCGGGTATATCCCGCGCCGCCTGCCCGGCGCCGCGCCGATGGCCACGCCCACCGCCGCGGAATTCGGCGCTTTCGCGCTGCAGGCCGGCGGCAGGGAGATGTCCTCCACCATGGCGGTGGTCCGCATGCTGACCCAGTTGCTCAAGCATCCGCAGCTGGGCCCGCGCGTGGTGCCCATCGTGGCCGACGAGGCGCGCACTTTCGGCATGGCCAATCTGTTCCGCCAGATCGGCATCTACTCTGCGCAGGGTCAACTGTACGAGCCGGAAGATATCGGCTCGATGCTTTCCTATCGCGAGGCGCGCGACGGCCAGATTCTCGAGGAGGGCATCACCGAAGCCGGCGCCATCTCGTCCTGGACGGCGGCAGGCAGCAGCTACTCGACGCATAACCTGGCCACGCTGCCCTTCTATATCTATTACTCGATGTTCGGCTTCCAGCGCGTGGGCGACCTCATCTGGGCCGCCGCCGACCAGCGCTGCCGGGGCTTTCTGGTCGGCGCGACCTCGGGCCGCACCACACTGGGCGGCGAGGGCCTGCAACACCAGGACGGCGCCAGCCACCTGATCGCCAGCACCGTGCCCAACTGCCGCGCCTATGACCCTGCCTACGCCTACGAGGTGGCCGTGATCGTCGAGGCCGGCATGCGCCGCATGCTCCAGGAACAGCACGACGAGTTCTATTACCTGACCGTCACCAACGAAAACCTGGCGCAACCCGACATGCCGGCCGATGCCCCCGAGGGCATCCTGCGTGGCATGTACCGCAGGCACGGTGCCGCCGATGCAGCCGTGCGTCTGCTGGGCGCCGGCCCCATGCTGCCGGAGGCCGAGACGGCCGCACAGCGGCTGCGCGAGCGCTATGGCATCGAAGCCGAGGTCTGGAGCGTGACCAGCTTCAGCGAACTGGCACGCGACGCGCGGCGCGCCGAGCGTGAGGCCGCGCTCGGCCTGGACGGCGAAGCGGCCTGGATTTCGCAATGCCTGGACACCCCCCTGCCGACAGTGGCGGCCTCGGACTACGTTCGGGCCGTGGCGGATCAGATCCGCGGCTGGATCCCCGGGCCGCTGCGCATTCTGGGCACCGACGGCTTCGGCCGCAGCGACACCCGCCAGAAACTGCGCGACTTCTTCGAAGTCGGTGCAGAGTGGATTGTGCTGCATGCGCTCGATCTGCTGGCCGCCCGGGACGGCCGCTGGGTCGAGGCCCGCGATGCGCAACGCGCCCTGCTGAACGGCGCTGACCGCAGCCTGCCTCCCTGGCAAGCCTGAGCACGCCTTGCTGACGTCGTGCGCAAACGCCGCCCGCCCCGGGCGGCGTTTGCGTTGGAAATCCATGCAGAATCGTCCGCTTTCTGGTGAAATAGAGCGCTTCTCGATATGGCGGCTCCATATGCCGTCGGACAGGTTTTCCTCAAGTTGGCGCTCTCGCGCAAGGCAAAAGACAGTACCCCATGGACGATACCCTCACCAAGCTGGCGTTGGATTACCACGCGCATCCGATTCCCGGCAAAATCTCCGTCTCCCCGACCAAACCCCTCGCCAACCAGGACGACCTGTCCCTGGCCTATTCGCCCGGCGTCGCGGCGGCCTGCATGGCCATCTTCGACCAGGGCAATCAGGCGGCCGCCCTGTACACCTCGCGCTCCAACCTGGTCGGCGTCATCACCAACGGCACCGCCGTGCTCGGCCTGGGCAACATCGGCCCGCTGGCCGCCAAGCCCGTGATGGAAGGCAAGGGCTGCCTGTTCAAGAAATTTGCCGGCATCGATGTGTTCGACATCGAGCTGGCCGAGACGGATCCGGACAAGCTGGTCGACATCATCGCCGCGCTCGAGCCCACGCTGGGCGGGGTCAACCTCGAAGACATCAAGGCGCCCGAATGCTTCTACATCGAGAAGAAGCTGCGCGAGCGCATGAAGATCCCGGTCTTTCACGATGACCAGCACGGCACCGCCATCATTTCGTCGGCCGCCATCCTCAACGGCCTGAAGGTCGTGGGCAAGGCGCTGGACTCGGTCAAGCTGGCCTGCTCGGGCGCCGGCGCCGCCGCCATCGCCTGCCTGGATCTGCTGGTCAACCTGGGCATCAAGCGCGAGAACATCTACGTGGTGGACTCGCGCGGCGTGATCTGGGATGGCCGCGACGAAAACATGGAGGCCAACAAGCGCCGCTATGCGCAGAAGACCGATGCCCGCACCCTGGCCGATGTGGTCAAGGACGCCGACGTCTTCCTGGGCTGCTCGACTGCCGGCGTGCTGACTGCCGAAATGGTCAAGACCATGGCCAGCAAGCCCCTCATCCTGGCGCTGGCCAACCCCGATCCCGAGATCCTGCCCGAGGTCGCCAAGGCGGCGCGTCCGGACTGCATCATCGCGACCGGCCGCTCGGACTATCCCAACCAGGTCAACAACGTCCTGTGCTTCCCCTTCATCTTCCGCGGCGCGCTGGACGCCGGCGCCAGCCGCATCACGGAAGAAATGAAGATGGCTTGCGTGCACGCCATTGCCGAGCTTGCGCAGGCTGAGCAGAACGACGAAGTGGCCCGCGTCTATGCAGGCGAAGAACTGAGCTTCGGCCCGGACTACATCATCCCCAAGCCCTTTGATCCGCGCCTGATCGTGCAGATCGCGCCGGCCGTGGCGCAGGCCGCCGCCGACTCGGGCGTGGCCGCCCGCCCGATCGAGGATATCGAAGCCTATCGCCAGAAGCTGATGGGCTTCGTGTACCACTCCGGCCAGTTGATGCGCCCGCTGTTCCAGCAGGCCAAGTCCGCGCCCAAGCGCGTGGTCTACGCCGACGGCGAAGACGAGCGCGTGCTGCGCGCCGTCCAGGTCGTGGTTGACGAAAAGCTCGCCCACCCCATCCTGATCGGCCGCCCGTCGGTGATCGAGATGCGCATCAAGAAGTTCGGCCTGCGCATGACGCCGGGCCAGAGCATCGAGATCGTGGATCCGGAGGACGACAGCCGCTATAACGAAACCTGGCAGGCCTATTACCAGATGCAGGGCCGCAATGGCGTGACGCCCTCGGTGGCGCGCTCCATGATCCGCAAGCACAACACGCTGATCGGCGCGATGCTGCTGCGCCGTGGCGATGCCGATGCACTGCTGTGCGGGGTGGCCAGCAAGTACGACAATCAGCTCAAGTACGTCGAGGAAGTCATCGGCACCAAGCCGGGCCAGACCTTCGCCGCCCTGAACGTGCTGATGCTGCCCGACCAGACGCTGTTCGTGACCGACACCCACGTCAACGAAAACCCGACGGCCGAAGAGATCGCCAACATCACCATCCAGGCTGGCGAGGAAATGATGCGCTTTGGCGTGGTGCCCAAGATCGCCCTGCTGTCGCATTCCAACTTCGGCAGCCGCCCGAGCGACTCCTCGCGCAAGATGGCGCACGCCCGCCGCCTGGTGGCCGAGCGCGCACCGCACCTGGAAGTCGACGGCGAGATGCATGCCGATGCGGCCCTGTCGGAGAAGATCCGTGTGCAGGCCTACCCCGACAGCAGTCTGAAGGGCCCGGCCAACCTGCTGGTGATGCCGAACCTCGACACCGGCAACATCACCTACAACACGCTCAAGATGACCGGCAGCAATGGCGTGTCCATGGGCCCCATCTTGTTGGGTGCGGCGCGTCCGGTGCACATCCTGACCACCAGCGCCACGGTGCGCCGTATCGTCAACATGACGGCGCTGGCCGTGGTGGACGCGCAACAGGAAAGCGAGCAGTCGTAATCCGCCGGCTGCGGGCCTTGGCCCGCTGACGGCAGACGGTGGTCGGGCGCAAGCCCGACCACTTTTTTTTGTGGCAGCCAGGCCTTGCGCGCAAGCGGTGTGCCACCGATGCCCACCGGCTTTACAGACCCGGCTGATAGGCCATGGCATAATCGCGGCGCTAAGGTTGCGCTCGCTGAATCCCCGTCCTGCTGACACGTCCAGGCAGCAAGGCGAACAGAGCGCCTGCCATGCACACCGAACGCCTCTCTCCGACCCTGCCTGCCCTTCCCTGCACACTGGCCGCCTGCCTGCTGACGCTGGCCACGGGCACTGCGCTGGCCGATGCCGCGACCGGCCGCAAGGCGCCCAATGGCGTGCCTGTCTACGACATCGCACCCGCCAACCCGCAGGGCCTGTCACACAATGTCTATTCTCAGCTGCAGGTCAAGGAGCCCGGCGCCGTCTTCAACAATAGCCTGCAAGACGGGCGTTCGCAGCTGGCGGGCTTTATCCTCAAGAATCCACGCCTGAGTCCAGGCCATCAGGCCAGCGCCATCCTGCTCGAAGTCGCGGCCGGAGGCGCCGCTTCGCGCCTGTCCGGCGCCCTGGAGGTCTTCGGCTCCAGGGCGGCGCTCATCATCGCCAATCCCAATGGCATCCTGGCCGACGGCCTGATGACACTCAATGCCTCGGCATTGAGCCTGATGGCCGGCGCCAGCCGCCAGACGCCCCACGGATTGCGCCTGAGAACCACGGACGCAACCGTCGAGATCGGGCCGGGTGGCGTGAACACCGACGGCCTGAGTCGCTTTGATCTGATCGCCAGGGTCCTGCAACTACAAGGACCGATCGGGCCGGGTCAGTCAGGCCGGCCTGCGCGGCTGCGCCTGCAAGCCGGCGCGGCAGAACTGGATCCGGCCACCGGCCAGCTGCAAGCGACAGCACAGACCGCCACCGGCGCCCGCATCAGCGGCTCGGCGCTGGGCGCCATGTACGGCAGCCACATCACCCTGGTCGCCACCGGCCGCGGCGCAGGCGTCAATCTGCCCGGCGCCCTGCTGTCGCCTGATGACATCCGCATCCAGGCCGACGGCGATATCGCCGTCGCAGCCCTGCAGGCCGGCGGGCAGATCCGTCTCGCGGCCGGACAGAACCTGCAACTGGGACGGCCTGAGCAGACCGCAGCCGCCTTGCAAGGCGGCACGACCCTGACGCTGTCGGCGGGCAAGACGCTGCAGGTCAACGGCATGGCACGTGCGCTCGATGACATCGACGTGCAGGCCGCGCGCCTGGACAACCATGCCACGCTCGCCAGTGCGCGCGGCGCACTGACCCTGAAGCTGGACGGGCCGCTGCACAACACAGGGCGACTGCTTGCCGCCAACGAGCTGGCCCTGAACGCACAGGATGTGCGCAATGACGGGCAGATGCAGGCAGGCGGCCTGCTGCGCGGCAACAGTTCGAGCCTGCACAACACGGGCCGGATTCAGGCGGCCGACATCGCCTGGCAGACCGGGGTGCTGGACAATTCCGGCCGCCTCGAGGCGACTGACCGCGCGCGATGGCTGTCGACCTCCTTGCGCAACCAGGGCTCGATCACGGCGCAGGATCTCACGCTGCAGACCGAGCAGATGCTGCTGCTCGACGGCCACGCCCCCCAGGGGCGGCAGCGTCTGCAACTGATCGCGCCGGCCTTCACGATCCGCCAGCGCCTGAGCGCCAGCGAGGATCTGAGCCTGCAGGCAACCCGCGGCGACATCGACAACCACAACGCCATCGAAAGCGCGGGCACGCTGCGTCTGAACGCCGCCGGCAATCTTCGCAATCACGACACCGCCCTCATCTGGGGCGCGCGGGATGTCGGCTTGCACGCCGGGGGCGGGCTGGAGAACGGGCGCGACGCTTTCATCGGTGCCGGCCGCGACCTGTCCGCCCAGGCCGATGGCCGGATCATCAATCGGGCCGGGCGTATCGAAAGCGGCGCCGACATGCGGCTGGACAGCCCCGTCCTGGAGAATCTCGCAACGCTCGCCGGTTCGCTGTCCATTGCCCGGGGCAAGGGGCCGCAGATATCGTCGGGCCACTTCGCCCACTATCGGGATCTGCGCTGGGTGCATCTGACAACGACCGCTTTCAAGGCCGGGCAAGTGCGCAACCAGCTGCGCGCGCAACAAGGCGTGATCCATGCCGGCGGCAATCTCGACATCAACCAGCATGAACGTGCCGGACACGACAACGCGCTTCTGAACCAGGCGCGCCTGACTTCCGCAAAACACCTGCGCATCCACGCCGACGTCGACAACCTCAGCCTGTCGCGCACGCTGTCCAGCGCCGATCACCTGCGCGCCACCAGTCCCATGCAAAGCCGCATCTGGGACATCCTGGCGCTGGCCAATGGCGAAGACCGCCGCTACGGCTCGCTCTACGAGCTGCTGGACTATGCCCTGGCCAGCACTGATCGCTGGACCACGCTTTTCGTGGCCTACAACTACAACCACAACTGGCTCGGCGAGACCTTGGCCACCGTCGATTTTTCGGCAGCACCCGACCTGGAGCGCACGATGGCCCAGGTGCTGGGCGGCGATTGGCGCGGCTTGAGCGCGGCCGGCCTCTCGCAGCGATGGCAGGCCTTCAAGCGCGGCGAACGCGGCCAGCATCTGCAGCACTACTATCCGGAGCAACGCACCGTGCTGGGCGGGCGGCAAGGCGTGCGCATCGATGGCGCACTGCGCAATGGCGAACACGCCGATACGCCGGGACGCGACGCCACCGACCCAGCCCTGCTGGCAGCCCTGGACTCGGTCACGGCCGCCGTCCCATCCTCGCCTCCGACGCCCCGCCCCCCTGCAGCGACGCCCTCGGCACCCCCGCTGCCGGCGAGGCACGCCCCAACGGCGCTTTCGAAGCCCTGGTCAACGGCGTGCCGCATGTCTTTGCCACGGCGGCACAGCGAGACGCCTTTCTGCTGACCCACAAGGCCAGTCAGGCCGAGCAGGCGCGCCAGCGCCAGCGCGACGCCGAACGTCAGGCGCAGGCATCGCAGGCCGAGCGAGAGGCGGCGCTCCAGCGCAGCCTGCGCACCGACGAACTGTTGCTTGCGCTGAAAGACATGCTCGCCAATCCGCATCGTTTCCATCGCCAGACCGGTGCGCAAGGCCCTCTCTATGAAACCCGCCTCGCCTACACCGATCCCGAGCGCTTCTACGGCTCGGCCTACTTCTTCCAGCAGATCGGCTACCGGCCCTCGACCCTGCCCCGCCCAGGCGGCGACGCCATCTTCGACACCACGCTCATCGAGCGCCAGGCCGAGCGCCTGCTAGGCGCGCAAACGCTGCGCCAGGCAGCCGGCAACGAGGCGCGCGCCCGGGAGCTGATGGATAACGCCGCGCTGGTCCAAGCCAAACTGGGCCTGCGGCCCGGGCGAGCACTTACCGAAACGCAGCTGCGCCAGCTTGACCGCGACATCGTTTGGTATGTCAGCGTGATGCACCAGGGACGCCAGCTGCTGCTGCCACGACTCTATCTGAGCACCGCGTCACGCCAGCAGGCGCAACGCCTGCGCGACGCGGGCGGCGCGGCCATTGCCACTGCCGGGCGCCTGGACATCGACACCGGCCCGCAAGCCGGGCGGGACCTGCGACAACGCCATGCACTGCTGCTGGGCGGCGAGTTGCGGCTCATGACCCGCGGCCTCCTGCAGCTGGACGACGATGAGCGCGGCGGCGGCGCACAGGCCGACCACGGCCTGCTGGCCGCGGGCGCGGACATCAAACTGTTCGGCGCGCGCCTGCAAGCGCAAGACATCCGCGTGCATGCCGACCGCAATCTCGACATCACAAGCGGCAGGGATCTCCTGACCGCCAGCGGCGCTCGCCCGCAGCAAGGCAGCGGCCTGTTCGCCAGGGGCGCTCTGACCCTGCTGGCCGGCGCAGATCTGCGCACCCGGGGCGCGGCCCTGAGCGGCGACGCCGTCACCCTGCAAGCGCACCGCCTGCTGCTGGGAGAAGTCCGCGCGCAATCGGGCCGTCTACAACAACAGTCCCGTTTCGGCCCGCTCTCTTACGCGGTGCAGACCACGCGCAGCACCCGGGATGAGGGTCTGGGTACGGAAGTCCTGGCTCGCACCCTGCAAATGCGCAGCACAGGCGACGTTGCCCTGAACGGCGCCCGCCTGCGGGCGCAGCACACCGAAGCCATCATCGGCGGGAACCTGATTACCATGGCGTCGCAGACCTTCCAGACGAGCGACTCCGAAACCCACAGCCTGGATTTCGTCGCCAGCGCCAAGGCTGGTGCAGGCGGTCACGAGGCCAGTATTTCATTCAGCACGTCCTCGGCACCACAAAGCTCGGCCGGCGTCGGCAGCATGGCCGGGGCCGAACTGAAGACAGGCATGGAGATCGAATCCTCCCGGCAGCACGACACCAGCCTGACTCATCGCAATAGTCAGCTCGACCTGGGCCAGGGGCGGCTCTACGTCCAGGGAGATCTCGACCTGGGCGGCGCAGACATCAATGCCGCGCGGGCCCAGGCCACGGCGCGCCACACACAGTTGCTGGACATCGAGGCGGCGCGCATTGTCACGACAAACCATGTCGACCGCCATGAAAGCGAAACCTCGGGATGGGGCCTGTTTGCCGGGAACAAATCCACGGCGCGCTCCTCCCTCCTGGACGTGGCGAGCAACCTCGCGCCCCTGGCCCAGCAGGCCGAGGCCGGCCGTGAAATCGACCCCTTGCTGACCTCGCTGCAAGTGGCGGGCGACGTCAGCAATCTGCTGCTCAACGACACCGGCGAACTGGCCACCGGCCAAGGCTTTGAGTTCAACCACCACCAATCATCGCAGCGGCGCCTGGTCGCCAACACTCACACGATAGGCGGCAGCGTCAGTCTGCGCAGCCGCCGTGGGGACATAGATCTGATCGGCACGCGCTTTGCCGGCGGGCAGCACGTGTCGCTGGAAGCCGCCGGCGCGCTCACGCTGCGCGACGCCCTGAACGACACTGACGACGACACACAGCAGTACGGCGCCAGCCTCTATGGCAATGCCACGGCCAGCTGCAACGCGCTGCAGGCCTCCTGCGGCACGGGTTTGAACGTCAGTCTGGCTGGCAACGCCAGCAACAGCCAAAGCCGCCTGCGGCAATTGACGCACAGCAGTGTGCAGGCCGGCGCGGTCATCCTGGCGTCCGGCCGCGATCTGAATCTGATCGGCGCCCGTGTACAGGCCGATGGCAGCATCGACGTGCAAGCCGGCGGCGATCTGCGCGTGATCACCACACAAGACCGGCAACACAGCCGCACGCTCGGCGGCGATGTCAACGCCTCCCTGGGAGTGGCGGCCAACACCCGCACACTGGGCACGGTCACGGGTTCGCTGGGAGCCACCGTTCGTACCGAACACGACAACTTTGCGACTTCCAGCCAGGTCGCGGGGCTGCAAGCCGGCACGCGCCTGAGGGTGGACGTGCAGGGCGATGCCCACTTGCAAGGCGCTGCGCTGACCGCGAAGGGGCACGGATCCCGGGTCGACATCCAGGGCAGCACGAACGTGAGCGAGGTACGCGACTGGCGCGACCATGACGGTGGCTATTTCGGTGGCTCTGTCGGCATATCGGCCAGCACCAGCATGCCCACAGGCTCGTTATCCGGCGGGCGCATTGCCGGCGAACGGCAGCGCACTGCGCTGCTGGCCACGATAGACGTCGGGCAATCCACCGGCAAAGGCGAACTTCACACCCGCAAAGGCGTACGAGGCCAGCTCAACCAGGACGCCGGCCACGCCCGGCGCATCGACGAAGACCGCCGCTGGGCGCAGAACGACATTTCCTTCACCGTCCAGAAACTGCAGCGCCCGGGCACCAAAAAGTCTGCCGCCTCGCGCGCCGATGCCGATCCGGCGCCGGCCCGCTATAGCCAGCGCCTGGTAGTGCTGGCCGACAGCGACCCGCAGGCCGGCCAGAGTGCCCGACGCCTGGCCGCCAAGCATCCCGAGACCACGACCCTTCTGCAGCGCAACTCGGATGGCACACTACAGTTGCTGCAGGCGGCCACGGTGCGCCAGCCGGGGCCGGCCAAACTGCAGGTAGTCGGCCATGGGGGTACCGGCCCTGACGGGCAACCGACACTCGGCGGCCAGGACGCGGCCACCCTGGCACGCCTGCTGCGCCCCCTGATCACCCCCGAGACCGCGAAGCTCGCCGTCGTGTCTTGCGGCTCCGGCGCCTGCCCGGGACGTGACTTGAGCAGCCGCCTGAGCCAGGAGCTCGGCCCGCAAGCGCCACTCCTCAAGGGGTATGCCGGGCGCATCGATGTCGATGCCGATGGACGCAAACATCCGGTCGAGACGGCAGGCCTGGGCCCCAAGCGCAAGCGCTCGGCCAGCCCCGATGACGCGCCGCAGGCGAAGTCTGCCCCGCCTGCGGCCGAACCGCTGGGCACGCTTCCCCCTGCTCTGGCGCGCTATCTGGCCGAGCCGGCCAATCGCCAGCGTCACGACGCCATTGCCGCGCCCGAGGACGGTCTGGAACACCGCCGGATCGACACTCATTTGGCCAGCGGCAGCCACGAAATCGTCGACCGTCGCTATGGCGACGACCCACCCAACCGCTTCGTCAATGCCTTCAGGCCCGATGAATGGATACTGCAAGCCAATTTCCGCCCCAACCGCCAGGCCCCTTATTACACCAGCGACGTCATCCTGGCCCAGTATCGCCAGGTCAGCCAGCGTGACGGATTCGCCGGCGTCATCCCCAAGCGCCTCGTCGCCACCGAGGTCATCAATTTGCCCACCCATGAACGGCTGCGCAGAACACCCGAAGGCGGTGAACTGACCCGCACGCTGGCCGATACCCCGTTGGACAAGGCTGCCCGCCACATCGTCGAGCAGGGCCTGGGAGCCACGCTGGGGCCAACCCGGTGGGATGCCTCCACCCTGAGCCTGACGCTGAATCTGCAGCCTCAGCAACCCGGCGCAGCGGCCACGGCGCCGGATCGGTACGGCCATCGGATGATCGTGCCGCTCGATAACGACGCGCTGACTCATCAGGCGGCCGAGCGCCTGTTCGCCAAGCACCCCGACAACAGCCTGCTGCTGCAGGCCGACGATCAGGGCCGTTGGCAGATCACCCGGGGCGAAGCGCCTGCCGCGGGCGCCAATGCCAAGATCCAGTTTGTCGGTCACGGCACACGCCAGGGCGATACGCCACTGCTGGGCGGCATGGATGCCCCCTACCTCGCGGCCATGACCCAGGGCCTGCGCCCCCTGCTTGGCGATGACGGCCAGATCGACAAGGTTGCGCTGGTGGGTTGCGGTACCGCAAGCTGCCCCGGACAGGACCTGCTCAGCCGATTGCAGCCTGCGCTGCAGGCCAGCGGCTTGCACCCTGCCCTGAGCGGCCACCCCGGCCGGGTCGACGTAGATGCGCAGGGCCGCAAGCATCCGGTGGACAGCGGCGGCCTGACCGGAGAGAACGCCGGCGGGCCCTCCACTGCCGCCCAGCAGTGGCCGCGCCTGATGTATGAAAGCTCGGCTGCCCAGATCAGCGTCAGCCCCCTTGGCCGCCAACTCGTCATTTACGCCCATGGCAGTGCCGACCCGACCCTGGACACCAGGCCCGGCATGAGCACCCACGTACAGGTGCCGGCAGGCTCACGCATGGACTTTTACGCCCTCGAAGGCCAGGCCTCCGTGGCCGTGGCGCGCTTTCTGGTGGCCGACTACCCGGACGTGGCAGAAGCCGGACTACCCTTCTTCACGCCCTACCACCGCCAGGCCTACCGGAAACTGGCGCGCCAGGAAGGCCAAACGGTCAGTGAACTGCTGCAGGAACTCGGTGAGGGAGGACGTCGAAAGGAAACCCTGCCTGCCGGCTCATTGGTCAAGAACTACCTGTTGAGCCCGACCTTCTCGCGCGGCGGAGATGTCCTGCGCTTCAACCGCGAAGCGCCCCACAATGGCGTGGATCTGATCGCGCCCGTGGCGCGCGCCCAGCCGGTGCACCTAAACGAACTGCTGGATCTGGTGGCCGCCACCGGCCACCACTACCCCATCATCCACTACGTCGCCTGCCGCAGCAGCAGCCCGGCGCTCGAGCCGCCCACCGACCCGGCGGAGTTGCTGCGCCTTCAGGAGCTGCGCCAGAGGCCACTGCCCAACCCTGGCTGGATGCGCGGGCCCGCAGCCGATCCAACGCAGGACCACTACAGCGCACGGCTCATCCTGCAGCAAGGCACGGACATCCAGTCCCGGCTTGCCGCAGACAGCCTCTTCGGCAAGCATCCGCGCAACAGCGTGCTGGCCTTGCACGACGCCAAGGACGAACTCCAGCTGCTGCGTGTGGGCGACGCCACCGAGCCGACCCGCATCAAATTGCAGGTCGTGGGCTCGACAGCGTCCTTGCGAGGCGAACCCCTGCTCGGCGGCAACAACTCGGTCGAACTGAGCGAATGGATGCAGACGGTGATGCGCAGATTGAACTGGCCTTTGCAATCCCTGGCGAAGGTCACGATGATCGACTGCACCCCCGGCAACTGCGGCGGAACAGCCCTGCTGGATCAACTCAGGGCGCGCATGGCGGATTGGCACCCACCTGCCGACAAGCTGCTGCGCGGCTACGATCACTCCATCCTCGTTGGCCCAGATGGAGGCAAGGCCCCCTTCCCGCCGCTGACACGGCGCGGACCGGTGCCCGGACCGGCTCCAGGACCAGCTCCAGCACCAGCGCCCTGAGCGCAGCCCGCAAACGCGGGCTGTCGCCGAAACCGGGAATTGCCGCGCCGCCCGAAGCGCCCATGCATAGGGTCCCATCTCACATGGCATACCGAAACGACGGACAGTCAGCGCCCATCTCGCCTGCCTACCATTAGCGGGCTCTTCCTAGTTATCAGCGGGCGCTTCCCGATCATCAACGGGCATTTCCCGGCGCCCTTTTCCCTTTTGAGGTTTTCCCTGGACGGGCCTGGTTGCCGGCCCTGCAGCCCAAACCTTGTTTTCGTTTCGTATCGCGTCTCACACTCATTTATATTCATATGAAATCCTCCCACCTTGCGATTGCCTCCCGCAACAGCCCGCCGCCGCGCCGCCTGCGCAGCGCTTTCCTGGCCGCCGCGGCCCTGTCGGCCAGCGCTGCAGCCCAGAACGTCCCCCAACTCGACCCCATCAGCGTGAATGCCAGCCCCGAATCCGGCCCCAAGGTAGACCGCTCGGCCTCGCCCAAGTACGTCAAGCCCCTGCTGGATACGCCCCAGACCATCACCATCATTCCCGACACGCTTACCGAAGAACAGAATGCCCATAGCCTGCGGCGCGCGCTGTCCAACGTCTCAGGCATCACCTTCAATGCCGGCGAGGGCGGCGGCGGCTCGGGCGACAACATCTATATCCGCGGCTTCAGCGCCAGCAGCAACATCCAGGTCGACGGCCTGCGCGATACCGCCCAGAACCGTCGCAGCGACCTCTTCAACATGGAGTCGGTCGAGGTCATCAAAGGCCCCAACTCGGTTTTCGGCGGCGCGGGCACCACCGGCGGCGGCGTCAACCTGATCAGCAAACGCCCCAGGCAGGAAGACTTCATCCATGGTCAGGCGGGCCTGGGGGTGCCGCGCTACGGGCGCGTGGCGCTGGACATCAACCAGCAACTCCAGGGCGATGCCGGCGCCTGGCGCCTGAACTTCATGGCGCACCGCAACGCCGTCGCGGAACGCTCCCCAGTGAAGTTGCGCCGGGCCGGCATCGCGCCTTCGGTGCGCCTGAATCTGAGCCCGACGACCGAGCTGACCCTGAGCTACTTTTTCCAGGCCGACCGCAACGTGCCCGACTACGGCGTGCCGGCGCGTTCTGGCCGTCCATTGCCGGGCGTGCCGCGCGACGCGTACTTCGGCTGGCGCAACGTCGATCGCGAAAACAGCCGTACGCAGATCATCAGCGCCGAACTCCAGCACCGTCTGGAGGGCGGCGGCGTGATCAACAACCAGACACGCTACTCACAGGTCGATCGCGACACCGTCATCTCGGCCTCGCAGGTGAATACCGCCGGAGTGGCCTCGGGCCGCTATGTGCCGGCCGGACCGCAAGGCTACGGACGCGACATCACCACGACCATGCTCGCCAACCAGACCTCCCTGAGCACGTCATTCGAGCTGGCCGGCATGACGCATCAACTCGTCACCGGCCTGGAGTTGTCCCAGGAAACCTATCGCCGTCGCGTCTACAGCGAAGGCTTGAGGCCACATTTCCCCAAAGAGGGCTATTTCCTGGCGTCGCCGCCGGGCATCTGGCGCGGCCCGACCCTCGAAGAAACCACCTCGCGTCATCATGCCCGCATGCAGACGCGCGCGCTGTATGCCATGGACACGATTGCCCTCACCCCGGACTGGGATCTTGGCATCGGTCTGCGCCACGACTGGATCGACTCCTCCTTGCGCGCCAACCCGGTCGGCCAGGCCGCCAGCCGCTTCAAGCGACGTGACCGTTTTCTCAGCACGCGTGCGGCACTGACCTACAAACTTGCTGCCAACGGCCGCGTCTACCTGGCCTATGGCAATGCCTTCAACCCTTCCGTGGAGCCGCTGCTGGTCACAGGTCGCGGCCTGACCGCCGCAACCGAGCATCTGGCTCCGGAACGCAACAGCAGCTGGGAGCTCGGCACCAAATGGGAGGTGCTCAACGGTGCGCTGGCGCTCAATGGCGCCTTGTTCCAGATCACCAAGCACAATGCGCGCGAAACGTTCTCGGACGGCAGCGTGCGCCTGAGCGGCCAGCAGCGCGTACGCGGCCTTGAACTGGGCGCGGCCGGCAAACTCGACGCCCAATGGAGCCTGTTCGCCAGCTACACCTTCCTGGACGGGCGCACGACACGCATGCGCTCGCGCCCCGAACAGGTGGGCAAGCCCTTGGGCAATACCCCGCGCCACAGTCTGGCGCTCTGGACCACCTACGAATGGGGCTCCGGCTGGCAGGCCGGCTACGGCCTGCGCTGGGTCAGTGCGCGTCCGGTCAGCTCCAACGGCGGCGGAGAACTGGCGGCCTACGTGGTGCATAGCGCCATGCTGGGCTACACCATCGACCGCAACCTGAGTCTGCAACTCAACATCGAGAACCTCACCAACGCCGCCTACATCGAACGCGTACGCCAGAACCCGGGCAATGCGCAACGCTCGTCGGCCGTCGAGTATGGCGATGGCCGCTCGGTCGTACTGACCGCCCTGTGGCGCTACTGAGGCCCCGGTATGTTGTTGCATGTCTCCGAAGTGCTGCCGCCCGCCACGGCAGCCCGCTACCTGCAGGCGCTACAGGATGCCGACTGGGCCGACGGCGCCGTTACCGCCGGCTTTCAATCGGCGATGGCCAAGCGCAACCGCCAACTGCCGTCCCAGGCGCCGCTGGCACAGGACCTGGGCTGCGCCATCGAACAGGCCCTGATGGCCCATCCCCTGTTTCTGTCCGCAGCCCTTCCCGCGCGGCTGTTCCCCCCGCTGTTCAACCGCTACGCCGCCGGCGAGGCGTTCGGCACCCATGTCGACAACGCCATCCGCTATCCTCCGGGCGAGGCGAAAGGGCTGCGCACCGATCTGTCCGCCACGCTCTTTCTGAGCGATCCCGGCAGTTATGACGGCGGCGAACTCATCATCCAGGACACCTACGGCGAGCACCAGGTCAAACTGCCCGCCGGAGACATGGTGCTCTACCCGGCAAGCAGTCTGCATCGCGTCACCCCGGTCACGCGGGGCGAGCGGGTGGCGGCCTTCTTCTGGATCCAGAGCCTGGTGCGCGACGACGGCCAGCGCACGCTGCTGTTCGAGCTCGACGGCGCCATCCAGGAAGTGGGCGGCCAATTGGGACACGGTTGCTCCAGCGCCATCACCCTGACCGGCGTCTATCACAACCTGCTGCGGCGTTGGGCCACGCCCTGAACCGCCAGCCCTGCCGCCCCGTATCGCCCGGGGCGGCGTTTTCGGGTAAAAAGCAGCCGATGGCCTGCCTCCGCCGGCCACCTGCAAGGATCTCCCGATGCTGCAAGACGCACTGCTGGCCTGGCTGCACTTTCTCGCCATTTTTCTCGTCATCATGTTGATCACCGCCGAATCGGTCATGCTGCGCCCCAGCCTGACTCGCGAAGGCGTGGCACGGCTGGTGACTTACGACCGCTTCTATCTGCTGGCCCTGCTGGCGGCGCTTGTCACCGGCGGGTTGCGCTTTGCCTTCGGCGCCAAGGGCGGCTTCTTCTACATGATCAACCTGTGGTTCCATGCCAAGGTGGCGCTCTTCATCCTGATCGGCCTCTGTTCGATCAAACCGACATTGACCTATCTGCGCTGGCGCGATGCCATCCGGCGCGATCCCGCCTTTCTGCCCACGCCACAGGCCATCGCCCAGACCCGTCGCTGGGTCATGTGGGCTGCCCATCTGCTGATCGCCATCGCGCTGTGCGCCACGCTGGTGGCACGCGGCATCGGCGCCTGAATGCCCGGCCTGGCTCGCTTCTGGCGCGATGCCGCCTTGCCTTTCGCCGAAAGCCGCCGCGCCATCGACAGCCGGGCCTGCTACCGGCCGCACAGCCACGCCACGCTCTCCATCGGCGCCGTCGATGCCGGACGCAGCCGTTTCAGTGGCGCAGGGTCGCAGGACCAGTGGCTGGCCCCTGGCTGCCTGGTGATCGTGGCAGCCGGCCAGGTGCACGCCTGCAACCCGCCGCCAGGCCAGCCCTGGAGCTACCAGATGCTACACCTGGAAGCTGCCTGGGCGCAGCGCCATGGATGGCGGGCTCAGGGCGCACGCATTCTCAATGACCCGGCCAGTTACCGGTACTTCTGTCGCGTCAATCGCCTGCTGTTTTCCGATGCCGCCCCGACGCGCAAGACCGACGCGCTGATCGTATTGCTCGCCCGGCTGGCGGATGCACCAGCCCATGAGTTACCCGGCCCGCCCGACAGTGCGACGCTCGACCCGCTGTTGAGCGCACTGCGCGCGCAGGCAGGCGACTCTCCCACGCTGCCGGATCTGGCGGCGCTGGGCGGCATGAGCCAGTTTCAGCTCATCCGCGCCTTCCGCCGCCTCACCGGCCTGCCACCGCACGCCTGGATGCTGGACCAACGCGTCATCGTGGCGCGCGAATGGCTGCGCGCCGGGCAGCCGCTGGCCGAGATCGCGCAGAACCTGGGCTTTGCTGATCAAAGCCATTTTCAACGCGTATTCAAGGCGCATACCGCCGTCACCCCGGGCCAGTATCGCGCCTGACCCGCAAGACGGCGCGCCCTGCAATTTCCTTCAATACAGGCGGCTCGCGCCTGGGCAGACTGACGGTTCGTGCATGATGTCCAACGTCTTCCCATGGCTTCCTTTCTGCTTGTCGCCTCGGCACATTTCCTGGCGCTGCTGTCGCCCGGCCCCGACTTTTTCCTGATCGCCCGCAGCGTCCTGGCCCACGGCTGGCGGACGGCCTGCGCCGTGTGCAGCGGCATCGCCCTGGCCAACGGGCTGTTCATCCTGCTGGCCTTCAGCGGCGCCGGGTTGCTGCAGGATGGCAGCCCCGGATTTCTTGTCCTGCAGGCGGTTGGCGGCGCCTACCTGCTCTATCTGGGAGCGCTGTTTCTGCACCATGCGGGACGCAGCGCCCTGCTTCCCGTGCCGGCCAGCGGCGTGCCCTCCCGGGCCATTCGCGCCTTCGCCATGGGACTGGCCTGTGGCCTGCTCAACCCCAAGAATGCCCTGTTCTATGCCAGCCTGGCCGCCTTGCTCGGCCCCCAGCTTCCCTGGCCGCAACGCCTGGGCTACGGTTTGTGGATGGTCAGCGTGGTCCTGGGCTGGGACCTGGCCATTGCGGCGCTGATAGGCCAGCCGCAGCGGCTGCGTCAATGGAATCGTTGGCTGCCCCTGCTGGAGCGCAGCTGCGGGGCGGTGCTGGCCCTGGCCGGCCTGCTGTTGCTGGGCAGGTTGGTCTGGCCACGCTGAGCGCCGCCCCGCAGAAAACCGGACGGGTCAGTGGCCCAACGCGCCCGCCACCGCGCGCTCGGCGATCGCGAGGCCGACCGTCATGCCTACGCCCGAATGCATCACGGCGACCGTAGTCTGCGCGTCAGCCTGCATCACCGAGTAAGGCGCCGGCCCATGCGCGCCATAGACGCCCTGCCAGCGCTCACGCACCAGCAGGCGCGCGCCCAGCGCCTGCTGGGCCAGCGCCAGCAATGCCTCGTCGATCGACTCGTCGTTGAAAGGCGGCGCATCGGCGCCGTAGCGATGCGAGTCTCCGATGATGAGTTCGCCGCCGGGCGTGGGACTGATCAGCAGGTGAATGCCTTCGCGCATCAGGAAAGGACTGCGCGCCTCGAATTCCTGCCGCAGCCGGCGGGCGCTGGGAAGATCGGAGAAGGCCCCGTAATGCACACAGGACAGCCCCGTGAGCAAGGGCCGGTCAAGGTCAAAACCATCCTGTGCAAAGGCCACGCGCAGCATCTGCAGGCGGCTGAGCTCCAGGCCGAGCGGAGCGAACAGCTCAGGCCACAGCGTCAGGTAATCATGCCCGGGGCAGACAAAGACATGATCGGCCCGCAACACCCCCGCCGTGGTGTGCACCTCGCCCTGCGCCGCTCGCTGCACCAACGTGCCGGACATGAGCGTCACGCCCAGCGTCTGCAGATGGGCCGTGATCGCCGGCAGCGCCTCGCGCGAGTAGATCTGCAGATCGTCGAAGCCACGCAGCGCGGCGCAATGGTGATCCAGCCGGCCGCCGAAACAGGCCGAGAGCTCACGCTGGCTGAGCAGTTGCGCAGCATAGCCTTCGGCCACCATGCGTTCGCTGGCGAATTCCTCCAGAACCTCGCGCTCCAGCGCCGTGCGCGCCAGCACCAGACTGCCGTTGGCGCGCACATGAAAACCCGCGCCCGCAGCCAGTTCCAGCCAAAGCTGGCGGGTCTGACGGGCCAGCCCAGCCATTTCGCCAGGGGCCTGGCCAGTCACCAGCACCTGGCCGAAATTACGGATGGTGGCGCCATGCGCCTGATGGGCGCGCTCGATCAGCGCCACCGACAGTCCGCGGCGGGCGCAGGCCCAGGCATGGGCCACGCCCAGCATGCCACCGCCCACCACCACGACATCAAAGCTTTTCATCTTGGATTTCTCGTATTCGCATTGCAGTGCGCCCCCGAGCGGCAGCCCATCGCCGCCGCTCGGGAGTCAAGCCTTCGGCCTCAGGGCTTCTTGGCTTCCGACTTGCCGTCGTAGCGCTTGGCCCATTCGGCCAGGATGCGTTCGCGCTGGGTCGCGGCCCACACGAAGTCATTCTTGATCATGCGCTCGGCCAGGTTGGCAGGCAGATTGGGATTGGAGGTGGCCACCGCCGGAATGGCCAGCACCGCGAAGTTGGCCTTGTACAGTTCGTTGGCTGCGCGGCTGGCCGAGAAATCGGCCACCTTGCGCGCGGCCTCGGGATGCTTGGTGCCACGCATGATGGCCGTCGCCTCGACTTCCCAGCCCAGCCCTTCGGACGGGAAAATCAATTCGATCGGCGCACCGTCAGCCTTGAGTTTTGCGCCGCGATAGTCGAACGAGATGCCGATGGGGAACTCGCCGGCCGCAGCCAGGTTGCAGGGCTTGGAGCCGGAATGCGTATAGCTGCCGATGTTCTTGTGCAGGCCATCCATGAAGGCCCAGCCCTTCTCTTCGCCGAACATCTGCAGCCAGGCGCTCACGTCGAGAAAGCCCGTGCCCGAGGAGGCCGGGTTGGGCATCACGATCTTGCCGGCATACTCGGGACGCGTCAGGTCCTGCCAGGAGGTGGGTTTGGGCAGCTTCTGCTTTTCGGCTTCGATGGTGTTGAAGCAGATGGTGGCGGTGAAGGCATCCATGCCGACCCAGGCCGGCACTTCGCGGCTGTCGCGCATGTTGGCCGAGATCTGGTCCAGCCCCTTGGGCGCATAGGCTTCAAGCATGCCTTCCTTGTCCATCAGGCCCAGCGACGTACCGGCCAGCCCCCAGACGACGTCGGCCTTGGGGTTGTTCTTCTCGGCCAGCAGCTTGGCGGTGATGATGCCGGTGGAGTCGCGCACCCAATGGATCTTGATGTCGGGATACTCCCGTTCGAAGGCAGCCTGGTAGGCCTTGATCTGATCGGCTTCCAGGGCGGTGTAGACCGTGATGTCGGTCTGCGCGGCCAAGGCCGGGGCGCTGGCCAGGGCCAGCATGGCGCATACCTGCTTCAGGATGGGTCGGAACATGAGGAGAGACTCCGTCGAGGGGAAAAGGAATAAGGAAAAAAGCGTCCGGGAGCGGCAACGCGTCAAGGCCGTTGCCCGCGCGCCAGGCGTGCGGCGATGTCATCGAGCACCCCGGGCAAGGCCTGGACGCTGTCGATCAGGTAATGCGGCGCCGCCGGGGCCAGGACCGCGCTGGCACGCTCGCGCGCAGCCAGCCGGCCGGCCTCGTCGAGCGCGTGATATTCGTCCAGGGTGAGGCCGGCGGCATTGCCGGAGAGCAGCAGGCCCACGGACCACATCCCCGCCCGCCGGCCTTCTTCGATGCCAACCGCCGTGTCGTCGACCTTCACGCAACCGGCCACATCGGCCAGCCCGAGCTGGATGACGTTCTGCAGCGCCATGGCCGGAGCCGGGCGCGCACGCGGCACCTCGTCGCTGGCCACGACCAGCGGCAGGTCCAGGGCTTCGGCGCGGGCACGCTCGCGCACGCGCTGCATCACTGTCAGGGGATAGCCCGAGCAAGAGCCGATTTTCAGCCCACGCGCCTGCAGGGCTTGCACCGTCTGCAGTGCGCCCGGAATGAGATCGGAATACTGCGCCACTTTTTCGAGCTGCATGGGCAGGAAACGCTCGTAGATGGCCGTGACGGCAGCGTCGTCGGGATCGACGCCAAAGCGTGCGCGATACTGTTCGGCGATGGCCGGCAGATTGCAGAGGCTGCGGATGTGATCCCACTTGCCCATGCCCATTGGGCCGCGCGCCTGCGCCAGAGTCAGATTCACGCCGAACTGGGCGAAGGCCTCGACAAACACCCGCGTCGGAGCGAAAGAGCCGAAGTCGACCAGCGTGCCGGCCCAATCAAAGATCACGGCTTCAAGCCGGGTAGGTAGTGCGTTCATGGTTTTCCAGATGGGGAAGAAACGCCCGACGCCTGACGCCATGCCTGGGCACGACGCAGCAGTCCATGGCTGGCCGCGTGCAGCAACAACGACACGCAGGCGGACGTGGCCATGATGACCGCGCACATGGCGGCGGCCGGGCCGATGGCCCCGGCGTCGTCCATGTTGAGCACCGCAACGGCGGCCAGCATGGTCGAGGGGCTGTAGAGGAACACGACGGCCGACACCGTGGTCATGGCCGAGACAAACAGAAAGCGCGCCGTCTCCAGCACGGCCGGCAGGCAGATCGGCAAGGTGACGCGCCAGAAGGTGGTCAAGGCATTGACCTTGAGCGCGGCGGCGGCGGCTTCGAACTCGGGGTCCAGACCGCCCAGCGCGGTCACGGCGGTCAGGTGCGCGCTGGTGTAGAAGTGCACCACGGTGCAGATCACCAGCAGGGTCATGGTGCCGTAGAGCCCGTTGAGGGGATTGTCCGGGCTGTTGAAGAAGAAGATGTAGCCCAGGCCCAGCACCAGTCCGGGCACCGCCATCGGCGTAAGCACCAGCAAGCCGGTCAGGGTACGCAAGGGGCGCGCCGCGCCGCGCGCCGGCAGTTTCTCCATCATCCAGGCGCCGGTGAACACCAGCGCCGTTCCGACCAGCGCCGTCAACGCCGCCAGGGTCACGCTGTTGCGCCAGGCTTGCCAGCCTCCGCCATCCATGTTGTCGAAGTCATAGGAGCGCAGCGACAGCGACAGGTTGTAGGGCCACATCTTGATGAAGGATGCCCACACCGCCACGCCGACCAGCGCAGCCAGCGCCAGCACGACCACGGCGCACACGCCCAGGAAGGCGGCATCGCGACGACGGTTGCTGCCCGGCTCATAGCGTTGCGAGCGCCCGCTCAGGCCGGCGCCCTGACGCGCCCGCACCCGCCGGTCCAGCGCAAACGTCAGCACGGCGGGCACCAGCAGCATCAGGCCGATGGCCGCGCCCTTGGAGAAGTCCTGCTGCCCGATGACGGCCTTGTAGGCTTCGACCGCCAGCACGTTGTAGTCCCCGCCCACGACCTTGGGCACGCCGAAATCGGTGACAGCCAGCGTGAACACCAGGCAGCATGCGGAAAACACCGCGTAACGCGTGCCCGGCAGCGTCACCGTCAGGAAGGTGCGCAGCGGCCCGGCGCCCATGGCGCGCGCGGCATCGTACAGCCGCCCATCGGCCACGCTCAGTCCCGTCACGAGGATCATGAGCGCATGCGGAAAGGTGTAGAACGCCTCGCCGGCCACGATGCCCCAGAAACCATAGATGGTGGCGCCACCGCTCAAGGGTTTGAGCAATCCCTGGTTGCCCAGCAGATAGACCAGCGCGATCCCCGGCAGCAGTGAAGGCGCCAGCAAAGGCAGCAACGCCAGCGTGCGCAAGCCGCGCTTGAACGGCAAGCGGGTGCGCGTCAGGCCATAGGCGAAGGCGTAGGCGCAGGGCAGCACCAGCGCCATCGTCGTCAGGCCCACAGCCAGGCTGCGCCCGACCATGGCAAGGAAGTCGCCTTGCACGATGATCTGATGAATGAGCGTCAGGCCCCCATTGGGGCCGGTCGCCGCGCGGGCCAGGATGGCGAACAGTGGAAAGGCCAGAAAGATCAGCAGGCCCAGCGCATAAGCGCCCTGGCCGCCCGCGATGGCGCTGCGCCCGAGCCAGCCCGGCAGGGCGCGGCGCAGCGGCACGGAAACGGCAGTCATGTCGCGGCGGGCCTCAAGCATAGGAACACAGCGCTTCACGCGGCAGCTCCACCCAGCAGCGGCCGGCCGCGTGCGGCTTGAGCAAGGCATCGCCCTGCTCGGCGGCGACCATGGCCTGCAGCACCTGCCCGTGCATGCCGTCGATGCTCAGGGTCAGGCGGTAGTGGCTGCCCAGAAAGACGCCATCCTGCACATCGGCCAGCAACACATTGGCGCCGCCGGCCTGCTCGGCGCGCGCCAGCCGCAAGGCCTCCGGACGCACGAAAAGACGCCCCTGTTCGCCGCGCGGCGCCGCGGCCACCTGCAATACCTGCCGTCCGACCCGGACATGATCGTCATCAACGCGCTGATATTCCAGCCAGTTGGCCTGCCCGACGAAATCGGCGATGAAGGCGGTGGCCGGTTCGCGATAAAGTTGTCTGGGCGTGCCGTATTGTTCGATGCGCCCGCCATGCATGACGGCGATGCGATCGGCCATTTCCATGGCCTCTTCTTGGTCATGGGTCACCATCAGCGTGGTGATCGCCAGGCGGCGCTGCAGGGCGCGCAACTCGGCGCGCAAATGCGCCCGCACCCGCGCATCGAGCGCCGACATCGGCTCGTCCAGCAGCAGCAGCGAAGGCGCCGGCGCCAGTGCACGGGCCAGGGCCACGCGTTGCTGCTGACCGCCCGAGAGCTGCCCGGGATACTTGCCCGCCGCACCCGCAAGCCCCACCAGATCCAGCATCTCCTGAACGCGCGCGGCCACATGCGGGCGATGCGCGCGCCGGGAGCTCAACCCGTAGGCCACGTTCTGCTCGACCGTCAGGTTGGGAAACAAGGCATACGACTGAAACAGGATGCCGTAGTCGCGCTGGGCGGGCGCAGCATGCGAGATATCCCGCCCGCACAACATGATCGTTCCGGCATCCTGGACATCCAGGCCGGCGATGGCGCGCAGCAGCGTGGTCTTGCCGCAGCCCGACGGCCCGAGCAGGCAAACCAGTTCGCCGGCGCGCACATCCAGCGATACGCCATCGAGCGCCACATGGCCGCCGAAGCGCTTCTCCAGATTGCGTATCGACAAAAACGTGTCTTGTGCCTGGCTCATTACCTTCCCTTGTCCTGTCTCGGGCACCATGCCCGACGGCTAGTATCAAGGGCTAGCATTGACTGTCTATGACAGTCCGCACAAATGCAGTAATAAAAGCATCACGTTTTTTTGTTCAACTGACGGCCTGGAACTTTTCAGCGCTTGCGCGCGCCCGGATCTCTTGCTCGTCGCCGAACTCAAATCCTTCTATGCCGTCGCCCGCTGCGGCTCCGTCACCAAGGCCGCCGGCCAGCTGGGGGTCAGCCAACCCACGGTCACCAGCCAGTTGCGCCAGCTGGAATCGCGTTACGGCATCGAGCTGTTCCATCGGCAAGGCCGCAGCCTGCGGCTCTCGGATGCCGGTCACCGCCTGATGCCACAGGTCGAGCGCCTCATGCTGCAGGAGACCGAAATCGAGTTCCGCCTGCGTGATGCCAGCGAGCTTCGCGAAGGTACGTTGCGCATCGGCGCCACCGGCCCCTACTACATCATGGACACGGTGCAGCGCTATCACCAGCGCTATCCCGCCATCGAGCTGTCGCTGTCCATCGGCAACTCCCAGGGCATGCTGCAAGCGCTGCGCGAATATCACATCGAGGTCGCCACCTCCGCCTATGCGGTCGACGACCCGCAACTGTACCGCCGCACCATCGCGGCCGACCCGATGCGCCTGGTGGTGCACCGCGAACACCCCTTGGCCCGCCTTCAACGCGCGCCTTTGCAAGCCCTGGAATCGCATACCCTGCTGTTGCGCGAACCCGGCTCCATGACGCGCCAGCTGACCGAAGACACGCTGACGCAGGCGGGCGTGGCGCCATCGCGCACGCTCGAGATCGGCAGCCGAGAAGCCATCCGCCAGGCAGTCCTGTGCAAGCTGGGCGTGAGCCTGATCCCGGCCAGCGAGGTGCCTCCCCACCCCCAGCTGGCCGCGCTCGAACTGAGCGACTGCACGGTGATGATGCATGAGTACCTGTACTGCCTGCGAGAACGCCAGGCCGTGCAGCCCATCGAACGCTTCCTGGCGCTGGCGCCGGACTGCCAGGCCACGGCCGACTGACCCGCCGGGGCCCCGCTCCCACCCGAAAGTGCCCTCGGCCGAACTATTCGACCAAGTACGACGGCCGCGACGGCGCACGGCATAGTGCGCGCCTTCGCTTATATCCATATGGTTGCGCCGCAATCCAAAACTGCGGATGCTGGGCGGCTATGAGCACAAACCCTGGATTGACGCTGCATTTGGCAGTGCGGCAATATTTTCCACAATTCAGCCTAACGTCAGGAACCCTTATGCGCCGTACTCTGCTTGCGCTGGCCATCGCCGCCGCGGTTGCCATGCCCGGCCTCTCCCAGGCCAAGACCTTCCGATGGGCCGCCCAGGGCGACATCCTGACGATGGACCCCCACTCCCAGAACGAAGGCATGACCATCGCCGCCAACAGCTACGTCTATGAGCCGTTGGTTGCCTATGACGCCGATTTCAAGGTGGTTCCCGCCCTGGCCACCGAATGGACCCAGGTTTCGCCCACGCTGTATCGCTTCAAGCTGCGCGAGGGCGTGAAATTCCACGACGGATCGGATTTCACCGCCGATGACGCGGTCTTCTCCATCCATCGCGCCATGGCGCCCACCTCCAACTACAAGGCCTACACCACCGGCATCAAGGAAGCGCGCAAGCTCGATGACCACACCATCGAAATCGAGACCAGCGCTCCCAACCCGGTGCTGCTGCGCCAGTTGCCCAACGTGTTCATCATGAACAAGGCCTGGGCCGAAAAGCACAAGGTCGAACAACCCCAGGACTTCGTCAACAAGGAAGAAACCTTCGCCACGCGCAACACGAACGGCACCGGCCCCTATAAGCTCAAAACCCGCGAGGTCGACGTTCGCACCGTGTTCGAAGAGAACCCCGATTGGTGGAACAAGAAAGACAAGATCGGCAACGTCACCGAAATCGTCTTCACCCCCATCAAGCAGAACGCCACCCGCACCGCTGCGCTGCTGTCCGGCGAGATCGACTTCGTGCTTGATCCCGCCGCCCAGGATCTGGAGCGCCTGCGCCAGCAGGCCAAGGTGGTCGAAGGCAACGAGTACCGCACCATCTACCTCGGCTTCGACCAGAAGAACCCCGAGCTGCGCTACTCCAACATCAAGGGCAAGAACCCCTTCCAGGACGTGCGCGTGCGCGAGGCGCTCTATCGGGCCATCGACGTCGATGCCATCAAGCGCGCCGTGATGCGCGGTCTGTCGGCGCCCACCGGCACCATGATCGCACCCCAGGTGCACGGCTGGACCGAAGACCTGCACAAGCGCGTTCCCTACGACCCGGCCAAGGCACGGGAACTGCTCAAGGATGCCGGCTATGACGGCACGCTGAACTTCACGCTCGACTGTCCCAACAACCGCTATATCAACGACGAAGCCATCTGTCAGGCGGTCGTCGGCATGTGGGCGAAGGTCGGCGTGAAGGCATCGCTCAACACCATGCCGCGCGCCACCTACTTCCCCAAGGTGCAATCGCATGACACCAGCGCATTCCTGTTTGGCTGGGGCGTGCCCACCTTCGACGCGATGTACACCCTGCAGAACCTGATCCACAGCAAGGGGGAAGGCGCCGACGGCATGTACAACCTGGGCAACTACAGCAACAAGGACCTGGACGCCATCATCGACGGCATCAAGACCGAAACCGACGCCGCCAAACGCGACGCCGATATCCACAAAGTGCTGGAGGTGCACGCCAAGGAGTTCGGCCACATCCCGCTGCACGATCAGGTCATACCCTGGGCGATGCGCAAGAACGTAGACGTGGTGCACCGGGCCGACAACCGCCTGGTCGCCGATTGGGTCAAGGTCAACTGATCCGTCTCGTGTTTCACGCGCGGCGGCCCGCGGGTCCGGGTTGCCGCGCCTAGCGGTGATATTCCATGTTTGCATTTGTTCTGCGCCGCCTTCTGCAGGCCGCCGCGGTGATGGTGACCGTCGCGTTGCTGGCGTTCGTGCTGTTTCAATACGTCGGCGATCCGGTGACCATCATGCTGGGCCAGGACGCCACCGATGCCGAGCGCACCGAGCTGCGCGCCCGGCTCGGCCTCGATGATTCGCCTCCGGTACAGTTCGCCCGCTTCGTCGGCAATGCCCTGCATGGCGATTTCGGCATGTCGCTGCGCCAGAGCGAACCCGTCTCCGACCTCATCAAGAGCCGGCTGCCCGCCACGCTGGAGCTCTCCCTGGCGGCAGCCATCCTGGCGCTGGTGGTGGGTCTGCCGCTCGGGGTCTACACCGCCCTGCGGCGCAACGGCCTGCTCTCGCAACTGGTGCTGACGATCTCCTTGCTGGGGGTGTCGCTGCCGACCTTTCTCATCGGCATCCTGTTGATCCTGGTGTTTTCCGTCCAGCTCGGCTGGCTGCCCAGCTACGGACGCGGCGAGACCGTCGCGCTGGGATGGTGGAGCACGGGACTGCTGACGGCCTCAGGCTGGAAGCACCTGATCCTGCCCGCCATCACGCTGTCGCTCTTTCAGATGACCCTCATCCTGCGCCTGGTGCGCTCGGAAATGCTGGAGGTGCTGCGCACCGACTACATCAAGTTTGCCCGGGCCCGGGGGCTGCGGCGCCGCGCCATCCACTTCGGTCACGCCCTGAAGAACACCATGGTGCCGGTCATCACCATCACCGGCCTGCAACTGGGCGGCATCATCGCCTTCGCCATCGTCACCGAAACCGTATTCCAGTGGCCCGGCATGGGGCTGCTGTTCATCCAGGCCGTGCAGTTCGCCGACATTCCGGTCATGGCCGCCTATCTGTGCCTGATCGCGCTGGTGTTCGTGGCCATCAACCTGGTGGTGGACCTGCTGTATTTCGTGGTGGACCCGCGCCTGCGCAGCGGTCTGTCGCGCCAAGGAGGGGGGCACTGATGCAAGCCTTGCTCAAACGCTGGTGGGACAGCGATCTGTTCTGGTCCTGGCGCCACGCGCCGGTGGCCATCATCGCTACCGTGGTGCTGGCGCTCATGCTGGTGGGCGCTTTCGGCGCCGGCTGGGTGGCCCCGCACAACCCCTTTGACCTGACCTCGGTGGAGCTGCTGGACGCGCTGTTGCCGCCGGCCTGGGAGCCCTCGGGAACCAGCAACTACCTGCTGGGCACCGACAGCCAGGGGCGCGACCTGTTCTCGGCCATCCTGTACGGCACACGGGTATCGCTCCTGATCGGCCTGGCCTCGGTGCTGCTGTCGATGCTGATCGGTATCGTGCTCGGGCTGATCTCCGGCTATGTCGGCGGACGGGTCGATGCGCTCATCATGCGCATCGCCGATGTGCAGCTGTCTTTTCCCGCCATCCTGATCGCCCTGCTGATCGATGGCGTGGCACGGGCCGCCGTGCCGCGCGACATGCATGAAATCATTGCCTTCCCGGTGCTGATCGGCGCCATCGCGCTGGCCGGCTGGCCCCAGTATGCGCGCACCGTTCGCGGCTCGACGCTGGTCGAGAAAAACCGCGAATATGTCCAGGCCGCACGCGTGATCGGCGTGTCCTCGCCTGTGATTATGTTCCGCCACGTCCTGCCCAATGTGCTGGGTCCGGTGCTGGTGCTGGCCACGGTACACCTGGCCACGGCCATCATTACCGAGGCCACGCTGTCCTTTCTGGGCGTCGGCGTTCCTCCCACCGCCCCGTCGCTGGGCACCCTGATCCGCATCGGCAATGACTTCCTTTTCTCGGGAGAGTGGTGGATCACGATCTTCCCCGGCGCGGCGCTGGTGCTGCTGGTGCTGTCGGTCAACTTGCTGGGCGATTGGCTGCGCGATGCGCTCAATCCGCGCTTGAACTGAGGTGGCCATGACAGCACTGCTCGAAGTCAAGAACCTGTCGGTTTCCTTCCCGACCCGACGCGGCGTCCTCAAGGCCCTGGATGATGTCTCGTTCTCCATCGCGCCCGGTGAAATCCTGGGCGTGGTGGGCGAGTCCGGCGCCGGCAAGTCGCTCACGGGCGCCGCCATCATCGGCCTGCTGGAGCCGCCGGGGCGCATCAGCGGTGGCCAGATCCTGCTTGAAGGCCGCCGTATCGACGATCTGCCCGAAGAACGCATGCGTCAGGTGCGGGGCCGCCAGATCGGCGCCGTGTTCCAGGATCCGCTGACCTCGCTCAACCCCTTGTACACGGTGGGCCGCCAACTGGTCGAAACCATCATGACCCACCTGCCCCTGAGCCGCCGCGAGGCGACCGAACGCGCGGTGGATCTGCTGGCCGCCACCGGCATCCCGGCCGCACGCGAACGCATCGACCACTATCCGCACCAGTTCTCGGGCGGCATGCGGCAGCGGGTGGTGATCGCCCTGGCGCTGGCCGCCGAACCCAAGCTGGTGGTGGCCGATGAGCCCACCACCGCGCTGGATGTCTCCATCCAGGCGCAGATCATCGAACTGCTCAAGAAGCTCTGCCGCGAACAGGGCGCTTCCGTGATGCTCATTACCCACGACATGGGCGTGATCGCCGAGACGGCAGATCGCGTGGCCGTCATGTATGCCGGCCGGCTGGCCGAGATCGGCCCCGTGGCCGAGGTGATCCATCGCCCGCGCCACCCCTATACGGCCGGGCTGATGGGCTCGATCCCCACGCTGGACGGCCAGGTCGAGCGTCTGGTGCAGATCGACGGCAGCATGCCGCGCCTGAACGCCATCCCGCCCGGCTGCGCTTTCAATCCGCGTTGCAACCGGCGCATCGGGCGCTGCACGCGCGAGCGCCCCGAACTGATGGGCGACGGCGTTTCAAGCGCCTCCTGCTGGCTGCTGCAAGAGGAGGTCGCGGCATGACCAAGCCCCTGGTGAAAGTGCAAGACGCTGCGCGCTGGTTCGACGTCTCGCCGCCCTGGCTGGAGCGCGTGCTGGCGCGCCGCCCGCGCGTCATGCTGCGCGCCGTGGACGGGGTATCGTTTGAGATCGCGCGCGGCGAGACCCTGGCGCTGGTCGGCGAGTCGGGCTGCGGCAAGTCGACGGTGGCGCGCATGCTGGTCGGTCTGTACAGCCTGACCCGCGGCGACATCCAGTTCGACGGCCAGCCGCTGTCCGACATGCAAGGCCGCAGCGGGCGCGCCTTGCGCAGCCGTCTGCAGATGATTTTCCAGGACCCCTTCGCCAGCCTGAATCCGCGCTGGCGGGTCGGTCGCATCATCGCCGAGCCCATGCTGACCCACACACACATGAGCGCAGCCGAACGCAGCCAGCGCGCAGGCGAACTGCTGGCTCAGGTGGGGCTGGATCCGGCAGACCGCAACCGTTACCCGCACCAATTTTCCGGCGGCCAGCGCCAGCGCATCTCGATTGCCCGGGCGCTGGCGGTCAAGCCGGAGTTCCTGGTGTGCGATGAGCCCACCTCGGCGCTGGACGTCTCGGTGCAGGCCCAGGTGCTCAACCTGATGAAAGACCTGCAGCGCCAGCTCGGCCTGACCTATCTTTTCATCTCGCACAATCTGGCGGTGGTGCACCACGTGGCCGACCGCGTGGGGGTGATGTATCTCGGCCGGCTGGTGGAGGTCGCCAGCCGCGATGCGCTGTTCGCCCATCCGCGCCATCCGTATACCCGCATGCTGCTGGAGGCCATTCCCGACATCCATGGCGCCGGCAAGCCACGCACGGCCGTGGCCGGCGAAGTCCCCAACCCGCTCAACCCGCCCACGGGCTGCACCTTCCACCCGCGCTGCCCCTATGCCAACGCGCGCTGCAAGCAGGAGGCGCCACTCAGCCTGCCGGCGGGCGACGGCGTAGTGGCCTGCCATGCCATCGAGGAAGGACGCCTGAGCTAAGGCCTTTCAGCGCTGCTGGCGCATCAGCATCAGCAGCACGCCCAAGCCAGCCAGCAGGCCGCCGAAGATGCGATCTATCACATGGCGCACAGCCAGCAGGCGGGCACGTACCACGGTGCTGGAAAAACACAGGGCCACCAGCGTGAACCACAGCCCGTGCGCCAACGAAATGAAGGCCCCATAGCCCAGCTGGATCGCCAGCGGCGTGCCGGGCTGGATCACCTGCATGAACAGGCTGACGATAAACAGGGTCGTCTTGGGGTTGAGCGCATTGGTCAGGAACCCGGTGCGCAAGGCCGCCCAATCGGACATCGGGGCCTCGCCGCCCGCTGCCGGCGTATCTGCCGCCGGCCCGGCGCGCAGCAACTTCACTCCCAGCCAGATCAGATAGGCCGCCCCGGCCAGCTTGATGGCATGAAACAGCCAGGCCGATTGCTGGATCAGCAAGCCCACCCCCAACAGGGTGTAGCACACATGCAGCCACACGCCGGCCGCGATGCCCAGCGCCGTCAACACACCCGCACGGCGAGAACGCATCAGGCTGTTGCGGGTGACCATGGCGAAATCAGCCCCGGGGCTGATCACCGCCAGAAGGGTAATGGTGATGACAGCGAACAGTTCAGTCATGCTGGCAGGACTCGTTCTATGAAACCTTTATCCTAGTGAAAACGACGGACGGCGACTAACGATGAAAAGCTACGATAACGGTAACTTGAACGCACAATCTGGCGATGCCCGCCTGCCCTCCCTGCAGGCCCTGCGCAGCTTCGAGGCCGCCGCCAGACGGGAAAATTTCACCCAGGCTGCGGCCGAATTGCACTTGACCCATGCCGCCATCAGCCGGGCGGTCCGTACACTGGAAGACGACCTGGGCGTGGCGCTCTTCGAGCGCCGCAACCGGCGCGTCTACCTGACCGAGGCCGGACGCAAGCTGGCGCGGGCGGTTGCGCAGGGCTTGAGCGTGATGCAGGCAGCCACGCGCGACCTGCGTGCTCAGGCGCGTCGCCCGCGTCGCTGGGTGCTGTCTTGCGAACCTACGCTGTTGATGCGCTGGCTGATCCCGCGCTGGCCGCAGTTCCAGGCGCTCGCGCCGGATATCGACGTGCATCTGGTGGCCGGCGGCGGCCCGTTTCGCTTTGATGACGGCATCGATCTGGCTATCCGGCGCAACGATTTCACCCTGCCACCGGCCTGCCATGCAGAAATACTGTTTGCCGAACGGGTGGGCCCTGTCTGCCGGCCGGCGTGCGTCGGCGCTTGGTTCGAGGGCCCTCCCACCCGTCTGCGTCCGCATGCCCCGCGCCTGCACAGCCAGACCCGTCCTGATGCCTGGGATACCTGGGCCTGCGCCAGCGGCCAGCCAGGCGCTGACACCCACGGCCAGACCTTCGAGCACTTCTATTTCAGCCTGCAGGCTGCCGTCGCCGGTCTGGGCGTGGCCCTTGGCCCCTGGCCGCTGGTGCGCGACGATATCGAGAGCGGCGTGCTGACCGCGCCACTGGGTTTCATCGAAGACGGCTCGCATTACTGCCTGCTGTCGCCACACCCCATAGAGGCCGACCAGCCACAGGGCCGACTGCTGGCCTGGCTGCGCACCGTGGCCTGAAGCTCGCCTGCGTTACAGCGCCCAAAGGCCGGACCTGGCGACGATCTGCCGGTGTGCAATAAGGGCGCCAGACGTTGCGGGATGCTTGCGCTGCTGCCTGGATACCGACAGGACATGTTGCGATCTCTCAACGTCATCAAGTCATCGGATCCGAAACGACAATCGGCACGGCAAGCCCGCACAGACCGAAGATGGCTTGCGTACGCCCGTCTCCACCGTGCCCCCATCGCTTTCACCGCAGCCCTGACATCTTGTCAGCGCCATTCATAGGAAATCTCTGACTCCCGTCGATTCGGTATCGTTTTTATCCTGCCCATCCAGGACAAAACAGTCACAGCGAGGCACCGCGTCCACGTACCACCGTGGCGCGGCAGCACGCCCGTGCAATGGGAGAAAAAATGGGGCCGTGGCTTCGACGGGCACGCCGGACCTGTGCCGGTTTGCTGCTACCCCTGGCGCCGGCGCTGGCACAGACGCCGCACAGCGCCCCACAGGAATGGCTGCGCCAGCAGACGCGCGAGCGGGTGCTGCGCGAACAGCGGGAAACCGCGCCGTACGTTCGATCACGGCGAGCACCGCCCCCTTTACCGGAGAGGCTGCCCCGCAGCGAAGCGCCGTGCGTCCCGATAGACCGCATCCGCCTCACGGGCGAAGAGGCCGACCATTTCCTCTGGTCCCTGCAAGCCGCCAACCCCAGGCATGACCCCGCCACGGGACGTTGCCTGGGCACCGCTGGCATCAACGTGGTCATGGCACGTGTGCAGAACGCCATCATCGCCCGCGGCTTTGTCACGACCCGCATCCTCGCCGCGCCGCAGGATCTCACAACCGGCACGCTGACCCTCACCCTCGTGCCCGGCCGCTTGCGCAGCATCCGCTTCGCCCCCGGCACCTCCCTCAAGGCCACCTCCTGGAACGCCGTGCCGGCCAGGCGCGGCGACCTGCTCGATCTGCGCGATATCGAACAGGCGCTGGAGAATTTCAAACGCCTGCCCACGGTCGAGGCCGATATCCAGATCACCCCGGCCGAAGGCCTCGATGCGCGTCCCGGCGAAAGCGATCTGGTCGTGCGCTGGCGACAACGCTCGCCGCCGGCTCGCATCAGCGTGTCGCTGGACGACGCCGGCAGCAAGGCCACCGGCAGGCTCCAGGGCAGCGCCACGCTCTCGCTTGATGACCTCCTGATGTGGAATGACCTGTTCTACGCCAATGTCAACCAGGGCGTATTCAACGCCAACCGCAGGGGCAGCCAGGGCTACGCATTGCACTACAGCGTGCCTTACGGCTACTGGGCCCTCGGCGTCACCATTGGCGGCTACTCGTACCGCCAGACTGTCGCCGGATACCGCCAGCACTACGTGTACCGCGGCACCAGCAAGAATGCCGAAGTGCGTCTGTCGCGCCTGATCTATCGCGACGCCCGAAGCAAGACATCGCTCTACGGCCGAGGCTGGATGCGCCAGTCCAACAACTTCATCGACGACACTGAAATCGAGGTCCAGCGCCGCCGCACCGGCGGCTGGGAGCTGGGCCTGTCCCACCGGGCGTACCTGGGCGAAAGCACGCTCGACGCAAGCCTCGCCTATCGCCGGGGCACGGGCGCCTTCCATGCGATGGCGGCGCCCGAAGAAGCCTTCGGCGAAGGCACTTCGCGGATGAAGCTCGTCACCGCCGACATCCAGTGGATCGTCCCGCTGCGGCTGGGTGCGCAGCGCGCCCGCTATATCGGCAGCTGGCGCGCGCAATGGGACCGCACACCGCTGGTGCCCCAGGACCGCTTTGCCATCGGCGGGGACTATACCGTGCGCGGCTTCGACGGCGAACTCACGCTGATGGGCGAGCGCGGCTGGGTCTGGCGCAACGAACTCGCCCTGTTGCTCGGCGCCGGGCAGGAGCTTTATGTCGGCGTCGACCAGGGCCACGTCGGCGGTGCCTCCACGCGCTGGCTCCTGGGGCGCAACCTGGCCGGCGCAGTCATCGGGCTGCGCGGCGGCGCCAAGGGTTTCTATTGGGACGTCTTCGCCGGCGTCCCGCTGTCCAGACCCAAGGGCTTCAAGACCCGCTCGCTGAGCACGGGCTTCACGCTCAGTTGGTCCTACTAAGAACGCACTGATTTCGTCCACGCAAGGGATGGGATGAACAAACACCTCTACCGCATCGTATTCAACCGGGCGTTGGGCCTGTGCCAGGTGGTAGCGGACATTGCACGCCGCAACCGGCCCGGCGCAAACCCGGGCGCCGCCGGTCGCCGGTTCATGGCCGCCCGCAATCCGCTGCGCCTCGCCCTGATGCTCGCGCTCGGCCAGGCGCTCATCGTCCCCTTGGCCGACGCCCAGCTTGTTGCCGACCCCGGAGCCCCCGGCAATCAGCGACCGACCGTGCTCGAAGCCGCCAACGGCGTGCCCCTGGTAAACATCCAGACACCCAGCGCCGCCGGCGTCTCGCGCAACGCCTACGAACAATTCAACGTCGAACAGCAAGGCGCCATCCTCAACAACTCCCGCACCAACACGCAAACGCAATTGGGCGGGTGGGTCCAGGGCAACCCGTGGCTGGCGCGCGGCGCGGCTCGCGTCATCCTGAACGAAGTCAACGCCAGCGACCCAAGCCGATTGCACGGCTATCTCGAAGTGGCTGGCGAGCGCGCGCAACTGGTCATCGCCAGCCCGGCCGGGATCTCCTGCGACGGCTGCGGCTTCATCAACGCCGACCGTGCCACCCTCACCACCGGCAAACCCATCGTCACCGGCGCTTCACTGGAGGGATATCGCGTTCAAGGCGGCGCCATTCGAATCCAGGGCAAAGGCATGGATGCCAGCGCCACCGACTACACCGACCTGATTGCCCGGTCCGTGAAAGCCAATGCCGGCATCTGGGCGCGGCAGTTGCAGGTCACTACCGGCGCCAACGAGGTCAGCGCCGACCACGCCAAGGTACAGAGGCAGGCCGCCCGCGGCGAGGCGCCCGCCTTCGCCCTGGATGTCGGCGCGCTCGGCGGCATGTACAGCCAGAAGATCGTGCTGGTCGGCACCGAGCACGGTGTCGGCATGCGCAACGCCGGCGCGCTGGGCGCGCTGGGCGCGCAGGCCGGGCAACTGGTGGTCACCGCCGATGGCCGCCTGGAAAACAGCGGTACGATGCAGGCCGCGACCGATACCCGCATCGACGCCCGCGGCGGGGTCGCCAACGCCGGCACGCTCAGCGCCGGCCGCGAGCTGGGGGTCACGACCCCCAGGGACATCGACAACAGCCGGGGCACGCTGAACGCGCGGCGCATCCAGGCCAACGCCCAATCGCTGAAGAACCGCGGCGGCGCCATCGAGCAGACCGGCACCCGGGATCTCGCGCTGCGCGCAGCACACCTGAGCAACCGCGGTGGGGGCCGCCTCGGTCTGGCCGCGCCGGATGCCGGTAGGCCTACCGGCAACGGCGGCACATCGGGAATCGGGGTCGACGATGAAACCACCGGCACTGGCGATGGCCGCCACCTGCCCGGGACGACGACCGGCACAGGCGCAGCGCCCCTGGCGCAAGGCAGGCTGACCATCGCCGCCACGCTGGACAACGACGGCGGGCGCATCATGGCCGGCGGCGCGATCGACGTCACGGCCCGCGCCGGCCTCGACAATGACGGCGGCCATCTCGGCGCGCGCCGGCTCGACGTCAGCGGCGGCGACCTCGGCAACCGCAAGGGCGAAATCAAGGTCGCTGCCGATGCGCGCATCGCGGCGGGCCAGCTCGGGAACGATGCCGGCCTGATGTACCTGGCCGGGCCCGTTACGCTGGATGTGCTGGGTTTTTCCAACCGCGCCGGCACCCTCCTGCACAGCGACAAGACCGATACCCGCATCCGGGTCAAAGCACGGCTGGACAACGACGGCGGCATCCTCGCCGGCAACGGCGCACTGCAACTCCAGGCAGGCTCGATCAACAACCGCAACGGCATCATCCATGCGGCAGGCTCGGCACCCACCCGCATCGAGGTGGCCCGTACGCTGGACAATACGGGCGGCGCCCTGGCTGCGGCCGGCGCCACCCGCGTGACAGCAGCCGCGCTCCTCAACCACGGCGGCAGGCTGCAGACCTCCGGCCCCGCCGGCCTGTCGGTCGCGGTGGAAGGAACGCTGGACAACCGAGGCGGCAAGCTGGGCAGCGCTGCAGGGCTCAGCCTGAGCGCGGCAACCCTGGACAACCGTAGCGGTGTCGCGCACGCCCAGGGCGATCTGCGCACCCGCAGCGAGCGTCTCGACAATCGCGGTGGCCGACTGGGCAGCAGCGCCCGCGCCGATATCGAAGCCTCCACGCTCGACAATGGAGGCGGCCGCATCCAGGCGGGCAATGACCTCATCATCAAGCTGTCCGGGGTAGCGGACAACCATCGCGGCCTGGTGCTCGCCGGTGATGGCCTGATGGTCAACGCCGCGCAAATCCGCAACCGCGACACGCAAGGCGCGGATGCCGACAAGCCCCTTGGCCTGCAGGGCAATACCGTGGAGCTGTCGGCCAAGCACATCGACAACACGGCCGGCGCCATCGCCGCCGGCCGTCACATCGGCATTCGCGACCCGGGCGCGCACAGCGTGCTCGACAACACACGCGGCAACGTTTCCTCGGGCGGCGGCATCGACATCGCCATCAACCGCGTCCTCAACCCGGCGGGCACGCTGCTCGCCGGCACGTCACTCAACGTGACCGCCGACAGGCTTGGCGGCGACGGCAGCCTGCTGTCCAAGGGCGACCTGAGCCTCATTCTCCAGCAGGACTTCACCCTCCTCAAGGAAGTCGCCGCCAACGGTCGCGCCTTCATCAGCACCGCCGGGCTGCTGACGAACCACAGCCTTCTCCAGGCCGGCGAGCTGGAAGTCCGTGGCGTCAACGTCAACAACACCGCCACCGGCCAGATGAACGGAGGTCGCACCACCGTCGTTGCCCGCGACACCCTGACCAATCGCGGCCTGATCGACGGCGGCCAGACCCGCATCGAAGCCGGCACCCTGGACAACGTGGGCGCCGGCCGCATTTACGGCGACCAACTGGCCCTCCAGGCCGGCACCCTGAACAACCGCGAGGAGGCGGACCGCGCGGCCGTCATCGCTGCCCGCCTGAGGCTGGATATCGGCGCCCGCCTCATCGACAACCGTGAACAGGCCTTGATATTCAGCGCCGGCGGCGGCAGCGACGCCCTCAACATCGGCGGCACGCTGGACGCGAACCACCAGGCCAGCGGACGCGCAGACCTCGTTCGCAACGACAGCGCCACCCTCGAATCGCTGGGCGGCCTGACGATTGATACTGCCCGTCTGCTCAATCGCAACCTGCACTTCGCCACCGAACTCGCACAGGTCGGCGGCGCCACCCGCCACCTCTATATCCAACCCGAGGACGACCCCGACAAACACAATGCGAACGGGTACCGCTGGGAGAGCTGGAGCCGCGCCGGACGGTATCGCAACAAGCAAACCGGCGAAGCGGTCCACGCATGGACCCAGTACGACGTGACGCAGACCGTATATGAAACCAGGGTCATCGAAAGCGTACCCGCGCTTATCCGCTCTGGCGGCAACATGACCTTGCGCGGCAGCGAACTGGTCAACGACAAGAGTCGGATCATCGCCGGCGGCACCCTGCACGGCGACCTCGACCGGCTGAACAACGTGGCCGCTTCCGGTGAGCACGTGACACGCCAGAGCGGCACCAGCCAGTACACCTACAGCAAATGGCGCGGTGGGTTCAAGCGCTACCACCAGCGCAAATGGGACGGCAAGATTGCCTACACCCCGGCCGACCTGGTGGAAACCATCGCGCTCAACGTCTCCAAGGTCGTGCAGAACGCCGCGGGCGGCGACCTCAACGTGGACGGCCGTCAGATGGCCCGCCAGCCGATCACCGAAGTCCCGGCCGACCCGCAGCCGTTTCACCGCCCGGCAACCGGCGATAACGCCAGCGCAGACCGGGCCGACGCCCCGACACGCATCCGGACCATCGAAGTAGAAACCGATGTACCCGCCAACAGCCTGTTCCGTGCCGCTCCCCAAGCCGGCGACTATCTGGTCGAAACCGACCCGCGCTTCGCCGACTACCGCAACTGGCTCAGCGCCGACTATATGCTCTCCCAGCTCGGCTACGAGCCGGCCAGCGTGCACAAGCGCCTGGGTGACGGCTTTTACGAACAGACGCTGGTGCGCGACCAGATAGGCCAGCTGACCGGTCGCCGCTTCCTCGACGGCTACGCCAGCGACGAAGCGCAATACCGCGCCCTGCTGGATGCCGGCAGCACCTACGCCAAGGCCTGGAACCTGCGCCCCGGCGTGGCGCTCAGCGCCGCACAGATGGCCCAACTCACCAGCGACATCGTCTGGCTGGTGGAGCGCGACGTCACGCTGGCCGACGGCACCCCCACCCGCGCCCTGGTGCCCCAGGTCTATGTCCGGGTAAAACCGGGCGACCTCGATGCCCGTGGCACCCTGCTGGCCGCCCACGCCATCGACCTCGACCTCAAGGGCGATTGGGTCAACTCGGGCACCCTCGCCGGGCGCACGGCGCTGAAGCTCACCGCAGAGAACCTGCGCAACCTGGGTGGCCGCCTCAGCGGCGATGCCGTGGCCCTGAGCGCCCGGACCGATATCGACAACCTCGGCGGGGTCTTCGCTGCCGACAGCACCCTGCTGGTCAAGGCGGGCCGCGACCTCAACGTCGTCAGCACCACCCGCAGCGACGCCAAGCAGGCGGGTTTGAGCGATTTCAGCCGGACGAACATCGACCGGGTGGCAGGCCTCTACGTCACCCGCCCGGGCGGCGTTCTGCTCGCCTCGGCAGGTCGGGACGCGAACCTGACTGCGGCCCTGGTTGGCAACGACGGCAAGGACGGCCAGACCGCCATCGTCGCCGGCCGCGACCTCACGCTGGGCACCGTCAAGGTGGCCGGGCAGGAGAACAACGTCCGCAACGCCAGCAACTACCTGAAGCAAGGCGACGTGCAGGACCTCGGCACGCGCATCGACACCACAGGCGATGCGCGCTTGCAAGCCGGCCGCGACCTGACCGCCATCGCCGCCAACGCCACCAGCAAGAAAGGAGCCTTGGTCGCCGTGGCCCAGCGCGACGTCAACATCCTCGCCGGGGAAACCTCCAGCAACTGGAGCGAAGGCCGCCAACACAAGTCCAGGAGCCTGCTGGGCTCCAGCCAGAAGACCACCCGCAACAGCCTCCAGGCAAGCAAGGCGGTGTCCAGCACCTTCAGCGGCAACACCGTGGCGGTGCAAGGCCAGAACGTCAGCACCACCGGCAGCCACGTCGTCTCCGATGCCCGCACGGCCATCGCGGCGAAGAACGACCTGACCATCCAGGCCGCCAAGGAGACCTCCAGCGAAAGCCACTCCAAGGAAACCAGGAAAAGCGGCTTCCTCTACAACGGCGGTGTCGCCTTCACCGTCGGCAGCCAGATGCTGAGCAACGACCGCAAGGACGTCAGTACCCGTGCGGCGACCTCGACCGTCGGCTCCACAAAAGGCAACGTCACCCTGGTGACGGGCAATCACTACCAGCAGATTGGCAGCCATGTGCTGGCGCCCGAGGGCGACATCGACCTCCACGCCAGGAAGGTCGATATCGTCGAGGCGCGGATAACCGGCACCAGCACCCGGGAGAGCCAGTTCCGCCAATCGGGCCTCACCGTGGCCCTGACATCACCCGTGATTTCGGCGGTGCAGACCGGCCAGCAGATGAAAAGCGCCGCCAGCAACACGTCAGACACGCGGATGAAGGCGCTGGCCGCCGCCACCACGGGACTTGCCGCCGTCAACGCCTACGACGCCGTCAGCGCGGACCCGAAGGCCGCCGGCGGCCTCAACCTCTCCATCACCGCTGGTTCCAGCAAAAGCGACAGCAAGTCCACCACCACCCACGACACGGCGGCCGGTTCCATCGTGGCCGCGGGCGGCAACGTGCACATCAGCGCCACCGGCCAGGACTCCGACCTGACCGTGCGCGGCAGCACCCTCAGCGCGGGCGGCAACGCCCACCTCAAGGCCGATGGCGATATCAATCTGCTCGCGGGCAGGAACACCGTCGAGACCCAGCGCAACAGCTCCGGCTCCAGCGCAGGCATGGGCGTCGCGATGGCTATCGGCCAGGGCGGCGCCTCCCTGGGCATCACCGCCAACGTCAGCCGCGGCAAGGGCAAAGGCGAAGGCCAGGACGTCAACTGGACCAACACGCACGTCAACGCCGGCAACCGCCTGACCCTGGAATCCGGCGGCGACACCCACCTGCGCGGCGCGCTCGCCCGCGGCAAGCAGGTCGTGGCCGATATGGGCGGCAATCTCAACATCGAGAGCCTGCAGGACACCAGCACTTTCAAGAGCAAGGACAGCAATGTCGGCGGCAGCGTCACCGTGGGCACCGGCTTCTCCGCCAGCGCCAACGTCAGCAAGCAGAAAATCGACAGCGGCTATGCCAGCGTCACCGGGCAGTCGCGCATCGCGGCCGGCGACGGTGGCTTCCAGATAAAGATCAAGGGCAATACCGACCTCAAGGGCGCGGCCATCGCCTCCTCCGAGCAGGCGGTCAAGGACGGCCTCAATACCTTGACCACCGGCACACTCACCACCGGCGACATCAAGAACCACGCCGAGTACAAGGCCAGCAGCGTCAGCCTGGGCGGCGGCTACCGCGTCGGCAATGGCGGCATGAAGGAAATCGCCCGCCATGGCGACGGCCCGGGCGCGGGCGGCGGGGTCGGCACCAACCAGCAGGGCCAGGCCGCCACAGGCGGCCAGGTGCCCGGCACCACCTTGCCGACCCATCGCAACTTCAGCGCCACCGCGCCTGTCGCGCTCGGCGCCAGCGGCAAGGACAGCAGCACCACCCGCAGCGGTATCAGCGGTGCGAACATCACCATCACCGATGAAGCCGGCCAACAGGCAATCTCGGATAAATCGGTCGATGAAAGGATGGCCGAACTGAACCGCGACGTGTTCACCGGCCAGGATGGCGCCAACACACTCAAGCCCATCTTCAACGAACAGGAAATCAAGGCCGGCTTCGAGATGGTGGGCGCGCTACAGCGCGAAACCGGCACGTTCCTCAACAACCGCGCCAAGGAAGCCACTGCGGCCACGCTGGCGCTGGAACAGGAACTCGCCAAACCGGAAGGCGAGCGCGACCCTGCACGCCTGGCGGCTCTCCAGCAGAAGTTGAACGATAGTGCGATGTGGGCGCCGGGCGGCACAGGTCGTCGGGTGTTGACCGCGCTGGCCGCAGCGGCCGGCGGCAACGTGACTGGCGCTTCAGCGCAGTTTGCACAGAACCTGTTGGTCAACTACTTGCAACAGCAAGGCGCCGGATACATCGGAAAGCTGGTCAAGGATGGGAACCTCAGCGAAGGCAGCCCAGCGCATGCGGCACTGCATGCCATTGTGGCCTGCGCGGATTCGGCTGCCGGCAATCAAAATTGCGGCAGTGGGTCATTGGGCGCAGCAGCAAGCAGCCTGCTGACCGACCTGTTCAACGACAACCCTGATGAAACGCCCGAACAGAAGGAGGCCAGGCGCAATCTTGTGACAAGTCTGGTCGCGGGTATCGTCTTGGCGGGTGGACAGGACGTGGCCACGGCCGTCAACAGCGCGGTATCCGCAGTAGACAACAACTGGCTCACACAGTCCGAAGTCAAGGAAGCAAACAAAGCCATCAAAGCCTGCGAGGAGCAAGGCGGTGATGTCCAGGCGTGCAAGAACCAAATCGTTACGGCGATGAATGAACTGGACACGGTACGTGATATGGACCTGTTCGAGGGCAAGCGTCAAATCGAACTGGAGATGAAACGTATGCTCAGCCAGGCAGTCAACGCTTGTGGGAAGGATGTCTGGTGTCTGGATCAAGCCAATCAGGACATCCTGCGCTGGGGTAAACAGCAGTTCCAGCAACTGACTGCAACGGTAAGACAGGTGGATGCCGCCGGCCAACTTGTGACCGGCGGGTTCTACCCGGATGGTGTAGCGAGCGCGATGTGGCAAGGCGCGCTTGGAGCAGCCAAGGATTTGCCCAACAAGCTCGATGCCGTTGGCAACTACCTTTCCGAAAAAGGGGTTACCGGTGTTGCCGCTGACATAGCAGGCGGCATCAAGCAATCCAGTATTGATTTCATTGACTGGCTGGTCAGCGATCTGCCCTATCACTCTATCGAGCGCAAGGTTGATGAAGTACTGACACTGCACGCGGGAGATGTTGGTGGCATTGCATTCAACACTAGCGCTGGGACATTAGTTGGATTCGCTGGCGGCAAGGCAGTGCAGCTCGTCGGCGGGAAATGGGTGCCTTTGGCGGGCAAAGCACTGGATGACCTCATGGAGCGTCAGGCCTTCCAAGCTCTGATGCGCAGTGGCGGCGTCCATGGCAAGGATGGTCTGCCACTTCTGGATCTCAAGCATCTGACTAACGACCAGAAGCGTGTCATGGGAGAGCTGTTCGGAGAGCACTCCGTCAAGAATCTCTTTCCTAATGGAGAAAAACTGGCACGGTTGCAAGGAACAGGCAGCAAGGGAATTGATGACCTCTATCGCACCAATCGACCCGACGTAGACTTTGTCGTTGTCGAATACAAGTTCGGGACATCCAAGTTAGGACACACAGCTGACGGCATTCAGATGAGCGACGATTGGCTAACCGGAGCCAAAAGCAATTTCGATCGAATCCTAGACTCGGTTGGCGGTGACGTTGCAAAAGCCCGTGACATTCGAAAGGCTCTCGATGCTGGCCGTGTTGAACGCTGGGTTGTGAATACTGATCCACACGGTAGCGTTTCGGTCGGCATAGTAGACCGAATGGGCAAGTTTATTCCCAAGCACGAGGCTACGCTGCAGATTTTGAAGGGGCTGAAATGAAGAGAGACCGCCTGGGAAATATGGATTACTGGGATAAATGGATTAGATTTGGGGAGCAAGCGATATTTGAGAGCAAGCAAATTGTTCTCACCCCTCCCGGCGATCCTAGATACCGGCCCCAGTTCATTTTCGGCATTGTCCAAGACTCATATGAACTTGCGCTACGACGTTATTCGCGTGGAGATCCCATCTCGGAGCTATCCGTGTTTGACGATGTCATGGAGTTTTGGGAAGAGTCGAGACGGCTTGAGGAAGAGGTCTGGAGTCCAGAGCAGTTTCATACGCACAAGTCATGGACAGTCAACTTTGACTTATACATAGTTTGCTTCTGGCTAGTCGGTCTTGCGCTTACCCTTGACGTTCCAGAAAAACAGTGGGAGCGTTTGTTAGTGCTGGTAGGGAACGAGGGAGAGGATTTGCTTCTGGATAGCGTGATATTCAGCCGAAAAACTGGAAGAAAGATTGGAGACAATCTGTGTTTTCCAAAGGCATATAGAAAACTACTCGATGTTACTTTGGCACCCACGGAGCAGCAACCCAAAGTTCTGAGAGCTTATCTTGATGGTTGGTACACTGGTTTAAAGGAAGCTGGCCCGACAACTTCCCCGTCAAGCCATCGCACTCCATATTGGTACAAATTCGGCGATGAGAATTTTGAAGGAGGTGCCTATTTCGGACGCTGGTGCATCGAGGCGGTAGCCGTGGCAAAGGCCTTCAATATCGATGACACACTTTGTCTAGACCATCCACACTACCCTGGCGATTTGCTCAAAGATGGTCGCTCTCCGCGCTACCCAGATACCTCGGCCTTAGTTCAAAAGAACTGGCTAGGCCGTTTTTTTAGTGGAAAGCCCTAGCGTGTGAGACGCCATTTTTCCAAAACACGGTTAACCATGCCGTTTGAGCGCATTCATGTTTGGCGCGATTCCTTCACTCCTCATGGCTGCTTGGGTGTTGCCCCAAAGAAAAAGAGAGGACTTAAGCCCTTACGATGATCCTATACGCTGACCTCCCTTGTAATGACCCATTGAAAACCTGCTCAGGTCATAATCGCGGAAAAACGACATGAGCAAGACGATGGAAGAAGACATCAAACACTGGACGGCCAAGCGTAAAAGCACGTTGGTATTGGACATCATCCAAGGAAAAACGACGGTTTCAGAAGCGAGCCGACAGTACGATCTGTCGCCGTCGGAAGTCGAGCAACGGGTCGATGATGCCAAACGGGGCATGGAGAATGCCTTGCGTGCCAATCCCTTGGATACCAAGGAACAGTATGAATGCCAGCTAAAGGATCTGCAGGAAGCGTACGGCGAAGCGATGTTGGGGCTGCGTGCCCGAAAAAAGCTGCAAGCCCTGCTGGACGAGGAAGGGAAATGATCCTTCGCGTGCAGCAGGGCCTGGCGGCCGAAGGCTTCGAGGTGTCGCTCTCGAAGCTATGCCGCTGGTTTGGTGTGCCGCGTCCAACGGTGTATTACCGACCGGGGAAGTCGGCACCGAAGGTCGATCCAAAGTATGTCGAACCGATTAAAGCGATGATCGAGGAGTCGCCGTCGTTTGAGTACCGGACGGTGGCCTGGCTGCTGGGGTTCAACAAGAACACGGTCCAGCGCTTCTTCCAGATCAAGGGCTGGCAGGTGCGCAAGCGCCCGATTGGCTTCAGGCCACGGATCCAGGCATTGCCTTCAGCGGCCACAACGCCGAACGAACGTTGGTCCACCGATCTATGCCGTATCTGGGCGGGCCGAGACGGCTGGGCCACGTTGGCGCTGGTCATCGACTGCCATACCCGCAAGTTGCCGGGCTGGCATCTGTCGCGCAGCGGCAAGGCCTGCACGCCGGGCAGCGCCCTGGGACACGCCTTGATCGCTCGGTTCGGGACGGTGGGGAGAGTGCCGGCGCCGTTCCTGCTTCGGTCTGATAATGGACTCGTTTTTACGTCACGTGACCACACCGCGTTGGTGCGCAGCTACGGGCTGCGCCAGGAGTTCATCACGCCACACTGCCCTCAGCAGAATGGCATGGTCGAACGCGTGATCCGTACTCTGAAGGAGCAATGTGCACATCATCACCGCTTCGAAACCCTACAGCATCCCAGCCGCGTGATTGGCGACTGGATACGCTTTTATAACCAGCAACGGCCTCACCAGGCGCTGAAGATGGAAACCCCGGCTCAAGCCTACGCTTTAGCCGCATAAGTTGAGCAGGTTCCGCTGGGTCATTACATGCAAGCTTCTAGGTTATTCAAAAAATCAAGGTTGCATACCATGAAGAACTATCCTCGTTTAAAGGTTTTTCTATGGTTCTCAATGTGCCCCGCCGTTGGTGGAGTATGCCTTGCCTTAACCGGGGCGTATCATGCAGCCCTAGAACCAGAGATCAACGAAATCTCAATTGTTGCATTTACCGCAGCGACCTCATTATTAATGGCGACCATTGCCACCATAGTTAACATCCCACCAGCTTTCGCTCTAGCGAGCCTCTATTCTTTTCTCCGTCTTTATCGTTCGTGGCAGAGCTATTTATTGGTAGGCGTCTTGGGTGGAGGCGGGGCGTTCTTTTGGGGTGTACTTATATCTCCGATAAATGATGGAAAGGATTATTGGACAGCAATTTCAGATAGTTGGCTGGCCACTCCATTTACAAGTGCATTTTTCCTTGGAGCGATTTCATCACTTTCTGCGGCGTTCTGGGCGTTACCAAAGAAGTGTAATGACCCAGTGTAATCCTGCTCACGTCATAATCGAGGAAATGACGATGAGCGCGAAGATGGAAGAAGACATCAAACGCTGGACGGCCAAGCGCAAGAGCGCGCTAGTGCTGGACATCATTCAAGGCAAGACCACCGTCGCCGAGGCCAGCCGCCAATACGACCTGTCGCCCTCAGAGGTCGAACAGTGGGTCGACGATGGCAAGCGGGGCATGGAGAATGCGTTGCGGGCCAATCCACAGGACGTGCGCGAGCAGTACGAGCGCCAGCTCAAGGACCTTCAAGAGGCCTACGGCGAGGCGATGCTGGAGCTTCGCGCGAGAAAAAAATTGCAGTCCCTGCTGGGCGAGGACGAGAAGTGATCGAGACGATCCACCAGGGACTGCAAGCCGACGGCATCACCGTCTCGATCGCCAAGCTGTGCCGCTGGTTCAACGTGCCTCGCCGCACCGTCTACTACAAGGCGGTGAAGGCATCGCCAAAGCTCGATCCGCAGTTTGTCGCGCCCATCAAGGCGCTGATCGAAGAATCGCCGTCGTTTGGCTATCGAACGGTGGCGCATCTGTTGGGGTTCAACAAGAATACCGTGCAGCGCGTGTTCCAGTTGATGGTAATGCCCCCTAAAAAACGGGGGAATCAGAAGTAGAATTTTCTCATTAAGGAGTTCT